>NZ_FODV01000061.1 GCF_900110465.1 Halogranum amylolyticum
TGTCAGCCTTGATAGTTCGTAGGTGCCCGATCGGGCGCTCGGTCGTCGATGAACTTGGTTCGTCTTACCACCTATGACTGTGAAGTGAGCCAGGCACGTCGGCCTGGTCTCGTTCGTTAGGAGGTGATCCAGCCGCAGATTCCCCTACGGCTACCTTGTTACGACTTAAGCCCCCTTGCGAAGCCCAGATTCGACGCTCGTTGCGAGCGCCTCATCCGGACCTCACTCGGGTGCTTTGACGGGCGGTGTGTGCAAGGAGCAGGGACGTATTCACCGCGCCCTTCTGAGACGCGATTACTACCGAATCCAGCTTCATGAGGGTGAGTTTCAACCCTCAATCCGAACTACGACCGGGTTTCTGAGATTACCATCCGCTTTCGCGGTAGGAACCCATTGTCCCGACCATTGTAGCCCGCGTGTAGCCCAGCACATTCGGGGCATACTGACCTACCGTTGCCCGTTCCTTCCTCCGCTTTAGCAGCGGCAGTCCTCCTAATGTACCCATCCACGCGAACGTGATGCTGGCAATTAGGAGTGCGGGTCTCGCTCGTTGCCTGACTTAACAGGACGCCTCACGGTACGAGCTGACGGCGGCCATGCACCTCCTCTCTGTAGCTCTAAGTAGAGGTCATCAACCTGACTTTCATTGCTACAGTCGATGCTGGTGAGATGTCCGGCGTTGAGTCCAATTAAACCGCAGGCTCCTCCGGTTGTAGTGCTCCCCCGCCAATTCCTTTAAGTTTCATCCTTGCGGACGTACTTCCCAGGCGGCCAATTTATCGGCTTCCCTACGGCACAGCACCGACTCGTAGTCGGTGCCACACCTAATCGGCATTGTTTACGGCTGGGACTACCCGGGTATCTAATCCGGTTCGAGACCCCAGCTTTCGTCCCTCACTGTCGGATCCGTCTTCTCGAGGTGCTTTCGCCATCGGCGGTCCGTCCAGGATTACGGGATTTCACTCCTACCCCGGACGTACCCCTCGAGCCTTCCGGTCCCAAGCCACGTGGTTTTCGCCGGACGCCCATCCGTTGAGCGGATGGATTTCCCGACGAACCTACGCGGCCAGCTACGGACGCTTTAGGCCCAATAATATCGGTCATCACT
>NZ_FODV01000060.1 GCF_900110465.1 Halogranum amylolyticum
CGAATTCTACGACAGCAAGTGTTTGACGCTGCTTCAGGCGCACAACCACGCCTACGTCATGCCGGTCGTCCGCTGGGGACAGACGATCAAGCAAGTGCTCTGTTGAATAGATGCTAAGTCACGGTTACAGCGGCTCACACAGTGGTTCTATGTTGATGATAGCGAACATCAAGACAATTTCACGGAACTGCCGATACCAGCCGAGCGCTCGCACGGCGTCGCCGAGCGAGCGCTTGGCTGTCGAGTACGACGTTTCGGCCATCCAGCGCTGTGAGTAGCCCTTTGACCGGTTGAGCACGTTGTTCAGAGCTGCTTTCGGTGACGAACCACGATAGTGAACGAGATACTCAACGTCGTATGCGGCGATTTCGTACTCGGTATGCCAGTCTTGGAAGCCGTTGTCGGCGGCGACGGACTGCAGGTCGTCCGCGTTTCGGCGGACGACCTGCGGTCCGGTTTTCGTATCGTGCTTCCACCGTGCTGTGATGTGCACGTCAAGAACCGCAAGCGATTCCACATCAGTTAATGTCGTCACTTTCAGCGTCTGTACCGTGCTTCCCGACCGCTGGCGGAAGTACGACGACGCACGGCGACGGTCGAAGAACGTGCTGTCGAGAGCGACGTGGCCAGACTGCGGGTGCTGCTGCGCGGAAACGCGCAGCAGCGCCCGCCACACCCACATTTTCAGCCGGTCGAACGATTTGTAGATCGTGCTGTAGTCCGGCAGATCGTCCTGATCTAAGCCGAGTGCTTCACGAATCTCGGCCATATACTTCAGCCGATTCGGCGTTTCACGGTAGCTGTGGCCTTCTTCGAGCCGCAAACAGTGTAAAACGAGATGGACCCAGCGGGCGAACCCGCCGCTGGCGGGCTCGCCCGCGTGCTTTCCCAACGCTTGTTTAGCTAGGTGACGACACTGCTCAACGAAGTCGAGGAGGTCGACTTCCATAGGCAAGAATCGAGTTCCTCGGCTTCATCGTTCTAAACCCGTGATATCGGTTGATTAGGTCGCTATTCAACAGAGCACAAGCAAGAACTCTCGGAAGGCTGGAGTCGCGTGATTCAGCACGACATGACGGCGAAACTCGACGGTCACAGCTGGACCGTCGAGTTTCCCGTCT
>NZ_FODV01000058.1 GCF_900110465.1 Halogranum amylolyticum
AGACCGAGTGCGTGGGGACACGCGATGACCAGTACAGTCACGACGCGCTCGAGGACGGTGATGTTGAACCCGGTGGCGACGACCCACGCGACGGCGGTGATACCAGCAACGGCAAGTGCGATGTAGAACAACCAGCCTGCCGCTCGGTCAGCGAGTAATTGCGTCCGGGACTTCGACTTCTGTGCCTCATCAACGAGACGCATGATGCCCGCCAGCGTCGTCTCGTCGCCGGTCTTCGTGACGCGAACGCGGAGGCTACCGTCTTGGTTGACCGTGCCAGCGACTACTTCCGACTCGGGTTCCTTATCCACAGGTCGGGACTCACCGGTAATCATCGATTCGTCCACCGAGGACTCACCCTTGACGACTTCTCCGTCCGCAGGCACACTCGCACCGGGGCGAACGAGTATGATATCCCCCTCACCGAGTTCCGAGACGGGTACTTCCTCCGTGTCCCCGCTCTCGGTGACGCGCTCTGCGGTGTCCGGCATGAGCTTCGCAAGTTCATCGAGCGCCCCGGAGGCTTGGCGAACCGAGCGCATTTCCATCCAGTGGCCCAGCAGCATGATGTCGATCAACGTTACGAGTTCCCAGAAAAAGGGCGTCGTCCCCTCGAGAAACAGACTCGCAATCGAGTAGACGAACGCAACGGTGATGGCCAGCGAGATGAGCATCATCATCCCCGGTTCGCGGTTTTTCAATTCGGTGCGAGCCATTGTGAGGAACGGCACGCCACCGTATGCGAAGATGATCACTGAGAGGACGGGCGTGATCCAGGCACTACCTGGGAATATCGGCGCGGTGTAGCTGAAGACATCTTGGATGAACTCGCTGAAGAAAATGACTGGCACCGAGAGGACGAGCGACACCCAAAACCGCCGGCGGAACATCTGTTCGTGGCCCGTGTGGTCCGTGTGGGCGCCGTGGTCCTCGTGTGGACCTCCCTCGTGAACGTGCGCACCGCGGTCGTACTCTGCTTTTCCGTGGTGAGTGTGTTCGGTTTCGGCTTGGCGGTGCTCGTGCTGTGCGTGTTTGTCCGAGTGTTCGAGTTCTGTGGTGGCCTCATCCGCCGCAGTGTGGGCTTTGTGCTCCGGGTGGTGGGAATGCTGTTCGGATGACGCGTGGGCTATTCCTCTCGATTCCGAATCTGCTTCTAACTGGCAGATTCGACAACAGTAGACGGGCCCTTCGGATTGACTTGGGGAGTGAGGCTCCGGTTCGGGAGGCTTGGAATGCTCGTGGTCTGGATGATTGCTCATGGATTGAGGTTTGATGCCGTCCCTCATTATATTGTCCAGACCCTGATACTGCGCGGTGCCGTCGAGAGGGTTGGAATCGAACGAGAACGGCGGGGCGTTCGTCGGCGTGCGTTCCGGCGTTTCTCAGGCGTGGGCGGTGTATCCAGCGTCCTCAACAGCTTGGACGAGTGCAGTGTCGTCAGCGTCGCCATCAACGCTCGCCTGTTCGGCTTCTCGATCAGCGGTCGCGTCGGTCACGCCGTTCACTTCTCGAAGCGCTTCTTCGACTGTCTGTTCACAGTGGCTGCAGGTCATTCCCTCAACGGTGATGGTTGTTGACATATGCGAGTATATACGCTCTCCTTTCTTATGCGGATTCCCCCTTTGAGTTTGTGGGTTATAGACAATCAGGGGTTTGGAAACTAATCCCACCTCACCGAGATACTTTAGTCATTCGCCGTCGTTGACCCGCTATGCGCGACCTCGACGAGACCGATCTCGAAATCCTTCAGCTCCTGATGTCGAACGCCCGTCGACCGTACAGTGACATCGCTGATGCCGTCGGTCTCTCCGCACCGGCCGTCTC
>NZ_FODV01000057.1 GCF_900110465.1 Halogranum amylolyticum
AGACCGAGTGCGTGGGGACACGCGATGACCAGTACAGTCACGACGCGCTCGAGGACGGTGATGTTGAACCCGGTGGCGACGACCCACGCGACGGCCGTGATCGCCGCGACGCCGAGTGCCACGTAGAACAGCCAGCCAGCTGCGCGGTCGGCGAGCAACTGGGTTCGAGATTTCGATTTCTGGGCCTCATCAACGAGTCGCATGATGCCCGCCAACGTCGTCTCGTCACCCGTCTTCGTGATTTTGATGCGGAGGCTCCCGTCTTGGTTGACCGTCCCGGCGACGACCTCCACTCCTGGCTCTTTGTCAACGGGACGGGACTCGCCCGTGATCATCGACTCGTCGACCGACGACTCGCCGTCGACGACTTCGCCGTCGGCAGGCACGCTCGCACCCGGGCGAACGAGTACGAGATCGTCCTCGCCGAGTTCGGAAACGGGTACTTCCTCGGTATCTCCACTTTCGGTGATACGCTCGGCAGTATCCGGCATAAGTTTCGCCAGTTCGTCGAGCGCGCCGGAGGCCTGCCGGACCGAGCGCATCTCCATCCAGTGGCCCAGCAGCATGATATCGATCAGCGTAACGAGTTCCCAGAAGAACGGCGTCGTTCCCTCGAGAAACAGGCTCCCAATGGAGTAGACGAATGCGACGGTGATTGCCAGCGAGATGAGCATCATCATCCCCGGCTCACGGTTCTCGAGTTCCGTCCGGGCCATCGAAAGGAACGGCACGCCACCGTACGCGAAGATGATCACCGAAAGGACAGGCGTGATCCAGGCGCTTCCGGGGAACGTCGGCGCCGTGTAGCCGAAGGCGTCCTGAATAAATTCGCTGAAGAAGATGACAGGCACCGAGAGCGCGAGCGATACCCAGAACCGCCGCCGGAACATCCGCTCGTGATCCGAGTGATCGGTGTGGGCCCCGTGATCTTCGTGCTCTCCCTCGTGGACGTCCGCGCCGTGGTCGTGTGCGTCGTGATCGTGTTCGTCCCCTCCGGTATGGGCGTGGTTGGTCTCGTGGCTGTGTCCGGACTCGGCTTCGTGATCGTGGTGTGCGTGTTCGTCGGTACTTCTGGGTTCTGTGGTGGTCTCGCCCGTCCGGTCGTGGTTCGTGTGCTCGGAGGAGTGTGGAGGCTCCGTGGCAGATGAGGGATCTGTCGTTCGCCTCTCTCGATCTGCTTCTAACTGGCAAATACGGCAGCAGTAGACGGGGCCCTCGGAATCAGTTTCCGACGAAGAGTCCCGGATACGCTCGTGGTCTGGGTGGTTGCTCATGGGTTGGGTGGTGGTGCCGTTCCCCATTATTCTGTTCGTGGCCTGATACTGCGCGGTTCGATCAGGGGAAGCGGACTCGGAAGAGAACGGCGGGGCGGTCGTCCGCGAACGTTCTAGGTGCTCTCAGGCGTGAGCAGTGTATCCAGCGCCTTCGACGGCTTGCACGAGGACCATGACGTCGGCGTCCCTATTGACTCTCGCCTGTTCGGCCTCACGGTGGGCGGTGACGTCAGTTACGTTAGACACGCCTTGAAGCGCCTCTTCGACTGTCTGTTCACAATGACCGCAGGTCATTCCCTCGACGGTGATGATCGTCGACATATGCGAATACATACGCTCCCCTCTCTTATGCGGGTTCTCCCTTTGAACAATTAGTTCGAAGACTACCTACAGTTTGGAAACGAATCGTATTTCGCCGAGGTCTTTAGTCACTCGTCGCCGTAGGTCCACTATGCGCGACCTCGACGAAACCGATCTCGAAATCCTTCAGCTCCTGATGTCGAACGCCCGTCGACCGTACAGTGACATCGCTGATGCCGTCGGTCTCTCCGCACCGGCCGTCTC
>NZ_FODV01000056.1 GCF_900110465.1 Halogranum amylolyticum
GTTTGTGGACTGCCGAGAGTCGATGAGAGTCCATCGTCCAGACTTTCAAGATACGCAGTGTGGGCACTCAACTGTTGTGATTTCAGTAGTTTCGACCAAAGGCGGCGCTGTATCCCCGCTCTAAAGGGCGAGGTTTGAGCGCCTGCGTTGTCCATAATATCGGTGCAATCATGTTTTCCAAATTCAATTGAAGGCTGGAATCGACCTCGATGACCTCGCTGTCTGGTCCAGAACCGCTACTCTTGAATCCACTGGTCAACGCGCGAACACGTGGTCTTCAGTGTACGTTCCTTCAGCCGTCACAACCGTCGCGCGCACGGTCACGGTCTGGGCGCCCTTGAGTCGTGCAACATCGAGGAATGAAACCCGAATTCGTTGGGTGACGGTCTTCGCTTCGTCGACCTGCAGGTTTCCGACTGCCTGTGACCCACTCCAGATGACACGATCGTCAGCCATGATGACGACAATACCGACCACATCGTGAACGGCCGTTTCACCCGCATTCTCGATCGTCCCAGTTGCAACCACACAGGTCGGTCCACAAGGACGGCCGTCTGTTACGCGGAGAGTGAAGACCGGTTGTGTGGAGGCCGATTCATCGAAAGCGGGTGGTGTACCGTCTGTAAGTCCACCTGGAGCAGCGATGGGCTGGGCACTCGTCACCGAACTCAGTGCAAGCACACAGAGGACGACGATGATCACTCTAGTCGAAGTTACCATGATAGAGAGACGCTCGCTACAGAGAAACACGTATGTGCGGACCGTTGAGACTGTCTTCGGCCGTGAAAGCACTCGTTAGGTTCCAAAGGGACACGAGAAGTGTTCGACGGCGAGGAAGGTGACGCGTACCATCACGAAACTGTGTCAATCTCTGCAGAAAACATCACGCTTTAGTGTCGATTTTATATATTGTCTGTAGCTGAATAATTCCTATAAGTGGTGTGAATCGCCGGCTATCTTTTCAATGCCATTGTTATTAATGGGAACAATTTAGGAACTCAGTTGAGAATACTCTCGTAGGGGCATATCCGCTCCCACTACATCCCCATCATGTCAGCACAACAGTCATCACTCAGTGTTTGCCCGACTGTGGACGGTTGCTCCCGTCGTCGTCGCTACTCATCCAATCCGAGAAGGCGAGTGGCACAGTTGGGCAGTTCGTTGCGTGCTCGCAGTGTGATACCGTCGTCAACGGGACCACCCGAATGAACGGAGAGACCAGCCCGAGAGAACAGTCTCTCGCGTGCCCACTCTGCGGAGGTAGTTGTACCACTCGCAAAGCGCTCCAGCGACATCTCATGGTGGACCATCGCAAGAGTACGCTTGTGAGGACAGTATTGGCGAGCCGAGAAGCAACCGACACGACGACAGGAGTATCCGATGTCAAGCCTACGCACAACTGAACGTAAGCACACCGTTGCTCCCCAAAACGACGACGGACACTACATCTGTTTCCGAGAGTGTGCTGACGGAAATCCGTGCCAACGAACGATCAACGCCCCGTGGATGCCCTGTTACGACCATTTCGGTGAACCGCCGATGCGGCAGGCTGCCGACGAACGAGAGTGACGCGGATCGTGAACTGCGCCGTCTTGCGTGCTGTACGTGACTTTCAGATCTTCGATATCGAGTACCGTCATTAGTCTGTCTGGATCTCCGGGTTGATGACTTCCTCGTACGCGCGGCCGATGAGGAACACCGATGTCGTGATGAGCGCAATACTGATGGCAGGCGGGAACACCCACCACCACGCGATTTGGATGTTGCCGGACTCGAACACCTGCCGGAGCATCCGTCCCCAACTCGTCATCGTCGGGTCACCGAACCCGAGGAAGGCGAGGCTTGCCTGGGCAGCGATCCCCCGTGAGTTGGCCTGAGAATGCCTCGTTGAACGCAAGACTGCGTCGGGATGGGATCAATTATTCACGCTTTCACGGTGTCAGAACCTGGTTCTTGAACTCAGAAGATGCAGT
>NZ_FODV01000055.1 GCF_900110465.1 Halogranum amylolyticum
CTCATCGAAGAGGGCAACGTGCGTGGCTTCATCATCAGCCCCGCCCGTGACAACGCCTTCGGTGGCGAGACCCAGCGCTCCGTCGGCGAGTTCACCACCTACCTGAACGACCTCGAAGAACGCGGTCTGACCCAGGAGCAGGCGGTTGAGCTCATCCGGGAGGCATCCATCGACAACGAAGGGTCCGACGACCTTCTCGTCGAGACCGAGTTCGAGTTCACGGACGCCGACACGGTCATCCGCAACGTCTACGCAGAGGGCGCGGGTGACAACGCGAGCGGCGTCCAGCCGGTCGCACTCGGTGAGACGATGGCGATCGAGGGCGTGACGAACCTCCGCCCCGACGACAACACCATCGTCCTCGAGATGATCCGCGGCCCGACCGCCGAGAACTTCGACGTCGGCGTCGCCGACGACTGGGGTACCGACGGCATGTGGTCGACCAGTATCCCGGTCCCCTCGGACGCCGAGGCAGGCACCTACACGCTCCGCGCCGACGACGGTGAGACCATCACCACCGTGATGGTCGAAGTCGTCGAGCAGCGCGAGGAGCCGACCGAGACCGAAACGCCCGGCGAAGAGACTGCAACCCCGACCGAGACCGAGACGGCTCAGCCGACGACCGAAGAGCCGACTCCGACGCCCGAGCCGACGCCCGAGCCCACGACGACCGAGACCGAGTCGCCCGGCTTCGGCGTGCTCGCCGCCGCACTCGCCATGTTGGCTGCCGCCGCCCTCCTAGCGATGCGCCGCCGCACGAACTAAGCGGTTCATCCGACCGGTCGGATTTTTTTAGTACGTTGACTCCACCGAGAGCGATCGCTCTCTCCCCGTCGAACCGCCCGTCACCGGGCGAATCGGACACCGTCGGAGGTCCGACCGACAGAAAGTATTTACAAGCACCTGATGTACTTCTTCTCGCCGAGGTCGACTCGTTCCCCGTCCAGACGCCGACCCTCTCGTCAGCGGAGCATCCGCTCTCTCGATTGGCGAGACTCGGCCCCGTCGCCATCGACGCCGCTGTCATCCAGACGGCTCGTCGCAGGCGGCAGTCGGAAGACGAGTCGACACTTGCACAGACTATGAGATCCACTATCAGAACCGATCGACCCGGGCGGTCCTCGCGCCGCACCGACGTCAACCGACGAGTACGGGCAGTGGTGCTGTCCGTTCTCATGGTGACGTCGGTGTTCGCCGGGACCATCGCCTTCGCCGGGACAGCAGCCTCACAGGAGCTGCCGGCCGTCTCGGAGGCACCGCCAGGAACCGTCTTCAACCAAGTCCTCCGAGGTGGCCCCGACGGCACCGCTGTCGACGTCGGTATCATCAAACGGGGGGCATCCGCCAACCAGTTGTACAACCCATCGAGCGACAGCCTCACACTCAACGAGGGTGACGTCGTCGTCGCCCGTGACGGGACACAGTATCTCGTCCCCGCCCAGCAACGACTGACCGGCAGTACCGGTAGCATCGGGCCCGGTGCGACGATCTTCCAGGGCGAACAGGACACCCGCTTCGTGGGCTTCACCAGTGAGACGCTCATCGGCGTCGACAGTGGTGGGGCCGAGGGTGAGACCCTCGACCTGAACCAGACGATCCCGAGCGACCAGGATACTGGTGTCTACTCCGACGACGGCACCCGCGATGGCAACGTCGTCATCGTCCAAGAGCCGCGCATCACCCGCGTCGAGATCCTCAACCAGAACGGCCAGCGTATCGACGAGGGCGGTTCCGTCGAGGAAGACGAGTTCGTCATCGTCCGCTTCGACGTCAACTTCGTCGGTGCCGAACGCGCCGAAGTGTTCCTCATCGATCCGGAGTCCGGGTCGGTTATCACCGACGGACTCCTCACCCGCGAGGAGGCTATCGAGGAGTTCCCCGACAGCGCGAACGCCATCCGGAACCTCGTCCCCGAGGGGAAGAACGTCGACGCCCCGGGCGTCGGCGACCGGACATTGCTGAACGACGCGAACAACCCGAGTGACACGTTCTACCTGATTCAGGACCTTCAGGAAGTCGAGAAGGCCGGTGACTACGAGTACCTCGTCCTCGCCGAAGACGACGAACCGTTTGGTGACCTCTACGTCAACGGTGTCTCGCAAAGTGTCGCGTTCAGTATCTCCTCCTCGGACGACCCGCGACTCTCCTTCGCAGGTGACAACGAGACTCTCGTGCAGGGTGACTTCGCGACCTACGAGATCGACCGCTCGACCGCCGGCGACACCCACGTCGTCTCCATCGCCGCAGAGGACCTCCGTAC
>NZ_FODV01000054.1 GCF_900110465.1 Halogranum amylolyticum
GACGTCCATTACGAACGGCTATCAGCCGTCTGGGGTTGCTGCAGCCTGTCTCTATCTCGCCAGTCGTGAACATGGGCAGTCGCTTACACAGACACAGGTTGCGGCGGCCGCTGGAACGACGCCGGCGACGTTGCGAGCACGACGTGCAGAACTTACCGAGCTGCTCGACGGGGAGGTGCCAGTCGCATCAACGTAGGGTTCTTCGGGGGAGCTCGGCGTCGACAGACAAGACGAGTAATTCTGTGGCCGAACGCAACCCGAGTGCGATTCCTCGGGGTCGTCTCGATATTGAAATACTAGGACGGATGAAATCGAGACAAGCCGATGACTGACCATTACGCCGACTACGAAGCACTCCGTCCGGTGGGTGAAGCGACTCAGACACCTGACCACGAACTCGATACTCGTTTCGACGCGCAGAACAACGGGCGTTCCATCGCAGGCTACCCAGCCGAGGCTCAACAACGAGGGACCAACTGTACCTCTTGTGGGACGTCGATTCCCCCCGGGGAAGCCAAAGTGCCGATTCTGTCTCACCCACCATCTCGATCCATCGAACGAGCAGCGTCACTCGGACACTGAGCTGTCGCTCCTGCACGTCGTGCACCTGTTCGTCGAGTCGTCGACGTACTACGGCGCCGTCGCGAAGGGAGCCGCCGCAGCGAGGTTGCTTGCAACGAATAGGTTCGACCCCGCCGTCGACGAGTGCCAGCTCATCTACGACTTCGACGAGGAGCCTGCCGCACAGGTGACCGACAACTGGCCAACGCTCTCCCCTGCGCTGCGAGTCGCTTCAAAGCGTGGCGAGGAGGTGCTTGCAGTCGCCCGTGAGCGAATGACCTGGGGAAGCACCACTCGCTCAGCGACTGAACACGCGACGTACCTCTACGACGAGAGTGGGAGCGCCATTCAGAATAAAGCGCACCTCTCGACGCTCCTCGAGAGTGCTGGCGACGGCGGCTGGCTCGTTCCAGCGATTGCACTCCAACGCTCTCCTGTGGAGACGCGTTCGGAGTCTCGGGAACATCGGGTGCCGATGAAGAGGTCACTACAATGTTGGGAGTGTGACCGAGAGACGACACATCGGTTCTCGGCGTTCGAGGAAAGTCCCGACGACGCGTGGAGTGAACAGCCAATCTGGGAGTGCGATCTGTGTGGATCCCCGTGCTTTGGGCCTGACCCAAGAGCAAGTCAGTAAGCTCACGCAGAGAAGTTTTATTTGCCCCCTGAAGGGTGCGGGGCACTCGAGAGGTGCCTCGTTGACCCATGACGAATGCATTTGCACACCTCGACACAACCCGAAGAGTCGTCAAACGAGCCCAATACGAGGCATTCGAGTTCGAAGGCTGCGACGGCGGTATTCGCATCAGAAACTGTAGTCACGCCGAGCCAGCAACCCACGAGTACCACGTCACCGTCGACGATGGAATTCCGGTGGCTTGTGAGTGTCCAGCCGACGCGAAGTATTCCTCGGCATGTAAACACCGTGTGGCGGTTGCGATTCGAACTCCATTCCTCGATGCCGCTGCAACGCAGGCGGTCGCCGACGGCGGAACCGTCGTGAGCGACGGCGACGCTGCAGAGTCGGATGAGTGCGACTGTGCAGACCTCGGCGACGGGTTCCCCTGCTGGGAGTGCTATCGAACGGGGAAGCGAACACTGCCGGAGTGACGCCAACTCACAGCTCACAAAGCGAGCAGCTATCGGTCTATCTCTCCAAGAAGTGACAGAAAGTGCGTGCTGAACTTAGAGAGTGTGTCGTTCATTCTCCATAGTTGAGTTTCACGATGGTCTCTTGCGGGGCATCAGCGTCATTGAGCGTCCATCTTTCGAGTACGGTGTAGATGTGATTTTGATAGTAGAACTCACCATCCATCCCATTGAGGAGAAGACGAACGTGTCTTCTTCGACAGACGACGCAGGCTTGCTCCCGGATGGTCCTCCGAGATCAAATCGAGACAGGAAGACTGCGACAAACTCTTCTTCATAGTTTATCGACTGCCACTCTGAGTGGGCGTGCTCAGGGAGGGTCTCGATCCGTAGCAACTCGTCAGCCTGTTCCTGGGTTGTAACGAGAGTTGCATAGTAAGGTGGCCCAGTCTGCGTCGTTATGCTTGATGCCACGACTGCCTCTGTTGGTTGGTTCGTAGTGTACCGGGCATCGAACTGTGGAACAGACGAAGACGATGTGAAACTCTGAGTCGAGTTACACCCGGACAAAAGAGAAATGCCACAAGTTGTCCCAAACAGCTGGAGAGCACGGCGTCTGGAGGGGCCATCTGTCATCTGTGCGGTATATTTCGCCAATAGTAGTATGAACCCAACGGTTTTGTCTGTCTCTGAGCGACTTGCGCGCTGAGTTCAGCACGACAGTAGAAACCTCACTGAACCCTGTCAGAAGTGGCGTGCAACACTCAGAGGGTATATTCAGCACGGCGACTCTGATTATTTCGCAGTTGCTGATCAGAACAGCTGTCA
>NZ_FODV01000053.1 GCF_900110465.1 Halogranum amylolyticum
AACCGGCCACGACTGTGTTCACGCCGCATCCGGGCAAGCTGACATCGTTTCGACCCAGAGAGCGTGCTCCCTCCCCTTCCCATCGGTTCTGCGCCCAATCGTGGTCGACAAGCCTCGGTCGTGACGGGCCATCGTGAGTGGGGCGCCTGTCCGTTCGCGGTTGCTGTCGTCGTCTTCGAACGAGCGCCACTCGGGGCCGTGGTCGATCTGCTGGTCGGCGATGACCAGCCCACAGTCTTCACAGACGGTTTCTACCGCGTTGGTCGCCACGTGGCCGTTGCATTCGGGACAGTTGTTCGAACTGGACTCATGCTGGACGTCTTCGTCGAAGGTCGTCTCGTAGATATCTCTCGTTGCCATGGTACTCACGAGGGACACCAGACGAGTCGTGAATCTCTTGCGCCCCTCACCCCTCAGGGGCAGAAAAACAGCCGTGCGGTCTTGTCGAACTCATCAGAGTCTGATAGAAGTAGTCTGCTGAACGTAGAGGGTGTGTCTATCACTAACTATCAGAGTCAATTGACCACCCTCACTGCATCGGCGGGTGGCGGGGGAGCGTTTCACTCTTCCTCAACGGTTGAGACGTCCTGCCACGACGACTCACCGAAGAACGTCTGTAGCGCCCCGAGGACCCCTAAGTATGTCCCAAAGAGGACGATTACGAACGGGACTATGAGTGCCAGCACTAAACTACCGAGTGGGTTGATTCCGAACATTTGGAGGGGAGTCATATCATGTGGTAGGCTCCACTTTGCATAATATTGCCGAAATCGGGCACAACTAATTCGCATCTGTGACTTCTGGAAGTGACCGATATGCGCGCTGTATTCAGCACGGCCACAGAAAACTCACCGAACGCTGTCAGTAGTGGTGTGACACATACAGAGAGTGTATTCAGCAGAACCCAGTGCTTGATTTTCACCGATTATGCTCATGGTCACATGGTTTATATCCGAACCAATACTATCAATGGTATGAATTGTTCACGTCGCCAAATTGTACTCGCTGTAGGCTTGATTCTGGTAGCCGCTGCTCCTCTCTTAGTTATCAACACTTCCAGTGGCCCGGCTTTCATTTTGCTTCTCAGTTTCCCGCTATCTGCTTTGGGTGGGTCACTTGTGGGTTATAGCATCGCACAAAAGATCGCCTCGCCCACAGTGGCAGCCAGAATCGCATTAACCATGGGATGTGGATTACTTTCGACCTACAGCCAACCGATTGTCGTTTGGTGGCTGAGTGGTGGCTCATCACTCTCAGATTTCCTCATAAATGCCACACCAATCGCGATCGGGCTTGCCCTCGGTATCACGCTACTCATCGAGGGTCTACGAACCATACGAACACGTTCCTCTGAGAAATCACACGCATTCTAATCTGACCGACTCGCGCGCTGAGTTCAGCACGGCCACAGAAACCTCACCGAATGCTGTCAGAAGTGGCGTGCAACACTCAGTGGGTGTATGCAGAAGAGCAAGTGGCTTCTATCGACCTAAGCGAGAACGGAGCAACCCAATTCCACCTCGGAAGACGAACGCATAACTGACGAGGATACCGAGAAGGTACGAGAATAGCAAATACGAATTGGCACCGAGACCGATAGACTCTGAAAACTGAAACAACGCCGGTATCGCGGAGTCTCGGAAGATAAAGAGCGTTGCGAACAGATAGAAAAGCGCACTCGAAAGGAGATATGCACCAACGACGAACAGCCCTGCTCGGACTGAGATTTTGCCGATGTTCCTAATTTCACTCATTGCTTGTATGAATTCGTCCTACGCATTTCAGCATTCTGTCGTGACCGACTTGCGCGCTGGGTTCAGCACGGCCACAGAAACCTCACCGAACACTGTCAGAAGCGGTGTGCAACACTCAGAGCGTGTATGCAGCACGCAGAGTTCGATTTTCACTGTCACCAGTTGCCGCCAACACTCGCAACGGGTGTTGACTGGTTCGTCAGCCACGGGACGAGAACGTCAGCGAGGCGCTGATGCGCTTCGTCATATGAGAGTGGCGCAGGCGAATCCCCACGCTGTCCGCTATACGACGCAAACTGTGTGTGGTTCATTCCTCTGATCTCGTGGCTCGTCGTGGTGGGCGGTAATCGGGTGTTCGCCTCCTGGTAGTTCTCACGATTCAGAACAGTATCTGCGCTCCCGGTGACGCTGAGAACGGTGAATGGCTCGTCGCGTATGTCTACGTTGCAGTAAGACGCGAACAAGACGAGCCCTTGGACGTCATGTGAACTGGCGTACTGGCAGGCGGCAACGCCCCCAAGTGAATGACCACCAATGAACCATGTCTGGATACTGGGATGCTGAGACCGAATTCTCTCGGCGGCATCGGTATTGAGTAGCGCAAAGTTGAGTGGCATCTCCGGAATAAAAACCGTGATATTCGTCCGTGTCGCTACCGGTGCGAATGTACTATAATACGCGTCCGGTGCGACACGAGCACCAGGATAGAACACGAACCCAATAGTCGAGTTGGTATTCGCCGGGGTGAGAACGTGTACGCCGGCTTCAGTCGTAACGGTCACTTGAGGGTCGTCTAGAACCTGCTGGACCGACGACGCCGGTCCGTGATACGGCATCGAAAAGTAGAGCACGGCACCGCCACTCCCGACGATCAATACCACAAACACGACGGCAATTGCTTGCTTCCACCGATTCATATCTATAAGAATGTAGCATGCATATAAACAGCATCTGTTCGGTTAGCCACCCAATTCTGCCGCTCGCCGTTCCCGGTGGGGGTCACTTTCATTAGAGCCGTCTGTAACGCTTCGAACACACCGATCGCTACACTCGCAATCGCTCGTGGACTTCACAGTCGAGTGACCTCCGAAGTCCCATCCGAGAAGTGTGTTTGTGGAGACACTGTGACCGATACGCGCGGTGAGTTCAGCACGGCCACAGAAACCTCACCAATTGCTGTCAGAAAGTGCGTGCAACACTCAGAGGCTGAGTTCACCTATGGAAATTCTGCTGGCTCAACTAACCACCGCTGGCGATAAAGTTGTTCGGACGATCTCGCTTCTCTCGTTCTTCAATGGCGA
>NZ_FODV01000050.1 GCF_900110465.1 Halogranum amylolyticum
TGCTGTGTTGAATAGGGGTACGGCGTCGGGATCAGAGCGGATCACAGAGTTGTTCGATGTTGATGATGGCGAACATCAGGACGATTTCACGGAACTCTCGATACCAGGTTTGCGCTCGCACGGCATCGCCGAGCGAGCGCTTCACGGACGAATACGACGTTTCAGCCATCCAACGCTGGGTGTAGCCACGTTCTCGAATGAGCGCGTTGTTGCTGACCGCGTTCGCAGACGATCCACGGTAGTGAATCAACGGTTCCACGCTGAGGCTGTAGAACTCGTATTCAGAGTGCCAATCCTGGAAACCGTTATCGGCAGCGACCGTCTGCAGGTCGTCCGCGTTCCGGCGGACGACCTGCGGCCCTGATTTCGTATCATGCGGCCACTGCGCGTGGCACTGCACGTCAAGAACAGCGAGTGACACTGTATCGGTCAATGTCGTTACTTTCA
Organism: Halogranum amylolyticum; assembly: GCF_900110465.1. Classification (GTDB taxonomy): domain Archaea; phylum Halobacteriota; class Halobacteria; order Halobacteriales; family Haloferacaceae; genus Halogranum; species Halogranum amylolyticum. Next base: position 448 of record NZ_FODV01000050.1, read on the forward strand.
TCGTCTCAACCGTCTGGTTCGACCGATCGAGATAATGCGCAGAGGCGTGGCCTCGATCGAAAAACGTGCTGTCGAGAGCGGCGAATCCAGACTGCGGGTGTTGCTGCGCTGAAACGCGCAGCAACGCCCGCCACACCCACATCTTGAACCGATCGAACGACTTGTTCAGCGTCGTGTAATCTGGGACGTCGCTCCTGTTCAACTCAAGGACGTCCCGTATGTCACCCATGTACTTCAGCCGATTTACGGTTTCTCGGAAGCTATGCTCCTCTTCGAGCCGAAACCCATGAATAACGACGTGCTTCCAGCGGGCGAACCCGCCGGTGGCGGGCTCGCCCGCGTGCTTTCCCAAGGCTTGTTTGGCTAGGCGCTTGAACCACTCAACGAAGTCGAGGAGATCGACTTCCACCATACCCGACCTCCTCGGCTTCATCCTTACTGATTTGACGGTCTATCCCGACGCCGTACCCCTATTCAACACAGCACTTATGTCCAATCTGGAAGGGGGATATGCCGCTGTCGGTGCAGCACTCGGAATCCTGTTTGGCCTGATGTTCGGTGGTCCATTTGGTGTTGTCTTGGGGGCCTTGATCGGTGGCGGAATCGGCTGGTACCTGGAACGGAAATCAACCGATTAGCACGCACTCAATGGCAGATTCGCACGCAACTCCCAGAATCAAACGGTGTCTTTGGGCTGAATATATCCTCTAAGTCTTGCACGCCTTTTCTGACAGCGATTGGTGAGGTTTCTGTGGCCATGCTGAACTCAGCGCGCATGTCTTGCAGTTTGTGCGGCCAAATCCGACGGCAGCTACATCCGCTGAAGTGGCAAAATGTATGAGACGAATTCTACACTCCCTCTAGCTATCTAGAGTCGTCTTTTGAGAACTCGTTTCAATAGTAAGCATCTATCGCAATTGAGTACCCTTTCCTTGATCCATCTGTGATGAAGGCACTCACCCACATCACGGCTGGACGCACTGCCATCAGAGCACTTCTCATCGCGGTCGTGTTAACCGCCGGGATCGCTGGCACCAGCGGGACGGCAGCGGCCGATCCCATGGACGGGAAGGGCAACGATCCGTTCCCTCCGACGCTGTACTCACTCGATGGCAAGGGAAATGACCCGTACCCCCCGACGCTGTACTCACTCGATGGCAAGGGAAATGACCCGTGCCCCCCGGCGCTGTACTCACTCGATGGCAAGGGCAACGATGTGTACCCCCTGCCGGCTCAGCACTCACTCGGCTGGATAGGAGTCGATGCTGTGGCCCCAGCGTTCCCCATCAACGACGTCACCGTCTTCACCGCAACTTACGCGGGCAGAGGCGGCGGATCCGGCAAACCCAGCTTTTAATCAACACGGAACGTCGTCTAAATAACGCTGGTCGTGTCCCAGGATATGGACCCGCCCTGAGCGCTCCGTTTCCGACCGGCGTGTTCCTCACACCCGAGCTAACGTCTCGTCCATCGTTGACCGATTCGGAAATGTTCTCCTCTGCTGAATTCAATCTCTCTATGCAGCACACTACATTTGACAACATCCAGAGAAAAGACAGTGTGATTGTCTGGATACGGTTGCGAATTCCCGCAAAGAGCGCTTCATGGCCGCTGGACACAGGAGCGTGCCACCGTCACTACTGAGACTCGTCTCCTACTGTTCCACTCCAGAGTTGCAACCGCTGGCGTAACCATTCGGGATCGGTCGTCTCGCCCTGCAGCGGGAGCTCATCGAGCATCCACCGGAAGATACTCCCCATCGTCCACAGCAGTGCGAGTGTTTCGTCGTCAAGATCAGCAGGCTCCGTGTCTTCGAAGTGTTCAACGAGAGCCTCCACTTGCTCAGTCGTCGGGTCGTCCGCCTGGGCGACGTACTCACGACCGACGTCGATGAACCAGTCTCGAATGTACTCGCTATCGGCGAACGATTTGTCTCCGTCAGCGACGACCTCGTCAAGCAGCTGGTCGGTCATACGGTGAAGTCTCGAAGATGCCACCTAAAAGAGTCGGTGGCAGAGCACGCCTGGCGGTGAGTGTCGCTCTGTTTCCTCGCAGTGGTCGTGTCGTCCAGGGTTGTTAGCAGCAGCATTCGGGAGAGCCTCTCCGGAAAGAGGAGTAGTAGACGTCTGTGACACGCATTTGCGGTGGTGGGACGTGCGAGGCCTATCACAACAGGTGTGATTAGATGCAGCTCCGAGTCAGTGGGGCTGACCGAGCCTGCAGTCACCGCCTCGAATGCCTTGAGACGTCATCACTATCGGAAACAGTCACGGGAGACGCTCGCCGGCGAGACGGTCTACGTAACTCGCGACGCCACCAGTACTGGTGTCCTCGAAGCCCTCGATGTCGAGAGTGGGCAGGTACGCTGAACGTACCCAGAAGAGGTTAGCGAGATGGCGGTCGCCGGTGGGACGATCTACGCGGCCGGACGAGGTCGGATCGCCGCGCTTCGGTAACAACACAACAACGTCATCCCTTTACAGAGATTTGAGGAGAAAGCCCCCGACTTCAGTCGTGGGATGAAACCGACAACACTGACACAATCAATTCCCAAGAGCGTTGGATACGCCCTGGAGAGAATAGCTGGGCCATGGGAGCGCTTCTCCGAGGGGGCGTTTCCAAGCTGTCTACTACTAGCTGTGCCGATTCTGCCCCTTCTCAGCGCGTATTCGACCCCGAACTAGCTGAGAGACGAGTGAATCACCTCGTCGGTGCTCGATGCGTTTCAGGGTCAAAAGTCACTTCCATCATGCGATTAAGAGCTGAAAAACATCTGAAACAGAGTGAAACGATTCGAGACGGAGTTCTCTCTTTATTCGGTCTCCACGAGTCCAACAGGCTGCTATGGCAACCAAACCATCCGCCCTTGACGGAGTCACAGAAGCATGCTCGGAATGCGCACGTGAGACGCTCCACAAGGTCCGGGTGGAGCTCCGGATAGAGAGCTCAAAGCCGAACAACGCGGAGTACTCCCGTGAACCGTATCGCGTGGCGACCTGCATGGAATGTCAAACCGAGACGACGCTGCGGATGAACAACGCCTGAGACAGACACCACTGTACAGACTACTTTTTTAGCGACAGGCGCTGGCGACGAGTTGATTGAATTTCAGTGTTCTCCACCGGTTGTTCAATCGTCGTCATCGTTCTCTGCAGACGTCGGCCCTGTCCAGTCGGCGGCGACAGAATTCTGGTCCCAGTCAACTGGGTCGGGCAGCGTCTGATCCCGCAGCACGAACGGGCCGGCAGCCAGCGTCCGCAGCGTTACCGCCATTGCGCGGAGGACATACGATGTAAGGAGCACATACGGTGCGAGCGCGACGGCATACGAGAAACTGACGACTAGCAGAAGCGGCGAGATGCCGAGTACCGACACGTCTGGAAACATCTTCGCGTCGAGTGCGAGGAGGATGTAGGAGGTATAGACGACCGTCGGGAGCGTCACGTAAAGCAGGTGACTCGACAATCGAGCGAACTCCTGTTTGTAGTACAGCGATGTGAAGTACTCACGGCCAACGGCGAAGACCTTCAGCGTCTCGACGAGATCGTCAACGGCTGCCAGTTGATCGTTGGTCATCTGTCGACTGTATCGTTGTTTGAATCGACGTGCGGTGTGCAGTTGCCACGAGTAGTCGTAGTTCAACCCGGCGAGCAGGATTTTGAACGACCCGAACCGGGCGTTCGCAAGCTGGGCGTTCGTTCGTTCGACGACGTCCGCGACCTGAGCGACGAACGCGTCAGCTTCCTCCCGAAATGTGTCGTCGTCACTCTCAGCGGCGATGCGGGCGAGCCCCTCGGCCTGCCGGTCGATGAGCACCAAGATGATCCGAAGAAACTCCGCCGGACGCGCGGGACTCACATCCCGCGCAATGGAGCCCTCGATCTGGGTTCGGTAGTCGATCGCTGCATCGATACGCTCTCGCTCGTTATCGATGTCAGTAATCTCGTGTGAGAGGACGATGGAAGTGATGGTCACAACGATAGAGACGAGGAGGATACTACCGCTCAGCAACGTGGTGAACAATGACTGCACCGTATTCGTGTTCCGGAGCAACAGTCGCAGATCCAGCGGACGGACTGCTGACGCGAGCAGCAACACAAGGAAAACACCGACAAGCAGGAGAAACGCAATGGAGACGCGACCGCCCCAATAGAGGATCCATTGTTGAAGCCGTGTCCTCACAGATCGGGGATCGTTCGGGCCAGTCCCACCGGTCAAGATGCTTCTGAGTGAGTATCGGTCAGCGTCCATCGTTTCCGGAAGCAAGTATTCCGTTTCTCAGTGGGGGTGCTCTATCGGGCACGCTATCGCAGGGATGGTACCGCGGCCGCGCCAGATGAACTCTCCCCCTCATGCGAACCGAACTCTGGAAGTCACAACGGTCGCACGTTGTAGGATCGACTGTCTTCTTACAAGTGGAATATGACCAATTGTCGCTCGCCAATCGGAGCAATCATTCATAGGCTGCCTGCACGACCACGGGCTGTATTGTTTTTGGCCCGGGAGAGACAGGACCGTCGGTATGCAGCGTGTGGGGCCGATTTAGACGAGAACCGTTTCGTATAGTATCTATATTTTGTATTGAGTGTCTTCTTCCCCCTTCGCTTAGCCCTTCCACGACAGCGCAGATTGCACAACGCATCTCGCCTGGATTGCTCTCGTTGATTATCGGCGTCTGTGCGGGTGCCGCGGGTGCTGTTGGAATCGCAACCGGGATTTCTGCTGCGCTCGTTAGTGTGATGATTGCAGCCACACCCATCCCTGCGGCTGCTGCGGCCGGGATCGGCGTCGTGTGGGGCAACCCAACAATTGCACTTGGTGCGCTGGTCTTGCTCATCGTGAGTGCGGTCTCGATACACGTCTCGGGGGTTGCCGTCTTCTGGTATCTCGGCTATCAGCCTGAAGCGTGGGACACGGACAATCTGCTCGCAAACGTCTCAATACGGAATTTTGGGTCCTCAATTGCTGTCGCGCTTGTTCTCGTCGTGTTGTTCGCAACTGCAGGGGGTGTTCTCTCTACACACATCGGCTTCGAACGCTCTGCGAATATCGCGGTCGAACAAACGCTTGCGAAAGATCAATACGACGAACTCGAATTGGAGGGAGTCCAAGCTGTCTTTAATCCGGGACCACTCTTCTCGGAGTCACAGGAGGTCACGGTCACCGTTCGACGCCCCTCGAATCAGAATTACGCTAAGTTAAGTGGGCAACTCAGACAGCGAATAATTTGCCTGCTATATTATGTATCGGTGAATTATAATCTCACACTGGAGACCAAGCAGCTCGTCAAAGGCATTCACCCCATTCAATCCTTCCTATCGCAGTGTTGCAACACGACCCCCACGCCGGGTCTTTCAAAGTTGCTGCTAGAGCAATAGCGACGGACACTCTTAACAGAGTAATCAGTGTCGACGAGTAGCAACGGACAGGTTGATAAGGAAGACGCTATCATACCTATCTGTGCGTCCATTGACGCACGCCAGATATCCCGGCCCTAACATCACGATCGGCGCTTTTCTCGTCGGTCGTGAACGCTGCACCACCGCCGGCCATCAGCCACTCCCCTGGTGGCCGGCCCCCCTCGTCTCGAACCCCACACAGTAAGTCTACTATGTGAGTGTTCGCCGAATCAAGATCTCAGAAAGAAGGAATAGCGTACGCGACCGACCACCGCGGCGAGCGACTGGACTACCCATTGCCCAACACGCAGTCTCCAACTGAGGAATTTCGTATCGCAAAAGTGCTACGAGAGATGCTCAGACACAATCCTACCGCATTTCCGCATGGCGTTACACCAATTGAAGAGTAGCGAGACAGACAATCCCCCAGAATCGCGAGACAGCACGGTGTTACGGCAATATACCGTATGCCGTAACGGCACTCCCATCGTGAGAAAATGCGGTATATGCGGTACACAGGTAACACAGAACGTCTCATGGCGGTGCAGCGTATCTGTGACAGCAAAAAGCAACTAGTATAGACGGGAGGTATGCCGGTGCAAGTTGGGAGAGACTCAATGGGTGGAAATTAGACGCGACGCGCAGGGCGCAGCAAGGAGTGGTGGTGGTCGCTGACGGTGAAAGTTCTCTGGGTTCTAACAGCGGTGGTGGCGGCTAGGTGACATCCTCCCACGCCCGTTTGCGCTGGTTTGGGAACTTCCGTTTACGACCCGACACGCCGAAGGGAGTGCCACGCCCCCGTTACTCCTATCCCGTGAAGGACTCGGAGGTACCTGATTATTTTACGTCGGGTTGGTCGTCCGAAGGCTTACTTTTTGATGAGGCAAACACCAACTCAACTGCCAGTTTTCGGACAGTCACTCACGATGGGGAACCATCGCAACGACAGT
>NZ_FODV01000049.1 GCF_900110465.1 Halogranum amylolyticum
TTCGGCGAGGACAACGACCAGAAGCAGCGCTCGCAGTCCGTCCAGGACCAGAACGAAAAGCAGAACGGTGAACACAACGACCAGTCGCAGGACGCGGACTCCGAACAGGACGCGCTCCAGAGCCAAGACGGCGAGGACAGCGACCAGGAACAGCGACAGAGCGTCAAGCAGGACGAAGACCAAGAGCAGGACGGCGACCGCCACGACCAGGAGCAGAGCCAGGAGGCCACCGAGTCCGCCGAGCAGATCGCCACCGGTGACGACACCGATCAGGAGCAGTCACAGGGCGTAGAGCAGGACGCAGAGCAGGACCAGGAGGGCCACCACAACGACCAGACGCAGGACCAGGACGCCTCGGCCGACGCCAGCCAGGCTGCGCACGGTGACGACATCGAACAGGATCAGGAACAGGACATCGATCAGGACGCAGAGCAGGACCAGGAGGGCGAGCACAACGACCAGAGCCAGACGCAGAACGCCGAGGCAGAGGCCGGACAGCACGCCCGCGGTGACGACATCGAGCAGAGCCAAGAGCAGAGCATCGAGCAGTCCGCCGAGCAGAGCCAGTCCGGTGAAGACAACGACCAGAGCCAGACACAGGACGCGTCCGCGACGCAGGTTCAGGTCAGCTTCAGCGACGTCGGTGGCATGGGGATGCAGGGCACCTCTGTGACCCACGACGCGACCGACGGCTCCTCCTCGGAGGGTGCTCACACCGCCGCATCGGGAATGTGCACGGACACGAAGTGCTCCGACAGCAAGGCCTCGATGTCCGGGTCGAGCAGCGACAAGACCGCCGACTCCGACTCCGAGAGCAACTCCGGAGACGGCTCCAGCGAGATGGAGCAGGAAGTCAGCGTCAACGGCGGCGACGCCGACACCAAGGTGGAACAGAAGCAGGAACGCTAACCACGGCGGTTCCAGCCACCACCTCGTAGCACCGACCGACGACCACTTTTTTCGGACACAGCCCCGAGAGCGGCAGCACTCCTCACCAGTCGTCGGGCCACAGGTCGGCTGCACGCATCCCCCGCTCGAAGTCGGCGTCGCGGAACGCCGCTACGAGGTCGTCGCGGTCGAGTCGGGCGACGTCGCGTCCGGCGAGTTCCAGAACAAAGAGCGCCGTCAGCATCGCGTGTTCGCGGAGGTTCCGACGGTCGACCTTCTCGCGTGTGTCGGCCGACGTGTGCGCCCATCCGCGGCCGCGTTCGCCGCTGTCGCTGTGCAGTTGGAGCGCCGGGACGCCCTCGCGGACGAACGGCCACTGGTCGCTGAACGGGTGGGGCTCCGAGACGACGCGGATCGGGCGTCCGGTTTCGTCGGCGACCGTCTCGGCGACGTCGGCCGTCGCCTCGGAGGTGTGCGTCATCGCGACGAGGTCGCGGAACCGCCCCGCACCGTCGACGTTGACGACGGCGGCGAGGTCGTCGCGGTCGACGGCGCTCGCGAGACGCTCCGACCCGACGAGTCCCGTCTCCTCACAGCCGACCGCTGCGACCCGGACGTCGCGGTCGAGACGGGGAGAGAGTTCGGCGAGGATCCGGGCGGCGGCGACGACGACGGCGACGCCACAGCCGTTGTCGAGCGCGCCCTCGCCGACGTCGTGGGCGTCGTAGTGGGCGACGAGGAGGAGGTCGCCGTCCACGTCGCTCCCGTCGGTTCCGTCAGTCCTGTCGTGCTCGTCGCCTCCGTGAGTCCGACCGGGGCCGCCCCCGAGTCGACCCACGACGTTCTGACTCTCCGCCGGGTCGGTTCGGGCGTCGACCGAGAGACGGACCCGACCGCCGCGTTCGGCGTACTCCGTGAGCCACGCGCCCGTCTCCTTCGAGACACCGACGGCGACGGCGTCGGCCTCCTCGTCGAACCGGAGTGCACCCGTCGGCGGCAGTTGACCGGGGACGTGGTTGACGAAGACGAAGCCGACGGCACCCGCTTCGACGGCGTGGCCGAACTTCTCCATCCGGTGGACGAACCGCCCGCCTTCGGGCGTGGTCGTGCTCGCGACGGCGACCTTCCCGGCGACGTCGCAGTCGTCGACCTCGCTCGGCGTGCCGTGACCGACGTCGACGAGATCGGCCTCGACCTCCCCGGCGGGGCAGTACGGGAGCGCGAGCGCCTCGAACGAGCGGTCGTCGGGCGCGAGGAGGTCGAGCGTCGCCGACCCGCGCGTCCAGCGGTTCGTCTCGAACGGCTGGAGACGGACGTCGTCGACGCCGGCGGCGCGGAGGGCGTCGGCGACGCGGTCGGCGGCGCGTCGTTCGCCGTCGCTGCCGCCCATCCGACCGTCGATAGCGGTCAGGTCGGTCAGCAGGTTCCATCCGATGTCGTCGAGCCACGCCCGCCCGAGTGCGGCGTGGAGCGTGTCGTCCATAGGTCGCGTTCACGCGACGGGACCAAAGGCCCGGTGGGTGGTCGAGTCGAGAGGGGCGTCGAACGGCCGAGTCGAGAGAGCGAGTGAACGCTGTGCTGTCGGGGCTGTTCGACCGGTTTGGCAAGACTTACCACTACGACGACCAACCCTCCGTCAATGAGTTCGGTTCCCGAGCGAAGCGAGATCGACGAGGAGTACAAGTGGGACCTCGAGAGCATCTACGCTGACGACGAGGAGTGGGAGACGGCCTTCGAGGACGTCGAGAGTCGGGTCGATGACGTCCGGGAGTACGAGGGGCGGCTCACGGAGGACGCCGAGACGCTGCTCTCGGCGCTCGAACTCGAGGAGTCGCTGATGCGCGACGTCGCGACGGTGGCGTCGTACGCACGCTTGCGGAGCAGCGAGGACACGCGTAACCAGGAGTATCAGGCGCTGTCGACGCGTGCACAGTCGCTGGCGTCGAAGGCACAGAGCGCGACGAGTTTCATCGAACCCGAACTCCAGCAGAACCTCGACGAGGCAGATGTCGCCTCGTTCGTCGACGACGAACCCGGCCTCGCCGAGTACGAACACTACTTCGACGACGTGCTGCGGATGAAGCCGCATACTCGCTCGGCGGAGGTCGAGGAACTGCTCGCCGAACTGTCGGAGGTGACGGGCGCGTCCAGCGACATCTACAACATGTTGTCGAACGCGGACATGACGTTCCCGACCGTCGAGAACCCCGAGGGCGAGGCGGTCGAGATCTCCCAGGGGAACTTCACGAAACTGCTGAAGCATCCCGACCGCGAGTTCCGGCAGACGGTCCACGAGGAGTTCTACGAGGAGTGGGCGGACGTCCGCAACGCCGTCGGCACCGCGCTGAAGAACAGCGTGAAGACGGACGTGAAACTCGCCCGAGCGCGGAACTACGACACTGCTCGCGAGGCGTCGCTCGACGGACCGAACATCCCCGTCGAGGTGTACGACAACCTGCTCGGAACCGTTCGCGAGAATCTCGATCATCTCCACCGTCATGCCGACCTGAAGCGGCAGGCGCTCGACGTCGACGACCTCCAGATGTGGGACCTCTATATGTCGTTGACCGGCGACGAAGGCCCCGAGGTCCCCTACGAGCAGGCGAAGGAGTACATCGTCGAGGCGGTCGCGCCGCTCGGCGAGGACTACCAACAGCGCGTCGCACAGGGGTTGGAGGACCGGTGGGTCGACGTCTACGAGAACCGCGGGAAGCAGTCCGGCGCTTACTCCTCGGGGACCTACGACACCCAGCCGTTCATCATGATGAACTACCAGGACGACATCACCTCGATGTTCACTCTGGCACACGAACTCGGCCACTCGCTTCACTCCGAACTGGCGAAGGAGGCCCAACCGTGGCAGTACTCCGGCTACGAGATCTTCGTCGCCGAGGTCGCCTCGACGGTCAACGAGACGCTCCTGACCCACTACCTGCTGGAGAACGCCGAGAGCGACGATCTCCGGACGCACGTGCTCGACGAGTACCTCGAACGCGTCCGCTCGACGCTCTACCGCCAGACCATGTTCGCCGACTTCGAACAGCAGATCCACGAGATCGCCGAGGACGGCGGCGCGCTGACGCCCGACACGTTCGATCAGCTGTACGGCGACCTGAAAGCGGAGTTCTACGAACCCGCCGTCGTCGACGACGACATCCGCCGCGAGTGGATGCGCATCCCGCATTTCTACTACTCCTACTACGTCTACCAGTACTCAACGGGGATCAGCGCGGCCGTCTCCATCGTCGAGCGCATCTTCGACGAGGGTGACGAGGCGGCCGACGACTACCTCGAGGCGTTAGAGATGGGCGGCTGTGCCTACCCGATGGAGATCCTGTCGACCGCCGGCGTCGACATGACTTCGCCGGAGCCGATCGAGCAGGCGCTCTCGGTCTACGGCGACTACCTCGATCGGATGGCCGACCTACTGGAGCTCGAGTAGTCGACCCGTCGGTGCGGCCGTCAGGGGGCCGGAGGCGCGTCGTCGGAACTCGAGCGGTTTCAGCCTGTCGCAACCTCCAACCACTCTCGAGACCCAAAGGCACATTTACGCGGATACCAAACGTGGACGTAACGAATGTCACATAGCCCGTCTCTTCCCGACCGCCCACGGCTCGACCTCGACCCCGACATGTCGGACGCCGAGCGGCTGGACGCGATGCGGAAGCACTACGCACGCATCGTGCAGGTCAACGACGAACTGGACGAGCGACTCAGGGAGGCAGACGACCGCCGTGACGGCCTCCAAGAGGAGGTCGACCACCTCAAGCGGCGCAACGAGATACTGAAGACCTCGTCGCTCTACATCGCGAGCGTCGAAGAGGTGACCGACGACGGCGTCGTCATCAAACAGCACGGCAACAACCAGGAGGTACTCACCGAGGTCTCGCCGCAGCTCCAGGACGATCTCGAACCCGGCGACCGCGTCGCCATCAACGACTCGTTCGCCGTCCAGCGACTGCTCGACGACGAGACCGACGCCCGCGCACAGGCGATGGAGGTCGACGAGTCGCCCGAAGTCCGCTACGAGGACATCGGCGGTATCGACGAACAGGTCCGCGAGGTCCGCGAGGCCGTCGAGGACCCGCTCGTCAACCCCGGACAGTTCGAGACCGTCGGCGTCGAACCGCCGTCGGGCGTGCTGCTCCACGGCCCACCAGGCACCGGAAAGACGATGCTCGCGAAGGCCGTCGCCAACGAGACCGACGCCACTTTCATCAAGATGGCCGGCTCCGAGTTGGTGCGAAAGTTCATCGGCGAGGGGTCGCGGCTCGTCCGCGACCTGTTCGAGCTGGCCTCCGAGCGCGAACCGGCAGTCATCTTCATCGACGAGATCGACGCCGTCGCCGCCAAGCGGACGGACTCGAAGACCTCCGGCGACGCCGAGGTTCAGCGGACGATGATGCAGCTACTCTCGGAGATGGACGGGTTCGAGGACCGCGGCGAGATCCGCATCATCGCCGCGACGAACCGCTTCGACATGCTCGACGAGGCGATCCTCCGGCCGGGTCGCTTCGACCGTCTCATCGAGGTACCCAAGCCCGGCGTCGAGGGTCGGACCCAGATCCTCCGGATCCACACGCAGGATATGAACGTCGCCGACGACCTCGACTTCGAGGAACTCGCCGAGGAGCTCGACGACTACAGCGGTGCCGACCTCGCCTCGCTGACGACCGAGGCGGGGATGTACGCCATCCGCGACGAGCGGACGGAGGTCACACAGGAGGACTTCGAGCAGGCGAGAGAGAAGATGGAGGCGGCCGAGGAGTCGTCGGACCGCTCGGCCCGAAGCTACCAGTACTGAACGGACGGTCGCTCTTTTCGGCTCAGTGTCGCCCGTCGTCGAACGCGAGGCCGGCCAGTTTGTTCAGCCCGGCCTGGAGATGCTGGTGGAACGTCGGTCCGGCGATACCGAACGTCTCGGCGAGCTCGCCGCCGGAGCTCTCGCGCGGTCGTCTGAAGTAGCCGCCGCGGTAGGCGGCTTCGACCGTCTGGCGCTGTCTGTCCGTGAGCGTCGTCTCGAGCTGTTCGCGGAACCCCTCGACCGACTTGATCGCCCGGTCGGTCTCTCGCTTCGCGACGAGTTCGGCCGTCGGGAACGACGCCACGAGCCCCTCGACGAGCGTCCGGATCTCCGTCTCTGGCGGGACGACCGCGTTGATCCGGAGCGATCCGGCTGTGGCGGTCGCCGCCGCGACCCTCGCACCGGCGTCCAGGAACGTCCGGAGCGGCGACGACGCGAGGGTACACTCGACGGTGCCGCCGCCGACGCCGTCGTCGAGCACGCGCGCCTGCTCGACGCCGGTCGTCCCGCTCGCGTCCTCGACGACGTCGCTCGGAGCAGCACCTCGGACGCGTAGGTAACAGTGGACACCGTCCGTGGCCGGGATGACGCCGTCGATCTCGAAGATGCACTCGGCGGTCGCCGCGAGTCCGGCGAGCACCGAGTCCGCTCCGACGGTCAGCTCCAGTTCCGTCAGCGTGTCCGCGAAGAGCAGTCGTCGGTTCTCGACGGCGTTGATGGCGTAGCCGATGGTCTCACCGAGCACCTCGAAGGCCTGCGTCTCGTTGTCGCCGAACGCTTCGGGTCGGAGCGCGTTGATGACGAGGACGCCGTAGGTGTGGCCGAGATACGAGATGGGGACGAGTGCGAACGAGCGGTAACCGCCGTCGAGAGCGACGTCCTTCAGCGCGTCCGGGACGGTCGACGAGTCGTGGAGATACTGGACGGCCTCGACGGTGTCGTCGTCGTCGAGTGCGGCGGCAAGTTCGGCCAGCGCCGTCCGGTCGCCGTCGAGGGCGTCGAGCCACGCCTCTCCGTCGACGTTCGACGCCTCGCGGACGGTGAACGCGTCGCCGTCGAGGGCGGGAGCGACGACGAGCGCCGACCCGTACAGGTGAGAACTCGCCAGTCGGTCGCAGACCGCCGTCTCGATCTCGTCGCGTCTCACTCCTTCGAGCAGCGAGTCGACGACGTCGTGGACGATGGTGTTGACCTGGTTGTACGTCTCGATCTCGTCGTTCTGGGCGGCGACACGGAGCTCCGACTGCTTGCGCTCGGTGATGTCGAGGTGGGAGACGAGTACGTACTCCTCGCCGTCGTGACGGAACCGGATGGCGCGCATGGTGAACCAGCGCTGCTCGTCCGGCCCATGACAGGGGTACTCGAAGGCGAACTCGTCGCGGTCGTTCTCGAGGACGCCACGGATCCCGTCTGCGGCGGTCACGGCGTGCTCGTCGGGGGCGGCGTCGCACACCGCCAGATAGTCGACGCCGATAGTGTGTGCGGGTTCCTGTATCCCGTTTTCCTCGCCGAACCGTCGCCACGCCCGGTTCGTGTAGACGATCTCGGCGTCGCTGTTCAAAACGGCGACCTGCGTGGGAAGCGCGTCGAACCCCGCCTCGGTGAGCGACCCCACGCGGGCCGAGCCGTCGGCCTCGCTGGACCCGGTGCGCTCACTCGCGGGAGCGTGATTGTCGTGTGGGAGAGTCATGGCATTCCGGCCGTCGGAGAGATGGTGCTCGGTGATTTGAATGTTACCCCGCGCACGGTGGCGCGGGGGATCCTGTTCTTACGAGAACAGGTTTCCTGTGTCGACGACGTGACTTGCAGACACGCGCTGGAAATCAGCGGCGTCCGTAGCGTTGACGAGAGCGAAGCTCTCGTTCGCACGCCAGAAACGCGATGCGTTTCTGGGGACGGTCACACTCTCCACAGGCGTATCTTCGGGCCATCCCAGCCCTAATTCAGAACAGCCGCGTTGCAGAACATTCATCGCCGCGTTCGCGTCTCGATCCGTCTTAAACCCACACGCAGGGCACGAATGCTCACGAACCCAGATGGGCTTTGCCGTCTCCACACCACATGATGCACACTCTTTGGTCGTTCCTCGCGCTTCAACCTGCAGGACGTGCGTCCCGTACAAGTCGCCCTTATATTCAAGCAAGGTGATGAACTGTCGCCACGCGGCGTCCTGCTTGTTCTGAGCATTTCCATCGCCCTGAAGCATACTCTGAACGTTCAGATCTTCCACGAACACAGCATCGTACTCTTTGACGAGCC
>NZ_FODV01000047.1 GCF_900110465.1 Halogranum amylolyticum
CTCGATACCACTACGCGAAACGCTTCGGTATCGAGGCGAGCTATCGACTCTCCGAACAAAGTATTGCGACGACCTCGACACAAAATCCGGTCGTACGGCTGTTGTACGTCGTAGTGAGCTTGTTGTTACAGAACGTCTGGCGGTATCTGCACTGGGAGTACGTGGCGACGCCCCGCCGAGGCGGGCGTCGCCTCTGGGAGTGGTCGTTCAAGGAGTTCATAAACATGGTCCAACGGGCAGCGTGGACGGCCCTCGCGACGCGTCGGGCCGTCCCCGCAAACCGACCACCGGACGACCGGTTTACCCGGTAATCACGACCCAGACAGCCTCCAGCGGGAGTGGCGACGCCGTCGCTGTCGGCGGCGGCTGCCGCCGACGCGACAGCTCTCCGTCGATTCGTCCATGGATCTCTCGTCGAGACCGTCAGTGCAACCGCTCCGACACAGCACTCAGGCTTCAGAAACAGCTAGCCGAGGATGCTTTGTGAGGTACTGAGTCTTGATGAATGTCTGCTCAACGGCGGTTTGGAGGAGCGTTTGGCGAATGATCCTGGAGTCGAAGGCTGCGGCTTCGACTCCAGTGATCGGGATTTGCGAGAGAAGCTTAAGCGCTAAGCTCTCGAGGTCAGAGGCCGTAGGAACGTAGCAACGGTGCCTGGATAGTAGAGGAATTGCATACACCCATCCAGATGCTTCCTGAGAATCTAACCCGTCAGTCGTAGGTATCTTTTGACTCAATGGGAACTGCCGAATATGCTCATAAGGCGTGCACGCCAACACCTGTGAGAGCCACGCGTCGCTAACGCCACGGTGGCTCTCCCCGCATTGGGGGACATCTCGAAGGACAGGTTGACACAGTATTTCCGCGCCTTTCAGCTACATAGGAACTCTTCAATAAACCCGTTGAGAAGCACTTAAACACGCTGTCAAAGCGACGCTCCAAAATCAACAATGTGTCACACACTAATGTCACTCAGATAAATAGTTCCTACAGTCATTATGATTTCGCATGCTTTCTCCGAAGACTCAATAACTGGACAGCGTAGTCCGTATGATCTTCTCGTTGTCTCGAGCAACTCGCCTTACGACCTATCCTAGTGACTCTCTAACCAGACTCGTGTCAATCGCCCCTGTGATAATTGACATAACTCCCCAAACTAGAATTCCAATAGCAATTATGAATGCCAATGTGATCATACTATGGACATCTTGAGCGAGATACCCAACAACGATGGACATAGCGCCAGTTATCAATATAATTTTCCCAATTGGAGCGACAATTCTACTCACCTCTACTGGAAGTTCAGAATAAACTATATACAATTTGACTAGGTTGTAAAATGTATGTGTAATTACCGTAGCGATTGCTGCACCAACGACACCGATCCAGGGGATCAAAAATAGATTCAAGACAACATTACTCACGGATGAAATACCTTTTGCAATCGCTCGTTCACGGGCTCGTCCAAGATAGTCTAAGGGGTTATCAGTGATCTGTGTGATAGATTGTAATATGAGATAGGCTGAAAATGTCTGTAGGACAGGGACTGCACCATGGTATTCTGGTCCGAAAATTAGAGAGATTGTTGGAGAAGAGATCAAAAATAATCCAGCAGCGCATGGGAGATAAATTAATAGAGTATATATTAGTGACTTTTCAAAAATCTTGGCGGATGTAGATTGGTTACCCTCTTCCTTGTTTTTTCCATATGTGGGCGAGATCGAAAACCCGAGAGCTGATGCAGGCATTTGAGAAACACTAATAACCTGCTTACCGATAACATAGTAACTTACTGACACAGGATTCATTAATATCCCAACCAATATTGTATCTACTTTTGAATCAAGCTTGCCAGACATGTTTGTAATACTAAGCGGGATACTATATTCAAGGATCTTCCTCGATATATTCTGTGGTAGATTCGAAATCTCTGGTCTTCCAGAATTCAAGTAGTATCTGTGATAAATCACACAGAACCCAACCAGTGTCGCGAGACAAAAACCAATAATAAATCCCCAGAGAGCACCAATGATACCATACCCAAGCAGTACAAACCCAACAACTAAAATTAGTTGACTAACGCGCTTAGTCACATTTATGACAGCAGACAATTTTATATCCTCGAATCCTTGTGCAATAATACGAGCCGAAAAAGAAGTTGAACTAAATACAATATATAATGTGCCAACTTTCAAAAGCTCTTTTGAGTTTGGCTCGCTTGACACTTCTGCCACAAACGGATGTATAAAGTAAAAGGATACTGATACAAACAATATAATCAAAACATTATAAGAGATGGATGTGCGCAAGATAGTGGGGATCAACTCCGGGGAGCTATCTTTGTTTTCAGCAATATACCTTGCTGCAGACTTTGGTATTCCAAGATTACTAAATACCTTCACAATTGAAAATATTGAAATACTATAAAACAGAATACCATACCCGCTTGGGTCAAGGAGCCGTGCCAGAATCAATGTTAATCCTGTCCCGGCAATTGTCGCGATCAGTTGCCCAGAAAATTCTGATTTGAATTTTTTCCCGAGCTGCGTAGCTATACTCATAGAGATAGCTATACGAATATTCTACTTCTAACTGACGATATAATATCAGTACTTCACAAAGCCGGTTGGTTGAGACGTCTGCTTGCTGCAAATGTGCCAATCAACCATCAAATAGACGGTGAATTCCATGAGAACCAGCTCCTTAACTTCCTCGTCAATTCGTTTGACGAGGAAGTTGCTCTCACACTCGCTGAAAATGCCGAACTTAATGCTGAAGACATCTACGAGGTTCTCGTCGGCGCTTAGTGGTCTGCGGAAGATTTGAGTCTTGCAAGCGCCTTAGAGAGAGTGAGTAGAGAACGTCGGTTGGGGATCGTCAAGCACCTCTCTAAGAAAGAACTGGATAGGAGAGTCGATGGAGCTCAAAAGGCGGACGAGATCCGTTTCGTCCATCGATTGTGCTTTGTCAGAACCTCTACGTGGGAGACACGCTCGAAGAAGCCGGTCGTCGTGTTGGTGTCTCACAGCCGACCAGTAGTCACTGGACCCGCGCGTGGAATAATGGTGGTGCGAAGGGCCTTCTAACGAGCTTCGGGGGCTGACCGCCCCCCGCAGCTTACTCCAGACCTACTTGCGGAGCTCTGGCAGATTCTCGAAGCTGACTAACCGTGAACGTCTCAGCAGATTCACCGAGAAATCGCCGACCGGTTTGAGGTAACGTATCATATATCTCTAATGTTTCTCCGCAGTACTCACTGTTTCTCACCTCCATTGAGCCAGTCTGGAAAAGACTCCAACGGACTCTCTCGCCACTGCTTGTCGAAACGTTCCTTCGTCTTACTCAACGATTGAGCTGCGCTTCCGACTAGATTGCGACCTTCCTCCCCGGCATTTAGATGTTGCGCTGATCATTATCGCCGCCGATAGCGACAGCGCTCCGTCGGTTCGCTCATGATCCTCTCGCCGAGGTCGCCAGTGCAACTGTTCTGGTACAGAACTCAGGCTTCAGAAACAGCTAGCCGAGGATGCTTTGTGAAATACTAACGGACCGAGAATAGAATTAACTTCAGACCGTAAAAAATAATTATTACTACGAATGTGTGCTATTTAGCGCGTTCTTACAGACTTCAACGCCACCGTTTCGATAGATACAGCTTGTTTGTTGTTCCATTTTTGATAATTCTGAACGTGCCAGAAATGCCTCATCGTACATTACAAAGTCCTGCATCCGGTCTGCATCGGTGATGATGTAGTATGTGCTATCGGATGAATTTCGAACGGACTTTGTGAAATTGTACAAAACATTCGTCTGGCTCGATTCGATGTTTCTTCGTTTTGCTGCGGCATCACCATATATTGAATCATAGAACCGATGAGGATACAGGCGGAGATGAGCGTATTCGGTGCTTTCGTCAGTGTACTTAAATACGTGTTCATACCCTTCTACTTGTGCTTTCGTGACATGACCACTCTCCTGAAAAATGAACGGCGAGGGGTGAATTGTCATCGCAGACATCGCGACGATCACGGTTAAAAACACAACACCGGCAATTTTCATTGCCCGATTTTTAGTGAGGTCTGTACGTGAGAGAGGACGTGCCACAATAGCGGGTAAGACGACGCTGACGATGACCATAGCAAACCCGATATGGCGGAAGTATTGGCTGAAGGCGAGCGTGTATACACCGGTGATCGCAGTGATCGGGACGAGAGTCGAAACTAGCATCGTCTCCTCTTTTGATAGATCACCGAGTAATTCAAAACGGCCAAGCGAAAACTGCTGTGAAAGAATGTACAAGAGCATTGCTGTGCCGACAATGACACAAGCAATAAAAGGTATGAAAAACAGCTTAATGAATAATTCCGTAAGCGACCCGCCAACAGCACCAAGTGAGCCTCCTGCCGAACTTAAGTCACCCGTCGTCCCCCCCCTTAAGACGCGCAAGACGACACCCCCGATTGCGCTTGCAAAGAGGTCGAACGATGACACCCATAGCCAGAATACGCAAAACAACGCGATTGCTAAAATGGTTAGTCTCCCTGGATATCGAAATGATGACTTACTGCGGTAAACATACACAATTGATGCCGTAAGTGCGACTAATATATAATTCACAAATTGCTGTGGATGAAAGAAAATATAGCCAGTAAGGAAAATTATACTAACGGCCCAAATTTCACGATCGTTCGATTGCAGCTTTATTAACAAGAATAGAGCAAGCGGAGTCAAGAATATTGTCGCTGTGGTTGTCGAAGGAAGTGAAAAGACGCCTGCTCGACTGATTTGATTCAGCGGAAGGAACAAAGCAGCAGTGATGAGCGAGAGTGTGACGACATTCTGGTTATCTCCGACTCGCCGTGCTGCGGCGACAAGACCAAAAACGAACAACACCGCAAACCAGGGGAACGCAATCAACCATGCTTTGTCAAGTCTAACGCCAGTGACTTGGTGGGTTATTGCCGCCACTGTCGGAAGGGCAGGGTAAATAACCTCCCCAATACCTGTTTTGAGGATTTCCAGAGAGATTCCTCGGTAACCCATTGAATCACCGGGGCCGTGGAAGTGATAACCTCGTAGCAGAGGCAAGGCAAAAATGATGAGAGACACCAACACGAGAGCTGTGCCACCGAGGCGGCGATTAGTCTGCGTGCGTCCAAACATAATAACGATAATACTGATGCCCGACAATAGTGATAAGACAATCCACACCGCTAGAGGAGTTGAACCATAAATTGACAGTTCATAGTTGGTTGCTGGGGATGCAACAGAGAGTGTTGTAGCAACTGCAAAAAGGAAACAAATTGATGTGAAGATGAATTTTGTTCGTTCATTCATTCTGTATATGGTGCATCTATGACCGAATTTGTAAACCTATCGTTTCATACAAACTAGCACATGAACAAGAAATCAATGAACATAGAATAAAAGACTAGTTCTAAGTTAAGAAAATCAGACATTTAAATACAAACATATTAGTGAGAGTTGTTAGAAAAGCCACCTATGTACGATGCTGATGCTGTGAAGACGGCGTTGAAACGTCCAAACTTAGCGCTAACGGAACTGAACCGTCTATATTATACTCGTGGGCAGACGCGTGAATATAATCCAAACGGTACAGACATTTTTAATGAGGACTGGGATAACCTTATTATACTTGATGCTTGTCGATTTGATATATTCGAAGAATATCTTCCCCTGGATTCTTTTACGGGGTCACTTGAATACCGTATCTCAAGAGGGAGTGCTACACGAGAGTGGATTCGTGGGAATTTTACTAACCGGGATCTCTATGATACTGTCTATATTGACTCAAACGGCTACTACGCCAGACTAAAAGATGAAATAGAAGCGGAAGTCTACAAATACAATCTTGTTGAAAACGATGCTTTTGGAGGAATCTCAGCTAGCCCGGAAATAGTAACAGAGGCTGCGATAAACGCAGCGAATGAATATCCGCACAAGCGACTTCTCATTCAATATATGCAGCCTCACCAGCCATTTTTTGGACCGACTGGTGAAAATATCAACTATAAGGACAAATTCCCCAAAACCGTAAGTGAAAATAATTTAGATGCAGATACACTGTTTCAAGCTTATCGAGAAAATTTAGAAATTGCACTAAATTCGGTATTAGATCTCATTAATAAACTAGATGGGAAAACGGTGATTTCATCAGATCACGGGGAATTGCTTGGTGAGTCACAGTCACCGCTTCCTGCAACATACTACGGTCATCCTGCCGGACTGTATGTCCCAACATTAGTTCGAGTGCCCTGGTTCGTAATTGACAGCGAGGACCGACGACGGATTCGAGGTGGAACTCCTGAACAAGATGAAGTAGGGTTAGACTCAAAGGAGATCGACGAAAAGCTACGAGGTCTGGGGTATAAAATCTAATATCAGGACATCACAAGGCCCGCTAGTTGACACGCCTACTGGTGTGGTTGTAACTAAGACCAGCAAGTAGACGCGAGATTCACAAAAAACCAGTTATTAGCTTCCTGCCAACATGAATGCGTAAGATAAGTTCCGAAACAGGAGAACTACCAATCGAGAAGATTCAGTAAGACTCCCGTTACCTGCTGCTACATGAATTTCAGAACTTCTCTTGAATGCTCTGTTAAATGGCGTCTGATCAGCCGATATCACCACGTTAGAAGGGCGAGGCCGAGAAATTAGATTCTTGCCCATAAAAGTCGACCTCCTCGACTTCGTTGAGCAGTGTCGTCATCTAGCCAAACAAGCGTTGGGAAAGCACGCCGGAGAGCCTGCCAGTGGTGGGTTCGCCCGCTGGGTCCCGTGCTATATTGCTTCCAGCTCGAAGAGAGACACAGCTACCGTGAAACGCCGAATCCGCTGAGGTATCTGACTGAAGTTCGTGACGCGCTCGGTCTAGATAGGGGCGACCTCCCGGACTACAGTACGATCTACAAGTCGTTCGATTGGCTGAAGATGTGGGTCTGGCGAGCGTTGCTGCGCGTTTCCGCGCAGCGACACCCGCAGTCTGGCCACACTGTAGTCAACAGCACGTTCTTCGACCGCCGTTGTGCTTCGTCGTACTTCCGCCAGCGGTCCGAAAGCACTGTACAGACGCTGAAAGAGACGACATTAACTGATATAGAGTCGCTCGCTATTCTTGACGTCCATATCATAGTACGGTGAAAGCACGATACGAAGACCGGGCCGCAGGTCGTCTGTCGGAACGCGGACGACTTGCTGACCATCGCTGCGGACAACGGGTTCCAAGATTGGCACACAGAGTGCGAGGCCTCAACATTTCACGTCGAGTAGCTTGTTTACTACCGCGGTTCATCACCGAAGACAGCTGCGAACAATACGCTTATTCAGTCAAAAGGCTGCCCTCAGCGCTGGATGGCGGAGACCTCGTATTCGACAACGAAGCGCTCGCTCGGCGATACCGTGCGAGCGCTCGGCTGATATCGGCAGCCCGCGAAATTGCCCTGATGTTCACCGTCGTCAATATAGAATCCCTGTGTGAGCTACTGTAACGGTAGCTCAGTATCTATTCAACAGAACACTCCTGAATGACTTTATCACGTGATACGTGAAGGTGGGTTACAGAACGCTACACCGATGGATTTGAGCATACGACCAACTTGAGGACGACAGACTCACCATTCAGTCGTCATTCAGCCACATAGCCAAGGTCTGCGAGCCGATCCCGAACATCGTCATCGAAGTCTTGAGAAGTCTCGTCCATAACTGGCTCCCCATTCTCATTTGTCCACTCAGACAGTTTCTGACTTAATTCGGAGACTATCTCTTTGTTTTCTGGGGAAAGGTCGTCGGATTCGTTAGGTGGTTCAAAGAGTACTTCTCCCTCATCCCATGAGACTAGTTTCCAGTCTTTAGTTCGAATTGATGTCGAAAGTCCTGGGGGAACAATCTCTGGGTCAAATTTAGGATCATGCTCACGTGCTTTTTCAATGGTTTGACGCTTTGTTTCCTTGCCCCTCTGCGTTATTGCGAATTCTGGCGCTTCTTCCGGTAACAACCGACCTTGCATCCCATCTGTGTTAACACCGATTTCCTCGAGCACAGTTTGCATCACGTCTATGTGCTGGAACACTGGTAGTTCAATCTCGGATAGCCGTTCAGAACCCCTCACAGCGATAGGGACATTGATTAACTCATCAGAGAGCAGCAGTTTGTGTGAGAACAGGTCGTACTCTGCAAGCAAATCACCGTGGTCAGATGTAATGACGACAATTGTGTTCTCATCCAAGCCCAGTGAATCGATGTGGAACAGCAGATCTCCAATGAGGGCGTCAGTTTGGGCGACCA
Organism: Halogranum amylolyticum; assembly: GCF_900110465.1. Taxonomy (GTDB): domain Archaea; phylum Halobacteriota; class Halobacteria; order Halobacteriales; family Haloferacaceae; genus Halogranum; species Halogranum amylolyticum. The sequence goes on from NZ_FODV01000047.1 coordinate 8,308, forward strand.
AAGCATCGTATGCACCCCTAATTGACTCGATCTCTGGATCGGAGAACGGGCACCTATTTGCTATCGTTTCATATACGTCTTTTGATGATTCAAAAGCAAAATCTGCATCTGATCGGTTGATTCCTATATTGGACTGATAGTGTGGCGCAGGGTAATAGGGGTGGTGGACACCATGATAGTGAGCGGCGAAGAAAAATTGTTCCTTAGATTGGGACAAGTTTTCAAGTCTATCTTTGACGATTTCGTTTAACAAGTAATCCGGGTTGTGCTTCCTCTTTTCAACCGTCAAACCTCCTGAAAATTTACGTACATTAGCTGCGAATGAGAGGAGACTAGACAACGAACATTCGCCTACTAGTGATTTCAGGTCGAAATAGTCAAAACGATCAAACCCTCTGTCTGCCCCGGTAGAGTCAGAGAAATAAGGATTCACTGACACTGCCTCTGTTGTTAAATTCGCCATTGAGCATCGTTCAGCCACCGTTTCTATTTGTTTTGGTATGACCTCATTGTGGAGGCCAGCACCGTGATGGGATGGATGCGTTCCCGTCATCATTGATGCAACAGACGGTTGTGACCAAATCGCGTGGGAGAAACAGGTTGTCGCGATTCCATCGTCGTCTTCCCCGATTCTTTCCAAGTTTGGCGTGGTATCCGGTCCATCGTTCCCAAGTGATGTCCGATCCCCGCGAATACTATCGAAAATGAGCCAAACCACGTTTGAGGAATCCATTGAAAACAAGTCAAGAACGGAGGTACATATCATTTGCGAATAATAGATTGCTTACCAATTCAGATTCAGTACTTCACAAAGTGCCCTCGACTAGCTGATTCTGAAGCCTGAGTCCGGTGTCGAAGTAAACCTGCTGACATTCTCCACCAGTAATCATGGATGAACCAGCGGAGCCGTCGCTGTCGGCAGCATTGTTACTCTCACTAAGAGGCTAGTCTGGTCGGTGATTACCAGATGAAACGGTCGTCTGATGGTCGATTTGCGGGGACGGTTCGACGCACCGCGAAGGTCAGCCACGTTTCCTGTCGGACCATGTTGATGCATTCTCTGTTCTGTAGGATCGCTAGACTGCGGCGTGGCGACTCCGTTATGTCGGTAGAAAGCAAAGCGGCAGACTGTCTTGATTTCCGAATTCCGCCGCATCACTCGTGTTACGGCTGCTACTGCTAAAGCAGTTGTCGAGAACCCAGGCGAACCCGCCGACCCCGTCGGGGGTGGCGGGTTTGTCGACTGGGTGATACTTACGCTTCATGCACTAAAAATCGAGCTTGGCAAGTCCTAGCGCCAGACGATTGGCTTGCTCAGCGAAATGCCGGGTTCTCGGCTGGCCTCACGCGGTTGCCTCACTACACGGTGCTCTGCGATTGGTTCGAGAAAATTTCGACGAAGGCCTGGCGTGCGTTTCTCCGCACTTCGGCAGAGAAACGCACTGGCCACACCTCTATCGATTTTACTGGGTTCAACCGGCTCTGTTGAATCACTAGACGGCGTCGGGATAAGCCACTAAATCAAAGGAGTTGAAGCGGGAGGTTGCGAGTGTCTATGACGCAAATATCCCGCTTCACTGGCGAGATTGTGCCGCTTGCTCAAAGGGTTACTGGCGATAGAGACGAATCCGCCGCCCCGGAAGGTGGCGGCGGATTCGCCGACTATGCCCTCGTTTCTCTCCATTGTCTCCGAATTTACCTTGATACGTCCTACCGCATGACGATCGACCTGCTGAAAGAGATGCCGCAAATAATTGGGGAGATCGGCCTCGACGCGGCCGATCTCCCCTCACCATCCACATTGTGTAAGGCGTTCGACCGATTCAACATGAGCGTCTGTCGAGTGCTGCTGCGCCACTCGGCGCAGCTGCACGATCCTTCGAAGCACGGAGCGGTCGATGCCACGTTCTACGAACGAGATGCAGCAAGCCGCCACTACTGCAATCGAACGAACTACCGCGTGCAGAAGCTCAAAGTCACGAAGCTCGTCGATACAGACAGCCAGGCGATCCTTGACGTACACTGTTCGACGACCCGGGAAGGAAGTGATGCCGACCTCTGTGGGCAGATCGCCCGCAGGTAGTGAGTAAGAGAAGTATTGCAACTACGAATCCATCGATTCGTACTCCAAAAGGGTCGGAACGGGCGCTTACAATTGGCCTACTCCCAGGACTTAGCTTGCGAACTA
>NZ_FODV01000022.1 GCF_900110465.1 Halogranum amylolyticum
TGCTTGAATATAAGGGCGACTTGTACGGGACGCACGTCCTGCAGGTTGAAGCGCGAGGAACGACCAAAGAGTGTGCATCATGTGGTGTGGAGACGGCAAAGCCCATCTGGGTTCGTGAGCATTCGTGCCCTGCGTGTGGGTTTAAGACGGATCGAGACGCGAACGCGGCGATGAATGTTCTGCAACGCGGCTGTTCTGAATTAGGGCTGGGATGGCCCGAAGATACGCCTGTGGAGAGTGTGACCGTCCCCAGAAACGCATCGCGTTTCTGGCGTGCGAACGAGAGCTTCGCTCTCGTCAACGCTACGGACGCCGCTGATTTCCAGCGCGTGTCTGCAAGTCACGTCATCGAAACAGGAAACCTGTCCTCGTAAGAACAGGATCCCCCGCGCCACCGTGCGCGGGGTAACATTCAAATCGCACTCTCCCTTACTATGCCTGTTCAGGTCAGCGAGGCCTGACAGGGCGGGTCGAACCACGCGCCACCACGATGCGCGGCAGCCGACCACGAGACCGTCATGCAACTCACTCACTACATCCGACAGTCGTCCGACGAGGAGCGCGAGGCCGAGACGACCCCTGGTCGTCGACGCGGCCAGTATCTCCTCGTCAGCGGTGCCGTGCTCGCAGTCGCCGCGCTCGCACGTCGTCGGCGACGACGTCGCCGCGACGAACGGGAGATGGTCACCATCGAGATCAGAGACGAACCGGCGACGCCGGGACGTTGACGTCCGGCGTCGCCGAACTCTCGTAACCCGAACGCCTTTTGCGCACCGAGCCCTCAATTCGCCCAATGAATCCGCTGCTCTGGGTACTTGCAGGTGTCCTTCTGTACTCAGTCGTCGCAGTCTCGCTGCAGTCTCGTGGACTAATCCCGAACTCCGTCCGCATTCAGGGACCGCTCACGACGATCCACACGAAGCGTGGCCGGGCGTTCCTCAACTGGCTCGCACGGCCGAGACGCTTCTGGCGGGCGTGGAGCAACGTCGGCGTCGGCGTCGCGCTCGTCGTCATGGTCGGGTCGTTCTTCCTCTTCCTGCAGGCGGCCATCCAGACCGTCCGGAGCCCCCAGCCGACGGCGATCAACCAGCCGCGGAACTTCCTCGTCATCCCCGGCGTCAACGACTTCCTCCCGCTGTCGATGGCTCCCGAGATCGTCTTCGGACTGCTCGTCGGACTCGTCGTTCACGAAGGCGGCCACGGGTTGCTCTGTCGCGTCGAGGACATCGACATCGAGTCGATGGGCGTCGTTCTCCTGACGATCCTGCCGATCGGCGCGTTCGTCGAACCGGACGAGGAGAGCCAACGAAAGGCCAACCGCGGTGCCCGCACGCGGATGTTCGCGGCGGGCGTGACCAACAACTTCGTCGTCACCATCCTCGCGTTCGCGCTCCTGTTCGGCCCGATCGTCGGCGCCATCGGCGTCGCCCCGGGCGTCGCCGTGGCCGGGTCCTACGGCGGGTCGCCCGCTTCGGAGGCCGGCATCGGCGGCGGCGACCGCATCGTCGGTATCGATGGACAGGAAGTCGAGAACGAGTCGGCGTTCGACGCCGCCTGGGCGGAGGCCGAGGGGCAGTCGGTGACGCTCTCGGTCGCCGGCTCCGAGGGAGAGACCCGCGAAGTGACCGTCGAACGCTCGCTCGTGATCGTCGGTACCATCGGCGGCAACCCGGCGAACCTCACCATCGACCAGAACGACGACCCGGTGACGGTCCGGTCGGTCAACGGCACGCAGGTCTCGACGCGGGCGGAGTTCCGCGAGGCGGTCGGCAACGACACGTTCGCCCGTCTCGAGACGTCGCGCGGGACGCAGGTCGTCCCCGTCGGCGCGTACGTGACGGGCACGCAGGAGAACCAGCCGATGTCCGAGGCGATGCAGGGGGCAGGCGACGACCCCAACGGGAGCTTCGTCGTCACCCGAATCGGCGGTGAACGCGTCACGTCCTCGGAGGAGTTGAGTCGCGTCCTCGACGGCTACTCGGGCGGTGACACGGTCGACGTCGAGGCGTACGTCGACGGCGAACTCCGGACGTACACGGTGACGTTCGACTCGGAGCGCGAGGACGCGTTCCTGGGAGTGAACCTCTTCTCGGGGACGAGCGGCCTCTCGATGACGGACCTCGGAATCCAGAGCTACCCCGCCTCGACGTATCTCACGCTGTTGGGCGGTGACACCGAGGCAGACGCGCTCTCCGGACCGCTCACGTCGACGGTCGACACGTTCCGCGGGCTCGCGTTCGTCGCGCTCATCCTCCCGCTGGCGAGCGTCTTCGGCCTCCCGTACAACTTCCCCGGCTTCACCCCCGAGGTGATGAACTTCTTCGTGGTCGAGGGGCCGCTGGCCGCGCTCGGCGGTGGGGTGTTCATCGCAGCGAACCTGCTGTTCTGGACCGCGTGGATCAACCTCCAGCTCGGGCTGTTCAACTGCATCCCCGGCTACCCGCTCGACGGCGGCCGCATCATGCGGACCAGCGTCGAGGCGATCGTCTCGCGGCTCCCCGTCAGCGACCCCTACCCCATCGTCCGCACCATCACCACCTCCATCGGCGTGACGATGCTGGCGGCGCTCATCCTGATGGTGTTCGGGCCGCAGCTGTTGGCCTGAATCCGTAACCGCTTCTTGTCCCCGTCTCCGTTCTCCAGTAATGAGCACCATCTACGTCGTCAGCGGATCGGCGACGGCTCCCACGGCGATGGCCTCCTACGACGCCGCGCTCGCGGCGGCGAACATCCACAACTACAACCTGGTCGCCGTCTCGTCGGTGATCCCGGCCGACGCGACGGTCGAGACGGTCGGCTCCGCTCCCGACCTCGGCCCCGCGGGCAACCGGCTGACCGTCGTCGAGGCGCGAGCGACGACAGGCGAGACGGGGACCGTCAGCGCGGGGCTCGGCTGGACGACCGGCGACGGACCGGGGCTGTTCTACGAGGCCAGCGGTACCGACCCCGAGACCGTCGAGTCGGCCGTCCGCGAGGGGCTCGACGCCGGCCGCGGGCTCAGAGAGTGGTCGTTCGACGACGAGGCGGTCGCCGTGACGACCGCAGACGCCGACGGCGAGGGGTACACCACGGCGCTCACGGTCGCCGCCTACGGACAGAGCGAGCCGATCCTCTGACGGTCGAGCAGCGGCGATTTCAACGTCCTCCGACGGCTTTATACACGGCGTTCGCATAGTGCTGGTAGCATCTCCTTATGAATGGAAACAATCCGTACGCGGGTGCCCCAGGTGTCGTCGATGCCGGTCAACCCTCGCAGGACGTCGAACTCACGCTCGACCAGAAACGGATGCTTCGCCGCGCCGTCGCCGGCATCGTCGCCCAGACCCGGACCTATCTCCCCGATAGCTACGCTATCGGCTCTGAGCTCTCCTACGGGTCGAACGGGCCGGAGGCGACCGTCGCGGTCCACCCGCCGGCGGGTCACCCCGTCAGCGCCGGCTTCACGCCGGATATCGACGATCTCGAGTCGGGTCTCGACGACGACGACCGGCGCGAGGTCGCCCGCGGACTCGCCGCCAGCGCGGCGCTGCAGGTGATGAACGCCGTCGGCGACGGCGTCGCACAGACCGCCCGCTAGACGGACTGTTCTCCCTGGACCGTTCGTCTCACGATCCCCTCACGAGCGCCCAGCGACCGCTGTCGGAAGCGTCGACGGCGCCGTCGCTGCCGACGTACGGAGTCGAGCGAACGAGTGTCCGTCGCGACTACGGCGCGTCGTCACGTTCTCGGCCGGACGCGTCGGGCGTCTCCGGCGTGTCGACGAACGGCCCGTAGCCGACGACGAGTGCGGACGGGAGTCCACCGGCACCGGCACCGATGGCCGTCGGCACCGACGTCAGCAGCCCTCCCACGGCGCCGACTGCGAGTGGCACCGGGAGCACCGCCAGCACGAGGTCGTACCGCGAGACGGTTTCGTGGTCTGTGCGACCGGTCGAGAACGCGTCCCGCACGCTCGTCTGTGCGTTCCTCCGTGCGCCCCTACTCGGCGAGCGGTAAAAACGGATTCTGCCGTGGTCGACTCCCGGGGACCGAGGTTACTTCCCCCAGAAGGGGTCGCGGCGGCGGTGTTTGTCGAGGTAGCTCTGGAGCGCCTCGAGTTCGTCGCCCGGGATCTCTCCCGAGAGCTCCTGTTCGAGGATCTTCGCGTGTTTCTCGGGGAGGTCGATCCAGAGTTCGTCGCCCTCGTCGATCTGTCGGCCGACGGTCGGACCGTCGATAGCGACGCTGACGCGCGATCCGGCGCGGGCCTGCTTGACGTCCTCGCCTTGCTCTTGGATCCCGTTGAGCTGGCCGACACGCGTCGGTTCGTTCCCCTCCCACTTGACGACGTACTGGTTGTTCTTCAGCGTCCCCGCCAGCACCTCGACGCCGACGACGGCGGGGTTGTTCTGCCGGAACACGTGGTCTTCGAGGATACGGAACCGACACGGCCGAACGATCTTGTCGAGGACGGTCTCCTGCTGGGCACGCTTGCGCTCCGTGACGAACTCGTCGTAGTCCTCGACGAGCTGGTAGATGACGTCGTGGCTGAACAGGCGGACGTCGGAGTCTTCGAGGTCCTCCTCGGCGTCCGGGAGCACGTCGACGTTGAACCCGAGGATCACCTTGTGTTCGTCTTCGCGGGCCGTCCCCGCGATGGAGACGTCTCGGGGGGCGACGTCGCCGACCTCCGCTCGGAGGATCGGCACCTCGGCCTCCTGCAACGCGTTGGCCATCGCCTCCAGCGAGCCGAGCGTGTCGGCTTTGACGACGACGCCCTGCTCTTCGGTCTCGACCTCGATGCCGGCGAGTTCGGCTTGGACCTCCTCGATCACCTCGTCGACGTCGCGGTCGCGGACGACGCGGACCGGCGCGCCGGCCATCGCGTCTTCGAGGTCGGGGGCGGCGATCTTGATCCCCGTCGCCGCCGACACCTGGTCGACGCGGTCGAACCGCTTCTCCGTCCGGATCTCGGCGTTCGGCCGCGGCTGGAGGAGCGCGCGAACCTCCGTGACAATGGGGCTGTTCGCCCCGCCGACCACGATGGTCTCGTCCTCTCGGACCGTCCCGTCGTAGAGGACGACGTCGAGGGTCGCCCCGAACCCGCGTTCTTCTTTCACTTCGAGCACCGTCCCCTTGCCGGGGCCGGCGACGTCGATCTCCATCTCCGCTTTCATGTAGCGCTGGGAGAGCCCCATCAGGACGGCCAGCAGGTCCGGGATCCCCTCGCCGGTCATCGCCGAGAGGGGGACGACGCCGATGTTCTTCGTGAAGTTCTGGACGCGCCAGTAGAGGTCCGCCGAGAACCCCTCGTCGGAGAGGTTGCCGATGATCTCGTAGAGGTTCTCGTCGAGGCGCTGGCGGGCCTGCTTGCTCTGTGCCTCGTAGGTCTGCTGGATCGGTTCGCCTTCCTGTGGGTTCCACCCCGGCGTCGTGTCGATCTTGTTCGCGGCGACGATGAACGGCGTCCCCGTCCGCTTGAGGATGTCGATGGCCTCCAGCGTCTGTGGCTGGAAGCCGTCGTTGACGTCGACGACGAGCACGGCGATGTCCGCGAGCGCCCCGCCCCGTGAGCGGAGCGTCGTGAAGGAGTGGTGCCCCGGCGTGTCGATGAAGAGCAGTCCCGGCAGGTCGAAGTCGTCGGGGTCGACGAGGCTCCCCGCCATCTGCGAGACAGTGTCGAGCGGCACCGCCGTCGCACCGATGTGCTGCGTGATGGCGCCGGCCTCGCCCTCGCTGACGGCCGACCCGCGGATCTTGTCGAGCAGTGTGGTCTTCCCGTGGTCGACGTGGCCGAGGACGGCGACGATGGGGGTGCGTAGCGTTCCCGTCTGATCGTGTGTATCTGTGTCCGACATCGAAAATCACCCGGTAGAAGTGTTCTTGTGTGAGTTGAGCGGTGGATTGTAGTTAAGTCTTTCAACTCGGCGGGAGCGCGGCGGGGACGATCTCGGCGCCGCCGACCGGCGAGCGGCCGTCAGACGCGCCCCGTGGCGTTTATGTGAAGCCACACGAATACCGAAGCATGGCCGACATACTCGCCGAGAACCTCTCCGGTAAGGCCGTCATGGGCTCTGACGGCACCGAGCTGGGGATGCTGTACAACATCACGATGAACCTGAAGTCGGGCGAACTCCGCGATCTCGTGGTCGAACCCCACGAGGGAGAGCTCGCGCCGAGTCAGTCCTCGTTCGACACCGACGAAGACGGGCACTTCCGCGTCCCCGTCGGTCGCGTGCAGGCAATCAAGGATTACATCGTCGTCCAGCGCTAAGGTAGATGCACGTTCTCGATTCTTCCGCGTTCATCCACGAGTATCACACCGACAACGAGACGGCGTCGATCCCGATGGTCCAGTCGGAGCTCGAAGGCGAACACGCCTTCCGCTTCGACGCGATGGAGGGTGCCGGGATGCACATCCACATCCCCGCCGAGGGAACGGTCGAGAAGGTCGTCCGCGCCGCGGGCGAGACCGGCGACGCCGACGTGCTCTCCGACACCGACGTCCGTCTCGTCGCCGCCGCCTTCGAACTCTCGGGGACGCTCGTCACCGACGACTACGCGATGCAGAACGTCGCGAACCACCTCGGCGTCACCGTCGAGGCCATCGCACAGGACGGCATCAGCGAACAGCGCGACTGGAAGTTCCAGTGTTCCGGCTGTGGTCGCGAGTTCGACGACCAGAAGGAGCGGTGTCCCATCTGCGGGAGCGACCTTACGCGGAAGAACCCCGCCTGAGCGCCCGCGATGGACCCCGACGAGTCGATCGAGGGGGACGGCCGTCACTCGAAGAGTGACACACTCACCGGCTGGCGCATCGCGGGCCTCGGGATGGTGCTCGTCGGCATCCCTTACCTCGTCTCGCTACCCGGACTCGTCGACGGGCTGTTCTCTCTCGTCGGACTGGGCTGTCTCGTCTGGGGTTGGTACCGACTCTTCCAGACGCGGCGACGCGACCGGGACTAGAGCACGCCGGTCAGCGTCGCGTACTGCGAGACGAACTGCACCGCGTTGAACAGACCGTGGACGACGATGGGGACGACGATGTTGTCGGTCAGCTCGTAGAGCGCGCCGAGCAGCGCCCCGAGTGCGAAGATGATGGCGATCGTCGTGAACTGTCCCTCGCCGAGCAGCGACGGCAGGTGGATCGACGCGAAGATGAGACTCGCACCGACGATGGCGACGACGGGACCGTAGGCACGGCGGATCGTCCCCTGGACGATACCCCGGAAGATGAGCTCCTCGGTCGGCCCGACGAGCAGGATGGTGACGGGAACGAGATACAGCAGATAGGCGGGGTTCTGCCGTCCGTTCGCGACGATCTGGCTCTCTGCCGTGTTAGCGCCGAGTAGACTGCTGACGATGCTGAGCACGTAGAGCGCTCCGAAGAGCGTCACGAGGCCGCCGACGATCCACCCGACGTCCCGTAGCGTCGGGACGCGCCAGCGGATGAGTTCCCAGTCGTCGCGGAGCGCGAGGTAGGCTGCGACGGCGATGCCGAAGCCGACGAACTGGAAGGCGCTGCGCATCGCACGCGGTCCCGGTTCGGTCAACACGAACCCGAGCGATCGGAGCAGTTCGACACCCAGTGAGACGGAGAGCACCGCGACCAGATACGCGCCGGCGACGGCGCTGATGACTGCACCGACGGTTTGGAGGTGAAGTCGCCAACCAGTCGAGGAGACGTCAGTTCCCATTGACTCGCCGGAGATAGACGTCCCCGGCGAATAGATGCACCGATTACGGAGACGACTGCTCGATTCCCCGGAGCGTTCGGGGTGGCGGACGGAACGTTCTGCCGCCGAAGAACGCGCGATTATCTCTTCGGCTGACGTAGCTTCTCCCGGTGATTTGGCGTGTCTATCGACGAATCGGGAGACAGGGGAGCAACGCCCGGTGAACGAGGAGCGCCCCTCGTCGACAGTCTCGAGGGGCGAGTCGCAGGACGACTCATTCGTCCCGGCGACGCGGGGTACGACGAGGCACGAGCGGTGTGGAACGGTCTCGTCGACCGGTATCCGGCCGCGATCGTCCGCTGTACGGGGACGGCCGACGTCGTCGCTTGTGTCGACGTCGCTCGCGAACACGGAGCGCCCATCTCGGTCCGCGGCGGCGGACACAACGTCGCGGGGACGGCGGTCTGCGACGACGGGATCGTCGTCGACTGCTCGGAGCTGCGGGGCGTGTGGATCGACCCCGACGCTCGACGCGTCAGGGTCCAGGCGGGCGCGACGCTGGCGGACGTCGACCGCGAGACCCAACTGTTCGGTCTCGCCGTCCCGCTCGGAGTCGTCTCCGACACGGGCGTCGCGGGACTGACGCTCGGCGGCGGGTTCGGCCACCTCAGTCGGTCCTACGGGCTGTCGTGTGACGCGCTCCGGTCGGCGGACGTCGTCACCGCAGACGGCGACGTACTGACGGCGAGCGCCGAGGAGCATCCCGACCTGTTCTGGGCGCTCCGCGGCGGCGGCGGTAACTTCGGCGTCGTGACGAGTTTCGAGTTCGAGGCGTACCCGGTGGGTCCCGAGGTGATGGCGTGCTTCGTCGTCCACCCCGCCGAGAACGCGCCGGAGCTGTTCCGCAAGTACCGGGCGTTCTGTGCGGACGCCCCCGACGAGGTCGGCCTGCTCGCGTTCACGATGTGGGTCCCCGACGACGAGGCGTTCCCCGAGGACGCTCGCGGTAAACCCGGTGTCGGCTTCCTCGGATCGTCCATCGGTCCCACTGACGAGGGAGCGGAGGCGTTCGAACCCGTCCGCGCGTTCGACACGCCGCTCGTCGACTTCAGCGGCGTGATGCCGTTCACCGAGTTACAGCAGATGCTCGACGAGGACTACCCGGACGGTCGACGCTACTATTGGAAGTCGCTGTACCTCTCGGGGCTCACCGACGAGGCGATCGAGACCATCGTCGCCGCCGCCGAGACGGCCCCCTCGAAGCTCTCGACGGTCGACGTCTGGCAACTCGGGGGAGCCATTTCCCGCGTCGACGACGACGCGACGGCGATCGGCTGGCGCGACGTGCCACACATGCTCGGAATCGAAGCGAACTGGGACGACCCGGCCGACGACGAGGCGAACGTCGAGTGGGCGCGGACGCTCTGGGCGGAGATGCAGCCGTACTCGCCCGGCGGCCTGTACATCAACTTCCCCGGCTTCGGCGAGGAGGGCGACGACCTCGTGCGGGCGGCCTACGGCGACAACTACGAGCGACTCGCCGACGTGAAAGCTCGGTACGACCCGGAGAACCTGTTCCGGTCGAACCAGAACGTCGAACCGTCGACGTAGTCGAGGGCCGAAGCCCCGCGGTCGCTGTGAGACGATCGCCCGAACCTGCCACAGCGGCTATGTGTTGGCCCGCCGAACGTGTCACACGATGACACATCCCGAGACCGAGACGCTCGATCGACGACGACTGCTCACGCTGGTCGGCGGGACGGCGCTGACGCTCCCGCTGGCCGGGTGTGCCTCGCCCGGTGAGGGTGGAGAGGAGGGAGAAGGCGGCGAGGGCGGCGAAGAAGGTGAGGGCGGCGAAGAAGAGGACGGTGGCGGAGGTGGCGAAGAAGAGGACGACAGTCTGGACGGCGAGCACGTTGGCAGCGAACTCGACACCGACGTCGACGCCGCGTAGCGATCGTCTCGTCGCTGTGACGCCGTCTCGTCGCCGTGACGTGACTACTCGATCTTCAACCGGCGCTTGTCGCTGACGGCGTCGGCCTCCTCGAAGTCGCCACCGCCGAGCAGGCCGCGGGCGGCCTTCTTCCCCCACTCGACGGCGGGTTGGGTGAACGTCGAGACGGTGTCGAGTTCGCCGTAGAGCACGCAGGCGGCCTCCATCCCGTAGAGCAGTTCGCCGAGGCCGCGCTCGTCGACGCGGTCGATCTCGACGCGAACGTTCGGACAGTCGGCCGCGGCAAGCGAGGCCTCCGTCGCCTCGAACTCGGCGTCGAGCAGTTCGCCGAGCGACGACCCGCCGAGGTAGGAGAGTCCCTCGAGGTCCGTCTCCGGAATCGCCGCGTCCTCTTTCTCGCGCGGTCGGACGAGCGTCACGAGTTTGTCGCGCGGGCCGGCGCGGTAGAGTTGGAGCTGTGAGTGCTGGTCGGTCGCGCCGAGCGCGCGGGCGGGCGTCTGGCCGACGCCGTCCTTCCCGAGGCTCTCGGCCCACAGTTGGGCGAACCACTCGGCGAAGTACTCCAGGGACTCGGCGTAGGGCATCATCGCGTTGATGGACGCGCCGCGACGGTCGAGCGCGTAGGTCGTCGCGCCGTAGGCGTAGGCGGGCGACTCGAACAGCGACCCGGAGAGCCGGTCGGCCTCGTCGGCGGCGCCAGCCAAGAGGGCATCGAGGTCGTGACCCTGGATGGCGGCGACGGCCATCCCAACCGTCGAGAGCGCCGAGAAGCGGCCGGGGACGCCGTCCGGAACCGGGAGCGCGGGCAGGTCGTGTTTGTCTGCGAGGTCACGGAGGTTCCCCTCCTCGCCCGTCGTGACGAACGTCCGTTCGGTCCAGTCGACGCCCGCCGAGTCCATGGCGTCGCGGACGACGAGGAAGTTCGCGAGCGTCTCGGCGGTCGTGCCGGAGCGCGAGACGACGTTGACGACGGTGTCGTCGAGCGGCAAGTCGGTGAGAAGCCCGGAGACCCACTCGGGGTCGACGTTGTCGAGGTAGTAGGCGTCGACGTCGGAGTCGAGCGCCTCCGAGATCGTCGCCGCGCCGAGCGCGCTCCCGCCGATACCGACGGTCAGGACGGCCTCGGGGTCGTCGAACCGCGAGACCGCGTTCCGAATCTCGTCGGGATCGGTCGTCTCCGGCAGGTTGAGCGCGGCGTACCCGTGCTCGTCGTCCGCGCGACCCTGCTCGATGCGTTCGTGAGCGTCGGCGACACGGCCATCCAGTCGCTCCAGCGCCTCGCGAGAGACGCCGGGTGTCGTACCGAGTGCGTTGCCGAGGTCGACGTACATGGATGAACGCGCGCAGGGTGGGAGTAAAGGCGTTGTCCTCGCAAGAAGTGTTCCCCCAGTCAGGACCGGGCAGTTTAATCGCACCAAACCCCAACTCCGGCCAATGGCAGATGGGTATCGCGGACTGTTCGGGGCGTTCCCCTACGCGTTCGGGCGGACCGACTCTCGACTGTTCAAGTCGTACGTACTCGTCGGTGGTCTCGCCGCGGCAGTGCTCTCCCTCTTCATCGTGCTTGCCCTCGTCGTGCTCATCGGGCAGACTGCCAGCGTTCAAGGCGGGTCGCTGACGCTCTCACGGGCGTTCTACATCGTCGTCGGACTGTTCCTCGTCACACCTGTTCTCGCACCAGTGTTACTCGTCGCACGCCGGCATCGGCGTGGGCTTGCAGTCGACACTGCCCGGCGTTACGACCAGTGGCTCGCAGTTGCAGGATACCTCTTTCTCTTCTCGCTCTTCATCGGATTAGTCATCTCGGTGCCTACAGAGTTTCAGGAGCAGCCGACCGGCCTCCTCGCACCCATCGTTTCGACGCTCTACGCGCTCCCGCAACTCGCCGCACTTCTTCCACCGGCGCTCGCGGGCGGCCTCATCTGGCTCGTCCACCGCGTGGTCAGCAAGTGAGCGCTCAGGTCCCCAACCGGTCGACTGCGGTGACGACCCGTTCTCGTTCCCGGTAGACGACGACCGACACCACCGACAGTGCGCCGAGCAGCGCGAGCACCGTCCACAGCCGCGAGGCCGCGAGTTGGTTGCCGGCAAGCGCGACAGCCAGAAACGAGGGTGCGCGACCGACGAGAACGAGCGCACTCCGGCGGGCGGCGTCCGATTCGAAGATCCGTCTCATCGGCGTCAGAGCATCGACGTCGTCTTGATGCGGGCGCTGTCGAGATACTTCCCGAGGTAGCGCTTGACCGACGCCCGTTCACCGCGTGCACGGGTTCGCCCGGTACGCATCGCCTCGAGTACTGACTCCCGCGTCACGTCGCCGTCGACACCGACTTCGGTGTAGGCTCGGCCGACGAGTCGTGCGGTGTGGGCGTCGCTGCCGCCGAACCGCGGGTAGTCGTGGGCGGCCGCGAACGCCGCCGCTTGGTTGTTCCGGATGCCGGTCAGCGCGTAGGCGTTCTGCACCTCGATGCCGTCGACGGTCGTCTCCCGACAGTCCTGGCAGGCTTCGATTGCTGCCGCACGGACGCCGTGTCGACTCCGCTGGAACGGATGTGGAACGACCGCGACGCCGCCGCGGGCGTGGACCGTCTCGACGGTGCTGGCCAGCGAACGACCGTGACCCGGCGGTTCGTCGACGCCGATGGCCAGCAGATGGCCGTCTCGGGTCGACACCTCGACGCCGGGAATCCCGACGAGTCCGTACAGCGGTGCCAACTCGACCGCGCGTCGCGACTCCTCGCCGGTGTCGTGGTCGGTGACGATGACGCCGTCGAGACCCACCGCCGCAGCGCGTTCGAGCACGCGCTCGACGGGAACGTTCGCGTCGTACGAGTCGGCCGTGTGGACGTGTGTGTCGATTCGGGCGAGACCGTCGTTCGGCGGTGTGGCGCTGCTCCGACCCATCAGTAGCCGTACTCCAGAAGGAGACAGAGTCCGATCGTCAGCGTCGCGCCGAACCCGACCAGTGCGTGGGCGGCGTCGGTCTTGTACGCCTTGTAGTTCGACACCATGAGCGGCGCGGCGACGAGAACCGACACGGCCGGACGTACGCCCCGTCGAACGACAGATCCTCCTCGAGTGGATGGGTGTACAGCGTCGCGTCGGTGCTCACGAAGAGATACCCCACGGGGTCACCGTCGACGGTCGCGCCGACGACCCACTCGTCGTCTCGCAGTTCGTCGAACGCGTCGTACGTCTCGACGAACCCGTCTATTTTGGAATCGTCCGGCCGGTACACGTCGAGCGTCGCGTCGGCGGTCCGGTCCGTCTCCGTCTCGGTCGGTGCGACGTACTCGTACATCCGCGTCGCCGTGAGGCCGACGCGTTCGAGCGTCTCGTAGACTGCGCGACCGTAGGGAGTTCGCGTCACCCGCCAGACCGGGAGCATGTGGCTGATGATTGTCGTAGGGGGAGAAAACCCGAGTGTGAGAGCGTCTCCCGCACTGCCCGCGCGACGAAACCGGGAAAAGGACAGACGGAGTAGAGCGTCCAATGACGGACGAGCCGACGGAAGACGGACGGAAGGAGAGTACGTTTCTCGTCACGGCGGCCGACGACGAGTCGGCCGTACTGAGAGACGTCCACGACGGGCAGGTCCACACGCTATCGACGAACCCCGGCGTCGAGGTTCACGACGCCGTCACAGGGACGGTCGCACCGGACCCGCCGATGAACGTCTCGTGGCAACTGATCGAGATCGAGCGTCGCTGGACCATCGCCATCGAGCGGAATGACGAGTCGCCGACCGCCCACGTCGAAGATCTCGCCGCTGCTCAGGAGACCGGCAGTCTCCACCGCGAGGAACGGGCGGGGACGGGAGAGATCCACGTGCTGACGGTCCCCGAGAAGCTGACCGAACAGGCCGTCGACGACGTCGCAGACGACGTCGAGTCGACGCTCAGTCGAGCCGCCCGCCTCGGCGTGAACCGCGTCGAGATTCGGTGGGCACCCGGCGTGGTGAGCGTCCGCTACATGCCCTGAGTCGCTCGGTGACGGACGTTCCGTTCAGTTCTCGTCGGGACCGGCGGCGCTCTGGACCCGCCACCCGCCCTTCAGTTCGCCGTCGCGTTCGACGAACTCGATCTCGGTGTCCGGTCCCATCTCGTCGCCGCCGTCGACGGCCTCGACGCGGAACGGGACGTCGAGCGTGTTGCCACAGCAGCCGACGTCGGCGAACTCCTCGAACTCCGCGCCGACGGAGACGTCGCCGACTGTCTTGCGCAGATAGTTGACGTAGCGACCGCTCGTCACCTGGTCGCGACCCCACCGGCTCAGTTCGGCGGGGTAGGAGAGGACGACGCGCGTGGCCGTGCTGGTGTCCGTGCTCATGTCGATACGTTGGCCTCCCACGCCCAAATGTCTCTCGTCGCGGACCGCGTACGACGTGGTCGTCGTTCGGTCCACGTCGGCCGCATTCGTCTGGCG
The DNA here is from genome assembly GCF_900110465.1 of Halogranum amylolyticum. GTDB lineage: Archaea > Halobacteriota > Halobacteria > Halobacteriales > Haloferacaceae > Halogranum > Halogranum amylolyticum. The sequence goes on from NZ_FODV01000022.1 coordinate 14,035, forward strand.
CCGAGCGACCTGTAAAGAAGAAGGCTTATTCGGTGTCCAGAACGACCCGAACCCATGACTCTGTTCGCAGTACCGGAGGTGGCCTGACCTCGTGTCGGGACAGATCACCCTCCCGTTCGGCCTCTTCGAGGTCGACTACACGCGGTACTCGAATCGCCAACTCGCGGCCGTCCCGCTGGCGGTGCTCGCGGTCTCACTCGTCGTCATCGCGGGGACGTTCGCGCTGACAGGGACGCCGGCCGACCCCGGCGTCGAGTTCACCGGCGGGACGGAGCTCCGTGTCGCGGTCGACGCGCCGAACGACGGTGCGGCCCGCGAGCAGATCCAGTCGGCGTTCTCGACGACCCCGGAGTCGGTCCGCTCCGTGGCCGCGGCAGACAACACTTACATCGTCACGTTCCAGGCGAACCAAGGTGACGCACCGAGCACCACCCAACTGGAGAACCAGGCCCGGCAGGCCGGGTTCGAGATCCGCTCTATCGACGCGGTCGGACCGAGCTTCGGTGCCGACACGCAGCTGCTCGCGCTCGGCGGCGTCGCCATCGCCTTCCTCGGGATGAGCCTCCTCGTGTTCGCGATGTTCCGGACGTTCGTCCCCTCCATCGCCGTCGTCATCTCGGCGTTCTCCGACATCGTCATCCCCGTCGCGCTGATGAACCTGTTGGGGATCGAACTCTCGCTCGGAACCGTCGCCGCCCTCCTGATGATCATCGGGTACTCCGTCGACTCGGACATCCTCCTGAACAACCACGTCCTGCGGCGCAGCGGTGACTTCTACACCTCGGTCGGCAGCGCGATGCGGACCGGTGTGACGATGACGCTCACGTCGCTGGCGGCGATGATCGTCATGACCATTACGGCGACGCTGTTCGGCATCCAGCTACTGTCCTCCATCGGCACCATCCTGGTGTTCGGACTGACGGCCGACCTGATGAACACCTACCTGCTCAACCTGAGCCTGCTTCGCTGGTGGAAGTTCGAGGGGGTGGCCCGCTGATGGGCGTTCTCCGCGACAACTGGCGCGTCGTCGTCTTAGTCGTCGTGCTGCTCGCCAGCACGTTCGCGCTGTTCGCACCGCCGTCGGTGACCGCTGGAGGCGACTCACCGGCGGCCGGTGACGACGCCGCACGTCAGGGACCGACGAACCTCCAGTTCGGTCTCGAACTCTCCGGCGGGACGCGCATCCGCGCGCCGCTGGTCGGCGTCACCGCCGAGGAGGTCGACTTCCGCAACGAGAGTCTCTCGACCGTCGAGGACAACGTCGCCGCCGAACTCGACGGCGTGCCGGTCACCGACGTCACCGCCAGACCCGCCGGCGAGGAGCAGGGGTCGAACGCCGTCGAGGTGACCTCCGAGAACGTGAGTGCACAGCAACTCGCGAGCGCGCTCGACGCGGCGGGCTACAAGTACGACAACGTCCGCGAGGGCGTCACCGAGGTCACCCGCCAACAGACCGTCGCCGTCCTCGAGAGCAAGATCAACGAGGCCGGCCTCAGCGGCGGGACGGTCCAACAGGTGACCACCTCGACGGGCGAGCACTTCATCCTCATCGAGGTGCCCGGCGAGGACCGCTCGGACGTCATCAACCTCGTCGACGACCGCGGGAGCGTCCGAATCGACATCTACTACCAGACGGAGAACGGGTCGTACACGACCCGCGAGGCCGTCCTCGAACAGGGCGACTTCCGCCGCATCGGCGCGGCCGAGCAAGGTGAGGGCCGCCAGGGACCGCACGTCCCGGTCGTCATCAGCGACGATCAGGCCGAACCGTTCCGGCAGGACGTCGTCGAGACGGGCGTCGCCCAACCCGGCGGGACGACCTGTCGGTACCAGGAGGCACCGAACAGCACCGACCCGTGTCTGGTGACGAAGGTCGACGGCGAGGTCGTCTACGCGGCCGGGATGTCGCCGTCGCTCGCCTCGAGCATGCTGAGCGGCGAGTGGACGCAGGACCCGCAGTTCATCCTCGGCACGCAGAACTTCTCTGAGGCGCAGAATCTCGCCATCAACCTCCGCGCCGGTGCGCTCCCGGCCGAACTCGACATCGGCGACGGCGGCGAGGGGACCTCCTCGTTCATCTCGCCCTCGCAGGGTGAGAGCTTCAAGGTCGACTCGCTCATCACGGGCATCATCTCCGTCTTCGCCGTCAGCGGCGTCGTCTTCCTCCGCTACCGCGAGGCGAAGGTGGCGCTGCCGATGATCGTCACCGCGCTCTCGGAGGTGGTCATCCTGCTTGGGTTCGCGGCGGCGATCGGCTACCCCATCGACCTCTCGGTGATCGCAGGATTCATCGCCGTCATCGGGACGGGGGTGGACGACCTCATCATCATCGCCGACGAGGTGATGCAGGAGGGCGACGTCCGCTCGCGGAAGATCTTCCAGTCGAGATTCCGCAAGGCGTTCTGGGTCATCGGCGCGGCCGCCGCGACGACCATCATCGCGATGAGTCCGCTGGCCGTGCTCTCGCTGGGTGATCTGCAGGGGTTCGCCATCTTCACCATCCTCGGCGTCGTCGCCGGCGTGCTGCTGACGCGACCCGCCTACGGTGACATCCTGCGCGCGCTGCTGACCGAGAACCGCTAACCGACGCGGAACGCTTTTCTTCCGACCAACTGACTCGCGAGCTATCGAGCGGCGAGCACAGTGCGTCGAGACGCGCACGTCCAGCGACTGACCCGACACCTGTTCCCAGCGACTGGGAACGACTCGCCCCTTACATGACGTCCCCCAGAGAAGCAGGAACCGTAGCGAACTGCGACCACCCGATCCCGCCGGGTATCGACGGGACCAGATCACTCGTGACATCCTCTCCCCTTCCGAACGACCCGAACGGCACGCCGGCAAACGGCCGCAGACGACCCGCTCCCGACAGTTTCCCCCATCCGGCGGCGGAGTACCGGGCCGAGATCACCGAGTACGACGATTCGCCGGACGAGTGTACCGTCTATCCGGCCGACGCAGAGGAGTGGGAGCTGATGACTCGCTGGATCACGGCCCGAGAGGGCTCCTACGTCGATCTCGAGGAGATGCGCTAACACGCTGCCGGATACGGCTGTGAGACGATCGACGTCTCGACACGGAGCACTTTTTGTTCGACTACCTGACTCGACGGCCATGCCCGCCGACAGTTCAGAACCCTCCGAAGAACTGGTGCGACGAGTCGTTCGCGACGAACTCTCCGACGCGGTCCATCACCTGCAGGTAACGATTTTCGGCGGGTTCGCGCTGTTCACCGGCATCCACGCGCTGCTCGGTGGGTTCTCGGCCGGTGGGGTCGGGGTCGCCGTCGGCGTCGTCGGTGCGGCCGTACTCGTCAGGCAGTTTCGGCTGCCCGCTCCCGGCGAACCCGGAGACGATCTGAACTAGCTCAGAACTCCGCCAGCGACGACTGCTCGTTCGCCGCCAGCAGGTCCGCGCAGGTCGACCACGACCGGCGGGCGCACTCGGGCAGGTCGCCGGTGTCGGCGACGTACCGTTTCAGAAACTCGCGCGTCGTCGGATCGCTCGGGTAGCCGCTGCCGACGTCGCCGTACGCGGCGTACTCCTCGGCGATGGCCTCCACACGGCGGTCGCGCTCGACCTTCGCGACGATGCTGGCCGCGCCGACGACGTCGTGGCTCTCGTCCGCGCCGTGTTCGGAGACGACGTCGACGTCGACGCCCGCCGCCGCGACGCCCTCGCGGACCCGTCGCCCGAACCGCGCCTCGCTCACGTCGCCGGCGTCGACGACGACGGTGTCGCCGCCGCGGGCGACGGCGGCGACCGCCTCGACCTGCGCGGCGACCGTCAGCGAGTTCATGTCCGTCTCGGGGTCGTCGATGCGGTCCGTGGGTACGACACCGACGCCGACGGCGACGTCGTCGCGTGCCCGGAGGTCGACGACGACGGTTTCGCGTCGACCCGGCGAGACGCGCTTGGAGTCGTCGATGCCGTCGGGGAGTGTCGTCGGGTCCGCGCGCACCGCCGCCGCGACCATCGGCCCGAGGACGGGTCCCTTGCCCGCCTCGTCAGCGCCCACGCATGTCATGCCCGGTGAGTCTCCGGGCGACGACAAAGCGGTTTTCCTCTCGGAACGTGGTCGGCACTCGGCGCTTGAGGACGAAAGAACAGTTGCATCCCCGTCGCCGACGGCGGTCTCAGGGCTTCGGCGTCACCGCCAGCCGCGGTTCGTCCATGGTAGTCTCGTCGGGGTCGGTCTCGGCGTCGTCCCAGTCGAGTTCCTCGCGCAGCGCCTCCCAATCGGCGTGGTTCTCACGCATTGACGTTCGACCTGGACGTGTCACGCACGTCATAAAAGCGTACTGATGGCGTACGCGTACTGGTGTCGGCTCGCTACTCGCCGTGGAAGAACGCCTCGTCCTCGAACGACTCCTCCTCGCCCTCGACGGCGACGACGTCGAGCGCCGTCACGACGGCGTCGACGCCGAGGATACCCGCGAGACTGGGGTTCGTCCGCCCCTCGTCGCCGGAGACGAGTTCCTTGATGTAGAGCCCGCCCGCACCGTGGATGTCGACGGTGGCGTGCCGGGAGTCGTGGAGTTCGCCGGTCGCGCTGTAGACGTCACGCGTGCGCGTGAGGTTGGCGCGGCGATGGTCGACGCGGTTCGGCGTGTACTGTTCGACGGTCGCGCCGTCGAGTTCGGCGAGCGCCTCCGCCAGCCCCTCCTCGGTGACGTCGTCGCCGAACTCCACCTCCGCGCGATACGTCTTGTTCGCGTCGAGTTCCTTCACGCGCTCGACCATGTCGTAGGTGGCGAGGCGGAGCCCCTCGACCTCGACTTTCCCCTCGGCGAAGGCGTTGATGTCGCCCTCCAACTGCTCGACGTCGACGGTTCGGCGGCGGGGCTCTTTCACCTCGATGACGAAGGGACGACCCGTCCCGAGCATCAGCGCGTCGACGTCCTCGCGACCGGCACCGTGGAACAGCGCCTCGACGCCGTCCATCACGTCGCGGACGACGGGCGCGGTGAGCTGTTCGACGCTCTCGTCGTAGAGATAGCCCGAGCCACCACAGTAGTCACAGGGCTGTTTGCCCTGATAGCCGCTGCCGTTACACTCGCGGCAGGGCCACTCGGTCTGCGGGATGTCGCGTTCGAGCTTCCGGTAGCGACCGTAGACGAACGCCGAGTGGACACGCGTCTCGACGTCGTCGCCCTCGAGGTCGAGCGTGAACTGGACGTCCGGCCGGTCGAAGTCGACCTCCGTCCCGGTGAGTCGGCCGACTCGCTTGCCCACCTCGCGGTTGAACTCCGATTTGAACAGCTCGCCGGCGTCTTCGGGCAGTCCGGCCCCCTCCCGCAGGAGGAGTTCGTTCTCCTCGACGAGCGGCGGCGTCCGGGTCCCCACCTGGTACGTCGCGAACTCCACGTCCTCGACGTTCTCTGCACAGCGTTCCGCCCACTCGTCGAACTCTGCGCAACGGCCTTCACAGACCCAGCAGTCGTCCGTGTCGACCGGTTCGAACGGTTCGTCGGCGTCGAGAGCGACCGCGACTCGAAGGCTGTGTCCGCGGTCGGCGTTCGTCAGTCCGAAACTCCGGTCGGCGAAGACGCGCCCCAGACAGGCGTCGCAGAGAGGACCGCTCTCGGCGAGTGCGCGGGTGTCGTCGAGGATACTCATACGTGCTACCAACCGGAGCAGCGGTAACTGTCTTACCGTTCGCGTTCGGGTTCAGTGTGCCACGGTGCCGCTCTCGCCGACCGGGTTCGCGCTGTTCGACCGTCGTCGTCGACGGGCCCGCTCGACTTTATTCGAGGTCCGTCTCGTCTCGTATCAACGGGGCTAACAATCGTGTAAGATTCCAGAGTTGAGAGGGCGTCTCACCCGTGACGCGTGTTATCGAGGGTTCGAGAATATTCATGTACACGGGGCAATTACGTTGGTTCCCTGACTGGGATACACGATACGATGAAATCTATACGGAATCTGACTAAACACCGTGATGCACTGCTGTTCGTCGCGCTTGCGTTCGTCTGGGGTACCTCCTTCATGGCCATCAAATCCGGTCTCGCGGAACTCCCTCCGATCCTCTTTGCGGCGCTTCGCTACGACGTCGCCGGCCTGCTGCTCTTCGCCGTCGCGCTGTCGCGAACCGACCGCTGGTTCCCGCGCGGACGTGACGAGTGGACACTCGTCGGCGTCGGCGGCGTCCTCGTCATCGGCCTGCACTTCGGCCTGCTTTTCACCGGCCAACAGTACGTGACGAGCGCAACCGGCGCGATCATCATGAGTACCACGCCGATGTTGACACCGCTGTTCGCGTGGTTCCTGCTGCCGGACGAGCGGATCGGTCTCCCCGGGATGCTGGGCGTGCTGTTCGGCCTCGCGGGCGTGGTCGTCGTCGCTAACCCCGACCCCACAGCCCTGGGCGGACAGTTCGCCGGCGTCGCGCTCATGTTCCTCTCGGCTGCGAGCTTCGCGTTCGGAGCGGTTCTGACCGATCGACTCCCGGCGCGACTCCCGCTGTCGACGGCACAGGCGTGGATGATGCTGACCGGTGCCGGGCTCCTGCACGTCCTGCACGTCGCGCTCAGTGAGCCGTCGATCGCCACCGTCCAGTGGTCGGGAGACGTCCTCCTCTCGCTCGCGTATCTCGGAGTCGCCGCCGGTGCGGGTGGGTTCCTCGTCTACTTCCACCTGCTCGACCGTCTCGGCCCGACCGAGATCAGCCTCGTCAACTACGCGGTACCGGTGTTCGCCGCGCTGGCGGGGTGGGCGCTGCTCGGCGAGTCGATCACCACCGCCACCGTCGGCGGGTTCGCGCTCATCTGCTCCGGGTTCGCCCTGATGAAGTGGGACGCCGTCTTCCCCCGCGTGGTCCGACTACAGGCTCGATTCGGCCGTGGGTTCCTCCCGGAGAACGTCTATCTCCCCGACTCCCCGGCACAGACGCGGACCGAGAGCCACACGCAGAGCCAGTCGACCGGCCACGCCTACCCCGGCGACGACTGAGCTACATCAGTCCGATTTCTCCGAGCACCCACACGGCGAAGAGCGTCGACGCCGCGCCGAGTGCGAGCAGGAAGCCGAACAGACAGCCCGTCGCGACGAGCAGGAACCGACGGTCCGCGGCCCCGCCCTCGGGGTCGACGCGGCGCGCCTCCGCCAGTCGGACGTTGCGTGCGTTGGCCTTCCAGACCGCGTCGAACACGTCACCGACGACGGGCAGCGACCCGACGGTGGCGTCGACGACGAGATTGAACAACATCCGCAGCAGCGTCTCTCGCGGCACACCGAGATACGCTGCCTCGACGACGATGTACGCTGCGAGCACCGCTCCCGGCGCGTCGCCGACGACGGGGAGGAGGCCGAGAAGCGGGTCGAGCCCGATCCGGTAGTTCGTCCCCGGCACTCGGACGGCGTTGTCGAGGAGATGGCTCAGCCCGTGCAGTCGGTCGAGTGTCTCTCGAACCTCCGCCTCGTCGAGGTTCTCGGCTGGCGGGAGCCACGACGACTCTCCGGACGACTGTTCGCTCACACGACTCAGAGGATGGGGATCGTCTTCAGTCTCGCGGCGACCAGTGTCGCTCGACAGGGAGCACTCTTGCAGCGAGCACTGCCGTTCGACTCGAAACGATCCCTCCATGATTTATATGACCTAGCCACTGACTCCAGCGCGATGTCGCTCCGCCCGGACTACCGACTCCGCGTGCGACTCGCCGGAGCGGTCCTCGTCGTCCTTGGGTTCGACGCAGCTCTCGTCTTGCTCCCCTCGTGGCTCGCCTCGCTCGCTTTCGAGAGCGTGACCGTCTCGGATGCGCTCCTCGCGACGGCTGTCGGAACACCGTTTATCGTCCTCCTGCAGGCCGCGTACGCCTACCATCGAACGCTCGGGTCAGTCTCGCCACGCGTCGTCACGGCGACCGAACACCCCGATCTCCACACCCTTCTCGACCGACTTTGCCAGCAGGCGAACGCCCCCAAACCCCGACTCGCGGTGGCCGACTCGCCGGTTCCGAACAGCGTCGTCGCCGGACGACCGGGCGAACCCGCTATCGTCTTCACGACTGCGCTCGTCGACGCGCTCGACGACGAGGAACTCGCCGCCGTCCTCGCACACGAACTGGCCCACGTGGTAAACCGCGACCGGTTGGCGGTGGTGTTCGCGGCGGCACCCGCAATCGTCGCACACCGGTACCTCGTCTGGCAGTCCGAGCGACTGAGTCGGGACGTCGACCGAACGGACGAACGAGGGTTCGTCGGTCTCGGCGAGAACAACTTCCTGAGTGCTCTCGTCGGCATCGCCGTCGGACTCGTCTTCGGCGTCGTCAGCGAGGCGGTCTTCCGCCTCTTCGCCGTCCAGCGGGAGTACGGCGCCGACCGTGCGGCGGCACGACTCACCGGGAACCCGGCGGCGTTGGCGAGCGCACTCGCGACGCTCGACGACCGAGCACGGGCGATTCCGTCGCGTGACCTCCGTGCACACGACAGTAGCGTGAAGGCGGTGTCGTTCCTGCCGTACCCGTTCGAACACCGCGAGCGCGAGACGGTCGACTCGAACGCCGACATCGACTGGACCGACCCGGCGGCCGTCGAGGCGATGTACGAAGAGCAGCCGCTGAGGCGACGAAACGAGTCGACAGAAGCGGGTGAAGAACCGATTCCGTTTCCGGTGCGGTCGCATCCGCGAACCCGCCGTCGCATCGAGCGACTGCGGGCGACGACCTGAACCGGTCGAACGGCGGTGGTCGCCGTGCGGTTGCGTTGGTCTGTTCAACCGCGCGCCGGCCAGTGTCGTTCGACCAGTTCGGTCTCACGGCGGAGGCCGACGAGTGCGACGGCTGCGACCACGGCGAGGAGGGCCGAGAGCAGCGGGTAGGCGACCGCGAACACGGCGGCAGGCGCGACGAGGACGAGCGCCAGCGAGACGAGCGCCGGGGGTGCGGGTCGGTGGTCGTAGGGTCGTGCGTTGTCGTGTCGGGCGACGCGATGTCGTTTCATTGGGGACTGTGAGTTCGGATGTAGTCGTCGAGCGGTTCGGAGGGCCGACGAGTGTCGCGGGATGGGAGAGCCGAAACTCGCGTCACCGACGATGGCGGACGGACACGGCGATCCGTCAGCCGACGCCGGTGTGCGAGTCGACGGTCGCGACGGCGCGCTTGATACCGAAGCCGTCTGCGAGCTGTGCCGCGACGCTCTCGTCGTCGGGAGCGTCCGGACGGAGGCGGAGCGTCGTCTCCACCTCCACGGTGAGGTCGTTCAACCCCGGCTGGAGGCCGCGGATGTCGACCGTCTCGATCGCCTGGACGCCGTCGATCTTGCGGAGACGGTCGCGGACGCCGTCGTGGAGGTCGCCGCGGGCGTGCCGCGACACCAGGACGGTCAGTTCGGCGCGAACCGTCACGTCGGGTCTCTTCTGGACTGACATGAGGCCCCTGTCGCGGTTCGAACGCGACGCGCCGCGAGGACGCGCTCCACGGGCAGTACCCGCAGGGGTAGCGATGCCTCTCACTGGTCGGGTGGCGGTCGCGTCGACGGACCGACGCTGCCGTCGGTCGGGGTCGCCAGCGGACGAGGCTAGACGTCCCGGTCGAGTCGACCACCGGTGACAGTCCAGCGACTGTCGTCGATGTGAGGATGCGGCGGAGAAGGGTGGACCCGCTTCGGGTCGACCGATAGCGTCGGCCCTGCTCTCCGAGAGGGTTCAGAGAAGCGGACCGACGACCGCCGCGTCCTGCGTTACGCGACGACGAGGTCGAACCGAGTGCGCGGGTGAGAGTCCACGCCGACCCCTCCGTCGCAGTTCGTGCGACGAATCTTCCCGACGGTCTCGCCATAGCGGGCAAGCGTCGGGATGGTGTGGGTCGGAGTGGTCATGGGAGTCACCTCACGCGGCGTGACTGCCACGCGATTGGCGTGTTTGACACGATTGTTCCCAACACTATAAACGTTGTTCTGGTGTGACACGTCGTATCAATGTATGTTAACACGACCCACAGAACTGATTGCCAGCTACTGAGAGCTATATACCGACCAGACGCACGACTGACGAGTATGGATTCTATATTTGCATCAGGACTGCCGTATACTGGTATTAGAAGTCCTCTTACGTGCGAACTCTACATCTACTGGTGATGACGCGTGACTCAGAGCGGCAGACCACCTCGGCATCGCGGCGCAAGTTCCTCGTTGCATCCGGCGCAGCCGGCGTCGCTGCGCTCGCCGGTTGTTCCGGCAACAGCGGAACGAGCGGTAACGGCAGTTCCACTGACGCCGGCTCCGGCGAACAGGCCGCGAGCGGTGAGACGGAGACCCAAAGCGAGAGCGCCGGGTCGACCCAGCCGCTGACGGCCGACGGCTCCTCGACGGTGTTCCCCATCACCAACACCGGTGCGAGCTACTGGAACTCGAACCCCGAGCCGGGCGACGAGGACTACTGGCCGAAGAAGTGGGCCTCCGAGACGTACGACACGGACAAGCGACTCGCCGACTACTTCGCCGGTCTGTACGGTTACGAGGCGACGGGTGAGCGGAGTAACCCGCCGTACCTCGTAAACGTCGCGCTCAGCCACTCCGGAACCGGCATCGAAGGCGTGATGGACGGTCGCGTCGACATCGGCGACGCCAGCGCCTCGGCCGAGGCCGAACTCAGCGGCAAGGACGTCTCCCAGTCGGAACTCGACAAGTTCGTCGACCACGTCGTCGGCGTCGACGGACAGCCCATCGTCGCCTCGAAAGAGATCGTCGACGCTGGCGTCGAACAGATCACCCTCGACCAGCTGAAGCAGATCTACAAGGGCGAACTCACGAACTGGAGTGCCGTCGGCGGTCCGGACAAAGAGATCCTCGCACTCGGTCGCGCCGAAGGCTCCGGGACGGACACCGCGTTCCGGAGCAACGTCTACGGCGACCCCGAGGCTTCCATCAGCCCGGACCAGCGCTACGGGAAGAACCAGCAGCTCCAGCAGGCCGTCTCGCAGGCCGACAACGCCATCGCCTACATCGCACTGGCGTTCGTCCAGCCCGACGGCCAGGTGCCCCCGATCGGTCTCGAAATCGACGGCACGCTATACACGTACGGCAAGAACCTCGGCTCGAAGGAGTACCCGCTCTCGCGTGACCTCCACGCCTACACGTGGGAAGACACGTCGAAGCAGGAGGCCGCGTTCCTCAACTTCGTTCTCAGTGACTTCGGACAGAAGAACTTCGTCGAAGCGAACAACTACTTCAAGCTCCCCGAGGAGCGCCTGAAGAAGCAGCGCGAGAAGGTCAAGCCCGGCAACTACAACTGATCGCGGCGACCGTCGTTCGCGTTTCGACCACCACGATTACTTTCCATCACGTTCCTAACAATGTTAGACGCACTGTCGACCACCACCGCCGACTACCGCTCACGGTACGACGACGGCGCAGTGATGCTGTGGGGGATCGGCGCGGCGATCCTGCTCGTGACGTTCGTCCTGTTCATGACTGGATCACGCTGGACTGCCGTCCCGTTCTTCGCTTTCGCCGTGCTAGCAGCAGTCGGCTGGTACGCGTATCAACCGGAAACTGCACGCGGACTCACGTTCCTGGCCACCATCCTGACAGTCGCCATCCTCGGACTCATCATCGCGTTCATCTTCCTCGAGGCGATTCCGGCGTTCCGAGCGATGGGGCTGGACCTGCTCTTGAAGACGGACAAGCCGCTCTGGGGGAGCGGGACGTACTCGCTGACGCCGATGATCTTCGGGACGCTCGTGACGACGACCATCGCGACGTTCGTCTCCGCTCCGCTCGGCATCGCGGGCGCGTTGTTTTTGAGTGAAATTGCACCCGGAACCGTCCGTGAGTTCGTCAAACCGGGGATCGAGATGATGGCCGGTATCCCCTCTATCACGTACGGCTTCATCGGATTCGTCATCATCAACGACTACTTCTACTCGGAGCTGTCGACGCCGACCATCGGGAATCTGTTCACCGTCGGCATGATGATCGGCATCATGGCGTTGCCCACCATCGTCACCGTCGCCGAGGATGCCCTCTCGACGGTTCCCGAGTCGATGAAAAGCGGCTCGCTGGCGATGGGGTCGACCGACTGGCAGACGATGAAGAGCGTCACCATCCCGGCGGCGTTCTCGGGCGTCTCCGCTGCGGTCATCCTCGGCGTCGGCCGCGCGATGGGTGAGACGATGGCTGCGACGGTGATGATCACCCACAACAAATCCGGCTTCCCGAGTCCGCTGTACGACGTCTTCGGTTCGCACGGGGAGACGCTCACCACGGTCATCGCCTTCGAGGCAGGGAACGCCGCGGGCGTCCACCTGAGCGCCCTCTTCGCCGGCGGCGTCATCCTGTTCGTCACCGTCTTCGCGATGAGCGTCGGCGCACAGTACATCGAATCGCGCATGAGAGAGAAGCTGGGGGGTGCACAGTGAGCAACGTCCGACAGACGTCGCTCGTCACCGACGGGTCGAGCCTCGGTAACCGCGTCGCCTCCGGCACCATCGGGCTCGGTGTGCTCGCCTTCGCGGCGAGTTGGCTGACGCTGTTCCGATGGATCAGTCCCGGAACTGACGTTCTCGGCGTCTCGCTGTTCCAGGCACTCGGGCTGTGTCTCGTCTTGATGGCCGTCGGTATCCTCGGCCTCGGTGTCGCATCGACGACCGGCGCGATTGAGACGGATCCGACCCACACCGCCGGTCTGGTGACCGGGGTCCTGTTCGGGTCGCTCGGACTCTTGACGGGCGGGGTGCTCACGTCGCAACTGCTCGGTCTCGGCGGTGTCGGCTGGGCGCTCGGTGGATTCGTCGTCGGTGCCATCGCTGCGGCGGTGTCGGTGCTTCCGGACGAGGATATCGGATCGACGGTCCCGTCGAGTGCGTTCCTGCTCCTCGTCGGAACTGTGTTCGCGACCGGTCTCGTCGGAACCGGTTGGTCGTGGTCGCCGGAGACGCTCTCTCTCACACTCATCGCCCCAGTCATCGTTCCGGTGCTGGCCATCGTCGGATCGCTCGTCGGCGTCTGGAGCGCAGCGAAAGCCCGAGCGGGGTTCGGCGCTCGCGGCCGACAGAGCGGGGCGTTCCTGCTCGTCGGCGTGAGCGTCTTCGGGATGCTCGCCGTCCTCGCGCTGTTGGTCGGGTTCATCGTCATCAACGGGCTCGACACGCTGCTGACCGACGCAACCGTCGGTGGGAGCGGACTCGTCTCGATTCCGTTCCTGATGAACGTCAGCCAGAGCCTGTACGTCGACGTTCCCGGTGTCCTCCCGGCTATCGTGGGGACGCTCTGGCTCGTCGTCGGGGCGATGGTGTTCGCGGTCCCGCTCGGTATCGGTGCTGCGGTGTTCCTCACCGAGTACGCCGAGGACGGTCGGTTCACCCAGCTCGTCGAAATCGCGACGAACGGGCTCTGGAGCACGCCGAGCATCGTCTTCGGGCTGTTCGGGCTCGCGTTCCTGCTCCCCCGCGTCAGCAACGGGAGCAAGTCGCTGCTCGGCGGCCAGCTCGTGCTCGGATTCATGCTCCTTCCGCTCGTGGTCATCACGAGCAGGGAGTCGATCAAGGCGGTTCCCGACGAGTACCGCGACGCGAGCGCCGCACTCGGCGTCACGAAGTGGCAGACCATCAAGAGCGTCGTCCTCCCGGCAGCGATGCCCGGCGTCATCACGGGCGTCATCCTCGGTGTCGGTCGTATCGCTGGCGAGACTGCGCCGCTGCTCTTAACGTTCGGCGGTCCCCCGTTCGCCAACTCGACGCCGAACGTGCTCGGCTCGTTCGAGTTCTCGCTTGCGCCGCCGTTTGTGACGAACGAGGCACTGATGACCGCGGGCAGCGCGCTCCCGTATCAACTGTACACGTCGATTACGAGCGGACGGCTCCCCGGACAGGGCGCTCCCTTCTCCGTCCAGGAGTTCGGATGGGGGACGGCGCTCGTCCTGCTGCTCGTCGTCCTGGGGCTGTACGCGATCGGTATCGGTAGTCGACTCTACTTCCGGAGGAAACTGTACCATGAGTAACGCGAAACCACGCACGGACGAACAGCACACGAGCACGAACACCGGCACCACCACGGCCGGCGAGACGGACGAGGCGGTCCGCGAGGAGTGGACCGACTACCGGTTCGAGGGCGAGGCGAAGCTCTCGGTCGAGGACCTCGACGTCTACTACGGTGACGACCACGCGCTCGAGAGCGTCTCGATGGACATCCCCGAAGAGAGCGTGACCGCACTCATCGGGCCGTCGGGCTGTGGAAAGTCGACGTACCTCCGGTGTCTCAATCGGATGAACGACCGGATCGCCGCCGCCGAGGTCGACGGCTCCGTCACGTTCGACGGTGACGAGATCTACCAGGACGGCGTCAACCTCGTCGAACTGCGGAAGCGCGTCGGGATGGTGTTCCAGTCGCCGAACCCGTTCCCGAAGTCGATCCGCGACAACATCACGTACGGACCGCGGAAACACGGCGATCTCGACTCTGGTGTGCTCGCGAAACTGCTCGGCACCGCTACCACGGAGAAAGCGGACGCGCTCGTCGAACAGTCGCTACGGAACGCGGCGCTCTGGGACGAGGTGCAGGATCGCCTCGACGACAACGCGCTGGAGTTGTCGGGTGGCCAGCAACAACGGCTTTGCATCGCTCGCTGTCTCGCGACGGACCCCGAGGTCATCCTGATGGACGAACCGGCGTCGGCGCTGGACCCCATCGCCACCTCTCGTATCGAGGACCTCATCGCCGACCTCGCCGAGGATTACACCGTCGTCGTCGTCACACACAACATGCAGCAGGCCCAACGTATCTCGGATCAGACGGCCGTCTTTCTCACCGGCGGCCAACTCGTCGAGTACGACGACACGGAGAAGATATTCACCGACCCCGAGAGCCAGCGGGTCGAAGACTACATCACCGGCAAGTTCGGGTGACCGGAGATGGAGCGTCGGAAGGTCCAGCAGACCGGAAGCTCGACCTACACTATCTCACTGCCGAAACAGTGGGCCAGCGACCACGGTATCGAACCGGGGATGCAGCTCGCGCTCTGTCCCGGCGACGACGGCTCGCTCGTCATCGGCGCGGACCAGACGGCCGACGGCGGCACGCCGGTCGTCGACGTCGCAGACGAGTCACCCGCGGCGGTCCGCCGAGCCGTCGAGCGCTGCTACGGGCTCGGCTACGACCGGGTCCGCTTCGTCGGTGACGGTCTCTCATCCGGCCAACGGCGGGCGATCACCACGGCGGCCAACAGCCGAACCGGTCTCCAGATCGTCGGCGAAACCGACGACGGGGTCACTGTCGGCTGTCTCCTCGACACGACGGAGGTGTCTATCGACCGTGCGGTGATGCAACTGCAGTACGTCGCGCTCTCGATGCAGACTGACGCGGCCACAGCGTTGACGACGGCCGACGAGGACCTCGCCGCCTACGTCACCGAACGTCGGCGCGACGCCGAACGCCGGGCGGCCGTCATCGAGCGCTACTTCGAACGGACGTTGACCGACCAGAAGGCGCTGAACACGCTCGGACTCGGTCGACCGGCGCTGTTCGATTACCGGGTGGCGGCCGACCGACTCGGCCGCATCGCGGTGCAGGCTGCGGAACTCGCGCCGGCTGCCGGTCGACTCGACGAGTCGCCGCCGGACGAGTGGCTCGACTCGACGGCCTCCTACGCACGCTGCGCACGAACGCACACCGAAGACGCCGTCGCCGCGCTGCTCGACGGAGACGACAGCACGACGCTTTCCGACCTTCGCGAGTCGGGTGGTCGACTTCTAGACGACCTCGACGAGTTCGACCGTGCGCTCTACGAGAGCGGTCGAGCGGACGCGTTCCTCTTCGGGCAGGCCGTGGACACTCTTCGTCGCGTCGTCCAACACGGCGACGCCATCGCCGCTCGCGCGACGGCGGCGAGGCTCAGAGCGTCGCGCCCCGACGAAAAATGACGATCGACGGTGGTGACGAGTGTGGCGCTACGCCGACTCGTTGCCGGTGGTCGTCTCGTTACCGGTCGTCGTCTCGTTCCCAGCCGTGGTCTCGTTACCGGTCACGGTTTCGTTGCTCGTCGTCTCGTTGCCGGTCGACTCGTTACCCGACGGTGTCGACGTCGGCGTCGCCGTGCTCTCGGCTTCGACGGTGTGGGTCGCGAGCGTCTCCTCGGTGCCGTCCTGGTTCACCCAGACGACGGCCACCTCGTCGCTGTCCGTCGTCTCGACCTCGACGTAGTTCCCGACGGAGATCGGGTAGGAGCCGGCCGTCTCCTCTTCGGAGTCGGAGACCCAGGTGACGGCGCGTTCGCCGCCGACGGTGACGTAGAGCTCTTCGGTCGTGTCGTCCGTGATCCGGTCGCCGCCCATGTGGGCGACGCGCGTCGTCCCCGGCCCCATCGAACGGAACGTGAACTCCGGGGCGGGGGCGTCGCCGGACGCCGACCCGTTGCCGGTCGAGGAGTTGTTCGACGAGTCGTTGGAGGGTGCGCCGGAACAACCGGCCACGAGCAGGGTACCGAGGCTTGCGATGACAGTTCGTCGCTGCATATCTCGGCCGTTTGAACGGATGATATAAATGTCTTCCAGTACACATCTATGCCGGGTGATGTCTCGACCCACGGTGGCACCCGCCACGACACCGTCTGGCGGTTCCGGCCCCCGTTGCCGGTGTGTGGTTCTCAGGCAAGACTGCCGTCGGTCACGCCGCTTAATGCGCTGTACCGTCGACTGTGAAACGAATGACTGCTGCGATCGAGGTCTCAGATCTCCACAAGCGATACGGCGACGTGCAGGCGCTCGACGGAGCGTCGCTCACCGTCCCCGAGGGTTCTTTCTTCGGACTCCTCGGTCCCAACGGGGCGGGCAAGACGACGTTCATCAACGTTCTCGTCGGACTCGTCCGCAGATCCGGCGGCGAGGCACGGGTGTTCGGTCACGACGTCGAGTCCGACTACCAGGAGGCGCGCGACGCCATCGGACTCGCCCCTCAGGAGTTCAACGTCGACCGGTTCTTCCCCATCAAGGAGGTGCTCGAACACAAGGCGGGCTACCACGGCATCCCTGCCGAGGAGGCACGCGACCGCGCCGACGACGTCCTGCGACGCGTGGGCATCTACGAGAAACGCGACACGCGCTTCGACTGGCTCTCCGGCGGGATGAAACGCCGGTTCATGCTCGCGCGCGCGCTCATCACCGACCCCGACCTGCTCATCCTCGACGAACCGACCGCCGGGGTCGACGTTCAACTCCGTCGGGACCTCTGGAACCTCATCACCGAACTGAACGACAACGGGACCACCGTCCTGCTGACGACGCACTACATCGAGGAGGCAGAACGGCTCTGCGACGAGGTGGCCATCCTCGACTCGGGCAGCGTCGTCGAGGTCGCCAGCCCCGAGGACTTGATGGACCGCGGCGCCGACAAGATCACTATCCAGTTCCGCGAGTCGCCGACGTCGGTGCCCCAACTCACCGCCGGCAACGGCCACATCGACGACGTCGACCTCGTCGACGGCCGTCTCGTCGTCACCGCGCGACAGGGTGGCGTCGTCGCTCCCGACATCGTCCGCGAACTCGACCGCGCGGGGCACGAGATCGTCGACCTCGACATCTCGCGGACCTCGCTGGAGGAGGTGTTCGTCGAGATGACCCAGGGGCAGTCGGCGACCATCGGAGGTGAGACACAGTGAGTCTGCTTCCGACGGGGTTCAAGACGCTCGTCCGCCGGGAGATCCTCCGGTTCGTCCGCCGCCCGCGCAACACGTTCGCGCCGCCGTTCATCACGAACGTGCTGTACTTCTCGGTGTTCGGGCTCATCCTCGGCGAACGCATCCGCGACATCGCCGGGGTACCCTACATCGTGTTCATCCTGCCGGGGCTCATCGTGCTCGGGGCCGTCTCCAACGCCTTCGAGAACGCCTCGTTCAGCATCTTCCACGGGCGGTGGAACGAGTACATCCACGAGACGCTTACCTCGCCACTCTCCTACGGACAGATGGTCTGGGCCTACATCGTCTCCAGTGCGACCCGCGGCGTCATCGTCGGCGTGCTCGTCGCCCTGCTCGGACTCGCCATCATCAACCCGCTGTACGCCGCCAGCGTCGGCGTCGCCCAGCCGCTCTACCTGATCGCCTTCATGCTCGTCATCACACTACTGTTCGCGAGTTTCGGCGTCGCCGGCGGCCTCTGGGCGGAGGACTTCGACGACCTGACGATGATGAACCAGTTCATTCTTCGTCCGTTGGTGTTCTTCGGCGGCGTCTTCTACTCGCTGTCGGACATCCCGCCGATGCTCCGTGACGTCTCGCTGTTGAACCCGATGATCTACATGGTAAACGGCGTCCGCTACGGCTTCATCGGCCGTGCCGAGGTCGACCCGAACGCGTCGCTTGCGGTGTTGCTCCTCCTGACGGTGCTCGTCGCCACGCTGGACGTCTATCTGTTCAAGAAGGGGTACGGACTCACAGACTGAGAGACGCCGTTTTAGCCGGCGCGGGCCGTGACATCGAGGTTCGGGAGAAGGTGATCGTGACCGTCAGCCACCCCACTCGCCGCTCATGTCGGAGGCGACCATCGAGCGCCAGTCGTCGAACTCGTTTTGACAGCTAGGGTGGTCGTCGATGTGGTCGATGAACCCCGCGCCGCCGTCCGTCAGTTCGCCACCACAGAACGGGCACGTCTCGGGACTCTCCCAGTTTCGTGTGGTTGTCGTTCCTGCGCTCATACAACTGGTCGAACGTGGTCGAAGATAATCAATCTATTGGTGATTGTGCCTCTATTCTCGGATAGGGTTCGTAGAACCAAACAACTTCGCTGGTCGTTTGGACGGAACCGAACGTGATCCCGCCGGAGAACTGACCGTTCGTCCGAAACGTCTCGCCGTCCGACACGCCGAGTTGTCGCTCGTCCGTCGCGCGCGCCGTCCGACTGCCGTCGGACTCGGTGGCGTCTGCGGCGAACGGAACCGCTTTGCCGCCGTCGAGTGTCGTCTCCGGAATGACCACCGTCTACTTCGTCCGACATGCCCAGTCGCCGTGGGTTCCCGACCGCGAGGCAGAGCGACCGCTCTCGGCGAAGGGACGGGACGCGGCCGACCACGTCGCGACGCTCCTCGCCGACGAGTCGGTCGACGCTGTCGTGTCGAGTCCGTACCGGCGCGCCTACGAGACAGTCGAACCCGTCGCCGACCGCCACGGGCTCGGCGTCGACGTCGACGCCGGGTTCCGCGAGCGACGGCTGACGGACGGCCCCGTCGAGACTATCGGCGAGACGTTCGAGAGCGCCGTCGCCGCGGTGTGGGAAAACTGGTCGTTCGCGTGGCCCGACGGCGAGTCGAGTCTCGACGCACAGCGACGCGGACTCGACGCACTCGACCGGGTGTTGTCACGGTACGAGGGCGGCACCGTCGTCGTCGGCACGCACGGCCAACTCCTCACGGTGGTTCTGAACCACTACGACGACCGATTCGACGCGACCTTCTGGCGCGACGAACTGACGACGCCGGACGTGTACGAAGCCGAGTTCCGTTCGGACGAGTTACTGACGATCGAACGACGGCTCTCACCATGAGTGAACGGACAGGTGCCGTCGACGAGACTGCTCTCGGTTGGTCGAGACCGAATCCCCAGAGTTTGCTGTTTTGACGCCCGCTGTCGGTTACGACTCCCGATCTGATGTCGTACACTCCGGTTTGCCACCGGTTCGACCGAGACGAACCCGAGTCGATTACTCCATCTCGTCCCACGCGCCGATGTCGTGGTCCCGGAGTTCACCCTGTGCCTGCCACCGGCGCGGCCGGAAGGTGATCCACGCGAGACCGAGGTAGGTGAGAGCGACGATGGCCGTGACGACGGTTCCGGAAATCCCTCCGACAGCGGCGCTCTCCTGCCACGGCGTCGACGACATCACCGAGATGCGGAACAGCCACGCGGCACCGAGCACCGTGAAGAGGGGGAGATAGACCCGACGGAGTCGGTGGGCGACGGCCTCCTCGTAGGAGATCTTCATCGTCGGCTTGTGGTAGTCACGACTCAGCTTCGGCCGCCAGTCCTCGTCGTCGATCCCCTGTGAGGGGTCGAGCGAGTACGCGAAGACGTTCTTCTGGAGGAGTCGGACACGCGAGCGCCAGATGTCGTAGCCGCGGTAGCGGCGGGCCTCGATGACGAGGAAGATGCCGACCATCACCGCGCCGACGAGGATGACGTAGTGTGGGTTCCTCGCGTCGGCGAACGCCCACGTCAGGATGGCAGCCATCACCGTCACTGCCCAGTTGCTGGTGTGGTCCAGTCGCTCGCGCCACATCTTCATCCGATGGATCTCCCCCCGGTAGAGATGTGCCATCGCCGACCCCGGCGAACTCGTCTCCTCGAAGAACCCTCGCCCCATCGTCCGCGCACGTTCGTCGGTCGGGTCGAACGTCGCATCCGACGTGGCGTGGTCCGTGTCGTCGGAGGGTGACTCCGACGCCGACCGGTCGGCGGGGTCGTCTCCGGTCGACTGCTGTTCGTCCATACAGGACGGTAGCCGACTGAAGGCAAAAAGTATTGTGCGTTAACTCCACAACCACACAAACTACCTAACGAGATCGTCCGAGCAGCCAATGTCCCATGTCATCGTCCGACAGACAGTTAAACACGGGACAAGTGAGTTGTTCTCGATGACAGACTCGTTTCGTGGCCGACAGCGCGAACGTGAGCGCGAGCGCGAGACCGACACCGAGTCCGAACGGGGGGAACAGACGTGTCCGGAGTGTAACTCCGACCGCCTCGTCCACAGTGAGGGCGAGCTGGTCTGTGACGACTGTGGACTCGTCGTCGACGAGAGCAACATCGACCGTGGGCCGGAGTGGCGCGCGTTCAACCACTCGGAACGACAGTCGAAGTCCCGGGTCGGCGCACCGACGACGAAGACGATGCACGACAAGGGGTTGACGACGACTATCGACTGGCAGAACAAAGACGCCTACGGGCGGTCGCTCTCCTCGGAGAAGCGCTCCCAGATGCACCGGCTGCGGAAGTGGCAGGAGCGCATCCGGACGAAGGACGCCGGCGAGCGGAACCTCCAGTTCGCGCTGAGCGAGATGGACCGGATGGCCTCTGCGCTCGGTGTCCCCGACTCCGTCCGGGAGGTGGCGTCGGTCATCTACCGGCGGGCGCTCAACGAAGATCTCATCCGCGGACGCTCCATCGAGGGCGTCGCCACGAGCGCGCTCTACGCCGCCTGCCGCCAGGAGGGGATCCCGCGGAGCCTCGACGAGGTCGCCGAAGTCTCGCGCGTCTCCCAGAAGGAGATCGGCCGGACGTATCGCTACGTCTCCCAAGAGCTCGGACTCGAACTCAAACCCGTCGACCCCAAACAGTTCGTCCCCCGGTTCGCGAGCGAACTCGAACTCAGCAAGGAGGTGCAGTCGAAGGCCAACGAGATCATCGACGTCTCCGCGGAGAAAGGGTTGCTGTCGGGGAAGTCGCCGACGGGGTTCGCCGCCGCCGCCATCTACGCCGCCTCGCTGCTCTGCAACGAGAAGAAGACGCAACGCGAGGTCGCCGACGTCGCACAGGTCACCGAGGTCACCATCCGCAACCGCTATCAGGAACAGATCGAAGCGATGGGACTCTGATCCGACGGCCGTCCCTCTCGGCGGACGGTCGGCCCGTGGATATATAAATACCTGATAATGCAGGGGTAAAAGCAAGGGGGCCAGCGGAACTACCGTTATCCGTCACCGCGCGGGATGTGCCCGTCTCCGTGTCGGTGCGTGCCTCTGACAGCGATCCGAGGGCGAGTTTGCCCGACTCGCTCGTTGGACCCCCACGACGTCGGCCCTCCGTTCGACGGCCGACAGACGGGGTCAGTTTCTCGCGACACGCTCACCGAGAGCGGAGACGACGTCCGGATCGATCGCTCTCGTCGTCGCCGCCGTCGGTCTCGGCGAGCGCGTAGGTCGTCGTCAGGTGGTCGAGAATGTAGTCGACGGTGTCGGCTCCGTACGTCCAGAAGCCGAAGAACGAGCGTGGCTCGCGCTCCTCGGCGACGAGCGCGCACTTGTTCGCGTCGACGCCACCCCCGTCGTAGACGACGAACCAGGACCGTGCGATCTCGGTGGTGTCCTCGAGGTGGAGACGGACGCTGCTGTCGTGGGGGACGTCCGTGTCGGGGGTCGCGTAGACGTGGACGTCGAGTTCGCCCCGCGCCCCAAGTCGTTCGTACACGTCGCGTTGTGCGGTAAACGTCGACAGCGTCTGGAAGCCGGCGTGGAGTTGCCCTCGGCCGGCCCGCCAGGCGCGGTCTTCGATCTCTCGGGAGGCGGCGACCATCCGGCCGGTGTCGAACGAGGTGAACATCGTCTCGTCCATCGCGTCGAGGATCGGTCGGTACGACGCGTCGGTGAACCCCGGTTCGGTCCGCGCTTCCTCCTCTAGCAGTTCGGCGACGCTCGAAGCGGTGAGAAACCTGTCCTGCTCGCCCAACACGACGTACTCGGCGGGTGTGGATTCGGAGCGATCCTCGACGACTCGGACGTTCCGGTCGACGAAGTACTCGCGGAGGCTGTCTGCGACTTCGGTGTCGGCGTTGACGACGGTGAGTGTCTTCTCGTGGTCTTCGACGCCCGCAATCAGTTCCGAGAGCGACATTCGCTTGCAGTTTGAAGGGGCGACACGCACTTGTGTGTTTGCATACCCCGGGGACGATGGTCAGCGACGGTCGTCCTCCCCACAGGGGTTATACATATAACCCTACTTGCCGACCGATGTTCAGTATCTAACCAGTAGCTTATTCATTCATACGTCCGTACGTCTAGTTGCAATTCGAACTCCTTGCCCGGAGGACAGCTCGAATTGTGGCATTCCGGATTCGCACCGGGTGTGAGCCATAGCCCCGGCGCGACTCTTAGATCGATTCTCCGAACCACCTCGCCGCAGAGTGACTCCGCTCGGATGTGGAGCGAGTCGTACCACTCTCCTGACTTCTCATATCGCATAACAGCGTCTGACGGCCGGATGACGGGTTTTCTTACCCTCGGAGCAGAAACGACTCTCCATGCCTGGTTTGGGTGGCACCCCACGACGGTCACCGTCGAACAACTCACTCCGTGAGCGCTGTGTAACTGCACTCTCCTCTCTCGGGGGGGACGACGGCCGTCGATCGAATCAGGGGCCGCTCATCACTCACGAGTTCGTCAACGGACTACTGCTCATGCTGGGGGTCAGACTGCTCCTCACCGGCGTCTTCGTCTACCTGGTCGCGCCGGACCCGCTTCTGGTCGGGCTGTTCCACCTCGTGTTGTCGATCCCACGGCTCGCACGTCGCTTCTCGGGCGATACGGGCGGACTGCTCGACGGCGTGCGTGGCGGCGTGGCCGAGCGGGTCGGCGGACTGCGGTCGAACGCCGGCCGGTCCTCGCGCTCCTCGCGGTCGAGTCGACGGAGCGGTTCCGCTCGGTCCCGTTCCCGCTCTCGCTCGTCGCGGTCCGGTTCGAGCAAAGAACGGCTCTGAGACCACGCCGTCGGTTTGATAGCGGTGGCCGCTCTGGAGTCGGACGGTGAACGCTCATCTACTCGAACCAACACTTCCTCATCTCGGTTGTCGTCGGCGCCGCCGTCGCCCTCGCGGACGTCACTGCCAGCTACCCCTGGTGGTTCCTCGTCGGCTACGCCGCCGTCGTCGGCGTCGGTATCGACTTCGATCACTTCCTCGTCGCCCGCCTGAACACCGGCGAGTGGACGGCGGTCCGGCGCTGTCTCCGTGACCCACGGATCGTCTTCACCGAGCAGAACGCCATCTTCGAAGAGGGCGACGTCGGGACGCTCCGCCGACTCCTGAGCCACGTCGTCATCGGCGGTGTCGTCGTCACCGGACTGCTCGTCGTCGACGTCTTCCTCGCGGTCTTCACCGCGGTCGTCCTCTACGCCCACCTGCTCTCGGATCTCGTCTGGGACGTGCTCGCCGAGGCCGGCCGGGTCTGACGCCGTGGGTTCGCCCCGCTCTGCGTCCCGAACCGCTTTTATCACTCCCTCACGCTGGCGAAGATATGGATCGTCCGTTGCTTGTCGCGCTGGTCGTCGGGGTGCTGCAGGGCGTCTTCGAGTGGCTCCCCATCTCCAGCGAGGGCAACATCGCCATCGCGCTGACCGCGCTCGGGTCGTCGCCGGAGACGGCCGTCTCGTTCGCGCTCTTCCTGCACGCCGGGACGGCGCTCTCGGCGACCGTCTACTACCGCGACGAACTTCGTACGGAACTCGCTCGACTGCCGGCGTGGCGACCCGGCGACGCCTTCGACGGCGAGACGGCGACGCTCTCGTTTCTCGCGGTCGCCACCGTCGTCTCGGGCGTCGTCGCGATGGCCGCCTACACGGCGCTGAAAGACCTCGTCTCGGCGCTCACTGGCGGCGCGTTCGTCGCGCTCGTCGGCGGTCTCCTCGTGTTCACCGGGCTGCTCCAGCGGTTCGCGGGGACGCTGGCGCTCGGCGACCGCACCCGGCCGGACGCCGTCGACGCCGTCCTCGTCGGTGCACTACAGGGGATCGCGGTGTTGCCGGGCGTCTCCCGCTCGGGAACGACCGCGAGCGCACTGCTCCTGCGTGGGCACGACGGTCCGGCCTCGTTCCGACTCTCGTTTCTGCTCTCGATCCCCGCCGCACTCGGCGGCGGCGTCCTCGCGCTCGCCGACAGCGGCGGGCTGCCCGGCATCACGCTGGAGGCCGCGGTCGTCTCGCTCGTCGTCGCCGCGCTCGTCGGCTACGTGACTATCGGCGCGCTGATGCGACTGGTAAGAAGAGTCCCGTTCTGGGGGATCTGCGTCGGTCTCGGCGGGCTCGCCGTCGTCGGCGGACTCGGCGTGACCGCGCTGTGATCTACAGCGTGTCCCGCTCGCTCGGGTCGCCCTCGTCGGTGTCGAAGAGGTTCCCCTCGATGCCCTCCTCGAACCCGCTTCGGTCGTCGGCCGGACCGGTTCCTGCGTTGTACGCTTCGAGCCCGGCAGTCAGCAGTTCTTCGACCGCCTGTTCTTCGGTGACGAACTCCTCGTCGACCATCCGCTCGAACCGGAAGTGAACGTCGTCGGACAGGTTAACTTCGACCTTTGGCATGCGCCTCCGTTCGTTGGCTGGCCGTAAGAACGCTTGGAATCCACGGCTTACTACCGGGTAAGCGTCGCGAGTTACATCCCTGTTATCTTGCTTTCATATAGGTGTACGGGCTACTGTTGGGTGATGATACACGGAACCTCGACCCGTCAGGCGAGTTCGTCTTCCACCGGGCGTCCAGCGGTGTCGGACACGGAGGTGACTCGGCGTGAGTAAAGCACGGTCCCGCCTCAGACCGACGACCGGTGAGTGGCCCGACTTCACCCTCGACTACACGTTCAACCCCGACCTCGACGGCGTCGTCGGCGAGTTCGCCCCCGACGAGGTCGTCCTGTTCGACCGCGAGCGAGGGATGACCGCGACGCAGTGGCTGTCCGCCGAACGCGGGTCGTACGTCTCGCTCGACGAGGTCCGGTGAGATGAACGACTCGTCCACGCCGGTCGGAACGTCCACCACGTCGGATGCGGCGGACGCAGCGAGCGTCTCACGGACGTCCGGCTACGTCGTCTCCCGGCGTGGACTCGGAAGGTCGTCGCTCGCCCGCTGCGTTCGCTCGCTTCGACTGGTCGCGTTCTGGGTCGCCGTGATGCTCCCGTGCTACGCGATCTGGCTCCTGTTCGGCGGCCTCTCGGCCGCCGAGGCTCCGCTGTTCGTGGCGACGGTGCTCTTCGACTGTTCGGCGTTCGTCGTCGGACACAACCACCGCTCGCCGTCTGTCGCCACCGGGCGGCTCACGCCGTAGTCCGGAAAAAGCAGGCGTCGGATCCGGTCGTCGTCGACTGCGTCGTGTTCGGTTCGGTCGTTCCCGTCACCAGAGCTGGAGTGCGGGCGTGTCGCACTCGTCGCAGACGACTGCCTCGTTGTCCTTGTACGTCCCCTCGACTAGCGTTCCGTCGGTGCAGTACTCGCAGTCGCGTTCGCGGAGCTTCTCGACGAGCGCGTTCCGACCGGTTGGGTTTGCCTGGCTCATGACTATAGCTGTTGGTCTGGACGTCGAACACAAGTATCTGTTGGCGACGACACAGTATTGCCGGCCCGGGTCCGCTCGACGAACGCGCTCGCGGTGATCCTCGCCCGGGAGGACCGGAACTTCCTCACTGTGGCCGGTGTGTCTCGCCGACGCCGTTCGACGGCTGTCGGTCAGTCGAGCCGTCGCCCGCCTCGTAGACGAGCGTCTCGGCGACGAGCGCCCGGGTCGCCCGCCGGAGCCGCTCGGAGACCGCCTGATCGGAGATACCGAACTGCGTGGCGAGCTCGGCGAGCGACACGCTTCGGGGGATGTCGTAGTAGCCGCGCTCGAACGCGGCGAGCAGCGTCTCGCGCTGCGCGTCGGTGAGGACGCAGCCGTCGGTGCCAACACCGGACTGCGGTGCGTAGATCGCCTGCAGGTCGAACGCGGCGCCGAGCGCCGTGCCACGCGTCCAGAAGGTCTCGAACGCCGCCCGGTTCGGAAAGCGCATCCGGAGTTCGTACACCCCGTCGCTGGCGGAGGCGTCCAACACGAGCGCGTCGACCTCGCCGGCGATCCGATACAGGTGGAGATCGAGGATGTGGGGTGCGTAGGTGATGCGGTACAGCCGTCCGATCTCCGTCGTCTCCAGTCGGAGCCAGTCAGTGATGCTCTCGTCGTCGGGAAGTGCTGCCTCGAACGCGTCGACGCCCGCCCCGGTCGCCCAGAAGACGTTCCGAAGCGGGTCGTCAGGCGTGCTGTACAGCTGTTCGAGTCTGACGGTGACGTCCGGGGCAGCCTGGAGGCTGTCCCGGAGCACCTCGGCTTCGAGGTGGAACTCGGCGATCACGATGAGAGTAGATCGTGTGCTGTCGCTATGAACGTACTGTGTGCTAATATGTCGTAGCTCGTCGGAGAGAACTCGTGGGTCGGCGCGTGTCGAAAGGTCGACGAACAGTGTCAGAGGCAGGTCGACCCCCCAGCCGGCTCGTCTGAGAGCCTGCGAAAGAAGAGAGTCCTTCGAGACGGATGTACAGTGGGCTTGGCTATTCAGGGTCCGGCCGTCTCTCGGCGGAGTGGAGGCGTCGCAGCGGCCGACGGCCACGCCGGCGGACCGGACGCAGCATCGCCGGACGAGTCGGGTTCCCTATCAGCTCACGAACAGTCGCCGCTCGGCCCGTTCGTGGTGCATCGACAGCACGTCGACCATCGGCGCGAACGACCGGACTTCGTCGAGCGGTCGCGTCTCGTAGTCGTCGACGAGGTCGGCGACGACGGGCTTCAGCGCGTGGAGCAGGCGCTGGGTGTCCGTGTGGCCGAGACGGAGCAGGCGCTGGGCGGCTCCGAGCAACCCGACGACGAACCCGTACCCCTGTGCGAGACAGGCCGTCTGCCGCGGGACGTCGAGTCGCGCCGCCAGCACGATATCGGCCGTCGCCTCGGCGTTCCTCGACCCAGTCGCGTCGTCACCCGTCGTCGAGCAACGCGCGGAGCGTCGTCTCCGCCTCCGGCATCGACACCGGGACGTCGTCGCCGTCGACGCCGTCGAGGTCGTCGAAGAGTCTGACGAGCGTCGGCGGGCGCAGTCCCGCGGTGCGCAACCGCTCGCGGTCGGTCAGCACCTCGCGAGGCGTCCCGTCGGCGACGACCCGGCCGTCCGGGCCGAGGAGACAGACGCGGTCTGCGACCGCCGGCACGAGATCCGGGTCGGGCGTGGCGACGACCGTCGTCACGCCGTCGGCCGCGAGGTCGTCGAGCGCGTCGAGGATGCGACGGCGGTTCTGCGCGTCGAGGTGGCTCACTGGCTCGTCGAGCAGGAGCACCTCCGGCTCCGTCGAGAGCGCCGCGGCGAACGCGGCGCGGCGCTTCTCGCCGCCGCTCAGACGGAACGGCGGCCGGTCGAGGAGGTGCTCGAGGTCGAACCGCGCCGCCAACTCCGTGACTCGATCGTCGATCTCGGCCGTCGACAGTCGGAGCTGTCGCGGACCGTACTCGAGATCCTCGCGCACCGTCGGGTTGAACAGGTAGTCGTCGGCGTCCTGCAGGAGCACGGCGAGCCGGTCCCGGACCGTGTCGACGTCGCGGTCGCCGAACCAGCGGACGGACCCCTCGTCCGGGTCGTGGAGACCGCCGAGCAGCTGCAGCAGCGTGCTCTTGCCGGCGCCGTTGGCGCCGAGCAGGGCGACGCGCGTCCCCGGGTCGACGCGGAGACTCGCGCCGTCGACGGCGACGGTGCCGTCGGGGTGACGGTAGGTCACGTCGCGGGCGTCGACGACGGGGTCGGTCACGCGACCACCACCCCGACGATGCCGACGAGGACGAGCGCCGCGAACGCGACGTTCGAGCGCCGACTCGACGTCGTCCGGTGACGGCCGCCGACGTCGATCGCCCGTCGTCCGCCGCCGCGAGCGGCCGCCGCCGCCTGGACTCGCTCGCTGCGTTCGAGCGTGCGGACGAAGAACGTCCCGAGGAGGCTCCCTGACTCCCGCCACGACTCGCGGAGCGAGGGCCGACGGCCGCGGATCGTCCGCGCGCGGCGGGCCACGACCAGTCGCTGCAGTTCGCGCAGGAACACGAGCAGGTAGCGGTAGGTGACGGCGACGATGCCGACGAACAGCGTCGGGACGCGGAGTCGCCGGAGCGCGGCCAGCAGGTCGGTGAAGTGGGTCGTCAGGAGGACGAGCGAGAGCAGCGCGACGCAGGCGGCGACGCGGACGACGAACGTCGCGACGTACGCGACGCCCGCGTCGGTCGGTGACAGCGGTCCGAGCGCGACCAGCGGTGTCCCCGGGGTGAGTACGACCCGCGGCGCGACGACGACGGCGGAGAGCGTCGGCGGGAGCCAGACGCGAGCGAAGAGCGTCCGGAGCGGTACCGCCGAGAGACGCCCCAGTCCGAACGCCGCGACCAGCAGCGCGAGCAGCGTCCCCACCTCGTGCGTCGCGACGGCGGCGACGACGACGGCGGTTACGCCGAGGAGCTTTAGCGTCGGATCGACGCGCTGGAGGAAGCCGTCGCGAGCGGGGTACGACTCGCCGAGCAACAGCAACCGGACGTGTGCGCCGAGTTCGGCGACCGTTCGGTCGAGGACGCCCCGGTACGTCATCCGTCGAGGACGCGGCCCAGTCCGAGCGTCACGCCGAGCGTGAGCGCCGTTCCGACCAGTCCGGCGACGAACGTACCGAGGAGAGGGTTCGCACCCGGCACCGTGTAGTCGGGGAGGACGCCCGCGTTGAGCGTCTCCGCGTGCTCCGCCGCACCGGTCGCCTCGGCGGCGTTCTCGAGCGGTTCGGCGTAGTCGACCGCGCCAGCGGCCCAGCCGAATGCGGGGGCGAGCACGACGAGCACGAACACGAAGGCCAACGCGCGACGCATCCACGGTCGGCCGAGGAGGCCGTCGTCGTACCCGCTCATGCGGTCACCTCCCGTTCGGTCGTGGTCGCGAGCACGTCGGGACGTGCCTGGACGATGTAGCGGTAGACGACGAGCGTGATGGCTCCCTCGACGAGTCCCAAGACGAGGTGGCCGACGCCCATGATGGCCACCGTCGTCCCGAGTTGGTAGGCGAACGTCGAGGAGAGGCCGAGTTGGACGGCGGCGGCGAGTGCGCCGAGCGTGATGCCCAGCCAACCGGCGGCGAAGACGGCCAGCGACTCGTCGACGCCACGGAGCGCGCGGTAGACGGCGTAGCCGGCGTACACTTCGACGACGGCCATGTTGAGCACGTTCGCGCCGATGGCGGTCAGCCCGCCGTCGCCGAAGACGAGACTCTGGATGACGACGACCGAGGCGACCGACAGCGCCCCGAGGTGGGGGCCGAGTGCGATCGCCGCGAACGCGCCGCCGACGAAGTGCGCGCTCGTCCCGCCGGGGATCGGCCAGTTGAGCATCTGTGCGGCGAAGATACCCGCCGAGACGACGCCGAGCAGCGGCACTCGGACGTCGTCGAGCGTCTCCTCCGCCCGGCGAGCGGCGAACGCGAGCACCGCCCCTGCGAGGACGAAACAGCCTGCGGCGATGGAGAGGTCGAGAAACCCGTCCGGGATATGCATATCGTCGCCTCTGTCGCAGCCCAAGTAATACTTTCCCCATATCCAATATTACCGAGCGAAGGTTGATGGACGGACCTCCCGAAGGCGGAGTCATGACCGACGAGTTTGACCGGATCAGTCTCACCCTCCCGCGAGAGATGGTCTCCCGCCTCGACGCTATCGTCGACGAGTGGGAGTACGACAGTCGTTCGAAGGCCATCCGCGACGCGCTTCGGGACTTCTTCGTCACCTACGAGTGGGACCGCGAGAGCGACGGCCGACACTACGGCACCATCGTCGTCACGCACGATCACCACGCCGAGGGCATCGCCGACCGGCTCCAGCGGGTCCAACACGAGTTCGCCGACGCGATCATCTCCGTCCAACACATCCACCTCTCGCACGACCGCTGTATGGAGACGCTGGCCGTCGACGGCGACACCGCCGACCTCACCGAACTGTCGAACCGACTGCGGTCGATGCGCGGCGTTCGACAGGTGAAGGTCGTCGTCGTCGACGAGTGAGGGTCGTCCCCACTCTCGACGCTCGAGCGCTCACGTCGCCCCGTCCGCTTCCTCGGGTTTTTGCTCGCGGACGACCATGACGGGGAGGTCGGCCGTCCTGAGGACGCGCTCGGCGACGCTGCCGAGGAGCAGTCGGTCCAGTCCGCGACGGCCGTGCGTGCCGACGACGATGAGGTCGACGTCGTGTTCGCGTGCGTCGTCCAGGATCGCCCGGTGTGCCGTGCCGCGAACGACCGCCGTCTCGACGTCGGTGACGCCCCGGTCTCGGGCGCGGGTCGCGATCGTTTCGACCGCCTTCTCGCTTCGCTGTTCGAGGTCTGCGAGCATCTGCTCGCTGATCGACTCGGAGAAGGCGACGTCCATCTCGATGACCGAGATCACACGGAGGCTGGCGTCGTACTCTCGTGCGAGGTCGATCGCGTGGTCTCCGGCCGCCTCGGAGCACCAACTTCCGTCGGTGGCTACCAACACTGTGTGGTACATGGTTCCCGTTCACGCCGCACCGACGTAAAACGTCAGTCTCGTCGGACGATGCGATCCGACGGTAGTCGTCGACGGATCACTCGCGGACGGGCAGAGTGTGGTCCGACCGAATCCACGCGTGTGCGTGGTTCGGATCGGAGACGAGGGCGATCGTCTCTCCCTCGACCGTGAACTCGGTGTACTCTACGGAACTGTGTGGCTTCGGGGGATGTTGGGTCATTGGACGGAGAGGGTGGGTTCGACGGAGTGGTGGTGTGGAACAGCCGTCGACGGTGCTCGCACCCGACGCTCGCCGGTACTTGACGAAACGGCCGTGGGTCGCACGAGGGAGTTGTTGGGAAGGGATGGATGGGGTGCGTGCGTCCACGGTCGGATACGATCCGCATGGCAGTTGGACTGTGAACAAACGCGTGCAATCGAAGGCAGGCGACTGCCTTCTGCCCGTTGCTCACAGTCATCAGTACACACCGATCCGTGATATGGGTTCTATCTACGTAGAACGACTCCGCTGGGACAGGACTCTATTCATCTAGAGCGCGACGGCGACGGAAGCCGACCGACCGACGGCGGCCGGTGACCGATCGGTCGACGGCGCGTCCGCTGAGCAGGCGTCGGTCCGGAGAATCGGGTGGCGGAGGGAAGCTACTGTTCGATCGTCGTCGTCACGTCGGATTTGAGCCACGCTCGTGGGTTGTCCGGATCGGAGATGAGACTGATCGTCTTCGTTCCCAGCGTGAACTCGGTGTACTCTACGGCGCTCGACGGAGATGTCTGTTGCTCGTCGTTCATGGTTCGTTGCGGTGGTCCGGCGCTACGGACACGGCCCGCGACCACGGCGTGGCCGACGACCGTGTCGATGACGGGTCGCGACTGTCAGCGTCGGCCGGACGACGCCGACCGGCGCGAGGGGTGCCTCTGTGCTGTGCCCGAAGTTCCGTGACAGTGCGACCAGGTGAACGGTTCCCGATCGAAAGGTGGGTTCGGTTCGCCGGTGCCCGTCTCTCGTTCACGTTGCTGTGTACCAGTGGATACCGCAAAGCGATAGTCCCTTCATAGAACGACTCCCACGCGGGGAGGGGGCTATCTATCTAGATGGATGGTCGCGTCTTCCCCGTACAGCAGTTCGAAGAGTTTCCGCTGTCCGGTCCGGAGATGGTGGTTGAACGTCGGTTGAGTGATGTTCAGCGAGGCGCCGATCTCCTCGCCCGTGCTCGCACGGGGTGACTCGAAGAACCCGCCGAGATACGCCGCCCGCATCACCTCCGCCTGTCTGTCGGTGAGCCGCTCGGACAACTTGGCCGCGAATGTCTGTTCGGAATCGCTCGTCTGCCTCCGGTCGCGGCGTGCGACGAGTTCGGCGTCGGGGTAGTTCGTCCGGAGCATCTCGATGAACGCCCGGACGTCGGTGTCGTAGGCGACCTGGACGATGGCCGTGAGTTCCTCCGGGGTCGCGACGATCGACTTCGGGACGGCGCCGTGTTTGGTGAACGTCCCCGCCAGCGTCTCGCCGGTCGCGACGATCTCGATGAGCGCCTCGTCATCCCGTTCGGTGACGAGTCGGACGGCACGGACGGCGACCAACTCCTCGAACGCCTTGAGAACAGACTGGACGTCGGCGTCGCTGACGGTGACGAACAGTACCGTCGAGTCGGGTTCGGGGACGACGCCCTCCAGTTCGAGTCGACAGGACGTCTGTTCGGCCACTCGCGCGAGCAGGTCGTCGGTCTCCGACAGCCGGAGGTCGAGTTCGAGCGTCCCGTCGGTCAACACGCCGCGTTTGGTCTCGACGGCGTTGATGGCGTAGCCGATCGTCTCGCCGAGTTCGGCGAAGACGGCTCTCGTGGTGTCGTCGAAGGCGTCCAGTCGCTGTGCGTAGACGGTCAACACGCCGTAGAGGAACTCTTCGTAGACGAGCGGAACCGCGAGGATCGACTGGTAGTCGCGCGAGAGCGCCTCCTTCCGCCACGAGGCGGTTCTGAGGTCGTCGGCGACGTTGTCGACGACGACCAACTCGCGTCGCTGTGCCGCCGTGCACGCCGGTTCGGCGGATTCGTCGCCGGACAGCGACAGCGAGACGCTGTCGAGATAGCTGTGGTCGCTGCCGCCCCACGTCCGCGGGACGAGCTCGTCGCGGGTGATGTCGGGGTCGCCCACCCACGCGAAGCCGTAGCGATCGACCGTCGTCAGCCGTTCACAGACGGCCCGTTCGATCTCCTCGCGCGTGGTCGCCCGGACCAGCCGCTGGACGAGTTCCCGGATGGTGCCGTTGAGCTCGTTGAGTTGCCCGAGCTGTTCGTTCTGCCGTTGGAGCTCCTGGTCGCGCTCCCGCAGTTCGCTCTCGCGGTCGACGCGGTCGAGCGCGGCCTCGGCGTTCGTCGCGAAGAGATCGACGAGTTCGACGGTCTGCTCGCTGAACGCGTCGGGTTCCGGCGAGATGGCGACCAAGACGCCCTGACTCCCGAGCGGAATGTACAGCCCGCTTCTGACCTGTGTGTCCGGGTTGTCGATGTACTCCGACTCGCGGACGTCTCCGAACACCTTGCTCTCCCCCTCGGCGAACACGTGCCACGTGATACTGCTTCCCGGCCGATACGACGGCGGGACGCCGACGAACGGGGGGACGTCGGGAGAGAACGCGACCGGTTGTAGTTGGTTCGACGACTCGTCGAAGAGAAACACTACGACGCCGGTGAGGTTGAGCACCTCCGTCGCGCCCTCGACGATGCGGTCGGCGACCGCCTGTTTGGTCTCGGCGTCCAGCAGGTCGCGCGTCGAGGAGTGGAGCGTCGTCAGCATCTCCTGATACTGCGTCCGCTCTGTCACGTCGACGGCGACCGCGAGCACCCGCTCGACGTTCTTCTCGTCGTCGAGCACCGGCCGATACCGACACTCGAACGTCGCCCCGTCGAACTCGATCGTCGAGGTGAACGACGCCCCCGCGAGCGCTCGCCGGACGTCGCGGACGATGTCGGGGTCGTCGTAGATCTCGAACACGGAGGTGCCGACGACCTCCCCCTGTTCCAGTCCGAGCGTCTCCAGTCCCTTCCCCTCCGAGAGCAGGAACGTCCCCTCGGCGTCGAGTGCGAACAGAACGACCGGCGTGTTGTTGATCAGCGACCACAACTGAGCGTCGCTGTCGAGGATGTCGCTGTGTGGTTGGTGGTGTGTCTTATCCATCTGAGTTCCTTAACCCATGCTCCCTGTCACCACTGTTGGCACGGCGTACTTATGAAAGAAACGTACGGGAATCTGACAGTTATCGCCGACGACCTACAGATGTTAACGGGGCGTAACCTCTGCATCAGCTACGTCGAATTTGTTATCCAATTTACATTTGTCGAGTCGATCGAGGGGCAATCAAAAGGGATACATCACTCTCCGGGAGAGGGGCAGACAACCGCTTCCGTGAGGTGAGTCTCGACCGATGTTCCAAGATACGAACGACTGGCGCTCGATGGTCGCCGGACTGCAGTCGCTGAACACGCGCCGACTGAAGCACGTCGGCATCGTGACCTACTTCGGCGTCTACGCGCTCATCGCGCTCGGCATCCGACGCGGCCTCAACTCGATGTTCCAGTCGCTGCCGCAGACCGTTCGCCCCGCTCCGCTGTTGCCGCTCGACGTCCTGTTCGGACTCCCGACCAGCGTCGCGTGGAGTCTGACCAGCCTCGGCGTCGCCCTGTTCACTGTCGGGGTCGTCGCCTGCCACTCGCTTTTCGTGTCGCTCTCCCGGGGAGACGAGGCGACGGACACCGATGCGTCCGTCGACCCGAACGACGAGACCGCCGACGCCACGTCCACCACAGACGCGAACGACGAGACCGACTGACGGCGCTCGCCGTTCTTTCTCAGTGACCGACGGCCGCTCGACGTCCGGTCACGATCGACTCGTCCTGTCTCGCCTGTTTGGGGGTCCCGACTGTCTCGACAGTCGTGTGCCAATCTTCAATAGTCGACCGTGGCTTGTGACTGATACACGTGCCCGACGGCGTGACGACCGGTCACCCACCGGCCACCTCGGCAGTCGGACGCGCCGCGCGTCCGCTGCAGGCGACCTGCGACTCGCCGCCCGGCGACGTCGACTCCCGTCGGTCGACAGTGCTCCTGTCGGCGACGCTACTCGTCGACCTCCGCACAGAGGACGCCGGTGCCACAGAACGGACAGTAGTAGATGGGGATGGCGCTCTCGAACTCGCCGTCGTCGGTTCGCTCGTAGGCGACGACGCAGACCAGCGGCACCGACTCGTCGGTGTCGACGTCGACGCCGGCCTCGAAACTGAACGTGTCGTGCTCCCACGCCGTCAGAGACTCCTCGCAGCACGGAACCGTCTCGACGACTTCGTACGTCTGGTCCTGCTCGCCCGACGGGTCCACTCCCGACTCTCCGCGAGTTCGGTACTTCACCTTCATATCTGGACGGTCGCCCGCCGTCGGTATGAACGTTCGTCGTCCCGCCGGAGCCACGGGAACCGAACCACTGAAGCGTCGACTCCCGCCACGGGAAGACACCGTGACGGCCGAAGAGAACGCGCCGCCCACGCCGGCGGCGTTCGGGTCCGTGTCGACTCACGAGGATCTCGTCGCGTGGTCCCGGGGCTACGCCCGGAGCGTCGCCGACGGTGACGAGCTCAGCGTCGATCTGTCGCTCGTCGACTGGGCGGTGTCGACCCGTGCGAAGCGACGTGCGGCGGCGGTCAAGCGACCGAGAATCCCCGGGACGGAAGTCGGGAAACCGATCGACTGGGACAGTGTCGCGGCGGCCGCCGAGTCGCCCGAGACGGTCCGGCGCTGTACCGTCTCGCTGACGTGGGAGGCCGCAGCGGCGTTCTCCCGTGCGGAGTGGACGGCGACGCTCCGCCACGAGTTGATTCACGTCGAGCAGTTTCAGCGGTACGGGACGACCGACCACGGGCCGACGTTCGAACGGCGTGCCGCCACCCTCGACGCGCCGGTCCGGTGTCGGCGCTTCGCGACGCCGAAGTACCGCCTCCGGTGTGCCGACTGCGAGGAGGTCGTCGCCCGCCGCTACCGGGACTGCAAACTCGTCCGCGAGCACGACCGCTATCGGTCGTCCTGCTGTGCCGCGGCGCTCCGCTGTGAACGCGTCAGGAACCAGTAGGTCAGGGCGGTGACGAGGACGCCCGCGACGACCCCCGCCGGGATACCGACCAGGAGCGACGGCCAGACGTACGGGTCGAGCAGCGCGGTGACGCCGAACCCGACGGCGAACAGCGTCGCCAGTCCGAGCAGGGCGGCGACGGCGGGTGGACGGGTCCGCGAGGCCATGGCCGAGGAGACGTCGCCCGCAGTGATAACGGCGTTGCCGACGAGAGCGGCCTGTCGCGACGCTCTAGTCCGCCGGTAGCGACGCCGGTCACCGCGGACGACGCCGAACGCGCTCATCCCCGAGTCGGCCGGCGGACGTCGGCCACGAGGTCGGCGAGTTCCCGTCGTTTCAGCACGACGAACCCGGCGAACACGACGAGGAACCCCACGATGGTCAGCGGCGTGATCGACTCGTCGAGGAGGAAGACGCCGGCGACCGTCGCGACGACGGGGACGAGGTAGGCGACGAGCGACGTCTCCAGCGCGCCGCGGACCTCGAGCAGCGTGAAGTAGATGAAGAAGGCGACCGCCGTCGCGAACACGCCGAGATAGCCCACTGCGACCTGTGCGCGGACGGTTGCGGGGAACGCCAGCGACTCGCCAACCGCGAGACTCCCCGCGTGGAGGAGGAGACCGCCGACCAGCATCGACCACCCCGAGAGGGCGGCCCTGTCGAGCGTCGGTTCCGCTCGCTGGACGAGGACGCCGCCGAGCGAGACGCTCACCACCTGGCCGAGCACCAGCAGTCGGCCGACGCCGTCCGCCCCGAGCAGGTTCGACGGGTCCGGTCTGACGATGAGGCCGACGCCGAGAAAGCCGAGCAGGATGCCGACCGCGCCGACCGGCGAGACGCGTTCCTCCGGGAGGATGGCGAGCGCCCACAGACTCGTCACGATCGGGACGAGACTCTGCATGATCGCCGCGACGCCGCTCGGAACCGTCTGTTGACCGACGAACAGCAGCGCGTTGCCGGCGACGAGGAAGACGCCGCCAGCGAGCACGGCCGCGAGGTTCGCCCTGTCGGCCGGTCGCCACCGCCTCGTCCGGGTGACGGCGTACGCGAGGAGTAGTACCGCGGCGACGTCGTAGCGGAACGCGGCGAACAGGACCGGTTCGAGCGACTCCAGTCCGACGTCGATGGCGGGAAACGAGAAGCCCCAGAGCGTCGCCAGCAGTGCGAAGAGGCCGACCGTGACGAATCGGTTGTCCACGTACCGCGTAGCCGACACGGCCGAATAGTGCTCACGGTTGCGGCACGCTGCGACCGTTCCCACTCACCACCGCCGAGCGAGTCGCCGGAGTCGTCCGACGCCAGATTATCGTCCCGACTGGTGAGGGTTCGTCAGATACTCGCCGTGCAGCGGCAGATCGAAGTAGTCCTCGACGTTGACGTCGCCGAGGGTGTTCTCGGCGATCGCCGCCAGCGTCGTCGTGAACCCGACGACCGTCGACTGCATCATCCGGCCGAGCGCCTGCTGGCCGCGGACGTCAGTCTGGTAGGACGTCTCGTAGAGCATCCCCGCCGCACCTGTAGTCGGACACACGGTATCGAGGTACGACCCCCACAGCGGGTAGTAGCCGTAGCGGGTGACGCTGTCGAAGACGCTGTCGCCGCGTTCGGCGAGCGCGTTAGCGACGAGCGCGTTCATCTGGATCGACTCCGTACTGGTCGCCTCGTCGATGAACGGGTCGACCACCTGCTCGACGGGCGCGCTGGGGTCGTCGAACGGCGACCGGTCGCGGTAGGCGGGGCCGTAGGCCGGCATGACGCTCAACTCGGTCTGCTTCGGCGGCTTGTTGCCGTCGCCGGAGTCGGGGACGAGATACTGTCCCTGGTGGTGATGGGTGATGGCGTAGTCGGGGTCGGCGTCGAGGTACGACCGGGTGACCGCTCGAACCTCGGGGGCGAGTCGGAGCCCACTGCTCGCCAGCGTGTACCCCTCGTACTCCAGGTCGAGATACCCCTCGCCGTCGTCGGAGACGTACCACTGGTCTTCGGTGGTGTCGCCGGCGTCGAACTCCTCCGGCGGGAGAACGTTGAAGTCGCGGTTCATGTCGTAGCCGGGAGGCGCGTCGGCCGGCGAACGGTAGTGGTAGTACGGTTCGTACCGCGAGTCGTCGCTCGACCACGCCTGTGTGTTCGTCCGGCGACCGACCCACTCGTCGGTGCCGTCGTCGTCGACGTCGTACTCGAACATCGCCCCGTCGGGGTTGACCCGCGGGACGACCGTCAGCGTCAGTTCGTCGAGGATAGTCTCGACCTGTCGACTGTTGCTCTGGGCGAGTTCCCGTAGCAGTTTCACCGCGACTTCGGTACCGACCGCTTCGTCGCCGTGGATCTGCGTGATGAGGTGGACGCTCGTCGCCCCGTTGCCGACGGTCGCCTCCCAGATGGGGTCGTTCAACCCTGCCGAACGGCCGATCTCGCGGAGCGAGAGACGCTCACTCTGCGCGTCGAGGCGTCGAAGTACCTGTGTCAACTGCTCGTTGGTGTGGAACCCGTCCATCGGCTGGGCGTGTTCGTCGCCGGGCCACGGACCGCCCGGGCGGTAGCTCTCGCGTCCGGATGCGTGACTGTCCGCGCTCGCCGTCCCGACGGCCGAGAGTCCGGCGGTCGCCGCACCGACGGTTCTGAGGAAGCGTCGTCGTCTCATAGTCCACCCGAACCGTTCGCTCGATTAAGGATATATGTATCTAAAGAAAACTGAAGCGTCCGTCGGTTAGAGCCCGACGACCGACCCGTCGCGGCGGGGGTCTGCCGCCCCGACGTACTCACCGGATTCGGGGTCGACGAGGATCGCCTGTGCGTTGCCGAGCTGCGACGGCTCGTCGGCGAACTCGAACCCGGCCTCCGTCAACTGCCTCCGGACACCTCGCGGAACTCCCCGTTCCCAGATGATCTCCGGGTCGGTGTCCTTGTAGACGCGGGGTGCGGCGATCGCCTGTGCGAGGCTCATGTCGAACTCGACGACGTTCAGGATGATCTGGGCGACCGTCGTGATGATCGTCTTCCCGCCCGGCGATCCGACGGTCATGTAGGGGTCGCCGTCCTTGAAGACGATCGTCGGACTCGTGCTGCTGAGCGGCCGCTTCCAGGGTTGGACCTCGTTCGGCCCGCCGGGGACGGCGTCGAAGTCCGTCAGTTCGTTGTTGAGCATGAAGCCGTGGTCGGGCACCATCAGCCCCGACCCGAAGAACTGCTCGATGGTGCTGGTCCACGAGACCATGTTCCCCTCGCTGTCGGCCGTCGTGAAGTGGGTCGTCTGCCCGCGGTCTCTGGCCCGACCGCCGCCGGCCAGTTCGTCGCGTCCCAGCGCGTCG
Source organism: Halogranum amylolyticum (assembly GCF_900110465.1). GTDB lineage: Archaea > Halobacteriota > Halobacteria > Halobacteriales > Haloferacaceae > Halogranum > Halogranum amylolyticum. The sequence goes on from NZ_FODV01000022.1 coordinate 53,429, forward strand.
ATCTGGTAGGGTTCGCCCGGCTGGTAGTCCCAGGGGTTGCCGGGTCCGGGCGAGGCGTTCGCCGTCCCGTCCGCGGCGATACCTTCACGCCGACTGTCGAGGTAGTCCTCGTCGAACAGTCCCTGCCACGGCGCGTCGACGAACGCCTTGTCACCCATGTACGCCCCGCGGTCGGCGTAGGCGTGCCCGTACGCTTCGAGCAGTATCTCGTAGGTCTCCGGCGACTGTCGCCCGTAGCGACAGAGATCGAGCGGTTCGACGAGTTTGAGGATCTGGCCGATCGTCAACCCGCCGGAGCTCGGCAGCGACTGCGTCCGGACGGTGACGTCGCGGAACTCGGCGTGCTCGGGGTGGTCGATCGTGACGTTGTACCGGCCGACGTCGGACGGTCGCATGCTCCCCCCGGCGTCCTGCACCGTCTCGGCCATCGCCTCGCCGATGGGTCCCTTGTAGAACGCGCCGATCCCCTCGTCGCGGATCGTCCGGAAGGTATCCGCGAGGTCGGGTTGGACGAGCCTGTCGCCCTCCTCCAGCGGACTGCCGCCGGGTGCGAACACCGACTGCGCGGCGTCGTTGAACACCTGCGCGTTGCCCGCGATCGCCTCCGCCAGCGGTGCGTCGACGGTCACTTTGGGGCCGGACTTCGCCGCCAGCCCGACTGCCGGGTCGATCAGCGACGAGAGTTCTCGCGATCCGAACCGTTTGAGAGCGACGTCCGCGGCCCGCAGCGTCCCGGGGACGCCGACGGCGTTCCCGCTCGCACGTCGCTGTTGGAACGGGATCGGCTCGCCGTCGTCGTCGAGGAACATCTCCGGCGTCGCCCCGAACGGCGCTCGCTCGCGGTTGTCGACGCTGTAGAGTTCGTCCTCCTCGGCGTCGTAGACGACCATGAACCCGCCACCGCCGATGCCCGAGGCGTGCGGTTGGACGACGTTCAGTGCGAACTGGACGGCGACGGCGGCGTCGACGGCGTTACCGCCGTCCCGGAGTACCTCCGCACCGATCTCGGTCGCCTGCGGGTGGACGCTCGACACCATCCCCTTCGAACTCCGGGCGGTGGGGACGTCGCCCGCGGCCGGGCCGCGCTCCTCGCGTCCTCGGACCGCCTCGGTCGAGACGGCGCTCGCGCCGAGCGCCGCCGCCGACCCCTTCAGGAACGTCCGCCTGTCCGTCTGTGGTCCGGGACTGCTGTCGCTCTCGCTCGAACTACTCTGTGTGGGGTTCTCTGACATACGACTTTTGAGACTCGCCGTCGCCCCTTAACCTTTCGGCGAAAAACCATAACTATTATCGGCGCGTACAGACGTACCGACGACGTTCGCGCGAGAGACGGGGAGCGACGCGTCGGTCAGTGCGACCGCTCTGCGACCTTCACCAACTGCTTGCCGACGTTCTCGCCTTCGAACAGTCCGAGGAACGCCTCCGGCGCGTTCTCGAACCCCTCGGTCACCGTCTCGCGGTACTGGAGCGTCCCGTCGTCGACCCACCGAGCGAGTCGCGACGTCGCCTCCTCGAACCGGGGGGCGAAGTCGGCGACGAGGAACCCCTCGACCGAGGCGCGCTTCTCGATGAGCGTCCCGAGCTTTCGCGGCCCGGTCGGGAGGTCGGTCGCGTTGTACTGCGAGATCTGCCCGCAGACGGCGACGCGGGCGTCGACGTTCAACTGGCCGAAGACAGTATCTGTTATCTCGCCGCCGACGTTGTCGAAGTAGACGTCCACTCCGTTGGGCGCGGCCTCCGCGAGTGCGTCGCCGAGGTCGTCGACCGTCTTGTAGTTGATCGCCGCGTCGAACCCGAGGTCCTGGGTCAGCCACTCGGTCTTCGTGTCCGACCCGGCGAAGCCGACGACGCGACACCCGGCCTCGCGGGCGAGTTGGCCGACAACGGACCCGACCGCACCGGCCGCTCCCGAGACGACGACGGTGTCGCCGGGTTTCGGCCCCGCGACGTCGAGCAGTCCGAAGTACGCCGTCCGGCCGGGCATCCCGACGACGCCGAGCGCCGTCGAGACGGGAGCGACGTCCGGGTCGACGGCCGTCAGCTCGCCGCCGTCGACGGCGGCGTACTCCGCCCACAGGAGGTTGCCGACGACGACGTCGCCCGCATCGAAGTCGGCGTGGTTCGACTCGACCACCTCGCCGACGACGCCGGCGCGCATCGGGTCGCCGACGTCCCACGGTTCGGCGTAGGACTCGGCGTCGCGCATCCGACCGCGCATGTACGGGTCGACCGAGAGATAGAGCGTCTTCACCAGTACCTCGTTCGGTCCCGGTTCGGGGACCTCGGCTTCGACCAGTTCGAAGGTGTCGTGGTCGGGTTCGCCGGTCGGTCGCTTCGCCAAGTGGTACTGTCGGTTAGTTGTTGTCGCGTCGGAGGAGTCGACCATGTACCCCCTCGTTCGCCGAGTAGACCAAAGGACGTTCCGCTGGGCGGCGGTCTTGCCTCTACCGGACGGCTGCGCTCGGCACGATACGCGGCCGACATATATCCGGTACGTTCACGAATAAAAGACACTACGTTCAAGAATAGTTCCGCCAGTACGTGTCGTTGGGTAATAAGTAACGCCCAAGACGGCCCGAGTGTAAACTTCTCTCCCCTAATGAGTTCTGTCGAACGGCGGATCTTGCTCGTCGAAGACGACCCGGCGGCGCTGCGACTGTTCGAGGAGGCGATGGCCGAATCCCGCATCGCCACTCTCGAGGTGGCGACGACGGGTCGCGAGGCGCTCTCGGTGCTCACCGCGACGGACGACGACCCCGAGCACACGTATCCGGATCTGATCGTCCTCGACGTCCACCTCCCCGACCTGACCGGCCTCGACGTGCTCGAAGAACTCAAGTCGAGTTCGGCGCCGTTGCGACAGATCCCGGTGTTGATGCTCTCGACGTCGACGGAGCAGGCGACGGTCGACCGTGCGTACGACCTCGGCGCGAACGCCTACCTCGCGAAACCCGAGAGCTACGACGACCTGCTGACGCTGCTGGAGGAACTCCGCTCGTTTTGGCTCCAGCGCGTCGAGTTCCCGAGTCAGTAAGCGTCGGTTTCGACTCAGCGTGACCCCGAGTCGGTAAGCGTCGGTTTCGACTCGCCGACCGCCGCGGACGTGAGGTTCTTGTCGTCGGCGTGCGGTAGTCGAACCAGACCCCACAGGATGGACGCTACAGCCACCGATCCGTCGCAGACCGCCTCCAGGGAGCAGACGGCCGACGACGTCGAGACCGCGGACGTGCGCTGGATCCGCCTCCGTGCGCTCGCACGTATCTGGGTCGTCGTCTACGAGTTCCTCCCGCTCGTCGTCACTTACCTCCGCGACCGGCGCCGGTTTCTCCTCTTCGGGCGGCGGCGACAGATCACCGTCGCCCAGCAGACTGCTCGCGCCGAGCGGTTGCTGGAGAGTCTGGTCTCGCTCGGACCGACGTTCATCAAACTCGGGCAGGTGCTGTCGACGCGGCCCGACGCCTTGCCCGGCGCGTACATCGAGGTGCTCTCGCGACTGCAGGACCGCGTCCCTCCGGCCGACTGGGAGGCAGTACGGACCGTCGTCGAGGCCGACCTCGACCCCGTCGACGAGGCGTTCGACGAGTTCGACACCGACCCGATAAGCGGGGCGAGTCTCGGACAGGTCTACGTTGCCCGCGTCGGCGACCAGAAGGTCGCCGTGAAGGTGCTCCGGCCGAACATCCGCTCGCGCGTCGAGGCCGACCTGCGCGTCATCAACGTGCTCCGCCCCCTGCTCGTGGCGTCCGCACCGGAGGGACAGGCGTACACGCTCGAGAACCTCGCGCGGGAGTTCACCGAGACCATCCGCGAAGAGATGGACTACGCCCACGAGGCGGCGATGCTCCGAGAGATCCGCGGGAACTTCGCGGACGCCGACGACGTCGTCGTGCCGGCCGTCCTCGACTCGCACTCCTCCTCGCGGGTACTCACGATGGAGTACGTCGACGGCATCAAGATCGACGACCTCGAGGCGCTCGAAGCGGCCGACGTCGATCGGACGGCGCTCATCCGACGCCTCGAGGAGGCGTACATCCAGATGATCATCGAGGACGGCGTCTTCCACGCCGACCCCCACCCGGGGAACCTCGCGGTCAAGCCCGACGGCAGTATCGTCTTCTACGACTTCGGGATGACAGGACAGGTCTCCGCCGAACTCCAAAGCCACATCGTCGACTTCTACATCGGCATCGCACGGGACGACATCGACGCCGTCATCGACGCGTTCGTCGCGATGGACGCGCTCGACCCGACGGCCGATCGAGAGCTGATGCGTGAGGTGTTCGAGATCGCTATCGACAACTTCCGGGGGCAGAACCTCGACGAGTACCGGATCCAACGGCTCGTCGGCGAGTTCCAGGCGAACATCTACGAGTTCCCGCTGCGACTGCCGCAGAACGTCGCGCTCATCGTCCGGGTGACGACGGTGCTTGACGGCGTCGCCCAGACGCTCGACCCCGAGTTCGACGTCATCGCGCTCATCACCGAGTACGTCCGCGAACAGGGGTTCGCCGAGGAGGGCGCTCGACGGGTGGTCGAGTCGGTGGCGGATCAGGTCCAGGCGTCCGCACAGTCGCTGGTCCGGGTCCCGCCGAAACTCGACCGAGTGCTCTCGCGGGCCGAACGCGAGAACCTGCGGGCGGCTATCGTGTTGGCCGGCGGGCGCGAGGAACCGTACGACGCATTCGCCCGGCGGTTGACCTACGGCATCCTGTTCGGCACGGGCGTCTTCACGACGCTCCTGCTCGTGGCGACGACCGGCGACCACGTCTCGGTGGTCGCCGGCGTCGGGACGGCTCTCGTCGGGCTGCTGTTCGTCCGGTCGTTCCGCAGTCGGAGCGGGACGCGCATCACGCCGCAGTTCACCCGACAGGAGCTCCGCCAGCGACGACGCGAGTGAGTGTGCGACGAGATCAGTCGACGGTCGGAAACTCCACGCGCGTCTCGACCGAGAGGCACTCCGGCGGGAGCGGCCCCACGAGGTACTGGAGGTTCGTCGAGCGCCTGACGAACTCCCCAGCGCCGACGAGCGCGGCGGACAACTGCTCGTCGGAGTACCGCCGCGACGGCCGCCACAGCGGACGGACGACGTCGCCGTCGACGACCCACAGCGTGTCGACGGGTCGACCCGGCGGGTCGACCAACACCTCCACTGCCAGTCGGTCCGTCACGAAGTCCACCAGATAGCTCTGGAGCGTCACCGTGTACGTCGTCTTCGCTGCCTCACCGGCTGTATGTCCGTCTATCGTCGTCATCTTCGTTACCCTCCGCTCCGCGTCGTCTCCGAGACGTCGCCGTCGCTACTGTCGAGAAATGCACCACGATCGGCGGTAGCGACTCCCTGAAAGCGTGCAGAGCTGAAAAAGCTATGTGACGCCTCGCTGTTCGGTTCACCCGGTTTTCAGGTTGGCCGTTCCCGTCGTCGACACGGCTACCGATCGACGACGGACGGCGTACACTCGGCGTCGTGACCGCACTACGCTCAGAACGGAGACTGCACGGATGTCCCCGGCGCGACTCGTCGCGTCAGCGAGGGTGTGGGGGTGCCCCTGACGTCGCTCCGGATTCGCACACCGAGGACACGGAGAGTTTCCAGCCCGCTGATTTGACCGTTGTGTTTCTACTGGTGCGTTCGAGTACCGTACCAAACCCGCAGACGGAAGTCGAACTGTATCGTTTCGTTCGACAGAAAGACACTTTCGACGACGCCACATCTGTCTATCCAGCGTATGTACTCTCTCCTCACGTCCCGTCGCCGCCGACTCGGCCTCGGATCGCTCCTCGTTGCCCTCGGCGCGCTGCTCGTCGTCGCGACGTTCGCGTTTCCCATCGGCAGTACGATGGCCGCGTGTGGCTCCGGCGTCACCACCTGGTCGCCCGTCCCCGGCCTATCGCTCCCGGTCGTCAACCCGACCGGTCTCGGACTCGCCGATCTGGCGCTCTACTGGTCGGATGGCTGCAACGGCATCGCGAGTTCGCTCGTCCCCGTCTTCCTCGCCGTCGGCTGTCTTGTCGGTGCGGCGAAAGTCATCAGCAACTGAGAGACGATCAGTCGTCGGCCGCCGGAGCGACGTCGGCCTCGGGGCCGCGGGTCGCGTCGGCGTCGCGCCACGTCCCGCGTCTGTACCACGTGTAGGCGATGAGCGCGCCGGCGACGTTGGAGATAGAGAAGGCCAGCCAGATGCCGTTCTCGCCCAACTGCTGTGCACCGACCCACGCGGTCGGCAGACGGATGACCCCGAGCATCGTGATGGCGATGACGGCGGCGATCAGCGTCTTGCCCGCGCCGCGGAAACTGCCGGTGTAGGCGCGCATGATGCCGATGAACCCGAAGGTGGGAGCGACCCACCGGAGGAACGACGCGCCGACGGCGATGACGGCGGCGTCGGTGGTGAACAGCGCCGTGATGGGGCGGGCGGCGACGAAGGCGACGACACCCAGAAGCGAGAGGACGGCGAACATCACCTTCGCGGCGAAGTTGGCCGCCCCGGCCGCGCGGTCGGGTTTCCCTGCACCGATGTTCTGGCCGGTCATCGTCTCGACGCCGCGGGCGACGGCGATGGCCGGCAGGAAGATGACCGAGAAGACGCGGACGCCGATACCGTAGCCCGCGACGACCGTATCGGGGAACAGCGCGACGATGACCAGGAGGAGGTTGACCGACAGCGCCCGTCCGGTCCCCTCGATGGAGGCGGGGACGCCGATAGAGAGCAGCTTTCTCGCGTACGAGAAGTCCGGTCGCATCTCGGAGAGGCGGATCTGGACGCCGCGACTCCCCTCGAACATGAGATAGAGGCCGACGATCAGGGCGAGCGCTCGCGAGAAGACGGTGGCGACGGCGGCCCCTTGAATCCCGAGCTCGGGGAACGGCCCCCAGCCGAAGATGAGAAACGGGTCGAGGGCGATGTTGAGCGTCACCGACCCGAACATCACGAGCATCGGGGTGATGGTGTCGCCGTAGCCCCGCATCAGCGAGACGAAGACGAAGAAGCCGAACATGAAGACGAGCCCCACCGAGATGACCTCCATGTAGTCCGTCGCCAGCGGCAGCACGTCCGCCGACGCACCGAGCAGTCCGAGGAACTGCTCGACGAAGAGGAAGCCGATACCGCCGAGTAGGACGGCCGCCAGGAGCGAGAACGTCACCGTCTGCGAGGCCGCGTACTCGGCGCGCTTCGGTTCGTCGGCGCCGGTGTGCTGGGCGACGAGGACGCTCCCCGCGACCGAGAGCCCCATCCCGAGTGCGATGAGCAGGAACACCATCGGGAACGCGAAACTGATCGCGGCGAGTTCCTCGGTGCCGTACTGACCGAGCCAGAACGTGTCCGCGAGGTTGTACGCCGTCTGTAGCAGGTTCGTGACGACGATGGGCAGCGAGAGGTAGAACAGGGGTTTGGCGATGCCGCCCTCGGTCAGGTTCACCTCGTCGCGGCCCTTGAACAGCGATCCGAGTCGCCCGCGGAGGCTCACGCCGGGACCTCCGCCTCCCCGTCGACGAGGAGTTCCGTCCGGACGTACTCGTGCAACAGGCGCCGACTCTCCTCGAACGACGCGCCGGTGGCGACGAACCGCGTCTGGGCACCTGTCAGATACGTCTTGACGAAGGTGGCGACGTCACTGGGGTCGCGCTCGGCGACGATCAGCCCCTGATCGATGCCCTCGGCGACGAGCGACTCGATGCGGGCCTGCAGCCGCTGGTCGAACGCAGAGAGTCGCTCCCGATAGATCGGCTCGTACGGAGCCTGTGCCTTCAGTTCGAGGACGGCCGTTTTGAACTCCGCGTCGGGTGATTCGTCGTCGTCGTCGGTCGGCGGCGTCAACGCCGTGTCGACGAGGTCGAACAGCCGTTCGACCGGGTCGTCGCCGTCGAGGTCGGCGATCCGCGTCTCGAAGTCGTCGAGCAGTCCGTCGAGAAACGTCTCCAAGAGCGCCTGCTTGCTGTCGAAGTGATAGTGGAGTGCGGCCTTACTCTTGTCGCACTCGTCGGCGATGTCCTGCATCGTCAACTCGGCGTACCCGTGCTTGCAGAGTGCGCAGTACGTCGCGTCTACGATGTCGTCTGCTGGCTCCTGTGTCATTGATGAGAGGCGAGAGTAATCGTACGTGTATTTACTGACTAGTCAGTCAAAAGCGTTCTGAACAGCGACCGATCTGACTCGACGTCCCACGAGAGCCGTTCCCACCAATCGCTCGACGACAGCCGTTCGAGACGGACATTTTAACATACGGTATAATAATGAGGCTGCTTTCCGTTGGAGGGACACTGTAATGCGTCTCAGCCTCCCCGCTGGTCTGGGGTCTCTCCTGCTCGTCGGCGTTCTGGTGGTCGCGACGCTCCCGGTCGCCGCCGTCCCCGCACTGGACGATCCGACGGCCACCGAGTCGGTCTCCGTCTCGCAGGTTGACTCGACGACATCGACGGCGGACCCGACATCGACGCCCGACCCGACGACGACAGCCGACCCGACGACGACAGCCGACCCGACAGCCGACCCGACAGCGACGTCGGAACCGACGCAGTCGCCGACACCGGAGTTGACCACGACGACGCCGCCCTCGGAGACGCCGACCGACTCACCCACGGCGACGTCCGACCCGACGCAAGAGCCGACCACGACCACCGGGCCGACCACGACGTCGTCGTCACCGTCGCCGACAGAGTCGGACGACGATGGGAGTGGCGGTGACGAGGGGAGCGACAGTACGGACGACGATGACGACGACAGTACGGACGACAGACGGCGAGGTGCCGGGAAAGCCCGGCAACTCGGCGACCGCCTCACGAACAGTATCGACGCTACGGGTGCGGGCGAGTTCCGGCGTGCACAGCACCTCGTCGGCGAGAACTACACGCAGACGCTCTCGGCGTACGAGTCGCTCACGGGCAAGGACGGCGCCGTCGCCGGGTTCGACGGTGCACAGTCGAACCAACAGACGTACGTCGCGCTGGTCGACGAGTACGTGACGACGCGTCGTCAGTACCGGACTGCCGCCCAGAACGGCAACGAGAGCGGCCAACGACAGCTCTCGCGGAAGCTCACTCGACTGGCCGACGCGGCTAACACGACCGCTGCGCGACTGCAGCGGAACTACAGTCGTATCGAACGGCGGACCGCGGTGAGTCTCGCCGACGCCTCCGCGACGGTCGAGGCCGGCCAGCGGTGGATCGCCAGACAGCAGGCGCAGGTCGACCCGCCCGAGCTCACCCGCACCCAGTTGCGAGCCACCACCGACGCCGACAGCGTCTCCTTCCTGTCGCCGGCGACGGTTCGGGGGACGCTGATGGCAGCGGACGGATCGCCGGTCGCGAACCAGCAGGTCACCTTCACCGTCGGCGGACAGCGCGTCACGACGACGACGGACGGGGCTGGCGCGTTCAGCTTCGACTACCGACCGACGGCGGTCGCTCGCTCGGCCGAGCAGGTGACCCTCGAGTTCGTCCCGACCCGGACGGCCCCTTACACTCGGGCGACCACCGACCTCTCCCTCGGCGTCGAGCAGACGACCGGCGACGTCTCGGTCACACAGTCACCGTCGAACGTCGGGTTCGGCGACGAACTGACGGTTCGGGGCCGTGTCGAGGCCGACGACGTTCCGGCTGCGTCGGTCCCCGTGGTTGTCCGACTCGGCGACACAACGCTCGGCACCGTCGAGACCGCTCCCGAGGGGACGTTCTCGCTGACGACCCGACTGCCCGCGTCGGTGGCGGCTGGCGACCGACGGCTCACTGCGGCACTCGCGATGGAGGATCGAGCGCTGACCGCCGAGAGCGGCCGGGCCGAACTCTCCGTCAGGAGGACGGCGACGTCGCTGAGCCTCCGCGTCGCAGACGCCTCACCGCAACAGGTGTCCGTCTCCGGCACGCTAACGACCGAGGCGGGGACCGCCGTCGCCGGCGAGGAGATCCGGTTCACCGCCGGTGAGTCGGTTCTCGGAACGGCGACGACCGGCTCCAACGGGACGTACGAGGCGAACCTCTCGCTGTCCTCGGACGCTCGTGACGCCGTCGATGCCGGCGCCGACGGCGAGATCACCGTCCGGGCCGCCTACGAGGGTGAGGGGTCCAACCTCGACGCCTCGAACGACGCCGCGACCGTCCCGCTGCAGGCGGGCGACGGGGACGGTGGTGGGGGTCTCGGTGGTCTCGGCACTGTCGCCGGGTTCGACGTGCTCCTCGTCGGCGTCGCCGGCGCCGTCTTCCTCCTGCTGCTGTTGCTCGCCGCGTGGGGTATCCTGCGGTTCGGCGCGGGAGCAGTCGACGACGAGAGCGAAGAGTCCGGGGAAGGAGCGCAAGGCGACGACAGGGACGGCGACGGCGGTGGCGACGCAGACACCGACGAACCGGTGGACGACGCGACGAACGAGCGCGCCGCCACGTCGACCGAAGCGACGTCGCGTGAAGCGACGTCGTCCGGGGCGTCCGGTCGGCCTGCCGGCAACCAGTTCTCGTGGTCGGACGTCGAAGACGACGGGACCGTTCCAGCCGACAGTTCGCAGTCGACCGCCGCGTCCGCGAGAACCGACGACGGCGCTCCCGGCGACGTCGATCGGGACGAAGACGATGTCACCCCCGAGACGGGGCAAGCGCTGTCGGCGGCACGGGCCGCCCTCGACGACGGTGCGTATCAGACGGCAGTGGATCGCGCCTACGAGACGGCTCGTGAGCACGTTCGGGCCCGCCACGACTTCGACGCGGTCGACTCGCTCGGCGCGTCGTCCTCGCCGGAGGCGTTCTACGAGATCTGTCGGTCACACGACGGCGTCGACGTCGATCGTCTCGCTCATCTCGACGAACTGACGAAGTTGCAGGACAGAGCACTGTACGGGCACGGTTCGGTCTCGCGAGAAGAGGCCGAGCGGGCGGTGTCGCACGCGGTCGCCGTGGTCGGCGGCAACACGGGTACGGCGTCGTCCTGACACGTCCCTACTCGTCGTCTAGGGAGTTGTTACTCTGGCTGCAACGTCGCGTAGTCGTGGACGACGCCGCCCTCACCGACGTACGGCGCGTCGCCGTCTTCGGGGTAGCTGAACACGCCGTCGGAAGGCGTATCCTCGTGTGGGATCGCGGCGACGGTGAGTGGGCCGTCGGGCAGTTCGTCGAGGACGATCGGGAGTTTGTGGTACTCCCCCGCGGACAGCGGCGCGGAGACGCCCAGTACCGGTCCTTCGGTGAAGAACGACGCGTCGTGGACGGCGACGAACCCGTCGTCCGGGAGCGTCACTGTCGCGACGGTTACGGTCCGATAGTGCGGTGACTGGTCTTCGAGCGTCACTGTCGCCTCCGACTCGGTCGTCGATTCGGTCTCCGACTCGGCTGTCGCCTCCGACTCGGTCGTCGACTCCGTGTCGCTCTCTGCGAGTCCGGTCGTCGCACCGAGGCCGACCGCCGCGAGGCCGGAACCGAACAGCTTCAGCGCCTGTCGTCTGGAGGGGATGCCCGGAGCGGTGTGAGAATCCATCTCGTATCTCATGGCTCGGGGCTGACGAATGTGTCTTATGGCCGAATTTATAGTTATTCCAACTGAATATATCTTCTAGAAAACACCACCGGAACAGATCTGTGGGGCGACGGCTCGTCTCCGGGAAATGTCTGCAAAATTACTAAACCCCGGTTCAGGGAACGCTTACAGCGGTGGCCGGACATCGTTCGTCCGTATATGTCTCAGTACGAACTGGACCCACTCCCGTACGAGTACGACGCGCTGGAACCGCACATCTCCGAGCAGGTGCTGACGTGGCATCACGACACCCACCATCAGGGCTACGTCAACGGCTGGAACAGCGCCGAGGAGACGCTCGAACAGAACCGCGAGAGCGGCGAGTTCGGCTCCTCGCCCGGTGCGATCCGTAACGTCACCCACAACGGCTGTGGCCACATCCTCCACGACCTGTTCTGGCAGAACATGTCGCCGGAGGGCGGCGACGAGCCTTCGGGTGACCTCGCAGACCGCATCGAGGAGGACTTCGGCTCCTACGACGCCTGGAAGGGCGAGTTCGAGGCCGCCGCGGGCAACGCCAGCGGCTGGGCGCTGTTGGTCTACGACAGCTTCTCGAACCAACTGCGCAACGTC
>NZ_FODV01000018.1 GCF_900110465.1 Halogranum amylolyticum
ATTCGTCGGTGAATCCGAGTGTGCGTGTGGTATAGCCCTGTGGGTCAGTATCGACGATGAGGACGTCGTGGCCTCGAGAAGCCAGTGCCCCGGCAATATTGATCGAGTTTGTTGATTTTGCGACGCCGCCTTTCTGGTTCGACACGGCTATATTTACGCTCATATCGTTCAAAGAACGATGTTCGCTCTTTCCTTGTAAATCTATGTCAGACAAATATCGCTCAGACGAGTCTAGCCTCTGATTCTATACTGGTAACGCCCAAAAATGAGGTCATGGAGAGCTTCGGCACTCAGCAGTTCACGCTGCTCGTGATTGGTGTGGCGATGATTGCCGTCGGATATCTCGGGTTAACCGGGCAGATCATAGATACTGATTATGTGCTTGTGGGATGTTTCATCGCGGTGATGGTGCTGTCATTCTCTCTTGGCCGCCAATCAGCACGTTATGTATAGCTCTCATTGACCCAGCTTTTGCTCAAAACAAACGCTGTCACGTCAAGGATCATCACTGCGTAGGATTCCCACCGAGCTACCTGCTTTATCATAGCCATACTCACGCAACTCATAGCGGAAGTCTTCGTACTCTTCAACGTCATACGTTTCCTCTCTACTGAAACTTGTGTGTTGAATAGAGCGCGTATATCTCGAGTCGTGAGTCATTCTATCTGCCTAATCACCATCTGGAGAAAAGATGGCGTCACCAGCGATACCAGTGCAAGAATAAGGAGACACCACCGATACTGCGATCCACAGCGAACTCCGATGCCGGAGGCGAATCCAACGCTTAGATCACCGGCTAAGTGTTAGAGAAGTACGTATCGTACTCTGCGATGAACGATCGTAGCTCCGCGGATTTGGGATCACGGTTGTGTCGCATGAAGAAACTAGCGACAGAGTTCGCGAGGACGAGTGACGCACCAGGCGACAAGTCCTCCGCGAGTGCGAGCGTCATCCCGCTGAGGAAGTGTTCTTCGGCGTTACGGAGTCGGTGTGGGTCCACTACTTGCGGCGCTCTCGCCGAGATTACTTCGTCTGGCGTCGCGACGATGGCACCGTTCTGTGATTGCATAACGTATCGTGAGACGCCGAACCGTTGTCTGAGACGTTCGACCGTCGGCTCCGTGTCATTACTGTCGTCGAGGAGGACGTCACGGAATCGCCGTGTTTGGCTTCGACTCGCGGTGATTGTCACCCTCGCGATATCGTCGAGAGCAGTGAGCGACTCACAGCCACGCTCGATCTCGGCCGATGAGAGGTGGGTAACTTCACCGGGGACGAAGTGAACGTGTTTCGGTGGCGAGGAGAGTCTCGGCCACAGCTCGGTTCGGAATGCGTCAACGATATCGACCAGTTCGGCCGTTGAGTACCATGAACCGATAGAGAGGACTGCGTTCCCGTCTACGTAGCCGGCGAACTCGTTTGCACCGACTCGGTCTTCGATAACTTGCCAGTTGATGTGGTCAAAGTTTGGTTCTGTGAGCAGGAATTTTCGGTCCTCGAACCAGACGTAATCGGTGCTTGTCACCTGTCCCAGCGTGACCAGTGTCTGATCTTGAAAAGTGTGAACGAACTCGGAACGAATAGGGTCGCCCAGCCGACCCATCAGTGTGACGTCGTATCCGAGTTCATCGAAGACGCCGCCGATATGCGCGACGAGGCCACCCGGTTCGGTTCTGGTCTCCCGCCACTCGATGCGGGGAGGCGCATCACTCGCTTCATACCGGACGAGTTCTTCACGAAACGCGTCGAACTTGCGAATCTGTTTGTAGTCGCCACCTTCCGTCCGGTGGATGAACTCGCGCATGCGGTCGATGAACGCGTCGAAACAGATAACCGCAGACACGTCGCTGGGAGTGTCCGGCAGTTCCGTTCGACAGGCCTCGAGATGTCGCTGTGTCTCCGAGTCAATCTCGCTCATGTGCGTTGTACCGTTCTGACGGAGTTTGATTCTGGAAGCAGCGTAATCGACGTTTCTGGCGCCGGCATCGCCAACAGTTACGACTGATGAATCGATTGACTCCGCGTCGGTACCGACGTTCACCGTCAGCGATGCACGGATGTCGTACTCGGTGTAATAGTAACTGGTAAGGGTTCCCCGTTTGGTCACTTTATCCCCGGTCTCCGTGTCATACCCCTCGAACTGGACCTCGAAGGCGTCGACGGGATACGCCGTCGTAAGTAACGATAGGTCGGCTAAACAATCTCGAATTCGAATGTACTCCTTCGGGAGAGTCGGCAGTTCCGTTTCGTCGCTGAGTGGAGTAGCTAGCGGCCAGATAGATTCCGAGAGGAATCGGTCAAGAACCAGCGCCAGACTGGGATTCGTCACGTAGTATCCTTGGCCGTCGTCGTCAACGTGTTCGTAGCCCTCCTGGACCCAGTACAGACCACGCCGCCGGTCTGCCGTGAGTGCGAAGTCTTCGCGGGTCGAGACAAACCGAACTTTGTCGACGGTGTCCGGTATCGACAACGCTTCGCTGAGATCGTCCGACTCCGGCGAGACGTTTGAGACTACAAGTCTGATCTGTTGCTCTGTGCAATTCGCGAGATCGTCAACAACCACCCCCAGTTTGCTGATGGGGACGAGCAAGAAGATATCCCGTTCGGCCGTCTTCATCAGGTCGCCGACGTACCGTTTGATCGTACTCTCGCTCTTGAACAGGGCAACCCCACTTTCAACCTTTTCGACGGTGTCGTGAAGTTCTTCGAGGTAGGTCTCTGCTTGCGACAATTGATCACGAATCGACGAGAACGATTCGCTGGGATCGACAGCGTAAGCCTTCTGCGGGTAGTCGTCGATGACTTCGACCAATCCGCGTTCGCGGAGATTCCCGACGATGTCGTACACCCGTTGTTTGGGGACATCGCTCGCCTCGGCGATGTCGGTCATCGTCTGGGTGCCTCCTCGAACGAGTGCGAGATACACCTCTGTCTCGTACGTCGTTAGGTCAACATTGGACTGGAGGGTCTCGCGAAGGCGTGCGAGTTTCGCGTCGTCCTCGGCGGTCATTGGCCTATTCTCGTACTACTACGGTAAGCCATTTGCTGATCTAGACTCGGTCTCGGTAGCACGTGTCGTAGTAACGCGACCGACACACATAATACTATAGACTTTCCTCACGATAGTTGTGAATATGGAATCCAGATATGGCCATGAACTCCATGAGGCCACTCATCGAACGGCGCGCCTGATTGTCGAGAGAGACGAACACAGCAGGTCGGCTGACGAGACGGTGTCACTGTCCGACCTTGCGAACGACGAACTCGCTGAGTACGACGTTCTGTGGTGGCATCGAGAACAGCCGATGGGTAGTTCCGCCCGAGCACGACTCGATGACGCCAGTAACAGTCTTCGTGAGTTCCTCTCCGCAGGTGGCGGTCTCTTGCTGACCCATGGAGCGGTTGAGGCAGCAGAAGCGCTCGGTATCGAGACGAGTCGACCGGATGTGGTCGAGCAGACGGACGCCGAAGAGTCCGGATTTCTGGTCCGGCCGCAGTATAAGCACCATCCCATCTTCGAGGGTATCGACACGCTCAGACCGGAGCCCGCACCCGCAAGTGATGCTGTAACTGTCGCTTACGACTCACTCTACCCGCGCGATGCAGACGTCCTCGCATCTCGTCATCTCGACGGTGAGGACTGCCCGAGCGAATCGTCCATTTTGTGCTGGACTGTCGGGGATGGACGCGTCGTCGGTGTTGGAAGCGATCTCTCCGGCCGACACACCGAGACGCAGCGGCGACTGTTCAAGAACTGTCTCGCCTACGCTGCGGGGGCCGAAGAAGCCCCAGCGACGACAGGCCGACCGAAGGACCGCGAAGAGTTCGAAGCCCTCCGTGAAGTGGTTCCAGACGAGAATCACCGGCCAGCGTATCACTTTACTGCGCCGGCGAACTGGCTCAACGACCCCAACGGGCTGGTGCAGTGGAACGGCCGGTACCATCTGTTCTACCAGTACAATCCCGCAGGGCCGTTTCACGGGAGCATCCACTGGGGACACGCCGTCTCCGACGATCTCGTCTCTTGGACCGACGAACCGGTCGCACTCGCGCCGGACCAAGACGGTCCGGACGCCGACGGCGTCTGGTCCGGATGTTTCGTAGACGACGATGGGACGCCCACGGTGATGTATACCGGTGGCGCGAGTAACGACCAGTTACCCTGTCTTGCACGGGCCACCGACGGCGCGTTGCGAAACTGGAAGAAGGATCCGCGAAACCCGCTGATTCAGCGGGTGCCCGATGAGGTAGATATCCTCCAGACTATCGATTGGGACTACGAGTTTCGCGACCATTGTGTCTGGCGAGAAGACGAGACGTGGTACCAGGTAATCGGCTCGGGTATCGACGGTGAAGGAGGCGCAGCTCTCCTCTTCGAGTCAGACGACCTGCTCGAGTGGGAATACTGCCACCCGTTGCTCACCGGCGATTGGCGACGCACGGGACCGATGTGGGAGTGTCCCGAGTTGCTTCGGTTCGACAACGGCGCGGTGCTGCACGTCTCCGACTACTCCAAGGTCGTCTGGTTCGCCGGCGAGTACGATGAGTCGACCCGTCAGTTCGACTCGGAGGAGACCGGTCTGCTCGACCACGGCGTCTTCTACGCACCGCAGTCGTTCGTGGATGACGACGGACGGACCCTGATGTTCGGCTGGCTAAAAGAGGACCGCGACGGGGAAGCCCAGTGGGACGCCGGGTGGTCCGGCGCCATGTCGTTACCTCGCGTCGTCTCACTCACTGAAGACGGAGCACTCCAATACTCGCTTCCGGAGGAAATCCAGAGGCTGCGCGAGACGCACCATTCGTACGCTGATCTCACAATATCTCCAGACGAACCGACGACGCTCTCCCCCGTCGAGGGTGACATGCTGGAGTTGAAACTCACCGTCGATGCGACGAACGTCGGCGAGTTCGGTATCGTCCTCCGCGAGACGCCAGATGGATCGGAGCGGACGGTGGTGCGGTGTAATATCCGAAAACGAACAGTGACCGTCGATCGATCGCAGTCCTCTCTAAGCGACGCCGTCAACGATCAACCTCACTCGATGCCTGTCTCACTCGAATCCGACGGGTCGCTGTCGCTTCATCTCTACTTAGATCGATCGGTCTTGGAACTGTTCGCGAACGATGCACAGGCGCTCGCCACCCGCATCTATCCGACCCGTGAGGACAGCACCGGCGTCTCACTGTACGCCGCCGACACCGACGTATCGGTTGAGGCGCTCGAAATCTGGGATCTTGGAGCCTAAGAAGAATTAATCACTTTCGTTGGGAAAGCTTGAAATAGCTGCGTGATAACGGTTGTGTCGATGAGTGGAATAACAATTGACCATGTACGAAAGGAGTATGACTCCGACTCCGGTCCGATACGTGCCGTCGACGACGTGAGCCTGGACGTCGAGGACGGGGAGTTCCTCACTATCGTGGGGCCATCCGGGTCGGGGAAATCCACGCTTCTTCGGATGATCGCGGGGCTAGAGGACATCACGAAGGGCGAGATCAGAATCGGCGACACCGTTGTGAACAACATCGCACCGCAGAACCGCGGTGTCGCGATGGTGTTCCAAAACTACGCGCTGTACCCGCACATGAGCGTTCGTCAGAACATGTCCTACGGGCTGAAACTGACTACGGACCTCGGTAGCGAGGAGATCTCCCGACGAGTCGAGGACACTGCGGAGATGATGGGCATTGGGGACCTCCTCGACAAAAAACCGAACAACCTCTCGGGCGGTCAACAACAGCGTGTCGCGACCGGACGTGCTATCGTTCGCCAGCCCAAGGTGTTCCTGTTCGATGAACCCCTCTCAAACCTGGATGCGAAGCTTCGTCTCCACATGCGGACCGAACTCCAGCGCATTCAGGAGGAGCTAGAGACCACGTCCGTGTACGTCACCCACGATCAGACCGAGGCGATGACGATGTCCGACCGCATCGTCATCCTCTCGGATGGGACAATCCAGCAGGTAGGCACGCCCGCCGAGGTGTACGCTGAACCGGTTAACAGATTCGTCGCAGACTTCATCGGGTCGCCGTCGATGAACTTCTTCGACGTGGAACTCGCGGGAGAGGCTCTGCACGGCGAGGACTTCGAGTATCAGATACCATCCGAACTAGCTGCGACTGTCGAGGCGAATAGCGTGAGCGACGCTCTCGTTCTCGGTATCAGACCTGAGCACATCAGCGTTGAGTCGGACGGAGAAGACACCATCACAGCGGAACTCGATGTCCTCGAACACGAGGGGAGCGACAACTACCTCTATCTCTCGAAGGGTAACACGGAGTGGACGGTCCGTGTCGACGGCAATACCCGCTTCGAGTGGGGCGAATCCGTCGAGTTCACGCTCCCTTCGGAACACCTCCACGTGTTCGACGCTGAGACAGGTGAGAATCTTGTCGTAGACGAGGGTATGACGGCTCAGACCGACGAATCTTCCGTGACCGTATAGTACGATTGAACAGCGATGACAATCCAATACGAGACCAGCGACCATGACAAGTTTAGACAACACAAACGGTAAGAAGAACCGGACGACGATCGACCGCCGCCGCGTGCTGAGTGCCTGCGGCGCTACACTCGCAACGGGCCTCGCAGGATGTGCCGGCCTGACCGGCGGCAGCGGTAGTGACGGGGGCGGCTCGAGCGGCGACGTTGAGATAGACTACTGGATGTACTTCGGTGCACAGGAACGCGAAGAGATGACCGCGCTGATCAAGGAGTTCAACTCTCTCGATAACGGGATACATGTCAACGAACAAGGCATCCCGTTCTCAGAATTCCTCAACAAGCTGTTCACCGCTGCCAATTCTGGCAACGCACCCCACGTCGCGAGCTACTACGGGTCGTACGGCCGCCACCTGGAGCCGATCACTCACCCTATCGACGACTATCTCTCGAACGGCGCGAAGAACAAGTACTTCGACATCGCCTGGGAGAATCTGCAGGTGGAGGGGTCGACGTACGCCCTGCCCATCGACATACATGGAAAGGCACTGTACACGAACGACAGCGTGCTGGAGTCAGCGGGCGTGGACCCCGACTTCACCGACTGGAACGCGTTCTCGAGCGCTTGCGACACAATCGTAAGCGACACTGATGCCCGTGCGTTCTCGTTCCTCAACTGGAAGAGCGGACAGGCGGCGTTCCGGGCGTATCTCATTGCGCTGACGCAGGCCGGCGGCGATGTCGTCACCGGCGAACCAGGGAATTACCAAGTGGCCTACGACAGTGAGGTCGGCAAACAGACAGCGGAGCTGATGACCAAGGTTACGGGCGATTTCGGCTGGGACGTCCCGCAGTTCCAGAGCGATTCCGCGCGCGTTGAGGATTTCCTCGCCGGCGATCTCGCGACGTTCATCGCTGGGACGTGGTCGGTCAACAACTTCGAGAACGAGGACGGTGAGCTTCCAGAAGACCTCTCGTTCAGCTTCCAGAAGCCGTTCTTCTTCCCCGGCGAGGGCGACGACGTGGCGTGGTGCGAATCGAACTCGCTGTACTTTCCGACGAACCCCGACCACTCCGAGGAGGAGAAGCAGGCGGCCGTCGAGTTCGCCGAGTACGTCACGCAGAACAACACGCTGTGGGCCTCCGCGGGCGGTCACCTGCCCGCCGCCGAAGCCGTCGCCACCTCCAGCGAGGTCAAGAACACTCCACTGTGGAAGGAGTACGGGACCATCAAGACGATGTACGAGATGGTCTCCAACAAGAAGGTCCGTTACCAGCCGAAGACGTCGATACACATCAACAGCGACCGATTCTGGGGACCGTTCCTCGACATGTACATCCAGAACACGGACGTGCAGTCGGGCGTGACGACGAGCGCTAACGCGCTCAAACAGGCACTCGAACAGTAGGTACACCAATATGAGTAACGTTGAAACGGTGGCGGACGCTGGGACCGCGAGCCGCTGGGAACAGTTGTTCGACCGATCGACGCGAGAGCTGCTTGTCGGGCTCCTGTTTGCAGCTCCGTACCTCGCGCTGTTCACAGTGTTCCTTCTGTACCCCCTGCTGAAGGGGCTGTACATGAGCCTGCACGAGTGGAACTTCCTCGAACCGTCGAAGTCGACGTTCGTCGGCTTGGAGAACTACGCGAGACTGCTGAACGACCCAGCGTTCTGGAACGCACTGTGGAACACGCTGGAGTTCGTCGGGATGACTGTTCCCCTCATCGTGGGGCTTAGCCTCGTCCTCGCGTTGGGCTTGAACCAGGAACTGAAAGGGAGCCGCATTCTGCAGTTCATCTACTTCAGTCCGTACGTACTGACAGTTGCCGTCGTGGGTATCGTCTGGGCGCAGATGTTCGCTCAGAGCGGAGTCGGGACGCAGTACTTCAGCTGGTTGTTCTCGGGGTCACCCCTGAACTCGAAGTTCTGGGCGATGCCGGTCATCGTCATTACGACGGTATGGTGGCAGGCGGGCTTCTACTTCGCCGTCCTGCTCGCATCTCGACAGAACGTGCCCGAACGACTTTACGAAGCGGCGAGACTCGACGGTGCCGGACCGTGGCGCATGTTCAGGGACGTCACGCTCCCGCACATGAAGAACGGACTCCTGTTCGTCGTCATCGCTTCGACCATCTTCCAGTTCCAAGTGTTCGGACAACCCTACCTAATGACGAAGGGTGGACCGGTCGGCAATACGGAGACGCTCGTCTACTACCTCTACCAGCTCGGGTTCCAGACACGTGAACTCGGCTTCGGATCTGCAGTGGGGTACACCCTGCTGTTGATACTAATCGGCGTATCGGCACTGAACTACGTTATCGTGGGGACCAACGATGAGTAACGCAGACGCTTCACAGTCGCTGACAGACCGGCTCACCGACCGAGACACTCTGTACCGCATCGGCCTGTACGTCGCGATGTACGGGCTGGCGGTGGTGTTCTTCGTCCCGTACTGGCGGATGTTTCAGCTCTCGGTAACGCCGATGAGCGTCATCTCGCAGGGCGGGTTCCACTGGATACCGCCGGAGGTCACGTTCGCTGTGTGGCAGCGCTACCTGCTCGAAGAACCAATCATCTACCAATGGGCGTTCAACACGCTGCTCATTGCCAGCATCACGACGTTTATCGTGCTTGTCGTCGACTCGATGATAGCGTTCTCCATCACGCGGTTGGACTGGCCCGGTCAGGGAATCGTCCTCGCGGTCATCATGGCGAGCTTCATGATCCCCGGCTACGTCAACATCATTCCGCTGTACACCCTTATCAACAACCTTGGACTGATGAACTCGTACTGGGCGATCATCCTGCCGTTCGCGGCCGGACCGCTCGGCGTGTTCCTCCTCGTGCAGTTCTTCCGGGACATTCCCGAGGAGCTAGAGGAGGCGGCGCGATTGGACGGCTTCTCGTCGCTGCGCATCTACGCGCGCATCATCCTGCCGCTGTCGACGCCGATACTGACCGCGCTTGGATTGTTCGTCTTTATCTGGAGCTGGAACCAGTTCCTCTGGCCGCTCATCGTGTTGAACAATGACGTGCTGTACACGCTCCCCATCGGCGTCGTGACACTACGGGACGTCAATGCGCTCGCGCCGAACGTCATCATGACGTCGCTCGCGATGGCGTCACTCCCTCTGTTTATCGTCTTCCTCCTGTTCCAAGACAAGCTCATCTCCAGCGTTCAGATGCAGGCGGGAACGGGATGATTTGATGACGAGAACAGATCAACACGCGTTCCGTTGGTCGGTCGTCCGAGTGCCCGGGTTCGTCTATCACAACGGACTCCGAATAACGCTGCTCAGCCTGGCGTGGACTGTAGCGTCACTCCCCCTAGTGACCATCGGTCCGGCGACGCTCGCGGCGTACGTCGCGCTTGGCGACCTCCGGAGCGACCGGAACGCGGTGGATTGGAGCCACACCCACACAGTCCTGCGTCGCAATGGCGTCGCGAGCGCCGTCTTCAGCGGAGTCCCAGTCGTATTTGGTGCCATCGCAGTGACCTACGGACTCACTGCACTCCGGGAGGGGTCACTAGCCGGCGAAGTCGTTGCACTGGTCGCCGGCTACATTGCGTTGTATCTCGCGCTCGCGCTGATACCGACGTTCGTGGCGCTCTCTAAGGGGGCCGAACCAGTCGCCGCGCTCCGGTACGGCATCGGCTGGCTCGCGAAGCATCCGACCGCCGCGCTGTCGATGGGGCTCCTGACACTCGCGATCCTAGCGCTGTGCGTCCTATTGACTATCGGCTTCGCCCTGCTGTTCGCCGGCCTCGCGTTCTCACTGCACATTGTCGTCGTTGAGGCGGTCGACGAAGCAGCCGTTACTGCTGAGACAACTCCTGCTGTCGTTCCACACTAGCGTCCTCCTCGCGGCGCCAGGATTTTTGATTCGTCTCGATGCCACAGTTTGTAGTGGTGGATAGAGCGACCCGTGAGACCAATCATATCATCCCCATCTCATTCATTGCACATAAACAATCATAGATATACCAGTCTGAGATACCCTCCGTTCACTTACATAGCCTCCGCGCAGAATCTGCTCGCTATATTCCGCATACCGATTCTGGCAACTCTCGAAGAGTAGATAAAGTGATTGTCTAAATCCTTTCGCTGATCACTTGGGATGGAAGCGGTTGACTCGCATCTTCAGGGTGAAACCATCTTTCAATTGCTAATCTCTGTCAATCGCCGGCAGGAACGAACTGTGCCCCGACCTGAGTTCCATCATCTTCTTCTCGAAGTGTGTTACCGTTGTCAATCTTCACATTATCACCAACATTGAGGTCTTTTCCAATCTGCGCAACTAAGTTTGCCCCTTCAAATTTGGCGAGTCCTAGCCGATTCGGTTTCCGAACACCCTTAGGGGAGACGTGAACAGATGTAATTGCAAGTAGTTCTCCGATACCTGATTCTTGTTTGTCCCACTGTTGACTCCCACATTCCATACAGTGGCGTTTCTTGTAGAATGTTCGATATCCACAGTTAGCACACTCTCTAATTTTTGTCATGCTTCCTCACCCTTAAGGACCGTACAAACACTATTATTTCCAAACCCTGCAACGTTGACTGCCAACCCACAGTTGATATCACTTACCGCGCGGTTCTCTGGCGCATCACCCCGGAGTTGCCAGACAAGTTCAACGATTTGAGAAATACCTGTCCCTCCGAGTGGATGACCACGTGCTTTGAGTCCTCCTCCTGGATTAATTGGAAGACTCCCGTCACGGTCAGTAGTCCCATCAACTGTAAGCTGCCATGCTTTGCCACGTTCTGCAAGGCCCAATTCTTCAACTTCTAACCACTCTAAAATGGAAAAGGCATCATGAATACATGCAACATCAATATCAGCGGGAGTTACATCGGCAGAAGCGTAAGCGGAGTTACCTGCCTCTCGAACACTTTCGATTTCAAGTGGGTCCGGTCGGTCTGCAACAGCATGGGTCCCGACAGCACTTTCACAGGCGGCGACTTCGACACCATTATTCTTTGTAGTAAGTAACACGGCAGCAGCACCGTCTCCTGTCGGACAACAGTCATAGAGGCGAAGAGGATCTGCCACTACTGGTGATTCGAGAATCTCTTCGACCGTTACCTGCTTATCAAAGTGAGCATACGGATTCTGACTAGCGTTATCATGATTTTTGACTGCCACATGTGCAAGGTCCTCCCTGTCGGCGTCGTATAGCCGGAAATAGCGATCTGCTGCTAGTCCCGCGAATGAGGGGAGAGTCACACCCTGCTCATACTCCGCGTCATGAGTGATTCGACTGATGATCTCAGTTGAAGTCGCAGTGTCGGCGGACGACATCTTCTCCCCACCAACGACAAGCGCAACCCGGGACCGTCCTGATCGGATAGCATCAAAAGCATCAAGGAAAGCACTTGCTCCGCTTGCACTTGTGTTTTCGATACGCCGTGCAGTAACGTTGGTAATCCCCAATTCGGAGGTGAGTGCATTCGCTAACCCGGACCGACGATTGAATGCTTCAGCAGCGGCGTTGCCTACATGAAGCGAATCTAAGCTAGTCGGCGATACATCAGCGTCATCTAATGCGCGATCTGCTGCAGTCGCTAGTAGTTCGAGGAGAGGCCGCTCGTCCTTCTTAGTGAATACTGTCATTCCGACACCGGTAATAGTAGGAGATTCTTCTAATGACTCTCCGCTTCCCGTCGATTGGGTCATTGTACGTGATAACATATCACCTACGCTAATAAAAATGTATTGTCCCTATAGAACGCAGTGGGTGGAGAACCTCAAGGAGCTCCATTCGTGCGGTTACAGCCGTGAGTGGCGAATTACCGGGCGTCGATATTTGAACAACGACTCTAGAACGGCTGAATTCAGCCGTTCATACAGTCATCGAATATTACTCCCAGTGTTACCCGAACACCGATGATAGAAGCTCTATTTCTGACCTACATTGCATTGGTCGTGTTTAGCATCTGTGTTCGGTTAAGCTCTAACCTCCGTTCTGAAAGCTTCAGCCACTCGTTCGCTGAGTAAGAGGCGTGATTTCTCTGGTTGGCGTGCGTTGCAAAACATGAGCTCAGCCAAGTTCGGCGGTGGATGTCCGAACGACTGGGCTAGGTCTTCGAGGATGAGCTGGGCGAAAGACCGGAAGGTCTTCGCCCAGCGTTCTCGTGGAAACATCGTTTCTGGGTGCATCTTCTGAAACACGCTAAGCAAGGCTCTGCTGACCGTGAGTGTCAGCAGAGCCGCTACCACAAGCAACTCCACGATTGCGGGATTGCTTGTCTGGAACTTCTCCAACCCGTACAGCGATTTCAACTCACGGAACAGCATTTCTACTTCCCACCGCACACCGTACAACGCCGCGACTTGCTCCGGCGTGAACTCATCCGGGAGGTTCGTGATGTACAGGTGATAGTCGTCGGTGTCCTTGTTGCGGACACCGACGACGCGGAACTCCATTGTCGCACTTGAGCGCTTCTCGCCGTATTGACGGCGCTTGAAGCTTACTTCGGCGGTTACATCGATGATCTCACGCGTGAGGTCACCGAGAACGTCCTGAAGACGACGGTCTGGTAAGGAAATGGCGCGGGCGCGCCATTTCCGACGTTCCTCCGTTATTCGTGGGTTTGCGTTCGTCTTCAGCCGACTCAGGAAGAAGCCGCCGTTCTCTTTAATGAGTGCGAACCGACGGTAGCTGTAGAAGCCAAGATCGAACAGCAACAACCGCCCTCGCAGCCAGTTCCCTGTGCGGAACTGGCTGCTCTCGTGGCTTCGTTCGTCGGTGAGTTCGAACCGCTCGATCGTCTGTTTAGTGAGGTTGTGGACGAGGTGAAGTTTTGCGCCTGATTGCTCAGGATGCGTAGCTGGAAACTCGCTCAGGAGCCGATGCAACCGGAATAGTGAGTAAGAGAAGTATTGCAACTACGAATCCATCGATTCGTACTCCAAAAGGGTCGGAACGGGCGCTTACAATTGGCCTACTCCCAGGACTTAGCTTGCGAACTACACGGTTGCATCGGCGATCATCACATCGCGGAACTGCTGGAGTTGTGGGGCGAGTGTGTGAGGGACTGCGACCTCCTCGAGAGCATGCTCGAGGAGGTCGCTGAGTAACTGTCCGAGTGCAGGTGTGATCGTAGAAGCTAGAGCGGGAGAGCGTCTGATTGGTCGCTGCGGCGTAGGCACGTTGAAACCCCGCGATAGTGCGGGATTCGCCGCCGACGGCGAATCCCAAGATGAGCGTCCAAACGAGGGCTGTAACATCGATTCTACGGTGGCGTTGGACGACATCGCGCTCGCGCGCGATGTCTTCGATAAGTTCTGCTGGAAAGAGGGAAGTGAGCCGCCGTCGAATAAGGTCTGGGGAGAGTTGGGATAGCACACCCTCTCCCCATGCGGTCTACAACGATAACTTAGCTAAGTGAGCGCAGTCTCTCGGTTTCTCTGCTTAACCGAACACGGATGTCGTGTTTAGTTAAGCGTGAAAAGTGAGGCGGGAGGATTTCTTTCTGGTCTATGGCAGAAATCGCCCGCCTCGCCGGTTGTATCGACTGGATCAACAGGGAGTTTGTGGAACGAGAGCGGACACACGAACCCGCGATGAAGCTCGGTATTCAGTCGCACATAGCGGGCCTCTCGCTGTCGAATACCGTCTCGTTGCTCGAAAGCCTGGGTGTCGACCGTTCTCGGAAAGCGGTTTACGACTGGGTGCAGAAGGCCGATCTACAGCCGATCGGTGGTCACAGCCCGAATCACGTTGCGCTCGACGAGACTGTGATTCAAATCAATTTTCAACAATACTGGCTGTACGCCGCCTGTAACCCCGAAACAAACACCCTGCTTCATGTCCAGCTCTTTCCAACGACGACGACCTCAGCAACACAAATTTTCCTCGCCGAATTGCGCGAGAAGCACTCCGTCGAATCTGCCGTGTTTCTGGCCGACGGCGCTCAACACCTCCAAACCGCGCTTTCCCGAGCTGGGCTCCGATTTCATTCTGGACGACATGGAAATCGGAATAGCATCGAGCGGATTTTCCGCGAACTGAAACGTCGTCGTTCTCGAACTGCTTCAGCCACGTTTTCCCTGAAACCGCTGAAAACTGGCTTCAAGCGTTCGCTGCCTGGCTCAATGCTCCAAACTAAACACGACCATTGCATTACACCAAACTCTTATTAACACTGTTCTGTATCTTCTTTACATGGCAGATGGAGAGGCAACTCCACAGAAAATACTCGATGGTATAACTGTAATAGACCTGACAACATTCGTGACTGGTGGATTTGCTACCATGATGCTCGCTAATCAAGGTGCGGAGGTAATCAAGGTAGAACGGCCTGATGTCGGAGACGATAGTCGTTACTCAGGCCCGCCATTTGTGGATACGAGCGAATACGATGGTCCAGGAAAGTCCGCTGCGAAGGACGGAGAATCACCCTACTTTTGGACAGTCAATTATGACAAGCGTAGCGTCGAACTCAATCTCAAGAGCCCCGAAGGTCTGGCGGTGTTGTACGATTTAATCGAAGAGGCAGATGTTGTTGTCGAGAATTTCCGCCCTGGAACAGCTGATCGACTTGGCGTCGGCTACGACGATGTTCGAGAGGTAAATGATGATGTCATCTACTGCTCCATATCGGCGTTCGGTGATACGGGACCTTGGAGCGAACGACCAGGATACGACCTGCTCATTCAGGGGATGAGCGGTATAATGAGCGTTACTGGGTCAGAAGATGGCGACCCAGTCAAGGTTGGGCTACCACAGACAGATCTTATTACAGCGATGTGGGCTGCGTTCGGTATTGTTGGCGCACTCTTCCGACGAGAGCTTACTGGAGAAGGTGACCGCGTTGAGCTGGGGATGCTTGACGCTTCCCTACCGTGGCTCACCAAACAGGCAGGGAAGGTGTTCGCCGGCGAGGAGCCGAGCCGTATGGGTACTAAAGATCCAGTCTTGGCTCCATACCAAAGCGTTCCCACAGCAGACGGTTTCCTAAATATTGCTTGTGGGAACCAGAAGCTCTGGGAAGAACTCTGTGAGGCAGTCAATCGGCCAGAGCTCATGAGTGATTCTCGCTTTGAGACAAACTCCACCCGTGTTGAGCACATGGAAGAACTGGAAGACGAACTCACACCGACGTTCAGCGAACGGACAACTGCCGAATGGGTAGAAAAGCTAGCGGAGGAGAAAGGACTCCCGGTGGGGCCGGTCTATGGGGTTGAGGAAGCACTGCAGAACGAGCAGGTACAGTCACGAGATGTAGTTCAAAAGATAGAACACCCTGCGGCTGGCGAGATCCCGGTCATCGAGCATCCCTTGAACTACGCGAATGCAGACGCAGGCTTTACCGATGCACCGCCGCTGCTAGGCGAGGACACTGAATCAGTAATCAAGGACCTTGGATATACTAACGAGGAGTTAGATAATCTGCGAGAGACAGGCGCGATACCGAACGAGAGGTAGCCATCATCTGGCTCCAGTATACCGCTGAGACAACTTTTGGAAGGTATCACGAGTCCAGTATTTTGATCTACTTATTGTAGGTAGGCCTGCTTCTCTGAGGGGCTTATTATTAGTATGACAAGTACAGTTAACCGTCACACTTTAGCTTGACTATCGTGAGCGCGCCTGGCGGATATTCCTAATATACGGGATAGAACTTAGGTTGTTGCGCTCGGTCTATTACAAGTATAGGTCTGTAATGGAAAGGTTCTCTACTGATTTCGGCCGCTTCAACTGTCAGGTAGATAGACTTCTGGAAGAACTGTTTTAACAACGATATCCTAATAGATGGGATTAGTGGTCACAGCGCATTCCAGATCGCCCTCATTCTGCAACTTTATCTTGGTCTTTCAGTCCGCGAAACGCTTGCTACGATGGAACGAAGAGAAAGATAGTAGTAGCAGGATTTAGGGGTACCGGGACAGTGAACCACCGTGGCAGAAGATGGCAATCTGAAGGCTCCTTCCCAGAATGTAAGATTTATCCCTGAGCATCCCATGGCTCCGACTATGAACGATGAGATAAAAACACACGCCAAAACGACGCAAACTTCCCTTGAGCTGGTCGAGGCTGTACGTGAGCTTAATGGGGCTACACTGGAAGAATTATCCGAACATGTGGGAATCTCCACAAGCACGGTACATCGTCACCTAGCGACGCTCAGAGACCACGGTTATGTTATTCAAGAGGGTGATGTCTATCGAATTGGACTGAAATTTCTCTCAATGGGCGGATACGCGCAGCGGCAAGTCGACGCGTATCCGATGATCAAGGAGAAGGTAGACCAACTGGCTGACGAAACGGGCGAACGTGCGCAATTCATCGTCGAAGAACGTGGACAGCGTGTCTACTTGTACACTGAGGTAGGAGAAAGCGCGGTCCAAACGGGGGCCCGTGTAGGGAAGCGAGGGGAAATTCATTCAAGTGCGGCCGGAAAGGCGATCTTGGCGAACCTTCCCAGAGACCGCGCTCGCAAAATCGTCAAAGAGCGGGGTCTATCTAAGACAGGCCGGAACACGATTACTTCGAAGGAGACGCTATTTGACGCACTGGACGAAATTAGGAATCGGGGATATGCAGTCAATAAACAGGAGACAACAGAGGGTGTACATGCCGTGGGTGTTGCCGTCATGGACTCTGAGGATGAAGTCCTCGGTGCACTCAGTGTTTCTGGACCCGCTAATCGATTAAAAGCGGATATCTTGACCGAGGAACTTCCCGAACTAATTCTTGGTGCTGTCAACGAACTCGAACTCCATATTGAGCATTCGGTCAACTGAGCGGAACTGTTTTTGCTGTGGGAAAAAAACACGAAGTCTCCATGCAGACAAACGATCTGAAGGTAACCCAGTTTACGACGCTTGGTCATGCCCTCTTTCATACATACGAGCTCTCTATTCCCCTATTCGTCGGATTATGGATGGAGAATTTTGGATTATCTGCATTTGTTATCGGTACTGTCGTAGGTGGAGGATACGCGCTCATCGGTATTGGTGCACCGGTCAGCGGCATATTGTCAGACTATTTTGGATCCCGGCGTCTGATCATCATTTCTATTTTGGGCATGGGAGTGGGATTCGCTTTACTGAGTTTGGCTAGTGGGATCGCAAGTCTGCTGCTTGCCGTTCTCCTGTGGGGGGTATTTGCCAGTATATATCACCCTGCTGGACTCTCTCTTATTAGCCGTGTTGCGACTGAACAGGGGACTGTCTTCGCTTACCACGGTGCGGGCGGTAATGTTGGCACTGCGCTCGGGCCACTGTCTACTGTGTTCCTTCTCTCGATCGTAGACTGGCGGATGACCGTGGTGATTCTGTCTGTTCCAGCCGTTATCGCCGCCCTCCTTGGCATCAGTATAGAGTTCAAGGAGAGTGAACGAGATGCGACAGCGCCAACTTCGCTGTTTGATGCCAGTCGAACTGTTGTCACAAGTTCTCGGAGGCTATTCACGCTTGGATTCACAGTCGCGTTCATCGCTGTGCTATTCTACGGAATATATTACCGAGGTCTGTTGACGTTCCTCCCCGACGTCCTCGGACAATCACCGTGGCTCTCCCAGACAGAATTTCTCGGCCGGTCGTTCTCACCGGCTGAGTACGTCTACTCAGGACTGCTGACTGTGGGTATCGCTGGTCAGTATGTGGGCGGTAAATTGACTGATAGCATTCCCAGTAAAATTGCTTTTCTAGGTGCACTGACCGGGCTTGTCGTTCTCGCATTGGCCTTTGTCCTTGTGTGGCACGTAGGCGCGACTGCGATCGTTGCTGTGAGCCTTGCGCTCGGATTTTTCGTGTATGGTACTGCTCCTATTTATCAAGTCATCATTTCTGAACAGGCAGCAGACGGTGTCCAAGGGCTTTCATACGGATTCACGTACTTAGCAATGTTCGGGATTGGGGCAATAGGAGCGAGCGTCGCCGGGACGGTTCTGACTTACGCTACGACCCCAAGTCTGTTTCTGGTACTGGCGGCAGTGGCGGCAACGGGGGCTTTCTGTGCCCTCGTTCTACGACGCATCTAACACCAGATTGCACATCCTCGCTCAAGTGCTACTCAGATGGTCGGATCGATGACGATCTTCCCCATCACTCCGGAGGACATCAGCTTCTCGTGGGCCGCTGGTAGCTCATCGAGATCAAATACACTGTCGATCTCTACAGTGAACCGTTTATCGGCGAGTCGTAGGGCTACGCGTTGTAGGATTGGTGCTTGTACGTCCGGTGATGCCGCAAGCGACATGAACCGCAAGTCAGCGTCAGCCTGTTTCGCGGTCATCGACGGACCTGGTGGAATTTCGATCGGTGATTCTTCGCCAATGATGACAATGCGCCCGCCGTCGGCGAGCCGTTCAAGATCGGCCTCAATATTGGCGTCGGCATGGGGCTCAAGCACGACATCGATCTCTCGACCATCCGCGGCAGCCTCAAGGTCGCCGATGAGGTTATCGGAGCGATAGTCGACGACAGCGTCGGCACCCATTGACCGGGCCATTGAGGCGGCTTCGCCTTCACGGGCCGTCCCAATTACGTAACCTCCGGCTTGGGCTGCAACCTGAATACCAGCGTGACCAACGCCGCCAGACGCGCCATGAACGAGACAGACGTCTCCCATAGAGAGATCGCCACGGCCAATGAGCGCCCGCCAGGAAGTAGCAAAGGCCATCGCGGCTGCTGCACCCTCTTGAAAAGACACCTCTTCAGGAAGGTGGGCCAACATGTTCTCCGACACCACCGTGTACTCCGCATAGGTCCCTGGCGAGAATATACCCAGACCGGTGGCGAAGACCCGGTCTCCTTCTGAGAAGTTACTGACGTCGTCCCCGACCGCCTCGACGACACCCGCCATATCCGACCCGCCGACGTGCGGAAGACCATTAGCTGGTGGGACGTTTCCCTCTCGTAGATACGTGTCGATTGGATTAATACTGGCTGCCTCAATTTGGACGAGTACCTGATTAGCATCCGGTGTCGGCTTTTCCAGGCCGTCTTCGAGCGTTAATACGTCCTCGTCGCCGTACTCGTGGTAACGAACAGCTCGCATACTTTGCCATTAGGACACCCACTATATAATATTGCGCCAGAATAATGTTGCGCCAGAACTAACAACACAGATCGGTTTTAATACACCCAACCTAAAGTTTAACACCCCCTGTCACTATTCTTGGTGTAAGTTCGGACCAGTAGGGTCACGGACGGGTCTGAAGAATGACTGAGAATAACAAACACTATCGGCGGACGTTCATTAAAGGAGCATCGGCTGCAGGTATACTCGGCATCGCTGGCTGTCTCGATCAGACTGCCGGAGGCGGCGGTGGCGGTAGCGGTAACGGTAGCGGTAGCGGTAGCGGTGGCGGCGGTGGCGGCGGATCAAACTGGACACTAGGGACCTCTTCCGAAGGGTCATCCTCGTTCCGTATCGGATCCACTTGGACACAGTACGCTGAGCAAAACGACCTGCTCGACGACGTTAGCGTGGAGGCAGTTGTCACGGAAGGGACGAGTGCTTCCTATAGAAGAATTGATAATAGCGAATTCGAGATGAGCGGCACGACGACGCAATTACTGGCTGACTCACCTGACGAAGGGGCCTTCTCGGACCAATCGCTGCAGGACTTCGACTCGATCCGGCAGGTCCGAGGGTACATGGGCTTCTACAACTTCGGCGTATACAATGCCGATGCGGTCAGCGGTTGGGATGATCTTGAGGGTAGTCCAGTAGCCATCTCTTCGTCTGGATCTGGGACCCGGCCGCCAGTCGAATGGCTTGTTGACCAAGAAATTGGTATGGACAACATCGACAACCGATACATGGCGTTCGCGGACATTCCAGCCGCACTGCGTTCGGGGCAGGTTGATGCGGCGTTTACTTGGACGGTCAACCAGACCATTCCGCAGGGCTGGTTCCAGGAAATCGACGCGACAGTCAACTGGAAACCCCTACAGTTCTCCGACTCCACTATTGAAAAACTTAACAACAAACTGGGATACTCCACGTACGTAGAGCTTGATTCGGAAACCGTTTCCAAGTTCGCTGAGAGCTATCAGGATGCGATCGACTCGTTCACCCTGACGTACCTC
The DNA here is from genome assembly GCF_900110465.1 of Halogranum amylolyticum. Classification (GTDB taxonomy): domain Archaea; phylum Halobacteriota; class Halobacteria; order Halobacteriales; family Haloferacaceae; genus Halogranum; species Halogranum amylolyticum. Next base: position 20,497 of record NZ_FODV01000018.1, read on the forward strand.
TACGTGGTCAAAAGCGATCGTGATCCGGAGAGGGTCTACGAAATAACGAAGATGACGTACGAGAACGGTGAGGACCTGCTTGAACAGGACGAGGTTATGGGTTTCTTCCCAGACCCCGACGCTTTCCTCGGAACACTCCACCCCGACGTTCCCGTTCATAAGGGAGCGTACGACTACTACACCGAAGAGGGGCTCTGGGAAGACTACGACCTGACTCCCCCACCCGAAGTTTAATCTAGTAACAGAATCCTTTTTGTACAAATGGCTCAAGAAACACCGTCAGACAATAGCCGCACGTTAGAGGATATCGAGCAAACAATAGACGAAAAGTTCAGAGACAACTATGGTGTTCCGATCTGGAACCAAGGACCACTGGAATTGCTCACGTACGCGATCGCTATCGTCTTCTTCGCGTACCACATGTGGTATGGCTATACGTTCGCAATCCCTGGTTCCCGTCACGGGATCATCCACTTGGCAATGGTCCTCTCGTTATGGGGGATCATTCAGATGCTTGGCGTCAATCGGTCAACGTGGCAGGGGAAGGTAAAAACGGCCGCGTACGGGCTCTATAGCGTGGTGTCGGTGATGCCGCTCTATATCATCCAAGACAACTTCGACAGCATTGTGACGGCCGCAGGTGTCTACCAAGACACCTATGTATATCTGGGGATCGTGGTCATCGCGCTAGTGTTGATCGCGCTCTTGCACATCTCCCGGCTCATCACCGGCGTCGTGCTGTTCGGCTTGGTCTATTCGTACTTCGGCCCGCTGATGCCGGGGATTCTAGCCCACCGCGGTCTGACGCCGCGTCGAATCATCACGATGAACACGCTTGAAATGCAGGGTCTGTTCGGGACGCTGTTGCAGATTTCAGCGACCTGGGTCGTCATCTTTCTTCTATTGGCCGGCCTGATGGAAAAATACGGCGGGATGGCATCGTTCATCAAGGGAATGACTCGCCTGGCCGCACGACGGAAGCACATCGAAATCGGGCAAGTGGCCGTCGCCGCGAGCATGTTCATGGGGTCGATCAACGGTTCGACCGCCGCGAACACCGCGACAACCGGTGCGTTCACCATTCCGTTGATGAAAGAGAACGGCTACCGGGCGAAGGTCGCGGCCGCGATAGAGGCGGTCGCCTCCTGCGGTGGACAGGTCTTGCCTCCGATTATGGGCGCAGGCGCGTTCCTGATGGCGGAACTCATCGATCCGAACTACTCCGACATCGTTGTCGGCGCCGTCGCTCCCGCGCTACTGTTCTTCCTGACGGTCGCCGTATCTATTTCGCTCGGCACTAGTCACACTGTGGGACAGAACATTCAGACGACGCCCGACTCTCGGAATGCCTTCAAGCGGATCTTCGATATCTTCAGGCATTTCGAGTATTTGGGGATGTTCACCATTCTGCTCTGGTACCTGATCGGAATCGGGGCAGACCCCATGGTTGCCGGGTTTTATAGCATCCTCGCGCTGATGGTGTTACGCCTGTTAAGAGTCGTCCTCGAAATCGCCACCGGAGATGACGAGGCCCAACCGGCCCTGAAGCAGTACCTCCGCGAGTCCCTTGAGGGCCTTCGGCGCGGTGCTGAGGCTACGCTCAATATTACCATCCTGCTGGCGAGCCTCGGCATCGTCATCCGGGCGCTCATTGTCACCGGTTTCGCCCAGCAGCTCTCGTCATATCTCGTTCTCCTGTCGGGCGGTAGCGTCATCACGATGCTGTTCCTTGCGATGCTCTCGGCGATCGCGTTCGGCATGGGTATGTCGACGACGGCCGCATACATGATCGTCGCCGTGCTGGTCGCACCGTCACTGACCGAAATCGGCGTCAACGAGTTCACCGCCCACATGTTCGTGTTCTACTTCGCTATCGTCTCAAACATCACTCCCCCGATCGCGCTGTCGGTTATCATCGGTCAGGGGATCGCAGGGTCGGACTTCTGGGAAACTGCACTCGAGGCGTTACGTATCGGCTTCCCGATGTTCCTGATCCCGTTCGCGTTCTTCTACAACGAAGCGCTACTGTACCCTGGACCGATGACGATCGTTGCGTTCCTGATCGTGTTTGCCGGTTTCATCGCTGTCAGCATCGGCCTTATGGGTCGCCTTCAGGAGGAGATTCCCGGGTACATGCGGGTTGCGTTCGTCGCACTCGGACTGGGCGCCATCTTCGTGCCGACGATGATCAGTCAGGCGGTCATCGCCGCCGCCATCGTCGCAGGGATTGTCTACTCTCTGCGTACTACCGAGATCAGCCCAATGCCGACAACCGAAGGATAGGTGTCGACTACTTCGGTCGGCCTTTCAGTGGCTGTTTTTATTACGATTGAAGATAATGATCTCCTATGACTGACGGATGGCAACTGCTCCGAGCTGAAGAGAATGACACGGAGGACGAGAAACCCGGACAACGTTGGGAACTCTCGCCTGAACTAAATATCGACGCGTTCAATATTAACGTCGCTGTACTTGAACCTGGCGAGCGACTCTCCCAGAATCACTTCCATTATCACGAAGAGCAGAAGGAACTCATTCACGTCGCCGTCGGATGCTGCAGGGTCGAAGTAGCCAACGATCGATTCGACGCTGAAGAAGGAGACACAGTCCGATTCGATGCCGGCGAGGCCGGTGTCCACCTCGTTCACAACCCCTTCAACGAACCCTGTCGTATCGTTGCGATCGGATGGCCGCCAGAGGGGCGCTATCCCGTCGAGAAAGTAAAGACGCGCGATGAACTACTCGAAGAACGAGGGTGACTGGCTGTCGATGGTAACCGACACGACGGCATATTAGTGCCTGACTTTCACCCATTCACGTATGCTCTGAGAAGGTCGATCAGAGCTGTGTATCTTAGACTCGCTCTTGTGTAGCATATTGTTGATGTAGAGCAGTCTTGCGACTCTGTAGTTCGACTACCGAAACCAAAACTGAGTCGTTGGGTGTTTGATCAGTCGATCTTTGTTCCGATTTGACGAGAGAGAACTACATCAATAATCTTCAACAGATGAGCGTCCAGCTAAATTATTGTCTCTCGTCAGTCGCAAGTTCATTGACCAAGATTCGGAGATGTTCGGTTTCAGCTGCGAGCTCATCGTGGCCATTCTGGGTCAGCAGTGTTGCGACGTCGTAGAGGTGGGTCTCGATTTCGTCGAGTCGATCCAGAGGATCCCTTGAGTGAGATCGATCAGGGCTCTTTGCAAGAGAATCAATAAGGATGTAACAAAGGTGTACATCAGCGGCAAGCCGAGGGTCAACACTGGAGTCAGTATAAGCAGCAGTGGTGAGGTCAGTCATCTTGAGAGCTAACTCCGCGAGATCGTCGCCTATTTCGGTTGCTAGGGGCCCGTGACCCTGCTGCTGATAACGGTTGGGACTGGTTTTCGTTAGATTCGTCCTTTTCATGTGTATGGAATTGGCTGGAGACTGTCTCGACACGTTGTCAGCGTCGACCACTGATAGAGTACCTGTCAACAGTGTGCTCCACACCGGGACACTGAATTGTGCACTGGTACCGTGAGTGCGACAGGTTTGGACCAGATGAAGATAGGGCACTTCATCTGCAACAGTGGATTAACTGACCTGTGGAATGTGGTTGAATTCGTATTAAAGGGATTATTCTATAAGCATATCAAGCAGTGGTCTGCGACAATTCTTTCGGTACGTCTATAGTAGTCGTTAGAAGTTGTTGCTCACATCTGGAATAGAAAGTCGGTCAAGTGCAGTGTCGCTCGCTGTGTTGTATTCGTCGAGAGACTAGAATTGGTTGCCAAGAGCGTCTTTCAGTTGTCTCCAACACTCTTCGACTGGGTGTAACTCCGGTGAGTACGCCGGCAACCTCACGAGAGCGAGGTCGTCACGGACCTGACGGTCCGTGACGAACGTCGCCCGGAAATACAGTGCTCCATCAAGTACGACAACAAATCTTCTTGGAATTCGTCACACAATGCGAGAATGAAGTGCTTCACGTGATCGGCGGTTACGTACTCCTCGAATCGAGAGAAGAAGCGATCACCGTTCTCGGTGATCGCGCCGAGTACGCACGTCCAGTCATATTGCCCAGAGAGTTCGACCGATGGACACGTATCGCGCGGAAACCACGCGGTATGCGGCTCAACTTGCACGGATTTCTTGGGTGAGATTGTCGGCGTATACCCCCGAGTTGAACCCGGTTGAAGAGTGCTGGAGACAACTGAAAGACGCTCTAGACAACCGATTCTTTGAGTCTCTGGACGAACACAACACAGCGAGCGACACTGCACTTGACCGACTTTCTATTCCAGATATAAGCAACTACTTCTGACGACTACTATAGTTTGGCAACTCCGCGGAGAATTCCCCTGACTGCCAAGTTTCCAGTGCTAACCGTGACCTGCCGTGAACGTCGCTGGGTTCGACAACAACAGCGTTTGCACACTCCTGGAAGCATGAGCGCCAACCAGACTGCATTCACCCTCACCCGAGGGTCACGATGCCTCGAATGTGACAGATAGTTGTACTATGCCTGTCCTCTCTGCCCCAACTGTGGCAGCCGTGATGTGGAACCGTTTGAACTCGGAGACGGAGAACTCATCGCTCGAACTGTCGTTCACGTCACTCCAGAGGACGTACCGACACCGAATACACTGGGGATTGCCCGATTTGATGGGGATGTCCAGATCACTGCTTCACTTACAGATCCCTCACTTGAACCTGGAGATGTAGTTCGGCTAGAAGGTGAGTACGTCCTCCGCGGCAACGGAACGTCGGTAGTCCACGGACCACGACTTCAGCCTGTCGACGACTCCTAACTCGTCTCCTTATCCAGCGGACTGCGAGCGTCGTCACACTCACCCTGCGTGTGGCCGATTCGAAACGTGACAACGACTCGGGCGCACAGACTGCCTCTTTTCGTTTGCACTACATGTTCGAGAAGAGAACCAGGGTTGGTCTCTGTTACAGTCGGCAGTTCAGTCGTTCGCTGAACGAAGCACAACTTCGCGGTTGCCGTTGGCCGCACCTCGTTCCTCCGCCCGACTAGATTCTGATTCAGAAAGGGCTTCTACCATCTTTTCGATCGGATGCGGTGGCTGTGATTCGTCGTCGCGGTCGCCGATCTGTGAGCGGCAGGACGCACCGGGTGCGGTAACGACGTCGCCCGGGCTCTGTTCGATCTGCCGGAACAGTATCTGGCCAATCGCTTGTGAGAGCTCGTAATGTTCTGCTTCGTAGCCGAAGCTCCCAGCCATCCCACAACAACTGCTGTCCAACGGGTCGACCTCGTATTCGGCGCGACGCAAGACTCCGACCGCGTGGTGGTCCTTCATCGTGGCCTTCTGGTTACAGTGACCGTGGTAGCTCAGTGTCTCGTCGGGGACGTCGAACTCTAGCGCTTCGTCGACACGCATCACGTCGAGATACTCCATGATGCCGTAGGAGGACCCAGAGACGAGTTCGACGTCTCGACCCTGGAGGAGGTCCAGATACTCGTCTTGGAACATCACCGCGTCGGAGGGTTCGATGAAGACAACAGACCATCCCTCGCCGACATACGGCACGAGTTCGTCAACGTTGTGGCGAGCGTAGTCCGTCGCCTGGTCGAGGAAGCCCATCGAGAACGAGGCTCGGCCGCTGGGGTTGATGTCGTCCGGAATGTGGACGTGGATATTGGCAGCCTCGAGCACTTCGATCGCTGCTTTCCCGGGTTCCGGATGGCTGTAGTTCGTGTAGGTATCCGGGAATAGCAGGACCTTCGCCGTCGCCTCGTGTTCGGGAACAGATGCACCCCCTCGTGCTTCGAACCACTCGACCAGCGTCTCTCGACGGAACGTCGGGAGTTCACGCTCTCGAGAGATGCCCAACACTTTCTCCATGACGATCCGTGCACCAGGGAGTTTCGGGGCGAGATTTGACAGCGGTGCGGTCTTGCTCCCAAGCTCCGAAAACCAGTCGATGTTGCCGAACAGGCGACTTCGAAGGCTCGACCCCTCTTCCTGGTGGTATTCGTGTTTGACCTCTGCTTTCAGCTTCGCCATGTCGACCCCGGTCGGACAGTCGCTCTTGCAGCCCTTACAGCCGACACAGAGGTCGAGCACCTCCTTTTGAAACCGATCGGAGTAGATCTCGTCTTCCGGTAGCTCACCAGAGATCGATGCACGGAGCATGTTGGCCCGCCCTCGAGTCGTTTGTATCTCCTCTTTGGAGGCGCGGTAGGTTGGGCACATCACATCAGAATCTGTCTGACGACAGGTCCCACAGCCGTTACACAGTTCGACCAGATGAGAGAACCCGCCTTCGTCTTCGAAATCGAGACTGGTCTGGGGTTCCACCGACTGATAGTGCGGCCCGTATCGGAGGTTCTCTCGCATGTCTGCGCCTACACCACGGTCGTTGTCAGGTCCGGGATCTTCCGGCCCGTCTCGGTAGACGACGTTCCCTGGATTCATCTGCCACTCGGGATCGAACGCTGTCTTCAACACCTTGAACGCGTCCCAGAGTTCGTCACCGTACATCTTCGGGTTGAACTCGGTTCGAGCCATTCCATCACCGTGCTCGCCCGAGAACGCCCCGTGGTGCTCGACGACGAGATCGGTTACATCACCAGTGATCGAGTGCATCTTCTCGATCCCTTCCGTCTCCTTGAGATTGAGGATCGGACGGATGTGAAGTGTCCCGCTCCCCGCGTGAGCGAAGTACGCGGCCGACGTCCCGTGATCGTTGAGTACCTCCTCGAACTTCTGAACGTACTCCGCTAACTCCTCGGGTGGAACGGTAGCGTCCTCGATGAACGGGTACGGTTTCGGATCTCCCTCGAGACCCATCAGCAGCGGAATCGCTGCCTTACGGAGCTTCCAAATTCGGTCTTGATCCGTCTCGGAGTAGGCCTCGATCACCTCGAATGCGTCGCCGTCGGCATGGAAGTGCTCGTTCGTGTCTTCGATCGCAGCCTCGAAGTCGTCGACGAGTTCGTTGTCCCACTCTAACATCAACGCTGCTTTGGCGTCGTCGGGAATCGGTTCAGCGTACTCGGAGTAACCTTCGGATTCACGAGCGAGTCTGAACACTTCGTCGTCCATGAGTTCGACCGCACTCACGGGGAACTCCAACGCCTCCGGGACGGCCTCCATCGCATCGACGAGCGTATCGAAGAAGTAGAGTGCCAGTGCGGTCTCACTCGGCTGTGTCACCAGTGACACCGTGGCTTCGACAATCACTCCGAGGGTCCCTTCGGCGCCGACGAACAGCTTCGAGAGATTGATCACCTCCTGACCGGCTTCGTTCTCGTAGATTACTTTCTGGAGGTTGTATCCCGAGACCGATCGCTTGAGCGAGGGATACCGGCTCTCGATCTCTGCTTCGTGTGACTCGACGAGGTCACGGATCGTCTCGTAGATCCTGGCCTCCAGATCGTCTTTCCCTACGATCTCTTCGTACTCGTCACTGTCGAGAATGACCTCGCGAGTGTGAATCAGCGATCCATCGGCGAGGACCACTCGAAGCTCTTCGGTGTACGCGTCAGTGATACCGTAGCGCACTGAGTGGGCACCAGTCGAGTTGTTTCCGATACCACCACCGACCGTCGATCGATTCGAGGAGGCGGGATCGGGGGCGAACTTCAACCCGTGCTCGGCGAGCCGGTTGTCGAGATGGTCTTGTACGCAGCCGGGTTGAACCGTGGCGAGCTGGTCGTCCAGGTCGACGCCGACGATATCGTCCATATACTTCGTGAAGTCGATGACGACACATCCTGGCCCGACCGTTTGTCCACCGAGCGAAGAACCGGTTCCACGAGGGAGGATCGGAACGTCGTGCCTTGCCGCGATTTCGACCACTGCGCGGACGTCTTCAACGTCTCGCGGTAACACCACCCCGGCAGGTCGGGCCTGATAGATGCTGCCGTCGGTCGAGTAGAGGATCTGTGCGTACTCGTCGAACTGGACTTCGCCAGTCACGTGTTCCCGTAGCTCCGCTGCTAACGCTGCGTACTCTTCGACATCGGGCCGATCCTGAGCAAGGGACGTTGCTGACGTTTGCAGTTTCACGGGGTTGTAGAACTCATCTTCCACTGCCATGATTTGAGCTATCTTGTCCCAGTGTGTCTATCATTATAAATAACGTGGTAGTGGCAGATGTCGTGCATTCTGGTCGTTACTCCTCACTTTCGAGTAGATCGTCGTTCAACAGCTAAAAGGAAACAAGAGAGTCAGTTGTACTGTGAGTTCTCAGACTCGTTAGAACACCCCGGGGAAGAGGACGAAGTTGAACAGCAGTGCCAGTAACCCCGTCATGATAGCGTAGTAAGCAAGCGGGATCAGCTCATACCGGATCACACGGCCTTCTTCGCCGACGAGACCGACGACTGCGAGCGCAGCGACGACGTTGTGGACCGCAACTAGATTTCCGATCGCACCGCCAACTGCCTGTGCACCTAACAGGATCGTCCGTGACACGCTGATGTCTGTCGCGACGCCGTACTGGAAGGTTCCGAAGAGGATGTCGCTCACCGTGTTCGAACCGGCGAGGAACGCACCGAAAGCACCGACCACTGCCGCGAAGAACGGGTAGGTGTTCCCAGCGATGCCAGCGACAGCCTCCGACAGCACGATAAGCATACTGTCTTGTCCAGTTGCGGCACCCGACTGAAGCATAATCTGCACCGTCGCGACCGCAAATAGCAGTGCGACAACCGCGGGTGCGATCTTCTCGAACGTCTCGAGCCACGCTGTCTTGATCTCGTTCGTTTCCATCCTGTGGATCGGAATCGTCAGCAGGTGGACCCCCACGAAGACCGCTCCCGGGAGGTACAGCACCTGAATCGAGTTCGAGAGATCCGTTCCGAGGATGTTCGTCCACTGGAGGACGAGGGTGTTCTGTAAGAACACAGTCAGTGGGTCCCAAACGCGAGTAAGCACAAGCAGGGCGGCCATCAGTCCGTACGGCAGCCATGCCATCCAAAGCGACATCTCGTTCGTCGTATCCACAGGTGGATGCGCTTTCTTCGAGGAGACTTCCCCACCGTCAGCCATCACCTCTCCCTTCTTGTCTATCGACTTCCCAGGCTGAATGTCTCCGATCCAGTGATCCGGCCACTCGGTCTGGTCGGCGAAATCCCACTCCTCGTCGGGATGGAAGAAGCCAAGTTTGAGCGCGCTAACCGTCACCAGCAAGCCGACCATCGCACCCAAGATTCCGGGGAACTCGGGGCCGAGGGCGTAGGCAGTGAGCCAGTAGGGAACCGCGAACGACGCCCACGCAAACAGACACAGTGGGAAGACTTCCAGTGCCGGCTTGATAGACCGGTCTTCGCCGAAGAAGCGAGTCATCATTGCCACGCTGATAAACGGCAGGAACATTCCAACGATCACGTGGAATGTCGCCGCCCAGACGGCGATATCACCCACCCATTGGGCGATACTCCCGTATCCTGAGGCAAGCACCTCCGTGCGGATGGACTCAACCGACTCGAAGATATCGATCATGCCGATGATAAGCGGTGTGCCCACCGCGCCGAAGGTAATCGCCATCAGATTGCCGGTCAATGCGACCACGACGGCCGCCATCGGAGGGAAGCCGAGACCGACGAGAAGTGGTGCGACGATGGCTGCGGGCGTCCCGAAGCCTGCAGCACCCTCGATGAACGAACCCATGAGGAAGACTAACAGGACGACCTGCACGCGACGGTCTTCACTTATCTCAGCGAAACCGCTGTTGATGCTGTCGAACGCTCCAGTCTCTTTGAGCGTGTACAAGAGCAAGATGGCACCGAAGACGATCCACATGATGTTCAGTGCCGTGATGAAACCGTTGATACTCGCAGCCGCAATCCACTGTGGGCCCATATTCCATCCCAGATATCCAGCCCCGATCGCAACGACCCAGGCAACTGGCATCGCACGCGTCGCTGGCCAGAACCGTCCCACCATCAGGTACGTAATTGTCAACAACGGAAGCAAGGCAGCCGTTGCTGTGATAGCGTCAACCATACTTTATCTCACGATTTCAAACGACTGGTTACTGAGAATTCCAGAGCGGCGGCTGGAACGACTATTCGACTCGTCGGCTGTGATATCATCTAACACTTTTCACACCCTGCTCCACTATGGAGACTAACATAATAAATAATTTATGATGATTCTGGAGGGGAGGAGTCCCGATACTCTTCGCGAGTACACCGTGCAATCCCGACTACCAGGGGAGTGACCGAAGTCGTCGACACGGTTCTCAACCACTCACTCGGCTTCGCTGTACGAGCATGTAGTTGGTTCCGCGACCTTCGAGAGATTGTCCCTGGTGCGTATCGTCCCACTCATCAACCGATCCGTAAACAGCAAAATCACTTCATCAGAGATTCACCACCGCTCGTAGATCTTTTGGTATCTCGACATGAAGCGAGTTCTGTGATGACTGATTCCCGGACGAGCCGTCAACCGAGCAGACGGCCCCGTACAGCCATCACCAATCGAGTGCCGAGTGGCCCGTAAGGAGTCGCCCGTTAGTTACCGACGCTGGTGGCGCGTTCGACGACGTCCGCACCGTACATCTCCTCCAGCTCTTCGTGCTGGTCCGGTCGGTGCTCGTAGACGTCCTGGAACAGTGTGACTGGTGTCTGAGCAGCTTGGTAAGTTGCCTCGTCCCACATTCGGTCGTTGCTAAGATTAACCTCGATGTCGTCGATGACGAGCGTCGTGGACCGGGTCATCGCGATGGCACCCTTTCCTGCTTCCTTGGCTGCCTCGAACTCTTCCATGGAGTCGACGATGTCGTCCATGCTGGGAACGTACGCGGTCATATTCAGCAATTCCTCACGTAGTTCGTCCTCGTCGAGTTCCTGTTGATCACCCTTGACCTCCAGCAGGTACTGCCCGTCGCCGATCGTTTCCAGTGAGATGTCGCCGCCGGAGTAAACTTGCTGTCCGTCCTCTTCATCGAGTTCAACTTCGCGGTCGCCGACTTCCAGAAGCCAGCTACCGGTCTTGGGCGGGAGTGGAGCCGTGTTGGCTTCGACGACCTGTCCGGGCGTCAGCGACCAGATTCCGGTCATACCTTTCGCTCGATTCTCGGTCATCCGCTTGTGGTACCCCTCGACGTCACGAATGTCGTCGTATGGGCCGTCGACGGCGATGAGCTCAGCGGCACTGGCTCCGCGAGAAGTGTTGTGACGCAGTTCGGGCCACGGCGGAAGCTCGCCGGTGGGCGTCATGGCTCGCATCGCCTTGGTGTAGTCGACCTGGCCGTCGACAAGTAAGAACAATCGCTCGAGGTTATTGGAGGGCTTGCCCATCTCCTCACGGAGGTCGCCGAGGGCTAATTCGGCTTCACCGCTCTCGACGATCACAGACATCGAGAGACTTCCCTCTTCGAGTCCGTGCTCGTTTTCGATGATGGTGATGAATTCGTCAGCCTTCTTCCAGTCGTCGATATCACCGACCTCCGGAATCACGAACCCGTCAAGATTCTCCACGGCTCCGTTGGCGGGGTCGGCGACTTCCAGCATCTGCTGAAACCCTTGGTATCGAGTCGTCGGCGATTCACGGTGCCAAACGACGCGAGGGTGAATCTCACCGGGGAAGTCGGATCCGTATTCGGAGATGACGTCGACGATGTTCTGAACGCCCTCGTCACGCATGGACGGCGCCGTTGCATCCTCGTTGTCTGGCACCCAGACGTCAGGGGCTTGCATCCCACGGAGCTGTGCTGCGCTTTGAATCATCTTTGCCGAGTCGTCTTCGCCTTCCACCGCTGCTGGAGAGGTGAAGAACGTCCGCACGAATTCACGCTCGTAGTGTCGACTGATGCTCATGGAGCATAATGTCGGTCTTTTCGTAGGGTAATAAACACACCGGAGTATGCAATATCTTCACGTAGAGTACGTACTGAACGGAGACTCCCTAACGCCACCACTGTCGATAGCCTTGGATGGAGTTCTTAATCAGGTCTCACGGGGGCGTTCAAAGAGGGGTTTGTTGCCCACTCGCACGACGATAGTTCGTGGTCGAGGAGGTTATGGTCGCAACGGGTGATCGGAGTCGGCGATACCGTTCGAAAAGCATTGCCGGCGACAGTATGCTTAAGTAGCGACTCCCGATGAGTGACCGTATGGAGTTGATTCACGTCAATCTCAACGTCGCGAATGTCGACCGTGCAGTGAAGTTTTACACCGAACAGCTGGGCTTCGAGGAGACGTGGGGGTTCGAAGCATCTGACGGTCAGACCGTTCACCGATACGTCGCAGCCGACAACGGGATCGAAATTCAGTTATCCGAGACCCAGGGCGAGACGTCGTTCGAGGAAGGAACTGCCTGGGATCACGTCGCGTTCCTCGTCGACGACGTCGATGCAGCGTTCGAGTCGATCGAGAACCACGGTGTCGTGAAGGAACCAGCAGACCAACCGGAAGCAGGCGCTCGAACCGCCTTCATCCGTGACCCCGACGGTCACAAAATCGAACTCGTCGAGTCGCTCGACTAATCAGGGAATCGGGGTTCTCGTAACACGGGACGTCGGTAAACTGAGCCCTCACGACGATCTCTTTGGCCGTTTCAGTGACCGCATTGACCATCCACTCACAACAGAAACATCGCCTGTGATCGTCTCCATTGCGGCGGCATACGCTGTGATGCGAACGCTGAACACACTTGATCGTGTCCGATCGGGGTAGATTCGAGTACTTCGTTCACTTGTTGCGTCGCTCGCTGATCTCGATGTAGTGGACCATCTACTCGTACACTTTCACGGCCGCCTGTACCACAGAATCACCATTCAGCCTGACGTAGCTCGAGTTGTATGGTAACAGCCACCAGTTCATAGAGTCTGAACACAGAAATTTGTCGAAGGAGTTCCCACACCACGTGCGAATGACACGGGTTGGTACGCATTTGTAGAGCTGTACCGACGAGTTTCTTAATATTTTCATGTATCACAATCAACTATGGGATATCAGTATGTTCAGACTGGATGAACACGAAGTCAATCAGGTTGTCGAGCTCCGAACCACTACCGAACGACTTGATTGTCTGTCGAAGTAGGGTACTTAAAACCAGTGCGTGTGACCCACCAGATCTCAGTCGCAACCTAAATTTAAGTGAGTATTTTTGAAAGTCTGTTCAGACAGGCTGAACAACCATGCCGTCAAAGAAATTAAAAGGACAAGTATCGAAAGCAGACTATGGAATCAGGCGCGCCCTCGGTGCAAGCCACCGAAACGAGCCTCCGCATCATCGAAGCACTCGTTGACCGAGAGGGCTCAGGAGTCACAGAGTTGGCTCATCACTTGGATCTTCCGAAGAGTACGGTGTACAACCACCTCAAGACGCTCGAACGTAACGAGTACGTGGTGAAGCACGACGACATGTACGACGTCGGACTCAGATTTCTCCAACTCGGCGATTACGCTCGTAATCAACGGCGGCTGTCGAGGATTGGTCCGCCGGAGGTCGACAAGCTCGCGGAAGAGACCGGTGAGATGGCAAACCTCCTCGTCGAAGAACATGGTCGCGGCGTCTTCATCTACAAATCGAAGGGTTCCAACGCCGTCCACATGGATACACACGACGGGAAACGGGTTCATCTCCACACGACTGCCTTCGGCAAGGCGATTATGGCATATCTACCGAGAGAGCGGGTCGACGAAATCATCGACAAACACGGCCTTCCAGAGGCGACCTCAGCAACCATCACAAACCGCGAGGACTTGTTCGACGAGCTCGAGTTAATCAGAGAGCGCGGTTACGCGTTCGACCTTGAGGAACGACTCAAAGGACTCCACTGCATCGCTGTCCCTATCATGAAGAACGAGACCATCGTCGGAGGATTGAGCATCTCGGGGCCAAAGTCCCGGATGAACGGTGACTGGCTCCGAGAAGAACTGCCGTCGATCATCCAGGGGACGGCCAACGTTATCGAAGTTAACCTCACGTACGGGTGAGTGATGTTACATAGATAGAATTGTAATGAGTGGCGGTGAGCGGGCTCTGGACTCACTTGTGATGGGTTGTGTTCTACTATTCTATAGTAGACGTTAGAACTTTCTACCCAAGTGTTAGTGGTTACACATGGACCATCTCGACGTGATCTCTGTCGAAGAACTTCAGCGGGCGCTCGACGAGGTTGAAGGAAAGAAGCCGACACAACGGCTTACCGCAGCGATTGCGGACAAAAACGGTGTCAGACAAACAGAGCTTGCCGAGTGGTACGGTGTGCAGAGACGAACGATTTACAGCTGGCTCAAGCGGCTCGAAACAGAGCCGCTTGAGCAGGCTGTTCAGGACGATTATCGGTCAGGAAGACCACGTAAGCTCACTAAATAATAACAGAAGTAGTTGGACAAACGCTTCAGCAGCCACCCACTGAAGCAGGAATCGACGCGCCGGCGTAGACGCCGGCGCTCCTCAAGGATTTTCTCGAAGAAACGTTCGACGTTGACTACTCAATCCCCAGCTGCCGGCGGTTGATGAAAGAAGCGGGTTTGAGTTATCAAAACCCTTGTCGAACAGCCGCCGAAGCCGAGCCTGAAGACAGAGACGAGTTTCACGACGAACTCAAAAAAGCGACGAGAGATGGACGTCACGATAGTTTGTATCGACTACACCAGGACATCCGTGCAAGTTGAGCCGCGTACCGCGTGGTTTCCGCGCGACACGCGTCCATCGGTCGAACTCTCTGGGCAACGTGACTAGATGTGCTTACTCGGCGCGATCACCGAGAACGGTGATCGCTTCTTCTCCCGATTCGAGGAGTACGTCACCGCCGACCACGCGAAGCATTTCATCCTTGCTCTGCGTGAAGAATTCCAAGAAAATCTAATCGTTGTCCTCGATGGTGCACCATACTTCCGGGCGTCGGCCGTCACGGACCTGACGGCCCGTGACGACCTCGCCCTCGTGAGGTTGCCGGCGTATTCACCTGAATTGAATCCAGTCGAAGAGTGCTGGAGACAGTTGAAAGACGCTCTCGGCAACCGATTCTTGGATTCTCTCGACGAACTTAATGCTGAGATTGACAAGGCACTTGACCAAATTGCTGTTCCGAGCGTGAGCAGCTATTTTTGATTGTTACTATAACTCTTCGACCTGCTCGTCCCTTATCTAGACAGTGCTGACGATATTAATATGTAATGAGGGCGATAGCTATAATCGCCAGTACGACGCCTGCGGCTTTCGGAATTGAGAACGGATCTCCGAGAACCGTCATTCCGATCACGGCTGCGACGACGAAGTACAGCGCGCCGATGGTGGTAACCGTTGCCGTCGATCCGATCGATAACCCGATGTACGTCGCGACGAGTCCCATGGCGGCAAAGACGCCAGCCACGACGGCGAACGCTCCTCCTCTCGGAGTGATCGTAGAGGACGCGCCTGAGGCGATCCCGTACCCGATGGTAAGTATCATCGCGGTCCCATAGGAGATAGCCGCCGCCGTCACGGGATCGATCGACTCCGACGCGTAATTAGCGAATGTTATCCACAGTCCCCACGTCAGCATCGTGACTATGCCGAACAATACGCCCGAGCTCACAGTGATTTCTCACCCCACTCGCCATTTTTCGATTCGAACGAAAGGAGAGACATCGTGCGAATCGTTTTTGTGTTCCGGATGCCACCCATGGCGAATCTATTGCTGTCTAGTTGTAATAAAACTTGACATTAATTATACCAGGTATTTAAAACGCTGCGAATACGGCGTGCGGAACAGCGCATGTTAAAGCTCCTCGAAACTTGCTGAGAACGCGACACATGGTTTCACTACTTCGAGACCGACCTATCGGGACGAAACCGGCGATTGGCGCAGGTTTTTGCGGCAATCTCGGACGAGCGAGAACGGGAATACGTACGCCATGTGTCGAACGTAGCTACTCCGAGGCGCCATCGCAGATCGAACGCATCAGAAATTCGACAAAGATTCGTTCGATCGCAGTGTCGCGTTCTCTCGGTCCAGATCACCATCCCAGTACGTTCGATTGCCCTCCACACACTGTTTCGACGTCTGACGGAAACCCTATTCGAGCGGATATTAGATCGAACTAGTCGTCATCGTCGGCCTTGGGAGCGGATTCGGGGTTGTGACGCGTAATGAAATTGGATCCCTCAGCCAGCGTTAATTCATCCCGATAATAGTCTTGAGCGGTGATGTAACTCGCGTACGCTATCGCGACGAGGAAGACCGTGAACGGGAGCGCAAGCACCGTCGGAAACGCCTGCATCGCGTCAAACACGGGGAGCTCGAGCGTCATGATTCCGATGAACGCGAGGAGGACGCCCCACCACGCTCGGTTCCGAGAGTTCGGGTCCTCGTCGCCGAGCGTGATCGAAGAGAGGATGTAGACAGCGGAATCTAATGAGGTGAGAACGTATCCGGCGATCACGAGAATGAATAGAACACCGAGGACCGATCCATATGGAGTGAGATTGACCGCAGTCGCGATGGCGGCGGGAATACCTCCGTTGCTCAGGGCGTTGGTGGTCGAATCGATATACCCGGGAGCGAGCACCCAGCCGCCGACGATCGTGTGCTGGACCCAGAGCAGTCCTCCCGGGATGAGGATCAGACTGACAAACGTCTCTCGAATCGTTCGTCCTTTTGAGACGCGAGCAACAAAACTGCCGACGAACAGTCCCCACGCCGCCCACCAGGCCCACCAGAAGCTGGTCCACTGGTGTCCCCAGTTGCCGTCCGCCGTCGGGGCGGTATAGAACGAGAGCCGGAGGAGATTGTCTAGCCAGATCCCGCCTGCGTCCAGACCGATGTTTACGATGAACAGTGTCGGGCCGACGACAAAGAGGAATGCGAATGCGAGGAGCATCAGCACGGTCGTCGCCCGCGCTGCGTTACGAATTCCCTTGTGAAGCCCTAACCAGACGTCGGCAAGGAAAATAAGGCCGAGAATCGCGAATAATCCGTACGTGACGAGCGTGGCCGAGAGTCCGAATACGGACCCGATCAGTGCCGAAAACACTTGTGCAGAGAATCCGATGGCAGCTGCAACGCCGCCGACGATAGCGATCAGCGCGGCTAAATCGACCACCCAATAGAGCCACTTGTGCCGGTCATCATCGACGATGACGCGCAGCATCGCACTGAATTTGTATTCGTCGGTTCCTCTGGTATAGATGATCAATCCAAACGCGAGGGCGAACGGTGGATACCACATCGCGAGCCCGGGGAACACCTCGTGGATGAACATGAACGCGAGTGCCAGCGATTCTATCGACGCCCCGGCGACGGGAGCGGGATCCGGCGGCGGATACGCGACAATCGAGATCGGTTCACCCACGCCCCAAATGATGATCGAACCGCTGTATCCGACCGTGAATACCATCGCGAGCCACGAAAACAGGCCGAACTCTGGTTCGGTATCTTGCCCTCCTATCCGTATCTTTCCGTACTTCGAGAAGACCATGAACCCGGAGAAAACGAGCAGCCCGAATCCGAGCAACATGAACCACCATCCGAAGTACTGCAACACCCAAGTGAAGGCCGCGTTCATCATATCGTTCAGATACTGGGGACTCTGTAATCCGACGATTGCCAGGAATAACAGTGCTCCAATCGTCAGGATAAAGAGGCCTCTTTCGTCATTCTCTGCGTCTTCTAATCCAAATATGTACCAAGGATTCATGATTTCGATCGTATTGGTTTCGCGGCTGCGGACGGAACGCCAGCACGTCCGTGCCCTGTGTTATCGCACACTATGGTATACCATGACCACATCAGACAACTTATATTTTTTGGAGTATTTCGAGAAAAACAACCTGTAAGAAATGGCGAATACGACGTTTCAGCCATCCAACGCTGGGTGTAGTCACGTTCTCGAATGAGCGCGTTGTTGCTGACAGTGTTCGCAGACGACCCCACACTAGTGAATCAACGGCTCCACGCAGAGATTGTAGAACTCGTATTCAGAGTGCCAATCCTGGAAGCCGTTATCAGCAGTGACCGTATGCAGGTCGTCCACCGGAACGCGGATGACCTGCGGCCCTGATCTCGTATCATGCGGCCACTGTGCATGGCATTGCACGTCAAGAACAGCGAGTGACTCTGTATCGGTCAGTGTCGCCACTTTCATCGTCTCAACTGTCTGATTCGACCGATTGAGATAATACGCAGAGACGTGGCCTCGATCGAAGAACGTGCTGTCGAGAGCAGCGAACCCAGATTGCGGGTGTTGCCGCGTTGAAACGTGCAACAACGCCCGCCAGACCCACATCTTCATCGGGTCGGACGACTTGTTCAGCGTCGTGTGATCTGGGACGTCACTCCTGTCCAATTCAAGCACGTCCCGTATGTCACCCATGTACTTCAGCCGATTTGCGGTTTCACGGAAGCTGTGTTCTTCTTCGAGCCGAAATCCGTGAATGACGACGTGCTTCCAGCGGACGAACTCGCCAGTGGCGGGCTCGTCCGCGTGCTTCTCCAAGGCTTGTTTGGCTAGCCGCTTGAACCAGTCAACGAAGTCGAGGAGATCGACTTCCACCACACCCGACCTCCTCGGCTACATCCTTACTGATTTGACGGTCTCTCCCGACGCCGTCTGTCTATTCAACACAGCACACAAGAGCGAAATACAATAATGATATACCGACTTCCCGTCACCGGGGCCGGTAGCTTACACTAATTACCTAAACTAATTACAACGTGGGTTCGCTGAGATTGACATAAACGGACTTCGTTCGCTGATAGTGTTCTAGGACCTCCGTTCCGAGGTCTTTTCCGATACCCGATGCTTTGAAACCGCCGTACGGAGCTTCTGGGAGGATCGGACCATATTCGTTCACGTACACGAGGCCTGCATTGAGATCGGCTGCGGCGTTGTGAGCGATCGAAGTTCGCTCGGTAGCGACCCCGGCAGCCAATCCGAACTGCGTGTCGTTCGCGAGTTTGATTGCCTCGTCGTAGTCCGAAAACGTATTAATCGTCTGAACAGGCCCGAAGATCTCCTCTTGGGCGATACGCATATCGTTTTCGACGTCGCCGAACACCGTCGGCTCGATGAACCATCCGTCTCGAAGCTCTTCGTTTTCCGGGGGGTCACCACCGGTGAGCAGCGTTGCACTCTCCTCTTTCCCGAGTTCGATGTAGTCAGTGACCGTTTCGTACTGTGCTTCCGACGTCAACGGCCCCATTGTCGTCTCCTCGTCGAGCGGGTCTCCCAGAACGTACGATTCGGCCGCGTCGACAAAACGGTCGACGAATTCGTCCCGAATCTCTTCGTGAACGAGCGCTCGGGAGAACGCGTCGCAGATCTCGCCCGTACTGTAGAAAATTCCGTCCGCGACGGCATTGACAGCTCTGCCGAGATCCGCGTCGGGAAAGACCAAAAACGGCGACTTCCCGCCCAGTTCGAGCGTCACGGGCGTAACGTTGTCAGCGGCAGCCTTCATTACGTTCGTTCCAACACTCACGCTACCGGTAAACGAGAGTTTGCGGACATCCTCGTGATCGGTTATCGCCGCCCCGACTTCCGACCCGGTGCCGGTGGCGATATTGAGAACGCCGTCGGGAAAGACTCCTTCCGATAGTTCGGCGATTCGTATCGCCGTCAGTGGACAGTCTGCTGACGGCTTGAGAACAGCGGCGTTGCCGGCCGCCAGCGCGGGTCCGAGCTTCCACGCGGCGGCCCAGATTGGAAAGTTCCAGGGGAGAATCTGTCCGACGACGCCGTACGGTTCCTTCCTCGTATAGAGGTGTAGATCGTCGCCCGTCGTTATCTGGCGTCCGTCCTCCGCCCGACAGATCGACGCGTAGTATTCGATCGTGTCTATGGCCCCCTCGACTTCACCGCGCGCTTGGGAACGCGGTTTCCCGGTGTCGACGCACTCCAGTAGCGCGAGTTCGTCAACATGATCTCGGAGTTTCTCCGTCCATTCGAACAGCAACTTCGATCGGTCTCGAGGCGTCGTTTCGGCCCACTGGGTCTCGTAGGCTTCCCACGCCGCGTCGACCGCTCTATCGACGTCTCGGGCATCACACCGCGGAATCGTCGTGATTGGTTCACCGACGACCGGATCGGTCGTCTCAAGTTGCTCGTCACTCGAATATCCCCTTCCGTCTATCCACGCGTCCCAGTCACTGATCTCGTTCACTTCCGCTCGCGCCGCTGCGTGCGCTTCTCGTATCGATCCGCTGAATGTCTGTGCTACCATTAGCGATAGGACGTTCGATACGAACGTTCTTAGATTTTTGGGTGGCAATACCATGATGAGCTTTGCCAATCGAGGCTGCAGAAAAATTGTGAGTGATCGGATGCGGACGAACCGCTACTCAGTAGGCGTCCTGAGCGATCTCCAAGAGATCGTTGGCGTCGGCGTCGCGGGGATTGTCGTGAATTTCGATCGTATCGAGTGACTTCTCGGCGATCTCTGGGAGATCGTCTTCGGCGACACCGAGTTCGCGGAGACTCGACGGCAGATCGACCTGGTCGATGAGTCTCTCGACGGCTTCGACAGACTCCATCGCTGCCTCCTCAGTCGAAAGATCAGACGTGTCCACACCCATCGCCTCAGCAACGTCCGCGTATCGTTCCGGGACCGCCTCGAGGTTGTATCGCATCACCGCGGTCGTGTATGCGGCGATCGCTTCTCCGTGTGGAATCGAGGGGTACATTCCACCGGTGGTTTCGGCCAGCGAGTGAACCGCACCGAATCCGGCGAAGTTCTCGCAGAACCCGGCCACGTGAGATCCGAACATCATCTGCTCTCGAGCTTCCATGTCCCCGTCTTCGTACGCTCGCGGAAGGTATTCGGGAACCAGACCGAGCACGTGCCTGGTCATTGGTTTCACGATCGGCGGACACGCCGCGGAGACGTGATTCTCGAGAGCGTGGGAAAACGCGTCGAATCCGGTCGCAGCGGTCTGTCTCGGCGGTAGCGACTCCGTCATGGCGGGATCGACGAGCGAAATCTCCGCACCGAGGTATGGACTCCCCGGATACAGCGGCGACTGCCCGAGCGCCATTTTGAACTCCCGCTCTTCGTCCGTAATGACGGCCCAGTAATCCACTTCGCTGCCCGTTCCGGCCGTCGTTGGAACCGTAACCAGGGGAAGCGGATGGTTCTCGATCGGCTCTTCGGCCACCTCTTCGGCTGACGTGACCTCGTAATCGGCGACCTCTCCTGGATTCGTCGCCATTAGGGATGCTCCCTTTCCGACGTCGATCGAACTCCCCCCGCCGACGGCAACGATGACGTCACACCCTTCGCGATTCGCCATCGCCGTTGCCTCGTTAACCATCCCCGTCGTCGGATTTGGTTCCACTTCGTCGTACACCGTCTGTTCGATTCCGCTCTCCTCAAGAGCAGATTGGATACCGTCGAGCAGACCGGCGTCGATAATTCCCTGATCGGTGACGATGAGCGCTTTCTTCCATCCCTGGGACTCGACGAGCTGACCCGCTTTCTGACTGACTCCCGTTCCGAATTCGACCCAGATTGGAAACGTTAGGGTGTACTCCTCGAGACTCATCGTTTTCCTCCGGTTCGCAAACACTCGATACCCGAGCTACACGCCTGGTCCGTACTGGAGACGGACGCTATATGAATGTCTGTCATTACCATGCGCAGACGAGGGTACTTTGCTCGTTCACATAAAACTAACGACAGCAACAAATAGTCAGCGACCCCGAAAAGCAGTTTGCTCGGAATCTCGCCCGTTTTCGTATTCGGAAACCCAGCGGTCGGGAAGCAGACAACTCGCGGCGTTCACTTCGATCGAACCGCCTGATAATCGATCCGCGATTCAGTCAGGATATCACTCTCAACAATCGTGCGTGTAGAGTTCGGTGAGTTCGCGCTCGAGATCGTCGACGACTTCCTCCAGGACGGTGGGGATCACCGTTTGGAGCACATCCCCCTGAAGTCGATAGCTGGGGCCGGACACACTGATCGCTCCGACGATACCGCCCGCCGGTCCGTTAACAGTCATCCCGACGCTCCGTAGCCCGTCAGTGTATTCCTGATCGTCGATTGCGTATCCGCGTTCGTCGATTCGTTTAAGCTGGGCAAACAGTTCCGTCCTCTCAGTAATAGTTTGATTCGTGCGTGCGGGCAAGCCCCAGGTGTCAAGTATCGCATCGACCCGTTCGCGGGGATACGCTGCGAGAATCGCCTTTCCTGTTGCCGTTGAGTGCATGTGATAGTACGTACCGATCCGCGCACGGTACCGTTCCGCTCCGTCGTCAGCGTACTTGACCCATTTGTGATACGATTCCAAGACAGTGATTACTCGACCATGATCCTCAACGGTGAAGTCCACTTCCTCCTCGGTCTCGGTCGTTAACTTCTGAATCGCTTCTTCGATCAATCGATGACCTGTGAGTCGGTTACGGGCATGCTCTCCGAGATTAAGAAACCGAAAACCGAGGGAGTACCGCTCTCCGTTTTTATTGAGATACCCTCTTGACTCGAGCGTTACGAGGTGTTTGTATACGGTACTCGGTGCGAGTGATAGCTCATTCGCGATTTCGGTTACTGTCGCATCCTCCCGCCGCTCGATTGTTTCGAGAATATCGATCGAGGTCTCAGTCGTCTTGACTGTGTGTTTGGTAGTGTCCTTCATCATGCCCATAAGTAAATATGGCCCCCTATATAGTAGTTTGTAATAGGGAAAATGACTCGGCTGCGAAGAAATGGTTCGGAGAATAAAACGTGGAAATTATCTCGACTGAGGCAACTACTGCCCGACCCCATGTCCCTCAAGCCCATTGTTTTCGACATACGAAATTCGCTGGCTCCCGTTCGCAAAGTAAATTCGAAGTCAAGATACTCAAACAGCGACACCGTTTTGGTCGCCACGACATTCAAGAAGTCGTCTCCCGAAGCTACGTCTTGCAGGTCTTGAGTTTTGCTGGACACAATTCCCACGCCCTGCGGCCTCGTACGTGACGCTTTCTATGACACGCTCTCAAACAGCAGACGCCGGGAGAACGTGCGAACTAGAAGGTGCCGAGATCGTGGGCGGTTCGACTGACCGGACAACCGCATGACGACAGACGGAAGGCTCGCTCTCAGTTCGACGCTCTACTCTGGAATTACATTAATAGGTTTGTAATGTGTTCTTGGATGTGGCTCCCGAGCGGCAGGAGTTGGTTCCGTTCGAGATGGCCACGATGTACTCCCCATCTGACCGTATCACCAACTCACCCGTGACTGCGCGTATATCGGCGCTTAGAGCGCATTCGACACCATCGAACAGAAAGGATACATGCTCGGCCCGTCAAGTGGTCGTACAGAGAGTAGAGGAGCCGGAAGTTCCAGGTCGGGCGTCGGATAGATCATCGTCCGACAGAGGTCTGTCTGGTTAGGCGTGACTTCGTAGTACTCGCCGCGGAAGGGAACCACCTGATAGCCGTCGCCGACGTCCACTTGCTGTGCTAAGCGTATCAGCGTGGAGGCCGGCTGCATTCACAAGGTACGTCGTATCGATGGCACTGTTACTTGTCGTCAAGTGGTAGCCCGACGGCGTCTCGTCGATTCGCGAGACAGCGTGACCTGTGTACAGGTCAACATGTTGAATCTCTCGTGCGAGTGCGTAGGAGAGACCGACGCAACCGCCACCGACGATGGTGACGTCATGCTGAATCATTGTGAACTACGCACACAGTGGGACGACTGTGCAATAGCTATGCCACTCCAGACAGCGTTCTCTCTCTCGCCTAGAGTGTCCAATTAGTTCCACTCCTCAAAGCAAACCATAAGTACATTTATATTTGGGTTGGGCGTGGCGGCCCTAGAAAATATTGCTCAAATAAGCGAATGTGTGGCTCTTTTATTGTGTTATAGTTCAAAAAGCGGAAGAAGTCAGAATTATCCCGAGATAGGACCGAGATTGTCAGTACTGGTATGAGGGGGGGAGAATAGAGTGAGCTCAGATCAGCCGCTTTAGTAACAAGTGTGAATAACGAATAAGATAGAATTAATCGGATAATCTAAGCTTGTGTAGGAACTACCACATACTCACACCGAAAATCAATCAGACAGTCGGAGCGGAAGTTCGACGAATGTTGGTATCGCGAGCGGACGGCGACATCAACGAGACGCAAAGCATCTCGTTCGCACACCGGAAACCGTGGGTTTCTGGGGACGCCCGTTAGGGCGTTCGCCGTCCGACCCCACGCTGCAGGGCTTTCACTCAGAGAGACAGAAGCGATTCTTCGTCTCCTCGGCGTAGAACGCTCGTTTCAAGCGATCTTCCAGTGGGTATATCGTCTGGCTGACAGCGTTTTAGACCCACCGAAGGTGACGCCGAGGCGGGTCGCGGTCGACGAGACCGCTGTCAAAATCAACGGTGAGTGGTCTTGGTTGCACACTACAATAGGCCTCGACACAAAAGAGATTCTTAACGTCGCGTTGTTCGAGTGTCATGGGACAGGTCCGGCGGTTGCGTTTCTCCACGGGTACGTTTCGCGTCCATATTCATAACCTATCTGCCACAGCATTTCAGAGAATAATACGACACTAGATAAACAAACCCCGGTGGGGTTAAAGGTAGCTCTACGACCATATTCGCAAAAGCCAACTCTATAGGGGGGATACACACTGAGCCCGCCCTACACTCCAACGGTAATCCCTGTTCAGAGGTCTTGAGCAGTCATTTGGAGCACGTCATAACAGGCCCCAAGTGAGTGATAACCTGTTTTGACTTCTGGTGTTGAGTCGATATCATCGTGAATCTGGTTGTCTGGTGTGAGTTTGAAGTACCAGTTTCCGTATTTTTGGTTAACCATGTTTTCCCACGCGTAGTCCCAGATGCGGTCGTACCACTCCCAGTAGGTCGAATCATCGGTTGCTTCAGCAAGGCGGGCAGCAGCGGCAAATCCTTCGGCGAGTTTCCAGTAATACTTTTCAGATGCAATCGGCTCACCATCTCGATCAAAGTTGTAGACGAACCCGCCATTGTTGTCGTCCCATCCGTATTCGACCGCCGCGTCGAAGAAATGCCGTGCACGGTCGACCAACCACTGTTCGTCGAGGTACTCAGCTAAGTGCAGGAGTAGCTTCGTCCACTCCATGAGATGGCCGGGCTGATAGCCCCACGGTCTAAACAAGTGGGTCGGTTGGTCTCGATTGTATTCCCAATCGTGTTCCCAATTGGTGGTGTAGTGTTCCCAGAGCAACCCATCACCCTTATCAGCTAAGTCCAAGGCAAGTCGCTCGGCAATAGTGTATGCATGGTCGAGATACATTTCTTCGCCTGTTGCTTCGTAGGCGCTAATCATCGCCTCACACATGTGCATATTCGCGTTCTGCCCACGATATTGTTCAATTTCGTTCCACTCAGCGTCTAGTTTCCCCTTACAGAGCCCGTGCTCGTCCTCCCAAAAGTGCTCATTGATGAGTTCGAACGTTTCATCAATGTGGTCCGCTGCTCGCGGGATATTTGCTTTTGCAGCCGTCGAGAGTGCAAAGAGGACGAATGCATGTCCGTAACACGTCCGTTGGGCGTCTGTGACATCGCGGCCTGAGAGCAGCCATGGGTAGCCGCCGTCATCCTGTTTGTGAGCTTCGAGGAGGAAGTCCACCCCATGATGAGCGGCAGAATGACACCAGTCTGGACCACCCAGCATCTTACCGACGCTGAAGTTGTAGACGAATCGGGCCGTCGACACGACCATCTTGTTCTTGCCATCGTACACGTGGCCATCGACGTCACTTAACTGTGAGATATATCCTCCAAATCGGTGGTCGATACAATCTGGATAATAGAAGTTCAGAAGGCTACGCACGTGCTGCTGCAACCATCGTTCGTCTCGATATAGGTGATTCTCAATCATCATTCACTCTCCACTTGGGTATTGTTTGTCGAACAGTTCGAAGGCGATGTATCTCGGGTTTTGATTGCCATAGTCTCAGTAGTCTCTCCAGCTGTGCTCGGGTTTCCAGTCCAGAAGGCGTTCTGCCTTCGAGAGGTCAAATAGCGTCTCATACTCCGTAAACTCCCCTCGGGTCTCTGCTTCGGGGAAGAATTCTGTAACAACCTCGCTCGTCGGAACCGCAGCGGTCGTATCGCCAGCGACAGCCCAGAACGATTCGTGGCCGTCATAGTTTGCCTCCACAGCCTTCCGTGCAATCGCTGTGGCGTCAGCCATGTGGATGTACGAGAACATGACGTCGCGGCCACTCCAGGGGTCGTCGTTTTTAAGCGCGGCCATCGACCGGTCTGCTTCGGCGAAGTTCTCAACTACTTCCTGTTCGTTCGGTACCCACGGATAGCGGAGTGTCGAGATCGTCACATCCGTATCGGGGCGTCGTCCGAATCCATCTGCAGTAACCTCCATTGCGTGTTTCGCGATACCGTAGATGTCATCAGGAGTCCGCGAGTGGTTTTCGTCGATCGGAAGGTTGTCTACCTGTGGTGGCCGCTGCTGATGCTCGGCACCCATCGCATTGATGCTCGACGCGAGACAGCACGATTCGAGACCAAGTGCCTCGCTAGCTTCGAGAAGATGCACTGCAGAGAGTGTGTTACTCTCGTACGTTCGGTACTCCTGATAGCTGTAGGGGTCCGGAATCGTCCCCATGTGGATGACGGCGTCGGCGTCGGCCTTCGCTAAGGCACCGTAGGTTTGACCCGCGTCCAGAAGGTCAGTCGTGATGTACGTGTCCGAAACCTCCTCACGGCGTTTGCCTCGGCTAATGTTCGCTGTCTCGTATCCATGTTCGGAGAGGTCTTCGAGAATTGCTCGTCCAATTTTTCCATTCCCGCCAGTCACCGCTATGGTGGAGATTGGCATACACAAACGGTCGGTTGTTGCGGTCTAAAAGCCACCGAAAGGGGGAGTAGTTGCGAAGGTTAGTCCGTGATCGGTGGAATCCGTTCATATATGACTTGATGATAAGCTCTAAGAGTACTGGTCCAAACTACCGAACACGTACCATGGACATCTCGCTCGTGCTCCCACCAGAGCCAGACGACCGTTGGACGCTCGCAAAACAAGCAGGTGTGAATCACGCTGTCTTCCACTCTCTGGAGATCGGTGACGGTTCTCGTCCCTACGAGTATGACGAACTACTCCGAATCGTCAATACGTACCGTGACCACGGTATCGAGCCAGCTGCTTTCGAAGGGAGCGTTCCGGTAACTGACAAGACACGTCTCGCTCTCGATGGTCGCGACGAAGAGATTGAGCAGTTCTGTACGCTCGTTCGGAACCTCGGCGAGCTCGGTGTTGACGTCGTATGTTACGACTGGATGGCAGGTCTTCGGTGGGCGCGTACGTCTGTCACAACCCCCATTCGTGGAGATTCGCTCACGAGTGCCTATGACGACAGCCAGATGCGTCGTGGACCGACACCACCCGCAGCTGAGCGGACGACCGAAGAGGACCTCTGGGAGAACCTCGAATATTTCCTCGAACGCGTTGTTCCCGTTGCGGAGGAGGCCGGGGTGTACCTCGGACTCCACCCGGATGACCCGCCGATCTCTGATGTTCGTGGGATGCCTCGTATCATCAACAGTGTTGACGCATACGACCGCGCTCTCAACCTATACGACTCACCACACAACGGCGTTACGTTCTGTCAGGGGAACTTCTCGGCGATGGGCGTCGACATCCCAAGCACGATTCGGCACTTCGGCGATCGTATCAACTTTGTCCACTTCCGCGACGTCGACGGCCCTGCAGACGATTTCGTCGAAGTATGGCACGACGAGGGACCAACTGACATGAAGGCCGCGATGGAGGCGTACAAGGATGTCGGCTTCGACGGCCCAATCCGCCCTGACCACGTCCCCACGATGGCTGGCGAAGACAACTCTCTCCCGGGGTATCACATCAAGGGCAAACTCTTCGCAGTCGGGTACATGAAGGGACTTCTCGAAGAATAATTGGAATAGTGAGACAGCATTGTGTGACGGGATAACTGCGATCAGACGTCGATTCGCGACCGAAATTCTTCACGGCCTTGAGCATCGGGAGAGAGTCGAAACAACGCTCCCGCTCCGTCACCCTCGGACTCTCGATTATCTCCTCCAGCAGTCGTGACGTACATATCACGGTACTCCTCACCGCCGAAGGTGACGCTCGCGACTTTTTTAGCGGGGAACTCCACCCGGTCAAGTTCTCTTCCGTCCGCTGTGTACTGAATCAATGCGTGACCATCCCAGCGGGCTGACCAGATGTCACCGGTCGTATCGATCGTCATCCCGTCTGGAACACCCGGCTCATCCGACGTCGTAAGAAATTCGTCGTGGTTCGTTAGTTCCCCCGAGGTTTCGTCGTAGTCGAACTGGTGGATCGTCCGTGCCTCTGATTCGGTGACGTACATCGTCTCGTAATCGGCGGTGAATCCCATGCCGTTCGGGATGTCGAGTCCCTTAAACACGACTTCGTACGACCCGTCAGTGTCGAATCGGTACAGCCGACCCAACCGGTCGTCTGTAGGCATCGTACCCGCAAAGACACGTCCACGAGGATCAGCGATGACGTCGTTGAACCGGGAGTCCGTCTCCTGTGAGATTGACTCGATGAGCGTTTGCACGTTGCCGTCTTGCCACCGCTGTACCTTACCACGAGATTCAAACAGTAAGAGTGAGCCATCATCTTGGAGAGTGAAGCCACCGATGGCATCGTCAGTCTCGTAAACAATGCTATGTTCTTCGACTGCTGGGCGATAGCGGTATACAACCCCGTTCGGAATGTCACACCAATAGAGGGCATCGTGATCTGGATGCCAGAGTGGGTTTTCACCCGTCGTACACCGTGTATCAACGATTCGTTGGATATCCATACGAGGATGAGACATCGAGTTATTACAAAAAGGTACGGAAACAGCCAGTAAACGAGCGTCTCGATATGAGCCACTTTCTAGCTCATGTAGGTCGTGACCTTCTGCGATGGCTACCGAGTCCGGGTCGTCCAATGCGATTTGGGGGTGTGGTTGTTCCCGTGTTCTTGGCCAGATAGCACATTGTTATATTCATTCGGTTCTAGTGAATCGCCATACAGCGGTTGATTTCACTGTGTTGCGGCACGCTTGATGTTGTGAACGACACATTTCACGACGAGTTCACGAAACTCTCGATACCACGTTCGCGCTCGCACGGCGTCGCCGTGCGTGCGCTTGATCGACGAGAAGACGGTCTCACACATCGATCGTTGGCGGTAGCGAGGCCCATCGACCCGCGCGTTATGCGCGTGGTCGATGGGCCGGAAGATGCGATGTTTAATCAGCGGTCTCACGTCCTCTTCCCGCAGCTTCTCGCGCAAATCCATCCAGTCGTAGCCTTTGTCGGCGGCGAGGCTGTGCAGGTCGCCTGCGTTGCGGCAGGCGACCTGCCAGCCGAGCTGTGTGTCGTGCGTTTTCTCGGTCGTACAGTGAACGTCGAGAATCGCTTGAGTTTCTGTGTCGACGAGAGCGGTCGTTTTCCGTGTTTGAACGCGATAATTCGTTCGGCGGCAGTAGTGCTTGCTAGCGTTTTCACGGTCGAAAAACGTGGCATCGATGGTGGCGTGACCCGAGGGGTCGTGCAGCTCCGACGAGAGTCGGAGCAGCACTCGCCAGACCTTCATCTCGAACCTATCAAACCCCTTAACCAGCGTCGAGTGGTCAGGGAGATCGCCCTCTTTGAGGCCAATCTCCCCAAGAATATGCGGCATCTCGCTCAGCAGATCGAGTGCGTTGCGGCACGATTCATCGAGGTAAACCCGCAGACAGTGCAGCGACACGAGGGCGTAGTCGGCGAAGCTGCCACCCCCTTCGGGGGCGGCGACTTCGCCTCGGCCACCAACAGCGTTTTTAGCTAACGTGACGGCTTTGCTCGTGAAGCGGGAGATCTTCGACATAGAGCATCGCCGATTTCCCGCTTCGTCTTCCAAATTCTAACGGTCGAAACCGACGCCGTCTAGTGATTCACCAGAGCCGTCGTTCCAGTAGATGAGTCCGTTAGGGTCGTTGAGCCAATTTGCAGGCGGCGTAAAGTGATAGATCGGACGGTGAAGCTCATCGGAGACTGTATTTCGCATCGCGGTGAACGCTTCTGAATCCTTGGGCCGACCGATTGCTTCGTATCGAAGCGTGTGTGAATAGATGAATAGCTACTCTATCGACGCTGCAGACGGCAAAAGCGACAGAGAGTCGTTCTCGGAGTCAGTCGGCCCCCGCACTTGCGTCCTGATCCTGAAGCCGTTGGGACAGCACCGTTTCGACGTCCTCGTTCAGTTTTCGCTGGTGGATCGTCTCACCGGTCTCCATATCGAAGAGGTGGACGTCCTCGCTCGGGACGTAGGCGTACAGCCGCTGTCCTTCGGAGATGGGCTTTTGACCGTCGATCTCGATGACAAACGTCTCGTCGTGAGACTGGTTCACCGGCTGGACGTAGACGTATGAGATACTGCCCATCGGCTCGACAACGTCGACGACCACCTCGAAACTATTCGTCCCGACGGGATCGGTCGAGAGGTCGAAGTCCCCCGGGCGGCCTCCCATCGTCACCCTCTCTCGGTCGCCGACGTTCGACAGCATCCGCTCGGAGAGGTCGTACTCGAAGCCGTTGACGGTGAGTGTCCCTCCCTCTACGTCTCCCTTGAAGAAGTTCATCGACGGTGACCCGATGAAGCCGGCGACGAACTCGTTGGCCGGCCGGTAGAAACACTCTAGCGGTGTTCCGACTTGCTGGAGTTCGCCGTAGTTGAGGACGACGAGACGGTCGCCCATCGTCATCGCTTCCGTCTGGTCGTGCGTGACGTACAGCGTCGTCACGCCCAGTTCGTTCTGGAGACGGTTGATCTCCGTGCGCATCGTCGTCCGGAGTTTGGCGTCGAGGTTCGAGAGGGGCTCGTCCATCAGGAACACGTTCGGGTCACGAACGATAGCTCGACCCAGCGCGACGCGCTGTTGTTGCCCCCCGGAGAGTTCACCGGGCTTGTTGTCCAGGAGTTTCCCGATGCC
Organism: Halogranum amylolyticum; assembly: GCF_900110465.1. GTDB lineage: Archaea > Halobacteriota > Halobacteria > Halobacteriales > Haloferacaceae > Halogranum > Halogranum amylolyticum. The sequence continues at coordinate 51,354 of NZ_FODV01000018.1, forward strand.
CATCATCTCGGCGGCTTCGGTCACCTTCCGTTCGATCTCGTCCGCTGAGAGGTCCGTCGACATCTTCAGCCCGAACGACATGTTCTCCTCGACGGTCATGTTCGGATACAGCGCGTAGTTCTGGAACACCATCGCGATGTCCCGTGCGCGTGGTCCGAGCTGATTGACGACCGTGTCCTCGATGAAGACGTCCCCCTCGCTCTGCGTTTCGAGCCCAGCGACTATTCTCATGAGCGTCGACTTGCCGCTCCCCGACGGACCGACGAAGACGATGAACTCGCCGTCCTGCATTTCGAGCGAGACGTCGTCGACCGCGACGACCGAATCTCCTTCCTCTCCGAAGCGTTTCGTGACGTCATCCAGCGTGATACGTGCCATTAGCGTGCCTCCGCAGTGCGGCTGTACGGCCCCGCCGCGGGGGTGTAGTCGGTGGCCTGTGCGTCGCGTCCGTCTGTTCTCTCTGTCGTGTTCGTACTCATTCTTTAATCACCACACCGAAGCTGAGACCGGCAGCGAGGTACTTGTTCACCGCAATCAGGAAGATGACGACGGGGATGATCATCGCCGTCGAGGCGGCCGCGAGCATCCCCCACTCGATAGATCGAGAGCCGATAAACGAGTAGACGAACAGCGTCACCGGTACCGCCTTGAAGCTCGTCAGCACGAGGCCGAAGAGCAGCTCGATCCACGCGAAAATGAAGCTGATGATCGCGACCGAGAAGATCCCGGGCTTGGCCGCCGGAAGGACGACCTTCATGAAGCCCTGGAACTGGGTCGCGCCGTCGACGCGGGCGGCCTCCTCGAGCGTCTCGGGGATGCCGTCGAAGAACGCCTTCATCACCCACACCACGAGCGAGAGGTTGATGCTGACGTACATGATCACCATCCCGATGCGGGTGTCGAACAGGTTGAACGCCCGGAAAATGACGAAGAACGGGATGACGACGGCGATCGGCGGGAGCATCCGTGAGGAGAGGATCCACACGAGGATGTCTCGCTCCATCGGGAGGTCGTACCGCGAGAGGACGTACGCGGCGGGCACGCCGATCAGCAGGACGAGGATTACCGACGCCCCGACCATGATGAGGCTGTTAGCGAAGGCGGTGAGGAACGCTCCGTCCTGGACGAGTCGGATGTAGTTGTACACCGTCGGCAGGAACACCCAGTCCGGCGGAAGCTGGTTCGCAGCCCCTGGGGGTTTCAGCGACATCGACGCCAGCCAGTAGAGGGGGAACAGGACGACGACCGACCATCCCAGGAGGATGGCGTGGCGAGCCACCTTCACAAGCGTCTCCTTGGTGTCTTTGTCTAGCCGCTGGGAGCCCGCGGAGTCGAACGTCTGGTCTTCGGTCGCCATCAGTCCCACACCCCCTCGAAGCCGACCTTCGCGATGACAATGTTCGCGATCGCCACCACGAAGACGAGGTAGACGACCGCGATGGCGGCCGCGACCCCCGACGAGTTGTTGATGAACATCTGCTCGTAGATGTTGATGCTCACGAGTTGTGTGGCCGTCCCCGGGCCGCCCTGAGTCAGCCCGTAGACGACGCCGAACGTCCGGAACAGGTCGATCATCCGGATGAGGGTGGCGACGAACACCACCGGCTTCATGTACGGGATGATGACGTGGACGTAGCGCCGCCACAGCGGTGCGCCGTCGACCTTCGACGCCTCGATCAGCGTGATGGGCACCGACGAGAGGCCGGCGTAGAATATGATGAACATGAACGGCGTCCAGTTCCACGTATCGAGGAGGATCACCGTCAGGAGCGGGATCTCAGAGAGGAACGCCGGCGCCGCGAAGGGCGTCGCCGCCTCTATCAGATACGGGATGACGCCGATCTCACTGTTGAGCATGATGCGGCCGATGGTCGCGAGCGAGACGGGCGCGACCGCCATCGGGATGATGAACAGGACGCGGTAGAACGACTTCGCCCGCGAGGACTCCACCCCGGCGACGAGTGCTGCGAGGAGGAACCCGAGGACGCTCTCGAGCAAGAGCGCGCTGACGACCACCGTGATGGTGATGACGAACGAGTGGATCGCGCCACCGCGCGTGAACGCCGTCTCGTAGTTACTCAGGCCGACGAAATCGGCCCCGAAGACGTCCATCGTGGGCTCCGCGATGACGCTGAGGTAGAGGTCGTAGGCGCCGGGGAAGAAGGTAATCATCACCATAACCAGCACCATCGGTGTTACGAACCAGTACGGGAGGTAGTCGTTCCACAGTTGGCGCAGCCTGCCGTGGCTCGACTCCCGCGTCGGTTCTGCCTGTGTCTGTGACTGTGTTTGTCCTGATGTGCTCATTGGTCTGTCACTGGAGTTACGCATGCGGTTCCGGACATAGTCGGGTCATTCGCTGTAGATGTCTTCTGCGACCTTCGCTGCTTGCTTCATCGCTACCTCCGGAGCTTTCTGCCCAGCGATGGCCCGCTGGAGTTCTTCGGAGTAACGCTGGCCCCATTCAGGATATTTCCGGTCGAAGGGGTCGGGCTGTGCTTGCTTCAGGGATTCGAGCGTAACCTGGGCAAAGTCTTCTCCAACGCGTGATTGGAACTCGTCGTTCTCCCAGACTGACTGCCGCACCGAGAACGCTGCGTCGTTCTGTAGGTGCATCCAATCGTTCGTTGGTTGCGAGGAGGCCCACAACATGAACAGGAACGCCTGTTTGGAGTTTTTCGCGTTCTTCGAGGTGGAGATCTGCCAGTTGTAGGCGTTCGGCCCGAACGTGCCGTCGGACGGTGCCGGTGCCTTCGCGATGCCGATAGAGTCGGCGACCTGTGAGTCCCCGCCCGTCAGGCCGGGCCAAAACAGGTTGGCGTCGGCGACGATGTGACCGGCGCGACCCTCCTGCATCGTCGAGAGCACGTCAGACCAACTCTGCGTGGACGTTCCCTGCGGACCGTAGTTCCGGAGCAGGTTCGTGTACCACTTCGCCGCGTTGATGACAGGGTCAGTGTCGAGTCCGGAGTCGGTGGGGAAGTCCGTCCAGAGTTTGCCGTCGTTCTGACGGAGGAAGGTGTTCAGAATGTAGATGTTCATCCCGTACCCCTTCTGGCCGCGGCCGACCGTCCCGACCACGTCCGACTCGTTCTCGTGGATCGTCTTCGCGTTCTCGACGAAGCCTTCGAGGTCCTCCGCGACCGAGAGGCCGTGTTTCTCGTAGAGGTCCTTCCGGTAGAACTGGGTCTGCACCTCGACGGTGATCGGGATGCCGGTCCACTTGTCGGTGTAGCCGCCACCGTGGGCCTGCCACTGCGAGGACTCGAAGAGGTCGTCTGGCTTCCACCAGTCCTCATCAAACAGACTCTCGTCATTGAAGTAGGTGTCCAGGGTCTGAAGCCATCCCTCTTCGCGGAACTGGTTGACGACTTGGTCCATGAAGAAGACGTCGAACTGGCCGGCACCGGTGCTCACGTCAGTCTGCCGCTTGGTCCGGAACTGCTGTTCCGGCAGGATGTTCCAGACGACGTCGATGCCGGTGAGTTTTTCGAACACCGGCACCGCGGGTTTGATCGTTTCGACCCACGGATGCTGGACCGCACCGATGTTGATTTTCGACCCTTCGAACTGCTTCCAGTCGATGTCTGCATTTTGATACTCCTCAAGCGGGATAACGAGTTCGTCCGACCCGCTCCCGCCGTTTCCGGACGAGTTGCCGCCGCCCTGGGCCTGTTCTCCACCGCGTGTGCAGCCAGCGAGTGCAGTGCCAGCCGCGGCGCCCGCAGCCGTCTTTATGAATGTCCGTCTCTCGAATTTTTTCGTCATGTGTGTCTGTTGTTCTGTAGTTAGTCAGTCACTCTGTGCTGCGCTACTGGTTGGGGTAGACGACCTTCTTCAAGCCTTCGCGAGCCTCCATTTGCTCGAATGCCGTCTCAATGCCATCGAGGCCGAACTCGTCGGTGACGAGTGTATCGACGTCGATGCGACCATTCTGAAGCAGCGTCACCGCCCGCGCGAATGTGTTCGGCGTGAGCGAGTAACTCCCAACGACCTCCCGTTCCTCGAAGAAGAGGTTGAACGGCGAGAGCTCAACAGTCGCGTCTTCAGGGGGAACACCGAAGATGAGCGTTCGCCCGCCTGGCCCTGTAAGCGCGTACGCCTGCTGGATGGTCTCAGGGAATCCAACAGCCTCGATAGCAACGTCGACGTCGCCGACGAGGTCCGGAATGGCAGTCGCTGGATTCTCGTCACTTGGGTCTACAGCGTGATCGGCTCCAATCTTGCGGCCAATTTCCCGTCGCTCAGCAACCGGTTCTGAGAGGACAATGGTCCCGGCACCACTGGTCCGCAATGTCTGGATGAGCAACTGACCGATAAACCCCCCACCGATTACGACCACGGTTTCACCGCTAGTCAAATCGATCTGGTCGATACCGTTGATGACGCATCCCAGCGGTTCAGCGAACGACGCTGTCCGGTAGTCGAGGTCGTCAATGGACTCAACGTTCCCAACTGGGACGGTAACGTACTCCGCGAACGCGCCGTCAATGATGTGCTTGGCTGCTCCACCAAGAGAGGTGAGGTCGTGACAGAGGTTCTCCCGTCCGGACTTGCACGCCCGGCACTCGTTACAAGGAATCGAAGGATTGATCGCTACTCGATCACCAGTCTGGAAGTCGTCAATCTCCTCACCGACAGCGGCGACCTCACCGGCACTTTCGTGACCAGGCACCATCGGATAGTCGACCGTGAGCGATCCACTGTACATGTGTAAATCTGTCGTGCAGACGCCACAGGCATTGATTTTGACGAGGAGCTCGTTTGGACCTGGTTCCGGTCGCTCCGTATCGTCGATCTCCACCGTGTGGGCGTCAGTTAGTGTGGCGGCCTTCATTGTATTACGCCAATCAGTGGCAAGACAAAGAGGTACATAAACGTTCGCATCGGATTGTTGATTAGCATCTCACAGTGCTCTAAACCCAGGTTTTCGGCGCTTTGTACTTGTTTTGCAGAGAAGAACGCACGTAAAATCCACAACATATATCTAAGTAATATTATTAAAATGATGATTCATGAAGGTAGTATAGCAGTCGACCCGAGCCTCTACTGCCATCTGTGTTTTTCTCTGGAGAACAAATACTAAATAGGTACAGGTAGTTCACCCGAAGCATAGATGGGTGAAAATACCACAAAACGAGTACAGGCGACAGTCAACTCGTTCCGGATTTTAGAACAACTACTGGAGGCCAAACAGTCGATGGGGGTGACCGAACTTGCGGATGCAGTCGGACTCTCAAAGGGAGTAGTTTACACCCACCTCAGTACCCTCTCTGAACTCGGATACATAAAAAAGGAAGAGCAACGATACCTTCCCTCACTCGGACTGCTCAAACTCGGAGAAGACGCTCGGAGAGGCCTCTCAGTATTCACACAGGCCAGACACCATATCGAGAATCTCGCTCGGGTAACAGGTGAAGTCTCAACGTTGTTTATCGAAGAGGATGGCCTCGGCGTCTGTGTCTACACTGCTGTCGGCAATGGATCGTGGATGCCTGACTATACCTGTGGTAGTCGGATGCCACTCCACGTCAATGCAACTGGGAAAGCCATTCTTGCGTCGCTTGAGCAAGATCGTGTCGACGACATCATCGAAGAACATGGACTTACCAGAATGACGAATGAGACAGTGACGATCCCCGAGACGCTTAACTCCGAACTCAGGAATATCAGTGAGAGTGGCGTTTCGTTTTCCAGAGGAGAACAGTTCGTGGACGTTGTTGGGGTCGCAACAACGATCGACCTCGATGGGCGCGAGCCAGTAGCTGCGATTGGTGTCTGTGGTCCAAGCAGCAGACTGAATGGGCGGTATCTTGAAGAGGACATTACTGGCCAAGTCATCAGCACAGCCAAATCAATACAGGTCGACTTAGCAAGGTAGGTTTCTTACATCCAATACGCGATCTCGAACCTTTGAAAGTTCCAAGATCTATACCGTTCATCCGGAAAATCCCTCCCCCCACAACAAGATAGTCTTCAACGCCCCCAATTATCATCGAGTCGTCGCGTTAGGCGATATCCTCACACTTGGCGTTCGTAGTGCCAATCTCTTCGCCATGGTAAATGGAGGGTGTACTGTGGGCGGCAAACGGAAACGTCGCGAGGAGCTTCGCGCTCTCGATTCTTACGGATTCTCACCGTTCGGATGCTCGATGGAACTGTAAACCTGAAAACTCCAAAGCTCAGGATTCCTGCGTTGACGAGACGCATTGCGTCTCGTTCGCCCACCAGAACGCGGAGCGTTCTGGAGACGTCTTCAGGCGCAGGAGTATATCAATGAGTGAATATGTTCTGCAGGTGTATTACCACTCAGCGAGGCTACCATCTTCGTGATGCCAGATGGGACTGTGCCAATTTACCCGTGTTTGTGCCTGCTCGCGGATGAATTCCTCGTCAAGTTCGATACCGAGTCCAGGGCCGGTCAATCGTTCGATAAAACCATTCTCGAAATTGAACACCTCGGGATCGTCAAGATATGCGAGCCACTGGCTCGATTTGGGGTCGTGCACATCAAGATCCTGCTCTTGGAGAACGACATTCTGTGAGCAGAACCCCACTTGGAGACTGGCAGCGAGCGCGACAGGACCCAGCGGACAGTGCGGAACGACAGCCACATCAAAGGTTTCTGCCAATGAAGCGAGTTTCCGCATCTCAGTGATTCCACCGACGTGAGAAACATCCGGTTGAATTATCGAGACAGAATCGTTGATTAGCAGTTGTTTGAACTCGTATCGGGAGTAGAGCCGTTCTCCCGTTGCGAGCGGGATAGTTGTCTGATCGCTAAGCGTTTTGAACATCTCCTTGTGCTCCGGGAGTAGTGGTTGGTCAACGAACGCTAAATCGTACGGTTCTAGCTGCTGCAAGAGATTGAGGGCCATCGGCTTCGAGACGCGACCGTGGAAATCAAACCCGACCAGCGCTTCGTCGCCAACAGCATCTCGAATCGCTGCAACCTGCTTAACAACTTGATCTATCCTAGCAGGTGCCGATAGTGGACGGCACTCATCTGGCAAGTTGGTTTTGAACGCTCGGTAGCCTCGTTCGCGGTCTCGAACGGCCACTCTGGCGAGTTCTTCAGCACTATCTCCACTCAAATACTTATGGACAAGCATCCGGTCTCGAACGTGCCCACCGAGGAGTTGGTGTACTGGCACCTCATGGTAACGTCCCTTGATGTCCCAGAGTGCTTGATCAATGCCGGATAGAGCGCTCATTAATATGGGCCCACCGCGGAAGTAGGCGCCCTGGTACAGCTTCCGCCAGAGATACTCTGTTCGAAGCGGGTCCTCCGCTAGGAGGTGCCCCTCTACGAGCTCTGTAACGGCAGTCCGAACAGTCTCCAGTCGTCCCTGAACAATCGGCTCGCCCCACCCGACAATCTCCTCATCTGTTTCCAGTTTAAGCAATAACCATCGTGGGGGAACGGCAAACAGTTCGTAGTCAACTATTTTCATGATTGTCCTATGAAGATGAGGATACTTGAATGGGCAGGCTCCCGGTGTATATGATGGATTATCCGATTAGCTCTTTTGTTGTGTTCCTCACAGATTTTGATTTCCTCTTCACCCCACTACAATGTGTCACAGACTCATCCCAGACCCATAGTGTTAGATGATGTCATATTCTAAGAACGGTCTATAGGAACGACTCTATTGAATCGCCATACAGCGCGTGATTTTACTGGTTGACGAGCTGCTTGATGGTGTAAACGATACACATCAGCATGATTTCACGGAACCTGTGATTGGCCCTTAAAAAGCGTGTTCAGGAGGTACGATCTACAACCGACCAAGGAGAATTCGGCAGTCGCAGGCAAACCATTACAACCATAGATTCGTAACATCAAATCTCTTAAACAACTATTGGCCGATACTTGGCGGGCGTACGATTGTCGAGGGCTTGATTCGATCGCACGAAATTATAGTAACGTTCCTGTGTGGTAGATTGTTGATAGAGAAGCGTGTCATAAAAGGTGTCACACAAAGCAGTAGGTGCGGAAGTGTGTCCAATACAATCCCAATCTTGCGAGACGTTACTTCAGTCGACGAGTTTTTGGAATGCACCGGCGACCGAGACAGTACCGCTATTCGAGCACCTTGAGTTCGAGTTTTTGAGAGCATACGATGTGTTCTCCCCTCTGTCTGGGGGGCGAGCACGAGTTCGCGAATCATCAGAACTCTTGCGAGGCTTTCTGCACTGCTACTATCAGGACGACTCGAAAGGGGATCTTGATAGAATCAATCGAAACCTCCCTGAACATCACGGTATAGGTGAAGCGGGCCTATCCTTCGACTACTGTTATTGCGAACGAGATTTCACTTTCGTTCTCTTGGTCATCGATCGCAATCTGGTCCAGAGAGGTATATTTACCTACCGGATAGCAAGAATCATTCGACGAATGATTGAGGACTGTATATACTTCAGAAATGCTTTCTCCAGAATCAAGCTCTTTTATCATTCCAGTTTCGAGTATTGAGGGTATGTCTTCAGCGGTCCAACATCCCTCTTCCATAGCGGTTGGAACCACGACATCGTCTGCGCGGGGGTAGGAGGACGGAACTACAATACACATATTCTCCTCTGCTCCGCTGGATTGATGCAGTACATACTGACTAAATGGAGGTGTGAATCCTGTAAACACCTCGTGTTGAGTGGAGCTAATATTCGTGAGAGTCAATCGCACTGCTGGCGGTGCTTGAGAGGTGAACTCTCGGATAAGCGTAGCCGTCGTTTTAAGTTCATCAGAAAATCCGTCCAAATCAAGCTCCGGCACTATCTTCATTGAGCTAGCTAAAGACCTTCTTGCATATAGATTATTGGCGACAGCGATTCAGCAGTCGGAATAGTGAGTTGACAGCAGTCTTGAATCGTAGGGCCGACCCGTTTGGTAAAATTCACCGTGTAGGCTTGATCGCACTCTCAAACGGTGAAATTGAGAACCGTAGAAGGCTCCTATCTCACCGTCTTTGAGACTGAACAGAAGGCACGCATCAAAATCATCCTCCGAAGTTGTGGTGACGTCTGGCACCAGATTTGGTGTAGCGTCATGGGGTTTACTTGCTAGAAACCGTTCGTGGCATCTATTTTTGGAGTTCACACAGACTCCAACAGTCTGTTTGTCCCCAAAACCCATATTGTATCTGAGTGAAAGTCGCTCTACCCAGAAAATGACGAGCTTAAAATCAGGAACCCCCTCACCGAGGCGTCTACCCCGGGTTCGGAACCAACTTTACTGGAAACGATGGTGTGTCATCTGTGAGTGAGCCAGCACACTCACCTCAAAATCGAGATTGGAACAACGTTGACGGCGTCTCCTGGACGTTCCTTGAGCGCGAGGAATTCGTCGACACATACTGGGCTGTTATCGCGCCAGCAATGGAAGCTGATGGCCTCGATTCAACCCAAGAGAAGCTAACGCACAGTTGGGTGCGCGAACACGACTTCCGGCCCCTACTCTACGCCCTTCGAGAGTACCATGATACCACGTTCGGAGACTTCTGGTCCGACGACTTGGGGCTCGAACCCGAGGAAACGGGTTACAACTGGGCGACCGAGCACGAACGGACTATCGAAGCACTCGAATCGTTCTTAACCTCAAGACGAGAGCGCAAGGGTCTCGCTGAGTCATCAATTGACACTCTCCGTTATCGGCTGAATCGCTACGTGAGCGCCTACCGTAACGAAAACGAGACGGACGATCTCCTGACGCCAATCGCACGCGAGAGTGACGTCCCAGCCTACAAAGCGGTCGACGCCTGCTGGGCAGCGTTCGACCGACTCCACGGTGATCTCGACGGCGGGCAGACTAAGCGTCGCATCCATCTCGCGGTCTCGAACTGGTACGCGCATTTAGTGCGGCGAAAATGGGCCGCCATCAATCCTGCCGACGGCCTTGGCGACGAGTTCAATTGGTCGAATGGGAACGGTGGCAACGACGCCGATACACCTTGCCTTGACGCAGAGCACGTTCGAGCGCTCTACCACGCAGCAACGGATATCGAAGAATGGCTGCTCGTGCTTGCACTCTATGCGTGGGGACTTCGATCGGGTGAAGTCGCTCGACTCCACACCCGACAGTTCGTTCTTGACCCGAACGATGAGGACGTCCCGTTCATCGTCTTCGAAGAGCGGAAGAACGGCCCGGGGGAGGTGTCGCTCCTCTACGGACGGGGGGTTCTCGAAGACCGCCTCGCCGCGACCGCTGACACTGATGAGTGGAGCGGTTATCTCTTTCCGTCGCCGCACGCATCGAGAAGACACATTTCACGTTGGACAGTCTGGAATCGGTTTGGACAACTTTCCGATCGTGCTGGATTGCCCGAGACAATCGACGGTGAGACTCCGTCACCGAAGATGGGACGGCGGTTCTGGTACGACGCATATTCGTCGTCACTCGACGTCGTTCTTGGGAGTCTCGACGAGATTTCGGCCGAACAGGGAAGCGCAAGCGCCGATGTCGTCCTGCAGAACTATCTCTCAGATGCACGTGCGCGGCAGTTGCGGCGAGAGTATATGTGAGAGCAACTTGCCGCTGCGTTTGAGGGGAGTGATTGACATCATTCAGTGGGACACAGCAAATCAATGAGAGGTCACCCCTCGTAACCTTCCTAGGAGGCACAGACCAGATTACAGTCCCAGCCGGCAGTAGACTAGGTCCTCGGTTATACAAATAGTTTTGTAAAGTGTACAACCAGAACTGCACTCGAAAAGAGAAACGAACACGAACTAGAGAAAGAATTCGAGACTTCGACGCCGCTCTACTCCTTCACGGGTGGATGCAAAGCGCGTCGTAGAAGCAGGAAGCCCCGAGGCTTGACCTCGGGGCAGGTTCACAGGGGAAAATAAATGACACCGAAGAACGTAGCCACGTATATGAGCAACGAGACCGCGAACGGATCTACGTCGGCCAATGCCCACGCCGTCGCAGCAGAGGCGTTCGTCGACCAAGCGCGGTCTCAGCATGGCGATGAAATCGCCGAGTTGTACGTCTTCGGCTCAACGGTTCGCGGCGAAACTCGTGGACTTGCCAGCGACGTTGACGTCCTCGTTGTCCTCGGTGACGATACCAATCAGGATATCATTGCCGACTCCCTCCGTGACCTTGCCTATGACGTGATGCTCGAATACGGGCCTGTTGTCGAGCTTCACATCCTTTCGGAGACGGCGTTCGAACGCCACCAGCACGAGGGCAACCCCTTCATCAGAAGTGTCGTCACTGGGGGGCGCTCCTATGCCTGATGGTGAAAACCCCGGCAACGCCGTGGTCGAAGATCAACTCCGGCAAGCCCACCAAGCGCTTACGGATGCCGAGGGTGCACGGGATGCACAGCTCTCTGACGCGCTTGTCATTAATCGGCTGTACTATGCCTGCTTCATGGGATTGCATCAACATGTTCGTCGAGTACCTGACGGCCAGCGTCGGTGAGTCGATAGACAGCCCCCGGCGGGCCACGCGTTCCCCGATCCGCCTCACCGCTCTGTTTGATCAGGCCCTGTTCACGCAGTGGGCGGAACACATAGGTCCGTGAGCCCTCGGCAATCTCGGCCGCATTCATGATGTCGTGGACGGGTGCGTCTCCACCGAGATAGGCGATTGCTTCGAGGGCCGACCGCCGAACACCTGTCACAGTCTCGATACTGGATTCATCGTCGTTAGTGTCACTCATTGTGGGGTCCTTCGCACTGAATTAGTATAGGTCTTAATGCATTAGTAACCGGTTTTGTCGAAACCGCCGACACAATAAGGCGGGGTATGAGGTGAACGCTGGCCAGATGGGGTGTCGAACAAGCGGTGCTTCGCAGGTGGGTGTCGACGACAAACGTCTCCAGAAGTTGATACAGTCGAGACGGGGGTGTCAGACGAGCGCTTGAGTAGGGGTGTCGACCAAATGCGACAGGTGGAGATGCGGGTAAGCGAACCGGGGACTCGGCACCGACCTGGCGACGACGTGCCGCGAGTGAGATGGCGGCGACGGCGTGGAGTGTCCTCGCGCGTACATCTGCAACGTCGGCGCCGACGGTGGCCGCAGTGGGTACATGCACAGTACTGACGTCGCGGTGGGCGACGCTACACTCAATCTCACTGCAAGGAACAGCGGAGACAGTCGGACTCGAGATTCTGTACCGATCAGATGACGCCGGTGAGCCCAAGCCAGATGATGCACAGTGAAATGAGGATTCCCACAATGCCGGCGAGACGGCCAAGCCGCTCTCGTTGTGCACTGGTCATATCCTGACTACAGACGCCACCACAGAAAACAGTATGCCAGCCGACTGTTGAGCTACGTGCAGACTGCCGGCGGTGACTCGTGAGCGTTCAACTGCTATAACGACCACGCTGTGTGCAACGGGCAGGTTTGGACAGGAAAGAGTGGACCCAGTGGTCCGATACTGCATGCACACAGTGCGTGTGCCTGAGTCGTGGCGCGTTGCAGCAACGTCTCACCACTGTCCGTCGGAAAGTCGACGATGACAGGCACCGGGGTGGATTATCGAGCAGGCCACCAGACGACAGCAATGAGGACACCGCCGACACCGATCAAGGCGAGCCCCTACAGAATCCCGAACGTGGTGATCGGGTTTGCACCGACCAGAATGCTGGCGCCAACCCACATCGAAACGAGCGCCACGATGGTCCAGACGATGTCACTGAGCGTTCCGTGAGTACCGTCCGGGACTGCGTTGGAAGGCGGGTGCTGAGTGTTTTCGTCCATGACTGTCGTGACTATACGTGCCGGCGACGACGGCACGTGTGAGCGGAACTGTCGTCACATGGGAAATTCGAGAGTGATGTCGTCGACACCCACGTGTGGCTGGCGTCGTGAGCGACACCCCAGTTGGAAGCGACTGTGGACACCCGAGTGAGCGCCGGTGCTCTAGTGCCGACAGTGATAGCGTATGACTGCCTGGTGGAAGTGGCTATGTAAGGAGTGCGTCGAGTTCTTCGAGGGCTTCGGCGTCGTACTCGCGAATGTCGTAGCGATTGGCGCTGGAGCGCTCCGTGTAGATGGCGATGATCTCGAGGTCAACTAAGAGGGCAAGCAGGCGGCCGAAGGTCCGCGCCGGAATGGGCGGGTCCTCAAGTGTCTCGTACAGTTGGCGACTCGTGGGGTAGGGACGGGTAGCGTTGTTGAGGGCCGTCTGGAGAAGTGGGAGGTAACGGGAGAGGGTGCTGTAGGTTACCGGCGAGCAATCATGGCGCGAACGCTTCAGCGGTTCGGTTAACACCCCGGAAGTCGAAGTAGTCGCGGCCCTTGTTGCCCATCTCGTTGCCGAGCACGATATCCCAGAGTCCGAGCTCGGCGTCATTACCCCGTACCGTGGTCAACGCACCTTGATCAGCGACGAACTCACTGAGTACGGTAACGTGGAAGTCTCAACTGTCGACGGCTTCCAGGGCCGTGAACGCGACACGATCGTTTTCAATGCCGTCAACACTGAGAAGTACGGCCTGCGTTTCGCCGGGAATAAGAACCAATTCAACGTCGCTTGCACCCGTCCGAAAGACCAGTTCATTATGGTCGGCAATCGGACCGCAATCGAAGAAAACGCATCATGGGAGAACACCCTTCGATCGTTCATCAGGTACACTAGCACGCACGGCGGTGTCTTCAACTGGGACAAAGGCGAGTGGGTTGACGGTATCGACCCAGCAGATGCACCCTCACCCGTCCCACGGAGCAGCCCGGAAATCGTCGAACCGCCGTCTGGACAGCCCGACGATTTCGATAGCACGACTACAACTAGTGACACATCAAACACCTCGGGTGGAGACTCACCGTCAACCACGTCCGTTGACCCTCAACTCCGATCTTGAGTCACTGACATCGCATAGCTAGTTCCGACTTCAAATGGGGGAATTAGCCGATACATATGGGTTACAGACTGGGAAAGAAGTCTAGCAACTCCTCAGCTCAGATCTCGATGAGTATTACGAACGAGATCCAAACAGCAAAACCCATCCGTATTAGATTAAGAAGCTAAATCGCAATTCGACGGCTACCTGAACTCGTAATGCGGAGGGGAAGATGTCTACAACTGACGCGAGACGTGTGACGGGCAGATTCGCGAGTGAGGTTAAAGCTCCGAGAGCAATCCTCGTTCGATTGCAAAGTTGTGCCGGAAGGTGTTCGGATCACCCCCGCTGGACTCGGTCGCGATGTGGTCCATCGCTCGTTGCCACCGTGGCAGTTTGTTCGCACCGCCGACAGCCAGTCTGTTCGAATAGACACGCTCATATCGCGTCTCATCGGCGTGGAGCTGGCCCCAGTGCGGGACTGCCTCAAACGAATCCGCTAGGCGGTGGATGTGTGCGTGGAGTTCTGCGTTTCCGTCCATCCCACGGGGCGTGAAGATCTCGACGTGACACGTGAGCGGGAACTGCTGCATCCCGACGAGCGCTCTAGTCGACTGGGTGAAACGAAGATTGACGATGACGATTATCGCGTCGGTTCCGTCGCGCATTTCGTCGGTCTTCTCGAATATCGCATCGACGAATGCGAGCCCGCGCTCTGCGGGTAGCCCGTACTCGGAACTCTGGATCAACTGCTCGAATGGACTCGGTTCACTGAGCGAACCGGGTGGACACTCTCCCTGCCAGTTCTGTGTTAGGGCGAGGAAACTCGGTCCGACCCCCGTCCTGCGCGGTCGTTCAAAGTGGGTGGTATAGATACTTTGGATCTCCTCGATGAGATCGCGCCCGGACCCAGTAATGGCAGTGATGCGCCAAATCAGGTTGAACAGGTTCGGCAGTGCCGCAGCGATCTCCTCATCATCGAACCCGGAGCCGATGATGCGGAACAGGTCTCCAATCGCACGTCCGAGATCCCGAATGAGCTCAATCTCGTTCCGGATGTCAAGGATTTCTCCCCACCGCCACGGTCTGAGCAGAAGGCTGGCGATTCGTTCCAATTGGCTGGCGATGAATCGGGGAATTAGCCGCAGAATCCGTCGAACAATGCCCGAGAGCACATCCAGGAGAACCTCTCCCAGCTCAGGTCCTTCAGCGGGGAGATCCACTGGGTCTGCTGTCAGGTTCATAGTAGTCAGTCGGCACTCTCGAGTCGGATTAACGGTCGCTTCCACAAACCAGTGTTCTTGAGGGTCGGCATCAATGACAGCTTCACTCAGTTCCTCTTTCGCTTCATCCCAGTGGACCCCTCTCGTCTCGGAACGGATGTTATGGGCGTCGACCGTCTCGATGACGACGGCGTAGATGATCCCGGCGTTTCCAAACGACACCAGCGTCGCGTAGAACAGATCGTCGTCGTAGACGATGTCCACACAGGGGTCGAGGCCACCGTCCTCACCTTTCAGCGCGTTCATTCGGTCAAGATCCGTGATTGGCCTCGACTCAGGTTCGATCCACCACTGTTGGCCACCTGGCCCAACAAGATGGATTGCACGCACGTAGTCGGCGATCGGCGGTAGTTTGGTCGTTGCGCCATGAGTGCCGGTGCTGAACGCTCCTGCAAGCGCGTGTCTGGCCCCACCACCCATTGTCGCCAACGCGAGTCCCGTCCCCTCGGTATGGATTGGAATTACGTCAAGCAGACAGTTGAGGTCTGCCATCCGGATCCCTGCCTCCACGTGCACCAGCCGATGGTCGATTGGGGTCCGTCGCCCGGTGACCGCAGCGTACTCGTCTTCGACATCGCCAGAGAACACCGACTGGATACCGGTTCGGCGGAGGCCGTCGGGGACGACGCGGATGCGCTCT
Source organism: Halogranum amylolyticum (assembly GCF_900110465.1). GTDB lineage: Archaea > Halobacteriota > Halobacteria > Halobacteriales > Haloferacaceae > Halogranum > Halogranum amylolyticum. Next base: position 67,072 of record NZ_FODV01000018.1, read on the forward strand.
AAAGGTGCGTGTTGGCTGTACACCTCGAATTCGTCACGCTCGAACACGTCCGGATCCAGATTTAGCAACTTGTTGAGATTTGTGCTCTCGATGAGTCGACTGGCCGTCGGGCGAGGAATGATACAGTTGGTGAACGAGCATCGGTTCCCCATAACACCCAATCGGAACCCGTCCGCTTCGGCAGTCCGCACCGCGCGAACCAGTTCGTCGAGGGTGGTGGGTGCGAACGTACCCATCGACTCGCTGACTATGTTCCTGTGCCAGTTTCTGAAGGTGAAGTCCGTGAAGTTCACCGGCTCATCGGGCCTCACGTCGGGGTCTGCCCGAATATCGAACTCCAGTGTCCGCGTCCGTTCACCACAGGGCCCAGAAATCTCGAGCGTCGCCGTCACGGTGACATCTTCGCCGCGTGACGGGACAGTGAACGTGTAAGTCTGGTTTTCACCTGCCGACCCCTCTCCGAAGACTGCCTCGTCGAGTAATTCCCCAGTAGGGTCAGTGACTGTCAACCGGGTCCGATCGGCGTTACAGGCGTTCCACAGGAACGATACGTCTTCGCCGACATCGAGACAGCCGCTCGGTGGGGTTGGGGTAAAGTCGAAGTACCGGATCACCGTGTCGCCACCGAGGAATATTACGGGATCTGCTGGCCCGTGAAACAGCTCAAACTCACTGTCGCAGGCGAGTAGGGTTGCACCGACTGGAATGTCGAGTTCCAGTTCGCCGCAGACAGCACCAGCCGGTACCACCACCTCGATCTCGGTATCAGTCCAAGACTCGGGAGTGGCGGGTATCGGACTCCCCCTGCGCAAGCTCGGGAACAAGACGATACCCGTGTTTCCCTCGAACACGAGGTTCGAACCGGTGATTGTAATGGTATCACCTGGACAGGCTCGTGGCGGAGAGATGTCCGATACCGAGTACGTGATCCCTCGCTGAAGCGCCTCTTTCACCGCGATAATAATTTCGACTTCACAGTCGACCTCCTCGGGAAAGTCCGTGAAGGGTTCGTCGGGATCTGGAGGCCATGGTGGCCCTTCCGGACACGGCACCGGAAGCGGATCCCCGCCACCGAAGGGGGGCGACAGTTCACCGACTCCACTGTCATCACAGAGACCACCGTAGATCTCCAGAGTGTTGAGGAACTCTCGTCGTTGGGTCGCATCCCCCGAGAGGGCGTTTTGAGCGGCGAAGTAAAGCGGACCCACCTGTCCGATGCCGCAGAACTGCTCCGAGAGAATCCCGATGTTTCGGTGGGTTCGAAGCGGATCATCGCTTGAGATACGAATCGCAGCCGCAGTAAGTACTCCAATTCCGCGTTGAGATAAGAGACTCGCTCGATCCTCGTTCTGGTTCGTCGCGAGATGATCGCTGAGCGCTTCCAAGAAGTCGTCGTCTAGCAACTTCTCTGCCTCTTCGACCGTTAGCCGGTGTCGAGTGTGACTGTAATGGCGGTGATTCCACGCCTCAAGATTGTTCAGTATCTCATCGAACTGGCGGATATCCCCTGGCCGTCCCTCTAACACGCCTTCCGCGATATCCAGTAGAGCTGGCAAATCGAGAACCGGTGGAAGTGAGCAGAAGAACTCGTCTGCGGCCTCTCTGTAGACGCTGACTCTTTCAGGAGGTACAGACGCCGACACCGCAGCGTCAATAGTGTCGAACACATTTTGAGAGATGAGTGCAGTCATTCCGGGCTGTCTGGGGAGCACGGCCTCTTTGACCGATTGGTCGTCTACTTCGATATCATGCGCTTGACTTCCTTTTGCTGTCTCTGAGAGGAGTTCATCCTCCACGAGTACTGTCTCCTCAGCGTCGGTCACCCAGAGATTGAACGCGTCACCTTCAGTCCACTCGAACTCTGGTTCGGGATCGTCGAAAACGAAGAGATACTCCCCATCACGGTTCGTGATTATTCGACGTAGCGGGGAGGGAATCTCCTCGGATGATTTAAAAATCTCGACAACTGCCCCGTAAACAGGGCGACCAGTGGCCCCGTTAACCACTTTCCCGCGAACTTCAACGACCATGTTGACCTGCCATATCTATATGCTAGCAGATATCATAATGCTATCGCTCCCGAAGAGGCGTGTCACTGCCTAGAGAGGGTGACTCTACTCAAAATGGAAGAGAAATCGTATCACCGACTTCTACAACGGTTACGTTCCCTTTCGGTTCACGCCTCTGATCAACCTCGTCTACACAAAGAAATCCGTGTATCCCTGGTGTTTCGAAGTGGTTCGGTTCTGAAGTGAAATACGGGGGCTCTACGGTTGCAGTCTCGCGGGCAAAGATCATGTACCGGTACAGTTCTTCGAGTCCACTTGCAGCAGTTGACGCATTCCGCGTATACTTCACCTCCCCAATCGCGATATCTTTGACCTCTCCGTCCTCACGGCGAATCAGCGTAAAATCTGGGCGTCGTGTTTTCGCCTTTGGCCGCCGGTGACCAAAGACGCCGGTTGATTCTGCTTCCTGTATCGCAAGCAGGTCTGCAGTTCGCCCCAAAAACCGACTTTCTCCGGGGCGTGCTTGATTCCGTTCCCGGTCAAAGTATGCTTCTCCAAATGCGAACTCCGAGCCCCCCGTCCAGTCGTGATAGAATTCGTATTTACTACCCCCATCCGTCCAGGAGGCAATGCAGTTGGTCTCTTTGGTGATGAGATTCCGTCGTGATCCCTCATACTCTCCTAGCAGTTTGAAAACCCAGTAGAGTTCAAAGAAGACAGGCGCATCGTCTTCAGACCACTCCTCGTTTGTAGCAGGAGCAAATAACCGACGCTTGAGCAGGTTCTCTGCTTCTGACCGATCTATCTCGTGGTTCTGCAAGCGCCGATACTGCTGTAGCAACTGTGCGGCTTCAGCGTACAACGATGATCGAGACTCGAGCACATCGCGGATTGTTCGATTAGGGACTGGATCCCGCTGTTCACGCTCAGTGTCGAGTTCGGACAGATGAACATTAGAGCGGGCCTCATCAAGATTCTTGACAAGTCGTGAATCACCGCGCCACTCATCAAACCACTCAATTCCGTCTGCCTCGGGAACCATCTCATCGACTTCCTCATAGGCACGCAAAACCTTGCTGAGCAATTCCCAGAGGACAAGGTTCTCTGGAATCGAGACAGTTTCTTCGGCTAGCTGGCACGCAAACAGTGGATCATCGATGTTTCCGGTACGATAGCGGGCTTTGATCGTCTCCTGCCAATCGATCCGTCCCTGAACTTCGCCGTTGAAAACGCGAGTTTGTCGCTGAGTTGTTGTCCGGAGTCGGCGGAGACGTGCCGGGAGCAACCACAGAAAGTCTTTGAGACCAACGTCAACGTCTGGCGGTCGCTCAGATTGCCCGCTATCGAGCGTTTGCCCGGACAGAAGGAAATGCAAATCCAGGAGGTCATCCAAATTGTTGATATCGAGATCAGGGACAGCATTCTGGAAGACAGAGTTGAACTCGAGTCCGGCACCGATATAGACGCTGAACTGCGCAGCGATCTCTGGGAGGAGCTCTTCGGGAGCCGTTCGTTCGTCGATCTTGCGGCCGGATCCGCTCATGAGCTACTGACAGAGACCTCGACATTGAAATACTCGAAGACGAAGTCCTCGAGCGCTTCAATATCTATCGTCACGCTATTCTCTGTTTGCTTCGTGAACTGTTGGATCTCAGCTACAAATTCCCGCTGTTCTGCTTTCGATAGCCCTTCTAGCTGGGGCATCACATACATGATGAGCGCGTCGGTAAAATCGATGACCGTGTCCGTCCGCACCTCTGCCCAAATGTCGCGAACGATTGCCGGACCAATCGGCCGCACTTCATTGATGTGCGTCCAGAGAGCTGCAACGTGTTCAGCCGTGCTATCGTCAATCAACACGTCGTCGAACCACGCCGCTGCATACGCTTTGATAAGGTCGTCGTCGATTGACGTCGCGTCTGGGACAGACACCGGAATGAATGCGAACCGACGCATGAACGCGTAGCTCAGCTGGTACAGTGACGTCTTGTCGTAGGTGTTCATTGTCCCGATAAGACGCCAGTCCGAGGGGATGAAATACCGGTGTGATGCTACTGCGCGTGCATCATCGGGTGCTGGATCCCCGATGAGTGTAATCGGCTCATCATCGACTTCAAACGGGAGTCGAATCGTTTCCCCAGTCAGCGCCGAAAGCAATGATCCAAATGCTTTGTCGATATCCGCACGATTCAACTCGTCGATAATCAGCCATTCCGTCTGTGGGATGCCCGACTCTGTTGCCTGGAATCGGTCCAAGAACATGCCACTGTGGAACTGCAGTTGCCGGTCAGATCTAGGGCGGAATCCTCCAATCGTGTCAAACGTTGACCAGTCCGCAGTCGCTGTGACCATCTCATAGGCATTCCCAATGTAGTGCTCAGCAGCGTGGCGAGCTAATTTCGTTTTCCCCGTTCCTGGCGGACCAGTTAGAATCACGTGTTTGCCGTTGGCAAGTGCCGATGCAATTCGTGAGATGATTTCAGTATCAACCCCATCTGGGAAGATCAGGTGTTCTGGAGATTCAAGGCCCTCAGCGCTCGCGATTGCGTCTTCATGCTGGGCCCACCAGTCGGCGTATGTCTCGAGGTTCTGCTTGGTCTCGTTTTCCGGAGTGGTGGTCTGTAGCGGCCTCCCAGTGTCGATTCGTTCGAGATCCAAATGGGTGACCACCTGATCAATAAGCGTCTCCTCGTTATCGACCAGTTCCTGAACTGCCATCCGTCGTGCAACGGCTCCCACGAAATGATCTAGTCGTGCGTTGAATGTTTCTACGGTCCAGTTGTGAAACAGCTTCTTGCCATCTTTCAAGCAGTTCACAGCGACACCGTCGTCTGCGAATGCATGCCAATCGACGCTAATGAACAGGTCGTGGTCGAAATCTGCAGGGCCTACTTCGGAAGGATCATCGATCTCAGCCATCGTGTCATAGTGTCCCTCTGTGACCCGACCGACTCCGAATGCGACGTCGATCTTTGTTTTTGGTGCCCCAGCAACGACGATGTCACCCGCTGTAATTTCTTTCTGGATGTTGTAGGCCATCCGTTCCGGCGAATTATGTGGTTCTGGCGGGGAGTCGACCTGTTCGTCTTCTTTGAAAGTGGCTTCCTTACTGTATCCGATAGACGCAATTCCCTCTGTTTGCCACGTCGCCCAATACGGGTCGTCGCCGCCTTCAGGGGAAATCTTCCAGACGGTAGCGTCGTCATCCTTGAACTCAGGGACGGCATAAAGGATATCAAGTAGCTCCTCATAGACATCGAGCAGCGCATCTAAGTCCTGGATGAGGGTGTCAGTTGCGTCCTCGCCCAATTCGTCTAAGTCGTATTCACGGTAGACGATACTGCCTGCGTTGTACTTCTCAGCACGATTGACAGCCTCTTCCTCGCCGTCGACAGTCACCGTTTCGGTTAGCTGAGTCGACCCATCTGTGAATCGGTCGGGGCACTCAACTAACGAGCGGTATGATGCAGCATGTCGAGTGAGAATTTCTGTCGAGTACGGAGGACCTGCGAGTCCTGCCGCCCTTTGTGCTTCGGTCGCGCCTTGGTTGAGGGAGAGGTACAGTCGCTGAGCGTCAGTATCGAACAAGTAGACAACATAGATTCCCTTTTGGGTAGTCTCGGTCTCTCTCGAGATCTGGACTGGGATATATGGAATATCAGACATATCCCCCTGGCCCATCGATGGTCGGATATGGAACGACTCTTCGCGGTTGCTGAGGGCAGACTCAGTTGCGCTTCGTGCTGTGACAGTGACTAAGTTGTGCAGCGCTTCGTCCGTATTTACCGTCTTGTACTCTCTTCCCTTGCCGACGTACTTGGGTGAGGGATACTGTTCAAGAATTTGTCGCAAGACCGTCCCGAAAGCAGGCTCGTCTGTCACTGCTTCTTGTCTCTAGTGAGATGATAATATCAGTGACGGTTTGGAAATTATATGGAGATTCCTGCTAAGGGAACTATGTTGGATGTGTCGGTGATGAAATCGCTCTGCTACAGCCCATCCTTGGAATGCAAGCTGGAAATCGGGTAGAGGATGTGAGTGTGTTAGAACACACATCCACGCACTGATTACTCGTCTGTGAGGAGCCAAGTAATTACTGCACCATGCTGATGGTGAGGATGACGCAGCCCCTCGAATGGCTCGATAGCAACGGTCTCAATATCGAAGTCGTACCAGAATTCTACGTCGGTTCGGAATTTCTCAGCGATACGATCGGCTCGCAGCTGGCCGTACTTTTCGTCTTGCTTCTCGTAATAGAGACCGAACAACCCGTAGGGAGCGTCGAAGTCAGACTCAACAAGCTTCTGTGCGTCAGTGAGAAGACTTGAGGAGCTTCGCTCAGGGAAGGGACTGAACACACTCTTGTACATATTCGCGAAAGTTCCGCGGCCTGTTCCAAGCCCTGCTTGAACAGGCCGCTCACACCTTCGGCTGCATTCGGTCCTTGCACAGCATCGGTGCGTCACTGTTTGCACTCATCGATTACTCCGCCCTCCACCGTTTTCTGTGGCTTTGCGTAAGAGCGAGACTCTCCGATTAGCGCGCGGTGGTCCAATTCGCATGTCCACAAAAAAGAATCTGTCAGTCTAAAGGGCTACAGCGAGGTTCATCACGAACGCGGCGACGAAGAGCAACGCGAGGAGTCCTCCGAACACTGCGCTTGCTAGCAGCCCATACCGCTTCGCCCCACCCGACGACTTTGAACGGAGGAACGCGGCCCGTGCCCCGTAGAGGCTGGCGGCGATAATCACAAACAGGATGAGAGTTCCGACGGGGTCAAACTCTCCAGTTGCCTCCTCGAATTGCAGTAGGGTGCCTATCACAACCCTAGTAGTTCGACGAGTCGGTGACGACTTCGTAGCGTTCGACGTCGGCGTAATCGACGGTCGAGAAGGCCTCGAACTTAAACGTCTCGTCGGCGGGCGCGTCACTTGCGTTCCAGAGTGCCTCGCCGAGACGGACGTCGTCCGCATCGTATAGCCTGCCAGTTACCTCCATGTATGAGAGTTCACCGCCGGACGTGTTCGTAACCTTCCCGTGAATCTCGGCTGTTCCGCCGTATTCGGCTTCCACAAGTTCGTGCTCTTCAACTGTGACGGCCTCAGTCTCGGGTTCGGGCGTCGCAGTTTCCGTCTCTTCGGGCGTCGCAGTTTCCGTCTCTTCGGGCGTCGCAGTTTCCGTCTCTTCGGGCGTCGCAGTTTCTGTCTCTTCTGACTCAGATTCGGATCCCGACTCTGACCCCGACTCCGTGTCTTTGTTTCCACCCTGTGCTGTCGAGTCGTCGGGCTGTTTCGTTCCACCCTGCGGCGTCCCCTCACTTTCGCTCCCACCACTCGTGCAGCCGGCGAGGCCGACTAAAAGCGAACTACCCGCTGCGGTCACGAACATGCGCCGGTTGATGCTATCGTTTTCTTTCGACATACACTCGGTTTTGAGATGTCGTGTTATCAAACTATCTATTTGTGTGGGAAATGCACAAGTGTATGCGGGAAATACCCGCTATATTTCCCACGGTCTTTATCAGTACGCGGGAAGAACCCCGCAGCATGAAAGTCCATGTTGACGACGAGGGTGACATCCACACACTTGAGGCCGATGACCGTGGCCGAATCACACTCGGAACCGAGTATGCGAATAAAACCGTGCAAATAGCAGTTCTCGAAACCCGCAAGTAGGAATCGAGTAACCGGACCTATTTGCCGACTGTGTGGTGCACTCCGTTGGTCTCTCTGAGCCACGGCGAGCGGTGTAGCTGTCGCTCGCTAGAGTCAGACCAGAGGGATGGGAGGAGAGCGAACTTTGCTGGCAGGCACAGATTCGCTCCCATCATACACCGCGAAGCGGTTATGAAATGCCCCAAGCAGGATGAGGCTCACAACTACTGGGGCAGCTTATCATTACGTTATAATGACAAGAAACTGTCGGTAACCACCGCTGGCGATAAAATTGTTCGGACGATCTCGCTTTTCTCGTTCTTCAACGGTGAGAAACCACTAGACAACGTGGTGATTGAGACCACCACCACCGGTAGGTGGTCGGAACGAGTCCCGTGATAGCTGTCGCTCACGCTGGCTCTACCCGGCCACTGAGGGACGCCAAAAGGATGACCAGTAAACTGATTAGGAACACACGTAGTTATGATTGCGTGACATACTGTTCAAATTGTGGAACAGAAGTGAACGAGGGTGCGAAGTTTTGTTCGGACTGTGGAGAGTCGCTTACTCCGGAGTCCATGACCGACCCGGGAACACCCGAGCATGAGGAGGCTGCCACGGTGGCAGAAGACAAGAGCGGCTTTCAGACTGCACGCGGGGTAACTGCTGGGATAATGGGACTCCTTGTGGGTGCTGTCGTTGCTTTCGCGTTCACAAACATCGGGGGGAGTAGCGTACTCTTTTTGATTACTTTCGCTGGGGTCTCGTATTACCTCTATGACCGCAAGCATTCGGCTCGTACCGCTCTTGGAAGTGGGCTCTATATCCTCGCACTTTGGATTCTTGCGGCCCCAATTATGTTCTATATCCCTATCATCGGTGGTGCAAACACTGAAACAGCAGCAGGATCCGGTGCGGCGATTGGTGGAGCACTTGGGATTCTTATTTGGGGCTTCGCTGGACTCCTCGTTGCGGTTATCGTCGCTGCTGTAGGTTACTTTGTTAACCGTGGTGCTGCTACCCCAACCGCAACTTCAACGTCGTCCTAAACTGTGACTCCTTTTGTTCTGGTTTGCCTACTACGGCTAGCGGAAGTCTTCGTACTCTTCGACGTCACAAGTTTCCTACCTGCTGAAATCTGCGTGCTGAACTCAGCGCGCGTATCTCGCACGGCCCCAGGTTTGGATGAGGTCTATCGAATCGAGGGTACTAGACTTACGAGGATTGATTGGGGATGTTCGTCGGGGTGTTCTCCGGTCGGTCAACAAGAGCAGCGACCACGAGTCCGGGTGAAGGGCCACGACGTGGGGTGGAGCATCGAGATAGTCTACGTCGGCGTCGGTCTCTCCGTCGACGTGTTAGAGCGGCTGGTCGCGCACAAGCTCAGTGTAATCAGTGTCGCACCGCAGGGACGTGGGACTGTGAGGGTGGCGGTCCTGTAGCCCTCCGAACTCTTTTCGCTCCCCTTCTCCAACCCCTCACGTATGGCGAGCGTACCGATTGCCGACAGGCCGAGGATGTCCCACGATATCAAACTAAGGCCTAGTCCATGGCCGTACGAATCTGAGGACAACTACCCACTTTCTCAATGACTGGTGGGATTGCGCACATCAACAAGAAGGAATTCACACCGCTCGTTGAGGCTGTACTCGAGTCAGACGATCCAAAAGGGACTTTTGACGATTATCGAGAGAAGAACTGGAATATAGATAAGCGGCATCAGGTCAACTCCCTTCGGGAAATTCTCGTCGAGGCTGTAGCTGGATGCCTGAATCATGATGAGTTCGGAATTAGTGCGAATGCAGCAGTCATTCTTCGGGAGCATATGTTGCTCTGCTCCCGCGTCTGTGATTTGGACGCCCTCGTCGCAGCCCTGACCGACCAGGTGAACGAACGGCGTATCCAACCTGCGAAAGAAGCCGCGATTACCTTAGCGTTCTTTTTGAGCACACGTCCGCCCGACCGAGATCTGCCTCGGTGGGACGGATCAGATCCAATGGCGTCGACATCTATGCTTGAGGATCTCGACCAACATAGACTTATCAGGGACGTACCGATCGATTCTGGCTATCTGCATAGAATTTCGCCGGCAACTGTTGAATCAGCGATTGATGCTCTCATCTCGAATTTGAATCGGAAAGAGTACAAGCGCAGTTCCGAGTGGACAGTGGCTAGAGAGTGCGCCAAAGCACTCGGGGCAATTGGTTACCAACGTCCAGAGCTAGTTTCGGAGGCAGTGCCAGCAATTGAGAAATTGCTAGGAAAGCCCGACGAACGTCAGGGGTGGCTTGTGTACGCCCTGACCTCAATCGGATACACACGCCCAGACCTCGTCCCAGATGATCTCGCCTCTCGCCTCAAGAAGTACTCTGAAAATGGCAGCCTCGGACCGGATTGGCAACTCTATTATGCCGCCCAGGTGGGTCATCGAAAAATCGGACACGCCCCCATCTACTTGCAGGAAGAGGGCTGTGATGCAGATTCTGACCTCAAGCCTGTCGTTGAGAAGTTGTTCAACTTCATGTTGAATCGCTTTCCTTCTGGGCCAGAGGAATGCATACAGGCGTTCGTCGAAATCTATCGCTGTCGCCCTGATGATTTAGTGAGTATCCTGAGCGACGAGTTAGACCTGATACTGCAGGGTAACCCTCGGACGTATGAATTCCCAGACAATTTCATGCGCCTCTTGAGTGAGTTAGCTGGTGTTGATGCAGCAGACCTGAAACCGATATTAGACCGATCTGATGAGATCTATCGCGACCATGCCAAATCTCATTACTGGTATGAAAATTCCCTTGAACTCCATCGACGAGTCGCCGTCCAAGACGAGGACTTACTTCCAGCTAACTTGGGAGACACAGTAACAGAGTTTGTGGAATCTGAGGGACGGGCAAGCGTCAAAACGGGCGTCCGTAGGTTCTTAGAGGAAATCGGGCAGTTGGATGACGACCTCGAAGCAGAGTTGCAAGGGCCGTCTATCATAGGCTCTATTGAGAAGTTAGTGGATAGCGAAGAGTTTTAAGTCGAGTCCTTAGTTGAAGAGACCGACCCCAAAGAGGCAGAATCAGACGGTTAGTTGATTTTCACGCCTATCTGGGGGCCCACCCACTACGTGCAATCAACCCACGACTGGTGCTGAACTCAGCCTCTAAGTTCAGCACGCCGATTCTGACAGCACTTGGAGAGTAGACTGAGTTGCTGTCTGAATCCTTTTCGTAACACCCTCCGAGACTCAGTCAGAGACCTGTACGCTCACGTCCGTTCTCGTACAGACTGTACGTATCTACTGTCTTTTATAAACTACTGCCCCCTGTACGAAACCATGGCGACTATCGGGTGTTATCTGCGAGTCAGCACCGACGATCAGAGTCTCGATCGACAACTAACGAGCACCAGTGAGTATGCGGACGAGAATTCGATGTTGAGCTCGCTGACCTCCGGCACTACCGTGACAAGAGTACCGGGACGACGACGGATCGCTCGGGCTATCGGAAGGTGATGAGCGACGCCGAGGCCGGGACTCTCGACGCCGTCGTGATTCACAGTATCTCACGCATCTGTCGAAGCATTCGCGACCTCGATCAGACCGCCTCGCGTCTGGCCGACGCCGGCGTCGAGTTGCACATCATTAGCGAAGGGATGGTGCTGCGACCCGACGACGATGACCCCTATCAGACGGCGCTGTTCCAACTGCTCGGAGTCTTCGCCGAACTCGAAGCGAACATGGCCCAACAGCGAACCAAAGAGGGGCTGGCCGCACGGATGGAAAACGACGAGTACCATCACGGGCCGGCCCCACTTGGCTTCGAGAAAGACGACGGCTTTCTCATCGAGGGTGAGCACTACCACGACGTCGTCAGCGTCCTCGAGATGGTACATAAAGACGAACTGAGCAAGCGCAAAGCCGCCCGGCGGTTGGAGACTTCACGATCGACAATTAACCGAGCGCTCGATCGTAGCGAGCTATACGGGATTTGAGTTTGGAGTTCTCGACCTTACCTCTCCAAGTGCTGTCAGAACCGGCGTGCAAGACTTAGAGGGTGTATTCATCAGAATCAGCATCCGGCCCGAAGCCGAGACGCGAAACGAAATACCGTCCGGCTAGCGACGGTTCCTGGAAAATCGGAGGGATCTACTGCTGAATCTCTCGGTTACACTGACTCGTTCAAGAGCTCGCCGATATGCTCGTCGATCGCTTCGAAATCCTCATCGAACACCCCGAACATGGTGAAGTGTCCCCACAAGCTCGGGATCGGTCGCAACTCACTGTCAGGAATCATTGCCTCCTCGTACTCGCAGTCACGAACCGGGAAAAACATGTCCTCCTCAAAGGGCATGACGTATACCTTTGCTTCGACCCGACCGAGCGCCGCTTCAAGATCGCCATCGGTATTCCGGCTCACGTCACCATGCTGCCATTTCGTCGCCATCGTGAGTAAGTTGTTCGGATCCATCGGTAGGAACCAATCCTCCCAGAAATTCCTCATGAAATCATCGACTGACTGGAACCCAGCACGGTTCCAGGCCTGT
>NZ_FODV01000038.1 GCF_900110465.1 Halogranum amylolyticum
TTGTCTTGGACAATCTCAACACCCACCGCCCAGGAGCGCTGTACGAGACGTATCCGCCGGCCCACGCCCGGCGGATACTCGACAAGCTAGAGTTTCACTACACGCCAGTTCACGGCAGCTGGCTGAACATGGCTGAGATCGAAATCAACGTCCTCAGCCGGCAGTGTCTTGACCGCCGCATCCCCGATGCAGCGACCCTCCAACAGGAGGTCGCTGCATGGGTTGGAGACCGAAACAAGAAGAAGTCTCAGATTAACTGGCAATTCACAACCGAAGATGCTCGCATCAAATTGTATCGACTCTACCCCTCAATTGACGATTGACGGAACACTAGTAGGTCAACCATCTTGGTCATCCGTACCTACCAGATTCAAGCCTCACTTGTTTAATTTATTGAAATGGGCGAATCTCACTGCAAGCAGCGGTGCACACAGCTCGCATCGTCGTTCGTATATATTCAATATAGATCTGGTACATATATCTTTACGCGTATAGGATTGTAACGGAGCATTTGAATTCTCTCATATTCGAACGAAGTAGTGTTACAGTTCTACGAGCGTAATCCACGTGTTCGGTTAAGGCCATGAAGGACGAACTCTCGGGTGTTGAAATTTGAGCAACAGTCCCCGGAGCGACTGAATCCACCGTTCATGTAGGCACCGAGTATTACTTCTAGTCTTAACCGAATACCAATAGAGCGTAATCAAATACCACGCTACACTCACTCGTACGGTGAGTCAGTATGTGCAATAAAGGGAGTGTGTTCTCATATGTTGGACGGGATCATAGGTCACGAAACGATCGCCGCTGGTATTTCACTACTGCTGACCGTTCACTTGCGAATCTGTCAACGACTCTCTTTTCTACCCTTCCTAATGTCTGAACAATACAAATTTCATGTTCAATATATACGAACACACTTATTATCAACGGCTACATCATGTTAGATATGACCACCCCCGCAAGCAGGCTAACCACGGTGGATCGTCTCTTCGACGTCGTCGAGTTTCTCCAGTCGAACGGCAGTACTGGGGTGACGGAGTTGGCCGAGGAACTGGAGCTAACCAAGAGTTCGGCGCACGCGTATCTGTCCGCGCTCAAAACTCGTGGGTATGCCATCCAAGACAACCAATCGCGATACCATCTCAGCCTGCAGTTTCTAGACGTGGGGAGCTCCGTTCAACGTGGTCAGAAGGTTTTCGAAGCAGCACACGATGCGCTCCACCACATCGCCGAACAGACGGGAGAGAAGGCGTGGCTCGTCGTCGAAGAAGGCGACCAGTCGGTGTTTCTGGCCTCAGTTCAGGGAGAGAATGCAATTCTGATAGACACTCAGGTGGGCCAGCGTACCGAACTGTACGAGATAGCTGGCGGAAAGGCTATACTGGCGAACCTGCCCGAATCTAGACGAACGGAACTGCTCTCTCAGTACGAGTATCCTCTCTACCCGGATTCCGTCGGTCTCACGCGGTCTGAACTCGAGTCGGAGTTACAGAAGGTTCGTGAAACGGGGATTGCGTACAACGATCAGTTCTACATCAACGCTGTGAAGGGTATCGGTGCTCCCATCATCGATACCAACGACGAGGTTCGGGGTGCGTTGAGCATCAGTGGGCCGTATAACCGTCTCGAACAACTCGGTGAAGAGCAGATAATCGAACTGCTGATCAGCACGACGAGCGAAGTCGGTGTGAACATTAACTATCTGTGACTCGGTCGTTCTGCACTCTCACCGTGTCGAATATAACAGCTGAGAAATCGAGAGAAACACTCGATAACGACTCGCTTTGCCGCTGACTTCGGATCGCCGAGAAAGTGTTGATGTTACTGAAGAGCCTCCGTCACTTTCCTTTCCATTCCGGTTCGCGGTCCTCGAAGAAGGCGTCTATTCCCTCGTTTTTGTCTTCGGATGCGAACAACTGCGCGAACAGTTCTGCCTCGTACTCGATACCCTGTTCTAAGTCAGTTCGTGAGGCGGCCTTCACCGCTTCCTTGGCGAACTCGAGCGCGATCGGTGATTTGTCGGCTATCGAACTGGCCAGGTCGTACACCTCCTCGTCGAGTTCGTCGTCGCTCTCACAGACCACGTCAATGAGGCCGATCTCCTTCGCTTCCTGCGCGTCGATGAGTTCACCAGATAGAATCAACCGCATGGCCTGGCCTTCGCCGACGAGACGGGGGAGGCGCTGGGTACCGCCGCCACCGGGAATGATGCCGAGGTTGATTTCGGGCTGTCCGAGTTTCGCTCGTTCGTGAGCGATACGGACGTCACAGCTCTGGATAAGTTCACAGCCACCACCCAGTGCGTGGCCGTTGATGCGGGCGATAACCGGCTTCGAGAGGTCGTCGACAACCTCGTAGACGCGAGGGCGCTTGCTCGCTTCACGCTGTTCGAAGGCGTTTCGCTCTCTGAGTTCCTCGATGTCCGCACCCGCGACGAACGCTTTTGCCTCGTCTGCGCCCGTGAGAACGACCGCTCGGACGTCACTGTCATCGACGACTTCGATCACGCGTTTCAGCTCCGAGCGAAGTTGGCTGTTAAGCGCGTTCCGTGCGTCAGGTCGAGTCATCGTAATCGTCGCGACGTTGTCGACTTCTTCGCCGACTGTGACGTCGACAGTTTCACACTCGGCTGCCACGCTAGTGACGTCGGACATCAGTTCTCACCCACGTCCCCACTCACGCCGACGATTTCGCCGTCCTCCCAGACGTAGAGCCCTTCACCAGTCTTTTTACCGAGTTTGCCAGCACGCACCTTCCGTTTGAGAAGTTGCGGTGGTCGGAACCGTTCGCCCAGTTCTTCCCGGAGGTAGTTGAGAATGTCCAGTCGCACGTCGAGTCCGACGACGTCGCTCAGTTCGATGGGTCCCATCGGATGGTTGTACCCCAGTTCCATCGCGGTGTCGATATCCTCCGGCTCTGCAACACCTTCCTGAACCATTCGGATCGCTTCGACGCCGAGCGCGACGCCGAGACGCGAAGAGGCAAAGCCCGGCGAGTCACGAACTTCGATGGGTACCTTGTCGATTCCTTCGATGAACTCCTTGACGAGAGATTTCGTCTCCGCTGACGTCTGCTCTGCGTGGACGATTTCGACGAGTTTCATGATGTGGACCGGATTGAAAAAGTGCAGTCCGACTCCCCGTTCGGGTGTTTCGAGCGTACTCATAATCTCAGTCACGGCGAGCGAGGACGTGTTCGAGGCAAGAACGGTGTCCGCCGAAACCTGTTCTTCGACGTCGCTCAAGATGTTCTTCTTCAGGTCGATATTCTCGGGGACAGCCTCGACGACGATGCTCGTTCCGTCGGTTGCCTCCTTGAGGTCGGTCGTTCCCGTCAACCGGTCGAGCGTGTCGGCCATCTGTTCCTCGGTGAGTTTGTCGCGGTCGACTCCACCCTGAAGATTCGCTTCGATGGCGTCAAGGCCCTCGTCGACGATGGACTCCTCGATGTCTCTGATGTACACGTCGTGACCCCCCATCGCAGAAACCTGTGCGATTCCGTGCCCCATAGTACCGGCTCCAAGGACTGTTACCTTCATTCGTGGCTGTTACTGTCTATCCAGAGCTATTAGGTTTTCTCAATCGTGCTCGCAAGTTGCACGAACCGAAAGGTACAGGAGACGACTCCCGTACATCATCACGTATGACCGGTAACTCAGCGAATGCTGTCGTCGTCGATGCAGTTCGAACCCCGCAAGCACGAAACGACGGAGCGTTGTCCGAAGCATACCCGGAAGACCTGGTCGTCGCAGTTCTCGATGCTCTCGTTGAACGGACCGGCGTCGATCCGTCCGAGTGGGTCGATTTCCGACTCGGCTGTGCGAATCAGGAAAACGATCAGGGACGGAATCTCGCACGGCAGTGTCTCCTGGCCGGCGGGTTTCCCGAGACTGTACCCGGTGGGACCCTCAACCGACTGTGCGGGTCGTCACTGACCGCATTGAACGACGTCGCTCGCGCAATCGAGGCTGGCGACGGTGCGGTTTACCCCATTGCCGGCGTCGAACACATGACCCGCGTTCCGTTCTCCGACTGGCTCCATCCGTCTATCGAGGACCGCTACGATGCTGAGCGACTCTCGATGGGACAGACCGCCGAAACGATTGCCCGCCGACACGACATCAGCAGAACCGAACAGGACGAGTTTGCCCTTCGCTCTCACGAACGCGCAGTCGAGGCCCGGAACGCAGGGCGGTTCGACGACGAACTCGTCTCGGTCGAACTCGACGGCGAACTAATAGAGACCGACGAGACGCCGCGACCAGGGACGACGCTGGAGAAACTGGCAGACTTGCCGACCGTCTTCCGAAGCGACAACGATGCGACTGTTACGCCCGGAAACGCGTCGCCACTGACCGACGGGGCCGCTGGCCTCCTCGTTACGTCCGAAGCGTATGCCGAAGAACACGGACTTGACCCGCTTGCCCGCATCCACTCTCGCTCCGTCGTGGGCGTCGACCCGGAAGTGATGGGACGAGGCCCCATTCCAGCGACGCGAAACCTGCTCGAATCGACCGACTACACGGTCGAAGACCTCGATCTCGTCGAGCTCAACGAGGCGTTCGCCTCCCAGAGTCTCCACTGCAAGCGTGAACTCGGATTCCCCGACGACAAACTGAACGTGAACGGCGGTGCGATTGCACTCGGCCATCCGCTTGGCTGTTCCGGTGCGCGAATAACCACGACGCTCCTTCACGAACTGAACCGTCGCGACGGCGATCTTGGACTCGCGACGATGTGCGTCGGCTTCGGGCAGGGAGTCGCGACGCTGTTCGAACGACTCTGATTCTCGGGAAACCACGGAAATCTGACCGTTGACGCTACTTCTGGTCTGGGGCCGCCCAATCTTTGAAGCCGTACCGAATCATGTCTTTCTGTTCGTCGATCCATCGTATCGTACTCATGACTTCGTCACCGACTTCATACCGTTCCTCCGAGGGGGAAATCACCTGTGTGGGTACGCTGGCTGTTCGACCATCCGGGGCTTCGAGTTCGATTTTCCGCGACCCTCTTTTTCACAAATATATTTAGTAACATATGTGTCACGTTCGGCAAGGAATCCAAATGATTTTTATCCTTTGTTCAGAGTGTTACTCATACACATGGCGTACAACAGCCTAGAGACCGCCTCTAGAAACGAAATTAAGGGGCTTCAAGACGACCGACTGATCCAGACCGTCGAACGAGTGTACGAGAACGTCCCGTTCTACCGTGAGAGGTTCGAGGAACTGGATATCACTCCCGACGACATCTCCGGGGTCGAAGATATCACGAAGCTACCGTTCACCACGAAAGAGGACTTCCGCGACCAGTACCCCGACGGGTTGTTCGCGGTCGACCGCGAAGAGATCCTTCGCATTCACGCATCCTCCGGTACGACTGGCAAGCCAAAAATCGTCGGCTACACGGAGGAAGACCTCGACGTGTGGAGTGAAGTCACGGCCCGTTCCCTGTACGCCGCCGGTGCCCGGAAAGACGACACGGTGCAAAACGCCTACGGCTACGGGCTGTTTACGGGCGGTCTCGGCCTCCACTACGGGGTCGAGGAACTGGGTGCGACAGTGATCCCGATTGGCGGTGGAAAAACCCAGCGACAGGTCGAAATGCTGCAGGATCTCGAAAGCGACGCTCTGAGCTGTACTCCCTCCTACGCGCTGTACCTTGCAGAGACTGCAACGGAGATGGGCGTCGACGTTAGCGACCTGCCACTGTCGACAATTATCTTCGGTGCCGAACCCTGTACAGAACCGATGCGCCAGGAAATCGAAGAGCGTCTCGGCGTGACCGGCGTCGACATCTACGGCCTCTCCGAAGTTATCGGTCCCGGCGTCTCGATGGAGTGTGCACAGGCCCAGGACGGTCTCCACATCTGGGAGGACCACTTCTACCCCGAGGTCATCGATCCCGAGACCGGTGAACCAGTCGAGGAAGGCGAGGAAGGCGAACTCGTCATCACGTCGTTGACGAAACAGGGCCTGCCGGTTCTCCGATACCGGACTGGCGACCTCACGCGCCTCAACTACGACACCTGTGAGTGCGGTCGGACGATGGTCCGAATGGACAACATCACTGGACGGGCAGACGACCTGCTCATCGTCCGTGGCGTGAACATGTACCCCAGCGAAATCGAGGACGTCGTTCTCGAGTTCGACGAGGTTGCACCCCACTACCGGATCGACCTCTATCGCCGGAACAACCTCGACGTCCTCGAGTTGACCATCGAACAGGACCACGACTTCGAGGGCGACACTGAGGAAGTGTGCAAGCGCATCGAGCGACGCCTCTCGAACGTGCTCTCGTTTACGCCCGACAAAATCGACCTCGTTCCCACCGGGGACATCGAACGTTCCGAAGTCGGGAAGGTTCAGCGTGTCTTCGACCACCGCTAACTGCACAGTCGCGTCATCTCACGGGGTAAGACCGGAGACGTCGTCGTTCCATCAGCAGTTCCCCTGAAACAGGTAGTTGCGTTCAGGTTCTCCACGAAAAGCGAGCCAAATTAGATTTTGCTCATGTGTAGCACATTGTTGATTTCAGAGAGTCGCTTTAACAGCGTGTTTGGGTGCTTTTCGACCAGATTTTTCGGAGAGCTCGCTGCGTAGCTGAAAGGCGCGAAGATGCTGTGTCAACTTGTCCTTCGAGACGCCTCGATGCGGCGAGGGCCACCGTCACGCCAGCAAATCTGTTAGAGCAGGCCGCTGCGAGCGATTCCGAGCTAAGCACATCGAGCGGAATCATTCGTGTCGGACACCGCTAGTGCGGTGTCGTTGCCCTCTTCGATTCCAGAGCCACAGCTGATCTATCAACATTCTCCTACAGAAGAGCGCTAGACCTTACATACTCTCATGTTTTGTACACCCGTCCCCGGAACGTCGCAATGCGTTCATCCGACCCGTCAGTGATTGTCACTTCGTATTCGGCCGTTTTCTTTCCGGCGTACGTCTCCTTGGCAGTCGCGACTAGTTTGTCGCCGACTGCTGCCGCCTGAAGATACGAAATGTTCGATTCGAGTCCCACCGCCGTCTCTCCGTGCGAATTCGAGGCGGCCGCGAACGCTGCGTCGGCGAGTACGTAGATTGCCCCACCGTAGAGTGTTCCGTGGAAGTTCAGGTGCTGGTCCTCGACTGACAGCGTCGTCTTTGCAAAGCCCGGCGACACCTCCGCAATGTCGATACCTAGGTTCGCACAGAAGGGATCGTCGCTTACCTGTTCGTGAATGGATTCGTCTGTCTCGTTCATCCGTGTGCTTCAGCTATCGTCCAGATTCAAAGTGTTTTTTTTTGGTGTCACTTTCGGTGGCTCAAATCATTCCTGATTGCTGACTCGGTTTCTGGAGCGGGACGAGAGTAACTGGTGCGGATGAGCAAATGGTCCAGTCCAAGACGGCGCTCTCACTCCAATGAGAGCGCCGTCAGTCCAGACAAGAAGCGAAGCTGTCGCTTACGCACGGGGCTGCCGCTGGACGCAGCTAAGATCGCCCGCGTCCAGTTGGCTGTAGGTCGGCAGGATTCCGGTACGGTTGATCGGGTTTTCCCATTTCTGACATAACGTCTCCTCAAGAGCATGGTCAATTCACTCGCGGAACAACTCAAATCGAAACCAGACGGGTAGTGCTCGCCCGCCGCATCGCGGCGTGGCAAGCACGCCCCCCTGAACGACCATCTAGAGATTGCGCAACAAGCAACTCACAAGGATGAACAACGACCGAACCACCGGATCAGGTGTGCTTGTCCGCGCACGCTCTTCGTGCATCGTCCGGAAGGCCGTCTCGATTGCCGAGCGTTTCTGGTAGAGGGCTTCGACTTCTTTGGGCGTGCGATCGGCCAGATCGCACGCCACGAACGCTCTGACAAGCAAGCCGTGTTTCTGATCAACGGCTGCTTGGGTAACAGTACCCCAAATGATCTTGGAGTCGAAGACTCAGCTTCGATGCCGGGGAGCGGAAGTTCCAGTTGGAGTCCGATCGCTAAGTTTCGAGGTCAGAGGCGGTAAGGACAGTGTTTGGATGGTAGAGAAATCTCATATCCACCCATCCAAACGCTTTTTGAGAATCTAACTCAACCAGCTGCGACTATCAACTGATTCGATGGGAACTACCGCTTTTCTCGTTTGAGCGTCTCCCTGCCGTCGGGTTTGGATGAAAAAGCATTTAGCGACCATCTGTATACGTTCTATCATGGCATACAGCTACGAGCCTCACCACTTCGAGGACTACGAAATCGGACAGGAATTCGTCTCCGTCGGACGCACCGTCACGGAAGCCGACTTCATGATGCACTCTGCGCTTTCGGGCGACTGGACGGAACTTCACACCAACAAGGAGTTCTCCGAGGACGGCCACTTCGGCCAGCGTATCGCCCACGGGCCGATGACGTTCGTGCAGGCGACTGGATTCGTCTATCGCTGTGGCATCGTCGAACGGACGGCGTACGCGTTCCTCGGCATGAACTACATGGACCTGCCGAACCCAGTGTTCATCGGCGACACCCTCTCGGCGGAGATCGAAGTCGCGGGGAAGAAGGAAGTCAGCAGTCGCGATGACGTCGGACTCGTCACGCTGGACGTCACCATGACCAAGCAGGACGAAACCGTCGTCTTCGAAGGCGACATGAAGTTCCTCATCAAGAAAACCGACTTCGACGACTAAAACACTCCACATAGACCGACGTCGCATTCGCGACGGTCCCCCGTAGAGGCATCTTTATGTGTTAATTCAATTATATAATATACAAAGATAAACTTTATACCATTGTGTCTCGATATCAGAATTGTATGGAATATTCCGGCCCAACAGAACTGTTTATCGATGGGGAGTGGGTTGACTCGGAAGGCGGCGAATTGTTCGACACGATAGACCCTGCCACCGAGGACGTATACGCCACAGTCCAGAAGGCAAGCGCCGACGACGTAAACGCGGCCGTCGCCGCAGGGGACGACGCGATGTCTCGCGGCAGCGAATGGACGACGATGGCGCCGTCCGAACGCGGCGAACTGCTCCGAGACATGGCGGAGGTTATCGAGGAGATGAAAGACGAGATCACGCTCGTTGAGTCCCACGACAACGGGAAGACGCCCTTTGAGGCGGGCATGGAAGTCCAGATGGTCATCGACACCTTCCGGTACTACGCCGGCTGGACCGACAAAATCCGCGGTGAGGAAAATCCCATCCCGGGACAGCGGCTCAATTACACGACGCGCGAATCACTCGGTGTAACCGGCCACATCGTCCCGTGGAACTATCCCTTCCAGCTCGCCGGCCGCAGTCTGGCACCCGCACTCGCGTGTGGGAACACAGCAGTCGTCAAGCCGTCAAGCCAGACGCCTCTCTCTGCGCTCTACTACGGTCTGGCCGCAGAGAAGGCAGGACTCCCGGACGGCGTCGTCAACGTCATCCCTGGGTCCGGCCGCGAGGCTGGAAACGCACTCGCCGAACATGACGACGTCGCGCACATCGCCTTTACTGGAAGCACTGGGGTGGGCAAGAACGTCATGGAGAAGGCCGCTCAGAACGTCACCGGCGTCACTCTCGAACTCGGCGGCAAGGGTCCGAACATCGTCTTTCCCGACGCTGATATCGAGGCGGCCGCCAACGGCGTTCACTACGGCATCTTCATGAACGCGGGTCAGATGTGCTGGGCCGGGTCGCGTCTGCTGGTCCACGAGGACGTTCACGACGAAGTCGTCGATGCAGTTGTGGACGGTGCCGAGTCGACGCCGCTCGGAAGCGGGATCGACGACGACGCCCGGATGGGCCCCGTGGTCAGCAAGTCCCAGCAGAAAGAAGTCCTCGGCTACATCCAGACGGGCGTCGACGAGGGCGCAACCGTCGCCACCGGCGGCGGTGTCCCCGAAGACAAAGACCAGGGCTACTTCGTCGAACCGACTGTCCTCACCGACGTCACCAACGACATGACCGTCGCCCGCGAGGAGATATTCGGTCCGGTTCTCTCGGTCATTACGTTCGAAGACCGCGAGGAAGTCATCGAAATCGCTAACGACTCGCCATACGGCCTGATGGCGGGTGTCTGGACGAACGACCTGTCGACGGCCCACACCGTCACCGACGGCCTCAACTACGGGATGGTTTCGGTCAACGAGTACCCCGTCACCTTCCCGCAGACGCCGTTCGGCGGGACCAAAGAGAGCGGCAGTGGCCGTGAACAGGGCACCGAGGCGATTCACGAATACACGCAAGCGAAGAACGTTAACATCAATCTCGGCTAGGCGCTCCCCAGTTACTCCACGACTTTCTTGTCCCACTTATTGTTGTCATCTTCTGTAAACTACGTCGTCAGAAAACTACCGCAGGAAACCCACACGACGGACAACGAGAGGCGAAAACTCACAGCAGCGTGCCCGTCTGAGTGTCGAACACTAAGGGCTCCGAGTCGCTTTTGCTGGGTCGACTACTCGAACCGTTCGAACGGCTGTTCACATCTGTGGCAGTAGTGCATCGAACGACACAGTGAGGGACCTTTCGGATGTTCGCGCTCTGTATCCGTCGAACCGCAATAGGGGCAGGGCTTGTTTGTCTTTGCCGCTGGTGTCGACGCTCGGGTCGAGGTTGCGAATCATATTCAGATGCTCAGACCGAAGTCGCGCAGGTCTTCTTTCCCCTGTTCGGTCACCATCTCTATTGACCAGCCGGGACTCCAGACCATCCGCAAGTCGACCGATTCGACGCCGTCGACGTCAGCAACGGCGCGTTTGATTTGCTCGGTGAGCATGTCCCGTGCGGGACAACCAGTGTAGGTCAGTGTCATGTCGACTGTCGCCGTTCCGTCCGTGACGTCGACGCCATAGATGAGACCCAGATCGACGATGCTAATCGGCATCTCGGGGTCTTCGATGTCGTAGAGCACGTCCCAGATAGATGCCTCGACGCCGTCAGCGTCCTCGCCGGTCGCTGGAAGCTCTTCGACGGCAGAGCCCTCGCTGTAGTCCGTGTAGGCACAGGGGGTGTGGCCGTCTTCGAGCTCCGAGTGGTCGCTACTCATCTGCTGGGTCTTGCATGAAGTGGGCGGTGGACGTCCGATCGAGTTCCCGATACGCGTTCGTCATCTCTGCGAAGAGGACGTCCCAGTGTTCGGTGTGGTCGCCGTCGCGCCCGAGGTGGTCTGGCAGGTTGTCCGGGGAGACGTGCGTGTCGTACTGTTCCGGGAAGTCGAGTTGCGAAACGCCGACGCCGATGGATTCGAGGAACTCGCTGACCTGATCGTGCCATTCCTCGCGAAGTTCGGCGAGTGGCTCACTTCGGATTCCTTCCTCGACGACTGCCGCTTCGACCGCTTCGTCACCGGGTTCGAACAGGGCGAGCGCATACGGGAAGAGGCGGTCGACGGTGTCCTGAATGCGCTCCCGGCTCTCGTCACTGGTTGCGACTCGCTGGAGCCAGCTCCGGGCGTGTTCGATGTGATAGTCTTCCTCGTCGAGGACCTTGCCGACGCGATTCGCGAGGGGCTCGAACGACGAGTCTGCGAGTGCGTTCAACCGCAGATGTTCTGCGGTGTCGTAGAAGTATCCGCGAACGATACAGTCCGCCCAGTCGCCGTCACCGAACGGCAATTCGACGAGAGTCGCGTGTTTGAAATCGCTACCGTCACGCTCCCAGATGAGGTCGGACTCGGAGTAGCCGAAGTCTTCGAGCAGGTCGTACCACAGCCGGGCGTGGCCGAGTTCGTCCTGTGCGATGTTCGCGATAGCGAGGTCTGACTCGATAGTCGGTGCGCGCACCTGCCATTCGGTGTAGCGGTCCGCGAGGACGAGTTCGTCGTCGGCCAACTGGAACAGTTCCGTCTGCACCGCCTCACGCTGGCGTTCGCTGAGCGTTTCCATGCTGTCGAGCGACTGTTCGTCAGCAGCAGCCATCAGTCACCACTCCGCGCTCTGTCTGCCTCCGCCTGTTCGCTCTCGGACTCGGCGACTTCCTCGGCGGTCGGTTCGTAGTTGTACGTCATCGCCCACCGGTAGGACTTGTTAGTCGTCCCGCCGAAGGCGCTCTCTTCGGCCCCCATTTCGCCGATTTCCTCTTGCGAGGCAACCCACAGGCTGTTCGTCGGTTTTCGGCGTGCGTGCTGAACCTGTGCAAACAGCAATGCCATCTCTCTGTCCGGTGCGTGCACGTTTCCGACGTGAGTGTGGGAGTCGCCCGCGTCTTCTTGTCTGAATACTTCCCAGATCATCGTTGATTAATCAGCCGCAACTTGCGTTCGTCCGCCGGTGTTCGTTTCGAAATCGTTGAGGGCCTCTCTGACCCATTCCGTCGCCTCCTGTGCGGCGCCCCGCGCGTCGATTTGGCCTCTCCCCGGTTCGTACTCGTTCTTCGAAATCTGGAAGAACTCCTCCCAGTCGAGATCGTCCTCTTCGACTTTGTACGTCCCGTCGTCCAACTCGCGGATTCGCGGTGTCTCCGGAATTTCGAGACCGTACTTTTCGGCCTTGGGGATGTAGGTGTTCAGGAACGACTGGCGCAGTTCGTCGTTCGAAACCTGCTTCAGTCCGACTTCAGAGGCGAAGTCGTGGTGCGTCGACTGGTCGTCCGTCGGCCCGAAGAACTGGATGATGCGCGGCCACCACTTGTCGAACGCATCCTGCAGCATCTCCTGTTCTTTCTTCGAACCGCGTGCGAGCGTCCGGAGGATGTCTTCGCCGTGTTTGACGTGGAAGCCCTCTTCGAAACACACCTTGTCCATGGCGTGTGCGTAGGGTTCCCAGCTCGTGCTCTTCAGCGTCGCCTGACGTCGCATGGCGGCCCCGTCGACGAAGAAGGAAATCATCGGCGTCTCCACCCACGACTCCAGCGGGTAGTGGAAGCAGTTCAGGAACTTCCCTTCGCCGCTTGCCAGTTCGTCGAGCATCTGGTCGCGGGTTTTGACGCCGAGCGATTCGGCGGCACGGTACAACAGTTGTCCGTGGCCGAGTTCGTCTTGTACCTTCGCGCTGAATGCAAGCTTCCGTTCGAGGCTGGGTGCCTCACGAATGAACGGGCGTTCAAGGTACCCCCCCATAATTTCGCTGTTCGCGTGGAACTGAATCATCCGCGTCGCCGCTTTTCGATACTCCTCGGGCATGTCATCCTTCGGGCTGAACGCCCGTGGTGCTGCCCTCTCTTTGACAGTGTCCAAATCCATGACTTCGTACTGTAGTATACGGAATGGACACTTACTCGTTCAGTGCTACATATAGTGGGTTTATATGTCATCAGCGGAGTCGTAGTGGTATACGCAATGATTGAGGAATGCCTCATCGTCGAGTTCCACATCAAGGACGGCGATTGCCCGTTAGCCGAGGCAGCACAGCAAAGCGACGTTACTATCGACGCCCATCCACCGCAGTTGCGCCGAGACGGGAACGCGCTCCTTCGGTTCAGTTCGTTGACCTCGGAAAAACTCGTCGAGATACTCGACGCGGACAACCGTATCCGGTTTCTGCACGTCTCTCGAAGCGACGACCGGAACAACTACCGCTGTCTGTCGAAACAGCCCTCCGTTGTCCACGAACTGGTCAGTGCCGGGTTCATGATCGAAGAACTCCAATATCGAAGTAGCGGAGCGGTGATTACCGGAGCCGTCGTCGGACACGACGTCCTGCAGGGGGTGATGGAAACCGCCGCTGAAACGGTCGGTGTGAACCTTGAACGCATCTATCCACTCAAGTCGGACGAGGAGGGAACCATCGCCCAGCAATGGGACATCACGCCCCGTCAGGAGGAGAGTATCCGCACTGCTCTCGACATGGGCTACTTCGAAATTCCCCGCGACGTCTCCGCAGAAGGGGTGGCCGACCAACTCGGGATTAGCAAGTCGGCGTTTCTGGAACGTCTTCACCGCGGCGAACGAGCACTGTTCGAACAACTCATCCACTGACTGTGCCGCCTCATCGCTACCGCCACCCGACTGTCACAACAGCAGAATGCGCGTACTGAACCCTCTCACTAGTCGAAGTCCGGTCGTCGTCCCTCCAGGAACGCCGTCACGCCTTCCTCGTGTGCCGCCGTATCGTAGGCGCGGGTCTGTATCGACGCTTCGTGTTCTAACCCGTCGCTCCAGGTTCGTCCCAAGTTGTCGTGGAGGGCTTGTTTTGCAAGTGCAATTCCCTCTGTGGGTTGGGAACTGAGCGTTTCGAGGAGGCCCTCGACGGCTTCGTCCAGTTCTGACTCGGCGACGACGTGGTTTACTAGACCAAGGTCCGCGGCTTCGGCGGCCGAAATCAGTTCGCCCGTAAAGGCCAGTCGCTTCGCTTCTCGGAGGCCGACGATTCTCGGAAGCGTCACTGTCCCACCCATGTCCGGGACCAACCCAACGTTGATAAACGACGCTCCAAAGCGGGCCGACTCCACGGCGTAGGCGAAGTCGCTCGCAGCGACGAGCGAGAGACCGGCACCGGCGGCGTCGCCGTTCACGCGCGCGACGACTGGTACTGGAGCGGTGAGGACGGCCTCAGCGACCTGTCCGAGCGTTGACCGTACGCGGGTGTACGCTTCGTCCGCCGTTTCCGACCGCGTCGCCATCGCTTCAATGTCCCCGCCGGCACTGAAGGCGTCTTCCTGTCCGGTAACTACGACGGCGTCGTACTCTGTGGTTACTTCTTCGATTGCGCTCGCTAACTCCCGTGCCACGTCCGTCGTCATCGCGTTTTTCGACTGTGGGCGGTTGAAATGGATACGGCGGACGCTATTCTCGTCGACGATCTCCATACTCGCTTTGACTCTCGCTATCGGGATAGATGTTTCTGATACGTCAGGCCGACAGACGCCTATCTGAATTGACTCAAATTGAAGACGTGTCTGTTCGCTCTGTCGATCATGCGTGTTCGGTTAAGCCGAGAAACCGAGAGACTGCGTTCTGTCGACGAAGTTATCGTGGTAGACCGCGTGGGAAAGAATGTGTTTAAAACGCTCTCCCCGGCTCTGGTAAATCACTAGATGACGTCGGTTTCGACCGTTAGAACTTGGAAGATGAAGCGGGAAACCATCGATGCCTATATCAAAAATCACCCGCTTCACGAGCAAAGCGGTCACGTTAGCTAAAAAACGCTGTTGGTGGCCGAGGTGAAGTCGCCGCCCCCGAAGAGGCTGGCGGCTTCGCCGACTACGCTCTCGTCTCGCTGCACTGTCTGTGGGTTTACCTCAATGAAGAGCGTGTCATAGAATCCATCTCATAGCATCTCGCAGTCCGGATCGTTTCCTCGCTCGTAGTTGGTGATTGCAACGACGAGTCGTAGGCAGAGCGCAACGAACACTTCTGTTCGTGCGTGGACGCGGCCTCGGGCATGTCTACGCCCGAGGCCGCAGTCCTTGACTACATCGTTGGTTCGTTCGGCTCCTGTCCGGTGGTTGTACGTCTCCTCCAAGATGGACTCATTCAGCTGAACGTCCTCGCTGTATTCGGTGATGCGGTTTTCGACCCTGTGCTCAATATCGAGTGGATCGTCGGTGTTTCGCGGGTTGTACGGAGCGATTGGTACGACCACCTGCTGGCCGCAGGGTCGTGCCAATCGAGGATATCGTAGGCGCTGTCTCCAAGCACCCAGATCGGTGTATCGCGGTCTCTTGATCCGCTTGTTTGGTCGTGAATTCCGCTGCTATCGGGTTCTTTGCGCCGGTTGAGACGGTCGCACAGCCGAAGCCGTAGTAGTACTCCTTGGCTGTTGGATCGTAGTTCCACGATGCAGCGTCGTTGTACTGGATTGCTTCGACGTGGTCAAATCGATCGAGTACGTGGAGTCGATCAGGCCGCGGGCGGCGGCCTGCTCAGCGAGCCTGTCGAAGACATCGTCAACAACGTGTTCAAGGTCGGTGAGAAAAGCGGTCAATGGTGTCTCTGGATGGCAGTTTGTCGAGTCCAAAGTAGTACCAGACGGGGCTGTGCTGGAGTTCTCGTGTAACCGGGCGTGTGCCGTAGATGTTCCTGTAGTAGCAGTTCAGAAAGCCGCGAAAGAGATCTGGCGGCTGGTGAACTCGTGTTCGCCCCCGGCGAGCGGGGGCGAGCACGTCGTACTCCGACAGAAAATCGAATTCAAGGTGTTCGAACAGTGTCACAGTCGCGGAGGAGGTAATTTACCGATAGACGTAGTAGGATTGGTAATGGGGCGGCTCGACGAAATCGCGCTTGTAGAACTCTACGAGCTCAAAGAGCAGATAGACGAAGGGAAGCCGCGAGAACGTGTTCTCGCGGCGATCGGGCGCAAGCAGGGCGATCAACTCGATACGTTGGCTAAACGCCATGGAATCGTCGAGAAAACGATTCGCAACTATAGTGGGCGTTAGAACTTTCTACCCAAATATTAGTGGTTACTCATGGACCATCTCGACGAACTCTCTGTCGAGGAACTTCAGCGGGCGCTCAACGAAGTTGAAGGAAATAAGCCGACACAACGGCTTACCGCAGCGATTGCGGACAAAAACGGCGTCACACAAACTGAACTTGCCGAGTGGTACGGTATGCAGAGACGAACGATTTACAGCTGGCTGTTCAGGACGATTATCGGTCAGGAAGACCACGTAAGCTCACCGAAGAACAACAGAAGCAGTTGGACAAACGCTTCAGCAGCCACCCACTGAAGCAGGAATCGACGCGCCGGCGTGGACGCCGGCGCTCCTCAATGATTTTCTCGAAGACACGTTCGACGTTGACTACTCAACCCCCCAGCTACCGGCGGTTGATGAAAGAAGCGGGTTTGAGTTACCAAAACCCTCGTCGAACAGCCGCCAAAGCCGAGCCTGAAGACCAAGACGAGTTTCACGACGAACTAAAAAAGCGACGAGAGATGGACGCCACGATAGTTTGTATCGACCAAACCAAGAAATCCGTGCAAGCTGAGCCGCGTGCCGCGTGGTTTCCGCGCGGCACGCGTCCATCGGTCGAACTCTCTGGGCAACGTGACTGGATGTGCTTACTCGGCGCGATCACCGAGAACGGTGATCGCTTCTTCTCACGATTCGAGGAGTACGTAACCGCCGACCACGCGAAGCATTTCATTCTCGCATTGTATGAAGAATTCCAAGAAGATATGATCGCCGTACTCGATGGGGCACCGTATTTCCGGGCGTCGTCCGTCACGGACCTGGCGGCCCGTGACGACTTCGCCCTCGTGAGATTGCCGGCGTACTTACCGGAGTTAAACCCGGTTGAAGAGTGTTGGAGACAACTGAAAGACGCTCTTAGCAACCGATTCTTTGTGTCTCTCAAGGAACTCAACACAGCGATCGACACTGCACTTGACCGACTTTCTATCCCAAATGTGAGTAACTACTCCTGACGACTGCTATAGCGTTCGTCTATCGAGCGCTTGATGCGGTCGTTGATTTTGTAACATCACAGGAAGCCTACCTGCTGAAATCTGCGTGCTGAACTCAGGGCGCGAGTCGGTCACAGGAACTCGCCGGGGGTCCCGTCGACAGAATCGCGAGTTAGAGCGCGTGTATTCAGCAGAACGTTGATCGCTTGCAACGACGATCTATTCGATCAGTTCGATACTCGTCGGTTCATCAGCGACCGGATAGTCTTGGGCCCAATAGATCATCATGCAATGGAATCCTAATTGGTCGGACCCATCTTCTTCATTCGGTTGTGGTTTGACGTTCAACCGGACCGTGCCCCTGCGATCCTCGATTCAGTGAAGGTGACCCGACTACGAATCGGGAGTACGACACTGATTGCGGTCAGAAAGGCGACCTCTTGGTTGTTTCCCCAGGATTCAATCGCAACCGACTCCGCGACCATCTGCTCGCGAAGTTCCACTTTTGAGTTCGCTAAGAATGCGGCTGTTTCTCCTTGTTCTAAGGGCACCCCCCTCTTCGGCTTGGAAAATTGGCTCAGCCGATGGAAGTTCGTCTCCGGAATAGCGGCCTGAATACGCTACGTCCCTGAGCGACCCACTTTTACATCCGGATAGACTAGTAACCGTTGCAATCGAGCACCCAGCGAGGAACCTACGGCTCTCCATATTTGTTCGGGCGCTGATAAGAAAAAGATGTGTTGATGAGTCAGACACAGGATTAGATCGGATCCGGAGGAGTACCACTCCCTCGCGAACGTCGGCACCGATCTAGATCGAAGGATGCCGTCTTCACCGCTCCGTAGTCGACGAATAGATATTTGTGAACGCATGACAAGCACAAAGTGTCATGTCAGAATCGCCACCGAATATCCAACCGCCAACGCCTGAAGAGATCCGCGAACTCGCTGAGCAGCATCACATGAGCCTCTCAGACGATGAGGTCGCTGACTTCGCGGCGATCATCGAGGGGATGCTGGGCGGCTACGAGCGGATCGATGAACTGCCGGATCCGACACCGGCTGTCCAATACCACACACGTGACCCTGGGTATCGACCCGACGCCGAGGAGGACCCGCTGAACGCGTTCGTCCGCAAGTGTGAGGTACAGGGTGCTGAGGACGGGCCGCTAACAGGGTACGAGGTCGGTCTGAAAGACTCCGTTTCGCTTGCAGGCGTCGAGATGACACTCGGCTCAAAGCTGTTTGAGGGGTACGTTCCTTCCACCGATGCGACGATTGTCACGCGGCTGCTCGATGCGGGCGCGACAATCACGGGGAAGCTCAATATGGAGGATATGGCGCTGTCGGGGAGTGGCGAACTCTCCGCAACCGGTCCGGTCCTCAATCCCCGTGACGACGACTACATCGCCGGTGGTTCCTCAAGCGGCAGCGCCGCGGCGGTTGCGACCGGTGACGTCGACGTCGCGATCGGCGGTGACCAAGGCGGCTCGATTCGGATTCCAGCTGCGTGGAGTGGGATAGTCGGCCACAAGCCCACCCACAGCCTCGTTCCGTACACCGGTGTCGCCGGGCTAGGTCGGTCGTTCGACCACGTCGGGCCAATGTGCTCGACCGTCGAAGAGTGCGCACTTCTGCTCGATGTGCTCGCTGGTGCAGACGGACTTGACCCTCGACAGGGTGCGGTGGCGACGCAGCAGTACAGCGATGCGTTGGGAGTCGACCCAGCGGAGATTACCGTCGGCGTGCTCGAAGAGGGATTCGGCCACGAACAGAGCGAACCGGGCGTCGACGAGACGGTTCGTGATGCACTTGCGGCGTTCGAAGATGCTGGCGCCGAGGTAACCGAGGTCTCGGTCCCGATGCACCTCGATGGACTCCCGATATGGAATGCGATCGGTCTCGAAGAAATCACCGCGAC
Source organism: Halogranum amylolyticum (assembly GCF_900110465.1). Classification (GTDB taxonomy): domain Archaea; phylum Halobacteriota; class Halobacteria; order Halobacteriales; family Haloferacaceae; genus Halogranum; species Halogranum amylolyticum. The sequence continues at coordinate 19,161 of NZ_FODV01000038.1, forward strand.
GGTGAACGCCGAGTGTGTTGGCCACTACGGAAAGGGCTTCTATGACACGCAGTTCGCGGACGCCTTCGGCCGAGCTCGGCGTGCGCAGGCGGACGACTACCTCTCAACGATGAAGCTCACACTGATCGCCGGACAGTACCTTTCGAATGAATATCGAGGGCATTACCACGCGAAAGGGCAGAATCTCGCCCGCAAGCTCACGGCTGCATACGACGAGGTCCTCGAAAACGTGGACGTCCTCGCGATGCCAACGACGCCGCAGACCGCACACGAGGTCAACCGCGACATCTCACGAGTGGAAGCGATCGACCGTGCGCTGAATATGCTCCCCAACACAGCACCGTTCGACAACACCGGCCACCCAGCGATCAGCGTTCCTGCCGGTCAGTCTGATGGCCTTCCTGTTGGGCTGATGTTCGTCGGTGATCGCTTCGACGATGCGACCGCCCTCGCGAGCGCCTACGCCTTCGAGCAGCAGGTTGCGGTTGAACTCTGACTGATCTGGCTCTATTGAAATCCTCAGCCGCTGATGATTTGTTGGGGCCGTGCTGAATACAGGACGCAAGTCGGTCACTGAACTTCTTTTCTTACACTAACGAAGTTCAGAAGGGGAAACAGAACGAAAGGGGATGGATTTGAACCATCGTGGCCATCTTTCAGGCCACCCACCGCAATGGTGGGCGCTCTGGCCGGGCTGAGCGACCCTTTCACGTGGAGTCAACCACAATACACTCATGTGGTGAAAATGTATTATGTATTGTCAGGTTACCACTCTGCTGTAGATACCCTCTGTATGTGTCACGCCACTACTGACAGCGTTCGGTGAGTTTTCTGTGGCCGTGCTGAATACAGCGCGCGAGTCGGTCACCAGTGAGGGTCGAAACAGAGTCGATTGGATCGTTCGATAGAGAGAGGAGTTGGGAGAGTAAGGCAGATTCCACCGAGCAGTTGGCACGAACTGCTTGCTGACTCGATGGAAACGCTGCTATCCCAGGAGACCGTGAAGCAAGCATGGGACGCAAGAGACCGAGCTGTATTCTGTGCCTCAGAGCACGTGGTGCTGACTGGTCCATGCGCGAAGGAAGTCGAATCATGGGCGCACCAGCCCGGATGCCGCTCCCGGCGGCATCCGGGAAAGCCCGAATAGGTGAATCTCTACTTCACGCGCTGGCGTCCCGAGTCACCGGAGCAAGCAACTCGACAGTGACGATCGCAGTGTAATCGCGGCGACGAGGGACCTGCGGGCCGCCCGCTTGGCGGCCCGCAGTGGCCGGTCGAGGCCGTCGTGAGCGACTGCTATCGCCCGACAGCGACCGCCCCGCAGAGTCGTGCCGCCCCGCCCGTTGGCTGGGACCGTAGGACTGCACCGGGACGGCGTAATTATTTTGTCGTCAGCGGTGGTTTGATTGGTCAGCAGCGTTTCCATAGGTGAATACAGAGGGAATGGTCAGGTGCCGAAGTCACATTCCCTGACAAGGCATGGCCACGTTCCCCTCCGGCAGCATATCGACTGAGGTTATGCTTTTCCCATTGCCCCCGTCTCGGTGAGGCCCGTGAGGTCGGCGGTGAAGGTCCAGAGCCGGTCGCGGAGTGTTTGATTCGTGGCTCGTGGTTCTGGGTCGGCCTGTTCCCATCGGTCGAAGTAGACGGCCTCTCCGTCCGGGAGTTCTTGGTCCATGGCGTGGTGGACGAGCATCTCCCCGGCTGTTGCTTCGGTTTCGATCGGGCCGAGAGGCGCGATTCGAGCGAGGAGTGCCGCAATCCAGTGTGAAACCTTGGTCCCGCCCAGCGGGGCGTTCCGGGTGATATCGGTCGTGCCGATCAGGCCAGGATTGACGCTCGCCGCCGTCACCCCAGTCCCGGCGAGGCGGTCGGCGAGCTCGTAGGTGAACAGCAGGAGCGCCAGCTTCGAGTTGACGTACGCCTGTTCAAGCTCGAACGATTCACCCGTTGCGACGGCATCTAAGTTCGAGAGGTCCCCTTCACGCATGTCATAGGCCTTGTCGTGCTGCGCGACCGTCACGGTACTCAGGACACGTGCCGGGGTGCTCTCGCGTAACCGTGGAACGAGCAGGTTCGTGAGAAGGAATGGTGCCACGAAGTTGACCACGAACGTCAGTTCGAGCCCGTCGTTGGTCAGGGTTCTCTCTCCCTGGCCCGTGCCAGCGTTGTTAAGGAGGACGTCAAGGCGGTCGAAATCAGCCTGGACGTCCCGAGCGAGGCGGCGGACGTCACTCTGCTCGGCGAAGTCCGTCCGATAGAACGCACCCTCACCGCTCGGGTGGGCGTCCTGTATCTCGCTGAGCGCAGCCTCACCTTTCGCACGCCGCCGCCCAGTAATAAGAACGGTTACGTTCCGAGCCGCCAGTTGTCGCGCGGCAGCTCGCCCGATCCCACTGGTCCCTCCTGTTAGCAAGACCACGGTTCGATTCCGTCGTTCCGTTGCAGTCGGTGTCATCGTGTCCTCGAATGCCCGCTGCAGCACTTCGCCCGCGTTTCTCTTCCACGCTGCTCGAGCGTGTCACATACGAGTTTGGAGCGTCACGTGTTAACTATTCTCGTCGAACTATAAGAGAGAATGCAGTCGTCCGTGACCAATGCCATCCCGTCTATCCGCGAGCAGTTCAGTGCTGAGATCGCGCCATATCCGCAGCATCGAACTCGACATATGACTGACTTCACTCACAATTACTCTCGGTAACTACGTCCGGGGAATGTGATGGAATCTGAATACATAGCACAGCATGACCTCGTGCTGACTCGATGGAAATTCTGCTACCCATAGAGCGCGTGAACAAAGTATGGGGCGCAAGAGACCGACCTGAGTTCCGTGCCCGAGAGCACGTCGTGCTGACTGGTCCGAGTGCGTAGGAAGCCGAGACTTGGGCGAGACAGCCCGGATGCCGCGAGGCGCGGCATCCGGGAAAGCCCGCATAGGTGAATTTCTGTTCACGCACCGGCGTCCCGGAGGAACGAACCATGTACCTCGGAATCGACTTACACAAGCGGTACGCGCAAGTGGCAGTAATCGATCAGGCTGGTGAGCTTGTCGAAGAGGTTCGCGTCAAAAACGCGAACCTCGACGACCTCGCCCA
>NZ_FODV01000013.1 GCF_900110465.1 Halogranum amylolyticum
AAGTGTTCGGCCCGCACGTGGCGCTGCTGAAATACTCCGGTGACGTCGAGGAGGGCGTCGCGATCCAGAACGACACCGACTACGGACTCGCCGGTGCCATCATCTCGGAGAACTACCGCCAGATCAACTACTACCGCGACAACGCCGAGGTCGGCCTCGCCTACGGCAACCTCCCGTGTATCGGCGCGGAGGTCCACCTGCCGTTCGGCGGGGTCAAGAAGTCCGGCAACGGCTACCCCTCGGCCCGTGAGATCATCGAGGCTGTCACCGAGCGGACCGCCTGGACGCTCAACAACTCTAAAGACATCCAGATGGCTCAGGGGCTCTCCGCCGACATCAAAACCAAAGACGACTGAACCCCCGGCGCTTCCCTCCTCTCTTTATTTTTTTTAGAGAGTACAGTATATACTCGATTTGACTTTTCGACTGAAAACTTACCCGCTCGCTAACCACGAACGGTGACTTCTCCCACGACCTGTTGCCGCCAGCGAAGGAGAAAGAACCAACCGCTATTTTTAGTAACCTATCAGACAAAACTCTCAGAGATCGTTCAGCAACTCTCTGACCTCCGAAGCGTCCAACCCTTCCAACCCGTCCAAACCGTGCTGGATCAGGAGCGGGAAGAAGTGGCGGTTCTTCTCGAAATCTTCGCCGAACTCGTACTCGTAGTCCGCCTTCAGAAGTCCGTAGGTCCGCTCAATCTCTCGTTTCTGGCTCTGGGGGAGATACATGTACGTTCCGACCTGCTCTGCTTTCACCGACTGTTCGTTGTTCTCCTCAGATTTGGACTGTTTGTCTGCTTCTGACGTTTCGTTCGGTTTGGACGACTCTTCGTCGCTCTCCTCGTTGCTCGTGTTCGCCGCTCGATCTCGCGTCTTGTTCCGTCGCTCTCGGAGTCGACTCGATCGGTCGTCGCTCATGCTTCGACCTCCACGGTGTCGAACTGCGCGTCGAGTCCTTCAGCGATAGCTAGAAACACTTCACACATGTCGCTCTCGGGGTTGAATTCGAGTAGCGAGACCCCGGCATCGAGCGCCTTCTGTACGTCGGCTCGCTCCCGAATCTCCCAGACGGGAACGTCGTCGAACGCTCTGTTGATCCAATCGACCATCTCCTTGGCCTGGTTCTTCCGGACGTCGATGCGGTTGACGACGACGCCTCGTTCGTGGATGTCGATCTCGTAGTCCAACTCGAGTGCGTCGACGTGATCGAACAGGAGCTCGAACGCCCGCTTGCTCGTGGACTCTGCCAACGCTGGGATGAGGACGTTCTGTGTCGCGAAGAGAGCGTTGTCCATGAGATTCCCGAGGTTGGGGGGACAGTCGACGATGACGTAGTCGTAGTCGTCTTCGAGTTCGGCGAGCACGAGATCGAGTTGTTCGCCACTTCGTCGGGCGAGAGTGAGTTCTGGTTCGGCCGCGGTCATGTCGATGTTGCTCGGAACGACGTCCATCTCTTCGTGGGGTCGAACGATCTCGTGGATCGCCGCCCGCTGTTCGGGATCCGTGAGACAGTCGAACAGGCTGGGTGGCTCCTCGTCGTACGCTTCCATCATCCCGAGGTTCTCGGTCGCGTTCCCTTGCGGGTCGAGGTCGACGAACAGAACGTCGTGACCCCGCGCGTTCAACGCTCCTGCGACGTTGATCGCGATCGTCGTCTTTCCGACGCCGCCTTTCTGGTTCGACACACAGATCTTGGCTTGCTCGGTCATACAAACTGGTTTGTACAGCCGAATGACTTAACTCTGCGTCAGACATTCACCGAGAACTGGCAGTGCAGGTTCCTCCAGTCGGCGTCTTTCTCTTTACTTCGAACACACCGCATTCACGGGAGACCCCTGTCGTTTGGATCTCTCTGACTATTTGGATATGTTGGACAGATCGTAGCTCACAACTACTCGAACTACCCTAAAAGGGACAACCCACCAAGTCCGTCCGAACAATACGAGCGAGCCAACTGCGATTGGACCCCTCGTGACTTCTCCCACGACTCCAGTCGTGGGCTTTCTCCTCGACTCTCTGTAAGCGCGACTCAGATACGAACCTGTCGAGGCCCGTAGTCAGAAGCTCTGACTCCGCGAGTAGCACATCTACACCGCGTGCCGCCATCCGAATTCGAGCGACCTCGGCGACGGAGTTCGGATTTCTGGGTTCTCTTCTCGCTGGCTCCTCAGGTTCGAGCCCAAATCGTCGGACTAGAAGTCACCGAACGTGGTGTCGTGGTACTCTCGAAGGACGTAGAGCAGCGGCCGGAAGTCGTGTTCGCGCAACCAGCTGCGCGTTGGCTCCTCCTGTGTCAAATCGAGGCCGTCAGCTTCCAGTGCTGGAGCCACAACCGCCCAGTACGCGTCGACGAGTTCGTCGCGTTGCTGAAAAGGTAATTCGAACTGCAGAGGTCCCCGTGCTGGCTGTGCAGCTTGCTGAGTGACAGTTTCTCACCGCGTGGGGTCAAGATGAGGGGCCGGCCACCGGGGGAGTGGCTGGTGGTCGCCGATGGTTCGGGGTGTCACGACCGACGAAAAAGCGCGGGTCGTGACGAAACCGCAAGTGCCGTCTGTGCGTCGTTCGACGTACAGGAGGGTGTGAGAGCCTGTTCGTTGTTCAACTGTAGTTCACCGATGAATCCGCTAACGTTGCGGACAAGATACGCGCTCTACATTTAGCACGCAGGTTTCAGGAGGGAGAAAACGTGTGCCATTACAGAGTACGAAGGCTTCCGCTCACCGCTCTGAGAAACTCATCGGCGGAGTTGCGCTCGTTCGCGCTGTACGCTCGCGACACGTGGCCGTTCTGGACGTCGTCACTTCGTAATCCGGAGACTCGCCTCGGCCTCGTAGAGACACCCCCTTCAACAGCAGTTGTTCGAGGAGGGACTCCGCCTCCGGATACTCGACGTCGCCGGCATTGACGCGGCCGATCGCTGCATCGTGCGTGGATGTTTCGTCTGTCTCGATCAGCTGTTCGATCGGTTCGAACGCTGTTTGTTGCGATGGAGTCGACAGGGTTGAGGAAAGCCGCCTCACGAGCAGGTCGTGTCTCGGCTGACGTGATTGTTGAGACACTGTATGAAGCCCCCAATATCGATGCACCGCAATACGATGACTCCGTCTTGGGAGATCTACAGCGATTCGAACGCTTCGACGGCAGCCGACGCGACACTCACGTCTTCCTCCGCGCTTCCACCTGAGACGCCAACAGCGCCGACCACGCGTCCGTCAACCTCAAGCGGAATTCCGCCACCGAACGTGACGATTCGACCGTCGTTTGTGTTGCCAAGTCCGTACAGTGATTCGCCAGGCTGTGAGACCTCCCAAATCGTCTCCGTGTCGAGCTTTAGCGACACCGAACTGTAGGCCTTGTTCTGGGCAATGTCGATGCTCGCGAGCAGTGCATCATCCATCCGCTGGAATGCGACGAGATTTGCCCCTCCGTCCATCACTGCAATACACATCGGGACGTCGATCTCCTCAGCTTTCTCTTCGGCAGTGTCCACGAGCTGTTTGGCGATGTCAAGTGTTATCTCTGTCATCTCTACTGGTCCGATAACCGCGTCAACCTATACTGATGTAAAATTTTGTGTGCTCGAGGACCGATTGACTGTGACGTGGGCCCGTGTTCGTGGCGATGCGGGCCCACAGGGAGTGTGCCACGCACCGAGCGAAGCGTTACACCGACGTTCGTCCGACCTCATATGCCTGTGATGAGCTCGGTAGAGCGTGTCCCTTCCGGTGATTCAAAAAGAGAACCTGCCCGTGTGGCGGATCGCAGTGTTGTTGCTGTCGTCCCAACGACGCCACAGGTTAGTGTAACCCCGAAAGCTAGTCGGGGCACGACTTCGCGGTCGTCGGCTACACGGTGAACACGAAGACGTTATGGGACATATCGATGGCGAGCGGCCGTAGCTAAAAGAGTACTTTGCGCGGCGGTGTTTGTCTTAGGCGTTGTTCATCCGCAGCGTCGTCTCGGTTTGACATTCCATGCAGGTCGCCACACGATACGGCTCGCGGGAATACTCCGCGTTCTCCGGTTTTGAACTCTCTATCCGGAGCTCCACCCGGACCTTGTGGAGCGTCTCACGTGCGCAGTCCGTGCATGCTTCTGTGACTCCGTCAAGGGCGGATGGTTTGGTTGCCATAGCACTCTGTCGGACACAGGGAGACCGAATAAGGAGATATCTCTGTCTCGTATGGTTTCATTCTGTTTCAGATGCTTTCGACCGTTCGCCGCACGCCGACGGTGACTTCTAACCCTGAAACATGTCGATCATCGATGACGGCGGTTCACCCGTCTCTAAGCTAGTTAGGGAGTCGAATACGCGATCTGAGACGGAGATAACCAGCACAACTAGTCGTGGACAGCTCGGAAATGCCCGCTCGGAGAGACGCTCCCGTGGTCTAGATATTCGCTTCGGGTCGTATCCAATGAGGGGAACGTGAGAGCGACGATGAGCCCATCGACGGCTGTCTATCCTGTGTCTTCCCAGTGAGACGACTACGAGTTACGCATCGTCGCTCGGAGCGGACATGGGTTTGTTTAGTGATAGAACACTTGCGTTGCTGGGGACGATAGAGATTCTCCTCCGGTGGATGCTCGATGAGTTACCGCTGCAGGGGGGGGACAACCGCTCCCGAATGGCCGCGCTCGTGTGGGGGCTTTCGCCGTCCTTCGGGCGCAGGATGTTCCGAATCGCACTCGAGTCGATCGTGTTGCCTGCCGGGACTTTCTTCGATACTCCCAGGGTGTTGCAGGCGTGTTGCTGATTGGCCGTGAGTCTGGCGACGTCCTAGTCTGGTCTGAATGTTCGGTGCACGATCGTATCCGCTGAGACTCGACGGCACCAACTGTGTCTAAAAGGTGTTCGACTGGTTATGCTTAGAGTTGGTAGACGACTGCCTCGAACGGACGGAACTCGTGACCAGTGGGGTTAGCCGGACTGTTGTCGTAGTTGCTTACGATAACGTCCGAATCCGTGATTGCCATTGACGGACAGTTGAAGAGAGTAACTTCGGTTGACCAGTTGAGGACGACGAGAACCGTATCGTCACCAAGTGTCCGGCGATAGGCATAGAGGTGCTCGTGGTTGGGGAGCAAGAGTTCGTACTCACCGTAGACGAGGGTGTCCGATTCGTGTCTGAGCGCGATGAGTGACTGATAGTGGTGCCAGATGGACTTTCCGTCGGCAAGCGCCGCTTCGACGTTGATGTCGTGATAGCTCTCGTTGGCTCTGAACCACGGCACGCCGTCGGTGAAGCCAGCACTGGGGTTACCCGACCACTGCATCGGCGTTCGTGCGTGATCACGACTCTGATAGTTAACGAGGCCACGTACCTCCTCGAAGGAATCGATCTTCCCCGCTTCGATGAGTTCTTCCACCTTCCCGATAGTCATCACATCGTCGAGTTCGTCGAGGCTCTCAAACTCATCGTTCGTCATGCCGATCTCCTCACCCTGGTAGATATACGGGGTGCCACACAGCGTCAACAGAAACGTAGCGATGAGTTTTGCACTCTCCTCATGATATTCCTCGTCGTCGCCAAACCGAGTGACAATTCGGGGGATATCGTGATTACCGAGGAACAACGCGTCCCAGAACTCGGATGCGAGCTCGTTTTGGGCACGGGTTACGATTTCTTTGAATTCTGTAAGGTCCCACTCTCCCCACCCCTCGGGGTCCCACGGCCCGTTCGGACCATCGTCGACGGCTAAGTGATTGAACTGGAAGATCATGTCCAGCCCGCTTCCACCCTCAACCAGATACTCTGCGGCCTGTTCAATGCTCGTCCCACCCATCTCGCCGACGGTCATGACGTCGTAGTTCGCAAGGGTCTCGTCGTAGGCTTCTTGGAGATATTCGTGGATGTGAGGGCCGTGAGCGTACTGCTCGTGTCCCACGAGCGGTTCGTTTGGGTCACCGTCAGGCAGCCCCTCAGGTTTCGAAAGGAAGTTGATTGCATCCATTCGGAAGCCGTCTATGCCTCTCTCGAGCCACCACGTGATCATCTCCTTGATATCCTCTCGAACATCCGAGTTTCGCCAGTTGAGATCTGGTTGGTTCTCATCGAATATGTGGAGATACCACTGTTCACGTACCTCGTCGTAGGACCACGCCGGCCCACCGAATATGGATTGCCAGTTGTTTGGGGGAGTATCTGGCGACCCGTCGCGCCAGTAATAGTAGTCCTCGTACTTGCCCTCACGCTGTCGTGATCTCTGGAACCACTCGTGTTCCATTGAGGTATGGTTGATGACGAGGTCCATGATGAGTCGCATGTCCCGCGCATGTAGCTCATCTACTAACTCCTCCCAGTCGGCCATCGTCCCGAACTCGTCCATGATCGAGCGATAGTCACGGATGTCGTAGCCGTTGTCGGCGTTCGGTGAGTCATATACTGGACAGAGCCAAACGACGTCGACACCTAGTTCGTCGAGATAATCGACCTTCTCTGTGATACCCGGGATATCGCCAACCCCATCGCCGTTGCTGTCGTTGAAGCTTCGCGGATAGAGCTGATAGACGACGGCTTCCTTCCACCACCGTTTGTCGGTGTCGATACTTCGTCTCTGAGTCGTTGTTTGGGAATCGTCGTGAGTCATAACTGTGATTTTGTGGCGACACTACGGGGTGAGATAGACGTGAGCTTCGTACGGACCGAGTTCAAACGCCGGGCGTGGCGCTGTCGGTACGTCGGTATTCGCGAGAGCGAGCTCGAGTTCGTCAAGAGTGATGCTGTCGGGCACGACGAACTCGACCGGGTCCGTTCCGAAGTTGAGGACGACGAGGCCACGTTCGTCGCCAAGCGTTCGCGTGTAGGCAAAGATAGCAGGGTGGTTAGGGACGAGGAGATCGAACGCTCCATACACCAAGACGTCACGGTCGTGGCGGAGTTCGATGAGATCCTGATAGTAGTGCCAGACGGAGTTTTCGTCAGCGCGGGCGTGTTCAACGTTGACTGTTTCGTAGTTCGAGTTGCAATCGATCCACGGCTCGCCGTCGGTAAAGCCAGCGTCAGGCGCATCCGACCACTGCATCGGGGTGCGAGCGTTATCCCGACCGACGTACTCCACTGCATCACGAACATCGTCGTAGGAAGCTGCATCGCCCTGCTCGAGTGCCTCTTCTACGAAGTTCACCGCCTCGACGTCCCGAAGTTCGTCTGGGGAGGCGAACGAAGCGTTCGTCATCCCGAGTTCCTCACCTTGGTAGACGAACGGCGTTCCCTGAAGTGTATGGGTGAGTGTTCCAAGGAGCTTCGCGCTTTCTTCGCGATAGGTGCTGTCGTCGCCGAAGCGAGAGACCATCCGCGGCTGGTCGTGGTTGTTGAGATAGAGACTGTTCCACCCCTCGTCTGCGAGGCCGTTCTGCCACTTCGCGATGATCTGCTTGAACTCGACGAGTGACCAGTCACCGGCGTCCCACTTGTGTTCGTCATGGTCGAAAGAAACGTGCTCAAACTGGAACACCATCGAAAGACCATCGCCGTCAGGGCCGACATACGTCCGTGCGTCGTCAACGCCGGCACCAGGTGTCTCGCCGACAGTCAAAAGTGACTCGTCCGAGAGCACTTCATCGCGCATCTCACGGAGATAGTCGTGGATGTTCGGGCCGTTGAAGAAATGCTCTGCACCAGTCAGTCCCCCATCTTCGTCACCATCGGGGAGTCCGTTCGTTTTCGAGATGAGGTTGATGACGTCCATCCGGAAGCCATCGATCCCCTTCTCCAACCACCAGTTCATCATCTCGTAGACTGATTCACGAACGTCTGGGTTGCGCCAGTTCAGGTCTGGTTGTTTCTCGTCGAACAGATGGAGATACCACTGGCCGCGCACTTCGTCGTATGTCCACGCAGAACCGCCGAACACGGACTCCCAATTGTTCGGTGGGTCGCCTCCGTTGTTGGTGCCATCGCGCCAGATGTAGTAGTCCTTGAACTCACTGTCGCCCTGGCGCGACCGCTGGAACCACTCGTGTTCGTCGGATGTATGGTTGACGACCAGATCCATGATAAGACGAATGTCTCGTTCGTGGAGTGTACTCAGGAGCCGTCGCCAGTCATCCATGTCACCATAGGCGTCGTTAATTGAGCGGTAGTCGCTGATATCGTAGCCATTGTCGGCCTGCGGCGACTCGTAAACGGGACAGAGCCAGACGGCGTCCACACCAAGATCGTCTAGGTAATCCACCCGCCGCTCGATGCCACGGAGATCTCCGATGCCGTCGCCGTCAGTGTCGTTGAAGCTTTTCGGATATATCTGGTAGACGACTGCTTCCTTCCACCACGTGCGGTCGATCCCTGCTCTCGTTTTGATAGCGTCTTTCGGAGTCATTGGTTAGATTCGATCCTCTCTCACTCGCTGCTACTTGCTACGGTCATTGACCATCGACTTATACAGATACAAAATCGCGAAGAACAGCTTCTACCCGAAATTTTATTCGGGTGTGTGTAACAATCGTAGACGACCATGATGGACAATGACAATGGGAGCGGCAACCGATCGCCGCTCTCGCGGCGGCGATTCGTACAAGCGCTCGGAGCAACCGGTGTTACAGCCGGGTTCGCGGGCTGTGGTGGCCAGCAAGCGGTTGAAACGACGGGTTCTTCGTCGGATGGAAACGCTGAGAACGCTGCTAGCGACACCGCGACACCAGCCCCGGTCGATAGTGAGACCAAGCGGAAGATTCAGGAACTCGCGTATGTCACGAACCAGACTCTTCCAGTCCTCCCGCTTCAGGAGAAACTCGCCCAGTCGTTCCAGACGACTGACGACTGGTCTGTTCCCTCGAAGGACAGTCCGAACATGCAGCTCTACTGGCCGACCGAGTGGCTCCCCCGCACCGGCGCGTGGAGTCAGTCCGACGGCGCCAACGACTCGAAACTGACACTGGCACAGTGGGCAGTGCCGCAGGATTCGCAGTACAACCCGTGGAACGGCAAGAACTTCGCCGAACCTCGGCGGATGCTGTTCGATCGGTTCATGCGGTACAATCTTGCAAAGCAGAAGTACGAGCCGTACCTCATCGCCGACTACTCGCTCGACGGGGAGACCATGACCCTCTCGGTTCGTGAAGACCAGACCTGGCACAACGGTGATCAGGTCACTGCCACGGATGTCGCGAACCAGATCAAACTCGACATCTACAACGGCGGGAGCCTCGGCCAGTTCGTCGCCCCCGAGGACAAGGGGAAGGTTTCAGAGCGTGTAACGACCGTCGACGACTCCACCGTCGAACTGTCGCTCACGATGGCGGCGAACGAGGAGGTTCTTCTCGCGTATCTCCAGCCGAAATACCTCGTCGCTCACGAGAGCACCTACGGGGAGTACGTACAGCGGTTCGACGACGCAGAATCGGACGACGCTCGCTCGAAAGTGCTCGGTGACCTGACGAGCGAGACTGTCCCCGAACCGGTCGGGTGCGGCCCGTTCCAGTTCGAGAATGCAGATACCCAGCGGACCCTGCTCACAAAGTACGAGGAACATCCGGATGCCGGTCAGATCGACTTCCCGGAAGCGGAGTACCTCTACATGCCGTCGAATCAGAAGCGCTGGAATGCGCTCATCAACGAGCAGACCGACGGGTCGGCGACGCTGTTCATGCCCTCGAACAAGCTTAACCAGCTCCCTGACTCGGTGCAGGTCAGTCTCATCCCGCGTCACTGGGGGCTCGGCCTCGTTTTCAACTTCGAGAAAGAACCAGTCGATGACCCACGTGTCCGCAAGGCGATTGCACACGTGATCAACCGCGAGTCGGTGGCGAAGAACTCCGGTGCTGGCACCAACTCGAAGATTGCAGTCACGTATCCGAGCGGCCTGACCGGCGAGTTCAACGGTCAAATCGAGGGACACTGGCTAGAGGGCGTCGCAGACAAGTTCGAGACGTACGGTACGAACAAGTCGCAAACCGACAAGGCTGCCGCACTGTTGGAGGAAGCCGGCTACCAAAAGCAGGGTGGCACGTGGAAAAAGAACGGAAAGGCACTGAGCATTCCCATCAAGGGTCCCGCTGGGTTCTCTGACTGGGTCTCTGGCGCACAAACGGTCGTCTCACAGCTCCAGCAGTTCGGTATCGAGGCGGAAGCCATAATGAAAGATACCTCGACCTACTGGGGGAAGGACTACAGCAACGGTGACTTTGTCGTCGGTCTGCAGGGATGGGCGTCGTACGACCAGGCCTATCCGTATTTCCACTTCAAGTGGATCTTCGACAGCTGGGACGCGAAAAACGCATGGAACCTCTCGAGTGAGTTCGAGACACCGGTCCTCCACGAGAAGGTTCGCGACAGCAAGACGGTGACGCCTGCGGAGATTGTCTCAGAGTTAGCCACGAGCCAGTAACGGAGGACACTCATGAGCTACATCTTGAAACGGGTTGGTCAATCGGTGCTCACCGTCTTCGTAGTGATATCGGCCAGCTTTGGTCTCATTCGGTTGCTTCCAGGTGGCCCACTCGACTACTTGCGAGCTCAAGCGATTCAACAAGGCGGGAGCGACATGTCGATGGCCGAAATCAACGCTCGGATCGCCGCACAGACCAACATTGCAGTAGACGAGCCGGTATACATCCAGTACCTCGAGTATATGGCTGCGATGCTTCAGGGCGACTTTGGCCAGTCCATCTGGTACGACCGGGCAGTCACGAGTGTGATTGGCCCGGCGATACCGTGGACGGTCTTCCTGACCGCATCGGCACTGTTTCTCGCGTTCACCGTGGGGGTGTCGCTGGGAGCATTCATGGCTTACAAGGAAGGGTCGAGTTTCGACGTCGCCAGCACCGGTGTCGGGTTGGTCCTCAACTCGACGCCTGGATACGTCGTCGCGTTGCTGTCCGTGGCCTTCCTCGGTTACCGCTTCGACTTGTTCCCGACGGGCGGTCGATACGCCTCTGAACTCACGCCAGGGCTCAACCTCCCGTTCCTGACGAGCGTGCTCTATCACGGCACGTTGCCCATCCTCTCGATGGCTGTCGTCGGCTTCGGCGGGTGGGCGCTGAGTATGCGTGGCAACAGTATTCGTGTACTCGGTGAGGATTACCTCCGCGTCGCCCGCCTCCGTGGACTACCGACGCGCCGTATCGCTATCCGATACGTTGCCCGCAACGCCATTCTGCCGATGTACACCGGGTTGATGATTGCTATCGGCACCGTCTTCGGCGGGGCAGTCATCATCGAGAACATCTTCGCCTATCCAGGCGTCGGCTTCTATCTGATTCAGGCGATCAACGCCCGTGACTACCCGCTGATGATGGGTGGGTTCATTCTCATCACAGTCGCGATGGTGATCGGGATCACAATTGCTGACCTGACGTACGGGTGGCTCGACCCCCGAGCCAAAGGAGGTGCGTCGCGTGAGTCCTACTGACCGCGACAGCCACGATACACGCGGAGAGGTCGACATTGACACCGATCTCGATGAGTCCGTCGCCCACGACGACTCAGAACCCGACGTCGGACGTCCACGCTCGGCTATCACTGGTCACGCCCGAAACGGTCGCGTCGCTGCTGATGGTGGGACACCTACCTCGGAGTTCCAACAGATGGCCGAAGTGTCGATGACTGACAGGGAGCGTCGTCGCCAGTGGTTCGACGAGAAAATCCTCGCGCCAGCCCGCATCGTCTGGGACGACTGGCGCGCCCGGACAGGTGTGCTCGTCGTCCTTTTCTACCTGTTTGTGGGGACGATGGGACCGATGCTCGTCACAGCGCCACGACCCAACCAAGGGCCGCTTCTGGTCGGCGCCTTCCGGACCCTCGAGTATCCGCTCGGGACGACGGCATCAGGGACAAATATTCTCTCGCAGCTCGTCTATGCGACGCCGTCGATGCTCACCATGATCGCCTCCGGTGCCGTGTTTACGGTTGGACTCGGAACGGCGATCGGTACCCTTGCGGGCTACAAAGGTGGCCATCTCGATAGCGGCTTGATGACCCTCACGGACATCATGATGACTATCCCCGGACTGCCGCTGACGATCGTCTTGGCAGCAGCGCTCGATATCCGGGGAAGTCCAGTCACTATCGGGATTCTCATCACCATCAACGCGTGGGCTGGGTTGGCCCGGGCGGTTCGGTCGCAAGTGCTCACGCTCCGCGATGCCGAATACGTTGAAGCCTCCCGGATCATGGGTATGAAAACCCCGACGATCATCGGCGGGGACATCATCCCGAATCTGATGCCGTACATCACGATGAACTTCGTCCAGCAGGCGCGGGCGGTTATCTTCGGCTCCGTCGGTCTCTACTTCCTCGGTGTGTTGCCGTACAACGGCATCAACTGGGGGGTGATGATGAACGCGGCTGTGAACCGTGCCGGGGCGACGTCCTCGCCCGCCGCGTTCCATTGGCTGTTGATGCCGATGTTGACGATTATCGTTCTCGCGCTTGGATTGACCCTCCTCGCACAGGGTGCAGACCGTATCTTCAACCCACGGGTGCGTGCCCGTCACGCGAAGTCGATCGCGAGTGACGACGAGAGCAGTTCGACCACAACAGACACTGGAGGAATCTGAAATGCAACGAAGCAAACAACGCACAAGACACAGCACCGCAGACCCGATCGTCGAGGTCCGCAACGTGAGCGTCACCTACGATTTGGAGCACCGTGACGCGATGGTCCTCGACAACGTCAGTATCGACCTCCAACGGGGAGAGATTCTCGGCGTCGTCGGCGAGTCCGGGTCGGGAAAGTCGATGCTGGCCAACGCCATGATGGATGCCGTCGAAGAACCGGGGATCACCACTGGTGACGTCCGATACTATCCGGAATCCGGTGCGGACCCAGTGGACGTCCTCGACCTTTCAGACCGAGAGCTGAAAGAACTCCGCTGGGAGGAGATCTCGATGGTGTTCCAGGGGGCGCTTTCGTCGTTTAACCCCACGATGACGATTCGTGGGCATTTCGAAGAGACACTGAAGGCCCACGACTACGACGTCGATGAAGGGATGGAACGAGCACATCAGTTGCTCGCCGACCTCTATCTTGACCCCGAACGGATACTGGATTCGTACTCACACGAACTATCGGGCGGCATGAGTCAGCGGGCACTTATCGCGCTCTCGCTCATTCTGGAGCCGAACGTCCTCTTGATGGACGAGCCGACCGCTGCTCTAGACCTGCTGATGCAGCGTTCGATTCTGAGTCTCCTTGACGATATCAAAGAGAAGTACGAACTCTCGATTCTGTTCATCACTCACGACCTCCCGCTCGTTGCTGGACTGGCCGACCGATTGGCCATCCTCTATGCCTTCGAACTCGCGGAGGTCGGCCCGAGTGAGCAGATCGTTCGGCATTCACAACACCCGTACACTCGGGCGCTGCTGAAGGCAGTGCCGAACCTCGATGCTCCGATCGAAACGATGAAACCGATCGAGGGGTCGGCACCGAACCCAGCACACACGCCGGAGGGCTGCCATTACGCACCGCGGTGTCCACTTGCGACGAGCAAGTGTCATCGAGAGGCCCCACCGTGGGAGAACGTCGGCGACGAGCATCGGACAGCATGTTTCCACCACGAAGATGCAGAGGAAGCGGTCCCCTTCGAACAGGATGTGGTGCAATCGTGAGCGACCGATACACTGACGACGACATCGTGATGTCACTTGACGAGGTTTCCGTTCACTTTGAGAAAGAGCAGGGGCTCGTCGACTCGCTGTTCAACGATCCCGACCGGGTACAGGCCGTCGACGACATTTCCATCGACATCGAGGAGAACGACGTGCTCGCGCTTGTTGGGGAATCGGGCTGTGGGAAGACGACCCTGGGTAAAACCATCATCGGCGTCCAGCGGCCGACAGAAGGGAACGTCACGTATCGCGGACAGGACGTCTGGGACGCAAAAGACGGGGTGGGAGACGTCGATATCCCCTATGGCGACATCCGAAAGGCGCTCCAGATTATCCATCAAGACCCCGGTGCAGCGCTCAATCCCAACCGGAAGGTGTTGACGTCACTGGAAGCACCCATCGAGCGGTGGAAACCCGAGATGTCGACCGAGGATCGCCGTGCACGTATCTTCGCGCTGCTCAAGCGCGTCGGAATGGAGCCGCCCGAGGACTACGCGCATCGATTCCCCCACCAGTTGAGTGGTGGTGAACAACAGCGTGTTGCCCTCGTACGGGCACTCCTGATGAACCCAGACGTCATCCTCGCCGACGAAGCAGTGAGCGCACTCGACGTGTCACTTCGTGTCGAGACGATGGACTTGCTCTTGGAACTTCAAGAGCAGTTCAATACGTCGTTCGTGTTTATTTCTCACACGTTATCGAACGCCCGCTACCTTGCCGAGAAGGCCAATGGTCGTATCGGAATCATGTATCTGGGTGAGCTTGTCGAAATCGGGCCGCCCGAAGAGGTGCTCGGCGATCCGAAACATCCCTACTCGAAGGTGTTACGATGGGCAACTGCCGACCTTGATCCGAGCAGTCAGGAGATGGTGGATCCACCGGTCCGGTCGATCGATATTCCCGATCCGGTCAACCCTCCCTCGGGTTGTCGGTTCCACACCCGGTGCCCCGAGGCTCGGGAAGTCTGTACGACTGCTGCCCCGGAGCTGGGTGACGATGAGTCGACGCCCGGGGCACACTGTGCAGCCTGTCACCGAACCGATCCGAACCATGAGTATTGGGAGAGCCAACTACTGGAGGGCGTCCATGACAGTGACGCCGTGACGACAGGAGAAGCCGATGACTAACCATGTCGACCAACCCACGGGGAGGAGAGTCCAATGACTGCAGTCTGGCGGGTGTTCTTTGCTTTGAGCATCGTCCTGCTTGCATTCCTCGGCCTCTCCGTTCCCTATGTCGAACCAGGAACGGCAACCTTCGTCGTCGCGTTGTTGAGCTTTGGGATGCTTGGGGTGATGCTCGTCGGCTCGTCCGTCTTCATCTACTTCGACTGGGATCCGTTCGAGGAAGTCAAACTGACCAGCTGAACCATGAGCCACCAGACTACACCTATGCCACGTGCACTCGTCGCCATCGAAGACACGGACCGTGACCGAGATGTCCTGCAGCGAGCCAAAACATTCGCTCTCGGAGCAGAGATTGACCTCGTCGTTGTCGCACTCGCGACCTCAGACGAGTATACCGAGGTTGAGCGAACCTTGGACGAAATCGGCCGCGCCGAACACACGAGTTACGACGAGAATGCCGTTCTCGAAGGGTTGTTCGGCGATGTCGACGATCTCGCACACGATGTCCTTGGTGACGCCGTCGACTACGAACTGCGAACAGTTGTCGCCGACACACGCGACCAGGCGACGTCCATCGTCGATATCGCACGTCAGACTGATTGCGATCACGTGTTCCTCACGGGAGTCCGCCGATCACCGACGAAGAAGGCCATCTTCGGTGATCGAGCACAACAAATCATCCTCGAGTTCGAGGGATACGTAACTGTCAGCATGAGCTGACGAACTCGCTTTCACTTCGACCGGGGGTCTCTTACCGACCCGTCTCATACTCTCACTCACCAATATCCAACTTCTATGGCTGAGGATTCACGACTCACAAAGACAATGACTGGCGCACAGGACGACCCGGCGCTTCGAGACGAACTCAGCGTGTTCGGTCTCTCTGACACCGAGATTGATACGTATCTCGCCCTGCTGTCACTGGGTGAGGCACCGACACGCGCTGTTGCCGAGGAAGCGGACGTTACACAGCGGGCCGTGTACGGAATCGCCGAGCGACTCGAACGCCGAGGGCTCGTTCGCGTGAAAGAACACGCATCACCGACGACCATCAGTGCATTACCACCGAAAGAGGCGATTGCGAACCTCTCGTCACGGCTCGAAGCGCTGACCCCCTCACTTGAGGAGCGATTTGAGCAAACAACGACTGAGGCCCCCGAGATACAGATCATCAAATCTCGTGAGACGGTTCTCAAGCGATTGCGGAACGCGCTCTCGGAGGCCGAAACAGAGGCGCTCGTTGCTATTCCCGACCACGTCTACCCAGAGATCGAAGCAGAACTCAGGGCTGCAGTCGATAGGGGGGTATTAGTTTTTCTCCTACTTGGTGAAACTGTTGACCCCGACGACGATACACGAGATTTCACCGGTGTCGCAGACGTCGTCCGCTCTTGGGACGCAAGTATCCCATTCCTCTATACGGTCGACAACGAAGCGGCAATGATTGGTGATCCACACGTCCTCTCGATGCAGCACAACGACAAAGAGGCCGTCACCATCTCACAACCACATCTCACGTCGTCTGTCCTGGGGATGTATCTCAGTGCCTACTGGCCCGTCTCCACGATTCGACATGTGACAGAACCCGATTCGCTCCCTGCGTCGTACGACTGGTTCCGTGAAGCCGTCTTGCAGGCATTCCTCCATTGGGAAGCAGGACACGATTTCTGGGCTGACATCGTGACTGAAAGTGGCGCAGAACTCTCGGGGAAGGTGAGTGACGTTCGACAGGCATTCGTTGAACCTTCAACGAATGACTTTACTCTCGAAACGAGCCTGCATCTCGAGACGGATGATGGTGAAGTGAGTGTTGGCGGCCCAGGTGCGTTTATCGAAGACTACCGGGCAGAGGCGGTCACACTCCGATTTGAATGAAACAGATCTACACGTGAGGATGTCGGCACGCTAACAACAGTCGTTCGAATTCGATTCCGGCCTCATCACACCCGCTGTGATACGCCTCGAACGAGCGAATCGCCCAACCTCCTTTTATCCATCACTACTACTCCTAATTAGCTGCGAGGCTCCCGAATGCTGCAGCTAGTCATCCATGCGTCCCCGCGTGTTGTGTTTGTTGTCTATCATGTATCTGGTGTAAAGCACACTCTCACTATTGCCACCACATCACAACGTCTGTGATACTGCGTGAATTGGTCTTCGAGCGCGTCACCAACGTACCCGCGGAGTTCAGTACCTAGTGACATCCTCCCCGCGGTTAACGAGGGGGCTTCCCACGCCCACCAACGGGCGGTTCGTTGTTCTCTGAGGGTTTGCACACCGACGAGTGTGGGAGTGCCACGCCCCCGTTACTCCTCTCCTGTGGTGGGTTCGAGTGGTTCTGCCCCGCTGATTCAGAGTTATCTTGTTGTTGTGTGTCGGTATCCTCGCCTATCACGCAGGGGATACCTACGTGAATCGGGGTGGAAGGCCGATATTGTCCGATTGTCCCGGTATGGGGGCGGGTGTACCGCCTCGGTGATGTGCAAGACGTTCTTAATCGGCAGAAAGACGAGGTTGGTCGGATTCACGCCCGCCCTGAGGGGCGGGAGTCTCTCCTTGATTCAAGATAGTACTAAACTGATATTTCCGCGTCACTCCCCACCCAGCTCGAAGCCCTCGAAGAACGCTCCCCACAACACTACGGGACGCTCCGACGGCACCTCCTCGGCACTCCTGTCAAGCAGTGGCTACAGACTGCCTCCGAAGCTGCGGCGACACGTGATGAGAAAGCAACGCTATAGCAGGCTGTCGCCGTCTGAGGACAAGTGCCCGGATTTAAATCCGGTCTTGAGTGCTGACTAACTGGGTTCAATGCCCTTGCAAACCTTTGGTTCTCGATTCTATGTTTTGTCTCTTCTCCTGGTTAGAGAGTGACCAGCGATAAAAGACGGGCCGGGATGGCCCTAACTCGATGCGTGATTACCCGTCGACGCCCTCCACTTCGTCCGCCTTCACTTCGAACAGGCGCGCATCACAGCCCTCACACGCAGAGGCGATAACTGCCCACGACCGACAGCAAGATGTGCGGGTCTTCTGTGCCAGTCGCACGGCACCGCCGCACTCTGGACACCACTCGAGGAAAACCCGCAGCTGTCTCAGTAGCACACTTCGCTGTTCGACAGGGACGTCATTCCATCCCCGGGTCAACTCCGAGAGAGCACGCTCGGCGGTCATATCCGCGACGAACGCAGCGCGGGACTCCCACTGTCCAACTTGGTTTCCGTCGACCGTGGCGACGAACGATCGGCCACGGTTCTGGGTCGTAAGTCGTGCCGAAGGAACGTCAAGGAGATCCGCGAGCGTTCGCTCCGGAGCGTCGATCTCGAGACGTTCGACCTGCTGGTGCCACGCCTCGCTGAAACGGGGTGACAGACAGAGGTCGTCCCCGCCGGCGCACACCTCGAGTGCGTCCGCCCGCCGCAGGATGTCTTCGGCGTCGACATCCTTGATGTCGCCGTAAACGTGGAACGTCTGTGTTGGTTCTTTGTCGAACCACGCAAGCACCTGATCCGGGAAATATCGCTTCGTGAGCATTGGCGTCCCCGGGACGAGGTAGCCCCGAAGGTAGATCACCGCGATGGCCGTCACAAAGGCAACGAGTCCCGAAGGTGGCGAGAGAAACGCGAGTGCGAGGCTGCCAATGACTGAGATGACGACGTTTGCGATCGTGCAGGGTAGACAGCGATTCTCCCCGGTGTACTCGGGCTGTCGAATCGCACTGTAAATTGTGTGTTTTCTAATTGACATCGTATGTTTTGGATTCGGTTTAATAATGGGGGAACCGGATTAGCCGCTACGTGCAAGCAGCTCCGGTTCAGCTACAGTTGACGCTGGAACACTCATTGCTCCGATCTTCACACACATAGAAGTCGATGTGGCTGATCTGGGACAGCTGTCCGCCCGGGTTCACATTCGCACAGAGCTCGGATGCTTCTCTCGTTCCACACGGGAACTCGTATGTCTCGCCAGCATCTGGACCGCCACCACCCTTGACAAAGACCCTACAGATGTCCACGGTGGACGTGAAGCTGAAGCAGGACCCATTCTGAGTCACATTGGTTACTGTGATTGCACCGTCACAGTACGACTCACCTGCCTCTGGGATTCCCTCAACTTTACAGAACTTATTTTCGCAGACACATCTGCAGTCAAGAGACTCATCGGGCGTGCAGGTCTCAATGACGTTTTCGTTGTCGTCATAGAACGTGACTTCCGTTGGGTTGCAACAGAGATCCGAGAGATCGAACGTGTAACAACCGCTCTCCTCGAACGTGTGCTCCATCGAGGAAGTAGTACACGCGTTGGTACCTTTTGGAGACTCCAGAGACAGTTTCGCTGTAACTGGGCAGGTCAGTGAACCCTGTTCAACGTCGTCGACGCACACCATCACACCGTCACAACAGAACGAGTCCACCCGCGTCATATCGGCCGTGTACTCACACTCCTCCGGGGGCTCACCGTTGCAGTTGTATTCGACGGTAATGTGGCTAATGTCGTTTTGGCAGTCTTCTCCCTCTGAGGTCGTGGTACACAGCTGATCATCTTCGTTCAGCTCGACTTCCGAGAGGTACGTACACTCACAGAAATTCCCGGCCTTGAGCGCGATGTCGCTAATCGCCCCGTCCGGATCCGAGTAGCTTATACACCGGCCACTTTCGCGGGTGATCTCAATGTTGGTGTCCGGAATCGTGCACGATTCGCCCACACTGAGGCTTATTTTGCAGTACGAGCAGTTCGTGTCCTGTTCTTCTTCGGGGAAACACTGGGTTGTCCCTGCTTCGCAGGTACAGTCGTCTTGTACGCCGCTCGCAGCTCCAACACCGGAGAAGCCGGTTATCGCCGCAGCGGTACCGGCCGCCTTCATCACGTCCCGTCGATTGATTGGAAGTCCTTCATCGTCGCTTGGTTCGACATCTTCTGTCATGGTTGTAGTTCACACCCCACGAGTGGTGGGGTGGCAGATAAAGAACACGACTGTTATTAACCAGAGCAGATTGTTTGACATGGTTTCAGGCGTTATAAGTTTACTATCGACAACTACTGTACAGTATCCCCTTCGAAATAATCGTTTACCCCAGAATATACTCCTATTCCGGAGGTACTGGTAAGATTCTATAGCAATTGGTACTGCCCTACTCTGACCTCGATCTCCACCCTATTTCCTAGTCGCTGAACATCCACAAGAGACCACATCTGTCCTTTGTCTTCATAACCGTTGAATTCCATCGAAAGCAGTCATTCTTATAGTATGTTATGAATAGTCAAGTATTGCAACTGAAAAAAATGACCGATTACTAGATATGACGTACTAGATTCTGGGATGAATTATATCACGCGGCGGCGCTCAATGAACTCGAGGCACTGCTCAGGTAATTACTCCCACAGAGTGTACGCTTGGCAGCCGTCTGTCCCCCTCTCGTCACCGTTCATTTGGGTATCCACCGTTGTCGCCACAGTTGGGTGTCAGGCTGGTCGTCGACGAGTGGGTGTCGTCTAAACACGAGAGAGCGCGCATATGCAGCACGCTTGATTACAGGCCTCGTGCTCTTCTCCCGGCGATGCCTATGAGGCCGAAGGTCGTAGAAAACGCGTGGGTGAGACGGGCAAATCCACCCATAGAGCGGTGTCAGAGGCACGCACTGACACGGGTGATCATCCCGTGCAGCGCGGTTAATGTTTTCTCATTCACACATTTTATTTTTTGACGGCCGCGTAATCAGGCATGTTCTGTTACTTGTTAACTGAGTCGCCCTTCGAATGTTGCCCGAAGTTTCTGACAACGTTCGGTAAGGTATCTGTGGACGTGCTGAACTCAGCGCGCGAATCAGTTGGGGAGAGGGTATCGCCGGGGAATCTCAAAGCAGTTTTCCCCTGGGGAAATTCGCGAGGTTCTTCACTCTGCTAAAATCATCTCCCCGGTCAGGAACTGGAGATTGTCGAGGACTCTATTGCGGGGCTCTACCTCACGGAACCACTTATTACAATCCTAAGGGTCGCTGTATTGCCTTCGTCACCTACCTCGGAAACGTCAGAGGTCACGGATTACGAGATTCACTCACTGTGATCACTCATGTTTCTTATCAGAACTGGTCGGAATCTGGTCCACTAGGTAGGAGCTGACGGGGAATTGTCAGAGTACACCACTTGTCTCACATAGATACGCGAACGCCTCCTCGAGGCACTTCAGCGCAGGCCGGGAACGCGTCCGAACGACCGAAGGAGTCGGAGGAGTCGGCGCGCTGAGACCTCGGCATCCTCGCCAGCGGGGACGAACGTCATTCCTCAGTTCCGTGCGATCGTCTGGGGGACCGTGTACTTCAGGAGCCCTTCAGGCCCGTGTCACCGTCCGATTCCAGATCCTTTCGTTCCGCCCATCGGTGCCGTGGGCGCGGCGTAACCGACCGCGTAAGCATCGTTGATGGTGACCATTCCAGCGTCGAGTCGACGCGTGACAGACACGCCCCGCTGTCGATCGCTCGTCCAGACGCTCGCGTTCAATCCGTATGGCGTCTCGTTCGCCCGCCTGATTGCTTCCTCGGCGTCTTCGACCCGGTAAATGGCGATGACGGGGCCGAACGTTTCCTCAGCGCACAGCGTCATCTCCTCGGTGACGTCGACGAGGACCGTCGGTTCGTATACGGTCGGACCGACGTCGGGCCGGGCTCGACCGCCCGTTAGGACCGTCGCACCCTTCGCCACGGCGTCATCTACGTGCGCCGCCACCTTCGCGAGGTGAGCTTCCGAGATGAGCGATCCAACCTCGATGTCGTAGTCAAACGACGCGCCGAGGGTGAGCTGTTCGACCCGCTCTATGAATCGTGTGAGGAATTCGTCATAGACGGCGGCTTCGACGTAGATGCGTTCTGGGGCCATACAGACCTGCCCGGAGTTCCCAAAACAGCCCTGAACCATCCGTTCGAGCGTCACGTTGAGGTCGACATCAGCGAGGACGACCATCGGATTCTTGCCGCCGAGTTCGAGCGAACAGCTGATACCCCGTCGACCGGCTAGTTCACCTATCTGTCGCCCCGTCCCCGTGCCCCCTGTGAACGAAACGAAGTCGACGGTGTTGACGAGTGCAGCGCCCGCCTCCGCGCCCGTTCCGGTCACGACGTGGAAGGCGTCCCGCGGGAGTCCCGCTTCGTAGAGTAGCTCTGCTCCGGCGAGAGCGCTAAACGGCGTCTGCTCGGCTGGTTTGACGACGACCGTATTGCCCGCGAGGAGAGCCACTGTTTGCTTCACCGCTCTGTTCGATCAGGCCCTGTTCACGCAGCGGGCGGAACACATAGGTCCGTGAGCCCTCGGCGATATCGGCGGCAGACATGACGTCGTGGACGGGTGCGTCCCCACCGAGATAGGCGATTGCTTCGAGGGCCGACCGCCGGACACCTGTCACAGTCTCGATACTGGATTCATCGTCGTTAGTGTCGCTCATTGTGGGGTCCTTCACACTGAATCGGTGTAGGTTTTAATGCATTAGTAACCGGTTCATCGAAACCGCCGACACAATAAGGCGGGGTATGAGGTGAACGCTGGCCAGATGGGGTGTCGAACAAGCGATGCTAAGTAGTGGGGTGTCGACGACGAACGTCTCTGGAAGTTGATATAGTCGCAATGGGGGGTGTCAGGCGAGCGCTCGAGAGGGGATGTCGACCACTAGCGACAGGCGAGATGCGGATGAGTGCACCCTCGCGGCGACGCCAACCTGACGACGACACACATCGCGAATGAGGGAGGCGACGGCGTAGACTTGGCCCTGCGTGTACGACCTGTGACGTCGGCGACGACCGTCGCCGCAGGAGACCAACATTGGTGGGCCGACGACGCACTCGATCGCACTACACCCAACAGCACAAACAGTTGTGCCCACCGCTCGGCGACGAGTAGATGACGCTGGCGAGGTCACCGAACACACAGACGAAGTCACTGGTTCCAGAGTGTCCACACTCCGTGTCCGTCCGGAGGCGACACCACTACTCGGTGCGTCGGACTGCAACTGCAAGGAACGGTCACAGCTGGCCACTACACGTAACCGCGTGAGGGACGAAGCTGAGAATGCATTCTACCCACCCCGCAATCATAACCCCGCAGCGGGGAGAATGCAGATGGCATTCCGGTTTTCGCAACGCCCTCTGGCCCAGGGCGTTTTCACCCGAGGCGAGTGCGTGCGGAGTCTCAACTATTGGGTTCTCCCTGGGGACTCTCTCGCGTCGTGACTAGCGCACGCCACTGTCGCGGTGGGAGATGGGTCTGCTTTCTTCTTCGCGTGGGTGGTTTCACTAGCCGTGTTGTCGACCGTCTCTCACTCACTCAAGGACGAGTGCCCAGTGCACTGAACGAACGGGGCCATGAGTGTCTGCCTGCCAGCGAGCATGTCGATCTCGACCTCCGTGGTTCCGTCGACGAACAAACTGGCTGTGAGATGGATGCAGACTGCCAACGGCGACGACGAGGCCCGTGCTGACGAGACACCAGCGTACCCGACGGCTGCGACACAGTGGACGCGACCGGACGAACGCGAGTCCAGCCACGTGGTGTGTCACACAGTGGGTCCATCTCGGTGCTCGCGTCGTAGTTCTCTCGAGTGCGACATCCTGTCTCTGCAGCAGGCGACTACTGACAGCGCCCAGGGCGGGGTTGATTGGCACCGTCGCCGCGTGGCAGATGCATGAGTGGCGACGCCGTCGACACGTCTGTCTCGTGTTTAGACGACACCCCAGCCGGCGGCGGCCAGCCCGACACCCAACTGTGGCGATGACTGTGGACACCCCGGAGTGCAGCACTGGCTTCGTCGGCGGTGCGACAACATGCGTGGCCCTCCGAGAAACGAGACGGCTGTGTGTCAATCCACTCGTGCGTCGCGGTGGGTCACACACCCATGCTGAAACGACCAGAGTCGCTATCAACTCACTCCTCGCAACGATGAAGCCCAATCCTCGGAAAGAGACAACTGTGGTGTGACCAAGCAGATATCACACAGTGTGAAGCGAGTTGTATCGACTGTTTCTCGTGTATAATTGCCGATTACTTATTTGACAATAAAAGCAAAGAAGGTGTATGGTCCCTCGTAGTATGATTGCGCGGTCACAGAGTACTACTGACCGCGATGCAGTGGTCATCCCAGCATCGAAATACCCACACGGCTACGCGTCGATTCGCTCGCTTGCGCAGGCAGATGTGCACACTATCGTCGCTGTGTCAGACGCCTCCCACCCGCTTACCGCCTCGCGATACTGCGATGAAGTCGTCATGATCCCCCCGTCATGGGAGCTCGGTGCCTACAAAGATACACTCTTGGGCCTCGCTGCCCGGCCAGACGTGCGAACGATTATCCCCCACCGACCGCAGGAGCCCTACCTCCTCGCAAAGTATCACGACCAGTTCTCCGAGTACGTCGATCTCGCCGTGCCGTCGCTTGAGACGCTGACGCGTGTCCACGACAGAAAGCGACTGATGGAGGCTGCCGCGGACGCCGGTGTCCCAGCACCACGGACCGAACTGCTTGATGACGCCGCCGACTGGAACACCGATCGCATCATCAAGGCTCGATACAACCTGCTCGTCGACGACTATGTCGAATCGGTTGGGCCGGACGAGTCACAGATCGTGAAACACGTCGAGCACGTCTCAGCAGACGAATCCCACGATAGTGCAGCAATCCGAGAACAGATGAACCACACTCCGATCGTCCAAGCGTACGTCGACGGCCCAGAGTACATGATCGGTGCACTCTGCGAGCATGGCGAAACAGTAGCAATGTACCAGCACCGACAGATCCGGGGTGACTCACACACTGGCGGGGGTGGTGTCTACCGCGAGACGGTCAAGAACCCGGAGCTCGAAGCAAACGCTCGCGCCCTGCTGGAGACACTTGAGTGGCATGGCCTCGCTTGTATCGAGTACGTTCGCGACGCCGACACTGGCGCGTTCAAACCGATTGAACTCAACCCCCGGATGTGGCAGTCGCTCGCATGTGCGACGCGTGCAGGCGCTGACTTCCCGGTGTGGTACTGGCTGCAGGCGACTGGCCGCTCGGAGCAAATCGAGCCCGGATACGACGCCGGCGTTGGGACGCACTATCTGGGCGGGGAACTGCAACACATCGTGAGTATCGCTCGCGAGCGATCATCACTCGTCGAGACGCCGTCGCTGACGGGCCGCCTCCGTGAGATTCTCAAATCGTGCTATGAGTGCCCTGCGTTCGACTATCTCCACGCGGATGACCCCAGCCCATTCCTGCGGCAGACACACACGGGATCTATCAAAGCGATTACGAGACGACTGTGAGACGCTCACCCACGTAGATGGGGTGTGTCGGTCTCGTAGCTCGTCGGGCGGTACTCTCAGACTCGACGCTCTGCGTTCGACGCCACGCTTCCATCAGCGCAGACGTTTCTCTTCGGCTGTCATAGCGACCAGAGGGACGACATCTCACCACCGGTTGTGCGGCGTCGGACCGAGTCCGTTGTCACACGACGTCGTCGAGGTGCCTACGCGAGCAGCGTCTCAAGCTCGTCGAGGTCAACCGCGTCGTATGCACGAATGTCGTAGCGATTCGCGCTGGAGCGCTCGGTGTAGAGCTCGATGATCTCGAGCTCGACCAGCAAGGCGAGCAGGCGGCCGAACGTGCGGGCTGGGAGGGGTGGGTCCTCAAGATGGGCGTCCAGTTGCCGACTTGTTGGATAGGGCGTGTGGCGTCGTTCTTCGTAGAGTGCGGCAACGAGCGGTTCTGCGGCATGCGGTGCGATGATGAGTACCGCATCACCCTCGCCGTGCGGCGTCCTCCTCACAGAGTTGTTCGTCGTGGTCGCGGGCGCTCTTGCCGTGTCAGTCTATTGTCCCCGCTTGCGCCGGAACCAGATTTGCGAGCCGACCGGCGATTGGGTTTCGTCGATGTCGAGCCGACTGACGAAGAGGTCCCGGATTGCCAGTGTGACAACCAGTTCAACCGACTTGCCGTCAGCGTCGACGACGTCAACCACGCAGTGGCCGTCGCACTCTCTAATCCGCTCGATGGTGCCGGTCTCCCACCGGTCGAGGTCATGCGTCGGCTGCTTCGCGTGGATCCGGTCGTGTTTCATCGACCGGCGGTAGGGCCGCAGAGGTGTTCAAACCGCCGGACGAGACTTCCGAACCGGACGTGACCGACGCGACCACAACAGTCGTGCTCGTGTGGTCCTTAGCCCTGACATGGACGACGACCTTTTGTGCCGCGACGAGGCGATTCGCCAGACCAATCGATACATATATCGTATTTGACTATTGCACACCACACACCCAATGAGTCTCCTGCTCGATCTCTTGAAGAGCGTCTTTCTCGGGGCCATCGATCTGTTCGTCATCGATGCGGGCGGGGACCGCAAGTCGGTGCGACGTCAACTACGGATTGCTCGACTCGTCGTCGGGGTGCTCGTCGCCATCGCTGCACTCGTGGTTTGGACAGTCACTTCCCCGCTACGGTGGGGTGCGGCAGCTATCGGTATGCTCGCAGTTGCATACGGATTGTATGCGGAAGTCCGCTATCGCTGAGCCAGTGTGACAGATTGATCGCGGTTTGTGCCATCGAGGTGCTTACGCGAGCAGTGCCGCGAGTTCCTCGAGCGCTGCCGGGTCATATGCGCGAATATCGTAGCGGTTGGCGCTGGAGCGCTCGGTGTAGCACTCGATGATTGCGAAATCGACCAAGAGGGCAACCAAGCGGCCGAACATGTGGGGTGGGATCGGTGGGTCTTCCAGTTGATCGTACAGTTGCCGACTTGTTGGATAGGGGCGTGCGTCGGCGTCGACAAGCGATGCGAGTTAGAAGCGGTCAGTGACGAGCTCGACTGCGCCACACTGCCGGCATTTTACCGTCGGTGATCGTCGTCAAGCCCTGGAAAGCAATGCGTCACAAACGCGAGATGGCACCACGCACCGAGTCAGTTCACGGCCAATCCACACTTAGTCGTCGATGCGCTCACTAAGCTTGTTGTCCAACGCAGAGATGATTGTACGCGTGACGACGCTCAGATCGGCATCAACTGTTGTGCCAACGAAGATGCCGATTGAGTCGTCGTGGTTCCACGCGAGACACAGGGCTCGATTCGTGAAGACACGTACCGAGAGTTGGAAATCACCAAGCGTCGACGAAAGCTCGTCACTTAGCGAGTGGCTGGGATTCTCAGCCGGGAGTTGTTCATCGACGAGATACTCGATGAGCTCGATAATGATCGCGGGATCGACGTCGTCGGCCTCCGGTGGGAGATATGCTTTTACGTAGTCTCGCTGTGGGAAGTTTCCCCAGAAGACTCCGCGCAAGTCATCGCCCAGTTCGGACTGCAGTTCGGTTACTACCGCGTCGACTCTCGCTTGTATATTTTCTGAATATCTGACCGTGGATACAATAAGTACTTGGTGTTGTTTCTTCGTTTCGTCACCATTGTTCCAGTCCAGACACAGCGTGTGAACCGGTCTTCTCCTTGCTCGTGATAAGCGGCGAATTCCGACACGCTCACCGACAGCGGGTATCGGCACTCGAAGTGTACCACGAGTGGGACCCAACGCAGGTTGTGTTGTCCCCTCCAAGTTGCGAGCGACGCCGTGCGTGTGTTTCTGAGTCGTCGTACGGTGGTGTTATGTAGTATGGTGCTGGGCGTACGTCGGCGTCGGCGAGTGGTTAGAAGCGGTAGGTGACGATCTCGGGTGCGTCACAGACTGGGCAGGTCGAGTCTGTGGCCGTGCATGTCGTCCCACAGTGGCGACATTCGTGGATGACGGTGTCTGTCGAGAGCAATCGTGTAAGCCGGCTGCGGAGCGTGTCACTGCTCGACATAGTTGCGTGGTCTCGTCCCATCCCTGCTAAGTGTTTCTCTTGGGACTGTCGGGTGTGCTGATAGTGAGGTGGGGTCGAGGGGGTCAGGCCAACGTTCGGATTTCACAACCGTGTTTTCGGGGCTTCCCTTCGGGGATTTGAGCCGGTTGTGAATGGCCATCAGAGCGTCGAGTGCGGGGGAGCGCGTTTTTCGAGGGCTGTATCGGGTTCGATGGTATTGTGAATGTTTCCTGGCGGTGACCCGCTGTCGGAGCCATCCAGTGTGGGCTCCTCGGTGCTGTTGGGTCCGTCTCTTGTGGCTCTGCCTCGAGAGCGTAGGTGTCTGTATCGCCTCGAAATCGGCTTGTAGCCTCGTCGATAGACCTTTGTTCAGTCTAGCCAGCAACGTAGCTATGCGCTCTGTGTGGTCCCGTCGTCGCCTCCTCTCTGTCGTCAGTCTTTGTGGTCTGTCAGCCCTCGCCGGCTGTTCGCTGAATCCCCTCCGTTCGCGACAGCTCGCCCACGAGGTTGAGGTGTTCAACTATTCGGATCGCACGCACAACATCCACTATCAGGTGGACACAGCAGCCGGAACAATCCTCGTTGATCACCTGTATCGGCTCGAGAGTAACACAGCGAGAGAAGCAACGGAGCCATTCGTCGGCACCCCAGCGCGGATCATCGTACCAATCGACGGAAGGCGTCCTGAAACGTTCGCGTGGCCGCAGCCAGACTGCGATGCGCAGGGTGTCAGGAGTGCTGGCGGAGTGCGATTCGCATACGGGTTTGAGGAAGCGGCTGCCATTGGGATTTCGCCGACATGTGAGACGGTGTCTCTCGGGTGATCGGTAGGGGTGCTGCTTGCCGCCGCTTGAGCTTCTTCGGCAGCCAGCACTCGACGTTCGGCGTGTCGTCGGCCGTGAGGGTGTTACGCGACCGTCGCTACCGCGTTTCAACGATGTTTGGGTAACCACTCCGCGGGTCCGCGGTTCCGCAGATCATTGAGGCTTCAATTTCACAGGGATTCGTCTGGAAACTGAATCTTGCTTTGCCTGAGACCGCTCTGCGGTCACTTCAACCCCACAAGGGTTCGTCTGAATCAAGTCGGCGTTCGCCGAAGCGTGGGACGAACTCGAAGCTTCAACCCCACGAGGGTTCGTCTGAAACGGATGAGGATCGCCTGGTCGTCTCGGGAGTATTGTCGGCTTCAACCCCACGAGGGTTCGTCTGAAACCATGGCCAATTCGACCACTTAGAGGCCTGTATTAACCGGATATACATCAGACTTTCCGTCGACCTCCAATTACCCTCTCACTGCGGGGGGTCGACGGAATTCGGAGGAGGTGGCATCTGACTATACTGGAACCGGTTTAGCTGCATATACGCAAAATACGCAACTGGACAGTGGGACGTTCCGAGGTTGTAAAGACGTCGCAGAATTTGGTTCAATCTGCTCACTCACCACTGTTGTGTAGCAGGATCAAGCAAGGGGGTGATAAGAATTTGAAGGGAGATGAGCTATGCCAAGCTATCTGACTTGACAATCGTGCCTTTCGATCCGCTCCGCCAACCCTACTGTCCCACAGACGGGACACTCGACAAGCGGCGTCGGCGGTAACTCCTCGGTCGACTCCAAGGCCGCATACAGATGGGCTTGCACCTCCGTATCCTCCGTTCGCGACAGCGCTTGAGAGAGGTGCATCTCCAACTCCTCGCGTGCGCTCATGCGTGGGCCTCCTTGCGCTCTGTATCAACCTGCAGCCCAACCCGCGCAAGCTGACCAAGAGAGGCCCACCCACGCTCCTGGGCGACAAACTCCTGCCACTCTGCGAGCGGGCGGCCATCGAGTGGCTGGAAGTGATCGAGCTCGCGCCCGTTGAAGACGACGACGGCGTCGGCGGGGCGGTAATAGTGATGGGTCGACCCCGTGGCGTCGACGCCGAGGGTGAACGAGCGGGCAAGGGCGTCGGTGAGGTGGCTGGCTAGCGATGCGGTACGCTCTTGTGGTGTGGTATGCGTAATTGACATTGGTCTTCTCCAATCCATCAGAAGACCGGTCCCGCGTGCGACAACACGCGGGCATTCTCACGCCCAAGAGGGACCTGTCTTCCTTACCTTGAGACACGTGTCTTATGGTGAAAAAGGTACCGTTTTACTAGAAGTGTTCTTCCCAACAGACAGGTGTCGCAAGGGCTACGTATGTGGGTTAGTAGATGGTAGTATGACCCGTGACCGCGACGAAAAGGGGATGTTCACCGAACTTACGACGGCCGAAGCAGTTCTCAAAGTACTCGAAACATCAGATGACCCGGTGATGACAGCCAAAGAGATCGCAGATCAATTAGAGGTCTCACGTGATACGGTAGGTCGAAAACTAGCTCAGCTGTCGGAGGAGGGGAAAGTGAGACAAAAGAAGGTGGGAGCCAGAGCAGTTGTATGGTGGATTGAGGACTAAGTACGATTCAACTCAAGTTTTCCTCTAACGTCAGGTCTTCTGCTTTAATCTCACCAGCAAGGTAGGCACTACCTTTCTTTGTCAGTTCATACATTCCTCGCTCTTCGTCGTGGTATTCGACTAATCCCGCGGATTTCAGTTTCCGAAGTCGCTGGTTAACGGTCGAAAGTGTATAGCCGATATTGACTTCAATGACACCCGGTGTGGCTATTAGCTGGCGGTTTCCCTCGTTAAGCAAAAACTCCAGTATCGCGTCATCCGCACGGGTCATCCAATCTACGTGCGGTCGTCTCATGACTTCGAAAGCCTTCGTTCGACCAATAAACGTAGATGATATGTTCAAAAAGTGCATTGTTTAGGTTTCTTCAGTGCAGTGTATGGTGCACTAGTTCTAAGTAGGTTCGGAGAGTAAGCGGGAGCAACGACTGTTCGCCGGGTTTGACTGTCCCTTCAGAAAGGACCCGTGCTGAAGACACGGATCCGGTGCGGTCGTAGGAAACCCAAAACCGCATGTCTTCGAACACACCACCTACCCAAAAAGGTCTCGTCGCACAGTCGCCCGTCGCTACGGAGGGCACCCAATGAGCGCGACCACGAGTCCGGCCCTCGCCGACGAACTCGAGACGCTCAAGTCCCGCATCGACGCTCTCGAAACGAAGAACGACCAACTCGAAGCCCGGGTCGACGAGCTCGAAACCGAGAACCAAGAGCTCCAAGCCCGCGTCGACACCCTCGAAGCCGACACCGACCAGCTCGAAGCGACCGTCGACGACCAGGCCAAGACGATCGAGTCCCACCAGGCAGACCTCGCCGAGTCCAAAGCCCGCGTGCGCAAACTCGAAACAAACTACGAGTCGGCGCAGGAACACCGCAAGCGACTCCAGCAGCAGTTCCACGAGTTGACCACCGACGACGTCGCCACGAGCGACGACGACGTGACGTCACTCTCCCCGCTCCAGCAGGTCGTCGCCTTCTCCAAGGAGGCCGTCGAAAAACTCACGCCCAACGAGAAACGCGCCCGCTACGTCGCGAAGGGCATCAGCGACTACGCCACAAAGGTCCCGGCGGGCTACACAATTGATTCGAGTACCATTAGCACCGTCCTGCGCTCGAAGGACGGCGAGAGTCCCCACACGGAAACCGTCTCGCGAGTGATGGAGTTCCTCAATCGCTTCGGCAAAGACGAGACGAAGCTCGTGAAACGTCGCGGGACGAAACGCGTCGTCTTCACAGAGCAAGCGGTCGCGGACCTCGAGTCAGCGACGAGTGAGGACACACGCAGTATCACAGACGTTGTGATGTGGTGGCGACAGTGAGGGCGTGATAGCCGCCTCCTCTACACCAGATACACGATAGGGAGCTAACACAACACGCGGGGACGCACGGTTACACTAGCAGCAGCATTCGGGAACCCCTTGGTTGTTGTAGGAGTGGTAGTGGTGAATGAAACGGATTCGACTGGTTCGCTCGATCGGAGCCTATCACAACGGGTGTGATGAGAGCAACGAGGCCAGTGTCAGTACCGTGGAAATTCGGGGTGCTCACAAGCGAGTACTGAGTAAAGAGGACGTGCCGATACGAGGGTTCTTGTCTGATTCACCCTCACCTGTCTCTGAGAGTTCTCTGGGTACTGACAGTGGTGGTGATGGCTAGACAACGGACGTGCGTAACCCCAGGTGACGAGATGAGGACTCGAGAGACCGTGAGTATCGACTCAAATAATCGACGTCGGAGAGGTCGAATGACCCCACTGTCGTCACCCGAGGGGATTGTCAGTGACGACGAGATCTCCGCGATCGGCACGGTTCTCAAGTTTTCCGGGCGAGATATCGAACTCGAAGACACCTTTCGGAAGCGCGAGCGTCGAACACGCGTTGGGGATATCGACGACACCGCTTTGTCGGCCTTCGGCGGGAACCGTTCCGAGGATATGGAGTGCTTGCTGGCCGGTGTAGCCGAACTTCTTGAGGTAGTCGATTGCCTGCAGACACGCCCGCCGGTAGGCCGTATGCGAATCGATGTAGCGTTGTTCACCGTCCTCCGTGACTGAGTAGCCACAGAATGTGATGTAATCCTCGAAGTGTGGGCCGCGGTGACCGGGTTCGAAAATCGGATGGTCGACACCATGCTTCTTCATCCCGTCCTTGACGAGGTTGAACTCGACGTCGACATAGCCGGCCATTTCGATCGCGCCACAGAACGTGATCTCACCGTCGCCTTGCGAGGCATGGAAGTCACCGACAGCGAATTTCGCGCCGTCAACGTAGACGGGGAAATAGACGGTGGATCCAATGGAGAGGTCCTTGATGTCGTGATTCCCACCATGTTCTCGTGGAGGGACAGTCCGCGCCGCTTCTTGTGCGGCTTCTTCGGCGGCATCAGGATCCATCTCACCCATGAGGGCACCTTCTGTCGTTGGTGGGTTTGCAACAGGCGGCTCGGACTCGCCGGTCGGATGATTCGGAATCGACTCAGGGTCTTCCTCAAACTTATCGATGAGTTCCTGCTCTCGTTCGTTCCATTCTTGAAGCAGTTCTTGACTGGGTGCACAGCCAGCGAGTCCGGGGTGTATCTTCCCTTCATACCGAACATCTGGGACGTGCCGTGAGGAGACGGTGTATCCATCAAGATCCCAGATGGATTTCGCTGCATTCGGGAAATGGTCAGTCAAGAACCCGCCACCGTTCTGTTGTGAGAACGTCCCGGTGAAGCCGAACTCAGAGCGATTGTTGAGCGGTCCCATATCGTGGAACTCTACTTTCAATAGGTCGCCGGGTTCGGCACCTTCGACGTGGACTGGCCCTGCGAGATAATGAACCTGTGAGAGGTCGACATCACGGACCTCATTGGCATTATCGTTATCAGAAATCTGACCGCCGGTCCAATCGAGTGCTTCTAAGCGAATCGTCTCACCGGGCTCGGTTGTGACAGCAGCGGGGATATCCGGATGCCACCGATTGAACGGATTGGCACCGGGTTGGTCATCTGGTGGACTATCGACGTCGACTTCGAATTTGACTTCGGGCATCTCCGCATAATATATTACATGACTAATCAATAAGAATTCGCTAATATTTCAAACATCTATTGATTGATATGAATTTGGGTGTTCACTTTGTCCCAGCTAAATTCATTACGTGTGTAAGATGCTGAAATATTCTCAAACACGACCCACAATGAGCCACGCGAGACCGATCGCGACAAGCGCGCCGACGAGGTTGCCGGTCGCATACGTGAGTGCCAAGATAACCTGGTCGTCTTCCCATAGCTGAACAGTATCAACGGAAAACGAGGAGAACGTAGTGTAGGACCCACACGCACCAGTCCCGACGAGAGACAGAACTGCGTCACTCGCACCCAGAAAGGTCACCAATGCTAGGACGAAACTTCCAACGACATTGACGGCGAACGTTCCCAATGGAAACTCGTGGCCACCGAGAGTACCGGCGACGGCTCGGTTGGTGCCATATCGTAAGAGAGCACCGAGAGCTGCACCGGCGCCAATTAAATGCGCCGGCTCAACCATCTATTTCTCCCCCGATGCGAGCAGCAAGTGATCGACCAAGGAGGACTGCAATAAGCCCAAGACAGTAGTTCGCGATGACGTTGAGAACACCGAATACAGGCGTTGTAAGCGTGGTTTCGAGAGCGAACGTACTGTACGTCGTGAACGAAGAGAGAAACCCCGTCCCGGCCAGTACTGAAAACTCATCCGAGAGTACGTTGGCATACTCTGATTCGTACACGAGGAAGCCAAGAGCGAAACAACCCAACACGTTCGCGACAAGCGTCCCACCGAGACCTGGAATCAGACCAGCGAAGAAATGACGAAGATTCGCGCCTGCGAACGCCCCGACTGTAATGAGACCAACGACTTGGGTACCATAGAGCAGTTGTTGTCTATCGGGCGTGAAGGTGAACGAAACCATATATGAAGCGCGTCAGGATTCAAACTTTGAAGGGTGAATCAACCAGCGACTCAATGGGTGGAAGTGGAGCTATGAGTGTTAGTCAGGCAGCGCAGCAGTACCACGGTCGACGCCACCCGCATTCTCGAGATTGTCTGGGTCGACATCGAAGTCGAAGACAGCCTGTGGGACGGAGACGGTCACACACGTATTTGGCAAGTCAACGACGCCCGCAAGTCGGCTCTCGACCGGGGCTGTGCTGAGGATGATGTACGCCTGTTCTTTCGTATACCCAAAGTTACTCAGGTAGTCAATGGCGTCGAGACAGGCACGACGCATCCCGATGTTGGCGTTCTTGTAGTGTTGCTCTCCATCTTCCGTAACAGAGTAGCCCTCGAAGGTGATGAACTCGGAGAACTGTGGTTCGACGTTTCCAGGTTTGAAGATTGCATGGTCGACACCAAACTTCTCCATTCCGTTTTTGATAACGTCGACCTGGAGGTCAAGCCAACCAGGCATCTCGATGGCTCCACAGAACGTGATCTCGCCGTCGCCCTGCGAGAAGTGCAGGTCGCCAGTAACAATCTTCCCGCCCTCGACAAAGACGGGAAGATAGACACGCGACCCCCGGCTAAGGTTCTTGATATCACAGTTCCCAGCATTCTCGCGTGGGGGGATTGTCCGGGCTGCCTTCTCTGCGGCTTCTTCGACAGCTTCGTCGTCCATGTCACCGAGAAGGACGTCGTTTGGTTCCGGTGGAAGCGCAAGGGGCGGTTCGTCCTCACCGGTCTCGTGGTTGACCGCCGTTTTGTCGTTGGGGCCGCGTTCGATGAGGGCACGCTCACGCTCGTTCCACTCCTCAAGGAGTTCATGCGAAGGAGACGTACCGAGAATGCCGGGGTGGGAGAGGCCGGCAAAGTGGACATCGGGGACGTGACGCGAGTGCGTGTAGACACCGTCGAATTCCCAGATTGCCTTCCGGGCATTTGGGAATTTGTCAGTGAGGAAGCCACCTCCGTTCTCTTGGTCGAAAATACCGGTGAATCCCCATTCAAGGTCGGGGAACGGACCGAGATCGAGAATGTCAACGACGAGCAAATCGCCGGGTTCAGCGCCTTCGACCTCGATCGGGCCACTGAGGTGGTGGTTCGGGTCAAGTTCCATGTCCCGAATGTCGTTGGCACTGTCGTCGTTAGAGACTTGGCCACCAGTCCAATCGAGGGTCTCAACACGGAATTTGTCACCCGGTTCAACAGATGCTGCCGCCGGCACGTCCGGGTGCCATCGGTTGACGATGGGATC
Organism: Halogranum amylolyticum; assembly: GCF_900110465.1. Lineage (GTDB taxonomy): Archaea > Halobacteriota > Halobacteria > Halobacteriales > Haloferacaceae > Halogranum > Halogranum amylolyticum. The sequence continues at coordinate 35,138 of NZ_FODV01000013.1, forward strand.
TGGTTGCTCTTCCGGTGATGCGTCAACGTCGACCTCGAAAACAGTCTCAGGCATGATGCATGATAACAAGCATCCTGACTGATAAAAAATCTAGCTATTATTTTTCATTAAATTACTATTTGATAATTTGGGTGTCAAGAGACAGCTCACAAGAATCCACACAGTCATCGTAGCTTGCTTCACGGACTTCAGGTGGGTTTAGTTGCCGCACACAAATCGCCGCCTCGGGACGGATAGAGCAGAAAAGGACAGTCCAAACTCTTAGTGACCAATCGCCCAGGGGTACCCTTCAGTATGCTGAAGGCCAGTATGATCGTGGTCGTGGTCATGGTCATGTCCGTGGCTATTCGTCGTCTGCTCAGCGGCGATCACGTCGTCGACACGGAGAATCATTGTCGCTCCCTCAAGTGCATTCCTGATCGCGTACTGTTTCACTGCAAGCGGTTCAAGAACGTCCTTCGTTCGCATATCTGCGAGTGTGCCATTGGTAACGTCGACCCCCACTGTCATCTCACCCTGATGGTGGCGTGCACGAAGGTCAATGAGTGTATCAACCGGATCGCATCCAGCGCTGGCTGCGAGTGTCGCAGGAACCGTCTCCAGCGCGTCAGCAAACGCTTCGATAGCGAGTTGTTCTCGGGTCCCAACCTGGGAGGCATACGAATTGAGGTGGTATGCAAGTGAGAGTTCGATTGCACCACCGCCAGGGACAACGGCCTGTCCTTGGAGGGCAAGCTGGATGACAGCGATGCAGTCCTTGAGTACCCGCTTCGTTTCCTCAGCAACGTGTTCAGTACCACCTCGAAGCAGGAAAGACACATGTGCACCCGAGATCGCTGTCGAGATGATAACAAGTTCGGTCGAGCCGACAGTGCGCCGTTCAATATGTGGTGCCTGTCCAACTGTCGCCGGTGACAACGCATCAACCGAGCGTTCGAGCGCTGCATCAGTCACGTGGGCCAGTTTGTTAATCTCGTCTTGTCGTGTTCGTTCGATTGCGAGGATTCCCGCTCGAGCAAGCCGTGACCGAATCTCGTCGTCGATGCTCTTCTGACAGAACACGACGTCAACACCAAGGTCAGCGAGTTTCTGGACTGCTTCGATACGGACTGATTCCTCATACGACTGTAAGTCCCGAAGTTGGGATGGGTCACTGACCGTCGTGTTCGCCACAGCGTCAGCTTTCTCGATCGTGAGTTCGGCATCAAGGAGTGCGACGGTCGCCGACTCGTACGTATCGGGCAGGTGAGGCGCGAACACTTCGATCGATGTAGAAGAACTCCCAACATCGATACTGAGTCCATCGAGAAGAGTAGAATCACGGAGTGATCCGCCTGGCACTGATTGGAGAGTCATATTTCGGACATCGACGGCGTCTCCCCCGGCGATTTCGGAGAGTCCACGAACGGCTAATTCAGAGAGATACCGGGCGGATTCGTTGTCCCATTTCCCCGTCACCGCAGTTGCGCCGATTCGTCGCAACTCAGCTTCGTCTGTCGGATCAACATCAATTGTTTCGGCCTGGAGACGGTCGAGAGCCACCTCGCCAGCCTTCCGGTAGCCCTCAATGATTGTTGTGGGATGGACACCCATTTCAAGAAGATCCTCAGCTGCTTCGAGTAATGCACCCATGAGCGTGACTGCTGTGGTCGACCCATCACCGACAGCGTTATTCTGACTTTGGGCGGTCTCAACGAGCATCTTCGCCGTTGGATCAGTCACGTCCATTCGGTCGAGAATACTTGCGCCATCGTTTGTGACGATGACCGTACCGTTACTCCCAATAATCATCTTGTCCATGCCGTTTGGTCCAAGTGTCGTTCGAACCGTCTCTGCGAGCGATTTTGCCGCGGCAATGTTCGCTGCCTGCGCCGTCGCACCTTCAGTGCGGTCGACTTCGTGTGTAACCCACAGATTCGACCCGCGTTTGCGACGTTGTGTCATGTCATCTCGAATCAGTGCTCTCATACGGCATAAGTCATTGCATCAGAATAACAGGTCTGACGGGGATAAGGCTAAGGACGTCGACTCAGAAACCTCGCTATCCATGTCATCACCTCACTTACCAAACCTCGACGAGTGCGTAGAGATATATCTCAACGTCTGGGACGAGTTCAGGACTGAGTCATTCAGTATCAATGAGTTCGTAGTTGAACTGCAAAGCCGGAACCCTGACACAGACATCTTCGCCGATGGTGGTCCCCAACGACAATTTGACCTTCTCGTGGCCTACGGCCTCTTCGAAAAGGTGTCGAGCAACCGGTACCAGGTGCGATGTTCTCCCGATGAAACACAACTGGAATGGTGGCAACAACTTGAGACCCAAATCGAGACACTCCACAATGCAGTTCACCAGACCCAGCAAATAACCTCAGGCGAAAATACTCATCCACTCTTGACCTACCGCGGTGATAGATATGTCAGTCTTTATATTAATCAGCAAACCCAGCATACCGACATTAGTGAATCATTAGAAGAAATCGAAGAGTTTCACGATGGGATCGTCCTACGGTCACCAGCGATGATTGCAGACGACGTTCAAGATATCGCCGACTCGCTCTCTGCCGGGAAGTTGAATGCCGAAGAGGTATTTGAAAAAGTTAATTCGGAAGTGAAAGGCGCAGATAGTACTGACCTGGAGTTCCGGCTCTACATGAACCCACACCACAACAGCTGACAAAAGACTATAATGTCATACGGTACCATTGCTCGTCCATGCCATCGCGAATCGAACCACTATCACCGACCGACGTCGAAGATAACGAACTCAGACAACTGCTAGAGGAGACACAAGACGGCTGGTACCAAGAGACTGCATTCTTTGGGGCGATGGCGTACGTGCCAGATCTTTTGGAGCGAATTTATTCGCTTTTCGCTGTGTTTCCGGTTAACGAGCAGATCGACCTTGAGTTACTTGAGCTAATGCGGTTACGTATCGCTACGGTCCATGAATGTGCGTACTGTGCGACGGTTCGCACTGTCGCTGTCGAGGATACAATCGCAGAGAAAGAGGATGCAGTGATGCGCTCAGAGATAGACGAACAGCCGTTGACGACTCGGGAAGTTGCTGCAGTCCGTCTCGCTGATTCTCTTGCCGAAAATCCGCAACGATTGTCCGATACTGAGTTTACTGCACTGCAGGAACCATTTACCGAAGAGGAATTTATCGAGCTCTTGATATTTGCCAGTATCGAGGTCGGCTTCGACCGCTTCTGTATTGCACTCCGGCTCGATACAACAACCGAGAGCGACTACCCATCGGGACTTGAGTACCCCCACAACCCAGAGTGATAATTCTCCATATTAGCAATTGAAAAAGCATTGTAAATATAACAAAATTATAAATGTCGAAATCCCATGTGTGGTATTGTCAGCCATGTTGGCAAAACACCGGGTGGTGAGAGATGACGCTGTATAGCGTACTTGGAATGGGACTGCTATTCGTGGGGGGCGTCTTGATGGTCAATGGGCTGTGGTTACATGGGCATGGAGCGGACCGTGATGTTGCGGTGTTTAATCTCCTCGTCGGGGTGATTACATTCTTAATCGTGCTCTGGTGGGGCTTCGGTGGAGCGGCTTCAGAAGGAACGCCATTTAATGCAGCTGGAACAATGTTGTTCTCATTCACATATCTCTGGCTTGGTGTTAATGCACATCGGGGTATCGAAGATCAGCGTTCGTTTGGTTGGTACTGTGCATTTGTAGCCGTTGTTGCCCTTCCGACAGGCTATCTCGTCTTGCAAACTGGTGACCTGGGTCTAAGTCTTCTCTGGTGGATTTGGGCCGTGTTATGGGCCGCATTTTTTGTTCTTCTGGCATTGAACCGAGACGAATATACGGCACCAATTGCTTCATTCACAGGTATCGTTGGTGCCATCACTGCCATTGCTGGTTACCTGATGGCGGCCGGGTTCTGGCCTTGGGCCTAAACAACTACAAATCGACTCCATCACTAGGGCGCTACGACTCGGCGACGATCTCGGCGAAGGCCACGTTCTCGCGAACCGTCTGAATCTTCACGTCCACGACGTCGCCGGGGTGGCCACCGTCGACGATGACGACGTAGCCGCGCTCGACCTTCGCGATGCCGTCACCTTGCTCACCAAGCGTCTCGATTGTGACCTCCCGTACTTCGCCCTCCTCGACGGGCGGGCCCTGCTGCACCTGTGGTTCCGTGTCCGAGGAAGCGGCCGAAGACGAGTCTGACGACGACGCCGCGGCAGTATGCGTGAGCACGCCAACGCGATAGAACCCGCCGACGTCGAGTTCGCCGTGTGCAACTTCTTCGCGTGGAATCTCGATACGGTACGACCCCTTCCGTTCGGTCACAGACGCAGTACACAGACACTGCAGTGAGTCAGGAATTTCGACCATCGGCGTAGTGACCGTGCTTCGAGAGATCACTGTATAATGGTCTAGGTCGCTCGTATCGTAAACCATCACTCGAGCGGGCCATTCGCAGCTCATTAACCAACAGAGCCGAGTATGTTGATTAATCGGCACCGCGCCGACGGTCGAGCGCCCAGCCGTAAACGAGAGACCCGAAACCAACTGACGGCCCCACGAGAGCGACAGAGAACTCTGAAATGATTCTCAGGATGGTGTAGGCGTCCCAAACGCTGTCTCGACAGGTCACGCTGTTACACTAAACCCCAACAATCACCGTAGCAGCGGCGCAACGGACTCCTCATGCGGCATTCGCCGAACCGATTGACCCCAACACAACAAACAGCCTTCGAACAGATCGAACAGGCGGTTGCAACAGACGAGCCATTCACGCACGACACAGCGATCGACTGGATCACTGCCGGCGAAGTCGAGCACTCCGAGGCCGAAGCGCTTCTCGAACAGCTGCTGTTGAAAGGCTATCTCTACGAGACCGACGTCGGCCTCCGAATTACGAAGTGACAGCCGCAACGTATTCTCCACTCTGTCTGTTGCACGACTTTCCTGACAAGAATTGATTAGGTTTCTCTGTTCGTGCTGAACTCAGCGCGCAAGTCGGCCATTGGCTCGGATGATATATTCGCGGAGATTATCCAGAAAGTATTTGTCAACGTTCCATCTAAATTGCATATGAGTTCCAGCGGTCTTAGTAGATTTGCAGCAGGTCAGCGATTCGTTTCGGTCGGCCTTCGAGTAGCAGGAATCATCTTACTCGCCTTGCTCGTAGAGTTGTACATCGGAATGACACTCATCACCGTCCCGTTCCTCCTGCCAGAACAGGCTGCCCCTGTTCGCGATCTACTCATGTCATTCGTGCGTTTGACCGGTGTCTCCCTTGCAGTCGTTTACGGTATCGCCAATCTGCAGTGAATTTCGCGCAGATAATCGTGAGTCCTTCATAGAGCGCGCTATGAGACTACACCCGAGGTTGGGCCTGCTGAACTTACTCTCTAAGTTCAGCACGCAGATTCTGACAGCGTTCGGTGAGGTTTCTGTGGTCGTGCTGAATAGAGCGCGCATATCTTACAATGATTTTTTGTTGTGACCCAATAGATTGATTTACTGAGTATTCAATGTCGAAATGTGTCTGAGACCCTCCACCGCCAATTAAACGTCCTAATTGTAATCTGCTCGGCAATCCTCGGAATCGCTTTGACATATCTCTTCTTAAGCAGTCAGGTTGGATTCCTATTCTTCGTCTTTGCGGGAATCCCGGCGAGTATAATCTCGTTCTTCGCTTTCGTTTACGTTGGAAATTGAGCCAGTAATCACAGTCGCCGTAGTGAACGATACACCCTCTGTATGTGTCACGCCACTTCTGACAGCATCCGGAGAGTTTTCTGTGACCGTGCTGAACTCAGTGCGCGAATCGGTCACGGTCTCAACGCTCACACCGATGGAGACGAATCGCTCTGTGCAGGCGAACCACCTTTCGGTAGGTGTTTCAATTGACTCTCTTGATATCTGGTATGATTTCCCGTGAGAATCAGATAATGATTGGCTCTGCTGTGGTAGCCCTTGCTGCTCTTTTCGCCTTACGGGCATTCACGAACTTGGGATTGTTGTCGAGGTTTGTGATTATCATCGTCGCCATAGTCACCACACGATCCGCTCTCAGACGAGTGTATCTGTAAACAGGCGCTACTCAGCGGTTAGTTCAGCGTGGGTGAGATGGAATAAATGAATCCTCACTGACGAACACACCCTCTGTATGTCGCACACCACTACTGACAGCATTCGGTGAGGTTTCTGTGGTCGTGCTGAATAGAGAGCGCAAGTTGGTCAGCGGCGACTGACTCAATCAACACTTTCTGAGGATGGTAGAAGAGACAGTTGGCTATCAATCAGACGGGAGTGGCGGGAGAGAGACATCCGGCGAGTCCGTCATGGTTTTTCTTCCCCAGACGAGGACGACTGCGCTGGCAAGCACGAACCAGAGCGGATAGTAGATTAAATCCGGGACGACGATAATCTCGGCGGTGAAGTTCAGCCACCCGTGGAAGACGATAATGCCAAAGACGCTACGACCGGTGTTGTTGTAGAGCCACGTAACAACGGTCGAGGCGGCGAGGGCGCCGGTCATGAACAGCCAGAACCCTGTAGTCGCAAATCCGACCGAGTCGTGTTGATAGGTTCCTTCAATGAAAAACAGGGGGAGATGCCAGAGCGCCCAGACAGAACCCAGAATGAGGCTTGCCCCCAACGCGGACCACTTCAGTTGAAGACGGTCTAACGCGTACCCCCTCCATCCCAGCTCTTCTAAAATTGGGGGAAGCGTTGCAAAGAACAACGCCGGAAAGATGGCGAGAGGAGTGACACCGAACTGAGTCACCCCTTCTCCCCACATAGGCCCAGGTCCACCGAGGAGCAGGTCCACGACACCAGCGAGAACGCTGGCACCTAAGGGTACGAGTAGAATCACGACCAGCCAGCGGATTTCAATCCGTCGAGGGTCAGTAACGCGATTCCAGAAGTCGACTCGCCCACGTTCGTCATAGACGAGGTAGACGAACGCGACACCAGACACACCGGGGACGGCAAGGCCAGCGAGGAGCAACGCGAGTCCCACCGCACTATCGAAACTTACCCCAAGAACGATTGCTGCTAGCCAGAATGTCCACGTCCCCCCTACGGCGACGGCGAGGTACAGCCACCAACTTCCGACACCGGTGGAGACGCTCTCGATCCGTTCATTCGATTCAACGCGCGGAGTTGATGTATTCATAATTGTCGATATGACTACGTCAAACATAACCTACTCTGTTGGTTCTCAAGAACAGAGATTCACCGATGACCGGATGTGGTTATTCCGCACCGAATCGACGTTCGAACCGCGTAATGTTCTCGTCAGTCCCGGCGATCACTACCTCGTCGGTAGCCTCGAGCCGAAAACGTTCAGGGTCGAAGTCGGTGATCGACTCACCGTCTCTGACGATTGCCACGACCGTACATCCCGTGACTGTTCGAACCTCCTCATCCACCAGCGTTCTCCCTTCCAGACTGGGTGCCGGGAGACGCACCACGCTAACTTGCTTGTCGTACACTAGCAGATCCTCGTCTTCAAACACCGTTGAGGCCAACATGCGCCCGCTGACCGTCGCCAACGACTGTACGTAATCTGCTCCCGCCCGATACAGCTTCTGCACATCTTCCTCCTCATTTGCTCGCACGACGATTTGAAGATCGGAATTCAGATCCCGTGCGATCAGCGTGGCGAAGATCGCCGTCGTGTCGTCCTCGACCGCGAGAAGCAGAACTGAGGCTTCCTCGATTCCTGCCGCTTCTAGGACATCCGGATCACGGGCATCGCCAACTACGTCGGTATGTTCCTTCTCTTCAATGTCGAGGACGGTCAGTCGTGAACTGGTATTCATGAGTGCCTCGTAAGCCGCTTGCCCGGTGTCTCCATATCCGGCTATGATGATTTCCTGCGCGGAAAATTTGCTGACGGTGGCAGCCGTCGCATCTCGGAGCATATCCAACTGATCGGACTCGCCAGCCACGAGCAGCCGTGTTCCGGCGTCCAGTTCATCATTCGGATCGATTGGGGTTTTGAAATTCCCGTTGAACCAGACCCCGATCACGTTCGCCCCGAATCGCTCGCGCAGCTGTGCCTCGGCGAACGTTTTGTCACAGAGATCACTACCTTCCTCGACTGAGAGTTCAACTAACTCGAAGTCATCGCCGATTTCGACGCCTTCCTCAACAGTTGCTGTCACAGCGGTCGGGACTTCGCCTGCCAAGCTCTCACCTAACAGTTGACGCGGCGAGAGAACAGTGTCCGCTCCGGCCAACTGATGATACCGGGCTAATGCTGCATCTTCGATCAACGATATAATTCTCACATTGGGATTGATTTCGAGTGCCGAGAGAGCAATGCTCGCGTTCGTATCATCGGCGGCATCCGCCACAATGGCGATTGCCGAGGAGATCTGTGCATTTTCGAGCACGTCAGTAGATTCGGGATCGCCGTGGATGACGTTATATTCCGCCTCGTGGAGGCTGCTTGCGATGTCCGCATCCGGTTCGATGAGAACGTATTCGCGGTCACGCGCATCAAGTTCCTCAATCAAGACATCGGTGCGAGGCGTATGTCCGCAGATGATAATATGCCCATCAAGACCATGAACTGTTTCGGGAGCCATCGGAGAAAGCGCGTCACGAAGCCACGGAACCGCAAATACGTCTACAGCGGTGAGAATGAGTCCGATCCCTGCGAGTTGCATCACGATCGCCAGGAGGTTCATCTGCAAGGTTCGCCACGGTGCGTCTTCCCCATATCCGGTTGTGGTGAAGCTCTGGATGACGATTTCGAGGGAATGATATAGAGGCTGAGGACGATTCTCCCAGATGGCCATGCCGACGTTGTATACCACCGTGAAAACAAGAGTCGTCACGATGACCAATGCGAGATAGTAGACGGTTCGACGAGTGCGTAACGCCATATAGACGGGTACATTTCGCCGGTAAGTATTAACAAAGGGTCTGAAACCCCTATGCTAGATGGAGGCCGCGCACCCTATTGGAACCCTCGGCGAGCTTCACGACGCGCGCCAATCTCTGCATCACCCAGGAACTCCTCTTTCACTTGCTCAAAATAGTCCATGAGGTCGTCGGTGATCGTCGGGCGGATCTCCTCTATCGCTGTCCGGAAGTGACGCATCTCGACCCTCTCCGCCTCGGAATCCTCGCGGAGTACTGCTATCGCCGTCCGAAGGGCGTCCCCTCGAAAGCGTCGTTCACAGTGAAGACGATTAACGGCAAACGACTACGAGTACTGGCAGTGGCGAGAGGACGACAGTATCAAATCGAAGTATCATGGTCCAGCTGACGACGAGTGAGCCTGGAGCGTCGATTCCTCGATGGCTCATTCGAACCCTCAGGACGGGGGGATTGCCAGAAACCGAGAAGCTCACCACACACCATGTTGCCGTTGTAAATCCAGCGCTTACAGGGTCTAGAGGGAAGTACGCGACAGTACTATAATCGGGCCATATTCTCAACACGGGTGTAGAACACCGTTTAGTTCGGCTAAACCACGGTGAGAACCACTTGCCGCCGAGCTTGGTTGGGGAGAGAGTCAGCTCGAGCAGCCGGTGACGGCGGACACCCCACCGTGTCCGCATAATCTTCCTCGCGAAAATGGAGGTCACACATGGCTGTTTCTCCTCATTATCGATGTGGAAGCACACAAGTAACGAGGTAACTAATTATCCAAGTAGATATATTAAATAGCACTATCAGTACACGAGATTACAAATACGTGCTCAACTTGGAATCTGTTGTTCTCTTCTAATCCCGAACTTTGAGCGCTCTGAACCACTATCCCTCACGCTAGAAAAATGAAAGGGTTCAATCATGCTGGTCACGCAGCCAGGGCAAGAAATTTGTGTTATTCATATAATATACGTGGAATCAAAATCTTCCCAAGATACTGGATCAATCCCTCTACCATAATCTTTCTTATTCTATCCAATTGTTCTAAATAACGACACCAAATAGGGTCATCGGTTCAGGTCTCTGAATGACATTTCTAATAGAGGAAATTGGATATTCACGCTACTCTATTGTTGATTCAACTACTTCGATTTAGTTATATAAGAATCCTGATTGAACGTCGGTCGAATTGCTAGTTGATATTCCAGGGGGACAGTTAGTATAAGTCAGTTCGTGGAAAGAGGAAGACCGGCGCTAAACGACTCCTCGTTAGTAAATAGCTGGAGTAGTTTCCTGGGGGTTATGGAGATCAACCTTACCAGTTGCTACTCAGTCAGCCATCAGTTCACAGATTTTTTAGAGTGGCGCGGGTGCCGACCCGGTGACTCACAGGGAAACGTAGGGCTGGTTACGAGACAGTGGGTCGACACACCACTTACTTCACGGTCACTGCTGACCCGGACGACACACACTGTTCTTGTAACAGTGTGACATTCGGTAGCTAGAAACACAGGATTATCAATCTATGTGTGAAATCAACATTGGACACATGAATTCTAAACGATACTATCTCAGAGCACCGCAGTAGTGTCCAATTCCGAGTTGCGCTGGAGAACCGCCAGATTTCAGCGTAGCGACTCCACGATATCGGTTGCAATCGAAGCAGCAGAATATTCCGAGTGCGTCCTCAACAACCCCCATGCAACGGAATTCATCAACCAGATAAGCGCCGTATCCACTCCTTCTCAATCTTACTTATAACGAGATAAGAATTCGATGAGCTACAACATTGCCGGATAGGTAAACTCGTCTTCCTAAAAGCCTCAGGCGCACGCTCGTCGCAGTCGAAGACTTGAACGTCGCCGGGATGATGCAGTTCAACAAAAACTCGCGTAACCGAGCATCCGCCGCATGGAGTACTTTTCTTCGGATGCTCGAATACAAATGCGAGCGAGAAGGAACACACTTCATCTCGGTTGACCCACGGAATACGACCAAAGAGTGCGCCGCATGTGGAGTGAAAAGCGACAAGCCGTTGTGGGTACGCGAACACTCCTGTCCCTCGTGTGGCTTCACGGCAGATCGAGATTGGAACGCGGCGTGGAACATTCTTTCTCGCGGTATCAAGCAGTTAGGAGCGGGACGCTCCGAATCAACGTCCCCAGAAATCAAAGATTTCTGGTGTGCGAACGAATCGCGTCGCGATTCGTTAACGCCTGTGGAGACTGCGCTCCCTACAAGAACCACTTCGGTTCCTGCAAAGCGCGTCGTAGAAGCAGGAAGCCCCATCACCAGAAGTCAGAGACTGCTGGTTAGCAGTCAGAACTCTTTGAGTTCTGACGACACCCTCAAGCGCGAGCCGTCAGGCGAACGGTAGGGTGGGGTAGTTCACTGAATTTCTTCCTCCATGTCCTCAATCAGAGCGACAGTACCGACGTGGACCGGCACGCGTTGGTGCAGGTCGGTCGGTTCGACGTTGAGCAACGACTTCGTGCCATCGGAGGAAGACCCGCCAGCCGTCTCGATGATGAAGCCGATAGGGTATCCCTCGAACTGGAGGCGAAGCTTCCCGTTTGGCGCGGACTGAAGCGCCGGGTAGGCGAAGATACCGCCGTAAGTGAGCACCTGATTGATGTCACCGATCATCGCCCCGCCGTAGCGCAGTTTCATGCTCTCGTCTGCCTCGATATCGTCAACGTACCCCGCGAAGTCCGTCGGCCAGTCGGGGACGCGACCGCCGAAGCCGTAGACCGAGGGGTCGTCGGGGAGGCGTACGTCTTCTTCGAGCACTTCTCGCCTCCCGTCGTCGACGAGATACTCCGTGACGCCGTTAGCGTCAGCAGCCATCATCGTCGTGATGGGGCCGAACAGCACGTACGCTGCGGCGACAAGGTCCGCGCCCGCAGCAGGGAGCGGAGCGTCGTAGACGGCGACAATGGTCCCCATCGTGTTGTTGGACTTCAGGTTCGAAGAGCCATCGAGGGGGTCGATGGCGACCGAGAGCCCTGATTCTCCATCGTCGTCTGTCGGAACGACCTTTGTCCGTTCCTCGCTGGCGTACCCGACCACCGCATCGAGCGCCCCGAGTTCCTCGAGGAACAACTCGTCGGCGTAGGCGTCGGCCGCGAGCTGTGTCTCACCGCTCGGATTTGTCTCGTCGTTCTGCGTACGCCGACCCGGAAGCGCCTCTCGGACGTCGGGAGCGAGTGCAGCGACCGTGTCGAATATCTCAGTGACTGCATCAGTGTGGGAATCCACGTGCGTCGACATCAATCAGAGGTGGTGTCAGCACGACTCTCCGCCGAAGACATAACTCCGAGCGCCTCGTCAGCCGTCTTGTCCTCGAAGATGACCTGTTCAAGACCGTCGAGCAGTTCTGTCGGGTTCTCTCGCTGGAAGACGTTGCGGCCGACCGCGAGGCCCGAGGCACCGGCGCTCATCGCCGTCTCGACGGTTTCGAGGAACTCCCGATCGCTGGTCTTCGACCCGCCGGACATGACGATCTTCGTGTTGCCGGCGACGTCGCAAGCCCACTGCATCGCGTCGGCGGAGCCCGGATACTTGATCTTCGTGATGTCGGCACCGAGTTCGAGTCCGAGGCGGGAAGCGTAGGCGATGGTACTCGCGCTGGTGTCGTTCTTCAGGCCCTGCCCACGTGGGTAGGACCACATGACGACGCCCATGTCGTGGTCGCGGGCGGCCTCCTGTGCGTCGCGGAACTCCTCGGCCATCTCGACTTCGTTGTTCGACCCACCGTAGTGCGTAAATCCGATTGCCTCCGCACCGAGGTCGGCCGCATTCTCGACGGACCAGTTCACGGCGGAATCTGGCTCACCCATCCACATGTTGGAGGTCCCGTTCAACTTCGCGAGAAGCGTGACGTCGTCCTCGTAGGACGGATAGTACGCTTCCGCAAGACCCTTCCCGACGGCGAAGGCGGTGACAGCGTCGTGGGTCGCGACGTCGAACACCGTCTCGGGGTCCGCCGACGCTGGGACGTCTTCGAAGTCGATTGGACCATGCTCCAGCCCGTGGTCGTACGCGAGGATCAGTGCCTTGTCACTGCGTGTAACTGCAGAGTCTGCTCCAGATATCATCGACTAATTCCATTCACACCTTGTACTTAGACTTTGGTGATTGGTGAGATATTCACCATTCAGTAGAGAGATTCTACCGTATTCTCGGGTCCCACGATAGCCGACAGACAAGCCTGTCCATCTCTATCTTCAAACCCGGTTCCGACGCTGGCAAAGGGGGGTTCACACCACCTGTTATGTTGACAAGAGGACAATCCTTCTCCGCGAGACAAGCCGCTGTGGTCGCTACCGATATTGGACACCAGTATTCGGCGACATTCCTAGGCAGTAATGTAGGCGGCCATGTCGAGCATGCGGTTCGAGAAGCCGTACTCGTTGTCGTACCACGTGAGGATCTTGGCCATCTCGCCGTCGTTGACGACGTTCGTCGAGTTGAGGTCGACCGTCGAGGAGAATGGCCACCCGACGATGTCCGAGGAGACGACCTCGTCGTCGGTGTAACCGAGGACGCCGGCGAGTTCGTTGTCGGCGGCCTCACGGAACGCTTCGTTGATCTTCTCTGCACTCGGGTTACCCTCGAGGTCGACGACGAGCTCCGTGATCGAACCGTTCGGGACCGGTACACGAATTGCCATCCCGTCGAGTTTGTCATCCAGCTGTGGCAGAATCTCGGTGGCGGCCTGTGCGGCGCCCGTCGACGTGGGGACGATGTTCTCAGCGGCGGCGCGGCCACGGCGGGTCTTGCCCTGCGGGCCGTCGATGAGACTCTGACTACCCGTGTAGGCGTGGACTGTCGTGAGCAGGCCACTATTGATGCCGAAGTTCTCGTCGAGCACTTTCGCGACCGGCGTCACACTGTTGGTCGTACAGGAAGCATTGGAGACGACATCCTCGTCGTCGTACTTGTCGTGATTGACACCGTAAACCAACTGTTTGACGGGCTTGTCACCCTTCGGCGGCGCCGAGATGACCACCTTGTCTGCTCCCCCTTCGAGGTGCTCGCTCGCGCCGTCCAGCGTCCGGAAGATGCCCGTACACTCCAGGGCGACGTCGACGTCCAGCTCGTCCCACGGCAGTTCGGCGGGACTCTGCTCGTTGTACAGCGGCACCGACGTCCCACCGATGGTGAGGTGGTCGTCTTTGAGTTCCACGCCATCATGGCGACCCATGACGGTGTCGTATTTCGCGAGGTACGTCATGTCCTCGACGTCCATCACGTCATTGATGCCGACGAGGTCGATACGCGGGTCTTCCAGTACGGCACGGAACACGTTGCGGCCGATGCGGCCGAAACCGTTCAGCCCAACACGAATCGTATCTTCGTTGGCCATGTCAGTGGCTGAATCCAAGTAGGAACTATCGTTCGAGTTCATCCATTTCAAATCGGGGTACAATCACTATTAAATCTCCTTGTGTGCGCCCAATATGGCCGTACCTATCCGATACACCCCTTTGGAAAGCACACCTACGGAGACGACAGAAACCCCTACTGACTGATAGCTCCCTGTACAGGCCTACTGGGTTGGTCCCTAATTTTTTATACACCCACCATAGTATCTCCATTCATGAGTCTGCTAGCAGAATCGCGGGTACCGACGGTTATCGAACCGATCGGATACACTCCGCAGGGTATACTGCAGTATCCAACCGAGACCGAGATGCTCGTACAGTCCACTGAATATCAATTTACGACATCAGTGAAACACCGTGCCAGAGATGCTGCCACAGGAGTGCTGTGGGAACAAGCGCAGGCAGACAATGGAATGTGAGACCGATGACACCAACTAACTATCCAGATTCCCAGACGCGTGACGCGGTAGTTTCGTGCCAGAAGCACCTTCCGTCCAACCCGAGCGGTGGGGACGTAGTGTTCGGCTTTGATGGCTACATTGATAATGTCCGACAGGCCGGGACGAACGCTGGTGCATCGGACAACGAGCGCATCACGACACTGGACGAGTTCGGTGAGGAGATTGTAACATCGGCAGCTGCAGGGAGCTCGCTGTCAATCTCGTGGGAACGTTGTGGACAGCGAACTGGTGGACACGTCAGCCACTTATCTCGTGTGTACCAGAACCTGGGGTTCGATCCGACAATCGTTGGGATGTGCGGAGACCCGGTTCTCGACCTCTTCGAACAAGAGTTCGGAGAGTGCACAATACATTCGCTGGGAGACCCGGGAGTCACCGACGCCATTGAATTTGATGATGGAAAGTTCATGTTGATGGATAGTGGTGGTGCTGCAACACTGGACTGGGAAACGCTCCAATCACACGTCGGAATCGACACACTAGTCGACGAGCTTGACGGGGCAAAGCTGCTTGGAATCGGCTACTGGGCGATGATTCCTGAGCTCGCGACCATCTTAGATCAGCTGCGAGAGACGGTGTTCCCGAAGCTAACAGATCCACCGCAGCACGTCCTGCTCGATCCAGCGAATATCCGAGAAATCGACCGTGAAATGCTGGAGTCAATTGTCGCGGCGACACGCCGACTCAGGGACGTTGTCGAGGTGACCGTCTCGGCGAACCGCTACGAAACCAAAGAGCTCGCGACTGTACTCGGAGATCAGACCGGCGATGACCTCGAAGCCGACGCTCGCGTCGCATTCGATGCACTGGATGTCGACCGGTTTGTCGGGCATAGCGCGACCGAGTCAGTGGTGGTAAGCGATAACGACATGACGAGTGTGAGCGTCGCTCCAGTCGAATCTCCGGAGTTGACCACCAGCGCTGGGGACCACTTCAACGCGGGGGTCTCCCTCGGTCTCGTCGAAGGGCTGCCCGAGGACGCTGCTGTTGTCTTAGGCAATGCGCTTGCTCGCGTGTTCGTCCAGACGGGTGAGACACCGTCGTACGACGACATCGCAGAAGCCGTGACTACCTACGACACGCAGTTCGAGTAGTACTCCGAATCGATTCTGTTATGTTGAAATCGATATTTTCCCTTGTTGCTAATCGCAATTTCACGAATCCAGGGTGACCATTCCTTTGATGACGTTCGGGTCCATCGCTCGCTGGAAAGCGTCGTCGATGTCTTCGAGCGAAGATTCGAACTGGATGATCCCTTCAACGTCGACGATGTCATCAGCCAAGAGATCGATCGCTGCCGGGTAGGTGTTCTTGTATCGGAACGATCCGAGGACATCGAGTTCGTTGTCGATGATCTCAAGCACATCGAAGGGGACTGTCGCCTCACTTGCGAGCCCGACGAGGACGACGGTACCTCCCCGGCAGACGACGTCGAGTGTGCTCTGGATGGACGGAACTGCACCGGACGCCTCAACGGCCACGTCGACACCGACGCCGTCGGTATAGTCATCGACAGTTGCCTCCAAATCGTCCTCCGCGACATTGACTACGAGGTCGGCCCCTCGCTCGCGAGCGAATGTGAGCTTCTCGTCGACAACGTCCGTCACGATGATATCGGTCGCACCGGCCGCTCGAGCGGTCTCCATTACCAGTAGTCCGATTGGACCTGCACCAGTCACGAGTACGGTGTCACCCGTTTCAACATCTCCACGGTGACAGGCGTGGATACCAACGGAGAGCGGTTCACAGAGTGCTCCCTCTGTGGTCGAGACGTTCTCAGGCAGTTTGTAGGCGAAATCGGCCGGCCAGGAGACGTACTCGGTGAAGGCACCGTCGTGGGGTGGTGTCGCCATAAACCGAACGTCCTCACAAAGGTGGTAGTCGCCCTGCTTGCAGTGGCTACATCGACGACACGGAACACCTGGCTCGAGGGCGACGCGATCACCCGGTTCGAGTTCGGTGACGTTATCACCGACATCGACAACCTCTCCCGCACTCTCGTGGCCGAGGACGAGTGGGTTTTCGACGATGTAATCTCCGATACGACCGTGTTCGTAATAGTGAACGTCGGAACCACAGATTCCAACGTCTCGAACGGCGACGAGGACGTCGTCTGGACCTGGCGACGGTTGAGGACGATCTTGGAATTCAAACTGTAGAGGTTCGACTAACACTGCGGTTCGCATGCACAACGATACATAATACAGGCACTAATAGCTGTGGCATGCTATGACGCAGTCATCACTCTCCGATACTCCCATCCTCGGGAGACCACGCCGGATAGTACCAGTTGACTGTGTCTGTGCCTTCTTGCGGATGGGTCTTCAAGCAGGGCGAGCCGTTGACTTGGTTCAGGAGCGTACAGTTCGTGGCCTGTTCTTGCATGACAACGTTCTGTGAACAGAAGCCGACGTGGAGACTGGCAGTGAATGCGATAGAACCGATCAGATAGATCTCAGAGACACACAGTTGTAATCAATAGTCTCTCATAGATTAGCCTCAGTTACACGGGTCGCCAGCCGCTAGTGAAGGCGAAGTGTGAGTACCTTCCACCTGTGAACAGCTACGACGGTGAACAGTGAGAAGACGACTATCGACGCCCAATTGAAACTGCTGGTGGCTTACCTCGGTTCATTTAATGTGACTTCCGTATCTGAATCGAGTTTGCGCTGGTGAATTGTCTCCCCCGAAATCGCATCGAACAGATGGACATCTTCTTTGGGTATTTTGACGTTGATATGCTCTCCCTCGGTGATCGGTTGTTTGCCATCCGCCTCTACGACGAACGTCTTATCGCTCTCCTGCGTTCGCGGGCGGAGATAGACGTAGGAGATGCTTCCCATTGGCTCGACGACGTCAACCACTGCCTCGAACTCGTAGTTGACATTGGCACGCTCGTGGAGCGTGATGTCCTCCGGTCTGATCCCAAGTACGATTTCGTTTTGGTTCTCAACTGATGACTGCATCTGGCCGGTGAGGTCGAAATCGAATCCATCGGCTTGGAGCGTTCCGCCCTCGAGATGGCCCTCGAAAAAGTTCATCGACGGCGATCCGATGAACCCGGCGACGAACTGGTTCGCCGGACGGTAGAAACACTCCAGCGGCGTACCCACCTGCTGAAGTTCGCCGTAGTTGAGCACGACGAGACGGTCGCCCATCGTCATCGCCTCCGTCTGGTCGTGGGTGACGTACAGCGTCGTCACGTCGAGGTCGTTCTGGAGACGATTGATCTCGGTGCGCATCGTCGTTCGGAGTTTCGCGTCGAGGTTCGACAACGGCTCGTCCATCAGGAACACGTTCGGGTCACGAACGATGGCTCGGCCCAGCGCGACGCGCTGTTGCTGGCCCCCGGAGAGCTCTCCGGGTTTGTTGTCCAGCAGATTGCCGATTCCCATCATCTCGGCGGCGGACGTGACCTGCTCCTCGATTTCCTCCTTCGAGAGGTCCGTCGACATCTTCAATCCAAACGACATGTTCTCCTGGACAGTCATGTTCGGGTAGAGCGCGTAGTTCTGGAACACCATCGCGATGTCCCGTGCACGCGGGCCGAACTGATTGACAAGCGCGTCACCGATGTAGATATCTCCTTCCGACTGTGTTTCGAGTCCCGCGACGGTCCGCATGAGCGTCGACTTACCGCTCCCTGATGGACCGACGAAGACGACGAACTCGCCATCTTTGATTTCGAGGGAGATGTCGTCGACTGCGACGACTGAATTGCCACTGTCCCCGAACCGTTTCGTAACGTCATCTATCGTGATGCTGGCCATTAGTGTACCTCCGTAGTGCGGTTGTCCGATTTCCACCGTATAGGTGCATTTTGCGAGCAGTGCGTGTCGTCGATACGAAGCTGTGTCATTCTTTGATCACCACGCCGAAGCTGAGGCCGGCAGCGAGGTATTTGTTCACCGCGATCAGGAAGATGATGACGGGAACGATCATCGCCGTCGAGGCGGCCGCGAGCATCCCCCACTCGATAGAGCGGGAACCGATGAACGAGTAGACGTACAGCGTCACCGGTACCGCCTTGAAGCTCGTCAACACGAGTCCGAAGAGAAGCTCGATCCAGGCGAAGATGAAGCTGATAATCGCGACCGAAATGATTCCGGGTTTGGCCGCAGGAAGGACGACCTTGCGGAATCCCTGGAACCGGGTCGCGCCGTCAACGCGGGCCGCCTCCTCGAGCGTCTCTGGGATGCCGTCGAAGAACGCTTTCATCACCCACACCACGAGTGAGAGGTTGATACTGATGTACATGAGCACCATCCCGATTCGCGTATCGAATAGGTTCAACTTCTGGAAGATGACGAAAAACGGGATGACGACGGCGATGGGCGGGAGCATCCGTGAGGAGAGAATCCACACGAGCACGTCCCGTTCCATCGGGATGTCGTACCGTGAGAGGACGTATGCGGCAGGGACACCAATGAGCAGGACGAGTATCACGGACACACCAACCATGATGACGCTGTTGGCGAAGGCCGCGATGAAATCCCCGTTCTGGAGGAGCTGGATGTAGTTGTACACCGTCGGCAGGAAGATCCAATCCGGCGGAAGCGAGTTCGCCTCTCCTGGTGGCTTCAGCGACATCGACGCGAGCCAGTACAGGGGGAACAACACGACGAACGACCACAGTAGCAAGACGGCGTGACGACCGATTTTGACAAACGTCTCGCGGGTGTCTTTGTCGAGTCGCTGTGAACCAGTCGTGGATTCGAGGTCCTGGGCCGCCATCAGTCCCACACCCCCTCGAAGCCGACTTTCGCGATGACAATGTTCGCGATCGCGATAACGAAGATGAGGTAGACGACCGCGATTGCAGTGGCTACCCCGGGCGAATTATTAATGAACATCTGTTCGTAGACGTTGATACTCACCAATTGAGTTGCCGTCCCCGGACCACCCTGGGTTAGCCCGTAGACGACTCCGAACGTCCGGAACAGGTCAATCATCCGAATAAGGGTGGCGACAAACACCACTGGCTTCATGTACGGAATGATGACGTGGATGTACCGCCGCCACAGCGGCGCACCGTCGACGCGTGACGCCTCAACGAGGGTGTCGGGCACCGACGAGAGGCCAGCGTAGAAAATGATGAACATGAATGGCGTCCAGTTCCACGTATCCAGCAGAATCACCGTCAGCAACGGGAGGTCGGAGAGGAACGCTGGGGCTGCGAACGGCGTCGCCGTGTTGATGAGATACGGGATGATGCCGACCTCGCTGTTCAGCATGATTCTGCCGATGGTCGCGAGCGAAACAGGTGCGACTGCCATCGGGATAATGAACAGCACCCGGTAGAACGACTTCGCTCGTGAGGATTCGACACCGGCGACGAATGCGGCGAGGACGAACCCGAGGACGCTTTCGAGGAACAAGGCACTGACGACGACGGTGACCGTGATGACGAACGAGTGGAACGCCCCACCGCGAGTGAACGCCGTCTCGAAGTTGCTCAGACCGACGAACTCGGCCTCGAAGATGTTCAAAGTCGGTTCTGCAATCAGGCTGAGATAGAGGTCGTACGCACCGGGGAAGAAGGTGATCATCATCATCACCAGCACCATCGGTGCCATGAACCAGTACGGGAGGTAGTCGTTCCACAGGTCCCGTAGTCTAGCTAGACTGTGTGTATCAGTCGTTTCTGTCTGCGTTGGTGTGCTCATGAGTGTATGTAGATGCTAGCTCGATATCAGCCACTGTAGATGTCTTCTGCGACCTTCGCGGCTTGCTTCATCGCGGCCTCAGCAGGTTTCTGCCCGGCGATAGCCCGTTGCAGTTCCTCGGAGTACCGCTGCCCCCATTCGGGGTATTTGCGGTCGAACGGGTCCGGCGCTGCTTCCTTCAGTGATTCGAGCGAAACCTGTGCGTAGTCCTCACCAACTTTCGAGCGGTACTCATCGTTCTCCCAGACTGACTGTCGCACGGAGAACACACCGCTGCTCTCCAGATGCATCCAGGTGTCGGTCGGTTGGGACGTCGCCCACATCATGAACAGGAACGCTTGCTCGGAGTTCTTGGCGTTTTTCGACGTCGAAATCTGCCACGTGAACGCGTTCGGGTTCAATTCACCGCCTTCAGGCTTGGGCACCTTTGCGATCTGGACGGTATCGGCAACGCTGGACTCGTCGTTAGTCAGGCCGCCCCAGAACATGTTGGCGTCGGCGACGATGTGGCCAGTCCGACCTTCCTGCATCGTCGCTTGGACATCGGACCACGTCTGCGTGGATGCACCTTCCGGACCGTAGTCCTGAAGCAGGCTGGTGTACCACTCTGCTGCTTCGATGACGCCCTGGGAGTCGAGTCCGGAGTCGTTCGGGAAGTCGGTCCAGAGCTTGGTTCCTTTCTGACGGAGTAATGTGTTCAGGATGTAGATGTTCATCCCGTAGCCCTTCTGGCCACGACCGGCCGTGCCGACGATGTCGGACTCGTTCTCGTGGATGGTCTTGGCGTTCTCGCGGAACTGTTTCCACGTTTCCGCAACCTCGAGTCCATGTTTGTCGTAGAGGTCCTGTAGGTAGAACTGGGTCTGGACCTCGATTGTGATCGGCATGCCAGTCCATTTGTCGCTGTAGCCGCCACCATGGCACTGCCACTTTGACGCCTCGAAGAGGTCGTCGGGCTTGTACCAGCCCTCGTCGTACAAGCTGCTATCGTTGAAGTACTTATCGAGAGGCTGGAGCCACCCTTCGTGGCGGAACTGGTTGACGACCTGATCCATGAAGAAGACGTCGAACTGCCCTGCACCGGTACTGACGTCGGTCTGACGCTTGGTCCGGAACTGCTGTTCAGGCAGGATGTTCCAAACGACGTCGATTCCGGTGAGTTCCTCGAAAACCGGGATGGCGGGTTTGATTGCCGACACCCACGGATGCTGGACAGCACCGATGTTGATCTTATCTCCTTCGAACTGTTTCCAGTCGATGTTCGCGTCTTGGTACTTGCTAAGTGGAATGGCAAGGTCTCCGGAGGATCCGCCACCGCTACTGTTGGACGAACCTCCATCTCCGCCTGCACCCCCACGCGTACATCCCGCAAGGCTGCCCAGAACACCTAAACTCGTTGCTCCTGCCGCTTTTAGAAACTGCCGTCTATCGTGGTCGCTGGTCATGTGTGCTTACCGTATACACACCACTAGAATGATGATATTTAATTCTTTCTCCGGCTACGGGCCAACCGACACCGATACTCGGTCGTGACCGGGCACATGTATTTAACTGTCCCAAGGAAAACCAGTTAGTGCAATGGATTGCAACCTCACAGGTAAGACTGCACTAATCAGTGGATCAGGGAGAGGAATGGGACGAGCGTCCGCCGAAGAACTGGCTCGAAACGGTGCCGATGTCGTCATCAACGACATCGACGAGGCAGTGGCCGAAAAGACCGCAGCGGACATTCGAGACCTTGGTGTCGAGGCAATTGGCGTTCCCGCGGATGTAAGTGACGAGGCAGAAGTAGCTGCAATGGTCGAAACGGCGACGGATGAACTCGGTTCAGTCGACATCCTCGTCAACAACGCCGGCGTGGGCGACGCAGGACCGTTCCTAGACGAAGGGTACGACGGGACCTTCGAACTGAATCTGGACGTGCATCTACATGGAGCGCTGAACTGCACCCGCGAAGTGGTCGATGGAATGGTTGAGCAGGGATACGGGAAGATAATTAACTTCACCTCGATTCACACGAAGAACGGCGTCGGGATGTCACCCGCGTACGACGTTGCAAAGTACAGTCTCTTGGGGTTGACAAAGAGCCTCGCGCTTGAACTCGGACGAGAAGGAATTCGTGTCAATGCGGTCGCTCCCGGGTGGGCCAATACTAGACTGACCGAGGGATTCAGTGACGCGGTCACCGAGCAGATCCTCAACAACAATCCATTAGGGCGGTTCGCTGAACCCGAAGAAATCGCCGACGCGGTCACTTTCCTGGCCGCCCCGGCGAGCGACTACGTCAACGGTCACGAACTCCGCATAGACGGCGGACAGGTCCCAATCGACAGCTGGCGATTGGACAGTCGATAGGCACCGTCGTTAGCAGTTCAGTCAGATGGTGCCAATGTTTATATACAATGTTTGGCTGTGTTTGATTGGAGCTACACCGTGTGAATGACTCGGCCTCGACTTTGGGAAGGGCCACGTTCTTCCCTGCCGACGTTGAGATTCCCGAGTTTACGACGAAACTAGAGCAATGACACAGATGCACAAAATCGACACTCGAACCGAGAAACCAGCAAGCACCTATTCGTGGAGACACCAATGCGCGTAGCGTCCCTGACAGACATCGGTGAGATGGAGGTAGAGGAGCGAGAACGACCGGAACCGGAACCAAGCGAGGTAGTGGTACGCGTCGGTGCGTGCGGCGTCTGCTCGACCGACCTTCACATGTACCACGGTTCTTTCGCTGTCGACTTTCCGGTGGTGCTCGGGCACGAAAGCGCTGGAACCGTCACCGAACTCGGTGACGACGTCTCTGAACTAGAGCCCGGCGACCGCGTTGCTGTGAATCCCGCGGTGCCGTGTGGTGCCTGCTCGTACTGCAAGCGAGGCGAAACCAATCTCTGTGACAACGCGACCGCGATCGGTGGCGCTGGCGACCGTATCATCGATGGGTCATTCGCCGAGTATGTCCGGGTGCCTGCCTCCAACGTTGAGAAGGTTGGCGATTTACCGTTCCATCACGCAGCGCTCGCCGAGCCACTTGGCTGCTGTATCCACGCTGCCGACCGAAGCGGAGTCGGTCAAGGCGACAGCGTCGCGCTGGTCGGGGCCGGACCGATTGGACTCTTGATGCTGCAGACGCTCCGGAACCGCGGTGCAAGTCCAATCGCGGTGTCGGAGCTTGATCCTAAGCGCCGCGAACTCGCCGCCGAGATGGGTGCCGACCTCGTCGTTGACCCCGAAGCTGGCGATCCCGTCGAAACCATTCGGGAAGAAATAGGCGAAGTCGACGCTGGCATCGAAGTCGTCGGACTCGTCCCTACGATTCAACAAGCCTACGATGTGACCGCCAAAGGGGGTAATACCCTTATTGTGGGCGTCCCGAAACAAGAGGCGACAATGGAGATCAGTCCCTTCGAGCTCTACTACAATGATCTTGACATCAGGGGAACCTTTGCCCTCACGCAAGACTCGTTCGAACGGGCAGTGTCACTACTCCGGCAGGGTCGTATCGACGCCGCTCCACTCGTAACAGAGGAAATCGGCCTCAAAGACATCCCGACTGCGTTCGAACGAATGGAAAACAACGAAGGACTGAAGAAAGTCGTCATCCCCAGCGACAACGAATAACGGCTTCGACCGGTCTTTTTTGCTGCCAGTTCCGAATCCATCCACGGGAGTGATAGCGACGGAGTCCGTGCGAACGGGGACGTCAGCAAACAGTGAAGGAGAGACAGATTGGAGTTGCGCCCAATGGTATTCCGAGAGTGAGGTGTGAGAAGGTTCTTCTCATCGATCAAGTGCGTGCACGGCGACACCGTGCGTGCGGTATCGAAGCTTTGTGACCCCGTCTTGAAATGTGTCGCTCAGGCCATTGAGCGTGCCGTAATACAGTGAAATTAATCGTCGTGTGGTGATTCACCAAGGTCGCCCATTTCGAGTTCACCATGCTCGTCGAACACCCACGGTTGGTCCTCATGGATGCGGATATCCTCTCGATCAGCGAGTTCCTCGGCGACTGGTTCGGACACCCACAGCTCTTCGGGTGTCAGTGTGCTCTTGATGCGGGCGATTCGGAGGTCACTCGCGCTGGCGACGCCAGTCATCGATGCCGAGAGCACGAACGCCGTTGCGTCACTTGGGACGACGAAGGGGAGTTTTGCCCGACTCGGTTCGCCGCTGGTCACGATGTTGACGTACGTGTCTTCGAAGTCGATGTCCGACGCGAGGTCGCGGTGGACGAGGTCGGTCAGACCCACGCCGAGGGCGTTTCCGTGGGATGCCGGCGTCAGTGACCGAACGTAGACCCGACTGAGAGATGGCTTGTCGAGCTCTATCTGTCCCTGGAACTTGACTCGGCCGATAACGTTGGTATCGAGTCCAGTCCCGCTGATTTCCTTGCCCATCTTGTCGACGACGAGCAGGTCCAGGTCGTCAACCGGGAGTTCAGGGAACAGTTCTTTGGAACGTTCCAGCAGTTCTGGTTCCACCTCAAGGAGGTCTTTGGCGGAAACACCGTGAATCTCGGCTGCATGCTCCTCGGCGTTCTCAATGATACCTACACCGCCGACGATGGGTGTCTCTTCGATGAGGATACCGGCCCACTCCGGAATGACGGTGGCAAACCCACGGTCGAGTGCAGCGTTATGCATGTTGTTGGCGCCGCGTTGTTTGCCCAGTCCGACCACGGCCATCTTGCAGAGCCCACTCTCGACGTCACCCTCAAAGTCCGTGTGGAGCTTGATTCGGTTGGCGAGCAGGATGGCGTCGGCATCGAGCGCATCTTCGGCAGCGTACACTGGCCGCCCGGTCGAGTCGCTTCCCACCTGTTCGACGGCAAGCGACGATTTGATTTCGCAGCCAAGTCGATCGGGCGTGATATCAAGCGTCGCGAGCGTCTCACGCTGTCCCTCGGGGGTCGCCCCCCCGTGACTGCCCATCGCGGGGAAGACGAACGGTTCGAGCCCCCGTGACTGGAGTTCCGAAACGATGGCTTCGAGGACCGCCGGGAGATCTTCGATGCCTCTGCTCCCCGCTGTGATGCCGACTGTGCTCCCCGGTTCAAGTTCGTCAAGTTCCGGGATGTTGTTTACAGCATCAATTGTGGCCGCTGTGACGTTCGAAACCGTGGGGTGGTCTCGGACGCAACTGACACGGTAGGCACGGGGCAAGTCAGACAGTTCAACGTCGTTGGTCGATTCCAGACGGTCACGACCTGGAAACTCGAACTCCATGGGTACCCTAATCAAAGCAAATGGGAGGCTTATGTTTTGCCCCTCACGAGCAGAGGTGGTGACCGTGCGAACGTTTCTTTACGGAGTACCTCACCATATGAACCATGAACGGCTATCTAGCCAAGTGTGCGCGCTGTGAGAGATACCACGAGGTTCAACCATGACCCGATGTGTCGTCGTCGCAGACGATTTGACTGGGAGCTGTGATGCTGGTCACGAATTTGCGACCCGCAACTACGACACCAGAGTCGTAATCTCCCCCCAATCCAACGCGACGCCACAGGGGGATATCGCTGTGTACAACACTGAATCACGCTACGCAGAGCCTGCTGTTGCCGCCGAACGGGTTCGAACAGTCCTCGAGACCACCGACCCTTCCGTCGTTTTCAAGAAGGTCGACTCAACTCTTCGGGGAAATGTCCGTGTTGAGGTCGATGCTGCGACGCAAGCAGTGGATCCTGATCTTGTCATCGTCGCTCCGGCGTTTCCGGCCAACGGGCGGCTGACCGCGTGTGGGTATCACCTCGTCGACGGGCAATTGATAACTGAGTCACCGCCCGGACAGGACGAAGAACGACCACCGACACACGATTCGCTCCCCGCGTTCTTCGCGTCAAGTGACTACCCCGTCGAGCGAATCGGAATCGAGACCGTTTCGCGCGGTACGGCCGTCGTCCGTGAAACCCTCGAGTCGATGTGTTCGACAGACGGTCCGGTCATCGTTACCTGCGATGCCGTGACGGACAGCCACCTCGCGACGCTCGCTGCGGCAGCGGACAACCTCTCCGAACAGTGTTTGTACGTCGGGAGCGGCGGCCTCGCTGGACACATTACCGCCCCAGGCACACACTCTGGAGCAGCAGTCAACGTCGACGAGAATCGGTCAGTAGTGGGAGTGTCAGGCAGCGTGGCACCGGAGACGCTCGCACAAATCGAGAAGATATCGAAGGACCGGCGGCAACAGCTCGACCTCGAGATGGCGGTTTCCGACCCATCCACTGCAGCGACTGACCTGGCGTTCCGTGGGAGCGCTGTCGTCAACGAACACGGCGGTGTACTCCTCCATAGTGCCGACGCACGAAGCGACGTCGACCGAGCGATGGCCGCTGGCGAGCGAGCGGGTATCGACGGGGAAACAACTCGGCGTCGCATTACGAACGCACTTGCTGCGGGCGCCGCCGAGGTTGTCCGGGATGGCCAAGCATCGAATCTCTTTCTCACCGGTGGGTCAACCGCGCGGGCGGTCCTCGACAGTCTCGACGCGACGGCGCTCCGCATGGCCGGCGAAGAGGTCGCTCCGGGAATACCGCTCGCGACGGTCAATGGGGGGATAGCAGACGGGGTGACGGCAGTGACGAAAGCAGGCGGGTTCGGTAACGAGCAAGCAATAATTAAGTCCCTCGCTCGTCTCGGTCTTTCTGATGAGTAATCAACTGCCCACTATCGGCGTTACCATGGGTGACCCTGCAGGAATAGGAAGCGAAGTCATTGTCAAGTCGTACCCGACGCTGGTCGAGAAAGCGACCGTTGTGGTAATCGGCGACGCATCCGTGCTGGCGGACGCAGCAGACCGGTTTGCCCCAAGTCTGACTGTTCACCGTGTCGATTCACCTACCGAGGCGGACGCCGACCCCGAGGTGTTGCCAGTAATCGACCTCGACAACGTGTCCACCCACCAGTACGGCGAACTCTCCCAAGCGAACGGCGAGGCGAGCCTCGAATACATCCAGCGAGCAATCGAGCTCGCACAGGCTGGAGAGATCGACGGGATGACCACTGCACCCATCAACAAACAGGCGACCCGGATGGCCGGAAGCAAGTACGCAGGCCACACGGGAATGCTCGCAGACTACACCGATACCGAGGATTACTCGATGATGCTGATCGAGGATGACCTGACGGTGACACACGTCAGTACACACATTCCGCTGCGGGAGGCCTGCTCGCAACTCACTGTCGACGATGTCGCGTCGACAATCACCGTCACAGACGAAGCGCTGCATGACCTCAACATCGACAACCCTTCCATCGCTGTTGCGGGGTTAAATCCGCACGCGAGTGACGGTGGACTCCTTGGTGATGAAGAAGCAGAGATTATCGAACCAGCTGTGGAGCGTGTCGCGGAAACGGGTGTCGACGTGACCGGTCCACACTCACCGGACACAGTCTACGTTCGAGCGGCGGCGGGTGAGTTCGACTGCGTCGTCTCCATGTATCATGATCAGGGTCACATCCCCATCAAAATGCTCGGCTTCACCGGCAGCGACGACGCGGTGAGCGGGGTTAACGTCACTATCGGACTCCCAATCGTTCGTACGAGCGTCGACCACGGCACTGCATTTGACATCGCCGGTGAAGGAGTCGCCTCCGAACAGAGCATGATCGATGCAGTGGCGACGGCCGTCGAGCTCGTCCAATAAACGCGGTCCCCCCCTCTTACTCGGTTACCTAGTACTGCGCAGATTCGTGCCCAACAGACTACACCAGTGCGAAGGCACGAACTGAACACCCACCTGTCCCCTGAACGTTGAGTGGTGGGAAAAAGAAGTCCGCGCGCCGACTATCCGCACCATCGAGCACCTGGTCAAGATTCCGTAACTCCTCGATGGGGATGACCTCGTTCTCGAGCAGTGGAAGATGCGAGTCAGCCGGGTGGACGTCGGTTGACGGACCGTGGGCTGGGACCTCATCGTACCAGCCGCCGACACTCGCTCCCTCTGTACCCACCGCCTTCGGGTCGAGTGAGACGACGTACTCCGCGGCCTCACCGGTCAGATAAGGGAACTCGAAGAGGTACTCGGGTGTCTGACCGTAGTACTCGTCCCAACCCGTGTGGAGCATGAGAACGTCACCGGGGCGAATATCTGACTCATAGGCCTCGATGTCAGCACGGGTGATCGGCTCCTCGGGCTCTTTTGGCGTTAAGTCGATAACCACGCCCTCGCCCATGAACCGCTCGATGGAGAAGTCGTCCACAGTCTTGCCCTCGGGAATGAAGTGCGCCGGGGCGTCGATGTGTGTCGCCGTGTGACTCCGCATCTCGAGCCGTTCCATCGTGAATCCGTCGCGTGCGGCGAGAGACGTCTGCTCGAGTTCAATCTGTGGGAAACTTGGCCACACCGGAATTCTCTCACTAATCGGGTTGGACAGTTCGATGACTTCTTTTGAATCGAACATAGCAGAGCCGACAGCCTACTCAAAAATAAGTGTTGTGTTCACAAGGAGCAAGGGGTAAGGAGGAGGCTCACCGCTTCAATCGTGGACAGCCGAATCGAAGACGGATTCGACGAGCTCTGTGTCCTCGAACAGATCGCGGTACTCGTCGGGTACACGCTCGTCGGTGATGAGGAGGTCGATATCGTCAATCGATCCAAATCGACGGAAACTCTGCTCGCCGAACTTCTGCACGACGGTGACCACGATGGTCCGCGTCGAGTGCTTCACAGCGAGCTCTTTGATTTTTGCCTCAGATTCATTCGGGGCCGACAACATGCCATTAGGCTCGATACCGTTGACACCGATAAACGCGAGGTCGAAGTTCGAATTTCGGATATAGTCTTCAGTCGTTGGACCGACCAGCGCTTTGGTCTCGTTTCGGAACTCTCCACCCGTTAGCTTCACAGTACCGTCCTCTCTCGACAGTTGAGGCAGCAACAGAGGTGAGCTCGTGACAACGATAGTCGAACCGTCGTCAGGAGTCTCCTTGGCGACCTGCATCGTGGTCGTCCCGGCGTCGAAGTAGACGACGTGGCCCTCGGGGATCTCTTCAACGGCCCGTTCAGCGATTGCCTGTTTGCGCTCCAAGTGCTGGACGAATCGCCGATTGAAGGGTCGTTCGACACCCACGTTTGTCACAGGAACAGCCCCGCCGTGCGTTCGCTCGACGAGGTTTCGCTCGGCGAGGTTCGTGAGGTCACGCCTGACGGTGGACGCTGACACCTCCAGATGGGTAGCCAACTCCTCAACTGAGAGGCCACCGTGCTTGGTGACTAACTCCGTGATTGACCGGCGGCGCTGTTCGGGGGTAGTCATGGGACAGCACCCCAGGGCTGGTTTGTTTGCCGTGTCGTTGCGGCTGGCATGCGTGACCGTTACATGGGCTCGTATTTAGGTTTCTCGCCCACCCGTGACGGCCGCTGGCTCCCGTTCGTCCCACACTTCTTCGACAGAAGCGCCCTCGTGGACGATTTCCATGAGCGCAGAGACCGTTCGGGCAGGATCCTCCGACTTCCAGATGGTCCGACCAATCATCAGCCCACGAGCACCCGCATCCATCGCACCCTCGACGGATTCGAGCATTGCCCGGGTAGTGCCTGTTGCCGGCCCTCCGAGAATCATCACGGGCACCGGTGAATTTTCGACGAGCGGCTCGAACGACTCGACACTGCCAGTGTACGGAGCTTTGAGGATATCTGCCCCGAATTCCCAGCCCATGCGCATTGCATCGGCCACGTAGTCGGTGTCCGTCTCCAGTTGGTCCGGAATACGTTCCCCCCACATGACTGGCTCAACAACCAGCGGGATTCCGGTGTCACGTAACTGCTCGGCGAGTTGGCTGATATACTCGATGTTCCGGCGGAATGTTTCGTTGTCGTCACGACCGAACACGAGAACCGTCTTGACACCGACGGGGTCGAGTTCCTGGAGGAACTCGGCGTCGAACGCCGGCGTCCAGAGGTCTTCACCGTGGTCTCGACCCGGGCTGGTCGAAAACGTCACGACGTCCGCAGTGAGGATGACGTCGACATCTGCCTCCTGCAGGCGTTCCTGATAGTGGCGAGCGAAGTGAGGCCCGACAAGTACTGCGTCCGGCTTCCCGCGCAGCACCTTGTCCATCGTTTCTCGGGGATTTTCGAATCCCTCGGGTGCTCCGAGACTAAGTCCGTGATCTAGCGCTACAACTACTGCATTCCCCGACGGAGTGTCGAGGAGTCTATTGGTCGTCATTGGCTCCAGTTGTCCTGAGCGCATCCATGTATATAATTATTCTCCTGGTGGTGAGCACGGTCAGATCGTTCGCCAACCGCCATCGACCATGAGAATCTCGCCAGTTACGTACTCAGCGTCGTCACTTGCGAGATAAAGGGCCGCTCCGGCGACATCCTCTGGCGTGCCCGCACGTCCAGCGGGTACCGGTTTGATCAGTTCACCCTTCGCCGCTGCTTCGGGAGCATCCTCCGACCAGCCGTCGATGAACTCGGTCGCAATCTGTCCAGGACCGATTGCATTCACGCGGATATCGTGATCGGCCAGTTCAAGCGCTGCACCACGGGTGATCATTTTCACCGCGGCCTTCGTCGAATCGTACTGTATCTGATTACGCTGTGCGACAAACGAACTAATCGAGGCCGTATTGACGATTGAGCCCTCGACTCCACGGTCGATCATATCCTGTGCCGCCGCCTGACACCCGAAGAATACTCCCTTCGCATTGACCTCATGAATTTTCTCGAACTCTTCCTCACTGACATCGAGCAGACTCCCACCAATGAACAGCCCAGCATTGTTCACCATCACGTCAACACCACCGTACTCTCGGGCACGTTCGATAACCGCACGAATATCTGCGGCGTTTGAAACGTCCGTCTGAACGAACTCAGCCGTCCCACCCTTCTCACGGATAACCTCGTGAGTGGGAGTCTCTGCAGCCTTGGGCTCGGACTCGATATCCGCGTTCAGGACTGTCGCCCCTGCGTCCGCAAACCGAATGGCAATCTCTCGTCCGATTCCAGAAGTCGCACCTGTGACCACGACGGTGTCCCCGTCGAAGTCTGAACTGTAGTCTGGCATCGTCACACAATCGGTTGGTATG
Organism: Halogranum amylolyticum; assembly: GCF_900110465.1. Taxonomy (GTDB): domain Archaea; phylum Halobacteriota; class Halobacteria; order Halobacteriales; family Haloferacaceae; genus Halogranum; species Halogranum amylolyticum. Next base: position 66,572 of record NZ_FODV01000013.1, read on the forward strand.
TGGGTTAAACATTTGGGCGCACCATGGACCGGGTATCTCGCTGCGTCTCGGTGTCTCCTACAACCGGTTATTTCTCGCCGAATATCTTTAATTAAACTACTGAATAACCAATAGAAGAGCCCGAGGAAATGCTACCAGCAATGAACATTCATTATAGACTCTGGTAATACCGGTCTCAAACGCTAATAATTCATCGGAGGTTTGAATTTTTTTGGGTTTTCAATACTTAATATAATATCAAACACGCAGTATTGAGAGCAAAATCTGTCATAATCATTCTATCGAGACTCCCCTGCCAACAAATCAGACTTAGCAGCGTAATCCCAAAGCGGTTCACGAGACTCCTGTCGAGGCCCGAGAAGTATGTCGAATCACACATCGGGTGGTGGGATGATCGATGACAATAAGAAAAGACGCAGTGGGGGACTATAATTACAATACTAAACTTGTAATGCTCGTTAGATCGAACTCGGAGATAGGATTACAATACTAGAGCTGTGATGATTCAGTTATCTCTCTGACCTGACGTTCGTCCATCAAGCGTTTGATGCGGTCGTTGAGTGGGATAGTAATTCACAAATAGCGCAATTCTCCGACGAGTGCTTAGTTGACAGATAGGCTATGAGTTGTGGAAATAGTCGACTCTCGTTTGAACGTGTGAAACCATTTTTCGATCTGGTTTCGGTCATGCAGTCAATTCGACCGTTCGCTTTCTAATCGAGAGATAGCGGCCCAATATCTGAAGGAATCGGCCAGAAATATGGTCTCTAAACAGTCGTGTTTCTCGCAGAGTCTATGAAGAAACGCAGCCGCCGAATCAGTCTCAAGACACTAGAACAACGCAACGTCAAAAAGCACTTTTGTGCCAGATATTATTGTACAATATGGTCAAGACCGCTCGCTGTAAATTGTGACAGCGGTCTCGTCAACCGCGACTCGCCTCGGCTACACCATTACCAGAACACAGAGCGTTCTGGTTGGCTCACGAGAGCTCTGCTCTCGAGAACGTCGGCGGGTCTGAAGCACTGTCAACTAGCCGATGTCCTCACTGGAAAGTCGATTGAAGCAAGCGTTCTAGGCCGAAGAGACGTAGAATTGCTTCTATCTTTTGAGTGACAAACTGGCAACATGGAGACGGACAGCAAACACCCGTCAGAGCGTTGCTGTCAGCTGCCAATATTCAAGGGTAGCAGTGTCTAAACTCTCTTTGAGCACGTCTCTGAGTAGCACGACCAACTAGCTCTTCACCTGTTCGTTCCTTGTCTAGACAGTGCCGTCGGAGTAGTATCTCCGGTCGTTTGTAGAAGCCAGATAAGGCAAAGATATTCTTCGTCCCACTCGCTGATCACGAATTTGTTTGTGGGGAAACCTCTATATTAGAGACTCAGAAATTAAGATATAATGACTCCCGATCTCAAACCCGAAGGTGTACTTTGCCCACTTATTACTCCGTTCTCCGATAAATCGGTAGATCATACTACCCTCACATCGCTAATTGATCACGTTCGTGGTGGTGGAATCGATGGGCTAGTTCCGTGCGGAACAACAGGCGAGTTTGCGAGCCTCAGCCACTCAGAGCACGAGAATGTGATTCGTACAACTGTCGATAATGCAAACGGTCTCCCCGTTATTGCCGGAGCAGCAGGGACTAGCGAATTTGAGGTCAATAAAAAGATAGAAACCGCCTCAAGTGCCGGTGCTGATGGAGTCCTCATTACGCTCCCATATTTCCATGGAGCGAATGAATCAGAAGGTCAAAGTGATTTCTTTGAAGCAATAGCTGACACTGCGTCGATACCCATTTACCTCTACAATATCCCTGCGTGTACTGGTCAGCAAATAGACTTAGACGTACTTGAACAAGTTGCAGCACATGAACAAATTGTCGGGCTTAAAGATTCTAGTGGTGACTTTAATTACTTCACCGAGGCACTCCGACGTACACCAGAAGACTTCCAGCTGTTCGAAGGCTACGATAGTCAACTGTTTGCTGCGTTGACTTCAGGGGCAACGGGTGGCATCAATGCTCTTTCCAATGTTATTCCGGACTCGTTTTCAGCTCTTCAGGAGTCTATAGAGGCGGGAAACATTGCTTCTGCTCGTAGAATCCAATCAACGCAGATTTCACCCCTATTCCAGGAATGCCTAGAGCACGGGTTTGCGCCCGTCTGCAAGGCAGGTTTAGATGCACAAGGCGTCATTGATTCTTCATCAACCCGGCCTCCACTTGTCTCGTTATCAGGGGACGCACAGGAGAGAATTGGGTCGCTTGTGGACCGAAGTCCATAATGTGAATAACGTGACCGCAGAGCAGAACGACGACGGCAGCGTCACGATCCACTTCGGCGGTGACCCCGACCAGCCGAACTTCATCTACACGCCGGAGGGATGGAACTACACGGTCTGGCTCTACCAACCGCGCGAGCCAATCATCGACGGGAGTTATCAGTTCCCCGAAGCCCAGCCGGTCGAGTGATCCGTGCGCACAGATTGTCTTGGCGCTTCTGGCGACTGAATCGTCGATCAAATCGGGATCACCTCCGAGTTGCGTCGTGACTCCGTAGTTCTTTGAGGTCTTGGCGGAAGACGAGCACAGGAAGCACGACGAATGCGATAGAGACGACAAGAAACGGAACGAGATCATCTCGGAGGTCTTGGACGATGGCGAGGTCGAACCCTTCCGCGATGAGGTGGGCGACGACTCCACCCACAAGAATGACCACGACCAGTCCCCAGACGACCGTAATTACAAGCCCGATCGTGGCGACACGTCGAAGCATCTGATTGGCCTCGAGGAAGACCAAGACTCCGGCGAGAACCAGCGCGACACCGAGTCCCCAGATGCTTCCTAATACGACGACGGTCACGAACGACAGCGTCAGTGCGCCCGCAGCGGCACTAAATGCTGTGACCAGGAGCGCGGCGAAAAGGACGAACGCACCGAGGACGGCGTGAGCGAGAAGCCGGAAGCTACGAGTTCTGAGAACGGGGCCTGTCGTCGTCAGGGCGATGCCGGTGAGGAGTGCCGTCACGAGCGTCGAGATGACGACGAGCCACACTGGGCTCCCCGAGAGCCACGTCCCGGCGAAGACGCCGACGGTAATCACGGTGAAGATGGTAACCGCCCACGGGAGCGGAATGTGGACGCGTCTTCGGAGAGCGTCGAGCGTCATCGACCAACGACTCTCCTCGGATGCGACCGTCGCCGTTCGTATCTGTGTCGTGCTTGTCTGTTCATCGCTCGTCCACCTCATTCTGACCCGCCGGGCGTGTCTCGCGGAGATCCCAGCGAAAGACGATGCTCGGAAGCGTCACCAAGACGACGAGGAAGACCCAGCCGGAAACCTCGCCTGCCGTGACGTCAGACCCGATGTTTAACCCTCCCGAGACGACGGCGAAAGCGACGTATCCGATTGCCGCAACCCCCAAGGCGAGCGTGACTCCGAGTCCAACTGTCGCAACACGGCGTTCCAGACGGGTAGCACCACGATACACGAAGACGCCGTTGAGAAGTAGCGCGACCGAGACGACCCAGAGACCGGCCAGGAAGACGTACGCCGGTGTGGTCATGAACCGGTCTGCGAACTGGAGCACTGTCAACAAGAAGGCGGGAATCAGGATAAACAGCCCTAGAAAGACGTGAACGGCGATTTTGACGATGCGGCGGCCTGCCACTGTGTCGAGAACGACGACGGCGAAGACGGCGAGGAACGCAACGACGAGCGCGTAACTTCCTGCTTGCCAGAGGGGACGTCCATTCTCGACTAATACGACGAATACCATCGCGGCGACTGCGGCGAAGACGAGACCGAGCCACGACAGCGGAAGCTGAATCCGCTGTATCCACCTGTCGGATGATTGTCCCCGGTTAGTGTTGGACATGCTTTCACCGCTATATTGGGTGACTGCCCCTCGAACGGTCGCGGAGTCGCTCGTAGGCGAGTAGAAGCAGCAGGACTACGACCGTCCAAACGGCCACGTCGACAACGAGTCCGAGCCAGTTTACCCGCCAGGGGAAGTATTCGGGAGCGAGCACTCGCCGAATCAGCCACGCTATCGGGACCCCGTAGTGGGTGCCACCCATGAGTGTCCGAAGCGGAACGAGGCCTGTAACAAGGGTAATAACGATACCACCCCCGAGTGAGAGTCCGAGAAGTTTGGTGCGGTCCATACGAATCACCGTACGTGACCTCCTCCCCGCCGTAAACGGCGGGGCTTCCCACGAGCAAAGGCCCGCTGAGTTGGGAGATTTACGGTTATACACCCGACAAGTGCTGGCAGGGCCACGCTACCGTTACTCCTATCCTCTCCACGAGGACTCAGAGTTATCTGATTATTTTGTGTCGGTTTGGTCGTCCGAAGGCTTACTTTTTGATGAGGCAAACACCACGTCAACTGCCAGTTTTCGGACAGTCAATCACGATGGGGAACCATCGTAACGACAATCACTGATACGCAGTGTGAGCACTTGTACGTTCGGGTCACAGTGTTTACAACCAAAGACGGCGCTGTATCCCCGCCCTGAAGAACGGGGTTTTAGCGCCTGCCAATTAGATGGAACCCGACCGCATGGAAGTACATTCTTGTGGGAATGTTCTTCTCCTATCTTGCATTCCCACTCTACTACTACCGGCGTCACAAGCGGCTCAATATCTGGTAGTCGGGGGGAGGTTATCTGAATTCGACCAAAGACACTCTTCGTGAGCCGGGGGGCAATTTCGTTGTGACAGAAGTTGGATTGGCGAGCTGTACGAAGAGCAAGCGAGATGCACCCGCGAAACCCCGAGACCTCTACGACACCCCAACGTTGTTCACAAAGGTGCGGTCATATGTAGACGCTACCCACGACGAGTGGTACGTTCTTTCTGCAAAGCACCACCTGCTCGATCCGGCGGGGGCTGAAATCGACCCATATGACGAGACCTTGACTACGGCCGGTGTGGAGGCTCGACGTGAGTGGGCTACGGTCGTGTGCGAACAACTGCGCAAAGGGACTCACTGGTGCAGAGACGACACTCGTCATTCACGCTGGAAAAAGTACTACGAGGAGTTACTCCCACATCTGGAAAAGGAGGAATGCGATATCGAGATTCCGACCGAAGGCTTACAGATCGGCGAGACACTCTCGTGGTATACGAGCCGCACATGACTGCTGAGTATTTCGCTGCTGACTGGCTCGATGCGGAGTGGTCCGACTGGGTCAGCTTTGATCCAGCAGACGGGTGTCTCAGCGACCTGTCTACCTCTGCTAGGGGATATCCCATCCGACACTCAGAGCGCAAAGGGTTGGAATACATTGGCGAGACTGGCCGGAGTACCCGAGGACGAGCCCGCGTTCTAGCTCGTGGAACGTATGCCGACGAGATGCCGTATCGCGACCCACACACTACCGCTCCGTGTCTCTGAGCAGTCCGACAAGAAGACGGTTCCGCGTTCGAGCTGTCCGTGACGACGCACAAGTGGCTTGAGGACAAACAGTCGCGGAAGTCTTTCGAGATGGCATTGATTGCGGCGTACCGTCGAGCGATGGGAAAGAGTACGACTGCAAACTTCGGTCGTATCATCCCTCTCGGAGAACTATTCCAGTTCGCTACGCTGTCCGTCTCGATTCTGGGGCGACTCGTGGCGATCCTCGTCGAGTACACGCTCGTGACAGAACTCGTGAAATGGTCGTTTTGTCGTTGGGTCCGCGGACTGGCGGCGAGGTGGTCACGATGACTCCCAGATCGTAGCTAGGTGTCCCTCGGCGTGTCAAGCCACTAGCGACTGGAGGAGACTCTGCTGTTAAGGTCCTCCTCGACGAAGTCAAGAAGTACGATGGTCGTTCCAATACTGGTCCGGGAGGTCATGCACGCACCTGCTGAAACCCTCGCCACCAACACGCCCATTACGGGCGTTGCGGAGCGGCTCAAGGCGATCGATGACAATGCAGTCGTGGTTCTACGGGATAGTGAACCAGTCGGTATCATCACGCGAACGGACCTCGTCGATGTCCTTGCCGCAGGAGAGAACTTAGAGGGGCAAACCGCCGAGAGCGTCATGTCACAGCCTTCGGTTACAGTTTCCGAATCAGCACCGATCCGGGTGGCTGCCGCGACATTGTACGAACATGACGTCGATCAGGCACCCGTGATGGAAGGTGAGACTGTCATCGGGTTGCTTCGGACGAGCGATCTGGCACCCTATCTTCCCGACTGTGCGATGAGTCGACCGGAGGAACCACTCGAAGCAGAGGAGCGCGACTGGGAGTCCGAGTACGACGACGAAGCGGCGCCAGGCGTCTCCGTCGGGGATGTGGTCCGGTTCAGCAAACCGATTACCGAGCGCGACCTCAAACTGTTCGCCGAGATTAGTGGTGACAAGAATCGCCTCCACCTCGACGAGGCGTTCGCCGAACGGACCCGCTTCAAACGCCGCATCGTCCACGGCGCACTCGCCTCGAGTGTGATCAGTGCTGCCCTGTCGAAACTACCCGGGCTCGTCATCTATCTTAGTCAGAACGTGACGTATAACGCCCCGGTCGAGATCGGCGAGCGGGTCACTGCACGGTGTGAGGTGGTTGCAGACCTCGGTCACAATCGGTATCGACTCGCAATCGAGGAGCTCGACGAAAATGATACCGAAGTTATCAGTGGTGAAGCAGCCGTTCTCATCGATCCGCTTCCAAAACCGGAGACAACATCGTAATCGCACGCACCCCGAGTTCTATGGACTGGACGTGATCTCCCACAAACACCTATCTGCGAAAGCCGCGTTGTGTGTACGTATGGACACTGCACCCGAACACTCACTGTTTCCCGGATGGGGACGAGCCGTCGAATGGCAATACGAGACCGCGCGGGCGACGCTCGAACGGTCGCTCGAGATGCAACGGACTGTCGTCGACAGCTGGATAACGGCTGCCGAATCGACCGCCCCGCCTGAGACGCCGCAACGAGCACAGCTTCGGCGTCTCGAGTGGGGGTACAACATTTGGGAAGAAACCCTATTGAACACGCTCGTTCATCTGGACGACGCGATCAGGGAGGACGGCATCGACTTGCGACAACTCCAGATGATCTGGTTCCACGCGATGGACGACGCGTTCAGCGAAGTGATGAGTCGTCCCATGTTCGTAGCGGAGATGAACGACACACTTGAGGATGTACTCACCGAGCAACAACAGCTAAATGAACTCCGACGGGACTTCCTCCACGCATCGAATCTACCAACGGATCGCGATCTCGAAGAGGTGGGTGAACGGTTGCTGAATCTGGAAGCTCGCCAGAAGAAGATCGAAGAAAAGCTCGACATGATACTCGACGCGGTCAACCTCGAAGAAGCGATACAGTCCGAGATGGTTAAATGAGTTCCTTCCCCGATCCTTTCACAGCGACCATCGATCTTCAGCGGCAGATCGTCGAGGAGATGCTGGATTTCGACACAAAGGCTGAGGAGTGGCCCGAGCGACTCCAGGAGATTGACCACGCGGATGTCGGACAAACACCTCACGACGTCGTCTACGAGGAGAACAAGCTTGAGCTACTCCACTATGAGCCACTGGTCGAGGAGGACGAACGACATGACGTTCCGCTGCTCTTCGTGTATGCGCTCATCAACCGACCATACATTCTCGATTTGCAACCCAACAAGAGCGTGGTCCGCCGATTTCTCGAACACGGCTTTGACGTCTATCTCATCGACTGGAACGAACCGTCGACACTCGACCGCCGACTGTCGCTCGATCACTACGTCAACGTCTACATCGATAACTGCGTGAACGTTGTTCGCGAACGCTCCGGACAGGAGGCGATCAACCTCTTCGGCTACTGTATGGGGGGCACGATGAGCACGATGTACGCTGCCCTGCACAGAGAGAAGGTCCGGAATCTCGTGTTGCTCGCGACGGGCCTCCAGTTCGACGGCCATGCGGGTGTCTTAGAGCAGTGGGCTGATGGCTACGATCCAGAAGCAGTCACCGATACCTTTGGGAACGTGCCGGCGGAGTTCCTTGCCGCCGGCTTCGCGGACATGAATCCAGTCAACAACTACGTAACGAAATACGTGCAACTGTACCGGAAACTCGACGACGAGGCGTTCGTCGAGAACTTCGGCCGGATGGAACGCTGGCTTCGCGAAGGCGTTGACGTTGCGGGAGAGGCCTACGTCCAATTCCTCGAGGACCTCTATCAGAACAACGAGCTCTACGAGAACGAATTTACACTCGATGGAACCCACGTCGACATTCAGAATATCGACATGCCCGTCCTCCAGGTCGTCGGAGAGTTCGACAATCTCATCCCGCCCGCAGCGAGTAAACCGTTCAACGACGTGATTCCGAGCGACGACAACGAGATTATGGAGTTCCCGTCGGGACACATCGGACTCGCAGTTTCAGGCAAATCCCACGCCGACCTCTGGCCTAGGGTGTGCGAATGGCTCGAACAGCGGTCGTGAATGTGGCTCGTGGCTCTTCGAGGTCCCCAAGACACAACGGAACCGTATAGCTAGAACTCGACGACGCTGATCCACCCCTCGTCGACACACCGCGGGCAGTGATCTTCCTCGCGTTCCGCCAGGCAGGCTCGATGAAACCGGACGTGGCAGTGCTCACACTCGACGATGTCGTCGGCCCGCTCGAACGGTTCTCCGCAGATGTAGCATTGCTTTGAACCGACCATAGCCGAGTAGACGACGGGCAGAGAGAAAAACCTTCAGTCAGCGACGTATCGATTTCTCGTGGCTGTGTCCGCTCGTCTCCTTCTTCGTAGCCCCGGACGGGAAAGCCCATCAGAGGGTCAACGGTCGGCTGTCTCCTCCGTCGTTTCGAACCCGCTGATCACCTGCAGGAGAGCTTGCGTCTCGGCGTGTCTTCGGGCCCATTGCAGCTCTCGGCGCAGGTCGTCCTCGCGCTCCTGGACGTTATCGACGGCCAAACGCATCGTGCGGATCCGGGCGAGCTGCTCGCTCGCCGACGAGTGCAAGACGGCATCGTAGAGCTCGACGAGGAAGCGCTCGGTAACGAGGTGTTGGACAAACGCTTCCAGGTCCTCAGACGCGTGGACGGGAGCGCGAGGAACGTCCTTGTCGGCGGTACCGAGTTCGATCGGCCAGAGCGCCGTCTCGACCGTCTCGTACTCAAACCCTTGCGTGGGTCGGTGGTGGACGACGCGTAGCCCGTCGAGGCCATCCCCCGTGAGGAGGTCCAAGAGATCGAGCGCGAGTTCTTCCACGCGGACATACGGAGGGACGTTGAACGAGGGCAGCGACCGGCTGAACGTCGGCTCGAACCCTCGCTGGGAGAGGACGCGGGACGCCTTCGATCCGAGGACGAGGGGCACGGCTTGTCGCCCCTCCTCCTCGATCTGATCGAGCGTTCGTTGAAAAGTGTCGAGCGCCTGCTCGTTGAACGGACCGCACAAGCCCCGTTCGGACCCCACGAGGAGCACACCGATCCGTTGGCCCGCCCCTTCGCCGAGCAGCCGCGCCCGCTCGGGAGCGGAGAGTTCTCTCGTCGCGCCCCGAAGCATGCGCGAGATATGCGCTTCGTAGGTGTCCAACGTCTCCGAGCGTTCGTCGGCGCGCCGGTAGGCGACCTCCGCAACGGAGCGGATTGCCCGCATGAGCGGTTCCAAGCCGGAGACGGCATCGAGGTGTTCCTCGATCTGGATTGGCTCGCGGCTCACGCTCGGTCCTCCGTGTTCCCCTGGGCGACGTCCTCCTCTCCTCCTTTGTCGCCCTGGCCTGTTCGTTCGCCGTCTCGGAGTTCGTCCGGCTTGGCCGCCTCGAGGGAAGCCCCGACCCAGTCCCGTAGCCGCTCCTCGAGCTCAGGCGTGATCTCGTCGGCGCCCTGAAGCTCCTCAGCGATCCCCGGAACCTCGTCTCGATAGTCTTCCAACGCGTCCTCAAACTCTGGCACCGCCTCGGCCGGCCAGCCCTCGAACAGGTCCTCCTGGTGCGTCCACAAGAGCGCTACCTGGATGGGGAGGTCCGCGATCTCGCGCGGTTCCTGTTGGATTATCTCGACGAGCTGTTCCCCTCGCTCGATCTGCCGCTTCGTCGACTCTTCGATGATCGCACCGAACCGCGTGAACCCCTTGACCTCCTCGTACTGGGAGAGCTCGGGTCGGACCGGCGCGGCAACCTCCCGAAGCGATCCCGGTTGGGCGTCTTCGCCCACCCGGGAGACCGACTGACCGACGTCGATGGCGGGGCGTCGACCCTCCGCGTACAGGTGGGCGTCGAAGTAGAGCTGGCCGTCGGTCATCGAGATCAGGTTCGTCGGGATGAACGCGGTGATGTTCCCACGCTGGGTCTCGATGATCGGCAACGCGGTGGACGACCCGCCACCGTGCCGCTCATCGAGCTTGAAGGAGCGCTCCATCAGGCTCGCGTGGACGGAGAAGATATCGCCGGGGTAGGCCTCGCGACCGGGGGACCGTCGCAAGAGGAGAGACAGCTCGCGAAACGCATGCGCATGCCGAGACAGGTCGTCGTACACGACGAGGCTATGGCTCCCTTGCCACGCGAACCACTCGGCCATCGTGCATCCGGTGATGGCGGAGAGGTAGCGCACGGAGGCTGGGGCATCGGCAGGGGAGAACACGATCGCGGTGTGGTCCAAGGCGTCGTGACGGTCGAGCTGGTCGACGATATTCAGGACGGTCGAACGCTTCTTCCCGATGCTGACGTAGACGCAGTTAACATCCTCGGTTCCCTGTGAGATGATCGCATCCATCGCGGTGCTGGCCTTCCCCGTGTTCCGGTCACCAAGCAGAAGCATACGCTGCCCTCGCCCGATCGGGGTTGCGGCATCGATCGTCTTGATGCCGGTAAGCAGGGGCTCACGGATCGGTTGACGGTCGAGCGGACCCGGCGCAAGCTGACGGATCTCCCGGCGTTCCGTCGTCCCGAGCGCTCGCTCTCCGTCCACGGGTTGTCCAAGCGGATCGACCACGCGTCCGAGGAGCCCGGACCCGACGGGGACCTGGATCGTCTCCCCCGTACGGCGGACCGTGGACCCCGCCTGGATTCCTTCGGTGGCACCGTAGATGGCCACGCCGACGCTCTCCTCATCAAGATCGAGAACCTCCCCCCTCGTCCCATTCTCGAAGGCGACGAGCTCGTGGAGCATCACGGTGGGAAGACCTTGGACGTGAGCGATCCCGTCCCCAACGCTCAGGACGCGCCCGACGTCCTGAACAGACGCTTGGACGCGACGTGACGGGGCCTTCTCGAGAGCCTCGAGAGCCTCTTGGAGCGCCTGATCGAGGTCCATCAGCTGGTCTCACCCCCGTTCTCTTGTGGCTTCTGTGCCCGCTCTTGTTCCTCGTCTTCCTGCTCGCCTCTGGACGGTCCTCGGCGCTCGTGTCCGTCAGCTCGCTCCTCATCGGTCGTCCCCCCGGTCAACGCTTCGAGAGTGTGCTTGACGTTCAGGTCCAAGGCGACGCCTCCGGAGATTAGAGTGAGGCCAGCCACTAGCTCCGGGTCTTCCTCTACGGAAAACTCAAGCTCGGGAACCGAGGACTCGTCGTCCCAAGGAAGGCGGTCCTGCAGTGTCTCCCGAAGGCGCTGCTGGGTCCGCTCTTCGAGGGGATACGCCGTTCGGATCCGGACGGCTCCGTCCGCTTTGCGGATGGCGTCCGCGAGTCGGTCTCGGTCTGCGTCCCCGAGGTTGTCCTGCCCGCTCAGGAACCGGTCGACGAGCTGGTCGTGCAATGCTTCCCCACCCGTCTCCCGGAGCAGGTCCTCGGCCAGCTCGACGGCGGTCTGGCGAGCGCGCTTCTGGATTCGCTCGCGCGCGGCTTGCTCCTCGCGTTGGATGCGTTCGTTCGCCTCTTGACGGATGTCGGCGGCATCCGCCCGCGCCTGCTCAAGGGTCTCTTCCCGTCTCTTGGCGGCTTCTTCACGAGCGTCCCTGCGAATCTTCTCTGCTTCCTCCTGGGCCTCCTCGAGCTTCTCCTCGAGTTCCTCCCGTTCCCGTTCAGCCTCTTCAGCACGCTGCTTCGCCTCCGTAATCTCGGATTCGATCTCCGCTTCCCGTTCCCTCATTTTCTTCCTGAGCGGGCGGTAGAGGAACCGCTGGAGGATCACGAGGAGGATCAGGAAGTTCAGGGACTGGAAGAGGATAGTCAGCCAGTCCACGCCGATACCGATCTCCGCCACGCTATCCCGCCCCCAGGACCGTTTCGAGCAGCGGGTTTGCGTACAGGAGGATCAGCGAGACGATCAGCGCGTACAGGGCCAGGGATTCGAGCAGCGCGAGGCTGATATACAGTGACCGGGAGATCTCGTCTCGAGCCTCGGGTTGCTCGGCGATGGATTCGACCGCTGACTCGACGACTTTACCCTGTCCGATGCTGGCCAGCATCGTGCCCAGGTTGATCGCGACAGCCGCGCCTACGGAGGCGAGGATCAGGAACCACATTGCATCGCCACCCTGGGCTGCAGCCTCGCTCACGCGCCCTTCGAGTGGGTTGGCGAACAGCAAGATCAGGGCAACGATCAGGACGTAGAGCGCCTGGGATTCGATCATTGCCAGCCCGATGTACAGGGTACGGGAGATCACGTCCGACTCGTCGGGCTGGCGGGCGGTGGCCTCGGAAGCGGCGGCAGCAGCTCTGGCCTGCCCGATGGCCGGGAAGAGGACACCCAGTCCGATCGAGATAGCCGTGGTCACGTTGACCACGATGTAGAACCAAGTTTCGGAGACCATCACATCGCCCCCTGGGCGCGCACGGCGCCTCCGATGTACACGATCGTCAGCAGGGTGAAGATGTAGGCCTGCAGCGCCCCGATGAAGAGTCCGAACAGTTCGAAGAGGACGGGAATCACCAGAGGGGCGATCAGCAGGAGGACCGCGATGATGACCTGGTGGCTGAGCATGTTCGCGAACAGGCGGATCGCCAGCGAGATGGTCCGGGTGATGTGCCCGAGGACGTTGATGGGAACGAGTAACCAGGTTGGTTCGGCGAACTGCCGGAGGTACCCGCCCCAACCGTGCTCCTGGATGCCGTAGTAGTGAGCGGCGAAGAAGACGATCAACGCTAACGCTACGGTCGTGTTCAGGTTCGCGGTGGGCGCCTCGAGCAAGGGGAGAGTGCCCATCAGCGCGGCCGAGAGGATGAACACCGCTAGGGTAGCCACGAGTGGGACATATCGATAGCCGGCCTCCTTCTCTGTGACCTCCGAGAGCAAGTTCTCCAGGTACCGGTACCCCCACTCGAGCGCGGCCTGCCACTCGCTTGGCCGCTCACGGACTCGCCGTCCGGCCAGGATGCCTAGTAGGCCGACGACTCCGACCATCCCCGTGGTCTCCAGAACGGTCTGGGGGATCTGGAACTCTCCTCCGCCGGGGAGGGGAAGCCCAACGAGGACCCCCATCATGATCGTTTCCCCTCCTGCTGGGCCTCGGCGACCACGAGGTAGGCTTGGATGGCAGCGATAACGATTCCTGCCCCAAGCAAGCCGAGAGTCAACGTCGGTGTGGTCCCCAGCTGTCGGTCCAGCCACGCTCCCAGGAGGACTCCACCCGCCACCGGGAGTGCCAAGATCCAACCGAGGGAGGTCAAGTAGGCCATGGCCTGCCAGAAGCTCGCTTCCTCATCTTCCTCGTCGCCGTTCCCGCGAGAGGGGACAGGCCAACTTCCGGTCGGTTCGTTCGAATCGTCGCCTTGCCGCTCCCCCCATGGCTTCCAACTGCTTCTCGTCATGATCCCGGTCGCCGTTCCCGCGAGAAGGAACGTGTCATCTTCTGGTAGATCTGGTTGAACCGTCGCCGTGCCTCTTCCTCCATGGCTTCCAACTGCTGCTCTTCGTGACTGATCGCCTCGTCCAGCGTCTCCAGGTCGACTCCTTCCCGCGCAACACCAGTCAAGACGGTGACCTGGTCGTCCTGGACCGACAGGAAGCCACCGTGAACGGCGACCTGCTGGGCCTCACCCTCCAGCAGCCGATAAGAGATCACACCGGGTCGGACGCGTGCCTGGAAGGGGGCGTGGCCGGAGAGGATTCCGATCCAGCCGTCGGGCAGGGGCGCGTTCACGGCCTCCACCTCCGCGTCGATGACGAGTCGCTCGGGCGTACGGACCTCAAGATTCATTGGCTTCTCCTCCACCCTCACGGTCGTCTTCGAGGTCCCTGCGATCACTCGAGGGCGCCCCTGGATCGTCGTCCTCATCCTTGAAGGTCTGGGCCTTGTCGAGGACGTCGTCGATCGTGCCGACCATGTAGAACGCCTGCTCGGGAACGTCGTCATGGTGACCGTCCAGGATCTCGCGCACGCCGCGAAGGGTCTCCTCCAGGGGCACTGAGACACCCTTCTGCCCGGTGTAGCGTTCAGTCGTGAACAGCGGTTGGGTGAGGAATCGTTCCAGACGTCTCGCCCTGAGCGCGGTCGTGCGCTGCTCGCCGGAGAGCTCCTCTATCCCAAGAATTTGGATGATGTCCTTGAGGTCCTCGTACTCGGCGAGCGTCGTCTTGACCCGCTGTGCGATTCGGGCGTGCTCCTCGCCCACGAAGCGGGGGTTCAGAAGCGAGGAACTGGACCGAAGTGGGTCCAGTGCGGGGTAGAAGCTCCGGCTGGCCAGGTCCCGCGTGAGAACCCCCGAAGCATCGAGGTGCGCGAAGGCTGCCACGACGCCGGGATCGGTGAGGTCGTCCGCCGGGACGTAGATTGCTTGCACGCTCGTAATCGATCCCTGTGTGGTACTCGCGATGCGCTCCTGGAGTTTACCCATTTCCAGGTCCAGCGTGGGCTGGTAGCCGATCTCGGAGGGAATCCGGCCCAAGAGCGCAGAGACTTCCATCCCTGCCTGGGCGAACCGGTAGATGTTGTCGATGAAGAGGAGCACGTCTCGATGATCGTGATCCCGGAAGTGTTCAGCGACCGTCAGCGCAGTGTGCGCGACTCGGAATCGGGCACCTGGCGTCTCGTGCATCTGCCCGAAGACGAGCACTGAATCCTCCAGCAAGCCCTGGTCCTCCATCTGCAGGTAGACCTCGTTTGCCTCCCGAGTTCGTTCGCCGACGCCGGCGAACACCGGAACGCCGCCCTCGTGCGTGATGGTTCGCTGCATCAGCTCCATCACGAGCACGGTCTTGCCGACGCCCGCTCCACCGAAAAGCCCGATTTTGCCACCTTTGGGCATTGGGACGAGCAGATCTAAGGCCTTGATGCCAGTCTCGTACGGTTCGCTCGAGGGCCGCTGATCGACCATGGCGGGCGGGTCCTGTTCGATCCCGATGTGGCGGTCCGCTTCAATCGGGTCACCGTGGTCCACCGCGTCGCCTTTCACGTTGAGGGCGCGGCCGAGGACCGATTCGCCGACGGGAATGGGCAACGGCTTCCCCGTTCCGATTACGTCGAGGCCTCGGTGCAAGCCAGCTGGGTTGTCGAGCGCGAGAGCCCTTACCCGGCCGGGAGCGCTGTGGCTCCGGACCTCCGCTATGATGGCTTTACCACCCGGACGAGGGATGGAAAGCGCATCACCAATCCGAGGAAGCGACCCCTCCGGGAACGCGATCTCGAGGACGACATCGTGGATTGCCACGAGTTCACCGTTGGGCTCGTGACCGGGGTCTGAGCGTCCGTCATCCGTTCGATCATCCGTTTGCATGGGATATACCTTGAGGACCCTTCATTGGTATAGAACCAAGAGTGTCGCGTTAACATTCAGCATGAATAGTCAAAAAAGGCGGTGGCCAAATCCCGGTGGTAGAGAACTGACTCCAAGGGGTCTGTCTTCGCTGTAGCTTGTCGGTGAGTACAGAAACACTGAGTATGATGGCCGTTTCTCACAGGAGAGCTGCCGGTTAAAATCGGCTCATTCCTGATGTGCTCGCTGACGATCAGCAGCACCGATCTCCAACTACTGACGAAGTCGATTGTAGAGCCAGGAGAACGAATACCCACCGGACAGTCCGTCGATGAAAGCCCACACGGCGCCAACGATTAGTCCAGATATGGTTTCGTCGTAGCCCCGGTAAACGTCGGCGAGCAACCGTTGCCACCGTCTTCCCCAGCCAAACCGGGCGGTGATGCCAAGTATTACGACTGCACCCGACCAGAGGAGGCCACACGCCAGTGCGAACGCTCGGGTATCGAGTTTCGTGGTCTCGGTCGCCATGTGATTTCATACTATTGCACGGAGTATAACTCTCCTGCCGGTCTATGCAGAAACGAAGGCCACTCTTCGCTGCCGGATTTGGTTTGACGGGTCGAACTCACTCGGACGCGGTAGTCATGTCGCACCATCGATGCAGTCACCAATTGATTTAGAGAGATGGAGGTGTTCGTCGGGATACTCTGCTGTCTCGAATACTCGGAGTATCGGCCTCAACATATGGTGTATGGCAGTCGCCGTTTGAGCCGCCTACCTCCTCGTTATTCTGAAATTAGCTTACTCCAAACATCGATGACTCGGATCCCCTTTCGCGTTCAGGCTACGAACCCGATAACGGCCTGTAAAACGTGGGTCAACTACATCCTGCTTCGCTCACTCTGGTGACGTTGCTCGTTGAATGTCACCATTCCAGGATATCCTACGCTGTCCTGCCTATTCGTTGTAGGATTCGCGAATTCGGAGCACACCATCAGCATCCCGAACAACGACCGTATCGCCAACGTTTCGCCACAACGGCCTATCTGACCTCCAATAGAAGTCCGAGTCCGTATTTGTCCCATCCCCACTGTGGAGCGTCACTCGGTCTCCTTCGTCTAGAATCGTGTCCTCCGGAAACTGAAACGTGTTTCCACCCTCGTCTTCGACTGACCAGCCAGAGATATCCAACGCGCTCGTTCCATCGTTTTTGAACGTGACGTATTCTTGTTCGAGATGACGTTCGTCTCGCCCGGAGGGGTTCTCTCGGATTTCGTCGACTACGAGGTCGCTGTGGTGAACCTTGTTTGATTCGTCGTTCATCGTCAAACCCTCATCTGTCGTACGTGGCCAAGGAGTAAAGCGTATATGGACGGATTGGTTTTCAGGACCCACAAACGCAGGTTCTCGAATCGAGCGAATTTGCCGGAGTCGATTGTTACAGCTGAAATTGAACGATGGCGAGTTCGTCAGACTGATCAGGCGCTGACTCAGATTCGGGGGCGAGACGAAGAAACTGACCGACCACTCGGTACGTCTCAAAATATGCCGAGAGCATCGCGTCTCGCTCATCGTCCCTGACTAGTACTCCAGTAGCAGGACGTTGACCCCTCGTAACCAAATCGTGCAATCCAGTGGCGTCGTGAAATTCTTCCCCAAGATGATAGCCTCCTCGATCAGGGTACAATGAGCCAAACTAAACACCGCTGGTCGGACAGGAGGAGTTACTTTTCGGCTAACGTGTCGACGAGTGTTTCGTACTCGAAGTCGTTGATCGGGTACGTCTCGTCTTTCACCGTCGAGATGACGAACTTCGAACTCGTCCGCTCGATCTCGGCGATTGATTCGTAGTCCTCGATGATGGATTCCACCATCGCCCGTTTCGTGACGTTGGCGATGACGACGAAGTCGGTGTCTCCCATCGTGAAGTACACCTGATTTACTCCCTCGATAGCTTCGAGTTTCTCACCGACAGTCGTGTGGTAGCCCTCGCCGAACTCCGCGTACACCTCGCTGATTAACGTGATATCGACGCCAATCTCCGAGAGGTCCATCTCCATGAGGTCATTTTTCAATACTCCCTCCTCTCTGAGTTGTTTAAGACGGTAGTGCACCGTCGACTTCGGAATCCCAGTGATGTCCTGAATCTTGTCCGGACTGTTGGTACCCTCTCCCGCGATAGCCTTGAGAATTCGAATATCTTTCTTGTCCATATCTGTCTCGTCCGTCTCCGAATGCAGCCACATCCCACGACAGTGTCGGTTATCTCTTTGTTTCCGTCTATCGTGGTTAAACATTCCGTATCGCTTGAACAGTGTCTAGTTCAACAGAATATCCTCCAACAGAGGTCAACATCTGCGGTTCTCTGCCGTTTCGACCTTCGTTCGTCGGGGAATCTCGGCAGAGAGGGTCGGCGACAAAGCAGACCGGACGTTCTCGTATGAAGCGAACCACGACCGAGCCCTCTGAGGTGAATCTACATAAATCGAATGAGCGGCAGATATATCGGATGTTATCCGGTATATTTATAGAACTTAGAATACGATCCAGTATAAGTGATTATGTCCGGTCATCAATCCGATGAGGAGCAGTCGAATGCGAGCACGATCGATCAGTACGACGAGTACGTGATGCCTGTCTGGAAATCGCTCCACGTCCCGATCAAGCGTGCTTCCGGCTGTCTCCTCGAAGACTTCGAGGGGAACGAGTATCTCGATCTCTTCTCGGGGATCTCCGTGACGAACGTCGGCCACGGAAACACGGCCGTCGTCGAAGCAGCGAAGTCGCAGCTCGACGAGTTCACACACGGCTGTTCATACGTGCACCCGAACCAGCCGGTAGCAGATCTCGCCAGAGAGATCGCCGACGTAGCGCCCGGAGACCTACAGAAGACGTTCTTCTGTAACTCCGGGACGGAGGCCGTCGAAGGGGCGATCAAGCTCGCTCGTAAGTACACCGGATCGAAAGAGGTGGTCGCACTAGAGATGGGCTTTCACGGGCGGACGCTCGGGAGTCTGGCGCTTACGGGCAACAAGGCCTACAAGAGCGGCATGGCGCCGACGATCAACGACGTTGCGCACGCACCACCACCGTACGCCTACCGGTGTCCACGCTGTGACAGCGAGCGATGCGACGCTGCCTGTGCGGAGCAGCTCGAGCGGACGATCGGAACCCATACGAGCGACGACCTAGCGGCCGTCGTTCTCGAACCCGTCATGGGCGAGGCGGGTATCGTCGTCCCGAGCGCCGAGTGGTTGCAGCGGGTCAGTGCGATCACACACGAACACGACGCGCTGCTCGTCGTCGACGAGGTACAGACGGGTTACGGGCGGACCGGCCGGATGTTCGCCAGTGAGCAGTTCGATCTCGAACCCGACATCCTCACGCAGGCGAAAGGGATCGCGAACGGCCTCCCACTCGGGGCTGTTACCGCCTCCGAAGAGGTCGCGAACACCTTCGACCCCGGCGATCACTTCTCGACGTTCGGCGGCAACCCTGTCTCCTGTGCCGCCGCTCTCGCGACGATAGACGAACTCCGAGGCGGGGTCGTCGACGACGCTCACGAACGAGGCGTATGGTTAGAGACCGAGCTGAAAGCACTCGAAGACGAGCACGAGGTCGTCGGTGAGGTACGCGGACTTGGGCTGATGTGGGGCATCGAACTCGTGGAACCAGGGACGACGGGACCACAGCACGTCGCTCCACGTCCCGATAGCGAACTCGCTCGCGCCGTGAGCGCGCATCTCCGAGCCGACTCGAACGTCGTCATCGGCGTCGGTGGCTACTATAACAACGTTCTGCGCTTCCAGCCGCCGCTGTCAATCTCTCAAGAGCAAGTCGAGCACGCTGTTGAACAGATCGACACCGCCCTCGATGCGACGGTCTGAACTCGATCGATCGGTTAGAACATGTCGTGTCACCCGACGGTGCAGTCGACTCGATGGGAACTGTCGGTTCTGTTTCGCCGATCCGCCTGAATAAGACGCAGTTCAATAATTATCGAAAGGGTAGGTTTATCCACTAATCGTTCACACACAGTTGTACGATGTTTGAAAAGGTACTCGTCGCGAATCGCGACGAGATTGCCGTTCGGGTCATGCAGGCGTGCAAGGAGATGGGGATCGACACCGTTGCAGTCTACAGCGACGCAGACGAGGATGCGAAACACGTGCGTATCGCCGACGAGTCCCACCACATCGGCAGTTCGAAGGCGAGTGCGAGCTACCTAAATCAGGAGGCACTCCTCAACGCTGCTCAAGCGACCGACGCCGACGCAGTTCACCCAGGATACGGGTTCCTCGCCGAGAACGAGTCCTTCGCGGCAGCCGTCGAGAACAGCGACTTCGAGTGGATCGGACCGCCGAGCGACGTCATGGCGAACTTCGGTGAAAAAACCGAGGCCCGGAAGATCATGGCTGCGGCGGACGTGCCAATTGTCCCTGGGACGACCGAGCCAGTCACGGAATCGGCGGCGGTCAAAGCGTTCGGAGAGGAACACGGCTACCCGGTCGCGATCAAAGCCGACGGCGGTGGCGGCGGTCGCGGCCTCAAGGTCGTCCACGACCCCGATCAGATCGAGTCGAAACTCCAAGAAGCAGTACGCGAGGGTAAGGCGTACTTCGACAACCCGAACGTGTACCTCGAACGGTTTCTGGAGAACCCGCGACACATCGAAGTTCAGGTCATCGGTGACAAACACGGAAACGTCAGACACTTCGGTGAACGCGACTGCAGCATCCAGCGCCGTCAACAGAAACTCCTCGAGGAGTCGCCGTCGCCCGTCTTGGATGACGACACCCGCGCCGAACTCTGTGAAGCCGCTTGTCGCGGCGCCGCGTCGGCAGACTACGTCAACGCCGGGACAGTCGAGTTCCTCTACGAAGACGGCGAGTTCTACTTCATCGAGGTCAACGCCCGGATCCAGGTCGAACATACGATCACCGAAGAGCGTACCGGAATCGACCTCGTGAAGTGGCAGCTCCGAGTCGCCGCTGGCGAGGAGCTCTCGTTCTCTCAGGACGAAATCGAGACTCGCGACACCGCCATCGAGTTCCGCATCAACGCCGAGGACCCGGACAACGATTTCACTCCGCTACCGGGGACGCTCTCGACGTACAAACCGCCGCGCGGGATCGGCGTCCGCGTCGACGACGGTGTCGACGAGGGTGACGCGATCGCTCCCTTCTACGACTCGCTGTTCGCGAAACTGATCGTCACCGGTGAAGATCGGGCGGAGGCCATCGCTCGCGGCAAGCGTGCCCTCGACGAGATGACGGTCGAAGGCGTGCCGACGACGATCCCGTTCCATCGAACGCTGCTGGAGGACGAGGGCTTTTTGGCCAACGAACACACCACGAAGTACGTCGAGCGAGAGCTCGCCGACGAGTGAGATCGTGGAGTCGCTCTCGACTCACCTCTGTCACTGCGAACTGTGACTTGGAAGTGATGCGAAATCAGGCGACCTCGGACAGCGACGCCAGGCGGATGTCGTAGTCGTCGAGACGGTCGTGGATCGCCTCGAGAATCTCGACCGCGTTCGGATTGTCGCCGTGGATGCAGATGCTGTCTGCAGGGATCGAGATCTCTTCGCCGGTGGCCGCTTCAACGACGCCCTCGGTGGCGATGGAGACGAATCGGTCGGCGACGAGTTCGGGGTCGCGATCCTCGAGCTGTTTCTCGACGATCAGCGACCGGTCTGCTCGGTAGTCTAAGTCGACGTACCCCTCGTAGACGGCTTGGAGCCCGTCGATCTCCTGTGCCACCTCGTAGATATTCATGTCGGTCGCGAGGTAGATGAGGTCGTCGTCCACCTCGAGCATCCCCTCCATCACGGCGCGGGCGTGTTCGGGACTCTCCGAGAGCATCGAGTACATCGCCCCGTGGGGTTTGACGTGTTGTACCGTCGTCCCGTGTCGTTGGGCGAACGCTCGAAGCGCACCGAGTTGGTACACGACGTAATCTCTCACCTCTTCGGGGGTGGCGTCCATCTTCCGTCGCCCGAACCCCATCTTGTCCGGCAGTCCCGGGTGGACGCCGACACCGACCCCGTGCTCTGCGGCCAGTTCGACGGTCTCTCGCATCACGTGGGGGTCACCCCCGTGAAAGCCGCCTGCGACGTTCGCGGAGGTGATGTAAGGCATGACGGCGTCGTCATTTCCCATCTCCCAGTTCCCGAAACTCTCACCCATATCGCAGTTGATATCGATCGACGGCATACGAGTTAGTCTGTCACATCTTCGCATATATCTTTCCACGACCACTCACGTACCGCCCACGAGCGGTGTGACTCGGACCGGCGTCGAGACGGTGCGCTGTCCGGAGGGATGTTCGACCGTGGACGACCGAGACGACGAACGAGGAGGAGGGTCAGTCGGCTTCGGTGTCCGTCATGGACCCGACTCGCTCTATCGCCGTGTCGATGGCTCGCTCCGTGTACACCTCGAGTAGATGCGCTCGAAAGTCGCTCGAGGCGGTGTCGTCTTCCATCAACAGATACGGTTCGACGTCGTCGGTCGCGTGCCCGGCCGCTCGATGGGCGATACCACCATCGAGGGCTTCCCCGGTCAACGTCTCTTCGACCGGTTTCAGCCGCATCGCGTGGTCGAACGCACCGTTCGCCCCGATCCGAGCGTCCATGATCGTCTCGCCGTCGGTCTCGAGCACCACCGCGACACCGACCAGTGCGTATCCCGACGATGGACTGGGTTTCTTGACGTACGCTCCCGCGTCGTTCTCTCCGAGATGTGAGAGGTCGATACCAGTGAGGAGTTCGTCCTCACGGATGTCCGTAGTGAACATCGCCTGGAAGAACTCCGCGGCGGGGACGCTTCGGTCTCCGCTGGGCCCCTGCAGTCGGACGGTCGCATCGGAGACTAACACCGCCGCCGGTAGATCTGCGGCCGGGTCAGCGTGTGCGACGTTGCCGCCGACCGTTCCCACGTTGCGGACTTGGACGTCGCCGATCTCGGCGGCGGCCTCCGAAATGACCGTCGACCGGGCGAGCGTCTCGTCGGCCGCGACGGTCGCGTAGGTGGTCATCGCACCGACCCGACTCGACTCCTCGCCGTGGTCGACGCCGTGTAACTGGTCGATGTCGGCGATGTCGACGACCACCTCGGGTTTCGAGAGTCCAGACTTCATCGTCGGGAGGAGACTGTGCCCTCCCGCGATCAGTTCGACGTCTCGATCGCCGTGTTCTACGAGCAGGTCGACGGCCTCCTGGACGTCCGTAGGTGCGTGGTACTCGAAGGACGAGGGGTACATCTACGACCCCCCCGCCGACTCGACCGCAGCCCAGATCGTCTCGTTCGTGAGCGGCATGTCGAGGTGGTCCACGCCGAACGGTTCGAGCGCGTCCACGACGGCGTTGACGACAGCCGGCGTCGCGCCGATCGTCGCCGACTCGCCCACACCTTTCACCCCGAGCGGGTTATGCGGGCTCGGCGTCACCGTGCTGTCCGTCTCGTACTCCGGTAGATCGCTCGCGCGTGGCAGGGCGTAGTCATTCATCGACCCGGTCACGAGGTTGCCGCTCCCGTCGTACTGCGCCGCCTCGAAGAGCGCGGCGCCGATCCCCTGCGCGATACCGCCGTGGATCTGCCCTTCGACGATCATCGGGTTGATCTGCTCGCCGCAGTCGTCGACGGCGACGTACCGCTGGATCTCGACGTCACCGGTCGTCGGTTCGACTTCGACGACCGCGACGTGCGTCCCGAACGGGAAGGTGAAGTTCTCCGGGTCGTAGTAGGAAGTTGCCTCCAGCCCGGGTTCCATCTCGTCTGGAATGTCGTGACCGAGGTACGCCTGCATCGCCACGTCCGCGATACCCATCGAACGCTGCGCTGCGCCCTTCACGCGGAACTCGCCGTCCTCGAACTCGACGTCATCCGCGTCGGCCTCCAACTGGTGGGCGGCGATCTTTCGGGCCTTCTCGACGACTTTGCGGGCGCTCGTCGACACCGCACCCCCGCCGACCGGGGCGCTCCGACTCCCGTACGTCCCCATCCCCTGTGGGACCTCGTCGGTGTTGCCCTCGACGACTTCGACGTCCGCGATCGGGACGCCGAGTTCATCGGCGGCGATCTGTGCGAGTGTCGTCCGGTGTCCCTGCCCCTGATCGGCCGTCCCACAGGCGACGACGATCTTCCCCGACGGGTGGAACCGGACGACGCCGACCTCCCAGCCGCCGGCCTGTGCGCCGAGTTCCCCGGCAGCCTTCGACGGGGAGAGTCCGGCCGACTCCACGAAGTTCGCCACCCCGATTCCGAGGTACCGACCCTCCTCGCGGAGCGCGGCCTGTCGCTCGCGGAGGTCGTCGTAGTCGACGATCTCGAGCGCGCGGTCCATCGCTCGCTCGTACTCGCCGCTGTCGTACACCAACCCGACGCTCGTCTCGAACGGGAACTCGTCGGGGGCGACGAGGTTCGTCCGTCGCAACTCAGTCGGGTCCAGCCCCAACCCGCGGGCAGCCACGTCGAACAGTCGCTCGGTCACGTAGATGCCCTCGGCGCGCCCAGCGCCTCGGTACGCGTCGACCGGTGCCGTGTTGGTGAAGACGCCGACGACGCGGCAATGGATGGCGGGGATGTCGTACTCGCTCGAGAGGATGGTGGCGTAGAGATACGACGGCGTCGCCGTCGCGAACTGCAGCAGGTGTGCACCGAGTCCGGCGTGAGTCTCGACGCGCATCGCACGGACGGTGCCGTCGTCGTCGACCGCGAGTTCCGCCTCAGTGATATGGTCGCGCCCGTGACTCCCGGTGACGTAGTCTTCGCTCCGAGTCGCCTGCCACTTGACGTCGCGTTCGAGTCGCTTCGCACACCACGCCGTGATGGCCTCGTCGGGGTAATGGTAGATCTTCTTGCCGAAGCCACCACCGACTTCGGGGGCGATAACTGTGAGCTTGTGTTCCGGATGTCCGAGCGTTGCCGTCGACATGAGCATCCGGTGTAGATGCGGGTTCTGCGACGTCATCCAGACGGTCAGCTCGTCGGTCCCTGGGTCGTAGCTGGCCGCCGCGGCGCGCGGTTCGACTGGGGTGGGGAGGATCCGCGGCTGTTCGAGTTCGACGGTCGACACGTGGTCTGCTGCGGCGAACGCCTCGTCGACGGCGTCGGCGTCGCCGAGTTCGAAGTCGAAGGCGACGTTGTCTTCGGCCTCCTCGTGGACCGGCGGCTCCGCTCCGACCGCCTCCGTGGGCGTGGTCGCGGCGTCCAGTCGCTCGTAGCTCACGTCGACGTCGTCGAGCGCGTCGTGGGCGACGTACCGGTCCTCCGCGACGACCGCGGCGATCGCGTCCCCCGAGTGACGGACCTTATCCGTCGCCATGAGTCGATACTGCGGCGTGACGAGACCCGGCAGCATCCACGCCGTCGGGATACTGTTTGGAATACCGCTGGCTTCGATGTCCTCGCCGGTGAAGACCGCGATGACGCCGTCTCGCTCTGCCGCCGTCGACGTGTCGACGCTCTCTATTCGAGCGTGTGCAAACTGACTCCGCAGAATCGCGACGTGCGCAGCGTCTGGGAGTTTGTCGTCTGTGAACTCCGCCTTGCCGGTGAGAAGCGACGGATCCTCCCGCCGTTCGACGGACGATCCGAACACCTGATCGGCCGCGTCGGGCGACGTCGTCATCTCACTCGCTCGCCTCCTGGGCGGACAGTTTCTCGGCGGCCGACTCGACCGCGTTCACGATGTTCTGATAGCCGGTACAGCGACAGAGATTCCCCTCGAGCGACGCGCGAATCTCCTCCCGCGACGGGTCCGGTTCCGCCTCCAGAAGTGCGCTCGCCGTCATGAGCATCCCTGGCGTACAGTAACCGCACTGGAGACCGTGTTCCTCCTGAAACGACTGCTGCAACGGGTGGAGTTCACCGTCGTCGGCGAGTCCCTCCACCGTCGTGATCTCGGCTCCGTCGGTGCGGACCGCGAGCAACGTACAGGACTTGACCGGGTCGCCGTCGACGTGCACGGTACACGCACCGCAGAGGCTGCTCTCGCAGCCGACTTTTGGACCCGTGTACCCGAGGTCCTCGCGAAGCGCGTGTACCAACAGCGTCTGTGGTCGTACGCTCAGTTCCCGCTCCGTCCCGTTCACTGTGAGTGTGATGTCGTGATATTCCTGTGTCATGTTTGACCGTCCTCGCTCCGTCCGTTCGTGGTTCACAGCAGTCTCCGCACGCGGTCACGGAGGTTCTCTCGGTCGTCCGTCGCCTCGGCGTCGCCGACCTCGTTCAACCGGTCGGCGACGTCGTCGAAGAACTGGTGAACGACCCGGTTCGCGACCGGGTTGATGACCCGGCCACCGAGTTGGGCGATACGGCCGAACACGTCGGCTTCGGCCGCCCACTCAACGACGACGCCCGTGTCCGTCTCTGCCAACTCCATCCCCGCCGACAGCTCGAACGAACTGCTGGCGGCCGATCCCTCACCCGAGGTGCGCATCCGCGGGAACTCTCGTTCCGTGATTACCACCACGGACTCGAAACTCGGTTTGACGCTTCCGACGCTGAGTTCGAGCAGCGTCGCGTATCGGCCGCCCTCTTCGAACGCTCGCTCGGCGACGTCCTCGGGCGTCGCTTCGGGAAGAATCGGCGGGTCGGCAGCTCGGTCGGTCATCTCCGTCCGCA
The DNA here is from genome assembly GCF_900110465.1 of Halogranum amylolyticum. GTDB lineage: Archaea > Halobacteriota > Halobacteria > Halobacteriales > Haloferacaceae > Halogranum > Halogranum amylolyticum. The sequence goes on from NZ_FODV01000013.1 coordinate 92,778, forward strand.
GCTGTTCGAAGTCGACGTCCTCCTCGTCGACTCGTACGAGGAACTCACAGCCCGGAAGAGCCGTCTTGATCATGTACGGATCCGACAGCGCGAGCCAGACCTCCTCGACCGTCACGTCGTCGATCTCGAAATCGCCATCAAAGTTCATTATGTACTCTGCTCACCATACCTTCTCGGACCGAGTACAACACTAAAAAACTATGCTAAACGTGAACTAATGACGCGCTCCGAATGTAAGATTATATTCGTTGCGCGTCGGGAGGACGTCGGGGTCATCACCGCTCTGAACGTTCCGATCGGCGATGTCGACGCCGGTCGTACTCGAAGCCGACGTTGCCGCCGAGACCGCGTACGCGGAGCTGTCGTGTCATCTCTTCGACGTCGTCCACAGACGAGAACGAGAACAAACCGTCGACGTACGGGTACGAGACGGTCATGCCGCGACACGTGGGCTCGTACTCCGGGGCAGACGCCAGCGGGTTCAACCAGAGCGTCGCTGCGGCACACCGAGAGAGCCACGTGATACCCCGTTCGAGGCGGTCGAGTTCGCCCACCTCCAGCCCGTCGCTGATCACGAAGACGACCGTCTCACGGTCGACCACGGGGGGATACATCTCGCGGAGCGTCTCGATCGCGTGTCCGATACGGGTGCCGCCTCCCCACTCCGTCTCTGCGCGTTCGAGCGCCGCCAACACGGCTCCCGGGTCGGATACAGCGAACTGAGCGGTCACGTCTCGCACGTTGTCGTCGAAGAAGAACACCCGCGTGTCGCGCCACCGAGCGGTCGTCTCCGAGAGGAACCGAAGCAGGAAGCCGCGATCGATCGTGTCCAGTACCGACTGACTGACATCGACGAGAAACGTGGCCCGGACACGGTCTGTCCGCCGCTCCCGTCGTGGGAGGTCGGCGACCATCCCCCCGGTGGTGAGACTCTTCCGCAACGCGCGGCGCAGATCCGGTCGTGCCGTCCCGTCACGCCGCCAGCGACGACCGGTCACCGTCGCGATCACCCGTGTGAGCTGTTGAACTGCCGACTTCAGCCGCTCTGACTCCGCGTCGCGTCCGAACTCGGCTGCCAGCGGCGAGCGCGCACCGGTCCGACTGTAGGTGGCGGCGGAGACGGATGTGGCGTCACTCGCGGGGTCGAGGGCGTCGCCGAGAGCGCGTGTGACGGCCGGTTCCGCGGCCCGTTCCGTATCGTCTGGACCTGCCTCGCTGGTCTCGGCGGTGCTCGCGTCTGAACCACGGAGGGGACGGACCTCGAGCTGTGTCGTCTCCGCATCGTCGGCGGTGTCTATATACGGTTCGTCCGAGTCGCTCGTGAGCCGACGCCAGAACGTCTCGAAGAGCCGTTCGAAACGCTGGGCGTCCTCCTGCCGTGTGAGCAAGACCGCTTGGAGTGCCGCTCGCGTCCGCTCCGGCGTCAACTCGAGTTCGACGAGCGCCTCCGCCGCGGTGATGCTAGTGATTACGGGAACTTCCGCCCCCACTTCCCGCAGCGCGCGAGTGAACCGAACGAGTTCGCTCGCGACATCGGGAGACACCTCCGTAGCGTCTCGTCGTTCGACGTCGGACGCCGGCGATTCGGAACCGACCGCCTCCTCGTCGGGTGGGCCGTCAGTCATCTTCGTCCGTCTCCGACGCGGGCACGCTGGCGACGTCGCTTCGGGCTTCGTGTGCCGCCTCCAGAAGTTCACCGATCAACCGCTCGTCGACGCGCTCGACGTCTTCGGCCTCTTTCAGTAGACAGCCGAGCGTGTGTTCGACGTCCGCGGACGTCAGCGGCGTCCCGTCGTGACCGAGCGCCACGATGGCGCGAGCCCAGTCGATCGTCTCTGCGGCGCCCGGTCGCTTGAGAAGCGGCTCGTCACGGAGACTGTTCGTCATCGCACAGAGTTCGGCCGCGACGACGGCGTCGAGTTCGGGGACCTTCCGTGCCAGAATAGCGCGCTCTTTTTCGATGGACGGCGGCTCGACGTGGAGATAGAGACACCGGCGCTTCAGTGCGTCGCTCAGCGACCGCGTCCGGTTCGAGGTGACTACTACGAGCGGGGGCGTGTCGGCACGGACGGTTCCCAGTTCGGGAATCGAGATCTGGAAGTCGCTGAGTAGCTCGAGGAGTACGGCCTCGAACTCCTCGTCGGCCCGGTCGATCTCGTCGATGAGGAGGATCGGTGGCGTCGTGTCGCCACTCCTCAGTGCGCGCAGGAGCGGTCGTTCGAGGAGGTAGTCCTCGGTGAACACCGACTCGTCCGTCGTGACGCCGCTCTCACCGGCCTGCACGGCTAGTAGTTGTTTCGTGTAGTTCCACTCGTAGAGGGTGCTCTCGGCGGTGAGACCTTCGTAACACTGTAACCGTATCAGCTCGGAGTCGAACCCCTCGGCCAGAACCTTCGCCAGTTCGGTTTTTCCGGCACCCGGCTCTCCCTCGACCAAGAGCGGTTTACCGAGTCGAATCGCCAACAGGACGGTCGTCACGATGTCGGCGGCGGCGACGTAGTCCTGTTCGTCGAAGAGAGTTCGAATCTCCTCCGCTGTCGTCGCTTCGAACGCATCGGTGTGGCCGTCTCGGGTCATTCTGGTCTGACTCCTGTTGACGTGCAGGCAATAAAACGTACTCGGACACCGCTACTCTCCGGACACTCGCTGTGTGACTTGACGCTCGGATCCGAACGGACGTCTTCTCTCACTCGTCACTCGATTGTGACGAGCTCCTGGTTGGCTTCGACCTCGGTTTCGTTTTCGACGAGAAACTCACCGATCGTTCCTTCGCTCTCGACCGTGATCTCGTGGAAGCTCTTCATGACCTCGACGAGGCCGATCGTGTCGCCCGCTTCGACGTGGTCTCCCGGCTCGACGAACGTTGGTTCGTCCGGGTCGGGCCGCCGGTAGAAGACGCCTGGCATCGGTGATCTGATTGTCGTTTTGTCGGACATGTGGTGTGTAGTTGTGGTGAACTGTATTTCAATTATATTCTTTGGTTCGATTCGTGTCTGTCTTTCAGGAGATCTGTTAACTTTCGTTTTTCTTCTCGATCTGTGATCGGACCGCTTCGAGCCGGTCTCTCTGTTCCCTGCGGGCAGCGATCGCCGCCTCGACGTCGACCTCCTCGAAGTAGACCGACTTGTGCGTCTGCCGCTGCGAGAGCAGGCCACGGTCGACGCTGATGACCGTACCGACGGTCGCGTATCCGCCGCCCGTGACCGCATCCTGCATGAGGACGATGGGGTTGTGTGGCACCTGAATCGAGCCTACCGGGTAGCCGAGGTCGACGACGTTCGACGGGTCGGTCCCGGCCCCGAACGGCTGTTCTCGCTCTTTGAACTCTAGCTCCGGCCCCTTGAGGCGGTAGCCGGTCCGGTCGGCCTCCGTCGAGACCGTCCATTCGACGTCACAGAGTCGCTGTTTGCTCTCGTCGGTCAGCCGGTAGCTCGTGAGACCGAGCACGACGCGAACGGTATCTTCGTCGCCGTAATCGGGAATGTACTCATTGTCGACTTGTGTCCCCACGAGTTCATCCGCTCCGCCAGCTGGCTCGCCGACCGTAAGTTCGTCGCCCGCTTCCAGCCCGCGCCCCTCGTGGCCGCCAATGCCGACCAGCGTGTATGTCGACCGACTTCCCATCACCTCCGGGACGTCGATTCCGCCAGCCACGGCGAGATAGGCCCGCGCACCCTCCGTCGCGAACGAGAACTCGAGTTCGTCGCCCGCCTCGACAGCGTGGGTCGTCCATGCAGCGATCGGTTCGCCGTCGAGCGTCGGAGACATGTCGGCGCCGGTGACCGCGACGACAGCGTCCTCGTGGAACGTCGCCGTGATCCCCTGATAGGTCATCTCGATTGTCGACGCGTCGGGCTCGTTCCCGACGAGATAATTTCCGATCGTGTGGGCGTACTGATCCATCGCGCCCGACGGAGGCATGCCGATGTGGTAATTGCCGAAGCGACCGAGGTCCTGTACCGTACTCTCGATGCCGCCCTCTGAGATCTCGATCATGCGATCGCCTCCATGAGCCGTTCGTTGTACTCGGCGGGCGCTTCGAAGAACGCGTCCGTCGAGAACTCGACCGTTTCGTGGGTGTATTCGTACGTTCCCGCCTCCACTTCCTCACGGATCGCATCGTACTCCTCGCGGTCGATCTGTCTGTAGTTCAGAATATCTCCGGGGTTCGGGAACACCATCGACTCCTGGAAGTCCGGAAGCCGCTGTTCGGTATCGAGCACTTCGAGCGGCGTCCGCCCGTACAGTTGGTAACCGCCAGCACCTTGGACGGGATAGATGACGGAGAACGCGCCGCCGAAGCCCACCGCACGACTGGGCGTGTCGGTTCGAGGTTCGACATACTTTGGGACTTCGAGTTGCCGTTCTCGCGGGACCATCTGGAAACACCAGGGTAGTCCCGGAACGAACCCGACCATCGTCACCATATGCGGCGCGCCCACGAATGCGTCGATGAACGCCTCGACGGAATCGAACCCGTTGAGCTCCGCGGAGTACTCGAGGTCCGTCCCATCGGGGTCCTGGTGACGTTCACGGAACTCCATGAGCGTCTCGTGCGTCCACGGATCCTCGAACAGCACTGGGACGTCAATGATACACGTCTGCCACTCGTAGTTCTCGATGTCGATCGAGGCTTCGATCTCTTTGAGTTCTGCGATCAGGTCGTCCGGATGGACGATGTCGGGGTCGATGCGGAGCATATAAGATGCGTTCGCCGGGCAGTTCTCGATGACACCGTCGATGTCTCGTTCGGCGACGCGCTGGGTGATCGCCATCGCCTTGAAGTTCGCAGTGAAACTCATCTCCTCTGCGAGTTCGACAAACACGTGGTCGTCTGCCCCGTATTCGTACCGTGGCTGTGGAAGCTCTGCAGGCGTAATCTGTTCTGTGGCCATGCTGTGGTGTGACAATTCAGACTACGACTATGAATACATATTGGTCCCAAAGCAAGATTCCGAATCGATGTCGAATCACGTTCGACATCTCGATTACGACGAGGACAGTGTTTGACTTGACAATCGTTTCCGCCGAGGTTGTGGTCAACGATATCTGGTTTGTTACCTGACTCTATAAGGATGCTCTCGGCCAGTTATCTTCGAGTGACAGCAACATATTCCGTACACGGTTAGCACAGCGCGTCTGGCCGCGGTTCATCGCACCTGTGACGGTGAAAACTAACTAGTAAGAGAAAGGGGAGGTAGGCCGTTGGAAGTTGGAGTGAAACTGGTGAGTGGATATTTGGTGCGCCGAGTGGGCGCAAAGCGGGGAGTAGGAGCTGTCGCCGACGGAAGGGTTCTCTGTATTCTGATAGTGAGATTCTGACCAACCGGGTGAGGTACTTAAGCAGCAGCCATCACCGTATGGCAGTCAAGTCGCTCAGGTGTTGACAACAGACCCACACTCTGTCCGCAGATCCAGTTCGGGGAGTATGGGTGACATCGAAAGCACACTCAAGGGATGTTCCACCCATTTCGCTTACATAGCAGCTGTGCCATCCATTTCGAATTTGGGTGGAACGCCGTTACGTCCACCGGTTGTCCGGCAAAAATCGTCCGCTGTTCCACTCAAGACCCAACTAGTATAGATGGGAGGATATGCGGGTGCTAATATGTGTGTGTGTGATATTCGATACAGATTCGTCCGACTGGGACGGAGGTGTCGTGGCCGACGCACGGCCAGGAGTGTCTCTGACTCCTGTAGACTATCAGTTGCGTCATCCAAAGTCGAGGGGTGTCCCAAAGGAGACACCCAATTGCAAACACTCGATTCACCGCCCCCGCGTACTGAGAGCAGTTAACAAAAGAATCCAGACTATCGGTGTTTGGTTAACACAGGGGGTGATTTTCAGTGACCATGTCAACGCCAGAATTCGGCCGTTCTGGTTCCATTGCGTGGGCCTCTATACCGAGGAATCGCACTCACGGATCTAATTGAACGCAGATAATGTTGATCATAATGAGCAGTAAGTTATGTCATATTGACCGGTATTGTTTTGACTATGCTATTATATCACTATGTATGGTATTTGGTATCGAAGAGACAACCATCAATGAAATTCACCGAGCTTTCGAATCTGGCGATCTCACCAGTGAGGAACTTGTTGATGAGTATCTCGAACGGATCGAAGTCTATGACCGCAGCGGCCCCAAACTAAATTCGATCCGAACAATTAACGATAATGCAAGCGATCGTGCGGCAGAACTCGATCAAACTCTTTCTGAATCCGGCGGGTTTGTCGGACCACTCCACGGTATTCCTGTCGTTGTGAAAGATCATCTTGAAACGACGGATATGCCGACAACGTATGGTTCGGAAGCGTTCGAGGGCTATTACCCAGAATCCGAGTCGGAAGTCACACAGCGATTACGCGAAGCAGGTGCCATTATTCTGGCAAAAACGAATATGCCGGATTGGGCCACATCATGGTTCGGATTCTCCTCGATTGCAGGCCGAACTAAAAATCCATATAATCTGAATCACGACCCGGGTGGTTCAAGTAGTGGTACAGGAGCAGCCGTTGCGGCAAATCTCGGCGCTGTTGGGATCGGATCTGACTGTGGAGGATCTATTCGTGTTCCCTCCTCATTCGATAACCTCGTTGGATTTCGCGTAACGCCAGGATTAATTAGTAGATCTGGGGTAAGTCCGTTGGTCTCTCAACAGGACACGGCCGGACCTATGACTCGAACTGTTCGTGATACGGCGAAATTATTGGATGTACTTGTCGGCTATGATAACCGCGATGATCTCTCTGGGAAATCTGAACTAGCCGCTGTCCGCGGATCGTATACGAATTCGTTAAATGAAGATGGATTACAAGGCGCACGAATTGGTGTGCTTCGAGACGGATTTGGGGAGAATGATGCTGCAGAACAGGTTAATGACGTCGTTGAACTGGCATTGACAACGATTTCCAACCTTGGTGCCACGCTTGTAGATCCAGTTGAGATTCCTGATCTAAATGACTATCTCAACGAGACCATGCTTTATGTGCTCCAATCAAAGAGCGATCTTAACGAGTTCCTCAATGAACGCGATACTCCCGTTTCATCGGTAGAGGAACTCTATAAAAATGGCCAATATCATGAACTATTGGATTTGTTTATTGCGTTCGCAGAAGATGCCCCGAGTGACCTGACTGATCACCTTGAATACTGGAAACGTCGTAATGCTCAACACGCATTCCAAGAGGAGATTCTGAGTGTCTTTGCTAACAATAACCTTGATGCGATTGTATTTCCGGATGTCCAAGTCCCGCCCCCCTCCGAAGACGAAATCAGGGATGGGAAATACGAAACAATGACATTTGCAACAAATACGATTATTGCATCACAGTCGCTTTGTACTGCAGTATCTATTCCTGCCGGATTCACTGAATATGGCCTCCCTGTAGGGATAGAATTCCTTGGCAAACCCTACGATGAGTCCTCAATATTGAAGTTTGGGTATGCATTCGAACAGGCGACGCAGCACCGAACTATTCCAGAAACAACATCTAGCTGACCGATTGAAGCATATCGCTATTCGCTTTTATTTAAACCTAGTTAATGTGGACACTGTCGATGAAAACGTACCGTTCATCATGCACAATGATTCGATGGTTGAACTCCATTCGCTATATGCTTGGAGGCCGTCAGTTCAGACATCTCCCAAGCGATGGGAGATATTTTCGGATACCTGCATTACTGGCGCTAAGTCCGGCTCAAAGACGATTTTAGGATGACCGCGGATCACCCGCAGTACGTCGCGGCGAGCCGCGACGAGCGGTATCTGGTCGCCGTGACGTCTCTTCATCGTGAACAAATCATCTGACAAATCTACCTGAAGACGATCAACAGTTACGACTACGAGTACTGGTAGTTGCCGGACGGAGACAGTATCAAATCGAAGTACCACGGTCCAGCTGACGACGAGTGAGCCCGAAGCGTCGGCCCCTCGATGGCTCATTCGAATCCTCGGGACGGGTGAAGATTGTGGAACATCGAGAACGTACCCCACACCATGTTGCTTTGAGTCGTCGGGGACGTCTCCCGTTCGGTCACGGGACCAGTACCGACGCTACGAAAGTTTCTGCGAGAAAGCGGAGACTGGCTCACTGATGAGTCGCTGGATGCATGATCATCTTGACGAACTCGACATGCTCGGGCTCATTTCGATCAAGAAGATGAACGAAGGATCGACTGGCGGCCAGTACAAGACAATCGCGTTGAGTGAGGATCTGAATGCGGTGTTAGAAGCACTGGATGAGACAATTGCAGCAGTTGGTGTCCATCGCTCAGTCCAAGGCCGTCTGGACAAGCCCTATTAGTTGATAGCTGCTTGTCGTACGTTTGAGTGAAAAAGCACTGGAAACGACACTCTCTATGTCTGGTAGCCACCGAAACGAGACCATCGGCCTACTCACGGCGCTTCGCGACGGATTCTTCTCTTCAACCACTGAGATCAGTGTAAGCACTGGAAACAGTGGTGTCCGACAAAACACTGGACACTCACCCTCGGAGTGAACTGCCTCGTCTGTCATTCAACGGACGGTCGAGGAGCGTTTTCGTATTTGACCATCTTCTCAGATTTATCCGAGATCGTCTCATAGATGCGCTGAAGCGTCTCTTCTGCGGCGAGGAGGTTGTGTTTCTCGAGAAACGCGCGGCCGTCGTCGGTAAGTCCGTAGAACTTCCATGGGTAGCCCTGACGACGTTCACCGTCCGAGAGTGAAACCTCTTTGACAATGCCAGCGTCGATTAGCTTCTGGATATGCTTGTAGACAGTGGCATCGCTGACACCCGGGTTGAGTACCTCCAGTTCGTACATCGACGGGAGTTGCTTGGGATGCTGGAGGATGTTGTTGACGAGCGCGAATCGCGTCTGTTGGGTCACGAAATGAACCAACTCGCGATTATTCGCCTCCGTCGAGGTTCCCAAATCGGTGCTCATGTGCACACCTACGCGATGCTCCACGGAGTAGTTTACCCTTGAGTAAATTACTCTAGGGTATATCAGTCACTGTTAACTCGGTGAATTACTTAGTAAATCATCTCTCACACCGGTGAAACAGTGAACATATGAGCGACGAAGAGGCATCGGTCCCCGACGATATTCTCACGAGTGCGAAGACACAACTCGACCAAGAGGAGATCTCACTCACGGATAACGAGGAGATTCTCCACGCACTCAGCGAGCTCACACCAGCCTACGAGAACGAGCGCTCGTATTTCGTACTCGGAAACTACGACCGAGAACCAATTCGTCGGCTGAATCTCGTAGTTGACCGGCTCAACCGCCGTCCCGATGGCTACGCGTTCCGCATGGTCGATATCCGAGGCGAGTGGGACAACAGCATTCAGAAATTCTGTCTCATTGCTGACCTCGTGACATACCTTGTCGGTGTCACTGAAAAGGACCCGAGTGATTTCCTCGTCGAACAGGGATTGCTCGTCGGCACGACTGAATACTTCTCGAAGAGTCACGTCCTCAAGCGGCAATATGAGAGCGAGGAACACCCGTTCGGTTGGATGCAGGACGGCGTTTTTGAGTTGTTCGACCAGGAGGGTCGACTCTATCAGTGGCAAACCGAAGATGACCTCGTCAACGTCACTGAAAATCTCCCGTAACGAGCACTGAGAAAACCGAATTGAGAATTAATCTACAAATCCGATATTTGGTGCGCTTATGTTAGTTAATACGACACCAACCTTGACTCCAGCACACACCACTGTTTCCTGTGTTCTAGTGGAATCTACATAACGCACATAATCTTGATCAAACCGAGAATTGACTGAGCCATCGGCAGATACGCTCGATAGGAGTATGCCCGAATGGGCCCGCTGCGACGACGACTACGCCGCGTTCATACATTAGGCCTGCTCCGTATCAGCGTCTGTATCCTCCTACTCGTCGAGGTCTGGGAGATTCGCGTCCCAATCTGGGTTCTCGTCGTAGTAATCGCCCTCGAACTGTTCGCTCACGGCCGCGAGGCCAATCAAACTCGCTGTGTGTGCGTCGTACGCATCAGGGTTGATCGCCCAACACTCGCCCTTGTGCATCGTGAGGATACAGATGCCAAGCCCGACAATCAGCCACCCTTGCGTGGAATCGAGAGCCTCCTCACGCGCGTTGGACACTTCAGTCGCTCATCTCTTGTACCTCTCAGTGACGTAGCGGCACACCGTATTTTTATGGAATTCGATCATTCTTCGAGAGAGCTATTCGTCCGAGCTAAGAACTTGTGTCGAGCTTATATATAAATTAGACTACATATCAGACGGGTCGACCTGAATTTGAACCTTGATCCCGTCAGGGTCGTGGATGACGAGACCGTTATCGGTCTCAGTCACTGGTATCTCGCTGCTTTCCAGTCGCGATTGAACAGCAGTGAGCGCATCCTGATCTGGGACAATCATCTCAAACCATGACAGCCCACGTCCGTTGACAGGGGCTGTTCGGTGATGCCACGTATTCGCTCCGATGTGATGGTGATATCCACCCGCGGACACGAAGGACGCGGCAGGCACTGTCGTCTGCACCTCGAACCCGAGGGTGTCCACGTAGAAGTCCCTGAACGCGTCCAGCGAAGAGACCTCGAGATGTATATGTCCGATATCCGTTCCAGAAGGTGCCTGGGCGTCACCTGCGGCAGCGGCTTCGATGCTGTCGAGATCGAGCGGCTCTGTGCTGATCCGAACACGACCGTCGTCACTGCGGGGCCACTCGTCCCGTGGGAAGTCGCGGTAGATTTCGATCCCATTCCCTTCCGGGTCAGTGAGGTACAGAGCCTCGCTGACCCAGTGGTCGGATGCACCACCGAGTTGCCAGTGAGTTCGTATCCGCGCCAGCGCGTCACCGAGCGCCGCCCGTGAGGGTACTCTGAAAGCTGTGTGGTAGAGTCCGGTGCCTGACCGATGCCGTGTAGGTGCGTCTGCATCCTCTTCGAGGACGAGTAGCGGGGTGTCCGCAACACCGAGAACCGTCCAGGTATCGGATTCTTCGAGCACACTGAGGCCAACGACGGTTCGGTAGAACTCGGTCAGTTCGTCAAGGTCATTGACGCAGAGTGCAGTTCGACCGATATGCGTCCCCTGCGGGAGCGTGTCTGTATTTGATGACGTGGTCATGGTGGACATCTTAGAGACCGATGTTGAGCGCGTACGGCCAGGCGGTTCCACTAAGCGCGACGAGTACGAGCGCAGCGCCAAAGAGCGTGGCGTTCTTCAGAAAGTTCGTCATCTCGGCCTGCCGTTGTTGGGGGTCGTCGACCGACCAAAAGTCGTGCATGACGGGCGTCACACCGAGGAAGAACAGCGCGATCACCACTGCACCGACGAGTGGGCCATCAGGAAGGCGAGGCCGCCAGCCGTGGTCTCCAGCGCCATTAGGGCGCTACCTCCGGTTGGCCGCCGGTCATCTGGACGATCTGACCCCTCACGCCTTCGTTTGTCAGTAAGTGGAACACTTCGTCGACGATGGCCTCTGGGGCAGTCCACTCCGAGAAGTCGGCATCGGGCATCGCCTCACGGTTCCCCGGAACGTCGATGAGGAACGGGGCGAGCGCGTTGACGCGGGCATCGAGTTCGACGTCGAGCAACTCGGTCAGCGTGCGAACCGCGCCCTTCCCCACGTTGTACGCGAGCGTTCCTCGGACCGGATCGATTGCGCGGTCTGAGCTGAACAGAACGACTCCGCTTTGCGAGGTGAGGTGGTCCGCGAAGGTCTTGACGGTCAGGAACGCCGTCGTGGCGTGGCGATTGAGGGCGGCTTGGAATGCATCGCCGTCGGTATCGCTGACGCCACCCATCGAGAACCCGCCAGCCAGCGCAACGATGTGATCGACTGACCCCTGTTCGTCGGCCACAGTCTCAGCGAACGCTTCGACCGCTGCCTGATCGGTTAGATCGACCTGGTGGTACGACACCGCGTCGGCGTGCTCAGCGCGGGTTTCGACGTCATCTCTCGCTGTGTCGGTGACGTAGGTACCGATAACGGTGGCATCACTGTTGACGAGTTGGTCCGTCACGTACGGGCCCATATTGCCGGTCGCGCCGGTCACGAGCACCGTCGAGTGTTGTAGTTCCATTACATTACCTAGTTTGTTTCCAAACCCATATATAGCTCAGGCAACAATAGTGTAACCAAGTAATGGCGACCCAACCACCATCGACTGAGACTGACGAAGACACCGAGGTCGAACGGCGGAATGCAGACGTCTGCAACGTCGTTGGAGCTGTCGAAGAGATGGGGGCGAAGTGGAAGCTTATCATCCTCAACGACCTGCGTGACGGTGAAAAGCGCTTCAACGAACTCAAGCGCTCGACGGGCGCGAGCTCCTACACGCTCTCGCGTGTGCTCGACGACCTGGAGGAGCAAGGGTTCATCGAGAACCGAAAGGAGTTCGAATCGCCGGTCGCGAGTTATTACACGCTGACTGAGAAGGGAGATGCCCTCTGTCCCGTGTTCGAATCGCTCGACGCCTGGGGCGAGGACTGGCTATGAGAGGTGTCCGACCGAGTAACCAGTCGACGATGATCGAACCATTTTGAGCGACTCAAACAGCGTACGACTCGGGCACTACCTGTCTCCCTCTCGGTAACTGTTGACCTCCTACTCACGTGTTAATCCCAGTACCTGTGCAGTCGGAAGTGACCAGCCGTGAACTGCCTCGGGGTCATAGTCCCTAAGATAAGATTTGCAACCGAGAGTCGAGGAACTCATCAATCCAGGACTTGGCGAAGCTGAGTTTGGAGGTGAGCCGTGCGAACAGGTCTCCGATGAGAGCGCGGAATTAGTGAGTAAGAGAAGTATTGCAACTACGAATCCATCGATTCGTACTCCAAAAGGGTCGGAACGGGCGCTTACAATTGGCCTACTCCCAGGACTTAGCTTGCGAACTATCCTCCGCGCTCTCGACGATCAGCGGCGATGCTTCCCATTTCAGGCTCTTCCAAACCTGCTCAATTGGATTAAGATCCGGCGATCCAACCGGCAGAAAGACGAAATCGATACCCAGTTGATGAGCGCGTTTCCGCGTGTACTCACACGTGTGCGCGAAGTGATTGTCTAAGACGAGCAGAATCCGCCTCGCAGGATTCTGCTCGCGGATCCGTTCGAGACACTCGCAGATTCGCTCTTTCGTCTGATCTTCCGGGAAACTTACCACGCTCTCGCCGTTGAGTGCGTAGAACCCGACCGCTGGTTCAAAAATCTGAACCAGCGGTCGTTCGATGTGCGGATCATCGACGTACCACATCCGACGTGAGTTATCGTACGGCTGGGGATGTGACGCATCAAAAAAGCCGATAACGGTTCCACCATCTGTGCAGACATCGTCATCACCGACCCAGCCTTTCTCATCGTCGCCCTCGCGTTTGTTATGAGGCTCATCTTGGTGCTCGTCGAGCGCGTCGTCGACGCGCTCGTCGAGAATGTCTTCGGCGTTATCCGGCCGAGAGGGTCTTTTTGATCGAGGGATTGCGTAGGAGAGACCGAGGTTTCTGAGGAACTCACTGAGATACACCGGATGGTACTCGACGCCAAATTCCTCGTTGAGAAGGTGCTGAATCTCCTGTGGTTTCCACGGCTGGCCATCGCGGAGGAGTTCAAGCAGTTGTTGCTGTTGATCTTCGCCGAGCTTCGGGGGACGTCCGTCCCCGAAGTTCGGCGTCAGTTGGCCGAGGCCACCTTCATTCCAGCGACGCGCCCAGCGACTGCCGGTTGATTCGGACTTGCCGACACGGTTGGCGGCCTCTTCGAGCGTGTCGCCCTCGTAGAGATTCTTGACGAAGGTGAGGCGGCGGACGACCTTCGGATCGTCCGCCTCCGAAAGCAACCGATCGAGATCTTCCTCACTCAGATGCCGCACGATCTCTTTTCGACGGTCTTTGCTCATTGGTATCCTCTCTCACCCCACCCCCAAAACTTCCCTTACGCACTATAAAGCCCCGAGGCACTCGCCTTACTTATCTGTAGAAGTCGTCGAACAGAATGAAAGGAGAGCGATCCAGCAGGATATCCGCTACGGCACCACCTCCGACGGCGTTGATCGTCGCAATTGTGACGACGCCGAACACCGGGATGTCGGCTTGCGTTGCAACGATGGTGCCTGTCGTAGTAAAGGCGGCGAGCCCGATCGCATCCGAGAACAGCGTCAGCGGATGAGTATCGGCTGACTCGAGTGCAGCACTCACCCCGATCGCTACCCAGCGTGCACGCGATGAGCCCAATCGTATGTCGAACCGACTAGCTGGGCTGATGCTGTTTTCACACCAACAGATTTCTCGCCTTCTGCAGTCACGAAGTAATTGCGTCCTCGGAGAATATCAACACTTCCCCGAATCCCGATGAAAGGAGCGATACGACGTCAGTCGTGGCTCTCCGGCATCAACATCGCGTCGACGTACTCGGACGCAGTCTGTCTGGCCGTCGCGAGTGCGGTGTCGTCCAGCACGACCGCTCGAGTCTGGGCTCCGTCGACGATCGTCATCAACGCACGTGTCACGTGGTCGGCGTCGACGTCGTCGAATACACCCTCGTCGATACCATGGTTGATTACCGCTTTAAGCATATATCGGATGTAGTCGTCGTTCTGCCGGAACCGGTCGCGAAACGTCTCCTTGTACGGTGCTTGGCTCCGCATCTCCAGTATCGCAACCAGGAGGTCCCGATTTTCCTCGGGTGTTACGAGGAGTTCGTCGAGCAGAATCTCTAGTCGCCGCTCGGGATCCGTTGTCTCAACACTGCGTATCGAGCCCACGAACTGCTCAAGGAGGTAATCGAGAAACGCGACGAGGAGGTCATCCTTCGTGTCGTAGTAGTAGTGAACGGCAGCAGTCGATTTCCCGTACTCCTCAGCGATTCGCTTGATTGTGAGATTGGCATAGCCGTAGTTTCGAAGCGCCCGATAGGTAGCCTGCATAATCGCCTCGGTCGGCTCTGAGAAGGTGCGTTCCGTTGGGTCAGCCATTACACAACGAGTGTGTCGAGAGGAAGATAACAGTTTTGACCGGGTAGTTGGGAGAGGAAGAGATACTACCGAGTGAACGATTCGGGTGCTGTTTATCGCGTCTCAAGAGACACGGTATCGACTCTCTCACAGTCCCGAAGATCTTTGACTAACTAGTTAGTAAGTGCGAGTAACGAATAATGGATGGCGACCCAACCACAGAGATTTTTGGAGGCGACCTATCGTGCTCTCTGCCGGCATGGATACGCAGACCTCACAGTCGGAGATATCGCTGCCGAGGCAGAGCGAAGCAAATCGCTGGTTCACTACTACTACGGTAGCAAGGAACATCTCTTCACGGAGTTTCTCGTCTTCGAGCACACCAACAGTTATCTCAGCAGTATGGCGAAGTTTTTCCAGCTCGGGGGCGTGAACTGCCTCGGGGCTTGACCCCGAGGCACTCGCCTTGCTTATTTGTAGAAGTGAGTCCAGCCGATAACCTCGTCGTCGACAGTCGCCACGAAAAACATCCGTAGTCGGTGAAGAGTTCAGCGAGTGTGTCGAAACGAGAGAGCGGAGATCGGAGCGTCTACTGTGGGTTGGGTGCCGGACAGGAGCCGGAGTTGGAGACGTTCTCGGTCGAGACGTTCGAGTCGCCGAGAATCGTCTCTTGGCCGGCGACGTTGACGGTGGTGTCAGCGATGGTCGAGTCGTCGGAGTTCTCGAACGCGATACCGTCGCGGTCACCCGTCAGTTGGAGACAGCAGTTGCGGACGACTGAACCGTCACGGTTAGTGATCTGGACGGTCGGATCGGAGCCCGAGGAGGAGCCGGTGACGCTGACGCCGTCGAGCTCGACGTTCCAGGGTTTCGCGGCGGTGTCGCCGAGTCGGGGGTCGGTGGGGTCGTCGATGCGGACGGCAGCGACGTCGGAAGCTTCCAGTTCGAAACGACTGTTTCGGATGGCCATCTCGCCGGCAGAGCCGTCGACCCAGACGGCCGCGGTGGTCTTCGAGGGAGCAGTCCGATAGACGAAGTTGCAGTCTTCGATGGAGCCACCCTTCTCGCCGCGGGAGCCGGTCTCCCACATGATTCCGTGGGGGTTGATGAGTTTTCCCCCGTTGGCGTCGGGCGTCGCTTCGGTGTCGACGATGAAGTCACAGCCCTTGACGTGGCAACCTTCACCGCCGATACGCAGCGACGTCTGGTTGTTGTTCTTGAACGTGCAGTTCTCGACCTTTACGTCGCCCGGACACCGCCGCGCGTAGATCGCGTTCGTCCCGGTGTTCTCGATGTGCGAGTTCCGAACGACGAGTTCGCCGACGTGTTTCTTGCCCAGCCAGATACAGCCCTCGTTGGAGTCGTTCCCGAGATGACCGTGAGAGGTGATATCCGTCGGCCCCTTCCGGACGAGACCGTCGACGACGGCCGTCCCGTCTTCGTCGAGCACTTGCGGACTGAGATTGTCCACGGCACCGTTGCCGGCCGTCGGGTTGAATCCGATGAACTCAACGTCCTGCACGCGGAGTTTGTCGTTCGCCTTCAGGAGTAGTCCCAGACTGCCTTCCTTCTCGTCTCCGTAGTCGAATGCGACGTTCTCGACGAGAAGGCCCGTCCCGCCACCGACACGGAGGACGAACTGCGAAGTCCCAGAGTCGGAGACAAACCGGACGTCCGAGGGGTTCTCGCCGAGTCCGCGAATACCCCAGTTGTTCAGTTCGCCCTCGGCGTGTTCGTCTTTGACGTAGTAGGTTCCCGGCGGAAACTCCACGAGCGTGTTCTCGTCGTCGAGCGTCCCCTGAAGCGCATCGTCGATGGGGTCGTTCCCTTCGGGATCCATCCCGAGGTCCTCGACGGCGTTCACGACCCTCTCGAACTGGATACCGTGGCGCTCCGTCGCGGCCGCGGCGGTCCCGCTCGTGGCTGCCGTCCCGAGGCCAGCGGCGGCGGCTGCTGCCCCCATCTTCAGAACGTCACGTCGCTCCAGCAGCGACCCGCCGTCGTCGTCCTGCTGTTCCGTCTGCGAATTTGTGCGCTTACCATCACGTTCTGCCTCGTCAAACATTCTGTGAGGACGATTGGAGGAGATAATTATAGCTCTTATGATTTAGAGTGTGGTTACTAGACATTTGTACGCTCAAAATACCAGAAGTGGACAGAATATTAAATAAATCAGAGATAGACTATCGACAGAATGACGAACGGTATGCGAGTACGATTCGAGTAATCGCACTTCGGAGTCGGCGGTTCCGAGAACTTCCTCACGAGTCGTCGATCAGAGTGACTCGAAAGAGCACGGTCGAGCGGTGTTTGCGAGGGCGACAACTCGGGACAGAGAGTTATGTTATTGGAGATGAACTATAGTCTGTATGTCACTCCTCGAAGACAGAACAGCGGTGATTACGGGAGCGGCGAGTGGTAACGGGCGGGCCATCGCGGAACTGTTTGCCGAACACGGTGCGTCAGTGGTCGTCGCCGACATCCGCGAAGAGCCACGTGAAGGCGGCGAGCCGACACACACCTACATCGAATCCCAGGGCGGTGAGGCGACGTTCGTAGAGTGTGACGTCACTGATTACGACGACTGCGTCGCCGCCGTCGAAGCGGCCGAACAGTTCGGCGGAGTCGACGTAATGGTGAACAACGCCGGGATCGTCGGACCTCAAGCGCCACTCGTCGAGTTAGATATGGACGAGTACCGCACGCTCATGCGAGTGAACCTCGACGGCGTCTTCCACGGGTCGAAGGCAGCGGCGCTGGCGATGGTGGAACGGGGTGACGGTGGGAGCATCGTTAACATGTCGAGCGTGGCCGGGATGGCGGGGTACGGAGGAATCACGGCGTACTCGGCGTCGAAGGGCGGTGTCCGCCTGTTCTCGTACGCCTTGGCGAGCGAGCTGGGACCGGACGGAATCCGCGTCAACGTCGTTCATCCAGGGGTCATCGAGACGGCGATGACGACCGAGGACTCGCCGATCGTTGGGACCGAGGAGGGAGAGCAGTTGAAGTCGACACTGCCACTACGCCGCTTCGGTACACCCGAAGACGTCGCCGGGGTGTGTCTCTTCCTCGCGAGCGATCTCTCGTCGTACGTGACGGCAGAGTCGATCGTCGTCGACGGCGGCGATCTGAACAGCGCGTAATCGATCGACGGTGCGTCGCCCGACGACAGTGGCGTTCTCTTTCTGTTCGGTACTCCCCCACCCCCCCGCGTTTCCGACGTTCTTGCGCGCAGTGACACCGTCTGTTACTGTATCGCATTCCTCCCCCCACACCCCACGTTTCCGACGTTCTCGAGACGAAGTCCTCAGCCCCATCTCGCCGCTCGCCCGACCTCCCCCACCCCCCACGTTTCCGACGTTAATCGGGAAAGGGACATCGAAGAGTGTGAGAGAGGTGCGAAGACCGACGGAACGGTTCGAAAGCACGGAAGAGGCCTCGAAAGCACGGAAGAGACATTGGCGAGAACAGCGTCTGGGACACACGACGAGAGCATCACGAGAGACGACGGGTGGAACGACGTCGAACTTGACGGTTAACCCCCACCCCACGTTTCCGACGTTCTGAGACTCAAGGGGACCTCCCCCCCTCTCGAGGTCGGGTTCGGACCTCGTCGAGACAACACAATTCAACCACCGCCATCCTCTTTCTTAGTTTTCTCTATTAAGTTGGCGGACTATTTCTTCCCACTAATAATAATGCTTTCCCTACCAATAGTTCGCCGCACCCACTCTCGTGCAGTAGAAACGTCGGAAACGTGGGGTGGGGGTGTCGGGGTCGAACGTCGGAAACGCGGTTCGTGTACCATTCGACGCCATAGGTGCGAAACCGACCCTACGAGAACTCTATCCCCGAGTTACGTCGGAAACGAGGGGGGTTCTCTCCGCGAACGACGGAAACGTACCTCTTCCCCGTAATACCACTTCATCCTCCGATTACTCGGTTTACAGGGACGGTATCTACCGATAAACGACGGAACCAGGGGTTCGGCGAGAACCTATGGTTTTAAGATTGTAGTCTGTAACCACCTGGGCATGGAAGACGGTTCGTCCGAGGATGAGGATGGTTCGTCCGTGGATCGGTCCGAGTCGGCTGACCACCCGACGACTGGATCCACAGACCAGTCGGCGTCCGAGCTGACGGACCGAGCCGAAGATCAGTCTGTGCCCGAAAATCAGCGTGGCTCTCGAGACGAGGAGCAGATCAACATCGCACAGGAGATCTTCTCTCAGCAGGAGGACCCGATCTTCGCGAACAAGAGTTTGCTCGAGATCAGTCATATCCCGAGTTTCGATCGTATCGTGGGACGAGACGAAGAGATTCGGAAGTTGTCGGAGGAACTCCGCGGTGCGGTGCAGGGGTACTCGCCGGAGAACGTGATCATCTACGGGAAAACGGGTACCGGAAAGTCGCTCGTCTCGAAGTACGTTTCGTCTCAGGCGGTCAACAACGCTCACGAGGACGTCGAGATCGGGTTCCAGTATCTCGACTGCTCGACCGACAACACCGAGACACAGGCAGCGTCCACGCTCGCCCGCTCGTTCAACGACTCGCTCCAGACGGGTTTCGAGATCCCGGAGCGGGGTCTCTCGACGGCAGCCTACTACAAGCGTCTCTGGCGGACACTCGAGTCACTCTATGACGTAGTCATCATCATCCTCGACGAGGCCGACATGATGGCAGACGACGACCTTCTAATGAAACTCTCGCGTGCGGGGGAGTCGGGGAACACCGACTGTCGAATCGGTGTGATCGCGATCTCGAACAAGATCGAGTGGGCCGACGACCTCAACGAACGCGTCAAGAGCAGCCTACAGCCGAAGGAGCTCTCGTTTCACCCCTACGACGCAGAGCAACTCGAGGAGATCCTCCAGCATCGACGTGACGCGTTCAAACCCAACGTCCTCGAAGAGGGAGTGATTCCACTGTGTGCAGCGTACGCGGCGTCGGACTTCGGTGATGCGCGAAAAGCGATCGACATCCTCAGACACGCAGGGAACATCGCCTACGAGCGCAACGCCGACCACGTTACCGAGCAACACGTCAAAGACGCGCGGACCAAGGCAGAGAAAGACCGATTCAGAGAACTCATCGAAGGCATCCCACAGCAGGCGAAAGCTTCGTTGCTCGCGCTCGCGATCCTGTCGTTGAACTCCGAGCAAGAAGAGTTCCCGACGCAGTTGGTCTATCGACAGTACCAGAACATCTGTGACAACATCGGACAGGACGTTCGTTCCGAGCGACGTTTCCGGGATATCCTCAAAGAGTTGGCTTTCCTGGGGATCGTCGACAACCGAAAAGAGAATCTCGGTCGGTCGGGCGGGATCACCTTGCTGAACCGTCTCGTCGAGGAACCGGAGATTGTCTACGAGATCATTCGCGACGATACTCGCTTCGAATCGCTGACGGACCACCTCTCGAACTCGTGACCCCGCTTGGAGTGGTGCCCCGAGTTATTCACCTCGATTCTCGGTAGACGAGATAGTCACAACCTACGAGATAGTCACAACCTACGAGATAGTCACAACCTACGAGGTAGTCACCACCCTCGATGTACTCTCGTGACCTGTTCTCGTCGTCCACCGACCGGTCTCAACGCTCACGACTAGCTACGTCCCGGACCCCTCGTTTCCGACGTTCCTGTCGGAACAACCACAGACGGGTAGAGTGTACATTCTCACTTGTTTTCGGGCCGATGGCAGGGTGCAGACCAAGGGTCGAGTGCGGACCGACGGCAAGATACGAACCGGCGTCGCAGTGACCACCGAGACCGTAACGCCGTAGTTGCCTGCCAGCCACTGTCTCGACACTCGTTGACCGAGAACACGAGGAACCGCTCGTCGAGTCGGCCGAACCATTCGCCGAGTGTCTCGGTCGACCGAATTTTCACTATCGGACGTAGTTAGGGTATCAAATTTGCCACAATAGTTTAATCAGATTCCTCTGTACGTCGTTCCATGGGTGACAACGACAACCACTTATCGGCACGGACGACCCGTCGACGCCTCCTCCGAGGAACCGCCGTCGGAGCGGTGCTGTCGCAAGTTCCACTCGCTGGCTCTGCCGTCGCAGCGACTCGCTCGGAGTCGTCTTCGGACGCAGACGTCGAAGCGGAACCGGAAGCAACGGAGACGACGAGCGTCGGAGCGCCAGCCCTGTCGGTGGCCGACCGTCTAGCCGACCGTCGATACGTCGCCACCGGAACACGTGGGTACGTCGTCGGTACCGAATCCGGCGGATTCCCACCGATGGGGTGGCACATCCAAGGCGAGATGGGCGGTGTCTGGACGCCACCGCTGAAACTCCTCGACGGCATCTGGTTCGGTGTCGACGGGGAGTGGCTCGACGACGCGACCAGTTTTACCTCCGGATACGGCCACGTCACGATGACGTTCGAACACGACGACCTGACGGTCGAACGGGCCGACTTCGTCCCCGACGGACGCCGTGGTGCGCTGTTCGGTCTCCGGTTCGACAGCGACGAGGACCGGACGGTGACGTTGACCGTCGACGCGCAGTCGGAGCTGATGAGCGCCTATCCGTGGGGGTGGACGACGCCGAGTCAGGAGACGTTCAACCTCGACGACGAGGTGTCTGTCGACGGTCGACGGTTGGTGTTCCGCGAGACGGGGACACCACCCGTAGAGAACGCGACCGAACACGACTGGGCAGCAGTCGTCGGTTCGTCGACCCACCCGACGGCACACGAGATGGACGGAGAGTTCCGCGGACCCGAGGAAGCCTATGACTCGGCGTTCGACTCGGGCGTCGGCGGGCGTCTCACGTACGAAGTCGACGTCTCGGGCGACGAACTGACGACCGTCTGGATCGGCGTCGCCGGCTCCGAAACCGGCCCCGAGACTGCACACGACGAACTCGATGCACTCTTGAACGAACCGGAGGAGGCCCTCGAAAAGAAGGTCGAATCCCGACTAACACGACAGGAACGGACACGACTCGACCTCCCGGATACCCGTCTCCAGCGGTCGATCGACTGGAGCAAGCAGAATCTCGCGGATTCACGGCAGGTCGCGACAGATCTGATGCTGCGGGATACGGACGAGGGAAGCGCGTACCCCGAACCCGCAGGCCGTCTCGACCGGGTTCGGTTTCTCGGTGCGGGGTTCCCCGACTACCAGTGGCTGTTCGGTACCGACGGCGAGTACACGGCCTACGCGAGCGTGGCCGTTGGACAGTTCGAACCCATCAAGGACCACCTCGAGGCACTCAAGGAGGCAAGCGAGATACTCAACGACGGTTCCGGGAAGGTCGTCCACGAGATTGTCACCGAGGGCTCCATGTACTTCGGTGCCAACGACGACCCCGGTAACACCGACGAGACGGTGAAATTCCCGAGTGCCGTCGCCCTCCTCTGGCGGTGGACGGGCGACGACGAGTTCCGCGACGAGATGTACGACTTCACGAGGCGGAACATGGAGTACGTCTTCGAGAATCTCGACGAAGACGACGACGGCTGGCTGGAAGGCCACGGCAACGTCGAGCGCGAGGGGATGGGCGACGAGAAACTCGACGTCGCCGTCTACACCATCCGCGGTCTCTACGACCTCGCGGAGATGGCTCGCAGCAAAGGAGACGGTCGGACGCTCTCGTGGGCCCAGCGGAAGGCGGACCAACTCCGCCGGACGTTCGAGGACGCGTGGTGGATCCCAGAGATATCCCAGCACGCGGGATCGCTCACGAACCCCGACGAGAGTCGAGTGTACCAACGTCACTGGATCGGTGTCACGCCGATGGAGGTCGAAATCCGCCGAAACGGGCAGCCGCACCTCGGTCTGACGGCGCCCGACAACGCCGACGCAGCGCTCGATCTGAGAGAGACGACGTGTTACAGTGGCGTCGGTGACGACGAGGAGGTCGACCACCGGACCAACGAAGGGCTGTACCATACGGGCGCGCCGGGTTGTGACCGCACGACGTTCGCGGGGACGAAAGACAGTACGGAAAAACAGATATTCACGCTCAACACCGCGATCATGGCCGTCGGAGAGGGGAACTACGGTCGACTCGGTCGAGACCAGCAGGGTCGCTATCTCGACGCGAACGCGAAGCTCCAGCTCCCCGTTCCGGACGAACAGCCCGGCGCGATGCCGGAGATCGCTCCCTCGCCGGCGTACGGGCGGTCGCTCGACTTACCGATGACCGAACGGGCGATGGTGCTGCAGGCGTGGGGTGCGTACGGTACCGTCTGGCCCGTTGTCCACCAGCATCTCGGTGTCCGTCCGGACATGGGCCGTCGTCGCCTCGAAGTCGTCCCTCACCTCCCCGACCGCTGGCCGGAGGCGAGCGTCGAGAACCTCCGCGTCGGTGACGGAAGCGTCGCCGTCTCGGCCGAGTCGCCCGACCAGACCGACGAGACCACTGGTCAGACCAACGACTCATCCGACTACACGTACGAGACGACCGTGACGCCCAACGTCTCGCTCCGACAACTCGTCCTCGGTCACGTCGTTCCCGTCGGCGAGTCGGTCTCGTCGGTTACACTGAACGGCGAGGAGGCGGAGTACGACTGTCGTCGAACGAATCGCGGTCGAGAGCTCCGCGTCGAGGCCGATACGGCGGGCACACAACGGCTCGTCGTGAAGACGGTCGACTGCTGAGACGGTCCGGTGCTGCCGCCGTCTCGCATTGCTCACCGTAGTTCTCGTCTCACACCGTTAACCGTGGTTCTCGTCTCGTATCGTCCACTGTTGTTCCCGCCTCGTATCGTCCATCGAAATCCCAGAGAGGACACCGACGGACTGCTGCTAGCCAAACCGTTATCCTTCGCAGTCTCCGAACCTCGATATGGAACTCTCTGTCGTCGACCTCTCTCCCGTTCCGGACGACGGTACTGCGACCGACGCCTACGCGAACACTGTCGAAGCGGCGCGACAGGCGGAACGACTCGGCTACTCTCGGTTCTGGGTCGCCGAACACCACGGGATGGCAGACACACTCGCGGGTACGACGCCCGAAGTGCTGCTCGGCCATCTCGCCGCCGAGACCGACTCGATCCGACTCGGTTCCGGTGCGGTGCTCCTCAACCACTACAGTCCGTTCAAGGTCGCAGAGCAGTTCGGTGCGCTTGACGCGCTCGCACCCGGCCGTATCGACGCGGGTCTCGGTCGAGCGAACGGGTCGCCCGCAGCGGATCAGGCGCTTGGAACGAAGCGACACGTCCAGAACCCCGACGAGGACCACGAGGAGAAGATCGAGAGTGTCGTCAACCATCTCTACGACGACTACCCCGACGAGCACGCCTACAGCGACCTCCAGATCCCTCGCTCGGGCGCGGCGGAACCGATCCCGTGGGCGCTCGGGTCGAGCCCGTCCAGCGCGACTATCGCAGCGAAGCTCGGCCTGCGGTACTGCTTCGCGGCGTTCATCCGACCGCAGTTCGCCGCACACTCCTTCCAGGAGTATCGCGACCAGTTCTCTCCCTCACAGTTGGCCGGCAGCGTCGACGAACCGCAGGGGATTCTCGCGGTGAACGCCGTCTGTGCCGAGACCGACGAGGAAGCAGCGCGACTCCGAGCGGTCGCCGAAGCGTCGTACAAGCGGATGCGACGCGGCGTCGTCGGCACGACGCCCTCCGTCGAGGAGGCGATCGACGAACTCGGCGGCGTCCCCGACCCTACGCCCGCGACGCTCGACGCCGACGAGTGGCCGCGCGCGGTCTCCGGGAGTCCGGAGACACTCGCCGGACTGCTGAAGCAACTCGCCGACCGGGTCGGCGTCGACGAGGTGATGATCCAACACGTCGTCGGGAACCACGACGACGCGCTTCGCTCTCACGAACTTCTCGCCGAGGGCGTCGGCCTCACGCCGCGTTGACGCTCCTTCTCCGGCGTCTCTCAACCTGAGCTCTCGCCACGACGACCTTCGGCTCTCACCACGGCAGTCTTCGGTGGTGCTGTCGCTCTCGGCTCCGATGAGTTCCGCAAAAAAACCGCATTACCGAGTGTCGCTGTGCCGTCAGCTCTAGGAGAGACTGACCTGCACCTGGCTCGACGAGGCCGACTGACTCTGGCTCTGGTCGTTGTCCTCGCCATCCTGGCTCTGCTCGGCGGACTGTTCGCTGTCCTGCTCTTGGCTCTGCTCGACGTCGTCACCCTGAGCGGTCTGGCTGGCTTCGACCGATGCCTCCTGCTCCTGGCTCTGATCGTTGTCTTCGCCGTCCTGGTCCTGCTCTGCGTCCTGTTCGACGTCCTGCTCCTGGTCCTGCTCGACGTCGTCACCCTGGGCCGCCTGGCTGGCGTCAGCCGAAGCGTCCTGGTCCTGCGTCTGGTCGTTGTCCTCGCCCTCCTGGTCCTGCTCTGCGTCCTGCTCTACGCCCTGTGACTGTTCCTGGTCGGTGTCGTCACCGGTGGCGATCTGCTCGGCGGACTCGGTGGCTTCCTGGCTCTGCTCCTGGTCGTTGTCCTCGCCGTCCTGCTCTTGGTCTTCGTCCTGCTTGACGCTCTGTCGCTGTTCTTGGTCGCTGTCCTCACCGTCTTGGCTCTGGAGCGCGTCCTGTTCGGAGTCGGCGTCCTGCGACTGGTCGTTGTGTTCACCGTTCTGCTTTTCGTTCTGGTCCTGGACGGACTGCGAGCGCTGCTTCTGGTCGTTGTCCTCGCCGAA
>NZ_FODV01000039.1 GCF_900110465.1 Halogranum amylolyticum
GACGGCGAGAAGCTGCGCTCCCGGAGCTGGCACGGCCAGTTCCGGGAGCTGACTCGCAAGTGCATCGTGCATAACCTCACGCAGGCGGCGAGTTAAGGGCTCGCCGCCTGCTCCCCTTCTCTGGATGTATTCGGGAGAGGCATTGCCGTCGTCACCTGAGCTACGGAATAAGATACCATAGTTTTGACCCTTCGACGAAGCTGCGAGCGACGGCTACTGCATCTTCTGAGTTCAAGAACCAGGTTCTGACACCGTGAAAGCGTGAATAATTGATCCCATCCCGACGCAGTCTTGCGTTCAACGAGGCAATACGAGTTCTACAGCCTCAGCGTGGAGCCGTTGATTCACTACCGTGGGTCGTCTGCGAAAGCGGTCAGCAACAACGCGCTTATTCGAGAACGTGACTACACCCAGCGTTGGATGGCTGAAACGTCGTATTCGTCCGTGAAGCGCTCGCTCGGCGATGCCGTGCGAGCGCAAGCCTGGTATCGAGAGTTCCGTGAAATCGTCCTGATGTTCGCCATCACAAACATCGAACAACTCTGTGACCCTCTCTGATCCCTACGCCGTACCCCTATTCAACACAGCAGGCTCCTCGTCCATCATTGGTCGGTGTGTGGATTGTTAGCACAATCGATGTTACAACTTATCGGGATGAGCGAGACATGCGTACCCTACTACAGCGGTTGAACGTGCGACTGCCGTGAGTTGGAGGGTGCATCATCATAGAGCGATCCATTTTCGAGATAGACTGTCTGGTCGAACTCCCGTTCCAAGGACGGGTCGTGACTAATTGTGACAAGTGCAGTATCGGTCGATTCGTGTAATCGAAGCAAGAATTCAAGCACACGTGACGTTGTTTTGGGGTCAAGTTGACCCGTAGGCTCATCAGCAAGTAGGACGTCTGGTCGGTTCGCAAGTGCGCGAGCAATTGCGACACGCTGTTTTTCGCCTCCACTCAGTGTCCCTGGATACTGGGTGGTCAAGTGACTAATTGCAAGCTCCTCGAAGAGTGTCTCAAGCCACTCCTCATCTCTCTCACCGGTGTGATCCTGAGGGAGCGCCGCATTCTCGAACGCCGTAAGATCCGGCACGAGTTGGAAATCTTGGAAGATGAACCCGATCGTATCCCGACGAATCAGTGCACGTTGTTTCCGTTTGAGCGTACTCGCTTCCGTCCCCGACACACAAATCGACCCCGATGTAGGTGTACTAAGGAGCCCGAGAATGTTGAACAACGTTGTCTTCCCCGACCCACTTGGACCACGAACTAAGAGTTGTCCATCAGATGCGACCGAGAGTGATACATCATCAAGTATTTCGGAAGGACCTCGCCTGACCGAGATTGCATGTGCCTCAAGAACAGGTTTGCTCATCATCTGATTCGATGTAATCCTTCGATAATAAAACAACCTATATATTTACAAATATTATAATTATGCGATTAATATGCTCTTGTTTCAATTCTATTAATAGTCGATGTTTCTGACTCAATCAAATGTCATATGGAACACGAGTAGAACTCACAAACAACCGACAACTATTCGCTTCAGCCCCATTTATATTTCATCTACAATAGACTAATGAAAAACATTCGGCCAGTCTGAATTACTATCTTTGTAGTTGCAGGTTACTCTATTTGTCGGCCCATTATTAAGTGAGTTGACGCGTATATTTTTGCTTGAGCTAGATTCAATGATTGCAGACGCCCTTCCCTCCGAGGCTACCGCAGCGATACGATTAGACAACGTCTCGAAGGTGTTTCATCATGGAGAGCCAGTTACGATTCTCGATGCTATCTCTCTCAATGTCTCGCCTGGTTCGTACACTGCACTTATGGGGCCAAGTGGAGCCGGAAAGAGTACACTTCTCAACATCATCGGGTGTTTGAGTCAACCAACCTCAGGAACGGTTTTACTCAGTGGTCGCGACGTAACATCGGTTGATGAGCAGACACGAACACGGATTCGACGAGATGAAATCGGTTTTGTCTTTCAGTCCTTCCAGTTGATTCCCCATCAATCTGCACTCCGGAACGTTGCGTTCCCACTGGTGTTTGCAGGTGTGAGCCGGCAGGCGCGCCACAAACGTGCACGCTCGCTTCTCGAACGAGTTGGCCTCGAACACCGACTTGACTACCCACCAGAGGAATTGTCAGCCGGTCAGCGCCAGCGAGTCGCGATTGCACGAGCGTTAGCCAACGATCCAACGATCCTCCTTGCCGATGAGCCGACGGGAAGTCTGGACCAGAAGACTGGAGAGAGGATCCTCGACCTCTTAGACGAGTTCCACAGCGAGGGTCAGACCGTGTTCGTGGTTACCCACGATAGTGCCGTCGCGGCGCGTGCTGATCGAGTGGTTCGGATCCAGGATGGAACGATTAACACGACTAAAGAGGGTGTGATCGATGGACGTCCGTGAGAGCATTCGACTCGCTTGGACGAATCTGGGGAATCACAAGCTCCGCTCAACACTCACGACGATTGGAATCGTTGTTGGTATCGCTGGTGTCATCTTGTTTATCACACTTGGGGCTAGCTTGCAGGCAGAGATTGTCAGTACCTTTGTCGGAGATAACGAAAACGTCATCCAAGTTAGTGCCCAGAAAGGAGACAACGAGTATTCCGCATTGCTTGGCTCGAGTCGAAGCGTCTACACTGAACACGATATCGAACAGGTAGAATCAATCTCAGGCGTCGAACGCGTCGTTCCGTACAGCGGGATGGGGGTGACAAGAGTCACCACAGCGGATAGTTCGATGGCGACACCACGGATGGCTATTACCGAACCATCTTATTTCGACCTCCGAGGAGATTCGTTCGTCGATGGACGACCTTTCCGTCTTGGTCAGCGCGAAGTGGTCTTGAGTCAGTCCGCGGTTGTAGCTTTCGGCGGAAATGTTTCTGTCGGAGATCAGATAACACTCGGTCAATCTAACGATGAGATACGCAATGCGACTGTCGTTGGTATCATCGATTCGTCTGATCAACTCAGTCTCGATAGTAATGCGCCTCCGGCAGTCGTCTATGCACCAGCAAATCCCTACCACACTCGCCGTGTGACAGCCCCGAGTG
This sequence comes from Halogranum amylolyticum, assembly GCF_900110465.1. GTDB lineage: Archaea > Halobacteriota > Halobacteria > Halobacteriales > Haloferacaceae > Halogranum > Halogranum amylolyticum. Next base: position 3,075 of record NZ_FODV01000039.1, read on the forward strand.
CGGAGACACAACAGTTCGTCTATGAGCGTCTCTTCATCCAAGTCACGACGTTCAACAATATTAACCAAGTCGAGGACGAGGTGAAAACGTACATCAAACAGTCTTCGGATGCACGACAGCTTAGCGAATCCGAAACAGAATTGAAGATCCAAACTCGTGAGGACCTCGTCGACCAAGTCTCGCACGTGACACGGACGTTCATCTTGTATATCACCGCTGTTGCCCTTCTCTCACTAATCATTGGGGCGATTGGCATTGCAAACATCATGCTCGTCAGCGTCACAGAACGAACGCGTGAGATCGGTGTCATGCGTGCTATCGGTGCCTCTCGTAGAGCCGTGCTCCAAATCTTCCTCGTGGAATCGATCTCACTCGGAATCCTTGGATCGATGCTTGGCACTGCCGTCGGCGTTCTCTCGGCGAGGGTCACAACAGAGCTCATCAACCTCCCGTTTACATTCCAACTCGAGTGGGTGTTTGCGGCGATCGGCGTCGGCATTAGCATCGGGGTACTTGCAGGACTGTATCCTGCATACTCGGCGGCCCACGTCGACCCGGTTAAGGCACTCAATCGCGAGTGAGCGCACGGTTCGTGCTGACCAAAGAATTTAATTCGACCGTTTGTTATCTATGAGATAACAAGACAACTCTTCCATGGCCGTTCATTCTCCTCTCACGTACGACGCTATTGCAAATCACAGCCAATTCATTGGAGGATCTCCATGGGATATCGTCGCGCACTGCTGACGCGGTGGTCACAGCGGGATCGACTCACAGTTCTCGTTATCGCCGTGACGGTTGCGTTTTTGACTGGAACCGCATTGCTCGTCCTTGCCATTGGTGGGCAGACAACAGCAATTGCTGCTGAGTTTGACTCACCAGGGTCTATCACCTACGTTGAAGCGCCAACAGACATGCGTCCAACTGAAGATGTAGTTGTGCTACCTGTTGCTCAGGTTGAACAGGCAGGCGTCACTTCAGCAACAGTCGTTGGCCCTCCATCAGCAGCGCAGTCATCCTCGTGGTTACCGGAGCAGCAGGTCCCGTCCGCAACTGAGAGCGTCACTCGTGGGGACATCACGAGTGAACAGACGGTACGTCTAGCGGGACCGAACCAATCGCTTACGCTCACCGTCACCCCTCGAAAAGAAACCTCACTCGTTTCTCCACAGTGGTACGTCGCCAACGCAAGTGTCGTCAGTCAGCTAGGCCAAACAGGAGCATTTGTCCTCCATAATGGAGAAGCTGGCTCGGTCGGGAGTCCACTGGTCTCGGCGCTCCGATTTTTCATCACCGGCACACAGCAGGCATTGAATGTTCTCACAGTAATTGCAGGTGGAGGTGCTGTCCTCGTCGGTGTCACTGTTTACAGCGTCACACGGATGAGTGTCCGCGATAGACTGACGACAATCAGGACGATTCGAGCAACAGGCGCGACAGCGACGAGTGTACTCAGCCTCTTTGCACTCCGATCGTGCCTTCTGACGAGTGTTGGAGTTGCCCTTGGCTATGCGATTGGGACGATCGTTCCGAGTATGGCTGTCAATCTCGCTGTTGCACTGGGAGTCCCACTGTCGCTTCCAATCGCAGTGACGGTGACAGCCAGCCAGCTCTTGGCGCCCCTCTTTGGGGTAATCATCGCCGTTGGCGGACTCGCTGGTGGACTTGCAGCGTGGTCCACAGTGCGACAACCACCCGCACACATCACAACGACAACGACACCGAAACACGAGTCACCGCCGAACCAAGACAGTACACTTCGGTCACGACTCTCACCGTCACTTCTCGGGTGGCGCGCACTCATTCCAACAACAGCCACACTCGCTGTGTTCATCGCATTCGTCATATTAACGGCGTCAATTGCAGGTGTCGTTGGAGCATTCGCGGCTGCAGACAGTGCAACGATCACCGAATCGGGAAGCGTCCATCCTGCCACGAGCACAGTTCCCACAAGTTACGCAGACCCACTCCGTGCTCGTGGTATCAACGCAAGCCCAGAGATTCTCTTATTCGAGACGTATGCTAATCGACCTCTTCCCGCTCGTGGAGCGAACTTCTCAGCCTTTGCGGCTGTGTCTGGTGCGGCACTCACAACGGGCCACCAACCCCAGTCAGTCGATGAGGCCGTCATCGGTGAAGACCTTGCACAATCACACAACATACGAGTGGGGGAGACTGTTACACTCGGTGGGTCCACCCAACCGGCATTCACTCGGGTAACGATCGTGGGGACGTTCGCTGCGTCTGGTCCATACGATGATCAACTACTGGTCTCCTTGCCAACTGCACGTCACCTGGCGGGGAAAAGCGATGGGACTGTCCATTTCATTCGGGCCGATCGGTTGCCGACAACTGAGCAAGCAATGCCGACGGGCGTTTCGGTCACCGATCTTCAGGCACCCACAGCTGTTGCCGAAGGGGAGCCGTTCACGGTGAACATCACGGTACGGAACGATGCACTGTCACGGGAGAATCACTCGCTCACCGTGCAATATCGCAACCAGACGGCAACTCAGGAACTCACACTGCAGGCCAGTGGTCAACAGACGGTCACACAGCAGTTCCCCGCTGGTTCACAGGGGAATTATAGTCTCACTGTTGATAACGAATCGAGGACGATCCAGGTGGTCTCATCACAGACGGCACGAATTTCAAACCTCCCGGAGCGTGCACCACCAACCAGTGCACCACTCGTCCAAGCACGGACAATCCAAGGGACACCACTGACCAACGCAACCGTCCTGATTGGAGCACAACGCGTGCAGACGAATGCAAGCGGGTATGTGCGACTTCCACTGGACTCACCCGGCGAGTATTCACCACGGATTGAAGGACGTCCGACCCTCACGCGCAACTCTATAACTGTCGAGCAGGGCGCAAGGAAAACATTCGTTACAGACCTGCGCGTTCGCCCACGTTCACCTAGTGCCGTCACTCAACCAACTGCTCACCTCGTGATTTATAACCCTTGGAACGAGACGCTCACCCAGAAAATTACTGTCCGGGGAGCTGGCAAACAAACAACGGACTCTGTGACACTTTCACCAGAAATGCAGGCGACACGTACGATGACACTCCCTCGACGCACAGCAGGCACATACAGCGTCGAAGCGACGACAGCGCGTGATACGCTGGCCCGCACTAACTACACCGTCGTCAGCGATGAACGGCTTGCAGCCGCTATCGCAAGTAGCGGCCGAACAGGGACGACAGGGATTGGCCAGGCCGTTGAAGTCGCATTCGGGAATTTCCAACTCGTACTGCCAACGCTTGTCGTCTTGGCTGGCATCATGACGATTGGGGGAACGACAGCGACGTTCGCCCAGACAGTTCATGCTCGTCGACAGACCGTTGGAATCTATCGTGCGACGGGTGCGACACCGGGTGAAATTCTCAAAATCATCCTGGGTGATGCGTTGCGCATTGGCTTCCTCGCGACAGCATTGGCGACCATCATCGCAGTGAGTGCACTCGCTGTGCTTGACACCCTTGGACTGTTAGTCGTCTTCGGCGTTCGGCTGTCCTCACTCCCAGATGCAACTGTCTTCTTCGCTGTCTGGGGTGGTTCCCTCTTCATCACACTGCTTGGGACGGTATTTGCGACCCTCTCACTTATCACCGTTCCGCCTGTCACCCTCTTGTCGGCTCTCCAACCGCGAGTGCCAGGAAGTGATGCAGATGAGTAACGAACAAGCTCGGACCTGCCTTGATGTTGCACTTGTTGTCTTTGTCGTCGCACTTGCACTTCGGTTGGTGCCCCTTCTTTGGAGTCCGTTACCTGCGACACTCGATGGATTCGGATACGCCTCACTTGCGCACGAAACGGTTACTCAGACGCTGCCGCTTTACCGAATCGGCGCCGACGAATTTGTACTCACTGTCGGATTGGCCATGGTGAGCGAGGTGATTGGAATGGAACCACGCACTGCGGTTCAACCATTTGCCGCGATGGTTGGGGCTGCAGCACCTGTTGTCGCTTCAACACTCGCATATGTGCTCGGCAGAGAACTCCAGTGGTCGCGACAACGACTCCGACTCGTGACGGCACTTGTGGGCTTTTCGCTTGCTATTCAGGGATTGTTTCTTCGGCGGACAGGGGAGCCTGACGAAGAAACAGTTGGCCTTCTGTTAGTCCCGATTCTCGCTTACGTTGCTCATCAAATGTTTGTGACCCGGGATCAACGATGGATGGGACTGACAGCGATATTTATTTTTGTCTTCCCGTTCCTTCACAATTTGAGTGCGACTGTCGCTGTCCTTACTGTAACAGCGCTTGTTTTTCTTCACGTCACGAAAGAACTCTCTCGAGACAGTATTATACTTGGAGGTAGCTTTGTGGGAGGCTTTTGGTTGTGGTTCTGGGGCTACTTTGAGCTTGCAGAATCTGCTGGTCTCAGAATCAGCTTTAGTGGTCTCTTCAGAGACCATCCTGGGCTCTTACTCGCATGGATTGTTGTTCTCATAATTGGTGTAGTGTGGTTCCGTGGAACTTCCAAACAGCTACAACGAGCTACGTTCCTATTATCGATTGGTAGCTGGTTCGTCATCGTCATCGTAAACGTATTCACACCTATCTTTCCGGGGACTGTCCCCTCTCCACCACTAATCACGCTTGGCCTTATCATGTTCCTTATCCCCGTTATACTGGCAAGCCGTGCTCTCCCTATCGTTAGAGTGTCTGACACAGGGGCGCTGGTTCTTAGTTTGGTCGCTGCACCGATAGCACTCACCTACTACGCGCTCACAGCTGAGCTCACGCCACAACACTTCGTTGCCGTGGTGCGCATGCAAACCTTCGCTCATCTATCCGTATTCCTCCTCGCTGGGTTCGCAGTGACAAAGTATGCCCTCCCAACAACGACTGTCTCCCGGTGGCGACAAGCGCTTGGTGGTACTGCTGTCTCTCTCTTTGTTATTACTCTCCTCGTCACCGCACCACTTGGGTACGTTAATCTCGATACGGGCTCGTATCCAAGCACAACAATGGAATCGGAGTTTCAGGCTGCCACGTTCGCAACGACACACGTCAATGGGACGTTTGCAAGTGACCACACAATTTCTAATATCGCCACAGACTACGCGAATTCCGAGAATGCGACAATGGCACCCACAATCGAGTGGTTACGTGGGAACCCACGACCACGCTGTGCATTCGTCTCACAGACCTCATGGACCACAACCGGTGCACACCTGTACCCAGCCGGACCAGAAACCGTTACTACGGCTCGACATTCGCAACTCCTTGCAACCAGCAACCTGGTCTATACAACTGGTGGCCATGATCCACTCTATCTCACGGTACCACGGTCGGGCTCGGAGACGTGTTAAGGGAGGACTCTGCGAGTCTCGGGCAATGACGATGAATCCCGTTTCGATACTTTGAGGAACGCCACAGCCAGACACTCAGACAAGATGTGGCCATGGGGACACGCGGCAGTTGGGTATCTACTCTACTCGTTGTATAGCCATCGAACATACAATCAACCACCTACTAGCATGGCCGCGATTCTCGCCGGGGTCGGGACGCAGTTTCCCGATCTCATCGACAAGCCACTTGCATGGTCCGTTGCTGTCCTCCCAACAGGACGATCACTTGCGCACTCGCTCATCACTGCCTCGCTTGTAATTACGCTTGCACGCACAGTCAGTCGCCGGTATAACCGTTCGGGATATGCAGTGGCATTCGGGATTGGTTATCTTTCACATCTCGCAGCAGACGGCTTACATCCAGTCATCAAAGGTGACTTTGCAAGCCTTACCTATCTCACGTGGCCACTTCTCCCGCTTCCAGTGTCCGACACTGACAAGAGCTTCCTCGCACACTTCTTGGCCTTCGAGTTCAGGCCATTCACACTACTCGAGTTTGGGCTCGTTGCACTGGCGCTCATCGTCTGGTGGTACGACGATATCCCTGGCGTTCGAGGGCTGCAACACCTCTTACAGAACGAGCGTACTGTTCGGGAGTAGCTCCGCTTCACCTCGGGACCCTCGATGACGAGCAAAGCGGTATTGGTAGCTTTGAGAACCCCGTTAAAAATAGGACAAAACCCAAACATCAGATAATAATTAAGATTTATTTTCTAATCAATATATTCTCCACGAAAAGTACACACTCGACCACAAGACATTTATTGGCTCTGTAGTTTCGCTAGACTGAGACGCCACGACTCCGTTATTGCCGTAGAAAGCGAAGAGACAGATCGGTGTGACATCCGAAATCCGTCTCTTCACTCGTGTTACGGTCGCTAAGTCTAAATCTGTTGTTGCAAACCCTGACGAACCCGCCGACCCCGAAGGGGGTCGCGGGTTCGCTGAATGGGCGATGCTCACGCTGCATGCACTTCGCATCGAGCTGGGCAAATCCTACCGCGTCGCGGTGGATTTGCTCAGCGAGATGCCCGGCGTTCTCGAAGAGATCGGCCTCACACGGCTTCCTCATTACACCGTCCTCCGTACGTGGTTTGAACGGATTCCGACGAAGACCTGGCGTGCGTTCCTCGACGCGTCGGTCGAGGAACGCACTGGCCACGCCGCCATCGATTCGACCGGCTTCGACCGTGATCAGCCTAGCCGCCACTACGCCAACCGCACTAACTACCGTGTTCGAGCGCTGAAAGTCACCGCTCTCGTGGATGTCGAAACGCTGTACATCACCGACATCCACTCGACAACCTCGAAGAAGCATGATGCGAAGATCGGCCCGCAGGTCGCCCGCCGGAACGCGGGCGACCTGCGGAGCCTGGCCGCCGATCGCGGATACGACGCGAGAGCCTTCCGCGACGAACTCCGTCAAAATGGTGTTCGACCGCTGATTAAACATCGCATCATGAACCCACTCGATCACGCCCACAACGCCCGCATGGACAGTGATCGGTACCACCAGCGATCTATGTCTGAAACTGTCTTCTCGTCAATCAAGCGCACGCTCGGCGCTGCCGTGCGTGCGCGAAGCTGGTGGCTGGAGTTCCGTGAAATGCTTCTCAAAGCGACCGTCTACAACCTCCGCCGGAGCGTGAGATATCCGTGAAATCCAGCGCCGTATACCGAAACTACAGAGCCCATTTATTCAACACCAAATATCACTAATCTGGAATGTCCCCAAATACAAAGCGAAAACATCCCTCCAGACGTGAAACACTCAAGCTCATGGGTACAACACTCCTTGCTGCCGGGATTGGAACGACGAGCGCAGCGAAGAGTGATGATGCAGAATCCATTCAGAAGACATCGCTCACATTTGCCGATCAGTCCCCCCACTACGGAACAGTCTACGTGACCGATGTGACGCTTCCAGAGGATGGATTCATCGCCCTCCACGATGCGTCATTCTTCACCGAAGGACCGGTCGTTGGAGTTTCTGCCCCGCTAGCCAAAGGCACGTACTCGAAACTCCCGGTCGAATTCACTGAATATCCAGACGGACCACTAACTGTTGCTGCAATTGCACACCAGGACACACCTTCAGATGGAGTCTTCACGTATCCTGATGATGGTGATCAGCCATTCCTCGACGATGGAGCCGTCGTCCACGATACCGCGTGGATTTCACCCGAGTGACCGGTTACGGGCACGGTGTTCCGTGGCTCTTCTTCTTCCTTCAGATCATTGTGTTCGTGTGACCGATTGGGCCTTAACCACCTCCAATTATAGTTGAAATTCACCACAAGAAGTATATCTATACAGACTACATATTCGCTCATGCAAACTCGACGGTCTGCGTTGAAGGCCGGAGCGGCAGTCGTCGGACTCAGTGTCCTTCCCCCTTCGATGCATGCTCTCTCGACAGACGAAACGAGTGGGTCGTGCGTATTCATCTACGACGACGGTCACGACACGGATCGCACGAAGACCCTGCCTGTCCACCGGGAACTCGACGCACCCGCTTGCCTGGCCACAGTGTCAGGCTATCTTAGCCCGACTGGAGACTACCTCTCCGAAGACGACATTCAAGAGTTCCTTGACGCGGATTGGGAGATCCTCTCGCATACAGACTACCACCGCCCTGTCGGGCAGATCCCGCTCACCGACGACGTCGAAGAGGGCGACACAAAACTCGAGGTTAGGTCATCGTTCCACGGTCGGATTGGCGGCGACCCGCTTGAAGTAGTTGACGACGACGGTAACGCGATCCGGGTGGTCGTCGACGACCGCAATGACGGCGTCATCACGCTGCAAGAACCCGCCCCCGGTCCGGTCTCCGCGAGTGCGAATGGGCGGGTTCGATTCCCAGCGGAGTTCACACGCGAGAAACTGCGAGAGTCCAAGGAAGAACTCCAGGAACTCGGCGGTCAAGCGCGCGGTTTCATTGCTCCATTCGGTGTCTACGACGAGTGGGCCGCCCAGTTGGTTGCAGAGCAGTTCGAAGCCTGTGGTAACGGACGGTTCGGCGACGGCATCAATGAGGACGTGAATCCGTACTGGCTGAAGCGTATTCAGTACGAGGAAATGTCGCCCAACGAGCTCGACGCACTCGCTGCAGAAGCCGCAGAGAGGAACGCCATCCTCATTCTCGGCTCTCACTCGTGGGACGAGGATCTCACGGAATCGGAGATCAAAAACGCTATTCAAACCGTCCGAGACAACGGACTAGCCATTCGGACGCTCCATGATGCGCTCGTCGCGACCGGTGCCGTCGAAGACTCCGAAGAGACATCTGACGACCCCAAACAGACGCCTACCGAGACACCGACTGAAACCCCTGAAGAGCCTGACGAACCCGAACAGACGCCTACTGAGACGCCGACTGAAACCCCTGAAGAGCCTGACGAACCCGAACAGACGCCTACTGAGACACCGACTGAAACCCCTGAAGAGCCTGACGAGCCCAAACAGACGCCTACTGAGACACCGACGGAAACCCCTGAAGAGCCTGACGAACCCGAGGACAACGAACCTGAGAACAACGAGCCCACGCAGACGTCGATTCCCGAGTCAACAGCACCGCCCGAACCGCCGAGTTCAGGTGATTCGTCACCGCCACCGGATTCCTTGGAGCGGTCAGAGCCACCAGATGCACCGGAGCCTGAAGAGACGGCGAAACCCACTCCTCGGACGACAGTGACGTCGACACCCTCGTCAGCAGAGACGCCGCCGCCCACTTCTCCGACAACAGTGACGTCGACATCCTCGCCGACAGAGACGCCGCCGCCCACGACGGCCCCGGCAACCACATCAGCAAGGGGAGATGAAAGGACGTCGAGGACACCAGAATCTACGACACCTGCTCGACAGTCTGACTCCTCCGGTCGGATTCCCTTCCTCAGCGACTTGTTCGACTGGCTCGCCAAGCTGTTGTCACTCTGATCGGGTCACACGTCATCACCTCGCGTACCCACGCGTGTTGATGTTTGGTGGTAGCACTTTTCAGCATCTCTGTTCGGTTACGGCCACGAGTGACGAATTGCCGGGCACCAAGGTTCGAATACCGGTTCTAGAACGACTGGATTCGGCTGTTCACGCGAATCCTGCATACTACTCCCAGTGTTATCCGAACACCAATGCACTTTTCAGTGAAATAATGTAGATGATGTACAATATCTTATTTTCTATACTCTTCAGAGATTGTATTTTCCAAGAATGTATCATCCAATAGATTGAAATGGGAGCGCACTGATGTCACCCATATGAATATACAGTAGATACAGAAATTATACTGTAACAACTTAACAAGAGTTAATCGAACCATAGATAGCTGCGGCTAAAAATAACAATCAGATGACAAACAATATCGAAAACGCGGAAGAGAATCGCGAATCAGAAGCAACTTTGCCACGACGGAGTGTTCTCCAAGCACTGGGAGCTGGCTCTCTTGCGCTCGGAAGTAGCGCGACGCAGGTTTCGGGGGCAGCCGGAAACACGGCAACAGCAGCAGACGTTGATGTGCAAGACACGTCGATTCAGATTGGTCCGAATCTGGATCTTGGTGGGCGGCTCATTGTTGGGAAAGGACTCGCTTATCAGACGATTGAAGCTGCTTGGGAGGACGCACACCACGGTGACAAGATCTATGTTCACTCATCATATGATGCGCAAGAAGCGGGTGAGCAGTTCCCAATCGTCCTTGACAATCGAGAGAAAGAGGTCATGCTCACAGGTGGTCACCCCTCTGGAACCGTTATCGATGCAGGTGACACCGATGCTAACGTTATTGAAGTGATCGGTCGCGGTCAGGCCGATTACCGAAATAATCCGATTGTGAGAAACCTCAAAATTACTGGAGGAAACGTTGGCTTGCGAATCCGCGCGGCACCCTACTCCATGTACGAGAACCTCATTCTCTATGAGACAGGATCACATGGGATTCAAGTTGATGAATACACTGATGAGAATGGTGACTACCGAGGAACCTTCGGGGTAACGTTCCAATACTGCGTCGCTTGGAGCTGTGAGGGTAACGGCTTCCGTCTTGAAACTGCGGCTCGTCCCCACAGTACAACGTTCTACGGTTGTCACTCGATGTTCAATGGACGCTACGGAAGTCAAACGCTTCCCGGTGTTCACATGCGCGGATACGCGACACGGTGGCACGGGGGAACGGTTCAAGGGAACGGTGGCTTCGGCGTTGATGCTCGCTCGGGTGCAACGCAGAGCGTCTATGGTGCATACTTTGAAGGAAATGGAGCAAAGCGTGACTACCCATATGCTATCTATATGACCAGTACCGCCGCCGGGTTCACGGTCGAATCGTCCTATTTCCAGGGAGGGTTCTTCAGAGATGCACCGAACGGACGATCACAATCGTATCGGGCGATCGCTATTGACGGTACGCCAAACGTTTCTATCAAGAATACCACTTACCGAAACTATGAAGATGCATTTCTGCTCGTCCGGGGTGCTCGCGATGTAGATATCCACCGGACAACCCACGTTCCACTAGACGAGACGCCATTCCTGCGTCAGAATGATGCGGTACGTATTCGAAGCGATGGGATTGTCCAACAGGCCGATCTTCGTGACGAGTCTGGAGGATACCAGGGTGATCTCGGTGTGCACGATGGATCCGGTAGCGCCCAGTGGGGTCTTGCCATCTGGAATGGTAGCAATTGGGTTAGCGTAATGGATTCTCAACCGATTACATCAAATTAGAGTGGATGTCTGCTTGGATGCAGTGTGAAGCCTGCCCAAGCAGACGGTGAGTTAGAGAAACATCACCTGCTCAATTTTGGATTGAACAGACCTGAAGAACAGATGGGCCTATTTTTCACTATCCATATGTTTTATTAATAACACGACTTAAGTGGTGTATGGATGTCAATAAGCCAACTACTCAAACGAATTAAGGACCAGGGATGCAATATCCTCGTCACAGGAGCCGTCCCGAGTACTGTCTCAGCGTACGCTTCCCGTCAGTTGCTCGGTCACCCAGCATGCCATAGGGAGCGTATAGTATGTCTCATCGGAGATCGCGGTCAAGAAAACTGGGTCGCACCGAGAGCACCCGATAGGTATACTCAGACAGTTGTCGCAGACTCTCCAAGCGAGTTCTACCAAGAAACTCTCGACCGAACGGTTGCTAACGAGGTTCAACAGGCTGCTAAAGAGATTACCCAGAGCAATGGTGTTGAGTCAAGTGACGTTCGTCTTTGCTTCTATTCGCTTAATCCATTCGTTGCTGAGTGGGGTACTCAGTCGACTATGGAAGCACTCGCTGAGGTTCTCAATCAGGTACGTTCAGTGAGCGGAATGGGTTACTTCCATCTCCCTCGACCACCAAACTCGTCGGGAGTAAACAAGGTCAAACAGGAATTCGATATCGAGATTGAACTGCGTGAGCACCTCGAGAAAGACCCCGCCCCCGAATGGCGGTGGCATATCCCAAACTATGGAACAACTAACTGGCTCCAGATTACCCACTGGAATAACGAATATGATACGTGAGATCCTCCTCGCGGTAAACGGCGAGATTCTCTCCTTGTGGAAGGCATCGATGTTCGGGTAACACTGGGAGTGATAGTCGGTGCCTGTGTGAACGGATAGGCGTCGCCTCATTGACTAGAATTAACTGGAATTAGGCGCTAAGTCCCCTTCCTCAAGGAGCAACGCAGGGAGCGAAGCGACCGAGTAGCGCAGTAGGGAGGGGATACAGCGTTCACAAGAGCAAGCTCTTGTGGGCGAACGAGACACGATGTGTCTCGTTAACGCCGCACGATTCTCAAACACGTTCGCCCCTCGGCCCACAGGCCACCCCCACCTTTATGTCTATCCAAAGTCTATACATCGGTGATGGATAGGTTTGAAATCGAAGGAGAAGAAGTTCTCGACGGAACCGCAAAACCTTCGGGGAACAGTGCCCACGTCATCGTCCCCAAACGATGGCGCGGAGCCGACGTGAAAGTCGTCCGCGTCTCCGATCCCGACCCAGACGAATAGCCCATGCACTACAACTACAAGTATCGACTCAACCCGCCAGAAGCCCTCGAAGAGGAGCTTCTGTACCACGTCGATACTTGTAGGCAACTCTACAACCACGTCCTCCACCTGCTCAACGAGGCAGACGACATCCCCGCCCGCTACGAGGTGCAGGGGCGACTCCCCGACCTCAAATCGTGGTGGGACGACCTCGGAGATGTCCACTCGAAAGTTCTCCAGATGGTCGTCAAGCGCGTCTACGACAACCTCTCCACGCTCAAAGCACAGAAGGAGAATGGACGCGCCGTGGGAATGCTCAAGTGGAAACCACCTCGGGAGTATCGGTCGCTTACCTACAACCAGTCCGGCTTCGAACTCAAGAATACGAGTGGTCGGCCCACGTTGTGGTTGAGCAAGATCGGCGAGATTCCGATTCACCTCCACCGAGACATCCCCGAGAACGCGACCATCAAACAGGTCGCGGTCAAACGCGAACCCACGGGCGAGTGGTATGCCACGTTCGGCATCGACGTGAACGAGGATACACCAGAGAAGCCGCAGAATCCCGAGCGGGTCGTCGGCATCGACGTGGGAATCCTCAAGTACGCCCACGACACCGACGGGTACGCCATCGAGAGTCCCGACTTCAGCGAGGAACGTGAGCGACTCGAACGCGCACAACACGACCTCTCGCGGAAGGAACACGGCTCTGCGAATTGGGAGAAACAACTGCAGGTTGTTGCCGAATGCCACGCCGACCTCAAGCGGAAGCGTCGGGACTTCCTTCACAAGTTGTCGAACTACTACGCCTGCGAGTACGACCTCGTGGCGGTTGAGGACTTGGACGCGAAGGGCTTGGTCGAACTGCCGGGCAACTCGCGCAACCGGGCAGGAGCGGCGTGGGGGACGTTCCTGCGGATGCTTCAATACAAGTGCGAGCGCGAAGGGACGTACTTCGTCGCAGTTGACCCGAAAGACACGACGAAGGAGTGCGCGTCCTGCGGCGTCAAGACGGATAAACCGCTGTGGGTGCGCGAACACTCGTGTCCGTCGTGTGAGTTCGAGGCGGACAGGGACGCGAATGCGGCGTGGAATATTCTTTCTCGCGGTCTCGAAGACATAGGAGTGGGATACTCCGAATCAACGTCCCCAGAAATCAAAGATTTCTGGTGTGCGAACGAATCGCGTCGCGATTCGTTAACGCCTGTGGAGACTGCGCTCCCTACGGACACCGATTCGGTGTCTGCAAAGCGCGTCGTGGAAACAGGAAGCCCCACCCTCAAGGAGCGAACCGCGTCAGCGGTGAGCGAGTAGGGTGGGGTAGTTCACTCGGAACTGTCTAACTAAGGAACGAGCAGATTGAAGAGTTAGTTGTTCAACTTGATTTCAAGGGAGCGTGTCATAGAATACGTTTCACACCTCCTATCCAGTGATGAGACAGTCCTCATTGTACTTGTCGTCCAGTGATCTTACTAGTCACGTGTTCTCTTCATGAAGATATTCGCAACTATTTGTGGTTGTGAACTATTGTATGACACCCCCTCACAAACGAAGTCAAGTGTCGCTCAACCTCCGCCTAAAGACGGGGGTATGCGTTTGACTCTCTATCAATTCTTCACGCTGTCTGGATCCAGTTACCGTTTCCATCAGCAACAAACGGCTTCCACTGATTGCCAGCAGTATTCCAAACAGTTGTACCTGATTCAAATGCATAATCAGCGTGGCTGTTCCATTCACCACGATGATTTGGATCACCGTTATTCGTGCCGCGTCCGTTAATAATAGTCCGCTTGCCCGAGTCCACTACGTTGCCTGTATTCCGGAGGTTCATGAATACGTTTTCAGTTCCAGAAATGCGTAGGTTTGACCCTCCTGCATCGATATTCGCGAAACTGTTTCGGTTTCCGCTGACTCGAGCGAGCGTTTTGGTTTGTCGGGCCTGAATGTTCGAAAACTGCGTCCCATTGCCTTGAATATCGAAGCCGGTCTTGACTTCTCTGAAAGCAACATTGGAAATAGTGTTGTCGGCAGCTTCTTCTGTTGCAAAATAGCCAACGTCTAAACTATCGAAATACAAATTGGTCATCCCTGTTCGCTCACAGCGTGATTCAATACCGGGCGAACAAGCATACGTCGAAATTCCAGAAAGTTGGCTCGCATTTGTATTCATTCGAATTCCTCCCTTCTTACAGCCGACGATATGTTGATTGGTGACTTTTGCTCGTGTTCCGGACCCAAGCCATACTGCCCATCCATTGTGATTTTCTACCCAGCAGTTATGTATTCGTGTTCCCGAGGCAGAAGGGTTAATGTGAATACCGTCATGGTGTCCGTACCTGACGATGAGATTCTCTAACAGAAGATCAATGATGTCCCCAGTCGAATATATGAGATGACCTTTCGACTCTGGACCCTCACGATTATTCCCATATACGGTCATGTTAGCCACACCGCTGAAGTTTCCGGAACGGCGGTCTTTTAGTGAGAATTCGAGAAATGACGCATCGAAATTCGGTTTCTGAAGGGTTGTGCTGCGAACACCCGTCCCTTTGAGATACTGTCCTGTTTCTTCGTAGTCAATGTCGAGGTTGGTGGAGAATTGGTCAGCCGTATAACATCCTTCACCGAAGAACAGCGTACCCGGAGATGCCATTGCTTTTTCACCGTCAACTACCCAGGGTGAGTCGCTAGTCCCTTTCCCATTTGTTGCAAAAGTATCTGCGAACTGTATGCCTGCCCGTTTTAAAGACGATCCGTCGCGCTGTTGTAACGGATCGTTGTTTTTATTTTCTGTATTTTTTGGTGGATCTTGAGTCTCAGAATCTGTCTGTTCGAGAGCGTTACAACCAGCGAGTGCGGCCGTGCCGCCAAGCGAGGACCATTTCAGGAACGTGCGGCGAGTACTATCTTGGTCAGACATTCTAATTCGATTGTAATTTAGCCCACACTACACTATATAATAAGTCTTCTTACTTATTTTACAATCATATATGGGCGAAATAGACAGTAAAATATATACTATCTTTTAGCGTCATTATTTGGACCAAGCGTCGTCGGTGATGAGGCAGACCCTGCGTACGTTCACAGCAGTCCCTCAACGCCCGTGTTCGAGGTATCCGAGGGTCAGCAACCCACGAGAGAACTGGTGGACTTGTCAGTGGATTCCCCTTCTACCGTCGAATCAACGGAGGCGTGGAAATCGCTATTTTTCTTCAAGGAGCGAATCCTGCTCTTTACAGTAGTTGCCGAATCAAATTGACGCCAGGAGAGAAGCGCTGCTTTTCACAGTTCGGATGGGCTGTCTCGGACCTGAGACTCTCAAAGGAGAATCGTGACCTCCTCCCCGCCGTAGACGGCGGGGCTTCCCACGAGCAAAGGCCCGCTGAGTTGGGAGAGTTACGGTTTAACACCCGACAAGTGCTGGCAGGGCCACGCTACCGTTACTAACACCCACAGGTTGGTGAGTTGTGTTGTCGCCTTTCTTGAGTCGGGCGACACCGCTTTTTCGCGGGCTCAATGACACGTCGAATCCCTTTCTAAACGAGGTTCACCGGTAACTCTGTCTCGCAAGAAGACCCCACCCTCAACGCGCGAAGCGCGTGGGGTAGGGTCGTTCACGGATGGAACGCAATGGAATCGGTGAATACGGTACTACGATCACTATAGGTGGTGGAATTCTAACCAATCCATTACCTCTTCTTAGCTTCTATAATCAGACAATACATATCAGTGCTACGTACTTTCCACAGATTGCGTCATGCCTGAAACCCCAGAACAGAGCCCAGCTCGAACAGTTAACCGTCGTTCCGTTCTTGGCACGATCGGGGCGGCAACAGTTGGTACAGCGGTCCTTTCTGGACGTGCAGCTGCCAGCTCAGATTACGAACAGATCAATATCGTCGACGCCGGTGCGGATAATACTGGCAGTGAGTCTATCACTCCTGTCTTGGACGACGTCCTCGGCAACAACAGGAAGATCTACTTCCCGCCTGGCGAGTACTACGTCGACGAGGGTATCCGCTTCACTGACTTCACCAAACTCTGGCTCGTCGGTGACGACGCGACGATCGTCCCAGCTCCTGCTGATGAGTTTGATGGGCCCCATTATATCTTCAAGCTTGGGACGTACTACGCACCGGGCGACTGGCTCCGCATCGGCGATCTTACCTTCGACTTTCGTGCGGACAACACCGGCCTACGCGCGATTCAGGCGCAGGTTAACGACTGTTACATCCACGACGTCGACTTCGTCGGCGAACACGACGCCGGCACCCACGGTCCGATGCTCGTCGACATCATTGACCCCGACAAGATCGCCGCGGTCGACCGAGTGAGTATGCCCGACGGTGGCGCGTGGACCGAAGACACTGACCGCGACGGCAACCCCGACGTCCGGTGGGGACCGACCGGCTTCATCGTCAGCCCCTACCACAAAGGAAAACTTTGGGTACGCGACTGCGAAATCGGTGGCTTCCCCGATAACGGTCTCTACGACTCCGGCGGTGACGGCCGCGTCGTCGTTCGCGGTGGACGATTCGAGAACAGCAACTCTGCAAACATCCGGCTTGACGGTGATGAGAGTACCATCCAGGACGCGACCGTCGTCGTCGACAACAACCGCGAGCGCGACACCAACCAGCGTGGGATCCGCCTCGACGGCGGGTCGAACTGTTGGGTCGACAACTGTGAGATCGTCCTCGAAGAGCCGAATGGCCACGCGATCACCGTGATGCCGGACTGCTCTTCGGCAAAGATTGAGAACACTTCGATCACACTCAATTCCAGCAACGAGTCGAATGATGCAATCAAGCTTTCGAGCGGAAGTGGTGACGTCACCATCGACGAAGTCGATATTGAGATGAACTGCCCTGGGCAGGCCATTGAGGTGAAAGAGGGTGACGGAGACGTTCTCATCGAAGAAACAACCATTACCGGAGATGCTTCTGGTGCAACTGGTGGTCGACATGCCATCCGCTGTGAACGTGATGGAACCCGGCTCTATGGGAATACAATCAAACAACCAGGACCAGGATACCGCCGTACCCTCACACTCACCGCCAACGACTGTGTCGTTGCCAACGGGTCCTACGAATCGACACATCATCCCATCATTAACGACGGAGATGATAACGTCATCTCGAAAATTACTGCTCGCTCGTACGACGGCTATGAAGGTATCAAACTCGTTAGTGGCTCCATCAATCTTTACTGGAGCACCATATATGAGGGTGTTAGAGGCGACTACGACGGTTACGGCAACGAGTTCCCGAGCTAATTTCTCTTTCTCGGGGGAGAGAATCTCACCATTCTGAATTCACTCCAGACGACAGAGGTCGTGCAAACCTGGGAGTATACACTCCCGGGCCGAAATTTGGCGTGAGTGGCTGTTGGTGTGCTTGGGCGAGCGCAGTTTGAGTGAGACTGCATCGGTCGGAAGAGGCAATAGTGGCACGATCCGTGTCCTGCGTTGGGTCTGTCTAACATCAATAGAAAAACAATTTCTATTGAGAATAAAACTTCCAAGGATATATAATCTGGAATGTGTAAATTTAGCCACAAGAAATAAGTTCAACCCAGCCACATGTTTTTCCATGCCAACTAGACGTTCTGCAATGAAGACTGGAGCGGCAGTCATCGGACTCAGTACCATTCCAACCTCGATTCAGGCGCTCCCGACGGACGGGGATGGTGGAAAATGCGTGTTCATCTACGACGACAGTCACAAGAAGGACCTGACCAAGACACTCCCAGTGCATCGTGAGCTCGATGCCCCGGGTTGTCTCGCTGCCGTGTCGGGCTACCTCAGCCCGACCGGCGACTACCTGGCCGAGGAGGATCTCCAAGAGTTCCTCGACGCCGACTGGGAGATCCTCTCGCACATGCACTACCACCGACCGGTTGGGCAGCGAGCGCTCACCGAAGACGTCGAAGAGGGAGATACCGAACTCGAGGTCGTCTCCACGTTCCACGGGCGGTTC
>NZ_FODV01000052.1 GCF_900110465.1 Halogranum amylolyticum
ACTGCATCTTCTGAGTTCAAGAACCAGGTTCTGACACCGTGAAAGCGTGAATAATTGATCCCATCCCGACGCAGTCTTGCGTTCAACGAGGCATTTGAGGACCAATGATTCAGACGTTGGTTTCGAGTTCATGCTCCAGCCTTTCGGCATAGACTCAATTAGCTCACCAAGGATCTCTGTTCCCGTGTTTTCGACATCGTCGGCATATCGCTTCGCGAATTCGTAGTCGCGGAAGTCTTGGGTAGACAACCGCGGGGAACTCTGAACAAGCGACTCTACATCGGCACGCATATTGGTGAATGTCGGAGTCTCGCGGTGGCGATTGACTTGCTCAACAACCCACTGTGCCCGCTCTGTCGTAACTACGTCGTCAAAGAGTGCTTCACGGAGTTCCCAGTGCACTTCACTCATGAAGAACGCAACGAAGCGATTCCCACCGTACCGACCGAGACGGAATATCGTTCCACTTCGGGCAAAGAAAATTCGATGCGTCCCTTTCCAGGCGAGTTTGTATGGAACACCGACCCACATGAGACCGGCCTCCAAGCAGAGACACGCGATACTAAGTACAAACTCTAGATATTCGTTTCGTCTATCTCCGTTGATTGCGGTCGCGAATGCCTCGGCTTTGTCGAGAACATTGTTTACCGATCCAATTAGGGGGGCGTAGCGGACAACTACATCCGCGCGCTTTCCGATTGAATTCAGCAAGCTCTCGTCGACGATACCGGCGAGATTGTTTTCGTGAAGAACTTCGACGAGTCGACTGAACGACCGGAGATCCGTTCGCCCGGCAGATGATTGTTTGACGGCGCTGGCAATATTGCCTGGAGAATATTCACCAAGCGCATCGGTGGTGTCCTGTTCCAGCTGATGAACAGTTCTTGCAAGCTTCCACGCCTCTCGTTGTCGGCCTCTTGGATCAGAGAGATAGGCGATTGACTTAGGAAGCGTGCGGACATCGAACCGCCAGACGCCATCAGGTTGTCCGTCCGTTGCGGTGGCTGTTGATGCACCGACCACTGACGCGGCTGCTGTTGTTCCAATATTGTTCAAAAATCGGCGACGAGTACTTTTACCCATCAGTTAATTGATAAAAAATTCTCCAATTATATATTTTTTGTTAATTTCGGCTTCACAGATTCAACCTGTACGATAGCTTAGCCCAGAGGTTTGGCCATGCACCCGTGTTCGTATTCGTAACCATTTGACAATCAGAACTGATTCTCGATATGATTGACCGATAAATTAGTCATGGAATCAAGAGAGGTGGTGTCGGTATCTGAGCACATGATTCGGGAATGCCTCGGTCTGAGTGTCACTGGACACGGGGGATAGGACACACTCAACAAGACGAATGACTGTGACTCAACTACAGACGGGTCGAGTCACCACTCGAGCAGCCGGCGACGACGAACTCCCCACCGTGTCCCCATAATTCTGCTCGTGATCTGGACCGACTGACACGGAGTGGACCGAACGGCTACTCGGAAACGCACTCAAGACAAGACGATTAGCGCGATTAGTCACAAAGAAGATAGTTCTAGTCTGTTCACCGATTAGTGAACTTCTGAGAAGCGTAAGGGTCATCTCGATAACTAAAACACGGTTCGACATATATAACCGCAGTTTCGTCTGCTTCGTCTGTTCGGTGCTATTTATAAAGAGGGAGAGAGGAGATTTCGTCTGCTTTTTGCTCCGAAGACGTATGAGGAAAGTAGAGGGAGTGTATCCTGCCTGTTGTGTCGTTATTCTATCAATCGAAAGTCAGGAAGTTAGCATCTAGTCGAGCCTTCCTTACCAGGAAGTCTCTCTAGTGCCTAGTAATTAACTTGGAGAACTGTTTCTTGTGTTCTATAATAAAACTATGGTATAGGAGTGGTCGCGACGATGATGTCGTCCTGATGGCGATCTGCTAACCGAGGGTATTACGCAACTTATCCCCCGAAATCGTGGTATTTTCACTTGGAAACGGGGTGTGTCAACCGTGGATACCACACCCCCGACCCACCTTTGAAGGAGAAAGCAGACGAAATCTCCTCTCTCTCTTCCCCATTTAAACTATTTAAACACTTATAAAGAGACACCATAGCAGACGAAAGCAGACGAAAGCAAACAAAACAGATGAACCCTGGGTATTAAGTACGGACGTATAATTGGTGTAGACAATAATGAAGTCTGAGTTGTTCGGGGACGCTGATGGTGGGGTCTTCAAAGACTCCAAAGTCCTGAAAGAGGACTACCATCCCGAGACGATCGAGAACCGTGACGACGAGATTGCGTCGTATCAGAGTGCGATGCAACCCGTCTTCGACGGGCGTGGCGGATCTCCTGATAATATCTTGGTCTACGGAAAAGCGGGCGTGGGTAAAACGGCCGTCACCCGATACGTCACTGAACAGCTCAAAATGGAAGTCGAACACAGGTACGGGGAAGGGACGATGGAGGTCATCCACCACAACTGCAATGGTGACAGCGTCTATGACGTCTTCCGTAATCTCACGAATCATTTCCGAGGCCCACACGAGAAGCAGTTCCCCGAGCGAGGGCTCTCGCTCTCGAACGCTACTGAAGCGTTCTATACCGAAGTGAACTCATTCGGTGGTGATGTGGTGGTCGTTCTTGACGAAATCGACCACATCAACGACTCCAACCCTCTGTTGTACGAGCTCAGTCGTGCTAACGACAACAATGATCTCGGTGACTCTAATATTTCGCTGATCGGCATCAGCAACAACCTCCGATTCAAGGATTCGTTCAGTAGTAAGGTGAGCGATTCCCTGAAAGAGACGTCTATCAAATTCAAACCATACGACGCCAACGAGCTCAGTGATATCTTGCTCACCCGCGCCGAAAAAGGACTCAAGAGCGACGTCTACAGCAAAGGGATCATCCGCTTAATTGCAGCTCTCACTGCGAATGATGAGGGCTCTGCAAGACAGGCGATTGATGTCCTGAACAAAGCAGCGAAACTGTGCATGGATGATGGCCGGCTCGAGCTCACCGAAGACGACGTGCACAACGCAAAGGAACTCGTTGAGCGACGGGAAATTGCGTCCGACTTGGACACCCTCACCGATCACGGACAGTACGTACTGAGCACCGTAATCAGCTTAGACCTGAAGGGAGAGACCCCGTGTCGTAGTAAAACGGTGTTCGAGACATACAAGCAGGTCTTAGAGAAGACTGATAGAAAACCGCTCACCACTCTCAAGTCCATTCAGAACCACCTCAACGAATTGCAAATGCTCGGCTTCCTCCATCGAACGAAGAAGAACGAGGGGCTGAATGGTGGTGTCTACGCAGAGTACGAGTGCACAGTCGACCCCGAACAACTCCTGGACTTGCTTGAGAAGGAGTTGGATATCACCTTTAGTAGGTAACTCGAAAAAGCAGACGAAATCTACTCCCCCTCCTCCACTCTCTGCATATATAAAGTACATAAGTAGTGTCGGTAGCAGACGAAACAGATGAAACGTTGGCTATCGAGGCGCTTCGTGATGTTCGGGGAGTGAGTGTCTGGATTCTTTTGCCGATCTTCGTATTTTCTAATGTCATTCCGCTCTGTTCGGCGTTTGCTGCCCAAGATGAAGGGAGCGCTCGGCAGGTAGTTCGACTCTTGTACAAGGCCGGTGAGCTGGCGTTGAACATGGCGATGAGGTCGTCGACGAACAGCACGTCCGTGAAGCCCGCGACATCCTCGAGCGAAAACGCATCGAGGAAGGGATGCGGAGCCTCACGACTCAAGATCAGTTTGCGCTACTGTCGGTCGTAGCCCTCGAGGTTACTGAACGGCGCGAACACGCAGCCTTTTCCAGAAGTACAAGACGAACATCGACCGACTGGATAGGAACCAATTCGTCGAGCGTCGCGTTCGTGACCATCTCCAACGCCTCGGGATGCAGGGCTTCCTGCTCGTGGAATCCCGAAATACGGGGATTCAGGGTGGCTCTCACTATTGCTTCGGGTTGAAGACCGACATCGAAGCCACGCTCGACATTCTCGGCGAAGATGAGCGTATCAACGACGTCGTCGAAGACTTGACCGAGATTGCGGTTGCGAAGCAGTTGGTGTAGTCTTCATTTCGGTCCTTCTCGTTGGCGTAGTCCCCTAGTATCTCCTTCCTGCACCGTTGTCGAACGAAATTCCGATAGACCCAGAGCCGATTGACAGTGATCGCTATTCCCAGACTATCGAACGAATCGACGACGACGTCGTCCACAGATACCTCTCAGAATTGTAGGAACCGGATGTCAAAGAGATGAGGACTGTTACCTCGCGTCTCTAAACCGGTTACGTAGCGCACTAGGCAACCACGTAACCGCATCCTCGCCCGTATCTACGCCGAGGAAATACGAATACGTTAGGATCCGCTGTATCGTTCTCCCGTCGTACACCTAGTTAGTCAAAGTAGGTCCGTAGAGAACGTTTGCGGGGCGCCAAACCGTCAGGGTGACGTTTGAACAAGGGAGCTCGTGAAAACCGGAGAGGGTGGGTTATATAAATGTCTCAAGGCTCGTGAAGCTGATGAAACTCGTGTAGCTCATGAACGCTGTGATTATGTAAAACGGGCTACACAATCTCGTCTTTCCATCCGTGCTAATCGTTATTTGGCTTCTAACTCTTCTATTCTCTCTTTGACTTCTTTACTCTCTAATTCTTCTAATCGCTCTAATCCGAGTTTAACGATTAGCGGGTAGTAGTGCCGTGTCTTCTTGATTGAGAGGCCGTAGTCTTGGTCGAGATCGAGGTCGAGTCGTTTGTAGTTGTGGCTGAGCGATGACGCCAGTTCGTCGTTGAGATAGATCGAGTGGTTGGTCCACTCCGATTTGATATTCACTGTCTTTTCGTTCTTTGAATCCTTTACGTTCTTTGCTTTCTCTGCTTTCTTCTCTTGTTGTTCGTTCTTTACTCTCTCGGCCTTCTCATCGTTCTCGTCGCCGAACCGTTGTGCGAATCGGTCTTTTACCGAGTCGCCGGTCTCATTCGCCATTACGCAGTCACCTCCGCTTGTTCGAGGTCAATTGCCAGCTGCTGGTAGTTCTCTTTCATGTCCGTGTCTTCGGCATTGTCGCCGAAGATCGACCCGCCAGCACTGAGGCTCCGCTTCACTGCTGCTCTGTGCCGGATTTCGTGTACCGGGCATCTCCCATCAAAGGTCTCGTGGAAGAACTCGATGTTCTCTTTCTGGTCGTTGTCCAACGGGTAGTGAACGTTCGAAATTACGATGGCAGACTGCTGGATGGTGACGCCATACCGCTCTTCGAGCGTCTCGATTTGGTTGAGCAGAATATCGAGTGCATGGATCGAGCTCTCCATCGCTTCCACTGGGATGACCATGTTCTGGCAGGCCAGCAATACATTGTCGTTGATGACACCGAGACTTGGTGGAGCGTCGACGACGACGTAGTCGTAG
>NZ_FODV01000020.1:0-27661 GCF_900110465.1 Halogranum amylolyticum
AGCTGTAATGCGGTGCCTCGTCGAGTCCAAACACGGCAAGGACACCGGGCATCTCGTTGAGGTAGTCTTCCGTCTCGCGGAGGCTTTTCTCTAATTCGACGCGGTACAGAATCAACGCGATCTGCACCCACTCGGCGTACCCGTCCGCGCCATCCGGCGCGGCGGGTACGTCCGGATCGTCAACATGGTGTTTGGCAAGGTCTCGACACATCCACGCGAGCCGTCTGAGCGATACCATATCGCCAGACGGCGTCCAATTCCCGGTTAATCTGACGGAAGAACGCCGTGAGAGCGTCTGAGACTGACGTCACTCGGCGGCAAAACAAGGCAACCACACAGCAACGACGGTTCAACCAAACTGTGCTCTCTAGTGTTCCTCGCGAGCTTTACAAAGACCGTCTTTCCGGTGACTTCGGTGAGAACGTCGGCGTGTGGGGTGTCACCGGCGGGGCGAGCAATATCTGGGACGGCGTCTCTGTTGGTGACTACGTCCTCTTTTATTTCGGCGACAACACCTACCGCTACGCCGCGAAAGTCATCGGCACAGAGCGCGATCGCACCCTACCGGCCGAACTATGGGACGATTCGACTCTCGAGGTGAGTGGTGAGGACGTGGAGAAACCGTTCGAGTGTCTGCTCTATCTCAGTGATCTCATTGAAGTCGATATCGATAGCTACGAAATCCACGATTACGCTGATCACTCTCGGAAGTTCCCTCAGAACTTCATTCCGCTCAACGACGAGGGCCTCGACGCTATCGAGGACCAGTATGACTCCATCGAATCATATCTGCAAACACGCCGTGTCAACCCAACCGTGTGGATCGAAAAAACCGAACAGGAGGGACGGCCGTACAAACAGCCCGGCGGTGACTTCGAACTCGGGACTGCCATCATCTCACCGAGTCAAAACAGGGCCGGCCACGATAGCTACAGTGCGATGCGAGAGGCCGAAGTTGGGGACATCGTCCTGCACCTGTTGAAAGACCGTGGGCAGATCGTCGGGCTTTCGACCGTCAGCTCAGACGTCATCCGGGACTTCGAGCATCCGACCGAACACACATGGACTGATGCCCAACGTGAAGCCAGTGGCTATCTGCGTAAACTCGAGGGCTACGAGGAGCTCGCTGATCCAATCGAGATCTACGACGAGGTGCTCGACAATCCACAGCACGCAGACCGATTGCAACGCGTCTATGATGCGCATACGGGGCTGTTCTACAACACGAACTTCGAGATCGCCCAAGGCGGCTATGTCACCAACGCACCCGATGAGCTTCTTCCCATTTTCGCAGCCGAAAGTACTGACCTGCCAGAGAAACTGCAGGCGCGTGGCTACACATTAGCGACGCCGGCACCTGTCGAGAGCTACGATAAGGTGAGTGATGCCGAGGCCGATATCGCAGCTCGCCTCACCGCGCTGCCTGACCACGACAACTGGCTCGCTGCAAGTTTGGCAGATGCGATCGTCGCCGATTGGACGGAGATGTTGAGTGGTCTCGGCCCTGGCACCGAACTCACGCTGGCCGAAGAGGTCAAAGCGGGGCAACTGCTCGTAGTGTACCGCCAATATGAGACACGCCTCCAGAAACAAGCCGCTGCGCTTGGTGCTGGCGGGCTCAACAAACTGGATCCCGCTCAAACACTGTTTATCGTCCTCTTTCGGCAACTCCAGGAGCAGGCAGGCGTCACGACGAACCTCAACCAAGTGAAGTTTAGCGTCATCCTCGGCGAGAAATACACGGTCCGCCAGCCAGAGCCCGAACGAGAGGACCCACCGACACCCGACGGAGAGACGCTCGCTGCCGAAGCCCCACCTGACGATGCAGCAACGATTCGTCGGCAGCTCACGAAGAATGGCCAGCTTGTCTTTTATGGGCCACCGGGGACCGGAAAGACCTACACAGCACGTCGTTTTGCACGGTGGTGGCTGAACGACGTTTCCGAGGCCCCACATGAATCACAGCTCCGGACGGTCACCTTCCACCCGTCGTTTTCGTATGAGGACTTCATCGAGGGGCTCTCGGCGTCCGAGACAGACAGCGGCACCGTCAGCTACGACATCGACCCCGGAGTGTTCAAACAAATCGCCGAAGACGCCCGTGAGGCCTATCAGGAGCACGACGACGGCGAGGCCCCACCCTACGTGCTCATTATCGACGAGATCAATCGCGGTGATCTCGCCCAGATCTTCGGTGAGACAATCACCGCCCTTGAAATGGACAAACGCCTCGATGCACCGAACGAGACGCCGATCTCGTTGGCACACTCGAGTAAGCCGTTCACGATTCCACCGAATCTGTATGTGATCGGCACGATGAACACCGCAGACCGCTCGATTGCTCTCGTCGATACGGCACTTCGGCGCCGGTTCCGCTTCCTCTCGTTCCCCCCGAATTACGAGGTCCCACGTGAGCAGTACGGGTTTGCGTCGTGGGACGCCCTCGAACGGACTGTTACCAACGGCAGTGATCGAACCCGGATGCTGCAGGCAGCATCTCTCTTAGCCGTCAAACAGCTCAACGAGCAGATCCTCGCAAGTCCCGACCTTGGCCGTGGCAAACAGATCGGCCACTCGTATCTCCTTGGCCTCGAGGACACGCAGGACATCGTGGATGCGTGGCGCTATGAGATCCTTCCACTACTCGAAGAATACTGCTTTGGGCAGTTCGATCGGATCCGCGAAGAGCTGTTTGCAGGCACGGGCGACCAGCTCTTCGAGTGGGAGACCGAACAGATCCGTGCGTTCGACGCCAGGGCACTTGCTGAAGCGTTGACTGCCCTCCTCGATCTTGACCCACCAGTCGTCCTGACGAATGGAGGCACTGAATCTTCAGCGCCGCCTCGTGGCACCCTCGAAGTGCTCTTTGAGGCCGGGATCCTCACTGAAGGCACCGAGCTCGTCCTTCGTGACGGAGGACTTCCTGCAGCGACGACACCGTCCTACGACTCCGACGATCTGTTTTGGCGCTGTCGACTCACCGGGAGTCGAACTCACTCGGACTCCGTCCAGTGGTGTTACGATGAGTCACGTGGTCCAACCTCCCTAACAGGGCTCGCAAAACACATCGTCCAGGAGGCGACTGGAGAGAGCAAGCCGAACATCAACGGCGTCGACTACTGGGGGCATCCGGAGTACGACTCACAGTCACTCTACGCCCTTGCAGAGGCTGTCAAAAACGGGACGCTCGAGCACTGACCGATGGCAGTCACTGACTCGCCACTCGGACTCGATGCGTCGGCGGTCGATATCCAGCTTCGCGAGTATGAAGAATCCGAGCCGATTGCCCTCAGCGACGCCGCTGAACGGTTCCTCCGTACGGAGGTCAACGGTGGCACCGACAGTGCGGGGAGTCGAATCGAGGTACGATACACGCGCGACGGGACTGCGACCCTCAAAGCCAAACAGTACGTCGGCGTCGTGTCGCTCCCAGCGGGCCCGACGATCCAGATTCGTCCGAAAGCTGCGGGGACGAATCTGCTGTCGTTGTTGCGCTACGCCCAGGGGGTCGATCCCGAAACCTTCGACGAAGAAACGCAGATGGAAGCCGGCGAGACCTTTGTTGAGCCCTTGGCTGTCCTCTTTGAGCGAGAGCTCGAGACGGTCTTACGCCAGGGCCTCCATCGCGAGTACCAACGAACGGAATCAGCGGAGGATCGCCTGCGTGGGCAGCTCCAAGTCCAACAACAGCTGCAACGCCAAGGCCCGACCCCGACGCGCTTCGAGTGTGGGTACAACGAGTTAACCTACGATACGGTGACGAACCGCGCGATTCTGTATGCGACAACGCTGTTGATGCAACTCGTTGAGGACCGTCGCCTCCAACAGAAACTCCAGCAACACCAATCACGGCTTCGCCAACGCGTCTCGCTCGTTGCCGTCGACCCCTCGGCACTTGAGCGGGCATCTCTGAGTCATCTCAATCGCTACTACGAGGATCTCCTGCGACTCACGTCGCTCATCCTCCGTGGTGTCTTCATCCGTGATTTCAGACAGGGGACCCGTGGGACGTTTGCCCTCTTAGTGAACATGAACTCGATTTTCGAGACGGTGGTTGAACGAGCGCTCAGAGAGGGACTCTCGGATCGAACGGGGTGGACAGTGAAGGGACAGTACACGACGAAACAGCTCATCAGCGGCGGCAGCCACACGGTGAAGCTTCGGCCTGACGTCGTTGTGTTGGATGGGGACGATGAGGTCCGATTCGTGGGGGATGCAAAATGGAAACTCGGGACACCCTCGAACAGCGACTTCTATCAAATCTCCTCATACCAACTAGCGCATGATGCGCCGGGGGCGTTGCTCTATCCCGAACAGGATGGCGACGTGGCGTCCGAGTGTGTCGTCAACAACGAGTATCCGTTGGAGTTGATCGAACTTCCGACACGCAGTGGTGGGCACGATTTTGAGAGCTATATCGAGGGCCTTCGGGCTCATCTTCGTAGTCGGGTTTTCGGACTTCTTCCATAGTGAGGCGTCCTGCTACATGCGGCTTTTTGTGGATCGGTAGTCCCCATCCACCATCTCTCCGAAGTCAGAGTCTTGATGAGTAGAAGACAGCTTTAATCGTTCGTCGATTTGTGGTCTGAAATATGAACTCGTCTTCTACTGACCTATCGGAGCTTCTTCAACAAGCGCTCGCCAAGTATCCAGTTGACGAGATTGGTGAAGGAAAGACGGCGAATGTCGCTCGTGATGCTATTGAAGAACAAATTCCAGCACAGATCTCCGAGTTGCTTGCAGATACCGATCTTGTCGTTGAGGGCTCGGCTGGGCAGGGTCGCTGGACGTCAATCCCGTGGGTCGCGATTATGGACCCACGTGAAACCACAGCAATTCAGAACGGAATTTACGTCGTCTATCTTTTCGAGCCCCAAGAAGACCGCGTCACGCTGACGCTCAATCAGGGCGTAACGACGCTCAAGAACAACCACGGGATGAAACAGGCTCGCGAGCGACTTCGTAGTATTGCGACGGCGGTCAGCACTGAGCTGCAGCTCGAGGAATTTTCGACTGGTCCACTGGAATTTCCCCATTCATCGCAACGAAACAAGCTGTACGGTCCTGGAACGATTGTCTACAAACAGTATACACTGGCTGAGTTCCCGGACGCGAAAACAGTAACGAGCGATCTGCAGACACTCGTTGCGGCATATCAATCGTACGTTACGACGAACTCCCCAAGCGGGCAAACATCGATTATCGAAGACTTCGAGACGGATTCAGAGCCGACCGAGAGCACTGGCAGAAAGACGACCTCTGAGACATCCACACCGACGGTCTACCAGGTGCCAATCAAGTCCGAAGCTGGACCGATCAGAACGAACTACAACCGGACTATTCTCGATGGTGTCCCGCGGGAGGTGATTGAGTATCCTTGGGAAACCCCAATGGACGCCGAACGACTCTGTATCTGGGGCAACCAGGCAGATGACCCTGCAGAAATCGGAGACTATCTCTTGTTTGCCGATCGGGATGGACGATACGACGGCGAGTATACACTCCTTGCTCGGGTCGCCGACGCCACACGGCTCGATGCACAGACTGCCAGGCAGTTCACCGATGCAGTTGGCTGGGGAGACGTCTCAGATGAAACGTATCCACACGTACTGTTGCTCGAGCCAGTGTGGAACGCAACGCTCGATCGCGAGGAATTCTGGGAGACACTCGGCTTCAAAGGGTGGCCAAACGACACCTACAGTGCGATCGACTTCAACCGTGATGGATCGACATTCTTCTCAAAATACGACTCTGTAGACGCCTTTCTCGAACAGATCAAAGGCCACGCAAAGTCGTTCGATGAAGACGGCGAGCGAACTGCGATTTCGGACCCAGCCGAAGACTACGAGTCTCTCGAGGCAGCACTCACCGATATCCGTGATCGGCTTGCCGCCTCATCGACCGGGACAGCATGGCTGCAATCACGCATTGGCGACGCGATCATCGAAGACTGGTCAACCGCACTTGACGGGTTCAAACCGTCGGATGAGGTGTCTGCACGAGCTGCAGCTTCATTCGACCAACTCCGAGCAGTCTATGAAACACTCGAACCGGAACTCACTGACAAAGCCGACATCCTCGGCATCGGCTCACTCTCCCGGTTTTCACCAGCAAAGACACTCTTTCTTGGATGGGTTCGAATTCTACAAACTGATCTTGAGATACCCCATGGACTGCTGAGTCAACCGCGTCTCAATAGCATCCTACGAGAGACGTACACCGTCTCTACTGACACCGCGTCGGCGGAGGAGACTGATCTCGTTGAGCACCCGTTGACAGACCACATCACAACCGGTGAGCCAACACTCTACAAATTCACCGCTCCACCGGACTATTGGCTGACAGCGTACGAATACACTGCCCTCGCCTTTGAGGACGCAGACCGCGAGACCTGGGATCGGATCGAAAACGGCGACATTATCCTCTTTCATTCGACAGCTCAACCTGGCTGGGAGGCAGTCGACGAGCAGAATGCCGGACTGATTGGTGCTGGGATCGTTCGTACGAAGACGATGAAACCAGTCGAGACACAGTGGTGGTACGATGAACGGCAGGGTCGTCCAAGAGACGACTCATTCCCCTATCTCGTTACCTTCGAGCGGCTCTTTGGGACGGGCTCGTTCACACACATCGACTTCGAGGCCAACATCTTCGCAAAGTCCTCAGAAAGGGTAAGTACCGAACTGCAGGCACTCACGAGCGACGCTCTGCCGTTCGCTGCTGTCAATTCCATCTGTGAGGAGGTCGCCGATTCAGGATTCCCCCGTCATCAGACAGTCTTAGCACTCGACGATTCGAAGGCGACTGCCCTCATTGAAGCACTGTCCGAGCGGCTCCAGGAAGTTGCGCCGATAGCCGTCCACAAATCGTTCGATGGGACGCTCGATGCAGACACCATCCTCGAAGGACTGTACTTCCCGGGCGGTCAGGGCGAAGAGATAATCAGTCAAATCGAAGGCACCCTCAAAGCAGGGAAACATACGATTCTAACAGGTCCCCCAGGGACGGGGAAGACAGCGATCGCACACCGAGTCGGTGAGTATCTCGCGACCGAATATCCGTATTTGTATTCAGGCTCACAGGTTACGACTGCAACTGCCGATTGGTCGACGTTCGACACCGTTGGCGGCTATATGCCACACGAAGACGACGCTGACGGACACAATCTTGAGTTCACTCCGGGGCTTGTATTGAACCGGTTCAAAGATCGGACGACGAACACCCAACGAAACGAATCACTCGTCATCGACGAACTTAATCGAGCAGATATCGACAAAGCGTTCGGCCAGCTCTTTACTGTCCTTTCAGGGCAGCCAGTCCAGCTCCCATACACGCGAAAGGGGCAGGAAGTTGAACTCACACCAGTCGATACCCAGAGACAACCGGCTGCACATGAATATCGAATTCCTACCTCATGGAATCTCTTTGCGACGCTCAACACGTACGATAAGACCTCGTTGTACGAGATGAGCTACGCGTTCATGCGTCGCTTCTCATTTATTCGGGTACCAGCGCCAACGCTTGACGGTCGTGCCGACGACGAGATCCACGCACTACTCGAGAATTATGCACAGAGATGGCAGCTCGACGTGGATGCGCTCACCGAAATGACGGACACAAATCCGCTGTTAGATGTCGGCCTCATCTGGCAGGCTGCAAATGGCGCTATCGAGGACCGGGCAATCGGACCCGCAGTCGTGAAGGACATTCTCGAGTATCTCACACAAACACAGTCGATTGCGTGGGAGCGGCGACTCACGCAGGCCGTCGTCTCCTATATCTTCCCGCAGTTGGAGGGTATCCCGAAGCGAGGTCGAGTCGTTCGGAGTATCGCCGATGTTGACTGTATCGACCGCTCACTGCTCGATACGGCCGCCAAAGAAATGCTGCAGGTCGCGGCAATCCAGGAGACCGATGGATAGAGCCGAACTCCTGGAGCATCTCACAGAGGACATCCTCGCATATGTGATGCATGGTGCCTTCCCAGAAAACGACCTTGCCGCCGCGCTCAAACCAGATGCGCTTGACGAGCGGTTTACAGAGTACGAGCTGCTGCTCAATCTCCATTTCATCCTGACCCCCGAGCTGATCGAATTCGTCGAAACGCTCCCGAGACGCGTCCGAACGCTTAACACGGAAACCGAATCCGTCGCTCGACGCCGACGGGGGACGATTGATGGCAAGATCAACTGGGCAGCGACAATCAAACAGCGGTATGCGCAGAACCCTGGCGACCGCTCTGTCTTCGTCTGTGAGAACCGGACTGAAGATTACGACACGGCTGAAAACCTCGTCTTCAAGCGGCTTATCGCGATTATCTACGATACGCTCCGAGAAGCCGAAGAATACCTTCGGAAAGATTACGCCTGGGTCAACGAGCGATGGAATGCCCCGCTCATCAACAACCTGCGACGGATCGTCGAGCAAAACGTCCACGTTCGGCGGATTCGTGACCCACATGCGTACGAGCCGACAGATCGAATGCTCAACACAGCTTCCGAATCGAGACACGAGATCTACCGTGATGCAGCGTCGTTACTCAAGACCCATCGCAAGCTCTTCGCGGGCGACCGTGAGCAACTGACCTCGCTCTTAGCAGAAACTGCGATCACGCCTGACGACGACGAGACCTTGCTCGAACTGTTCGTTCTCTTTCGCTGTATCGCGACCCTCGAAGCACTCCAGGATACGACCACACAGTTCGAGACGATTAAGACAGACCGCCAAGAGATTGCCCGACTTGAGGGACAGGACGAATCGGAGATCGTCGTCTATCACGACAACTCGGCACGCGATCGGAACCTCTCGTTCCGTCCTGTGCCTGATGAGTCGAAAAGACACCTCTCGCGGACCGAGAAGGTGCATACAACGGGGGCAGCTGTCGCGAACGACTATTTCACCAACCGGGACCTCCGCACCCACACTGGCCGTCCCGATTTGATTGTTATCGAGATTAAACATACGGCGGACGATCGAGACTACCTGATCACCGAAGTCAAGAACAGTACGAACCGGAAGACGATT
This sequence comes from Halogranum amylolyticum, assembly GCF_900110465.1. GTDB lineage: Archaea > Halobacteriota > Halobacteria > Halobacteriales > Haloferacaceae > Halogranum > Halogranum amylolyticum. Next base: position 9,025 of record NZ_FODV01000020.1, read on the forward strand.
CAGCAGGGAATCAAGGAGACACTCGAATATCTGGCCTTCCTTCGCGACGATGGCTCATTCGTGTATGGAGATGAAGCACATAATGAGGATTACTTCGGCGATGGCTGGAACGGATTGTTAGTGATTCAGGATTTAGCTGAAGAGACAGCTGCACTCGATGAGCAGGATGGCCAGATGAAGATTCTGCAGGCGTCAGAGCTCGAGTCACAACTGAGTGATGTACTTGCGCAACTGCTCTGACGATCTCTCGTGGTGAGGTAGCTGTCTTTTCTCTGTCTTTGGCCGCAGAGTTCGTGGTGTGAAGCAACGACACGGGAGCAGAAGCACTGGACCATGCCCTCAATTATCGACTAACGAAGCACAGGACCTATCTAGGAGCCAACAAACAGCTTCTCGCGTGACCGAAGTCGGACTCATTAGCTGTACGAAGAGCAAGCGAGACGAACCGGCACAACCGCGTGACCTCTACGATACGTCGACACTGTTCACGAAAGTCCGTACCTACGCAGAAGCAACCCACGACAGCTGGTATGTCCTCTCGGCACAACACCATCTCCTCGATCCTGATGGTCCCGCAATTGAGCCGTACGACGAGACGCTGAATAACTACGGTGTTGAAGCGCGACGTAAGTGGGCCGAAACGGTCTATGAGCAGCTGGATGCGGAAGGGCTCACTGGACCAGAGACCACACTTGTGATCCATGCTGGCAAAAAGTACTACGAGGAGTTGCTTCCTCACCTCGCTGACGACCCCTGTGATATCGAAATCCCGACTGAGGGCCTGCAGATCGGTGAGACACTCTCGTGGTATACTGACCGGCCATGAACATTCCGTACTACATCTCTACTGCGGGCCGATAATGGCACACCGAGTATACCCTAACGAGACAATCCAGATGGTGTCTGCTAATTTTCGTCCCTATCACGAAACTAGTAACTGACAGCTCGGCGAACGACCACTGAATGGACGGTTCCAAACGTGATTTGTGGACATCGTGGATCGATCAAACCCTCCTGGCTGATATTCACGACCCAGATCGACCAGATCCCGTGGCGTTTCTTGAGACGGTCGATGGAGAACTGACCACTACTGACGCACTCGATAGGTATCGATACGGCAAGAACGACGGCGAGTATCTGTATCTCATCTATCTCGCAGACGAGCCTATCGAGAATACAAGGGATATCACCCCGGTTTACGTCGGCGAATCACGGAACATCGGCTCACGGATCTACCAACACTACAAGAAAATCAAAGCAGCACTCCCAATCAACGACTGGGAGGATGACGGCTCATGGGGCAGTTTCTCGAAGTATGATCATCTCGCGGCCGTCCGTGCAATGGCGGACTCCGAGTTGTACGTCTGGATTCTCGACGTTGATGCACTGGAGACCTGTCCGTACGGAGTCGAGACATATCGCCAGGAACTCGAAGCGAAGTTAGTCGGCCTTATCTACGCCCACCCGGAGTTCCGACGTACGTTGACCAACCGGGAGTTCGTCCCCAATCGAATCCATCATGAAATCAGCAAGGTCGGACCGAACTGGCTCACAGGAGCGGGGCTATCGACTGAGAGATGGGACACATCTGTCTCCAATAGCAACCTCCCAACATCATCATCAAAGCCCGAGCTGTGGACTCGTTGGCTCGACAGCCACGTGTGGCCCGATTTTGACGATGACTCTACGGTAGACCCGATACCACTCTTCGAGACGGACGAGGACCGTCGCGTTGTGTTGACCGACAACGGACGCCTCAAACGCTCGGTTGCTATCGACGAGCGAATCCGCCGTGAAGGACAGAAGTGCGTTCACCCTGAGGGCGTCACCGACGACGGATACGAAGGCTTGCTCTACATGCTGTATCAACTCACAGAGTCGGACCAGGGTAGGCGTCCAACGATTGTTCCTCGATACATCGGCAAGGCAGAAGCCTACGGGAAGAAGCTCGAACTCAGCTCGAACTTCGAAGAGATCGCAAAGGACCGTGCCGGGACGAAAAGTTTCGCGCGCTGGGGTGACGGCGATTACTGGCATGTTGGCGAACTCTCGATGGCGCTGTTCGAGGACGATACGCGGAAAGTCGCATGGGCAAGTGAACTGTTTGAGCAGGGGACCCACCAGCTCACCGACCAGACCTACCTCTGGGTACGTGCCTGGAACCAAGACCACCACACAGGTCCGTATGGGTACAACGCGACGCTCGCCGAAGTCGAGCCACAACTGATCGGGCTAGCACACGCGGCGTTCCCGAGCAAGCTCTTGAACAAGAGTGACGTCCCCGACGATGCACCGATTAAACAGACCGAGTTCACCTTCGAGACTGTCTCGCAGTAATATCTTCCCGACTTTGGAGGCGAGCTGTTTGCCCGCTCCGACCACAAATTGCGTAACCGGTGGGAGACACTTCGAACAGTATCGATCCGCGAGGTACAGCTGATCCGATTCGAACGTAGCGAACACTGGTTGCAGTGGCCGTTTCCTCGCTTCCCCAGAACGTTACCAAGTTTGAAGAGTCAACACCGCGACCAGTCGGACAATGGACGATGCTACGCTTTTTGTTGGTCCTCACTACAATAGGGTGACAACGACAGCCCTGGAGCGAGCCGCCGCACTGGCCGACCCACAGCCCGCGAGCGTACTGTATCTCACCGCCCGGAGTGAGCAACCGAACGAGATCGAACGTCGGTGGAACGCGATCGATGAGACACTCCCGATTCAACTGCAGGTAACCACCTTCGATACACTGGTTGACAGGGCACTCGAATCCGTACAAAGTACGTCGACGCAACTGAGCCTTGAACGCCGGTACCGGCTTGTTGAAGCAGCACTCAGCGCACTTGAGGACCCGACAAACAAACTGTATACTGACCGTGAGCCACCTCGAAGTGGACTGGTCTCACAGGTCGAAGACTTGCTCTCGCTGTTGGAGTTCGCCGGCGAAATTACCCCTGAGGCGATCGAAACACGACTCACCGCCGAAGGGATCCCTGAGATTGCTGCTGACCTCCGTGCTGTGAGTGAAGGCTTTCACGGCGCTCGTGAGTCTCTTCGTGTGGGGACACAGGCAGAGACGCTCCGAGCGGAGCGCTACACGCAGACGATCAACAGTGGCGCAATCGACGCCGCACTGTCCACCGTCGATGTCGTCGTCCTGGGTCGTTTTACACTCTTTTCACCGCTTGAGGCACAGCTCATTGAAGCGATCAGCGAGACAACACCCACCGTGGGCATGCTCGCATTGGCCAATGCACCACCAACTGGGACACTCGCGGAAACGCGGGACACACTGCAAGGCGTCGACAGGGGTGTCGAACGAGCGCTCCGTGTCTACGACACACTAGGGTTCGAACAGACGTATGTCGAAGCACCACCGACGGCCCCCGAGATCACCCAATCATTGTTCACAGCGACAACCGACCCGCTCGAGGCTACGAACATCGACTGGCACGAGTATCAAACTGCAAATCACGAACTGCGAGGGGTCTGTCGAGCGATTCGCGAGCAACTCTCTGCAGGCGTCGACCCAACCAATATCGGAGTGGTCCTTACTGACCACGCCGGGTCCCACGAGCAACTCAGAGCCCAGTTGGATGCCTACGAAATCCCAGCAGCAGTCTCCGAATCACGGCCGCTCACGAAGACGAGTGTTGGGCGCGCACTCGCTGCAATCTTCGACCTCGCTCGCGAGCCGAGTGCAGAATCTCTCCTTACGATCTTCTCGAATCCTGTCGTCACCCCTGACGGAACGCTCGCGACCGTCGATATCAACCAACTCGCGCTGGTCGCCGACCGACACGAAACAACCCGACTCGATGTCCTCCTCGACACCTATGCGGAAACCGACGATGCGGCTGAAGAACGTGCCGCACTTGAGGCATTCTGTACGGACTGTCAGGCGTTGACCGAGTGCCCACTCGAAGACATTCCCACGCAGGTCGAGGCCATATTCTCGACACTTGGCATTACTGAAGCGGCGTTCGAAGCCCCGACAGGAACAACCGAACGGCTCGAACAGCAAGCGTATCACACGGTCCGGCGGATCCTCGATTCACTCGAAGCAACGGCCTCACTGTTCGAAAATGATCCAGTCGAACGAACCCGTCAAGCACTGGAGTATACGACCGTCGAGACGGAGCCACAACGAACGGATGCACACGTCGCTGTCGTTGGGTTGACTGAATCGGTCGGCCGATCCTTCGAGCAGGTGTATGTCGTCGGACTCACCACGACGAACTTCCCCTCACAATCACCACGGCTTGCGTTCACGAAGGCCATCAATGAGGCACATCCTGATTTCGAGGCAGCCGACCAGAAACTCGAAGCGCGATACGCATTCGGATCGGTACTCACACAAGCGGACTCGATTGTCCTCTCACACCCGATGCGGACACCGGAGGGCGCGCCACTTGTCGAAGCGGATGTGCTTGCGGAACTCCGTCGTGTCGCTGAGTGTGAGCCGGTCACGATCGACGACGAGCAAGCGGACACCCAGTCAGAATCTGTTCAACGCGCACTGGCACCCGGCACACGCGAAGATCTCTATCGGGGTGCCGCTCGTTCGATCGCCGAACATGATGATCCAACGGCCGTTGCCGAGACACTCGCCGACAGCTCAGCGCTCACGGACGGCACTGACGCTGTTACCACACGCCTCATGAACGGCACAGCCTGTGCCGCAGCTCGCGGGACGCCTTCGATTACGGACTACGACGGCCAGCTCGATTCGAGGACTGTCGAGACTCACTATGGGACCGACACCGCATACTCACCCAGCGCAATCGAGACATACGCGGGCTGTGGCTTCAAGTTCTACCTGCAGCGCGTCCTCGACATTGCAGAGCCTGATGAGCATACGCTGGAAGCAGATCATCTCGAGCGGGGGCGGTTTATCCACGCCATTCTCGAGCGGTACTACCAGGAGGCACAGTCGACACCCGGAACGCCGGTTGATCCGACTGTTCGCCGCGAAGACGACCTCCTCACCGTTGCAAACGACGTGCTGTCGGAGTATACGGCCTACGGCACTGCCTTCCATGATGGCTGGCTCCGACAGGTCTTTGCTGGGCTCGGAGACCCAGAACAAAATGAGTACTACGAGACCCCGACCGGTTTCGGCGAGTATGGGCTCCTCGTGACGTTCCTTGACGAAGAGACGAGTGGGAAAACGACAGGTCAGCCGGCCTATCTTGAGGGGCGAATTGGACGTCGTCGATCGGGTGACCGGACCGTCCTTACCGAGGAGCCAGTGACACTGCCCGGCAGTGACGTCACCATTCAGGGCCAACTCGATCGGATCGACCTCGTGCCAGAGACAGACCCAACGGAGGCCGTCGTCTACGACTACAAGACCGGTTCGAGTATGCCGTCGACGACAGAGACGTTTGAAGGGCTTCGGTTCCAGCTGCCGTTGTATGCGCATCTGATCGAAACACTTGTCGACGACATCGAGACCGTTGGCGGTGCATACTACCAGACGTCGCCACCAACGGACGTGACCAAGCGCGGCATTATCGGCTCAAAAGCCAAAGCCTCCCATACCTACGGCGGTCCAGCGCCGATCCGCTATCACAGCCAGTCGCTGCCAGCGACCCACCGCGGCGATGCAGACAGCTTCCGGACGTTCATCGAAGAGACCGTCGTCGAGAACGTCGAGGCAGTCGTCGACGGGATCCAACAGGGCAGCTATCAGCCGACCGTGTTGGCCCCCAGTTACCCGAACTGTGAGCACTGTGCCTATCGGGCAGCCTGCGACGTGCGACATCATCACCGCCACGAGGTAATCGACCAGCTCGATGCACAAGGTGTCTCGGCGTATGTCCCTGAACTCGTCCAAGAAGTCGATGCCGCCGATGGAGGTGCGACCCAATGAGCGACGATGACGCCATGTCGATTGCGGGGGTAACGCTCAATGAAGAACAACGGGCTGCAGCCACGAATCTCGTCGAGAACGCACAAAATGTGAGTCTCATGGCCGGTGCTGGAACAGGCAAGACGACGACGATGACCGCCTGTTATGTCCACATCATCGAGAAGGCACTCGAAACCATCGACGATCCAGCGGACGCCGCCCGACTCCCAGAGCAGATCCTCACGACGACGTTCACGGAACGGGCAGCAGACGATCTCGTACGCAAAGTCCGGGAGGTAATCAACGATCGACTCACGACGATCGACGACCCCGAGACGTATGCGCTGTGGCGAGCCGTTGTCGATAACCTTGACTCCAGTTACGTCCATACGATTCACGGATTCTGTAATCGTGTGCTCCAGGAGCACGCCCTCTCAGTCAAGGGGCTCGAGCCTGGATTCGAGCCAATCGACGAGGCCGAGACAGCAGCCCTCATCGAGGAGACTGCGGCTGCGGTCGTCGAAACAAAGGATGACACCGACGAGCTGTCGTTGCTTGCAACACGGTTCTCCCGGCGCACCCTCGTGAACATCCTCACCGGATTGCTCCGTGAGCGACAGCAGGCAGCACAGTGGGTAGAGACGTTCCTCGCACAGTCAGAAGCCGAGTACCGACAACAGGTATGTGCTCACCATCCGATCGATCTCGAGTGGGCGACAGAGACACTTGGTGAGCTCACGACGTCCTTCGAAGACATCATCGCCTTCCGGGCGGACCCACCCGCCGATATCGAAACCGGGAACACGACGTGGAACTCGACGGTCGTACCACTCGCCGAGCTGTTTGCCGACATCGAACCCGCGGACGTTACGTCGCTCCCCCCAGTCGAACGGCTCCAACTCGTGAGTGAGATCAGCGATATCTTGACGACGGGCAATGGGGAGTTATACAGCGGTCGGTCCCGATACTACGCGATTGGAACGAACGCCTGGCAGGACAGCGACAGCGAGCGGTACGAACGATATCGGACCGCCATCGAAACGATCGAATCGACGCTCGAACCGGAAACACTCGCTGTCGATGGGACCCTCACTGCCGACGTCCGAAACTACGAGTATCTCAACGCGCTTGCTGCGCTCACCGAAGCGACCCTCGATGAGTACGACCGTCGTAAACGAGCACAGAACGTCGTCGACTTCGATGATCTGATCACACAGACTGTCGACTTTCTCGAATCGACCGACGACACGACGCGTGCAGCAATCCGCGACTCGTTTGCCTACGTGATGGTCGATGAATTCCAAGATACGAATGGTCGACAGTGGGAGTTAGTGCAGGCGCTTACATCGACAGATTTGGACACGTTCGATGCTGAGCACGTGTTCGTCGTCGGCGACGTCAAACAGAGCATCTACCGGTTCCGTGACGCAGACGTCAGTATCTTCCAACAGGCGGCTGGTGAGCTCGCTGCCGCAAACGAGCGTCACAATCGGACTGCAGACCAGCCGCCACTGTCGAAGAACTTCCGCACGCTCCCCTCGACGCTCAGTGCCATCAATGGTCTCTTCGAGAGGATCTTCGCAGACGCCACCGGCCCCTACGAGGCGGCCCCCCAGCCACTGGCAGCGATGCGAGATAATGACCACGAGATCGATCCTGTTGTCGAGTATCTCCCTGTTCCAGAGGGCGACCAGGAGTTCCGAGAGACACTGCTCGGCACCGACCACGAGCTTGCGACACGCCGGGCTGCAAACGCTGGTGAGCTCGAGGCGAGAGCCATGGTCGGTCGCCTGACGCAACTCCTGAACGAAGGCGTCGACGTCTATGAAGAGACTGACGATGAAAGCGAGACTGCAGAGCGCGCTCGGCCGATCGAACCAAGCGATATTGCGATCTTGCTCCGCAGTCGGGGCCACCTGAAGGAGTACGAGCGTGCCTTGCGCTCGGCAGACGTCCCCTATACGGTGATCAAAGGCGAGGGATTCTACGAGACGCCGGAACTCCGACATCTGTTGAACCTGTTGCAGACACTCGTCAATCCGACGGATGAGCTGGCACTGTACGGCACACTTCGCTCGCCAGTGTTCGGGCTCACCGACGATCGGATTGCCCAATTGAGCGACCCGACCGAGTCCCTCTGGGCATCACTCGAATCAAGTGCGGACGACGACTTGGCGGCGATATACGCGGATCTCCAGCGCTGGCGGCGCACCGCGGGCACCCACCCGGACGTGTCGGCACCGGTCGTCCGCTCGTGGGATGCCCTCCTGACACAGATTATCGATGAGACAGGGTATCTCGCAAGTGTGACCGCCGATGAGCGCGGTCAGCAAGCAGTCCCGAACGTCGATAAGCTTCGCGACCGACTGCACGAACTCAGTCGCGACGGCGTCCCAACGTTGGCGACAGCCCTGCGCCGTCTTCAGACACAGGCGGCCGCCGACACACACGACCCCGAGGCAAGCGACGCTGGCGAGAATGATGGGGTGCAGGTACTGACTGTCCACGAAGCGAAAGGCCAGGAATATCCTGTCGTAGCTGTGCCCGGGGTCGGCCGGACGTTCAACACGCGGGGGTCGGTGGCGAATGGGAAGGTCGAACTCGAGACACTCGGTGAGGACGTCCTGCTGGGGCTGAAAGGACCTGACCCGGCCAATGGGTTCGAGATGACGCAGACAGTGTTGCGAGCACAAGCCGGTGCCCAACGGACACGCGAAGAGCGCGCCGAAGAAAAGCGGATTCTCTATGTTGCCTGTACGCGCGCCCAAGATCATCTGCTGTTGAGTGGGCGACACTCGAAGGCATCTGACGCACCACGAGCAGACTGGGACGTCCCGGTGAAAGGGGTCGATGAGGACGATGCCTCGAGTTGGCGCGACTGGCTGCAGCCGATTCTTTTCGGCGATGCGGACGACGCCGCGCAATGGCTCGACCTGCGGGCCAATGGCTCGTTCACACAGACCTTCGACTACACACGCGTCGATCCGCAAGACGGACCACTCACCGAAACTGGGGCGATGACGGTTCGATTACCACCCGAATTCTCCCCGATGGAACGCGACACTGGGTCGGGTGACCCAGAACTCGCCACAGAAATCACGACGACACCCCCACAACCCAGTCGTCGGTTTGCACTGTCACCACATACACTCTCGCAACTCGCTGCCGGCGAGATGCAACTGACACTCGATGCGGAAGCAAACCTTGTGACTGCACAGCCCGTCGAGACTGAAGAGCAAGCGACGACACCCAGTCCCGGACTCCCAGGCTTTGTGCGTGGGCAAGCTGTCCACCGGCTCTGTGAAGTCCGCCCCCCACGATCGGACTGGCGGGCGGTTATCGATCAGGTTGTTGCCGACGAACGACAACAGGAGAGTCCGATTCCGGATCCAACGGATGCGGAGTACGACGCGATCAGCGAGCAAGCAGCAGCGGCGATGAGCTACGTCGACGAGCTCCACGCGCAGTTGGACACAGTCGGTGTGTACGATGAGTTTCCGTTACGTGTTACCCTTGACGTTGCAGCGCTGCGTGGTGACCTCACCGGGTTCATCGACCAATTGATTGTGACACCTACACAGTACCACGTTGTCGACTACAAGACCGACACAAAGCCTTCAGCCCAATCTGTCGAGTCATTCTTGACAGAACGCGCGTCGCATCACTCTCCGCAAGTCATGGCCTATGCCGCAGCGCTCCAAAAGTCAGATTCGACGCGTGCGGTACACGTTCACCTTTACTTCACTGACGTTGCGCAGGCGTACACGTGGGGGCCATCTGAAACGGATACTGCACAGGAGTACATTGCATCGCTGATTGAAGAGCATGCCCCGACGGAGAGCGCAACGAGTCGTTAAGCGGTTGCGTCTGAGGGTGCGCTGACGTTGTCGGTGTTCGACAGATCATCAAGAGCACCAACGAGCTCTGGAACGGATGTATCTATACGCGTTGACTTAGGCGCCGGCAATGCAAATTGGAACAACGGCGATACGTTACTTGTAATGATCATTAAGACAGGTGAGACCGCTATCTTGGACAAGTTAGACTTGCAAACGTTCTTCCGTCTTTCACTTTCACATCTGTCCTATGTCACTCTCGACGGTTCCAACCTCGCTTGCTGGATTCCGCCTGGGTGGTCGGTATCTTCGCAAAGAGATCCACGACCAGTTCAAGGGACAGCGACAGTACGGCATCTCCACGCCAGCTGGACTCCCAGTCGTCTTCATCTTCACAGATACTGAGACCGAGGCGTATGGCTACAGCGATCGGTTTCTCAACAACGGGGTGTTCATCTACTCTGGCGAAGGCCAAGAGGGGGATATGGAAATGGAGCGTGGCAACGAGCGGATCAAGAACCACGCAGCCAACGATGATGCCCTTTTGGTGTTCGAGAAGGTGGGCGAACAAAACGGAGCGGATATCTTCTCGTATGATGGCGACTACGAGTATGTCGATCATTTCTGGGAGCAAGCGCCTGACGCCACCGGGACGATGCGACAGGCTGTCCGATTCAAACTCGCACCACGCGGTGGGATCGAGGCTGCTGTGACCGACGAGGAAATCAACTCGCTCTCCGATGCGGAGTTGTTCGAAAAGGCATCCGAAAGTGCCACGTCAGGGGGGCCGACTAGCGGGTCCTCAGGTGAGCGGTATACTCGCAGTGATGTCGTTCGCGCATTTGCACAGCGAGTTGCTGATGGAGTGTGTCACGGCTGTGGCACTGATGCGCCATTCATGGACAGCGATGATGAGCCATTTCTTGAAGTGCATCACCTCCACCGGCGGAGCGACGGTGGCGTTGATGCCCCTGAAAATGTGATTGCGATCTGTCCGAACTGTCATCGAGAAGTTCACTATGGGAAACACGGCGAGCGTCTAAATGCTCGCCTCATCAAGAAAGCTACAGAGCGAAATCAGCGATTCACAGAATCTGACGCGTCGTGATCGCACGGACCTCAAAGAGTGGACCCATCACTTCGTGAGGCACTCACTTCCAGATGCGACGATTCAGATCACTGCAGAGCTTCTGGACCGATCGTATCCAAGGAGCGAGGGTAGTTGCACTGTTAAGCACGTATCCATCCACTCTCTCCGGAAGCAGACATGCTGAGCTACGTTGAGAGCGATTTGAATCACGACATTACCCGTTTGGACACTAAAGAGATGATGAATTTCAAATTTGAAAATCCCGAAGAGTACGAGTCAAGTCATGCCTAAGTCCTGACAATCTAAAGCACAGATTCAACTTGTCGACGGTGCTCTCGCGGCAAATACTGAACCTCGGTTTCGAACACACGCTCGACTTCAGAGACTCCATGGGGCCCGAACCGATCTCGGTATGTTCGGATTGCGGCTGGCCCCGCAATAAGAATTGTTCGTCCAAGCGTCGTTCGAAGCTGCGACTCAAATGCTGTCGTCTCGAGATACCGTGTTGATGCGACCCGTCTCAGTTGATCTGATCGCTCAATGAATGCTCGAGTCTCTTCGATTGCCTCCAGACATCGAGTAACCGTTGTGTCGATCGCATTCGCTTCGAGTGCGTCGATGAGGTCATCGAGGGTACGGAAACATTGCGAGATGAGGGTTTCAAAGAGCCAGGATTGTTGTCTGTGGTACTCTGCAGTCGTGGAAGCAATATGACTCTCTGCAATCACAGCCCCGGTGATGATCTGGGGATACACCTGCGAATATATGCCGTCTTCGAGCTCTGGGATTGGCTCCGTTGCTGCAGATTCAATCGATGCTGCATACTCAAGTAGTGCTGCAACCTCACTGTCCACATCCTGATGGAGATCTTGTTCGGTGTACACCGTCTTCATGAACTGACGCGGTAAGATCGCAATTGAGTCTGGAAGCGGATTCCCGTTGGCGTTACCCGCACGCTCCATAAGCAACAGCAGTAATGACATGCGGTTAACACCAGCGAGGTGGCCACCGATACGTTCACACACATCCGTGGGGTTCGCTCGTAATTGCGTGAGCCAGGAATCAATATCGTTGATCCAGCCGGTATAGATTGATTTAATGATTTTTGTTGGATCACGTGACGCCGATGTTGCCTCCCAATCGCGCATTTTGAGGCCGCCTGGTGGTGTTGTGTCTGTGTCGCTGCCGTCGGTATCGGGTTCGACGCTCGTCGTTGAATTCGATTCGGCGTTCCGCGATCGCATTTGCTCGAGGAACGTGAGGAGTGACTCGCGGGTTTCCGCTTGCTCTTCGGCTGTGCCAGTAAATAATCCCGGGAGTAAGTAGGGAACGAACGAGACTCCGGCGTCACTAGTCGCGGCAATCGCTTCCTCACCCTGCGTTGGGTTGTAGACGTCGATCCATCGTGGTGACGAGCTCACGTCGTCACATCTGAGGATTGCTTGTCCGCCAGATTTCACAGCTCGACTCTTGGCATTCGTTCGGAAGGTGGCCTTTGCACAAATCGAGATGTAACCCTCATGTTCGGCCTCTTGTTCGATGTCTCGCTCATCAAACGTGATGTTTGTCTCATCAGTCTCGTCCCCGTGCGGAATGAGCCGTAGCGTCACTGTGTTGTTGCGACACCTGGTGGGAACCCGAGCCTGAAATTCGAGGACACCCCCACCAAAGGATCGATAGTTCGTGAAACTCACACTCTCAAGAGTGATTTCTTCACTCTCAGATACGGTCGCATCACTCCTTGCCGCTGGGAGCGACCGATCTGTCGGTGTGAAGCTATCTATGGTTGCCTCCGCTGTATCGAACGGCTCAGTTGCGAATAGGGACGAGGCGTCATCGAGTGGATCGCAACGCAGGAGTGCTGCCTCAACATTGCCGGCAGGGGTTGTTGCTGTTGTCGCTTCAAGTAGTGCTGGCGGGGAGAGATTTGGACTTCCAGCGAGTGTGTACTGAGCTTCCTCAGTTGTGAGTTGGAGTGCTTTCCCGTGGGTGTAACGGGTATCAGTATATGTTTCGGCGGCTGCTAACGGCTGGGAGAGCCACGATTCAAGAGCGGGCACCTCAATCTGGGTGTGCTCGTCTTGGAGTACAAGTGTCGTTGCAATCTTTCGGTCGGTGAATGCCTTTGGGACAGCAAGTGTCCGACCATAGAATGGGGCTGTCAGCCGTACTTGTTGGATCGTTTCACCTCGAGCAGCAATGCGCTCGAACACCTGCGGAAGGATTGCACGCGAGAGGTTGTGCAGAAACCACGTTGAGCGGGCATCTTCAGAAACAGTCGGGTCCGTCGTCCACGCTGTCGCATTGAGAGTTGCAGCAAGCCGCTGTTTCGGAATATGACCCATGCCATCCGCTGCATCGAGTTCGAGAAGTGATTGGAGGAACGAGCGCACCTCCGAGAGAAGGACTGCTGCCTCAGAGGATGCTGCCTCGTCGACGTCGCAGTCGATCATGCTCATTGTCTCACGATTGTGGGTGAGTGCCTGCTGTGTGAGATTTGCACTCCCGATATACGCAGCAGCATAGCGTTCGCCACCTAAAAAGAAGATTTTCGGATGGAAGGTTCTGTTTGCTGCAGTGGTTACTGGCGCGAGATAGTACTGTTTGCCTGCCAGCTGAGGTTGTGCTTCAGTAGCTGCAGCCGACAGCGATCCGATGTACGACTTCCGATCGAGCAGGATGACGTTGTTGGTGCCGGTATTATTGTTCTGGAACACCGGCAACACAACGGACTCGAAGAACCGTGCTGAGAACGGGTACGTCGTGAGGATCGCACCAGTAACGTTCCGCCAGTTGTGCTCGAGGTGTCTGAGAACGCGCATTTATCGGTCCCCCACGACGTAGAACTTCTCGAGCAACGCCTGTCCATGCGTTGTTAGTGTCAGCTCCCGCAGTGAGTTTCCAGTCGTCCAACCGAGCTCGAAGAAAATATCGCCCAGTCGATCGTACTTGAGGGTTGGGAGATTGGGTGTCCCACCATTGAATGGGCGAACGTACGACAACTGGCCGTCTGCGTCAGTACTCATCAGTTGTGGTGATTTCCCAGGGTTGTCCGCGAGCTTCTGGTACAATCGATTAAAATACTGTGTATAGATGTGGTCGTCCGTGAACTGCTGGAGTACTGTCGCCACTGTCTGGGATGGATCATACGGGAAATTCCACAGTAACGCTGGACTTGGGTAGCGCTCGGTTTCATTGAACCACTGCCGATAGGGGGCGAACTCGTCGGCCGAGAAATCGTGCTGATATCGCGCCTGTAGACTGCTTAATAGAAGCGTACTGTAACCGAAGACGCGGGCACTCTTTGCGAGGGAAGGGGTGTCTTCGAGAGCATCTTGCAGCAGAGTGCGGAACGCCCACTCTGAGCGTGAACCGAGCGTCAGGGCATCAGCCCCTGAGGTCAGGACTGTTGTAAGGGCCTCCCAACTGTCCTTGCCACCCACCTCTTCGAGACTCTGTGTGTCGTTTTCGGGAGTTAGACGTGCCCGATGCGACGTTTCGAAGGCCTGTCCATAGTAAATTGAGTTTTTGATTTGTGCACGCGTATCGAGCTCCCCATCGCTTGGTTCGACCTCTGCCGCGAGTCCCGCTTCGAGTGCTTCTCTGTATTCCGGGGCTGTGAGGATGCGTTCTATAACCTCGGCTTCCCCGATCGGCTCTAGCATGCGAACTGCTTCATAGAAGCCGATAAGCAGTGCTTGACACGCTTGTGAGAAGTATTCTGTATGGATGACGAGCTGCCAGAGAGCACGGCTCTCAGCAAGGGGTGTGAAATCCGGTGTTTTTGTCGGTCTCTCGGTCACCCAGTAGCCTGCATAGAGGATTAGCAACAGCGACGTTCGGGTAAAGACGTGCTGTCCGGAGAGTATATACTTTTCAAGATCTGTGAGATCGGCCTGTTCGCGGGCTTCCATCACATCCAGTCTGGCGGTCGATGCGTCCTCCTCGTCGTAGGCGATGAGTGATTCAGCAAGATTTTCGCGATCGAGGAATGGGGCTAAGTTGAGTCGCTCTACAGGGAGGGCCTCAAGGAAGTCGAGGTCCTCCCAGGTCGTTTCTGGTGTATATAGACCGAGGAACGCTTTCGTGAGATATTCTCGTTCTTGGTTCGAGAGCTGACAGAGACATCCGTGTTCGGCGAACCGCTCGATGAGAGCAGGTTGAACACGTTCGGCTTCGACAGCCGACTGGAGCTCACTGAACTCGACTGAAATCGCCTCGTCAAATGCCACAGCAAGTTGCTTGCCAAGCGGTGAGAGCGTCCATTCATTTTCGAAGAGCAGGAGGTTGTACAGAATCCCTTTGTAGTACTGATCGAACCCTGAGCTATTCGACGTCAGGGTGAAGTTATCGTTTGAAATGTTGACGGTATCGACAGTCGGATCATAGATATCGCCGACCTTGCGACCGTCGTCGAGTTCCCGCTGGCGGCTGACGATTCCTTGTCCATGTGTGCCCTCGTCATCACAGTCATGGGCGACGTTGGCAAACAAGTAGATCTTCTCGTAGCGTTGGCGCTCATCACGGGTGTGTCGGTCGAGATGATCCGTTATCCATGCCCAAAATGAAAGATACCGCAGGCGCTCAGTGATTGCAATACTGCTGACCGGATATAGCAGGCGACTTTGGAGTCGATTGATCGTTCCTTCAGTGCCTAGAGGATCGAGAATCCGCATTCGAGAGGGTTGGTCGGTCCAGACGGGGCCGTGGATATTCATCTCAGAGTCTCTCTTATCGTTTGGAATATCGGCACTCCACACGCCAGAAATAAGTAACCTAGGGCGTGCATCCAAAGACGCCGTTCTTGTATGTGGACTCGCGCACCGTACTCCGCAAACGAGAGGGACTCACGAAGGTGTCCTGAGAGTAGCCGACCTCTCGAGGGAGCTCACTCAGACTGTCGGATCTGTGTCAGCGTCTCCGTGAGATACGTCTGCCCGCCATCATCCCAGTATTTACCCGTAACCTCAGATGATTCATTGCATGGAACCGAGGCGAAGTGCCTACTGCCTGGAGAGTAGCTGGCGACCGGCGATGGTACAGCGGTACAGACCTACAAGAAAAGCGTTGGTTTCCCGGGCTGAAAGATCTAGAATGCGTCGGTGGAGACGGATGTGGTGATTGTTCGGTACCAACATTTCACGTCACTCCTCAATGCGATCTGCTCCGTCAGGAGCATTCGTTATGGATGTCTCCGGCAGTGATAACATTTCGAGATCCTCACAAATTGTGACTGCAGGGTCGGTCGGTCCCCACCGACCTGAGGGCACATCTAATCACACCCGTTGTGATAGGCTTCGACCGAGTAAACGGCTCAAACTCGTTTCATCCACCACTACTACTCCTACACCAACCGAGGCTCTCCCGAGTGCTGTTGCTAGTAGTACCGTGCGTCCGCGCGGTTTGTGTTCGCTGCCTATCGTGTAGTGAGTGTTGAGTCGACGGCTATCACACCCTCACTGTCGCCACCACATCACAACGTCTGTGATACTGCGGGAGTCCTCACTCGTCGCCGACTCGAGGTCGGCGACCGCTTGCTCTGTGAAGACGACGCGTTTGGTGCCACGGCGTTTGACGATCTCCGTCTCGTCTTTGCCGAAGCGATTGAGGAACTCCATCACTCGGGAGACGGTCTCCGTGTGGGGGCTTTCGCCGTCCTTCGAGCGCAGGACATTGCTGATGGTACTCGAATCAATCGTGTAGCCTGCCGGGACTTTCTTGGCGTAGTCGCTGATGCCTTTGGCGACGTAGCGGGCGCGTTTTTCGTTGGGCGTGAGTTGCTGGACGGCCTCTTTCGAGAAGGCGACGACCTGCTGGAGTGGGGAGAGTGATGAGACGTCGTCACTCGTGGCGACGTCGTCGGTGGTCAACTTGTGGAACTGCTGTTGGAGTCGCTTACGGTGTTCGTGGGCCGACTCGTAGTTCGTCTCGAGTTTGCGCACGCGAGCTTTGGACTCGGCGAGGTCCGCTTGGTGGGTCTCGATCGTCTCGGCCTGGTCGTCGACCGTCGCTTCGAGCTGGTCGGTTTCGGCTTCGAGGGTGTCGACGCGGGCTTGGAGCTCGGTGTTCTCGGTTTCGAGGGTGTCGACGCGGGCTTCGAGCTGCTCGTTCTTCGTTTCGAGGGCGTCGATACGGGATTTGAGCGTCTCGAGTTCGTCGGCGAGAGCCGGACTCGTGGTCGCGCTCATTGGGCGCCCTCCGTAGCGACGGGCGATTGTGCGACGAGACCTTTTTGGGTAGGTGGTGTGTTCGAAGGCATGCGGTTGATATCCCTTTGACCGCACCGGATCCGTGCTACAACACGGGTCCTTTCTGCGAGGACCAAGTGACCCGGTGGACAGTCTATTTCTATAGAACAAACCCCACGGTATTAATTCTTGATACTATCTTTCGCAATGTGAGCAGTGTGGTCTGAGTCTGTTGATAGAACCACTATTCCTATAATCGCCACACAATGATGGAAACCTATGCGTGACCAAGCACAGTGGATGAACAAAGCAAGTATCCCTGTACTAGAACTTCTAAACGAAGCTGGTATTGCAATACCTGGTCAGACGATTGCACTAAATTTGGATAGGATGCTCTCTCATGCTCCTTCTCGCGCCACAGTCTACCGAACGCTGGACCCGTTAGAGGCACATGGGTTAATTGAACACGTTACTGGGGACACCAAGCACTACATCATCACTGAGAAAGGCGAACAGTTTCTTGCAGGCGACCTACGAGCGTCTGAGTTGTAACTTTCAGTTCTCGTCTTCCTCTACTTCACAGACGACTTCCTGCAGCTCGGCCAATAGCTCTGGCTTGTGTTCGGCCAGCATAGCCATCTCTTTCGGGAGTTCTTCCTGTATCCGTCGCCGAACGCGAGAGACAGCCTGATACCGCTTTTCAGGTTCTTCGTCTGTTTCCTCAGCGATTCGTTCCCATTCGGTGTTCGTGATTAGACCGCGAGATCGTGGCATCGTAATCCACCTATCTGAGACAACAACGACCGACTATCAAATATCTTACGTTGCGAATATTCGCAACTAATAAGTGGGTATAGACCATAGTTATCACTGAGAAGCCCTGGTTTCGCCTTCCGTAGAAAGGCCACGTGCTGGTACACGTGACCGGTGGCTTCTCAGTCCAAGGAGAAAGCCAATGTCAACTACGCACACCACGCCACAAGAGCGTACCGCATCGGTAGCTAGCCATCTCACCGACGCCCTCGCCCGTTCGTTCACTCTCGGCGTCGACGCCACCGGGTCGACCCATCACTATTACCGTCCCGCGGACGCCGTCGTCGTCTTCGAGGGGCGCACGTTAGATCACTACCAGCCGCTCGACGGCCGCCCGCTCGCTGAGTGGCAGGCGTTCGTCGCGCAGGAGCGTGGGTGGGACTCGACCGGCCAGCTTGCGCACCTCGGCCTGCAGGTTGATGCAGAGCGCAAGGAGGCCCACGCATGAGCGCGCGCGAAGAGTTACAGATGCATCTCTCGCAGGCGCTGTCGCGGACCGAGAATGCTGAGGTGCAAGCGCATCTATATGCGGCCTTAGAGTCCACCGAGGCGTTACCGCCGACGCCGCTCGTTGAGTGTCCCGTGTGTGGGAAAGTGGGGTTGCCGGAGCGGATCGAGATGCACGAGTGCTAGACTGGGTAGTTTACGCAGCACGATTTTGCCACACACTTTTTCAAGTCGTCAGGAGGCTCCTCTCTTACAGGGGGTTCGTCTGTAACCACGTCGACCAGCGCGGTGACGTCCAGAATCAGCTGCTTCAACCCTACGAAGGTTCATCTGTAACCGTATCGGACGACCATCGATTTCGACGACACCGTTGCTTCAACCCCACAAAGGTTCGTCTGTAACTAGCGAGTTC
>NZ_FODV01000020.1:30441-41280 GCF_900110465.1 Halogranum amylolyticum
ACTCACGCTTCAACCCCACAAGGGTTCGTCTGTAACCCGTCTCCATTTGACGGTGTGCGTGCTGATATTGGGCGGATTCACATCAATATTTCCATCGACCTTCAATTCTCGCTGTACCCCCCGGGGTTGATGGAAACTCGTGGAAACGCTCTGAATGAACCCAGGTCTCTCAACGAGAGTGAATCAGGTAAAGCGACTTCCTGGTTCGTCTGTATCGCCAAACGTAGAAAGTTCGAATGCTGCTTGGTTTGTCGTTTCAAACATCACGATCGAGTCGTCGGCCTCAAGCTTTGATCGAATCTCATTTTTTAGCTCCGTTACCTGCCCAGCAGTCAGTTCACCAAAGAAAACGGAGTATTGCAGATGCTCAAGCCGTCTTCGAAGGAGTTTTCGATAAATATGGGTACGATCTGCCGGCACGTCGTATACGACAATCACCTGCATTGTTACCACCACCGCTCTGTAGCGTTGTACGTTTCTCCTGTGAGAATGTGCTTTTTCAGGCTGTACACATCCGTCTGGACGAGAGTTTTGAAGCTCACTTTGCGGTTAAGACGTGGATGCTCAACCGTTCTGTCGAGTGTCTTTTCATACTCTTGTAACACCGTCAACCGACCATCTTCAGAGAGGAGACACCCCTCGAGCTCTGACTCGAAGTCGTCAATAGATATCTGCTGACGGTTCACTAACCGAAAAACGAGTCGATCAGCGAGAATCGGTTTAAAGATATCCGCGATATCCAAAGAGAGTGTGAACCGTCGCTCACCTGGCTCGTGGACAAAACCGATCGTTGGGTCAAGGGCAGTTTTACGAATTGCAGAGACACAGGTTGTATAGACCATCCCGTTGAGGAATGACACAAGAGCGTTAGCTTCGTTCGAGGGTGGGTTGTATTCACGCTTTGTAAGCTCGAAGGGGTCTCGAAGAATTTGGTCAAAGCATCGATAGTAGTGCTTTCTGGCGTTCCCTTCGAGGGCGCGAAGGTCGTTGACAGTCTCTGTCTCCGAAACTTGCTCCTTCAAACTCGCGAGTGTATTGACTACGTTCGAGAAGTCTCCACGGCGGTCGGTGTAGTACCGAAGATTTCCGCGCATATTATGGATACTTGCTTCTATAATTCGATGACAAACCTTCATCCGTCTGTCGGCATCGTCGTATGCTCGAACTTGTTCAACGACAGTGTTTCCCGACACCTGACCTCGCTTAGGGAGATACGAGCCCTTGTAGTAATCTTTCCAGCCAAAGACGTGAACGGGGACGCCATGGTCGTTCAGCAACCCGAGTGCCCGAGTGTTGAAGTTGACCTGGCCGTGGAGATAGAGCGAATCAACTGACTCAACCGGGAGGTACTTCGTTTCCCCTTCGAGGGTATCGATGCGGAGAGTACTTTCGTTGCGAGACAGTTCACCGTCGGCGAATATATGATGATTAGGCTTTGTCATTGTACTACATCCAACAGATGTCCTGGTACAGACAGGAATCGCAGTATGGTTTCTTCGATAGCTCCGGTGGTGCGTCTTGATTAACGATGTCGAGAATGCCGATGACAGTCCGTTCCACTTCTGCCGCAGCGACGTCGTCTAACTGAACCGACTCTCGTTTTCGTTCGGTCGGATACGCAAGGACGCCGTCCTTCTCAATGCCGTGGACCTTATCGAGGTACCAAAGATAGAATAGTAACTGCATCCGTGCGGGTGTTTCCAATCTCGAGGAGACTTTCACTTCCATAACCGCCCCCGATTCAAGCAGGTCCAGCTGAATCCGGTTTCCAATCATGAACGACCGGCGAGAACCCTGATAGCTTGTCTCATCAACGTGAGTTCCTCGCTGAATGTTGGTCGTCTCACGGTCAATATCGATACCACGAGACATGAACCAGAGTTCTCGCTTACAGACGTGGTAATACTGTACCAT
This sequence comes from Halogranum amylolyticum, assembly GCF_900110465.1. GTDB lineage: Archaea > Halobacteriota > Halobacteria > Halobacteriales > Haloferacaceae > Halogranum > Halogranum amylolyticum. The sequence continues at coordinate 32,356 of NZ_FODV01000020.1, forward strand.
CAACCCGGTAATTGGGGTGTCTGGGTTGGAACCAGGTTCTCGTTCCGTTCGTATGTACTCACGGAGCCGATCACCGGAGTTCACTACCCCACCTCTCGACGCCGTTGTTCTCAGTTGGAGACTGACTCTGTATCTGTGGCATCACTTTGACAACTACCGACCGCTGTATTGGTTCTTTCCCCGACAGTTCTATTGTCTTCAGATTCCGGTGAACCGACCAGCGACGACATCGTCGCTGCCCTGAAGGCCACCTTCGGAAAATGCGTACCGGAGACCAGAATCACCAGTGTAGCGATACACCTGTACGCCATCAGCAGAGCGTTCCTTACCGTCGACACGCGAGATTGCAGGTACGTCTTCGACAGTATCGACCGGAAGTGAAACGCGAATATTCGCGGCGTTAGCTAAATCATCATACGCTGATGGGTCGCCATTTATAAATCGGTCAGTCAGCTGGTTTATCCACCTCTGTTCAGCGTCAGTCAACGCCACAAGTACGTCGACAGTCTGGTAGCCTCCGATTAGAGACTGTTGTGCGAGCCACCCAGCGTCACTAGTGTCGATATGCTCCCGAATTTCTGTCGAACTGAGTGATTTTTGCTCTAGAGCATCGAAGTAAGCATCGACAGCATGTTTCGATAGTTCGACGTCAGATACATCGGTTGGGTCCTCAACGTCGGCAAGGACGGTAGCGATTAACTGGAGGTGAGCAGGGATTCCCGTGTCAGTCGAACCACGCTCATAGACGTAGTGTGCAGGCGGTGATGACGCCGGGTTGTCAGGTGTCTCCTCATCGGGATCAGCGAGTGTCCACACGACGACTCGACCCCCATTTCGACCCCACTCGTACGACCGGTTGCACCGACCAGCAGCTTGGACAATGCTGTCTAAGGGTGCGATGTCTCGGAAGACAGTCTTGAAACTTAAGTCAACACCCGCTTCGATTGCCTGGGTCGAAATCAGGACGAACGGAATCGAACTCGTCGAGAGAAGGTCCGCTAACTCGATAATGACCTGTCGGTCGAACGGCCGATACCGCGAATTAAGCGTCAACACGAGTGGGCCGACCCCGTCGGGGACCATCCACTCACCCTCTTCAGTAGCGACGATCCCATGCTCGGCAAGTACGTCGTGGGCGATTGCTAACGGAGCGATATCCATTGAGACGGTGTTGAGATTCTGCTCGTGCAGTAAATTCTGAATCGTGGCACCGAGGTGGACAGTCTCACTATTCGAACAGATGGATTCGGTTAATTCGCTTGAACTATCGATTGTATTGCAAATTGCCAGTGTCGAGCCATCGTCGCTAGTTGTATTGAGGATTCGCTCAGCAGCAGCCTCGTGCGAGAGGTATGTCTCGTCGGCATCAAGCTGGTGGCAGAGTGCTGTCTCTTCAATTGTGTACCGGACGCGCTCTGCTTGCTCGAAGTACGCTGCTTCCGAGGCGGGAGGAAGGTCTGTACGATACGCTGGACAGTCAAGACAGTGCTGACAACTATTATCGTCGTGATCTTCTCCGGCACTCAGCAGCGACTCGGTTTCCACATCTCGGAAGAGGGTTGGTTGAGTCGCGGTCATGGCGATAACTTTCGTCCCGTATTCCGTGGTCAGTAGATCAAGTAACCGCTTTATTGCATCCCACCAGTCTTTCGGAAGCGCTTGTGGTTCGTCTAGTATGACGAGACCCCCGTCAAGCGCCGAAAGTTTCAGTCCCTGTCTATTTGAGGGCCCGGTTAGGCTCTCGAAAAGCTGGACAAACGTCGTCAATACTGTCCCATCTCGCCACGACTCACCTAGAAGCTGAGCTGTCTCCTCAACGTCGGAGTTATCGACATCGGTATCGTTCCGTTCATCGTGATATACGACAGTTTCACTCAAGTAGTGATGGACGGTCAGTGCTGACGTCGTGGGGTCGACACCCCACAGATCGGGATCTTCGAAGATTGCCCGTGTCTGTTCAATGATAGACGTATACGGGAGCGCATAGACGATAGGTTGAGAGGGGTCAGAGTCGCCGAGAAGATCTCGAGCTTCGAACGCCGCTGAGAGGCCAGTAAATGTTTTTCCAAGCCCAGTTGGAAGCGTGAGTGTCGAAATCGCAGGACCGTTCTCTATCCATTCGTGAACGCCGCGGACAGCCTGTCGTCGCGCTCGCTCCCGTTCGTCATTGAGTTGTGCTTCCAGGTCATTTACTGGCGGGTCATCTCTAAGCGTGGCGATGTACTCCTCGATTGTAGCTTGATCAAGTGTGTCAAGATTAAAAACATGATCCTCCTGGATGTCCATCGCATGGCTTTTGTCGGCCAGCGTGAGCGCAGCCCAGTAGTGGAGTGTGCGGTCGTAGAGTCGTTCAGGGAGTGTTTCCCCGTTCGGCTTTGGCCCTGTGAGTTCCTGCCGGGCAGAGTGTTTGTGGAGTTCGTCGACGACATCACCGCTATCGACCCACGCTTTGAAGCTCTCCCAGGTGACGTTGACACCAGAGAGTTGGAGGAGTTCGGTCGCTTCATCGGGCCATCGACTACTGATCTGATCACACTGAGCGTGGATCGCCTCGGCGTCGAAAGCTTCGGCAAGCGTATGAGCAGTGTAGGGCGCCGCATTTGGCAGTGCTTGATGATGCCGGGCAACGGCAAGTGTCGCTGCAAGTTTATCCTGCGGTGAAGCGTCGAGTTCTCCTAACACGAACCACGTCGCGAGTGCGCCGAGCCGCGCGTGGAATCGCTGTTCATCTGGTCCGTCATAGGTTCCTCGGAGATAAGCCTGAAATTGAGGTGTCGCCTTCCCGAAATCATGTAATGCCGACGCCACTTTTAGATAGGACGCGCGTTCGTCAGTGAATCTGAACAGCCGAACCGCTCGCTCACTCACAACGGAGTTGTGAGCGGTGAGCTTCAAATCACCTGCAGAGGTCAACTGTGACTGGGGATAGTCGTGCTTTGTACTGGCGATAGGATGTGAAATAAGGGGTCGGTCCATGTATTGTAAAAAGTTGACGTGTTGCTGGGTTGGATGCTGAGAGCGGACGGGACTAGCGGAACACTACAGTTCGGTCGCCAACCTTGACGGGCGCGATATCGACATTCTCACCAACTCGTACTGAGTGATCAGATTGTCGAGTGTAGACGTAATCGTCGAAGCGAGTGGTGCGTCGCCCGCCAGAGTCTGCCTCCATTATCGCGGGCGACCGCTCGACTCCGTAGGTGACGCCTCCTTGTGGAATCGCTTCCGACAGGGAAATTGGAACGACAGAGTCGATATCGACACGACGCTCAACTTCGAGTTGTGTGGGTGTTTGTTCCGTCTCGACATCACGAATCGTTGCTAGGTACTCGGACTTCCCGAGACTTGGTGCATAGACTGACGTCCCATCCTCGAGATGTCCTCGGAGGTCGTGGTAAAACGACTCGTCTTCGAGGGCAACGTCGATGCGGTAGGCGGGATCAGCGAGCACTTCGTACGCGTGGAGCTGACGGTCACTTTCTGTTTCCTGGTAGGTCAGCTGATATGATGCCCAGTGACCAGGTGTGGTTGTAACATCCTGCTTTGGATCAGTCCCCAGTCCAGTTGTCGGAATGTTGACCGTCCGAAGATCCGCCAGCGGTGTAATGGCTATTGCTGAGTTGTCACCCCCGAAGATATCGTAGTACGAATCCCGGTCGGCACCGACGATTGCTGCAAGCATACCGGCAATAGTGGTTCGTGGCGGGATTCGGTACGTCTGCTTGGTGACGCTGCGGCCAACGCGCTTGAAGTGGCCCCACGTAGACCGGACGGTGAACGACAGACAGCGATCGGGCACACCCTCGGCATCAATATGTGGTGGCATAGTAGCGCTTAGGCTGCGAGATCTCGCTCTTCGATGACGTCGATTTCGTGGATGTCGTGACCTTGTTCGGTAAGTACCGCCCCGAGTTCGTCACCACGAATCGTCTCATCGCCAACTTTCAGCTCGAGACGGTTGTCTCCGACAATATGAACCGTTTTGATTCGGTCTGCTGCGCGCGAAAGAGCGTCGACGAGTGCAGTAGCGTCGACGACGACATCGTTGACCGAGCGCAGTGAATCCGCGCTTTCTTCGGAGAGGTCGAGGAGTTCTTGCAATCCACCGATGTGGTAGTTCCCTGCTTCGTACTCGACGCGGGCGTAGAGACGTGGTTGCTGGCCCAGTTTCGATCGCGACGTTGTCTGGTTTTTCAGTGCACGCCAGCAGAGGGTGTCAAGTCGCTTAACGTCTTCCTCGGTTAGGTCGGTCGACTCGGCACCGTTATTATCAATTAGCCCCCAGAACGGGAAAATTCCATACTTTATGCGTTTGTCGTCAAGGTCGAACCCACCCTGTCGGTTCTCCTCGTCGGTCCCGATGACGCTAGTGAGTGAGTCGTACTCCTCGTTTTCCTCAACGGCATTCAGCGACTTCGAAGGGAGGAACTGAACCGGCCCCTGGTAATGGTTTGGGAAGGCGCTGTTGAGGGCTGATCGGAACTTCTCGTCTTCGTCGTTATCGCTTGCTTCGAAGCTGAGTGTTGCTCCGAAGTATCGAACATCCGTTGCGGCTTCGAGGAACTTCTTCCCGACGTCTTCGATATCTTCGAGATCATCGGCATCGTCGACGCCATCGAGAACATCCTTTGCGAGCGTCGTACGGGTTCGCGACCGACCATCCATCTTCTTCACGTAGATATCGAACCCATCGTCGAGCAGTTGGTCGCGAAGGTAGCGTTTGAGTCGGACGTCAGTGATGATTCCCTGACCAGTGTCAGGATCGCGTCGAGGACGGTTGTCTCCGATTGGATTACCGTTGGGGTTGCAGTCCTTGGCGTCGTACACGAACAGGAGTTCAGAGCGATTTGGTGTCGTCATTGGTTTGATCGATTAGTTGGTGGTCGGATTGCTTTCGGCCGTTCCTTCGAACAGATCGAACGCGACTGGCATCGAGCGCCGGCCATGGGCATGGCCGAGCACGTAGCAGAACTGGAGTTCGCGTTTTTCGATGTTCCACGCAGTGGGCATATCCTCTGTCGTCTCAAGGAGTCGATCGACCGTCTCTGGAAAGAGAAGGTCCCGATTCGAGTCATAGTCGGAATCGAGAGCGTACACTTTCGCCTTCTCAAGGGCGCTCGTAAGTGCGTTTTCAAGGCTATTCTTGCTCAGTTGATCGCCCTTCGTCGTCGAGTCCAGTGGGCGACCCATACTGCGCTCATTTTCTTGATGCCAGCTCACCTGACCAACCAAGACCCCCGCGAGCGTTGCTGCACGGCGCTCAGTGTCGTCGAAGAGTGGTCGGTCAAGGAACGATTCGAGTCGGTTCTCCCGGATTGCCGGCAGCTCCGACGTGTCGAGGTCGGTATCGGTGGTCATGGTGGTATCTGTGGGTTCGATTTGCACGTCGAGTCCGTCGAGCAGACCCGCTCGTGAGAGTGTCTCCAGTTGAATGAGTTGCTGAGTGACAACCTGGTGTGGCGGCAGTTCGCCGCCTTCGCTTGCGTCCTCGTAGCGGCGTACGTATTCGTCGAACAACATCGCTGCATTGAGCGGGACACCAGCGACGAGTCGAGCGTCGACGATTCGGCGGAAATCGTCGCCTTCATCGTCACCTCGGTAAGCGAACGTCGCATTGGTGAACTCGTGGCCGACGATTCGGTTAAAGGCAGATTTCCGGGCAACGTTTTGATCGTCGGGGAAATCCAAGAGTGGCCAGTTCTCGTACTCCTGGAACCCACCTTGCTGTGGGGAGAGTGTCGGTCCGTGGACCGTCTTTTCCAGGGCATCTGCGAGTTGTGAGACCCAGTAAGTGGTTGCTGCTGGTTCCTCAGCTACGACGTTCTTGTCGTCACTGATGGGAAGTGTGATCGTGTAGAAACGAAGCTCCGCTTCAGCGAGCTGTTGAAGTTCTTCGCTATCGGACTCACGGAGTTCGTACGTGACGCGAGCCATCGGCGCTGAGTAGTCTTGGTTGTACTCGCTTTCCCTGTCGAGCGACTGAATTGCGCCGTAGAGTGCTTCTGCCTTCTGGGCAGTGAGGCGACCAGCGAAGTACGGCAGGGAGTACGTCTCCACACCCCCGTTGCGGAAGACACACTTCTCGATGAGGTCTTGGCCCTTGCTGAAGAGCATAGCTACGTCCGGAGTCACCGGGTAGTTGCGCCAAGACTGGTCTCTCCGCAGACCTGGCTGTGCGTCAGGGTGTTTGACTGAGAAGATTCCAAGTGGGCTCTCTGGCGTTCCGACGACACGACTATCTACACCAGAGACGACCCCGATACCTTCGCCCTCTGACGAACCGGAGTCGATGTTTTTATCGGCGGCGTTTTCAGTCGCGTATCGCTTCATCGCCTCGGTGAGCACGTCCAGGTCAGCAGGCCAGTACCACTTTACTCCCGTTTCATCGCTATTCTCAAGTTCGGAAGCATCGATGCGAAGACGCACCGTGAAGGCCGTTGGAACGGATTCGTCTGACGGAAGAAGAGACTCGACCTGGTCTTCCAGCGTAGTAAGCGAATTACTATCTTTCTCGAAGACATCAGCAAGTCGGTCTACTATCCAGCCGTCTGGATGGCCGTCGTCACCAGTGACGCTCACTACACTATCTCTGGTAGTCCAAGAACGAACACGTCTAAGGACAGTACTTGCAACGCCCGCAGCGTCGTTGCCGTTCTTCGATCCGATCTGAGTCACGCTGTACTTTGCGCCGCGCCCGCTCGATTTGTGTGCATACGCGAGTTTTGAGACGTCCTCCTTCCGGAGGGTGTCTACTCGCGGTTCGCTCACCTTCGACTCGTCTTCGGTGAGGTCGATATCGACGGTTACGAGACGACCATCGTCGATGAACGGTTCGAGTTTACTTGGTGTGCCGTACAGTTCACCACCGCTTTCGGCGACGGCTAAAACACCGTACAGCGCCATTACGTCTTCCAAGCTCGCTGGCGGCCGTCCGTGCCAGTGCTCGTCAATCGCTTTCTCGAAGTCGTCGCGTGTTGGACCGCTCATGATGATCCTGCTCGTGGCGGCGTCTTCTCGAGAAGATTGACGAACCCAAAGCCATGTTCACGGCGTTGACCGATACCGGCGTCGAGCGCGAGATTCAGATGGTATCGGTGTGTCTCGTCGCGGACGCGATAGCCGAAGCGCCACTTTGAGAGAATCACCGTCCGGTCCACGGCTGTCGCCGGTTGGAACGGGATTGAGTAGGTAATCTCGTCTTTTATTGGCTCAACGCTCTCGAATAGAGGCTCGTCAACTTCGGTCGGGCCGTCGTAGTAATCGTCACCGTACAGCTCGTGAGTCTGCTGAAGTGACCGACGAATCGCATCACGAAGCGGACCCATTCCATGGTCAGGTCGCCAGAACATCTTTGTATCACTGTCTCCCGAGGTCATCTCCGACGTATCAAGGTCGTGAGAATCCGCTTGCTCTCGGTTGAGCGCACAGTAGACGCCCGTCGCCGTGTCCATGGTACCTGTCGACCCAGTCTCTCCGACATTGGGCACATGTCCCGTAATCTCTGAGACACGGAAGCGCATCTGGCCGATGTCGAACTCCCGATTCTGTCCGAAGTGAGCAACGAGGTCGTCAAGAACCGCTCGGCGCGGTGATGCAATCCGAAGGTATCGACGATCTCCCTCTTCGATGTCTCCCCATGGGTAGACGTTCGAGAACGCAAATCCGACACCGTCGTTGGTGTCGTGAACCTCGTCGTACGCATCCTCATCCTCGAAGGCGCGCCAGATACGACCTCGGAGTTTGTGATGGTATGAGGTATCGTAGCTGGCGTCAGCGATAGCGTCGAGAGCTAATTCGACCCGCACGTGTGTGATCCCTCCTATGGCACATAATCTGTGTCATACCTGCTTCTGCGTAACCAATTGTTATGTAGTTTGGGGTGGATTTCATGAATTCCTTCATCTCGAATAGTGGATTAACTTGATTAGAAAATGAAAACCCGATTCGCTCCTGCGCTGGGCCTCGAATAATGATTCTCGAGGCGATAACTTCCTTCCGAAGGGATCAACTGCGATCGAGCAATATCGCGATTCAGTTTAGAATGACTTCAACCTCAGAAGAGTTCGTCTGTAATTCTGTGTCTATTGAGGTTTGCTCCCCTGCATCTGCACTTCAATCCGTTACGGTTCGTCTGAAAGTCGGTCGCATAGTAGACCATGCCGTCCCAGGGCTTGTATCTTACTCTCACGAGGGGAGATCTGAAAGTACTTCTAATGGCTTGTGATATCTGATGTCTTCAGCAGCGTAACCTCACGGGGTCGTCTGTAACGGGGGCGTTCTGTCCGTCGTCGCCAAAGAGTGCGCGGCTTCAACCCTACAAGGGTTCATCTGTGACCATTTCACGGTCTAAGCGCACGTAACGCTCCATCGTGCTTCAACCCCACAAGGGTCCGTCTGTAACGCCCAAGACTTCCCCCACCCCCTAGGGGCACTACCGCTTCAATCCCACAAGGGTTCGTCTGTAACGATGCTCATTTGGCGTGTTCAGGCATAATGCCGGTGCTTCAATCCCACGAGGGTTCGTCTGTAACGGCGACGAGCACGACCACCCCGTCGCCGACCTCCGAGCGCGGACACTCGCCGAGGACGACGCGTTCGTCTACGTCGTCGTGATGGAACGGCCGTAGCGCCTAGATCCGCGCCCGGATCCGCCGACTCTTTTCAGCGACCGAGCCACCACGCGAGCGCCGTGAGGACGACCCCGACGAAGTTGAGCATGAACGCGTAGGTCAGCGTGTCCATGCGAGCACTTGAGCACGCCCGGCGCAATATTCGTGGCGGTGTCGCACCCGTTGCGCACCCCACCCACCCCGAACACATAGCTTTGCTTCAATCCCACGAGGGTTCGTCTGTAACGCGTAGGCGCGTTTCTTCGCGAAGAAGTGGCTGCTGCTTCAATCCCACGAGGGTTCGTCTGTAACTCTC
>NZ_FODV01000020.1:43180-72467 GCF_900110465.1 Halogranum amylolyticum
GCTTCAATCCCACGAGGGTTCGTCTGTAACGGGTGCATAGAACGCACCTTGAGCGCTCATACTGGTGGTTCTCACAAAGACGTTTCCATCGACCCTCAATTCTCGGTTCCCCCTAGGGGGTTGATGGAAAACTAGTGGAATCACCATCTGTAGTGCTATCAGTGTGTACCCCTCCCCCCGGTGTCGCCGAAGGCGACTCCGGTGGTTTCTCTGTGTCGGTCTTTACCGACACGTCTAATAGAGAAATTGGTGGGGGATGCGAAAGAACATCTCTAACTGATAGACACGACACTGGTCGCGAGAAAGATTCCTGTCTCTATGGAGCCAGGTCGACCCGATTAGCCGGGGATTTTTGCGGATTAACGGTCCACAGGATAGTGTTGCCACTCGGCCGTCGGGCCGCTAACCGATGGGAATGTACTTCGAGCGACACCTGGGAAGCATCTTCGCGAAGTCGAACCACCAGTCGAATTCCATCCGGCTGCCGTCTTCCATATCAACCACCGGTGAGTACTCTTTTGCGAACTCGACCATATCCTTCCCCGTACTTTCGGACCAGCTCGCAGCCCCTTCACGAAGGATCTGACACGCTTCATCGAGGGATTCCGGCTCCCAGCCGAGGATCAATCTCGCCGGTCCCTCGCCCTGTTTCTCGACACATTCGACCCAGTTCCCGAGCCATCGGTCGAATGAATCATCACCCTCTCCTCTCCGAGGAATCGTGTCACTTTGAAGGAGGTCGTCGATCGACTCTTCGACCGATTGTTCGACGACTTTCCGGGCGCCCTGAAGCTTACCGACGATCTCTTTGGCGAGGTACATGTCGAGCAGTGACACGCTCCGTAGTCGGCTCACACAACTGCTGTCGACAGACACCGTCATCTATGAATGTCGCTACTGTGGGACGACGTGCACGCCAACCGACACTGTGTGTCCAACCTGTGGGGAACCCGAGATCGTCACCTACCGTTTCTAACTCGCGTGTACGCGCCGCCGCCGACGTACGCCCAGCACCCAGTGGGCATCACAACACGTATCACCCCCACTGCACGATGACTCAGAAACCCACGCATGGCGTCGTCGCTCACCACTCGACTCGAAGCGCTTGAAGCACGCTCGCCCCAACACTATAGCACCCTCCAACGGCACCTTCCACTCCTCCAGACAGCGCTCGACGACGCCACCCGCCCCTACCCAACGGGTCGTCAACTGTACGCCCACCTTGATGATCCACCCCTCCCGGCACGGACCTTCGGGCGGCTGCTCGCACTCCTCGTCGAACTCGAGATTATCGAGTGCTACGCCGAGCGTTCGAGCGCCAATCGCTATGATATTCGTGCGTACGACGCGGCTGACCTCGACGAGCTCGCGACACTGCTGGAGTAATCACCCCTCGCGAGCACACGACGTGTGGTTGGTAGTGCGCCATCCATCTGTCCGTGCGAGACCGATGACGTGCATGCGGGTGTCAGGCTGGTCGCCCCAACCGAGGTCGCTTCAGTTGTACACGGGAACGACGTCGTCACCATGCTCGAAGACCGAGGCCTCTATATCACAGACGCCTCTCACAGTCGTCGCGAAGACGGGACGACACGACTGTCCGAAGTAGGTATGAGTCTGCACAATCTGTAGATCGGTTTACACGCAGTTATAGAATATATGCACAATCTGTTGTGTAATGCAGTGCAGAAATGCACAAGTGTACAGAAACTAATCTAGACAGAGAGGTGATGGGAATGAACGAAATGTTTGGGCTGACAGGGTTCCAGCGAGATCTGCTCGTGGTGGCAAGTGGTCTCGAGAAACCATCGGGACAGGATATCAAAGAGCATGTCGAAGACACAATGGGTACGCAGGTGAAACACGGGCGGCTGTATCCGAATCTCGATACGCTCGTCGAGCGGGGCCTCCTCGAGAAAGGCCAACTGGACCGCCGCACAAACTACTACCAGGTCACCGAAAAGGGAGCGTTGACCATCCAAGAGCAACTCGAGTGGATGCAATCGCAATCCAAAGCGCTGCCGGCCTAACACTCGTTTAGAACTGCGGGTGAGAAACACCCTGTGCCGGTGGCGATATCTCTGAGAACCAGCTGCGGTCGTGTTGCTTCGGAAAGACGGCGCTGCCGGATGCTGCCACAAGTGAGCGGAATCACGTGCTTCATCCAGCAGAAGCGGCACCGATTCACACATCAAGCCAGCACAGCGAGTGCGAGTTGCTCCCACACGTCGAAGCCGAGTTGCTGTGCTGCAGATAATCATCCCACCCACACCGGGAGTCCCATCGTCATTCGAGAATATCTCACAGGGAAGAGCAACCGAATCCGGACAGGTGGTCACTGTTCTCGCTCGATGAGAGCACAGCAGTCCTACCGATTATCCAAACAATGCATAAATCCTGCACAGGATTCATATTTGAACCTCACCTCTTCGACAATCGACAACTCTAGTGCACAGTGCTGGATGTCTGTTCACACCCATGTCTCGTACATGGGTGACACCGGAATACCACACCCAACGGGTATGCCTCTGTTGAGGCACCCTCTATTCGGGACCCGTGCTGGCCGCCTTGGACTTCGCGACTGCCGCGACGTTCGGTGAGGTTGGCACCGTGGCTTCCGTCTGAGTCGAGTCATAAGTCGCGTCTGATGGTCTCCTCCTGCCCTAACGTCGCCGTCTGAATCATTGAGACGCTGTCACATGCTGGATCTGAATTTATACTGGTTCGGATCCGAACCAGTGCATACTAACGGGGAGAGTGTGTAGAAACAAGTACAATCCATCAGTCAATCCCTGACCCGGAGTTGAACGATGGGTTGTGGCATTCCGGTTGACGACGCTCATCCCGAGCGTTCGTCAGCTTTTCCGGACTGAAGTGACACTCGTGGGTAGTGACAGTGTGCGATCGTCTTCTCGTAACGTTCCGTCCACCACGTTCAGCAGTCGCTGCAGTCGCTGCGACGGTGACAACGACGATGACGTTCGCTCTCCTGCGTAGTACTCGTACTGACACGGCACCTCGCACAGCGAATCCCACACTCGGAGTGTCGGATTCGTGTCTCCAACACAGCCACTCCCACCCAACTCAGAAGTTCTCGGTAGCTGGGCTCGGGTTCACAGCGGTCCCAGCGGCAACACGTTCGGTTGACACCCCCTCGGGAAGGGCACTTCGGGCGATCGGCTCAAGAACCAGGAGTTCTCCGTCTGCTGTTTCCATCCACTCCGTTCCGGACTCCGTATCCCAACAACAGGGTGTCCACGTTCCCGATTCAAGTCGTTCCCAGATCTCTGCGTCACCGTAATAGTGTCCGCCACTGCACCTGTAAACTGAATTGATTTTCATAATTACATTTACCCGGTGCTGAACAAGTGTATTGTTAGATTAATGCGTACTACTATAGTATAGATTAATTATATCTAGATTCGGTATTTATCTCGGAGATTGGCTCGTCAGCTGTTTGTGACTCTCGTCGTCGAACAAGTTGGCGTCGCTTGTGGCCGCCGCCTATGCCACACTGACGCCACGTATTCGGGTGTCCACCGTCGTCGCCACAGTTGGGGTGTCAGGCCGGGTGTCGACGCGAGTAGGTCGTGATTCGAGAGGACAAAACGAGTTCTCACTCTTCCCACGGTGGCGTAAGTTCCCCTTCAGTTCGTGCTTCCCTATGGCACCTCCAGCCGCGGCCCAGGTGATGTGTTCTCGCAAGATGGTACTCATGAGCCCTCTATTTACGCACACAAGCCAATACAGTAGTATGGAAACAGCATCCACCAGAGACGTCGCCTCCAACGGAGAAAACTTCTACCTCCACGCACTGTTGGGCGCCGTGGTGACCGTCGCCACGTCCATCATTCCGTTTTCACCGCTCATCGGTGGGGCCGTCGCAGGCTACTTGCACAACGAGGGGACTGGCCGTGGCACACGAGCTGGTCTCGTCTCGGGCATCTTCGCGTCACTCCCGTTGGCAGCGGTGTTCTTTTTCATGTTTACTATCATGTCCTTCGGATCGCTTACCACAGGCGAGTTCGCCGGTCCGATGTTCGTCATCATCATGATCGGGCTTATCCTCCTGATCGCCGCAGTGTATATCCTCGGCCTCAGTGCAGTGGGCGGGTATATTGGCGCGATGTACGCCGACTCGCGGGCTCAAGCACGTGCCACAGCGGAGTTCCCCGTCCCCGACACCACTCACGCGTCAGTTCCCAACGACGAGACTGCTACCGTTGATGACCAAACAACGAAGTGAATCTTCCACCCCCGGTGGGGCTGATGACGTCCTTGGGTATCAACAGCGGTTGTCGCCTGACCGCTATCTATCGGCCTGCTTCTCAAGGAACGTCTCAACAAGGTCGCCATCCGGATTATACTCGATCCCCGACTCAAGGTTCAACAGCACTTTTGCAGCGAGAATGTAGGCCTCTTCCGTTGAGATTCCATACATCTTCCCCAGCTCTTTCATGCTCCCGTGAACCCCCTCAGGAATATCTGCATTGGGTCTCTCAAGAAGAGAGTCACTCTTACGAGTGACAGATCCGCCACCCAACGGTTCAAGTATGTACAAACCAAGGGAAGTTGTGACACAAACTGTTGCAATCCTTGGAGGTGGGATTGGTGGCCTGAGCGCCGCTCACGAACTTATTGAGCGAGGGTTCGAGGTGACCGTTAACGAAGCAAAGGGCCGCTTCGGTGGGAAGGCACGGAGTATCCCCATATCAGACGAGACTCAGGTTCTCGGTGAACACGGATTTCGATTCTTCCCGGGCTTTTACAGACACGTTACGGACACAATGAGCCGGATTCCGTACGGTGAACACCACACAGTTGCCGACAATCTTGTGCCAACCTCCCAGTCGCTCATGGCACGAATGACCGGAGAGGAAGCGGTCGCTTCTACGAAAACACCAGAGACGCTCGACGAATGGGCAGAGACGCTTCGGCCCGGCAACTCTTCGAATTCGCTCTCGGGAAGTGAAGCACGGTTCTTCGCAGAACGGATGCTGACGCTTCTCACGAGTTGTGACAAACGACGTGAGAACGAACTTGAGAACATCTCATGGTGGGACTACATCGAGGCAGAGCGGATGTCCGAACCGTACCAGCAACTTGCAGCGGTAACGCAGTTGCTTGTCGCGCTTCGCCCTCAAGATGGGAGTGCTCGAACTTTCGGACAAATCTATCTTCAGCTGATTCGTGGGCAACTGGACCCCACGATGGAAGCCGAGCGAATCCTCAACGGTCCGACGAGCAAAGCGTGGATTGAGCCGTGGGTCACGTACCTCCAGGACAACGGTGTCGAATTCGTCCATGATGCTCCAGTCACTGCCATCAATTGTACCCGGGAGCGGGTGACCAGTGTCACCGTCGACAGGGCGGGTTCAACAGAAGAAGTGCAGGCCGACTACTACGTGGCTGCACTCCCGGTTGAAGCAATGGTTGAGCTGTTAACTGAAGAACTCCGTCGTGGAGCGCCATCGCTTGCACGTCTCGATCGAATCGACACTGGCTGGATGAGCGGGATTCAGTTCTACCTCTCTGAAGACACCCCACTCGTTCACGGCCACCAGCTCTACTTGGACTCTCCGTGGGCACTCACATCGATTTCACAGCAACAGTTCTGGGAGGAGTACACCCTCTCCGGGGAGAGCGATGGAACCATCGAGGGCGTCCTCTCAGTCATCATCTCTGACTGGGACAAGCCTGGAATCCTCTACGATAAGCCAGCGCGTGACTGCACTCCTGACGAAATCAAAGCCGAAACGTGGGCACAGCTGAAAGCCCATCTCAATCGGAACGGGACTGAACGCCTCTCAGATGACGTCCTTGTCGAGTCGTTCCTCAACCCAGCTATCGAAGAGACGGACACAGGTGTCGTCAATCGTGAACCACTTCTCGTGAACACTGCTGGGTCGCTTCGCTACCGACCGAGTGCAGCCACCAAGTTAGAGAACTTCGTCTTGGCGTCTGACTACGTTCGGACGAATACGGATCTCGCGAGCATGGAAAGCGCAAATGAGGCCGCTCGTCGTGCGGTAAACGCGATTCTGAAGCACAGCGGTGTGCGAGCACCGTACTGCAAAATCTGGGAGTTAGAAGAGCCACGAATTTTCAAACCGCTCAAAGCACAGGACGCAATCCGCTACCAACTTGGTCTTCCTCACCCCGGTGAGACGTTCAAGGGAATCTCGACACCGAGCCGAATGTTAAGTCTTCGTAGTCGGTGAATCCTACGGTTGTAACACTACGATATC
The DNA here is from genome assembly GCF_900110465.1 of Halogranum amylolyticum. Classification (GTDB taxonomy): domain Archaea; phylum Halobacteriota; class Halobacteria; order Halobacteriales; family Haloferacaceae; genus Halogranum; species Halogranum amylolyticum. The sequence goes on from NZ_FODV01000020.1 coordinate 49,429, forward strand.
TCTTCTAACTCGAGTTGGTCGATAAGCTCATCTGGCGACCCGCTTGCTCCTGTGATGTGGTGCTTTCGCCAAGTGAGCGTCCCTCGTTCGATTTGATAGGGTCGCGGTGACGTCACCGCTTCTTGATCCCACTCTGTCGATCCAGGCTTCGGGTAATTCGTGAGTCGATACCACATAATCTGGTCGTCAGGATTCCATCCAACCCGTGACCACGTCGCTGGTTCGAGTGGGAGGCCCGGGTCTGTTATTGCTGGCGGGAATGCATAGGGGTCGTCTGAGATCGCCTCTCGCTGGGCTGGACTCCCGAGAGCTTCTAGCTCGTCACGAACCGTCGACCCAATTCGTGGTGGAAGTGTGAGTGAGTCCCGAGGCATATCGAAAATCGTTGGTGTACTCTTCTCGAATCGACCAAAGACCAATGTCGGCTCGGAGACTTCCATCGTCATATACGGCGTGTGGGTTGACCGTGAGCGGTCTTCCGGGAATTTGAGCGTCCCCCATTTACCAGCGACCGACCCGTCTTCGGTTCGCCATCTGATTCGCGGTTCGCCGATGTTGTTCCTGCAATGAGTTTCGAGTTCGAAGACGTGGGTGTGTCCTGTTGGATCCTCGAACTGGAATTGATAGTCGTACGAAGGTTCAGTATCCATGAGTGGGTGGCGTTAGATTAGTCACGGATTTGGCGTCGAATCGGAAATGATTTGCTTAACTCTGGGCGGCAAAATTGCAACCGAGTCATCATTATGGCGTTTGTATTGGCATGACTTTCTCCAGAAGGGTGCTACTTGCCGACCGAAACGAGTCAGCCAGATGCTCCAAGGGTTTCTTCGAGCCGCTCATATAGGCTTCATGGAGGTCGATTGCCCATTCGACGATTTCGGGGTCTGAGCAGTAGACTGTGCCTGAAATCTCGGTGGCATCACTAACACTCTTAGGACCAGCAACAACCCAGTCCTCGTCGACGATTAGCAACCCAACGGGCAGCTCTCCCGGGTAGAGTTGCCAATGAACGTTCTCTGCACCAAGCCCTTGTTTGACGTGTTCTGCTCCTTCCGCGACGGTCGGCATCTCATCGAGCGCAGTTGCAGGGCTGATAACATCCATTCGAGTCTCGGAGCGCATGAGCGGGTTGAACGCTTTCGAGATTTCGAGATCGAAGTACGAGGAGAACGTCCGTATGTGGTCTACCTCTGTCTCATCGAGTGAGTCGAGGAACGTGACCAATTTATTGCGCTGTGTGAACGGGTTCTTTGGGTTCCCGGTGACCATCTCTTCACCATCGAGGGCACTCACAGGAAGCTCAGCGCACTCCACACCAAGGTTCTGCAAGCAGGGAGTCTTGTCCAGTATCTGTTCGAAGGCGTGGAGTAAGTCATCGTACGTTTCGAGGACTGCCTCCCCATGTGAGGTCACGGTATAGTCCCCGCATGTGGTTCGGGTGATGAGTCTGTATGTCTCCGCGGTATCAATCGCCCGACCGACGGTCGATCGGGAGGGGAGGTTCTGACGAGACGCAAGCTCGCCTTTTCGGGCAGAGTGTTCGTGTAGAGACCGCAATATCGTCACTCGATTCTGTGACGTTACGAGGAACTGAAGTCTCTCTTCTCCAATCGTGTCTGCTGCGTTGATGTACTGCTGCAGTGCGATTGCACCAGCGCCAGTCAAACGATAGCCATCCTCGGTGGAGGTGATGAAGCCCAGCTCGGTAAACTCGCTAATCAGCTGATTGATCGTCTTTCGAGTAGTGTCGAACTCCACTGCGAGATCCACCTGCGATTCGCTGTCCTCACGAAGCGTTCGAAAGACAGCTGCTACCGAGACCGTATCCGGATTCTGAGCAGCTGTAAAACAGGTCAGGAGTTCCTGAGCGTTCATTATTCATTCATACTCCGTTCTTCCTTTAGTATTTCCTTGTAATTTAAGCAACAAATTCTGTCACGGGGCGTAACAGGTGTGTACGGCGGTGGCTACAAACTCATTCTCCTGTTGGTGGAACGTATGCAGGAGAGGCTGAATCGAGGTGTCTTGCAAGTTCTCTTGAGTCCCGCGAGAGGCCTGAGAGGATACCAAGCATCCGTCAGCGACCGCCTTCGCCTGCATATGGGTCGTGTCCCCCTGACCGCTCCCCTCCTTCGAGAAGCAGACTCCAAAATCTCAACATGACCCGAAATACCGATTCAACCACTTCTGATTCCAAACACGAGACAGTACTCACAGCCAATTTGCAGGCTGGTTCAGACCCTTCGCCTCTCAATCGCGTTCGGCAACGACTTTCCAACTGTGTCACACGCGTGAAATCACATCGGAGCGACTTCCTCATCGGGTTGACCAGTTCGATTATGGTTCTGACGTTTCCTGCCCCTGTCGCTGCACAGTCGCAGGTCGGCAGTGGAATCTGTGGAACGCCCCTCGCAGAGACGATCAATCAGGCAGCCCCACTCGTCGTAGGGACGCTCATGATTGGAGCGGCGATTCTATCGTACATCCTCCATACTGCAGCTGGCTTTCCGAAGGACCCTCAAACAGTCCAAGCGCTCAAAGATTGGCGTAATCGAGCTGGCATGAGTGCCGTCACGACGCCACTGTTCGCCGTCGTCATCGAGATGTTCATCGGGTTTACTGGAACGTCCGTCGCGAACTGTGTCAGTATCGTCCCCTTCTTCTGAGGAGGCCCTACGCTGACGCTCTCCCTTCCATGACACACAACTCACGTCTCTTAGTGGTGATTGCATTGACGCTCGTCGCGAGCGCCGGGTTCGTTCCCCTCCTCGCCGTCGCGGATGCCCCGACGGGTCCAAGCCAACTCGGCACACCAGGCGAGCCAACGCCCAGTGGTGACGAACAAAGCGGCGACTCCAACGAAGAAGCAGGCTATTGTAGTGGCATCGACCCCGTCAGCGGACAAGTCTGTAACGGTGTCGTCGATGCAGCTCGAGCGATCGCACACGGGTATCTTGAATTCGCTCGCGACGTCGCTGAGTGGTCTGTCGAGTTCCTCGTCTCTCGGCCTGTTCCGCTCGACGATGGCAAGATGGAACTCGTCGATCGGCCGACGAACGCGCCGATGGGGACCGCCTACGATATGTGGTTCACCAAGGGCCTCCCAATCGGACTCGCCCTGTGGGGTTTCGCGATGGTCGTACTTCGACTCACGACGATTCTCCCAGGTGGCTCAGCTGCAGCGCACCAGAGAAAGACGCTGCGACAGAAAGGCTGGTTTGGATTGTTCTTCATCCTCGCGTCGTGGATCTGGGCCGCCGTCATCTTGCATCTCTCACAGGGGATGATCCTCGCCGTCGCACCCGACGGTGCTGACCTCGTTGCTGACTTCGGGTCGATTGGGGGGAACAACGCCGCCGCCGGACTGGGTATCATCCTCGTGTGGTTGTCCTCGGGCGTGCTGTTCCTCTTGATTGCGCTCGTCTTTGGCCTCTCGTGGGTCTCAGTGTTCATCTTCGCTCCAGCGCTCCCAGTCTTCATCGCCCTCTCCCTGGTCGATTTCGGTCCACTCAGTATCGTCTCAAAAGTGGGCCAAATTGGGCGGGATATGTTCGTCACCGTCTCGTTCTTGCCCTTCCCGACAGCACTCGTCTTGGGCTTCGGCTATCCGATTATCAACGCCGCTCGAAGTGCAATGCCCGGCCCGACATCCATCGTCCCGGGACTCGGCGTCTATGCGTTGTTGACGCTGTGTCTGTGGGTGATTGCGCTGTTGTCGCCAATCATGTTGTTCGTCGGAATGCGTTCGATGCGGCCGTTCTCGTCGATGGCTGCTGGCCTTCTCGGTGCGGTGTCGGCGACGAGTCTCGCGAGTGCGTCGAACAAGGTCGGGAAAGCTGGACGTGCGGCGACGAGTGCTGCGAGTTCCGCTTCTAGTTCACGTGTGGACCCGGTGCAGGGATCGCCATTTTCGAGTGACAAGGCGGGTTCGACTGGGACTGTCGGCGCGACCGGAACGAGTGCGGCTGGCGCACTGGGAAGTGCCTCAGGTGGGCTTGCTCGGAGTGATAACTCGGCGACGACGAGTCTTGGAGCATCGAGTACCTCGAGTTCGTCTGGTACTTCGAGAGAGACCTTCACCGACTCTCGGATTCCTTCCAGCGTTTCCCTGAACAATGTTGTATCACGGTCTGACCTGGCTAGTGATCAGAAATACCGAGCGGGATATTTCAAACCCGATGGAGAATTTGAGGGAGTTGGCGGCACTACTTCCGACCGAGATTGGACTCTTAACAAAGGCTACGAACGACTCGACAAGGCATATCCTGATAAGACACTCGTGCTCCAGGGGGCAGAGGATGACGAGTTCTATGACATCCGTGAGGTCATAGAAAATGAACGATATGGTGGCCCGTACTCGTATGCCCAACAGACAGCTGAGAGTCGCGAGACGGTCTTCAATACGCGGGGGCAGAACGAATGAGCCATCGCGACCCGTCACGGCGAATCCTCGATGAGTTTGGGGCGAGTGACGAGATTTTCGGCATCGAAATCGACTACAGCCTCAACGACCTGAAGTTATTCATCCCTGCTGGGGTTGTCTGTATGTTCATTCTGCTTGCAACCCCACAGTGGCTGAATATCGGCGGAATTCTCCTGGCAATCGGTGTCCTCCTTCTCACAGGCGCCTTTGTTTTCGTTACGCCGTCTCACAAATCGCCACAGCAGTGGTTAGCGGACATGATTATGTTTTCACGAGCAGAGCACACCAAAACCGCAGTCGCTGAAACGCCCGCCAAACAGACCGACTCGCTCACACAGGTCGAGCGGTTTCTGCCCATTTCGGGTCTTGTCGAACGTACCGACGGCGATCTCGTCGCCGCCCTTCGCGTCAGTCCAGCCAACCTCTCGCTTGCGACCGACGAAGAGTGGGAGGCGATAGCCGACTCCTTTGGCAGTGTGTTGAACGCGCTGGATTTCGACATACAGATCCATTCGACGGCCCGCCCCGTTGAGCCTGAGCGCATTACGTCCGGGTATCGCGAACGACTGGAGGACCCTGACGTCGTCGAGAATCCTGCTCTCGGAGACATCATCCGTGTCTACCAAGAGAAGTTCCCGGCTGAGTTCGAGAGCCGTGGCATCTGTGTCCGCGAGTATCACATCCTCATCCCGGTCAGTATTCGCGAAGTACAGCTCGCTGACCGGGGTGCACTCGCGAAGCTCTGTGACCTCCCGATGATTGGCGGATGCATTCGAGTCCTTGGGGCTGAGAGTACCCAACTCACGTACGAGGAGATCCGCGAGCGACAGAAAGAGGAACTGGAGCGTCGCCTTCGGGCAGTTGAGAGCGGGATTCGTGACCTCGAAGGTTGTGACGCAGAGCGCGTTTCAGCTGATGAACTCTCTGCCCTACTCGAGGAGTACTGGAGTGGCGAACGAACACACTACGGCCCGAGTGCCGGGCAACGCAACGAGCGCGTTCGCTCGGTTCCCGTTGTGACCGGTGACGACTCTGGGAGGTACTAAGTATGCTCAAGACACTCATCGAGCGGTTCACCAGTCTCGAATCGAACGACACTGACGGTGCGGAGGATCACGACCGAGTCCACGCACAGAATGTCGCACCGTCGAGTATCAAGCTCGAATCCGATATCACACGGACGGGTGAGCGCTGGGCGAAGACACTGTTCTTCGCAGACTTCCCGGCAGCAGCAACGCCCGGCCTGCTCGATATGCTGACGACCCATCCGAGTGCCGACATCGACATCTCGATTCACGCCAGCCCCCGTGAGTCAGAGCAAGCCATCAAGCAGTTCGAGCGAGCAATTACCGACCTCGATGCGACGAGACGCGAGAAAGAACAGCGTGGCGGGGCCTCTCTCGGTGCAACTCAACGCCGACTCCAAGACCACAAAGAGGTTCTCGCGCAACTCACAGACGGCTCACAGCGGGTTTTCGAGGTCGCCGTCTATCTCACGATCCGCGGCAACACGAAGAAAGAGGTCCAAGAGACGACCAACCGCCTGCAGTCGGAGCTGATGAAAAAGCGCCTCGTCACAAAGTCCGTCGACTACACCCAAGACGACGGTCTCGTGAGCAACAGCCCGATTGCGAAGGATACGCTCGAACAGACAACGCCAATGTTGGGGAAGGCCGCCGGCGCACTCTTTCCCTTCTCAGCCAGCACCCTCATCGAAGAAAGTGGCGTCCTTGTCGGGTATCACGCGACGACCGATGCTCCAGTCGTCATGGACCGATTCGATCGAGAGAACGGTTACAACATCCTCACGGCCGCAAAGATTGGCTCGGGGAAATCGTTCGGGACAAAACTCCTGAACCTGCGGCAACTCGCAAAAGATCCCGATACGATCCTCATCATGATCGACCCGCTGGAGGGCTTCCGCAGTCTCTCTGATGCCCTCGATGGTGAGCACATCGTGGTTGGCGGGACCCGAGGATTGAACCCACTCGAAATCAAGCAGACACCAACACACGTGCTGCGAGACGCTCCTGACATCGACCCCTTCAGCCAGCGTTTCAGCAGCGTCATGGGCTTCTTTGATACATTCTTTGCCCACGTCGGCAACGGTCTCGACAAGAAAGAGCGTGCTGTCCTCGGCACCACTGTTCGAGAGGCCTACCGCCGCAACGGAATCACAGCAGACCCCTCGACACACGGCAATGCGAGTCCGACGATTCGCGATGTGATTGGCATCCTCGCCGAAATTGCAGACGACGCCGCGGGGTTCCTGGATTCGGTCGATACCGAGGCAGCCGACCCAACCGAACTGGAAGTTGAGAAGTGGCAGGAACGTGCCGCTGACCTCCGGATGGCGATGCGTCCGTTCATGGGCAACGGTGAGTTCTCGAACCTCGCCGGCGAAACGGAGGTCAACATCTCCGATGAGAAGGTCGTCTACTTAGACCTCCAGCAAGGCGAAGCCGACCGTGAGATCGCGTTGATGATGCAGTTGCTTTTCGACAACGTCTACCAGCGAGCCAAAGAGACGGACAAGCGCGTTATCCTCGCCGTCGACGAGGCGCATTACCTCATGGAACATGAAGGCAGCCTCCAGTGGCTCGACCGGGCCACACGGCACTCTCGGCATTACGACTTAAGCATCCATCTCGTGACGCAGGAGCTCAAGGACTTCTTCATCCACCCCCGAGCAGAGACCATCGCAAACAACTGCTCGATGAAGATCCTCTATCGGCTTCCCGGCCTCTCCGAAGAGAACTGCGCGAAGCTCGGATTAACCTCTCGCGAGGCAGAGTTCATTCGCAATGCGAAGCCGGGTGATCGAGACCGTGGGTATAGCCACGCACTTGTCTCGGTTGAGGACGAGGGAACCTACCCAGTCAAAGTAACCGCACTCGAGGAAGAAGCACAGCTCATCGAATCATCCGAAACGAAGAAATCCTCTGATTGGGGTTAATCATGGCTGACGAAACCCCTCCACCGGACTATGAGATGGTGAATATGTTTCACAAAGCTCTCGGGCGTGAGAGCAGCCACTGTGAAGCATGTGGAAGGGTTGTTGATGGTAACGATATTGGGGATTTCAACATACTCCTACTCGAAGAGAACGTCTTCACCCCCGAGAATCACGTCGTGATTTGTCGCCGCTGTGAGAAACGCGATGGATGGCGTGAGGCTGTCCGCAAAAAGCGTGCAGCAGAGCAACCACAGCCACCGACTTCGATTCGTGGGAAGCTACGGAACCTCCCCGATTCCATTCGCGACTACGTAACTGACCCAACGGCACGCTTCCTCTTTGCCCGTCGCCTTGGCGTCCTTGCAGTACTTCTCGTCGGCGTCCTCCTACTAATCCCTCCAATTGCTGCAGTCGCCGGCGCGTTATTTGTCTCTCCAGACACGGGCCTGCAGTGGTTCAGCCAGTCGATTACAACGATTACCGTCGTAAGCAACATGCCCCTGAACACACTCGCCTGGATATTCACGGGGCTGTTCGGCATTATCTACTTCGCCCACGTCGCCGAGAGAGAACGCAACGATCCCACAGGCTGGGCTGGTGAGTGGAATCCACCGAAGTGGTACGCCCTCGCTGTCTACTCCGCCATCGGTCTGTACGGTGCGGTCACACTCATCCTCGTCGCCATCGAAAGCGTCCCAATTGGGCGACAATTCGGCGCTCGAATCTTCTGGCTGGTCGGCTCACTGGGTATCGCCTACCAGATCAAAGACGCACTGCGCTTGGACCTCGTGCGGATGGTGTGGCAGCCCCGCCGCGAACTCTGGGAGTTCCCGACCCGATACGGGTTCGTCCTTGCGCTCACCGCATTCGCCGTCGGGCCCCCCGCCTCGCTTCCGACGTTCACCACGCCGTTCCTCGCAGCACTGACGCCGACTGTGAGTGCCGCCTACATCATCGCTCGACTCCCCCACGACCGGGTGTTTCGAGACAAGTGTATCGCTGCACAGGACCGCCTGCTCGAACTCCTTCGCATTCGCGACAATGACGACAACTAATCCACTCCGACAGCCGCATCACTCACCAAACAACATCCCCCAGCGAGGTAGCCTCGAATGACCCGCGAGTATATCCGGGTCACGCCCACGTCGGAAACACTCCCAACCACTCGGATTCCAACTTCCCTCGAGAGCCTGCACAAACTCACTGCCGAAGAGTCCTCACTCACACAACGGCTGAATCCACTGCATTCGAGTCCACCGCCGACGTTCGAGTTTCTCGCCGTGAGCGAGGGTGCCGACGAGCCAGTCGAGTTCTACTACGGAGCCGATACCCACCTCGACACACTCGAGGAGCGTCTCACGCGGATCTATCCGTCATCGTTTGATCTGTCGCGAGAATCCTTCGACGTCGAATCGAAACTCGTCGCTGAGGACACACCGCGTGATGATCTCTCACCACGCGGCGTGCGATGGCAGGGGTCGAGTATGCGGAAAGACGACTGGATGATGCTGCTCACGCGGAACGACTCCGAACCGTTCGCAGACGACGACCTGTCACTCCCACTCGTTTCGCTCGTCGACGAACTCGCTGACGTTGAGGCACCCACCGTCTTCCAAGTGTTATTCCAGCGGAAACCCGACTGGTCACCGACAGCCGAGAACCGCAAGCTCAACCTCCGAAACCAGACGGACACGTTCTTGCAGAAAGCGACCGACGCCGTCTTCACCGACACACGAACGCTGGCTGAGAAAGAACAGCATCTGAGTGATGGGGCCACCCAACGGCTCGAAGAACTCAGCGCGAAGAACCCGAGGCGAACCTTCACCGTCAATCTTCGAGCGGTCGCTGTGCCCACAACCGAGGCCGACGAGACACCGATCGACGCCCAACTCGACGACCTCATGACGGTCTTCGATTCGATTGGTGGGGAGTTCTACGAGGTCGAGCGTGAGCGTCTGCGAGCGAATCGACACCGGGAATCGTCGAAACGGAAGCACGCCCTCGCTGTCTTCGACCAACTCCTCGATCGAGAGCTCGTGACTGGCCGGGGGCGAACGACACCGGATTTCGTTTGTAATTCCCGCGAACTCGCGCAGTTCACCACCATTCCGTCGGGAAGTGAGTTGAGCGTCGAAGGGTCCCGGCGAACGCGCTCCGAGCAGGAGAGTCGGAGTTCACTGCCCTTGCCACATCACGACCACATGGAGAGCCTTCGTGAGGGGATGGCGATCGGTCATGCCGTCGACGAGAATGGCACGCCGCAAGATGAGCCGGTGTGCATCCCGACGTCGTCGCTGGTCACGCACTATCTTCGGGCGGCGACGACCGGCGGCGGGAAGTCGAAAGCACTCCTCAACGACATCCTCTCGGCGTCCGCCAACACCGACGGCCCAGTCATCGTGCTTGACCACAAGGGCGACGGGCTGGCGGAGAACTACATGCGTGCCCACGGCCGGCGCTTCGGGATGGAGGACCTCGAGGAGAACGTACTTCACTTCACGGTCCCCGATATCCTGCCCGGCTTCTCGTTTTTCGACCTCCGCGAAGACCTCTCGCGTGGCGTCCAACGGACGGACGCAATCAAGCGCAAGGCCGACCAGTACAAGCAAATCCTCGAACTCGTCATGGGGAAAGACTTGTTCAGACGCGCCGCGACCTCCCCGATCCTCATTGAGTCGCTCATCAAGGCGCTGTTCGACGAGGAATACGGCCGTGAGAACGGCAGTTATCGCGAGAGTGAGAACTACTTCGGCCACGAACAACTCGAACACGCCTCCGACCAGCTTGCGGCCGCCGGCCCGCCTGAACCGAACGAGGCGGCGTTACCGAAGACGACCGACGTCGCTGCCCGGCGGGAACTCCGTCGGAAAGTCAACACGGATGCGAACACGTTCTCGACGATTCTCACCGGATTGAACAACCGTCTCGCCTACGTCTCTCAAGACGCCAATCTCCGGCGCATTTTCAACAACACCGCTCGACAGCTCGATTTCAACGAGATCCTCGACAGCAACCAGGTCATCCTCTTTGACCTCGGGGGGTTGAGCGACGAGGCGGCGAAACTGCTGACCGGCCTCATCCTCGCGATGCTCGAAGACGCGCTCCGGACGCATGAGGACGACCTGACGCAACGCCCCGACGACTACGTGGTCAACCTCATGATCGACGAGGCCGCGTCTGTGGCCGCCTCTGACGTCCTCAACAATATGCTCGAGAAGGGGCGGAGTTTCCGACTCTCGGTGGGACTCGCGATGCAGTTCCCCGAGCAGATGCAAGCCGAGGGTGGCCGACGCTTGTATCTCAACCTGCTCAACAACATCGGGACCTTGCTCGTCGGGAAGATCAACGTCGACCGCGAGCTTGCGAATGCGATGGCCCACGAAGAGTTAGACCCCGAAGCATTCGCCAATCGAATTCGGTCGCTGCCACGCGGCGAGTGGATTGCCCAACTCCCCAGCCCGACGTTCGGCGAGACTGGACCGTACCCGTTCAACGTCAAACCACTCCCAATCCCAGCAGGCCATCCGGAGAGTGAGTCACCACTCTCAGCACAGGAGGAACAGCGGTTCCAAGACGCGCTGTCCGACGTGCATGAGCGGACGCAACAGGAGTTCGGCGTTCCCCGCGACACCAGTCAGCCGACTGCGACGACGCCCGACGAACTTGGAGACCTACTCGATGTCACCACCGACGACTTGGACGTCGCCATCGCGAAGACTGTCCGGAGTGTGCAACTCCGTGAGGGCGTTCGTGACGACAACGAGTGGGTGAATGTCGAGACCGTCGACGAGACACTCCGAGAGTTGTACGAACAGGTCGAGACCGAACCACCAGCCTACGAGGAACTCACGGAGATCCGCAAACGGTCACGACTGCTCGATACCACGGTCGATATCGACGCCGACGAACTCATCGTCAAGCTCACAGACGCCGGCGAAACGGAAGCTAAGCCGGACACGGGCGACGTGCGATCTGCCGGTGGGAGCGACCACGACGATGCGCTCTTGGAGATCGAGCAAGCGTTGTCGCCGCTGGGGTTCACCGTCTCGATTCTCACCCAAGACGGCAGCGAGATGCCAGACGCGAGAGCGACACATCCAGACTGTGACGCACCTTTTGCTATCGAGGCCGAGACGACCACTCCGAAGAACCCAGCGAAGGTACTCACGAACCTCCAGAAGGCACAATCGGAGAGCGCAGTTCCGCTCTTTGTGGTTCGACCGGGTGAGACAGAGACCTACTGGGCCGAGCGACTTGATCGAGTCCTCTCGTCTCCGATTCGTGAACTTGCAAACGGGGAGACGCGGTTCTATACCCATGACGTCCCACTCACGTTCAATGGTGGAGCGACTGAGCTTGGTGGTGTAACCGCTGTTCGCCCAGTGAGTGAGAACGACGACTCGAAGCGTTCTGTGTGGGTGAAGAATGAAGACGAGATTGTCCTCCAAGATGGGAACGCGACAGAGCATCTCCGTGTCTCTACGTGGGACGAAGTGACGAAAGATCGTGTGCCAGCAACCTACAGCTACGATCGGCCGGTCGAGGAATACCTTGTCTATGAGCGTGGGGAGATTCACGCCTATGAGTCAAAGGATGCGTTTGAGGCAGAGTGGGTGAAAATCAGCAAGCCGTTCATCCCTGCAGAGGAGTTGACGAACCCGACGTACGGCACAGACAGCTACGCAGTCGTCATTCTTCGTGAGAATGATGAACCGGTCGTCTATGATGGGGGTTCCACGAAGCCACTCGAAACGCTCTGCAACACATCGTTTGGCTCCAGTAGTGACCCACAGACAACTGCAGCCGGGGGACGTAATGATGTAGCTTACCCGGATCTCGAGGCGGGTTGGAGAGACGACCCGAACATCGTCGCCGGACAGTTTGCCAAGGAATGTTTGGTGGTCGATGAGGGGAACGAAGTCAAGTCAGCAGCTGTCTATGAGCGGTACAAAACGTGGGCTGAAAATCATAGCGCAACTGTCGATTCGAGGAGTTGGTTTGGCCGTCGTCTCAGTAATCAGATAGAATTTGAACGGGAGACAAAGCATCCAGATGGAGAGTCGACAGTCTACTATCTGGGCATTGCACTCCGGGATTCGGAGGGAACCCGATGAACCGCGATATCGTACGGTATAGCGCTTCTACATTGCTTGCACCGCATTCGGAGAGTGCGTTACGGCAAGCGAATTTTGCGATGCGGAAAAATCAGCAAAATCGCAAGACGTGGCGGTGTTCCACCCAATACCGCTATGCGATATCAGAGACACCCGTTCAGGAAAATGCGGTATATGCGGTAGGACTGGGACATGGCGCTCCTATTTGCGGATTTGGAAACTCCGCATCGCAAAAACCAACTAGTATAGATGGGGGGTATGCCGGTGCAAGTGAGCGAAGCGAACAGCGGGGGATTTTTTCTGGCGCCAAAAGGGGCGCGGCTTCCAGAGGAGATAACCAATGACTGAGGAACCTACCGAAACTCTGACACAGGAATCGATACCGGACGAATTAGTTGAACGACCCCAGTGGGTGTGTTGGCGACGGGAGCAACGAGACGGGAAGGCGACGAAGATTCCGGTGGTGCCTGGGGTGGGGTCGTTTGCGTCGTCAACGGACCCCGAAACGTGGGCAGACTTCGAAACCGCACGCGACTATCTCGAACGTGGCCGGGCAGATGGAATCGGCTTTGTGTTCACCGAGGAGGACCCGATCGTCGGCGTCGACCTCGACGACTGTCGCGATTCCGAGAGTGGTGACACCGACGACGATGCACAGGACATCATCACCCGACTGGATTCCTACACCGAAGTGTCGCCGTCGGGAACCGGGTATCACGTGCTGATCCAAGGGAGCTTGCCGGAGGGTCGGAACCGACGTGGCAAGATCGAGTGTTACGACACGGCACGCTTCTTCACCGTCACCGGCGACCGAGTAACAGGGACACCAACAGCAGTGTCGCAGAGACAAGACGCCCTAGAAGCGATCCATCGTGAGTACATCGCAGACGAGGAGACATCCACGCAAGCGACAGACAGCCCTACGGATGTCACGCAGCGAGATGAGACCACACCTAACACCTCACTCGACGACGACACCCTCCTCGAGAAAGCGAGCAGCGCTTCGAACGGTGAGAAGTTCGACCGACTGTGGAATGGGTCAACGAGCGGCTACGACAGTAACTCAGAAGCGGATATGGCGTTGTGTTGTCTGCTGGCCTTTTGGAGCGGCGGCGACGCGGCGCAGATGGACCAGTTGTTCCGCCAGTCAGGGTTGATCCGTGAGAAGTGGGACGAAGTACACTACGCCGACGGGTCGACGTACGGCGAGAAGACGATCGAGCGTGCCATCGAACGGACCGCAGAGTTCTACGAACCACGGTCGGCAGAGCAGTCAGAGACAGACACACCCACCACCGATGGCGATGACGCCGACGAGACGCGTAGTCGAGCATACCTCGTAGAGAAAACCCGGCTGTTACGAGAGCGTGTGAACACTCTCGAAGCAACGCTCGACAAGCGAGACGAACGTATCGAGGAACTCGAGGCAGAAGTAGCACGGCTCACCGATGCCGATACAGCGCAGACCGAAACGTCTGACGTCGTCGACGACGATGGACACACGGAGGCGACTGATGATGAGGCCGACTCAGAGACGTCGTCGCTGTGGGGACGAACGAAGCGATTGCTTGGAACAGACGCTGAGTGACAGCAGCGTTTTTTGACTCCGTCAATGGTGACGAAGCCCAGAAAATGTCCAAATACCGCATCCAACGACTGGGATGGCTGAGATTTTATATGCTACAGGCCCGTGAGTCAACACAATGAGAACCGTTGAGTCAGCTGCCATCGACGATTCCCTCCCCGTTGAAACGATTCGAGGGATTCTTCGGGAGCACTCAGTGCAGTGTGCACTTCTCTTCGGTTCCCACGCGACAGCGACGACTCACCCGACGAGTGACATCGACATCGCAGTCGAGTTAGAAACGACTCGACGCGAGGACCCAACATACAATGATGCGTTCTTCAGTCTGAGTGCAGACCTCAGTGAGGCACTCGAAACGGATGACGTAGACCTCGTCGATATTCACACGCTCTCACCACGCGTTGCTGCATCGGTCTTCGAGGAGGGAATCCTCCTTGTTGGCGACCCGGAACACGCCGAGGAGCTTCGACGACGTGTGACCGACAAATCGTCCGATACGCGGTCGCCACGCGAACGCTTCGACGACGCACTCGCGAAGATTGATGAGCATCTCAGCGGGTCCGGTGTCACGGCAACTGATGGACACGACCAACAGCGATGACTGACGACGTGTTCCCAGCAGACCGTCTCAATCGAATTCTCGTCGCCGTCGACACAATCGAGGAAAGTCTTGGGACACTCGCTCGCAAGCAACAGCTCACTCGCGAGGAGTACAAGCGCGACCCGGATACCCAAGATATCGTCGAGCGTCGCTTCGTGAAAATGACCGAGGCAGCGATCGACATCGGTGAGGAACTCGTCAAGCACGAGCGTGGGCAACCACCACAAAGCAACCCCAAATCAATGCGAGCGCTTGGCGAAATTGGCGTCCTCTCACCGGCAACAGCCGAACAGATGGCTCAAGGCGCACGCTTCCGGAACGTCCTTGCGCATACATATGGACGGATTATCGACCGCGATGTTGTCTACAACGCACTGCAAGATCTCGAGCGGTACCGGACGTTCGTCGTCGAGGTGCGGGAATACCTCGATTCGATCGGTGCACTTGCCGATTGACGAGAATAGAGAGTAACAGTGCGACTTCGTGGTAGAGACCCGACACTCAATAGCCGAGAGACAGCTTTGACTTACCCAACAAACATCACGAATTTCAGAATGGTTGGTTAACAGGACGGCGAACGCTCAACGTCTCTCTTTCGATGACACTTGTCTGGACGCCTCACCCAGTGAGTCGAAGCCCATCCGTCGCTTCGTAAAGATACCCTTTCAGCATCAGCTGCTCAAGGAGATCTTCCGCCTCTGGCCGCTCGAAGCCACCGGCAGTGAGGAAATCGACAGCTGTGTCGTGTGTAATCGTTTCATCGTCATCGACACCCTGCATGATGAGTCCAAGTGCAGCTTCTTGTGATGGCGTCAGTGGGGTCGACGAGTTCTGCATTGTCTCAGGTTCTGTTAGCGACCACCGAGACTGTTGGGGTTGTGTGGCTCTGTTGAAACCCTATTAGCTAGACATTTTTTGTGCTGAAACAGCCGGTGAATGGGGTTGCGAGTAGCTCATGACCATCATACTGAGTGTGAACTACTGTGAACCCACAGACCGTTCGAGCGCTTTGAGACCAAGATAGACGACTGCTCCGACGAAGAGACCCTCGATAGCTACGTTCGCCACAGTGGATTCGAGAGATGTTAAATGTACTATTTGAGTGACTGCTACCCCAAGAGCCGCAAAAATGCCGGCGGCGAACGCAAACTTGACTTGGCCCATATTGCAGTTAAAAAACATATTCGAATAGTTGTTTCGGTGGTAGACTGTACTCAGTATATCCCCTGTACTTAGCGAAGACCCCTCCCCAATCATGTTAGCATCTGAGGATTTCAACAGAGCCGGTTGTGTCGACTTCTCCTTCGAAGCGTTACTTCAGGTCAGCAGAAGGTGCCTGATAGCGGCAGCTACGGTTCTCAAATCGCTATGAGTCGGGTCTCGTAGTTGGGACCGGGTCGTGTGCCATCTGCTCGGCGGCGGCTGTGAGTTCCTCGCCTCAGTTGATATTGACCGTATCTCCTCCAACGCTTAGCGACAGCACAGAACCAGTATCAGTCTGGTAGCTATATGCCAAAAATATACACCAATAGACAGACATTTTCGCCCATGCATAGCTATTTGTAACGAATCTATATATATACAATGGGTTGATAGGACTGAGCCGTATGGTACCAACCACCACCTGTTGGCATGGAGAGGCGATCGAAATCAGTCATTGCTTGAGAGGTCGAAAATGACGATACAGCCACTCTGGCTACTCGGGTTTCCAGCACCCGTTCTTGAATTCTTCATCGGTGGTGTTCTCTTGTTTTTGTTAGGCTCAATTACGCTTGGTCGAAACATTGAGGACGTCGACGGAGTGGAGAGTACGACCCTCAGCCAGCGTCGTGAAGAGCGTGATCGCTCTGTCAAATCGGTGGAACAGTGACGATGTCGCTCGTCATTCTTCAGTCATGGGGAGGTAACCTCGGTGTCGACTATCAGTCAACGATGGCGATGGTCTTCTTCGGGCTGTTTTCCTTGTTGATGCTCGGGATCGGATTTGTTGCGAGTCGGTATATGAGTTCTGAGGAGGATTACTACGTTGCTGGTCGGAGTGCGGGAATCCTCGTTATCGCACTCTCAATCTTCGCCTCGACACAAAGCGGATGGGGAATTATCGGGCTCTCGGGGACTGTCTATGCACTCGGGACGGAGTTCATGATGTGGGCGACGACAGTCATTGTGTTTTCGTTCGTCATCTCTTACTGGCTTGTCGGCCGGAAGATGCGCGTGTTGGGGACGACAATTAATGCCATCACTGTCCCTGATGCGATGTATCATCGTTTCGAAGACGAACGCGTACGCTTGTTAGGGGCAATATCAGTCTTCTTGGGGTCGATGGGCTATCTCGCCGCCCAATATGCTGCGCTGGGTATCATCATGGCTGTGATCTTCCCAGTGAACTTCATCACTGGCTTGATCATCGGACTCGGGATTGTCGGCGTTTACACGGTAATCGGTGGTATCCTCGCAGCCATCTGGTCAGATGCAATTCAGGGAGCCATTATGGCGTTATCTGGAATTCTCACGTTCTACTTCATCGTCACCTCAAACCCAGGTGGAGTCGGACAGATGATTACGACCGTCCAAGGGGAGTTCCCACAATTCTTCAACTTCACCTTACTCGGAATGGATGGACTGGCACCGCTTGGCTTGCTTCTCTCAATCCTCATCATCAACCTCACACACGCGGGACAGCCACATGCCATCACGAAGTTCTATATGATCCGCCGGGTCTCCCTCTTGAAATGGGGCGCGCTCATTTCAGGGGCAGCATACCTGATGACGACACTCTTCTGGTGGGCCGCCCCCTACATGCGTGCGGCAGTTGCCCGCGGCGACGTGAGGAGTTTCGAGAATCCAGATTTAGTTCTGCCATTAGCGCTCATCGAGTTTGCTCCGGACATTGTCACAGCGTTTGTGCTCACTGGTATCGTCGCAGCCATCATGTCGACAAGCAATGGGTTTCTCAATGTCGGTGCCTCGGCGATCACTCACGATTTCATGAAAGAGTATCGTCAGACGGAGATGACCAATGAACAGGAGGTCCGGTATGGGCGGATTGCAACAGCCACCATCCTCGTCATCGCCGGTGTCATTGCTGCAACCTTCCCAGGGCTCATCTTCGTTCTTGGGGCAGCTGGGTGGGCCATCTTTGCGACTGTCATCTTCCCTGGCGTCGCGCTCGCGTACAACTGGAAAGGGGCCACGACTGAGGGAATCCTTTGGGGTGGCAGTGTCGGCCTGTTATCGACGCTGGTGTTCGCCTATGGTGGACAATACTTCGGGTGGTCCGCTCCGTTCAGCCTCCTTGGAGGGCAGTTCGCCCAACTCATCGGTATCGTCGTTTTTGTTGGAGTCTCGCTTATCACGTCGACAGCAACGTACGAGGATCTCAAACCAGAAGTGAAGGCGGCACTCGACACTGGGCGCCTCAAAGGAGGCCAATTGCCGGAACACCTCGTTGCAGACGGTGGTGAAGACGAGATTGACGCATAGACACACGATTCATACACCCCGATTTTACAGACAATGACAGACACAAATTCAGATCCGACAGATTTCGCAATCCTGCAAGACGACGCTCCCAATGACTACGAGTATCAGAAGCTGTTCGAACCGACGACTATTGGTGGGGTCGATCTCCGGAACCGGCTGATGATGACGGGGCACACGACTAACTACGCTAGTGGAACGGAGTTAACTGAAACTCTCCGTGACTATTACGTCGAGCGTGGGAAGGGGGGGGATTGGACTCATTGTCATGGCGTATCTCGCAAACCATCCAAGCTCCGTTTCAGGAAGTGCGATCCACGGGTGGGATGAATCGCTCATCCCGCAACTCAAAGAGCTCACTGACGCAGTCCACGAAACTGGTGCGAAGATGATTTGCCAGAATCTTCACTACGGTCGGCAAATCACGAGTACGGTCTCCGAGCGCCCTGTCCTCTCCTCCTCTGACATCCCTGGCCCTGTCAACCGTGAGGTGCCTCGTGAGATGACTCACAAAGAGATTGAAATGATTGTCGATGGATATGCTCGGACAGCAGGGATTATTCAACGCGGTGGGTTCGACGGCGTTGAAATACACTCCGGGTATGGAGGGTACCTTCTCTCGCAGTTTATCTCGCCGTATTCGAACGAACGCGAAGACGAGTATGGCGGGTCGCTTGAGAATCGCCTTCGGATCGTCTACGAGACGTTAGATGCTGTCCGTGAAGAGGTTGGTGACGAGTATGTTGTCGGCCTGCAGGTAAACGCGACTGATGATGCCCCTCACGGAATGGGTCCCGACGAGTATGAAACAGTCGCCCGTCGGCTTGCTGCAACGGGACAGGTGGATTACCTCGTCGTCAAGGCTGGGACATACGAGAAACAAGACTACATCATCCCAGATATGCAACGGGAACGCGCATTTCTTGCACCCCTTGCCAAGCGGATCCGACACGCAGTCCGCCAAGAGAATCCCGAGGTAACAATCGCCACAACAGGCCGCATCACTGACCCACGAGAAGCGGATCAACTCCTCCAAGCAGGTGCTGCAGACCTCGTTTCGATGACCCGTGGTCATATTGCCGATCCAGAAGTGGCTCGCAAAGCCCAAGAGGGTCGCCTCGACGAGCTTATCGAGTGTATGGGCTGTAATCAAGGTTGTATCGAGCGAGTCTATCAAGGGGCTGCATGTCGCTGCGTGCTTAATCCGGCGACAGGTTTCGAGGCTGACCTTGGTGTCGGAACACTCACCAAGAGTACGAATCCAAAACGGGTGCTTGTCGTTGGGGGCGGTCCTGCGGGAATGAAAGCCGCCGAAGTTGCAGCTCGTCGCGGACACGAGGTTGTCCTCTACGAACGTGAAGACCAGCTTGGTGGGCAGGCTCGGTTCGCTGCTAAAATCCCAAAAAAGGCAGAGTTTGAGAAGTCCCTGTTATGGCTTCGGGAGGCACTCACTCGTGAGGAGGTTGCGGTCCGAACGGGCACCAACGTGACGAGGGAGTTGATTGTCAGCGAAGCACCTGACGCTGTGATTCTCGCGACTGGTTCTTCGCAGCCGTCGTTCCCACGTGGGTATCACAGCCTTGGTATTCGTCCGACCGACATCCCTGGCTGGGAAGACGCTCGAATTCTCTCAAGTGTCGACGTCCTCGCTAAGCATGTCGACGGGGCCGCGTTTCGTGATCCTGGCGAACATGTTCTTGTTATTGATGACGGAGAACATCACTGGAAGGGTGTCGGTACCGCAAAGTACCTTGCCGAGTCAGGGCGGACAGTTCAGCTGGCCCAGCCTGGCGGCGATCTTGCCGGTGATCTCACAGGACCGACGAAGGCAAAGCTCCACCGCGACCTGTTCTCGATGACAAACCCGATCGAGTTCCACACGTTTGCGACCGTGTCGTCCATTGAGTGGCCGACTGTGACACTCGATCGACGTGGGCAATCCGTCGAACTCGAGAATGTCGATAGTATTGTTCTGGCAGGATTCCATCGAGCCACCAATCCGCTTGAGTCCCAACTACAGGGGTCGGTCCCTACTGTTCGTGCAGTTGGTGATGCTGTGGCTCCGCGAACAATCAAAGAAGCGATTCATGAGGGCGAGCGAACAGCCCGAGAAATTTAGTAGCGAGTCGCCTATTCTCTCGTCGGAATCTTCCACCAAACCCGTCAATGGCGGCTTTATTGGACCTTTTAGATCTGCCATTCCGTACCTTTCAAAAGACTCTGAAAGCCCCCGGACGCTCGACGGCTGCGCCTCGCTGCGGTCCTCGCTCCGCTGTGGTCCTTACGTCGGCTCGCTCGCCGAGCGCCCGGCCCCTTTCACTCCCACCCGGCGTAGAGTGGTCAGCATCGCTGCCTCACTGTTTGCCAGGTGTGACGACTCGGTACGCCCGCTCGCCGTCCGGTCGGCCGGCCGCCTGCACTCGGCTCACGCTGTTCGCCTCGGCACGCCGCGGGACTCCCGGTGGTCGTCCCGCGCGTCGTTCGCTTCTCCCGAAGCGCCAGCGGGTTAGTCAGTCGACGCCTGCGCGCCAGTCGGTGCTCGTCGTCGACGAGACTAACTCCGCTGGCCACTCGGACCGGCCTGTCCGGCGCGCGTGCTTGTTTGTTGAGCCTTCCGTGAGCGCTCTCGCTCGCGCCCCAAGGGGCGCTCACGAAGGCGCGAGCGAGAGCGCGTAGACGAGTCTGTCGAGTGACGGTGTGAGAAGTCCGCGATGTAGAGGCATCGCGGTGTCGGGCGCGTGAGCGCCTTCAGGAGCTAGGTACTCCGATGTCAAGTAACAACGCAACCAGTAATGTAGTTTCGGTCGATGAACAGGCGTTCGAGAAACAAAACGAAGCGGAAGTCGACGAGGACGGCTTCGAGGTCGTCGATGAGACGCCGGAGTTCAACGCGACGGTGCAGATGGAAGTGCAAGCGAAGGTAGATGCGAACCACCCGGACGGAATGGTCGACACTAGCGATGAGCACATCTATGGGGCAACCCTCGAACAGGAAGAGCGCATTCTGGGGCGCGAGGAAGAGCTGGAGCGCATCAGTGCCAGAGCGACGTTTGGAACGCAGGACGGGCGGGAGAAGCGGTCGCGAGTTGTGGCGGCGACACGGAATGAGAAGCGACGGACGATGTTCCAGAAGCGGGCGGCGAGCGTGGATGTGTGGGCAGACCCCGAGCGAGCCGATCCGCGTGAAGAACTGTCCCAGGAACAGTTGGCGGCGGTGAACACACAGGCGATGCGGTTGAGCGAGAAGCTCGATGGCTGGTCGCGAGCGGCGATTGGGCGGCGACTCGGTGAAGTCATCGCCGGTGGGAAAGACATGATGAGCGCGGTCGTCAGTGTGTTCGAAGAGTTGCAGACGGCGCCGGGACAGGTGGTTCCCATCGGGAAGCTCGAGGATGTGAATCGCAAAGAGGTGCGTATCGAAGGACGTGTCGAGACACTGTGGGAACCCTCACATCCAAGTATCGCTCAAGTGGGTCTCATCGCGGACGGCAGTGGCCAGACGCGGGTGACGGTCTGGAAGGCGTCAGATGCACCCCTAATAGACGAAGGCGAGCAGGTGCGCATCGATGGCGCGGCACGGAACTGGTACGAAGGGCGTGTCTCTCTGGCCGTCACCGGGTGGTCGTGTCTCACCTTCCCCGAACGCGGTCGGTGGTGGGAATAGCCGGACGTCGTGGCTTTCTTTTTGCTACGTGCCCGTTCGCCCACTTCCCGCCGCCCCACCCAACCTCCACGTTCCGGGCGGCTTGCGAGCCGCCGGGCTTTCGCTACAGCTTGGTGGTGGATTCGCTCCGTATCGGCGGGCTTGGATTGTTCTCAGTTGTGATAGGTTTCTGAGGCCGTGCTGAATAGAGCGCGCAAGTCGGTCACTCCTACGGCACATCGAAACCAAATCTTGCGGAAGTCTATTCTGATATCTGGTTCCGAAGTGAGATTACCGGTAGTACCACCAGACGAGGTAGATGAGTAGAGCCCCGCTGCAAATCAAAAAGGAGCCCCAGAGCATCCCGAGAATGGTTATCGGGCTTGCACCAACGAGAATCCCGGAACCCACCCAAATCGAAGCGATGGCTATGATTGTCCAAAAAATGTCACCGACAGCTTCGAGCACACCGTCCCGTATCGTCTTTGCAGACAATCTCCGTTCGTTTTCTACCATGGAGGTTTTGTGAATAATTCCAATCCCACGAATAATAAATACTCGGTGGGGACCAGTAGGCTTAGAACTCACCACTATCCGTTCTTGACTGACCGATACATCCTCTGAGTGTTGCACGCCACTTCTGACAGGATTCGGGGAGGTTTCTACGGTCGTGTTGAACTTAGCGCGCGTATCGATCGCATGACTGTGGTTCAGACGCTGGACGTTCCCGCTGTGACGACAGTCAGTTTTTCTTTGAGGACGACCGTGGAGGTACTAAGAGAGCTCCCTCGGTGCTTGACGTGAGTGAGTGTGGGAACCAGGATATCGCCTCAATCACAATGGATATCACCGCGTCGACGGTGCCGAGAAATCCATTGATTCCCTCCTTGGTGAGGGTAACTCCGAGGCCTCGCGGACGGCCGCGGTCGGTGTTAGCCGTGTTAAAGAGTGTACTACTTGTCCGTAGCCTCAGAACTACCCTACATATTTTTGTGAATCTGCATTATTTATTATGGAGTATGTCACTGGAAGACCGCTACCTGGAAAACGAGTATTACACACAGGACGAACACGGCGACTTCGACCTCTTTGATCTCGGGGATTTCGAACTCGCGCGTGGGGAGATGCTCCAAGATGCGAAACTCGCATACCAGACGTTCGGTGACCTGAACGACGAGAAGGATAACGTCATTCTCTTTCCTCACATGTATTCCGGGACCCATCGGGATATGGAACG
>NZ_FODV01000034.1 GCF_900110465.1 Halogranum amylolyticum
CTTGCTTGATCGTCTGTCCCCAGCGGACGACCGGCATGACGTAGGCGTGGTTGTGCGCCTGAAGCAGCGTCAAACACTTGCTGTCGTAGAATTCGCGGTCAAGAAAGACGGCCTTGACGTCGAGGTCAAGGCCGTCGAGGATACCGAGAAACTCTGCGAGGACACTGCTGGCGGTGTCGCCGTCGGTCAGACGGCGACACCGCCAGCGTGTAGCGTTTGTTCTTCACACGCGCGTAGAGTGTCGCGTAAGCGTGGAACGCGGTGGTCCCACGCTTCGCTTGGGAGTGATAGAGACCGTCGGTGTTGTCTTCGTCACCATAGTAGGGCCGCAGGTGGAGGTCAGAAACGACCTCCACCTGCTGGGGAAGGACGTCGAGAACGTCCTTCTGGAGAAGCGTGTTGCCAACTTGTTCGAGCGTCTCTAGGTCGAACTTGGTGCGAAGATGGTAGAGAACGGAGTTTTTGTGGGGTGCATCTTCGCTTCTCTCACAGAGCGTCGAGACCGAGGTCCCGTCGGCGCAAGCGCCGACGAGGACCTCGTAGATGTCTTCAGCATCGAGTTCAGCGTTTTCACCGAGAGTGAGAGCAACTTCCTCGTCAAAGGAGTTGACGAGGAAGTTAAGGAGCTGGTCCTCGTGGATTGAACCGTCTGCTTGTTGGGTTTTAGACACACCTTCTGCAAGCAGACCTTCTAACTAAGCGGCTTTGTGAAGTACTGACTATAGATATACGCACCTTCAGTATGTAACGAACCCGTCACGCCCATCGTCTCTGCCGACTGCATCGCACTCGGTCCCCAAGCGAAGATGACGACACCAACCGCGGTCCAGATGGCTCCGCTGAGTAGCATCCCGGGACGAGGCAATACTCACGAATTCCAGTCGATGACAGTGACGCCACTAAAGAAAACAGCGGGAGCTCCACGGGTCACTCTGCAGCACCTGTCTCCTCCGCAGAGTACCGCCGCAAGGCAGCCCGTCCATTCGTATACACCGCGCCCCCAGCGACGCTCGGACCGCCGTCAAAGCCGTAGGGTGCGTCTGTCGCGAACCCTCGGAGTCGCTCGCCGTTCGCGGCGTTGTAGACGGCGCCTGCGGATGGTTCCGACGCCGAATCGCTGTCCTCGGTTGGGACGAACAGTGTGCCGTCGCCAATGGCGATGCCACTACTGTAGCGACGCCGATGGGTATCGATCGTCCAGCAGGGCCGTCCAGTCTTCGAATCGAGCGCGTAGAGGACGTCGTCGGTCGTGACATACACGCGAGCGCCATCCGTCGCAATCATCTGCGGCGTTCGCTGTCGTTCCTCGTCGGTCGGGAGGCTGTACTGCCAGCGTTTGGCTCCGTCCGCCCGGTCGCAGGCGAGGACCGTTCCGGACTCGGAACCCGCATAGACGGTCTCTCCGGCGACGGCGACGTTGCAGTCGATATGTGCAGCTGTCTTCTGTCGCCAGCGTTCGCTCCCATCAACTGTCGAGAGGGCGCGGAGATAGGTGTCGTCGCCAGCGACGTAGAGCGTGTCGTCGCCGACGGCTGGTGCAGAGTCCGAAGCAAGT
The DNA here is from genome assembly GCF_900110465.1 of Halogranum amylolyticum. Taxonomy (GTDB): domain Archaea; phylum Halobacteriota; class Halobacteria; order Halobacteriales; family Haloferacaceae; genus Halogranum; species Halogranum amylolyticum. The sequence goes on from NZ_FODV01000034.1 coordinate 1,556, forward strand.
CCGATCGGGACACGCCACTGCAGAGACCCATCGGCGAGGTCGAACGCACTGACACCAACGCCTCCATAGAAGTAAACTGTCTCGTGTGCGATGACTGGTGGTGAGTCGAAGACGCCTGCAGCGGGGGTCTCCACCGTCCAACGCTGCTCACCGCTCGCTGCATCGAACGTCTTGAGCCCGTTCTCGGTCGCGACGACGAGTCGACCGCCGCCCAGTGTCGGCGCCGGCCCTGGTCCCTCGAGGGGGGTCCGCCACCGCTCGTCGCCCGTGTCGGCTGCGAACGCGAAGAGTGTCGTATCCAAATTGTGGACGTAGACCGTGTCGTCGCCGACGATGGGGATGTGATAGCCCATGTGCGACTCGACCGGGACACTCCAATCCTTGGGATTGGGGAGAAGGTGGGGCACCTCTCGGATGCGATACAGCGTCGTCCCGGGCAGAGAGTACGCTGCTATCGCGATTGGATATTCTGCACTTTACATATACTATCTTTGGAATGTCTGTGTGGGCGAACTTATCCCGAGATAGCGAGACTGCAGGCATCTTGGTGGCTCTCTGAATTCTCTTGCGGCGCCTGTGGGACGCCCAGTTAGCGGGTGCTTGCAAACCAGACGAGTGCCGCGTCGACGACCTGAACACGTCGTCGACGGCGTAGTCGTCGTTGGTGGGTTTTTTTTCGTCTGGGACGTCGATGTGTCTCTGATGAATATCGAACAGGAGACCATCCAAAGCCTATGTACCGACGCCGTGTTCGAACGCGGGCAGAACTACCGCCAGCAGGGTCTGATTCGGCGGATCGACCGGTTCGATGACGTCGTCACGGCCGTCGTTCAGGGATCGTCTCGCTACGACGTCACCCTCGAACTGGGAGGGGACACCATCGACGCACAATGTACCTGTCCCTACGACGGGGTGGGTAAGTGCAAACACATCGTCGCGGTGTTGTTGGATGTCGCTGCGGACCCACCGCACGATGAGAGCGAGCGCGTTGCATCGGTCCTCGAAGACGTACCGGCAGACGAACTGCGCGAATTCGCACGCGATGCGCTTGCTGAGCATCCGCCTCTCCGCGAGCAGTTTCTCGCGCGATTTAGCGACACGGGCAAATCGATTGAGGAATACCGCAACGAAATCGAGCGACTGTTCGACGACCATACCCAAGACTACCCGGTCGTCACAGACGCGATCGACTTCTCGCACTTCTTCGAGATGGCCGAACAGTATCGCGAACGCGACCGCTACCGGGCGGCGGCGACCATCTATCGGGCGCTTTTCGAGGGGATCGACGACAACCACGACCGAATCGACGCCGCCTACGACCACTACGCGCAAGCCCTCCAGGCTGCGCTCGATGGCTACGTCGAGTGTGTGCGTGCAGCCAATCCGACGCCCGAGGCGTTCGAGTCCTACGCAGGCGTGCTGGAACAACAGGCGATGTCTGAGCCGACAATGAACAGCGAGCAGTTCTGGCGTGCACTTGAGGATCTCGAAGACCGACGATGACACTTGAATATCCTACCCGAGACGAGATTCGTTCGCTCTGTACCGGACAGTCCTTCGAGCGAGGCGTCACCTACTGGAAACAGGGACGGATTCAAGCGCTTGAGGTCAACGGCGACGAAATTCGGGCCACGGTTCGCGGCACCGGCGACTACGACGTCTCGATCGATGTCGGGACGGACGCGATACACACCTTCTGTAGCTGCCCATACGACTACGCTGGAGACTGCAAACACGTCATCGCGGTCTTGTTAGCCGTCGACGACCGAGAGATCGACTCCGGCAGCGACTCGGACGGCCGGCTGTCTGAACCCGCAGACATCGAAACGCTGGTTGAGGAACCGACTGCCGACGAGCTTCGGACGTTCTTGCTGGACGTCATCGAGAATGACCGCGACCTCCGAGACCGATTCGTCGCGTTCGTGGGCGAAGAGCCGGGACGAACAGTCTCCGACTACAGACAGGAGCTCGACCGGCTGTTCGAGAACGCGGCCAGTCGCCGTGGGATGATCGAGCACGACACCCGAATTGACTTCTCACAGTACGATGACCTGGCAGCGACACACCGAGAGCGTGGGCACGTCGATTCGGCGACGGACATCTATCGGGCGGTTGCTGAGACGATTCGCGAGAACATGAACCGGATCGACGACAGTAGCGGTCATTGCGGCCGTGAGTTGGGATTCGCTATCGAGTCGTACGCAGAGACAGTTGCAGAACAGGAACTCGCTCACGAAGAGAAGCAGCGCTACATCGAGTATCTCTTCGAGGAGTTCCTCACGGCGGAGTATCACTTCGTCAGCGAGGACTACGACGATGCATTACGCATCCTCTGTACAACGACAGCTGACCACGAATACTGGCTCGATTTGCTGGATGCGCACGTGTCTGGCGTCTCCCTCGAACCAGGGAGTAGCAAAACACGGACGACCGAACCCGGCGACCAGGATATCGATGCCGAAGAAATCGGAGATTCCTCGGAAACGCCAGCCTCGATGGACGACGAGACCGAGCCCGACTACGAGCGGACGGACGACGTCCTCTATACCTCGTATTTCACCGACGGACCGCTCACCATCGACGAGTTCACTGGTGGAACGATTGACGTCAAGCATCTTGCGGTCGGTCCGCTGGAACTCAGGTACTTCACCGGCGACACTTTCGAGAAACTGCGCGTTGACGGGCTGACGGACGTCGACGAGCATACCGTCCAGCTCGAACAGACGCAATCCGATCGCACCGGGCTAGACGCTTCTTCGACCGTTCACACACGAAGCGTCCTCTCGATGTGCGTCCACGTGCTCGCGGCACTCGAACGAGACGACACCCTCTCAGCGCTGTACGAAGAGATATACCTCGAAGATTGTCGCTTCTGCACGCAGTATGTCGAGCGACTGATCGACCACGGAGCTGAAACGCGTGCCATCGAGGTCGTCGAAGATGGCATCGACACCTTCGACTCGTCAGTTGAGCTCCGCTGGCTTGCGGCCGAACTGTATCGAGACCGAAACGCTGCAGAATATCAGGAACTCCTCACACAGCTGTTTCTCGAGCATGGCGAGTGGGGCGCCTACGACAGGCTCAAAGATGCCTGTGAGAGCCAGCAGTGGCAGACACTCTTCGAAGAGTTTGAGGAGGCTCTCGGCGAGCGCGACCGAGAACGGCTCATCGCCATGTACGTCCACGAGGCCCAGCGACAGAAGGCATTCGACGAGCTGCAGGCGGCTGGTGAGCTCTCGTGGCTGCGCCGCTACCGAGAACCGGTTGCACCCGTCAGTCCAGCCGACTACTTCGAAGTGTACAAAGCACAACTCGTCTCGTTCGCTGCCGGTGACACGGGACGTCGCCACTATCGAGCGGTCATCGACCACCTAGAGGAACTGCAAACACTCGTCTCCGAGGAACGATTCGAAGAGTTTCTCGACTTCCTGAAGGAGAAACACTCGAATCGCCCGGCGTTTCTCGACGAACTAGAGAAGGCAGGATTCTGACTGTCTGTGTGTCTGTGATCGTACTGGCGTGAGAAGTTATCTGGCTTCCCTACGAATTACCTCTATGAATCGTGACTCGGTTTCTTCATCCTTGCTCGCAAGCGTCGGCTACGATTCCGACGAACAGGTGCTGGAGGTCGAACTCCAGGACGGCAAAGTATACCAATATATCGACATCCCTGAAAGGACCTACAGAGACCTGCTGGACGCCGACTCACTTGGTCGCTATTTCAACCAGCACATTCGTGGGCACAGCTACGTACGAATACGATGAGTTGCCTCGGGCTGGTATGGGAGTACAAGGAGTGAGAAATACCAAATCAATCAGCAATTTGTCACACCAATCCTCCTTGTTGGCTACTCGCCGTCGGTAAAAAGTGGAGAGTCAACCCACAGATTGAATCCCGTCGACTGCGTGCGTCCACGTACTGAATGCGGATTGAATTCGACGACGGGACCCTCCTACTCCGTGATGCACCTAATAACGTGCCCGCTGCAGAGTGGGATGACCGCGTCGACGAGTACCGCGCGCAGGCCTATCAGTACCGCTCCCTGCTTGAGTGGGCCGGCGCGTGGAAAGACGGCGACGAACAGGCAACCCTCCAGGATGGCTTCACACAGTCAATCGAGGATGCTGCCCGAGCATATCCAGACTTCGACCTCACGCCCGCGCTCCACATCGAACCACGTGACTACCAACAGGCCGCCCTCGACGCGTGGGCCGACCACGGACGACGAGGCAGCGTTGTCCTCCCGACGGGTAGTGGAAAGACGTTTCTCGGACTGCAAGCCATCGCCGATGCCGGCGTCAGCACACTCGTCGTGACACCGACGATTGACCTGATGAACCAGTGGCACGCAACGCTCACCAACGCCTTCGGTGAGCAGCTCACTGAACCGATTGGCGTTCTCGGTGGCGGGAGCCACGAGGTCACGGCGATTACGGTTACGACGTACGATAGCGCGTATCGCTACGTCAACGAGTACGGTGACCAGTTCGGCTTGCTCGTCGTCGACGAGGAACATCACCTACCAGCGCCGACCTACCAGCAGATTCCCGAGATGATGATTGCGCCGTACCGGCTCGGGCTGACCGCCACATACGAACGTCCAGACGGGAAACACGAACTCCTTGAGGAGCTCATCGGACCGGTCGTCTACGAGGAACACGTCGACGAACTCGCCGGTGAGTATCTCAGTGAATACGAGACAATCCATATGTCTGTCGACCTCACAGCCGACGAGCGTGCCACGTATGATGAGGAGTACCAGATCTATCGCGACTACGTCGACAGTCACGACTTCGATCTCTGGAAAGCAAACGGCTATCAGGAGTTCCTCAAACGGACATCCTATGACCCACAGGGACGGCGTGCGCTCATCGCGAAACAACGGGCCGAGAAAACCGCTCGCACAGCGAACAAGAAACTCGATACACTCGATACCCTCCTGAAGCGTCACCACGACGATCGCGCCATCATCTTCACCGCGAACAACGACTTCGCCTACGAAATCTCCCAGGAGTTCATCATTCCCTGTATCACCCACCAGACGAAGACCGACGAGCGCACCGAGATACTCGAGCGCTTCCGCAGTGGTGAGTACTCGATGCTGGCGACGTCGCAAGTCCTTGACGAGGGTATCGACGTCCCTGCTGCGAACGTCGGAATCATCCTCTCGGGGAGTGCCTCGAAACGCCAGTACGCCCAACGACTCGGCCGGATTCTTCGTCCCACCGATGACCACCAACCAGCGCGGCTCTACGAGCTTATCACGGCGGACACGATGGAAACATACGTCTCTCAACGGCGGCGACAGGGGGTGACTGGCAGTGCTGACCGCTGACCTCACGCGCTCACGCACAACCGGGACCGAGATTACGCCGCTGTTCATTGATCCCACCGACGAGCGCTACCGGGAGACGGCACGGGAGCTTATCGAGTTGTTCGAGGCGCATCTCGACGAACCGGAAGGCGATCTTGAGGACGCGATTGACCAGTTGACCGTCGCGGATACCGACTACAAGATCGTCCAAGGACTGGCGAAACTACTGACAGACGAGTGTGAGTTCGAGGTCGTGGCACCGGTCGACCCGCGTGAGATTCGTCGGCAACTGTTTGAGCGAGCGAACGACCAGTATCCAATCGTTCGTCAGCCAACACTCGGCGAGGACACACAGAAGCTGGATGTGTACAGCACGATTGCTGACGAACTCGGAATCTCGCTCGAAACGTGTTACCGGGGGATGTACGCGGATCTGGAGGCGAACAAACGTCTTGTCCGGATTGGGACGCGGACCGCTGACCGGTATCAGAGCGATGGAACTGAGTCATCGACGACCACGCTCACTGGCAACAGCGACGAGGAGTACGAACACACCGACCTCACCGTCGACTGGCTCTTGACCCGGTATAATCTTGCGCTCGCACAGGCAGTCCTCTACGATGCGACGGAAATGCGCATCCGTATCTGGGACCACTTCGGGACGGTGTTCAGCTACGTCAAACTGTTCGGACTCATGCACCGTCTCTATCCGATTGATGCTGACGGCACCCGTGTCTCAAGTACAGATCTGGCCGCCGGCTACGAGGCCATGTTGGATGGCCCAGCGTCGCTGTTCTCCCAGTCTCGAAAGTACGGGATTCGACTGGCGAACTTCCTGCCAGCGTTGCCGCTGTGTAATCGCTGGGAGATGGACGCCGAGGTGCTCATTGATGAAGCAACGGGTGAGACACGGCAGTTCTCGCTTGACCACACTGAGGGGCTTGACTCGCATTACAGCGCCGGTGAACGGTTCGATAGCGATGTTGAGCGTACACTGGCCCAGAAATGGGAACGCTCGACCACTGAGTGGGAGTTACAGCGAGAGGACGATGTCTTTGACCTCGGCGCAGAGGTGATGATTCCCGACTTCGCGATCGAACATCCGGACGGCAGGCGAGTCATCCTCGAAGTCGTCGGGTTCTGGACGCCCGAGTATCTCGAGTCGAAACTGGAGAAGATTCGGCAGGTAGAGGCCGACAATTTCGTTCTTGCCGTCTCAGAGCAGCTGGACTGTGCGAGCGACGAATTCGGCAGTGCAGCTGACCGCGTCCTCTGGTTCAAAACGGGGATTCACGTGTACGATGTGGTTGAACTGGCTGAGATGTTCGGGAAACAATCCGAAATCACTCCGTGAGAGGGTGAACACAGGACTTGCCCTATGACGAGCGTTGGATGGAGTGAGTCGCATCAAAAACAAGGTTTAGCTGACACGGGACAAAGGCAACACTATGCCGTTCAGCGACTGTTGGCACACCGTCCTCGAGACACTCGATGAGTTACCGGATGAGGCGACGCTCATCACACCGCTCTCACATCGGCGATTTCAGGTCACAGAGACGCAGGAACATCGCATCATCATTCGATTCGAGAACTCGGGAGACAAGCGACCACTGCAACGTGAGCAGTTCGAAACCCTCTCTCACAAAATCCAGGACTCCGTGAATGGGTTTGCGCTGGATCGATTGCCACCGGATGCAGACCCCTACCCAGCAGTGTTGAGTCTCCATCCCCGGTTCGAAGTAAACGAAGAGACAGGAGTCATTACCGAGACTGAGGGCCCAACGGTAACGCAACTGGTTGACGGCGAGCACAACGCTGACGACGAGGAGCGGACCGAACCTGACGGATTGGACGTCTACTCGGATGCGTTGCTCCTTGTCGACGCACTCGAACGCCACGACGTAACCGAGCTCTCTGAGTTGGAAACGGACGCACTGGTGAACATCTACACGCTGCTGTCGGACGTTCAACGGAACGCTAACGACGTTCGGAAAGCCGTTGCCGACGTCTTGCTCACCCGACTGCACCACGATCGACCTGTCCACGGGCAGTATGGCTCCGTCCAACGCACGTCGCGACGCAATCGATCGCTTAAAGACGACGAAGAGGTCCTCGCCATGTTCGCAGCCGAAGGAATCGACCGCGAGCGCGTCATGAGCGTCGACCGCACAAAAGTCGACGACGCACTGGACGTAACCACGTTGTCAGATTCTGACGTCTACGAGATCGAAGAAAGCGATTATGTTCGGAAGGCGGAGGTCGACGAGGAAATCAAAGAAACTCGCCTCCAAGGGCTGAAAGACCGACTCGCGGGATCCGAAGAGGCGGAGGCAGCAGAACTGCGCGAAGAAATCGAAGCGCTAGAACAACGAATCGACGATCTCACAAGTTTCAGCACGGGCGCAAACGTCCAGTGACGGCCTGTCGGTCCTGTATCTGGTTCGGGTGTGGAAATCCGATCAATTCGACATCGACGGGAGTCTTTTTTCCAAGAGATGAGGAGTCCAATCGGAGCACAGAAATTACAGCCGTTTCGGCACCCATCTGATCACTGACCTCTGGACCACCCGATCACTGCGCCGCAACCCACACGAGTGCCGCGTCGACGACCTGAACACGTCGTCGACGGCGTAGTCGTCGTTGGTGGCTATCGCTTCGAGTTGTCGTCGATACGCCCCGAGGCCCTCAATCTCCTGGGTACGTTCCCCACCCACTGCACGCGCGACGCCCTCAGCGACGAGGTCGGCTGTCGATGCGAACTCGGTGCTCTCGGCGATGAGTTGATTCAGCGCCTCGTCGACGGCTGCACTCGCCGTCACATCGACGGCGACGCGTTCGGCCTCGTCGCCAGCAGCGTCACCAGCTAAGAGCGCGACGATGTACGCCTCGACGGCAGCCTCGAGGATGTGTGCAGGGGCGGCCTCACCAGCTTGTTCGTCGGGCATGGCCCGTTGCGCAAGGGCGAGAGCAAGTGGGTTTACTTCATTTGTCTGTGTGTTGTTAATTGACAGTGGGTCATCCAAGCTGTCGTCCCCAGACACTACCGACCTGCAAGTTGGTGTGCCAGCTCCTCAACGTTGTTCAGCGCTTGTTTCGACGCTTTCTGAACACGACCATCAGAAAGAGCAACTGCCCGTCTAGTCCCAGAACGACTGGATTCGCTCACTCAGCTCTGCCATCACACGTGAAATTACTTCGCGCAAATCACTCGCAAACATCATATCCTCTCCAGGTGTCGCCGCGTCCGGCGGCGGATGAAAATGCTCGCGGTCGTTGTGACTGTTCGGATGCCGATCCCACCGACACTCCCACGACTTCCCGTTATGATACTGTTCGGAATAATGCACGTTGAAATCATCCGTCACAAACCAGCGAATACGAAGATATGCACGCTCCACACGCGCCGGGAAATATCCCACATCAAACTCAGCCACTACAGCATTCGGTGCATACGAAGGGTGATGATCAACATTGGAGAAGCGAGCACTCTTCTCCAACCGCCGACCAATCCGCTCTAACACATCGCTATCGATGCTGCCAGTTCCGTCTGACTCCCCATTAGGCATTGATGCTCCCAGCACGCCCACCTGACAACCTATCACGACGTGCCGCATCTAGCAACGCTGCACGCACTTCCAGTGTCTTCCACTCAGACACCGCCTCCCAGATGTCTTCCACCGACTGCTCGCCAGTTTGATCTACCAGAGACACCTCGTCAGGTGACTCCACGTCAAAGCGTTCGCGGTACTTTTCAGCCGCATCGACCGTTTCTTTGAGGCGCTCGACAATCTCTCCCTCCGAATACTGTCCACGGATTTGCTCGACTCGACGCCACTGTAGATACGAGTTGTTCCGCTCGTACCGTACCGGTCGGCCCGGCAGCTCACGAACGATTCCCATCTCCGCAAACCACTCTAAGTAGTCACGCGCCGTTTCTGTATCACAATCGGCACGCTCAGCTACTGCTGACACCTTCGTCGGCTCTCGCAACTGCATCACGACATCGAGCATTCGCTCTCTTGTCGGCCCGCTTTTCAGCAGTTCCTCCGGAGACTCCCACGCATCGAATTCAGGCGGTTCCTCGCTCTCAGCTGGCATCCCATCAGGCGTATCAGTTATGTCCATGTACGCACTAACGACCTACCCTGTCATATATCTACTGTACGAAGAATTATTTCAGGACTTCAAGAGTCGCTTTGGTCTGCTCTCGTGCTTCTCTACTGACGCTACAGCGCTCAGCTCATTCCTCGAGGGCAGGGCTTACCGCCCTACATGAGTGGATAGAATTCAAACGCGGGGTTGGACCTCTTTTCTCGTTGTCTTTGGAACGCCAAACAATGAGCGGGTAAAGAGTTATACAGCGAACTCTCCAACCTCTTGCGACAGATGATGCGAGAAATTAGCTCACATGACCGGCATTTCACCGATCACGAGACTGTGATCGTCCCCCCCGTACGTGGCGTACGTACCCACCAGCACCGCTTGGAGCGACCCACACCCCTACAGCACCGATGACGAGTGACTTTGAGTCCACGATCACCGGGACACGCTATTCGTTCGACTCGCTCATCGAGGTATTAGCAAAGGCCAACGAAGAGAAAACCGGCGACGAACTCGCAGGGATTGCAGCAGACGCTGCTGCAGAGCGCGTTGCAGCCAAGGACGCCCTCAGTCGAGTTTCGTTGGCGACCCACCGAGAGAATCCTGCGATTCCCTACGAAGAGGATGAGGTGACACGCGTCATCCAAGATGCAGTCGACGAGGACGTGTATGAAGATCTTCGTGACTGGACAGTTGCTGATCTCCGTGAATTCCTGCTCGCCGAGGAAACAACAGAGCACGAGATTGCCGAGATTCGTCCCGGGCTAACGAGTGAGATGATTGCTGCTGTCGCGAAGCTCATGTCGAATCTGGATCTGATTCAGGCAACCTCGAAGATGACCGTGACGGCGCGCTGTAACAACACCATCGGCGGTGAGGGAACACTCTCGTTTCGTCTTCAGCCAAACGACCCAACCGACGATATCGACAACATTCGGAACTCGATTCGAGAAGGCCTTTCGTACGGGGTTGGCGACGCCGTCATCGGCATCAATCCAGTCGAGGATAACGCCGAGCAGACGAAGCGTCTCCTCGAGGTCACAAAAGAGTTCATCGAGACGTGGGAAATCCCAACGCAGAACTGTGTTCTCTCGCACATCACGACGCAGATGGAAGCGGTTGCGAATGGTGCGCCGGCAGACCTTCTGTTTCAAAGTCTCGCCGGAACTGAAGCTGGCAACGAGAGCTTCGGGATCGATGTGGAGCTTCTTGACGAAGCGTATGCGTTTGGCAAAGACGAGTGTACAGCCGCTGGGCCGAACTTCATGTATTTCGAGACGGGCCAAGGGTCGGAGCTCTCCAGCAATGCCCATGCAGGCGTCGATCAGGTGACGTTGGAAGCGCGCTGTTACGGCCTTGCAAAGCGCTATGACCCATTCATCGTGAACACCGTCGTCGGCTTCATCGGCCCCGAGTATCTCTACGACGGCAAACAGGTCATCCGAGCCGGGCTCGAAGACGTCTTCATGGGCCAGCTAACGGGGATTTCGATGGGCATCGATGCCTGCTACACAAATCACATCCAAGCTGACCAAAACGACATTGAGAACTTGGCCGTCTTACTGACGGCGGCTGGGTCGAACTACTTCATCAGCGTCCCAATGGGCGATGACACGATGCTCAACTACCAATCGAATAGCTATCACGATGCGGCCGCACTGTGGGATATCTTCGATGTGCATCCGGCGCCGGAATTCGAGTCGTGGCTCGAGGCGATGGGCATCGTCGAAGATGGCCAGTTGACTGCGAAGGCGGGCGACTTGACGATCTTCTTGGACGACCCCGAAGCGCACCTGCCACAAGAGGGAGACCAATGACCGATTCTGAACCACGTGCTGACGATGACGATGAGACAGCGCTTGATCGAATCCTCAATGCAAGCCCATCTCGGCTTGGAGTTGGCCGCAGTGGCCGTCGCCCACGAACGGCATCGATACTGTCCTTTCGGGCCGATCATGCGCGGGCTCGCGACGCCGTCCTCACGCGTGTCTCTGAGGAAACCATCGAGCGAGCGGGGCTTCACAAAATCACGAGCCGAGTGTCGGATCAAGATGAGTATCTCGCACGCCCAGACTTGGGCCGAGAGATTAGCGACGCGACAGCAACACAGCTTCGTGACGACTGCATTCACGCCCCAGATGTCCAGCTCATCGTTTGTGACGGGCTCAGTTCGACCGCTGTCGATGCGAACATCGGTGACCTCCTGCCGATACTCACTGACGGACTCGAAGAACGGGGCTTCACCGTCGGCACGCCGCTCTTCGTGGAGTTTGGCCGTGTCGATGTGATGGACGCCATCGGCGAAGAACTCGAGGCGGAAGTTATTGTGAACCTCATCGGCGAACGGCCCGGACTGAACACCGCAAAAAGTCTGAGCGCCTACCTAGTCTATGGACCCGAGCGAGGGAAACCGACGGCGAAGAAATCGGTGATCTCGAACATCCACCCAGATGGGTTGCCGGCGATTGAAGCGGGCGCACAGATTGTCGAGCTCGTGGCCACGATGCATGACCAACAGGGCAGCGGCCTCGATTTGGAATGACGGGGAGCTAAGCGATGGCTGCAGAGACACCCACGCTGACAAGCGTCGGTATCGATATTGGCACTACAACGACGCAACTCATCATCAGTGAACTCACACTCTCGACGACAGGGCTCGGTGCGGTGACCGTCGAGATTGAGGATACAGACATCGTCTATCGGGGCACTATCTACGAGACGCCACTGTTGGACCACCAGACGCTCGATGTCGATGCGATTGCGGACCTCGTCACGACCGAATTTGAGACCGCAGGGTATACTCCTGAGAATATCGACAGCGGTGCCGTCATCGTCACCGGAGAGTCCTCGTATAAGACAAACGCCGAAGAACTAGTGACGCGGATTGCGGCCGACGCTGGTGAGTTCGTTGTCGCGACGGCAGGCCCCGAATTAGAATCCGTCTTAGCGGGGACCGGCTCTGGGGCTGCCACATGGGCACGGCAGCGCGAGGCGACGATTCTCAACGTCGATATCGGTGGGGGAACAACCAACATGTGTCTCTTTGCCGGTGACTCGGTCGTCGAAACGCGATGTCTCGACGTCGGTGGTCGACTGCTCCGATTTGACCCGAGTGGGGCGCTTACACATATCTCTCTCCCAGCAGCGCAGCTTCTCGAGGAAGCAGGCCTCTCTCTGGAAATTGGGTCTCGTCCAGCAGACGAGGAACTCCGTGAGCTGGCAGCGTTGATGGCTGATGCAGTCTTCGAGACCATCGATGGTACCGGATGCAGTTCAATTACGAAGGCGCTTACCATCGGGGAGAGTGAGTACGCCTCACGATCGATTGATGGCATTTGCTTCAGTGGTGGCGTCGGACAGCTAATTGTGTCGGATACGGATAACGATTTGTTCGCGTACCATGACTTCGGCAATTTCCTCGCTGCAGCAATTCGTGACCGGCTTGACTCGTCTCCGGTGGCGTACCGCTCGCCGAACGAAACGATTCGTGCGACTGTCATCGGTGCCGGGACACAAACGACCTCTTTCAGTGGGACCACAGTGTCGCTCGACGAAGACGCCCTCCCATTGCGAAACCTCCCGGTCGTCGAGGCGTCACTTACTGCAACGGATTGTACATCGCTGGCTGCGGAAGTGTGTCGGTGTCTCGAACACGCATTGGCCCTCCATGAGACACAGCAGTTGGCAGGTCTCGTATTGGCCCTTCCTGACGTTGGCTCGCTCTCGTACGACCGCATGCAGACCCTTGCGCAGGCACTCACGCAGGGGTATGCAGACGCTGGGTATACTCGCAGGCAATTACCAGTCGTGATCGTTCTGAGGCAGAACTGTGCGAAAGCACTTGCCCAATGTCTGCGGGCAAGTTCGACTGAGTTGTCGCCGCTCGTTGTCATCGATGAGATTGCTGTGAGTGACGGCGATTATCTCGATGTTGGTGAGCCAATGTTATCTAGTCAGGCTGTTCCTGTCGTGGTCAAGTCCCTTATCTTCGGGTCCCCTTCGGCGGCTGACTAATCGTCTATCATTCATAGAGAGACGCTTGGATGTCTGGATCTCGCTGTGTCAACCACTCTGGCTGTCACGTGGTGTGAGAGGGAACTCGGCTCTCGATGTTCCATAGACTGCCGTCGACTGCCGTTCGAGAAATAGACCGACGACTAACCGACCCGGCTAGCAAGGCGGGAGCGTTCCCAACGTGTGTGGTGTGTGTGTGTCGTGTCCCGGTCGTGGGTGTGAGCCCGGATGGGCGTTCAGGGGGTGGGTGTGGCAGTGGTCGTCTTCGTGTACGCTACCGACGACTGTCAGCCTCTTCTCGTGGTTTCCTCACTGCGAAGCGAGATGACGAGTTTGTTTGTCTTGGATCCCCCGGTGATTGCACGGACGCGTCTCGGTGAGTCTGCAGCTAACTGCTCGAGTTTCTCGAAGACGCGTCGCACCTCTGTTGAGGACAGTGTCTCGTCTCGTTTGAGCCCCAGTTTTTCCTTGACTGTGCGGGCGCTCATTACAACTCGTTCGCCGAACTTGTCGCGCGTGCGTTGCCCCCACGAGGTTGCATGTGCGAGGACGTCTCGAGCGCGGTGGTGGACGTTATACACGCGATCAGCGATATCCTCGGGGCCGTATGTGAGCAGTCGCTGGAGTTTGTCCTCACCGGCGATCGCAGTGTCTGTAAGTTCGACGTCGGTTTCGTCGGCTATCATTGCGAGTTTGCGTTCGAGTTTTGCGTCGTGTTTCGAGCGGGTTTGCTGTTCAGCGTGGAGATCCTCCGTGTGGACGACGTCTTGGAGGTAATCGAGGATGGGGCCACGTTCGGCGAGGTGGGCTTCTTGGTCGTCGACAAGGATTCCGTCTTCGCCGATGATGATCTCTTCTAAGTGGGCAAGTTGCCGGTCGTGGCGGATGGTGACTGTGCGTTCGAGTGTCTCGATTGTTTCGGTAGCGTCGTCGAGTTGGTCTCGGAGACGGTCGTTTTCGTCTTCGAGGGTTTCGACCGTATCCCGGAGGCGTTGATTGTTACGCTCGACTGTCTCGAGACGGTGCTCTAACTCGTTAATCTTCTCGAGCAATGTTTCAGTCGTCGCTGTCACGCCTTCCGCACCTCCAGAAGGAAAACCTCGTACTCAGGGGAATATGCGACTGGTCTTGCGGGAGGTTTTTGTCCCGTTGCGTGCTTCGTGAACATGCGGTCCTGACTTCATTGCAACCGCACACCGAGTCCGCGTGCCACCGCGGGCTCCTTTTGGAGGAGCAGAATCTCGATGAGCAGTGCTTGTACTCCTATTACCCCGATGGCTACTTAATACTAATCACTAATTAGCAACACACGATTATTGAATAATGATTCACACTTGTCTGTCCGGGGTGGTTATACCGTACTTGAAGAATGTCTACATATGCGTCGGCGTCCTGATTGGATGACCCCTACTGACGATTTGATTCTTCAGACGCTGTCTGACTCTGAGCTTGTTCTCTCGCCTGCCGTAATTGCCTACAACTTAGAAATTAGTCGGGAGCACGTGAACCGACGTCTAACAGCGTTTGTCGAGAGAGATTTAGCATCCCGACCAGATCGAGGATACTACGAGATTTCTGAGTTGGGCCAGGCATATCTTGCTGGAGAACTTGAGCCGGATGACATCGACTGAAACGAACAGTCAGATTCCGAGTCAGTTTGTGCGATCTCCCTCCTCACAAACCACGTCTCGAATCTCTTCGAGTAAGTCTTCGTGGTGTTCTTTGAGGAGTGCAATATCCTTCGGTAACTCCTCTTTTACACGCCGTCGAACTCGAGAGACTGACTCATACTGTCGTTGTTGAGGGCCTTTCCCTGCAATCCGTTCGCGCTCTGTATCTGTTAGCAGAGCGCGGCGTCGATCAGACATAACCATCCTTTTTAGCGGATGTTATATAGTTGCTGTGTACCACAATCTTGCTGAATATGGCAAATATTAAGTAAGCAGAAAACATACTAATCTTTGAGAAGTACTGGTTTCGCCTTCCGCAGAAAGGCCACGTGCTGGAGACACGTGACCGGGTGCTTCTCAAGGTGACAAGAAGCAATGTCAATTACGCACGCCGCGACACAAGAGCGTACCGAATCGCTAGCTGACCACCTCACTAGTGCCCTTACCAACTCGTTCACAGTGGGCACTGACTGCACTGGTTCTACCCACCACTATTATCGCCCAGCCGACACAGTCGTCGTGTTTGACGGCCGTGAGCTGGACCACCATCAACCGCTCAATGGACGTACTCTCGAAGAGTGGCGTGTATTCGTCGCCCAAGAGCGGGGGTGGACTTCCTGCGGCCCACTCGCGCAGCTTGGGTTGCGGATGGATGCGAAACGCAAGGAGACGGGCCAATGAGTGCTCGCGAGGAGCTACAGATGCATCTGTCGCAGGCACTCTCGCGGACTGAGAATCCCGACGTCCAAGCGCATCTACATGCCGCATTGAAGTCGTGTGAGAAACTCCCCTCAACGCCGCTCGTCACGTGTCCAGTGTGTGGTAAAGCAGGACTTCCAGAACGGATTGAAATCCACGAGTGTAGGGTAGACTGAAGAGAGCCTCTCCTTTCCTTATAGAGATCATCATAAATAGTGATATACCTCCGGTGAGGTGAGTTGCGGTAACGTTGTACCTTTGGAAGCGTGGTGAAGAGACGGTTCGCTCGTGCTGTTTTCAGTTGCAGCCAGCAATTTTCGAGCGGATTCATGTCTGGGGCGTACGGCGGCAAGAATCAAGAAGCAGGCCGTCTGCGGCGGCCTGCTTCTTGAAGTCCGTCGCGATGAAGTACTTCGCGTTGTCCAAGACGATCACGAGTTTCGGGCCGAACTCGTGCTGTAACGCTCTCAGGAAGTGTTGGCTGACTTCTGCTTTGAATCGGTTCGGCGTTAGTGCAACGAAGCGGTCACCGCTATCGGTGACCGCGCCCAGCATGTTGATGACTTCACGCCCGACCGAGACCGGGAGTCTCGGGCGGGAGTTAACCGGGAACCAGTCCCGTCTTTTGATCGTCGCGACCGCTTGCGTGTGTTGATCAATCGCGACGATCGTGTAGCCGGCTCGTTTCAGTCGCGGCCACTTTTTTTTGAACTCATCGCGCCACTGTTGTTTCGCGACCGGATCGGTCTTTTGGTGGTACGGCCGGGCTGTCTGGCTAGTACACAAGCTAAGTTCTGGGGATAGGCCACTTGTAAGCGTCCGTTCCGGCCCTTGGGGGCTATGAATTGCCGGAGTCGTAGTTGCAATACTTCTCTTATCCACTACGAGACAGCCCGGCCTTGGCCAGCATCCGGTACATGTGCGCGTGTGAATACTCGACGTCGTAGGTGTCGAGGATGTGTGACCGGACGAGCTCTGGCGTCCACGCTGGCTCGTCGTAGCCGGCTTCTGTCGGCGACGCGTTCAGCGTCGCCGTCAGGTCTTCCCACTGTTCCGGAGAGAGGCGTGGAGGGCGGCCAGATCGAGGGGCGTCGCCGAGCACGGTGATAGTCGGTAGTTCCCATCAAGACAGCTGATAGCCACGACTGACGGGGTTAGCTTCTCAGAAAGCGTCTAGATGGGTGATTATGAGATTTCTCTACCATCCAGACACGGTTCTTACGGCCTTTGACCTCGAAAACTTAGCGCTTGAGCTCCTCTCCGAAATACCGATCCCCGGAGTCGAAGGCTGCGGCTTCGACTCCGGGGTTATTCGCCAAACGCTCCTCCAAGCTGCCGTTGAGCAGACATCCATCAAGGCTGTTTCCGACGATACGCGCGGCACCTACTCCGACGACTACACCCTTACCCAGCTCCACACTGTCCCAGCCGAGGAACTTGAACGCCTTGCTAATCACCTTCTCAGACAACAGGCAACGATGATCCTCGGCCCCACGCCGAGGATCATCTGCCTCGACTTCGTCGATATCCAGTACCACGGCTGCTCACACCTCACTGACGGCGAACTCTGCCACACCACTCCCCGCGATGGCACCTCCAAGTGCCATCGCTACCTTGCCGGGTTCGTTCTCTGTCGAGCAAAGCCGCTCATCGTCGCAGTTACTGCTGTCCGTGGTGATGAATCAAAAAACGACGCGGTCGAGCGACTGCTCGACCACGTCGTGGCCCTTCCGTTCGACGTTGTCGGCTTCCTCTGTGACCGTGGGTTCTACAACCGTGGCTGTATCCAGCAGCTTCGTGCGACCGCACCGGTCGCTCTCCCAGTTATCGGTCGTGGAGAACGGATTGCTGAGAAATTGGAGACATCGATCTCCTACTGGACAGAGTACGCGATGTATGAGGGAAGCGAGCGGGAACTGCGCTTCCCGCTCGCGGTCTGTGTCCCCTATCAGCAGGGCAACCGTGGCAAACATGGTCTACTCGTCCGCGCGTACGTGGCGTGCGATCTGGCCGATCGCACGCCGAAGGAGGTCGAAGCACTGTATCAGAAGCGTTCGGCGATCGAGACAGCGTTCCGGACGATGCGGGAAGCACGTGCACGAACAACCACCACTAACCCAGTCATACGGTTGTTGTTCGTCGTCGTGAGCTTCTTGCTGCGGAATCTGTGGCTTATCGTTCGATGGGGTGTGCTCGCCACGCCGCGTCGCGGCGGGCGAGCACTGCCAACGTGGTTCCGCTTTGAGGTCTTCCGGACGTGGATCGATCACGTCCTTGGAGAGAGATTGGTTCGAAAGTGGGCGGCACAAACGAACGGCGTCGGGATTCCTGCGACGTATGGACAGCTGGACGCGGGCTAAGCTTGCCCGCGTCCAGCGGGAGTGCTCAGTAGTGAGCGTCAGCTGTGTCGTTCTCCTTCGTGGTCGGCGCTCTCACTGACGTGAGAGCACCTCTCGCCAGTGAGTAATCTACATCAACTCGAGAAATCCCTCAACTGATCCTTCGAAATTGCGTCAGCGATTCAGGATGATGGGAAGTACCGATAGTTCCTAAGATGAGATTTGCAACCGAGAGCCAAGGAAGTCATCGATCCAGGACTTGGCGAGCATCAATATATCTGCTAATCCCTATTAGATTTCGATAGGCTTTACGAACAACTCTCGTTTAGCACGACAGGCAGACTGAAGACCACCACCCCAACCTATTGGCATTCATCTGTGAAAAGTGGATGTAATAAATTGAATGATATCTGTGGCTGCGTCGACTCCTCTAACAAATACCGATTCAACACATCTGATGCATTTAACGGAAATGGACCCGAATTCAAGGCTCAGGACGGTACAAATTGAGGAGAGGGTAGCGATTACCTAGACCAAGTGGAACTCAACGGAATGACAAAATCGCCGTTCTCTTGGAGGAGATACTCATAGCCAGCGCTGGGATTGCTTGGATCAGTAAACTGCTTGATCATCGTCCGCTCTCCGATCTTGAGCGTTGCACTAGTGCTGGTTGCATTCTCGACACCGACAATTTCGTACGCACCATTCCGGTCGTCCACAGCATCGGCGTACACCCACGAACCAACCGTTCCTTCAATAAGTTGTGGATCCAGTGGTCCGTTCGTCACGCGAACTTGCAACATATTGTCAAGTGAGAAATCACGTGTGAAGTCCTCGATTGTTCCTTCGATGCGTCCAACCGGTTGATTAATGAGTCGGTTACCATCAGCTACTAATGTAGACCCATCAAGTAAGTATGCGTATACGGGGTTCCCTTCAGTGTCAACCGAATAAATTGCAAACGCACCATCAAAGTGGAAGGCCCAACCACAACGATGTTTTACCTTGGGATTAGCTGCACTGACAATATAGTCTGTGCGGCCGTTTTTGAGCCTGACTTTTTGTGCACGGGCCATCGGGTCACTACTCTTGACAGGTGGATCCCAAGTCCACTTGATTAAACGACTTTCTTCGTATGGTTCAATCACAGAGCAGAATACTGATGAGAGGTCTGACCCGTTCCTGTGGGCAATTAGATATTTGAACGTCTGTGGATTGTTCCATCGTTGGGGGGGATCCCCACTGGCAATAGCGACATCATCACAATCGGTGCGCATGGTTAGTAATAGTTCCACGTCTTCTGCGTTGTCTGCCCGCACGTCCCAATGATCCCTTACATCCCAAGTAGTACGGAAAGCAGCAGTGGTCGGATCGTTATCTCTTTCGACATTGTATAGATAATTAAATCCGTTTCCAACGATCCTATTGTATTCGGTGTCTTCCCCATGACCTGGCTTTGGTATATCGAGACCAGCGTATGTTCCTTCGGCTTGCTCCACAAGATCAAGGTCCCAAGTGCGTATTCCCTGTTGTTTTGTGAAATCAGATTGCAGGAATTCTATTGGGGTGCCATTGTGGGTAAACGCATCAAAGTAAAGGTTACCTGTCTGTCCCCCTCCAATGGCGCCAAAGATGCCAACCTTTCCGTCGGTCGCACTTGCTAACGTATACGACTCACTCGCGTGGACATCCCCACTCGCTGTCAATTGTAACGAGATATCAACTGTCAACCCACTCTTTGAGATGTTGAGTGCGTACCAAGTCCGCTTCTGCCAGCCTTCCATATCTGTGTACTCTCCCCACGTGTCGTCATCAGGGTAGTAAATTCCAATTCTCGGGGCTTGCCCAGAGCCATGATTCCCGACTCCCGCACAGACGTGCCGCCCATTGGCATCTTTTCCCAGATAGATCGCCTGAACGTGGTGCCAATACTCTTCGGTCCCAGTCGGGGATGAATTAATGAATACTTGTGCCACCACATCGCTTTCGGTAGTAACGTACAGTCCACGTGCTTCGTGAGATTCACTCGAGGGATCGAAGACACACGTGGACCAATCGTCATCATAGGCGGCTTCGCGAGATGGTTCGACCCCCCCTGCACCTTCTTCGACGACAAACTCCGAGACACCTTGTCGAAGGTCATATTCCACTCGATCGATCGGGACTGCTGGACCATGGAAACTGAAGTGGTGGTCGTCTCCTCCTTGCACACGGAAGAAATCTACAATATATGAATCACTGTCATCGACAGTGACCTGTGCAGTGGCTCGGCGATACATATCTGTCTCTTCGTATGCATCATCGGCCTCGATGTCGAATACTTGGACACGGTCAGTATGATCGAATCGTTGTGGTGAGCTGACCCACTGCTTGTCTTGCTTCCGTTCGTTCACGACGACAGTGTTGTGACTGATGGTGTTCGCTGTCCAGTTCCACCGCTTTGGCCAGTCACCCGTTTCCTCGGGATATCCTAAGTCGGGGGCGAGATTGAGTCCGTGACCAAACAATCCTAAGTTGAGTGTATCACGGTGACAGTGGCTGGTTCCGTATCCCGAATCAGGACCGAAGGCGTTCCGTCCATAGTATGTCCACACCCCCCGTCCTGTTCCTTGCGCAGCAGATCCTGCTCGAAGAGCAGTGAATCCGAACCCAGCATGTTGTGTGCTGTCAAGATCCAATAACCCACTCGTATTCAAAACCGTCTCGATTTGTTCACTGACCGCCTCTGGATTCTCGTCGAAGATATTGCCACGCAGTCCCGACGTGGATTTCCCGTTACGATGATATATCCACTGCACAAGATCGTCGTCTCCGTATTTCGCGTATGCCTGGACGAGGTTCTCCGGGTCGATCATGTAGCCAAACCCGGGACTTCCCGCACCGGCAGTATCCCCGAGCCGGGGAACATACTGATTAAGGAATGTCAAGTGTGACTGTGTCCGGAACGTCTGGTTTAAGATTGGGTTGAGATACAGGTCTGCCCCATCATATCCGTCGTAGCCGTTCAGAACCTCAGCGGTCCCTTGGAACCCTTGCGCAACGAGACTGTTATAATGGATGCTCTCTTCATTCGGGAATCCGTCGCGATCAAAGTCAGAGAGCAACCGTGAGAGAATTCGGCCACCGGTGATGGACCATTGTCCAAATTCCCTTCCATCTGAGACCTGTTTGAGTTCTCCGGCTTGAAACAGGAATTCAAGCGCGTCAGTCGTGTAGCCACCCTGATCGTCTTGGATGACAGCCGACAGTGCCAAGGTCGCTTGATGACTCCCGAAGTTCCCGCGTATCTGAGCCTGCTTGATACCTGGTAACATCTGCTTGATGAATTGTTCTTCGATATTCGTCCGCACGGCGTCAGTGGTATCTTTCGCAGACAATCCGGGATACTCCGTTGCCTTCTGGTCGAGAAAGTTCGTGAGTTCAGAGTCCACGTCGAGAGCCGGGAAGACGGCGTCGTACGCCTTCAAAACCGACTTAACCCAGTAGGACTCCCAAATCGAGCCAATCTGTTTTCCTTGTCCAGTTCCACCGTGGGTCGGGTTCGGGAGTCCGTTTACCTTGGTGTATCCGCCATCAGCGAAATACACCGTATCCTGAAGATCCATCTCAGGATAGACGTCCGCTAACCGATCGAGGAGGACGGTGGCAGCACGCGCATATCGCTGGTCTTCGGTATAGAGATACGCCTCAAAGAGAGGATTGAGTATCGAACGAAGTCCGTAGATGACGTTCCAGTGATGGGCCCACGCAACTGGCGTCCACCGTATTCCTGCCTCTCCAAGATCACCATTCTCGTCGACCCAGCCGAGACCATTATCGACACCCCACTGTGGCCCCATCTCCGGATGGGCTTCGTTGACGAGGAGAGAGTCATCAGCTAATGACGGGTCAAACGTGCCAGTATCGTCAAGGCCGCTTTGACGATACACCTCGAAATCATTTGTCGGCAGTGTATACTCTCCGTTTGTAATCTTCCATTTCTCGCCCGGCTTCGTTGCATAGCTAACACCGGAAGCGGGGTACTTTGGCCCCCAGTTGCTTGACCACGGGTAATACCCTGCAGTACCATTCGCGAGGTATGCTGCTCGAGGAATGTGTTGTGATCCGACGTAATTCCAGAGATCATCTAGCGAGAATTGGGCGAGAATAGCTTCTGCGGTCCGCACTCTACTATCTCGTCGCGACTGCGCCCAGCTGTAGGTTGCGATGTTCTCTTGGGCACTTTGCCGCTTCGCATCGGTGTAGAAAGTCGATCTTGTTTTCCGATCTGACGTTACCGCGGACGCAGTATAACTCGATAACAGCGTTCCGCATATTCCGATACTCGTTGCCCTCATGAAGTCGCGACGACCAAGACCAAAGCTCGAGCTAATTCCCTCGATATTATCACCGATTTTTGATTCGACTTTATTAGTATCTTTTATTGAATTATTCTCGTTCATTTTTAGACAATAGAGTTTGCAGATATATAGTATTTATCCAGATGACACATGCGAAAAGTTGGGTTTATATACGTTGTTTGAATGTATGGTGGCACTATCTAGACACTTGACCTCGAACGTTTATCGAGGTCAGCGACCTAGAGAAGTTGATGCTGCCAATCACGTCGTTTCTCTCCTGCACTGTCCCAACTGACGAGCTAGCGTGCTTTTCCACGCGGCAGAAACACCATGCGAAAACCTACGTGACAGGTCTTGTTGCGGTCAGCAACAAGACCGTCGAGAGTATCTTGATACACGTTCTTCCAGCGAAAAGCGAACGGGCGTTGAACAAGTTCTTCACCGAGTACAACTGGGACACTAACCAGCTTGACAGAGAACGGAGTCGCGCTCCTGCAGGCACACAATGAAACCGCATGTAGTGGTGAAGGTATCGTCATCATCAACGACACCTCCACTCATAAAACTAGCAAACAAATTCCAAACGTCGGGAAATTCTATGACTACACCAAACACGGCTATATCTGGAGACAAAAACTCCCTATGCTGACAAAAAACCACGCACCCACTCAGCATCTGTCTCTACGACAAAAAACACGATGCTCATCTGTCGGAAATTGTTGATACCGGTCTCTCCAGCCGAGTCGGAATAGAGGTTGGTCGGCTAATCTTCCAACGACCCGGTTTTCGTCTCATCAACCGCACCACAGAATCACAAGACTGCTCTGCATCAACAATATGCTACACAGGAGCGAAACGCGAAGACACGCATTGAGCTAGCAATTGACTTGATCAACGGACTCCTTAAGATAGGTGTCCCAGCGAACACTTGTCTCTTTGACATGAGTTGCTCAGAAGCCTTCGTCACGTATCCCGAATCCTACTACAAGCAGGGGAAAAGAACCGAACGACTCCTCAGAGGACGAGACAGATGAAGATGACGAACCTAGCGAGAAGTACATCGTCTCGAACAAGATCGACGTAAAAGCGAGCCATCTCATCATGTTATAGGTGATGACATGGCGAATCGAGACATTATTCAGAGACATCGAGTAAGACCTCGGGTTTTGACCCTGTGAGCACCGGTATCCCAAAAATGAGTGTATTATTCTAAATATCCGAGCTCACGTAAACGCTCTTTTGCATTATTATCAAGTTCGGATTGCTCTGTACGTGACTTGTTTAGTTGATGTATCTCTTCTAAGTATTGTTCAGCAAACTTGGCATCAAACGATGGATTGGCATATTTGGTTGTGTTTTTAAGATAAAATTTCACAACTGAGGGGAGATTTGCTCTCATAAATTCTCTTTTCGATGCTTTGAGTAACTTGCCTCCCAAAACGAGAGCACGACTATCTCTCCCTACTTTTGGGAAAACGAATCCACCAGACGAATCCCACACAGATTCGTAATCCAATTTAGTATCTATTGGGATTTTTGACTTTATTGACCGTCTATAAAAACTAGCACCGATATTTGCTGGAGGTTCGGTTGTTAAATCTTTCCCAGGTAGTTTATTTAGCTCCAACTGGAGTAATGAGCCAATGGTCGGGAAGAGATCTATATGACGCATCAGCCCATCTGATGATCCTTCTTCAATTGAGGGGTGGATAAACACTGTAGGTACTTCTACATGCTTTTGATGAATTGGTTCATTATGGCCTAGACAACCATTTTCACCCAATAGCTCTCCATGATCACTAGTATAGATAATAAGCGTATCTTCAAGCAGATCTCTTTTTTTCAATTTTTCGACTTGAGATATGAAGTGGGCTGCATCCATACTAACGCCCTTGTTATAGTCAGCCTGATAGTCTGAGGCTGATGAATCTCCTTTTTCACGATAATATTCCCACCCGTTTCCCGGATAGTTTCCATAGGGGGAGTGTCCACCACGCCCTCTCTCCATGAACACAAATGGAGGTTTAATTTGCTCAATATAATTCATTGAGCTAACAGACGTATTTAACACCTTATCTAGAACAAACTCTCGTGGGGGTTTATCTACAAATCTCTCATCAAGTGAGTTCGCGAATGCGGTAGAATGATTTCTAAGATTCAGTAGATCTGTCGTTTCTGAATCGAGTCTATATGAGAAGTCCCAGACACCATGTTGCGTGGGATGAAGTCCGGTTGTTATAGAGGGAAAACTGGAGGGCGTGTGAATACTTGCACTAATTGTTTTCATGGTTAAACCCATCTCACTCACCCGCTCAGGAAGTGCATCCCAGCGCAGAGCATCAGCCACGTATATGTATATATTTGACACTGATAGGTCACTCAGCTCTTTCATATCACGATAGATACTCTGCTTTCAATTAAGTATTTTGTACTGTTTCTCAGCGGGATAGTTATATGGGCACCAGAATATAAATACCAACCCTTCTTCGTATACTCAGTACCTCACAAAGCATCCTCGGCTAGCTGTTTCTGAAGCCTGAGTTCTGTGGCGGAGCAGTTGCACTGACGGTCTCGACGAGAGGATCATGAGCGAACCGACGGAGCGTGTCGCCACTTATTAGTCCTCTGTCGGGTAGGTATACGGCGCTGGATTTCACGGAGATCTCACGCTCCGGCGGAGGTTGGAAACGATGCATTTCAGCACCATTTCACGGAGTTATAGATGTCAGCTTCACACATACACGGCTGCGCCGAACGTACGCTTGAGGCTTAGAGAAAGGTTTCGATCATCCAGCGGCGGTTGTAGTGCATCGAACTCAGCCGTGCGTTGTGCGCAAGATCAAGCGAAGAGTAGATACGATGCTTGATGAGTGGACGAACTCCATCCGAATGATCATTGTCGCTTGTTGCCTGAAGAGGTGATTAGCAAGGTATTCAAGCTCCGGCTGGAACGGTGTGGAGCTGGGCAAGGGTGTAGTCGTCAGAGTACGTGCCGCGCGTATCGTCAGTAACAGTCTCAGTACTTCACAAAGCCGCTTAGTTAGAAGGTCTGCTTGCAGAAGGTGTGTCTAAAACCCAACAAGCAGACGGTTCAATCCACGAGGACCAGCTCCTTAACTTCCTCGTCAACTCCTTTGACGAGGAAGTTGCTCTCACTCTCGGTGAAAACGCTGAACTCGATGCTGAAGACATCTACGAGGTCCTCGTCGGCGCTTGCGCCGACGGGACCTCGGTCTCGACGCTCTGTGAGAGAAGCGAAGATGCACCCCACAAAAACTCCGTTCTCTACCATCTTCGCACCAAGTTCGACCTAGAGACGCTCGAACAAGTTGGCAACACGCTTCTCCAGAAGGACGTTCTCGACGTCCTTCCCCAGCAGGTGGAGGTCGTTTCTGACCTCCACCTGCGGCCCTACTATGGTGACGAAGACAACACCGACGGTCTCTATCACTCCCAAGCGAAGCGTGGGACCACCGCGTTCCACGCTTACGCGACACTCTACGCGCGTGTGAAGAACAAACGCTACACGCTGGCGGTGTCGCCGTCTGACCGACGGCGACACCGCCAGCAGTGTCCTCGCAGAGTTTCTCGGTATCCTCGACGGCCTTGACCTCGACGTCAAGGCCGTCTTTCTTGACCGCGAATTCTACGACAGCAAGTGTTTGACGCTGCTTCAGGCGCACAACCACGCCTACGTCATGCCGGTCGTCCGCTGGGGACAGACGATCAAGCAAG
>NZ_FODV01000015.1:0-80022 GCF_900110465.1 Halogranum amylolyticum
CCGGCAGAACGAGCTGTAATGCGGTGCCTCGTCGAGTCCAAACACGGCAAGGACACCGGGCATCTCGTTGAGGTAGTCTTCCGTCTCGCGGAGGCTTTTCTCTAATTCGACGCGGTACAGAATCAACGCGATCTGCACCCACTCGGCGTACCCGTCCGCGCCATCCGGCGCGGCGGGTACGTCCGGATCGTCAACATGGTGTTTGGCAAGGTCTCGACACATCCACGCGAGCCGTCTGAGCGATACCATATCGCCAGACGGCGTCCAATTCCCGGTTAATCTGACGGAAGAACGCCGTGAGAGCGTCTGAGACTGACGTCACTCGGCGGCAAAACAAGGCATCCTCAAATCAACGATGGATTGGGAAAAGCGGAAGAGTCCAGAGAATAGCGGGTCGTTTCTCGGGTTCTGATCGAGAGCTAACCACTAGAGTCTCGATTTAATTCTGTTGTTTCACGGCCTTACGGCATTATAGAAGTGAATCGCGAGTGCTACGAACACTGCCATCACAAAGAGAGGAGTGAATACCTTACCGGCCATCCCCGGATTAGCTCCTAAGAGGGCAAGACCGATAGCTGTTACAACGAGTGCTCCTACAAGTCCGGTAGCCAATAGAACGCCTACGTTTTCGGTCATACAGAGAGTGCAACTATCGAAAGAAAATCAGTCAGCCACTGCGGGAATTCACAGAGCAACCATTGCCCAAATCGATAGACGAGGTTATCGGCAAATGGACCTTCTGCGGCGCCACATGTCATACAATTTGATAATCTAATGAGATTACAAGTACTTTCGGGTGCTCCCTACCAATGTGACAACACCATCGCAGCTGCCGCAGACGTACATGTCGCAGTTCTCGTATAACTCAGTGACAATTCACACTCCTTCCGCCCAATTAATGTGGTTGAACTGATCATCACGACTGTGAGTCGCGACGTGATCAACCAGCGGCCAGCGAGTTCGGCGTTGACGATCGACCGGAAGTGACCCGTTCATCCGAGGGTGATCAAGCGACCTTGTTCGCGGATATCGACGAGAATCAACAGACGCTTGCCGGCAACGAGGCGGCCGCTCGCTGCTTGTCCGAGGAGTAACCAACAGATCGGGGCTCATTCCGGGGATGTTGGGTAACTCATCCCGCGGCGATATTTGTCCGCCCCTCGTCACCCTCATACGCCAAGATCGGTATCTAGTCTCAGTTACTCGTAGTAGGGTTTTCGCTCAATCACATCTGCGAAGCCGACTGACTCGCTCACATCAGTGACCTCGACAGTTACCCGTTCACCTTGTTCAGTGTCGGGGATGATGAGAACGTATCCACGGTCAGTACGGGCAATGCCATCGCCCTGGTCTCCGATATCTTCGATGTCGACGGTCCGCTGATCCCCTTTCTCTACCGGTGCGAGGCTCTCCCGATTCTGCACCGCTTCGTGGGTTGACGGAGTGTCATCAGTAGTATCAGTCGCAAAGACAGCCACGCGGTGAACATCACCCACTTGGACATCGCCTGTTGTCACTTCTTCTTTCGGCACTTCGAGAACGTATGAGCCTCGCTGCTCATCCACCCGGGCGCTGAAGAGGCAAAGTAAGTTATCTGGAATTTGCATGTGTAACGCTCGTCTGTGAATCTTGTTGCTCTCTCATCTTAACCTGGTGATTAGCAGTAGGAGGGCACGTCTACGGCATCGTTGTGAGCTCAGGTAGTGAGGCACTGAGCCGGAGACTGAGAAACCGCTGCTCGCCGGCGAGTTTTTCTGCCCCCGAAGGGTGCGGGGCATTCCAAAACTGGAGTGCTCGCGAGAAATCCATGGCGACGAGTGACTTCGCAGTGGTGTCGTTCGATGACTCCGACACCCCACGTGACGAGATGCACAGTACCATCGAACAGTGGATCGACGACCTTGTCGACTTCGTCGACGACGCACAAGCGAGCGCAGAGTTCCAGGCGTGGCTTGACGTTCAACGGCAGTTCCACGACTACTCCTACCGGAACACGCTGCTCATCAAACAGCAGTGTCCCGAGGCCAGTCGCGTCGCCGGGTATCGAACGTGGCAAGCAGAGTTCGACCGCCACGTCGAGGAAGGTGAACAGGCAATCTGGATCTGGGCACCCATCATCACGAAGCGGTGTCCTGACTGTGCAAACTCGCCGAGCTATCACGCCAACACCGACTGTGAGTACGACGCGACGCCACCCGAGGAATGGTTGAGAGGACTCGTCGGGTTCAGACCCGCCCCTGTCTTCGATATCTCGCAGACTGACGGCGAGCCACTCCCCGACCTCGAGACAGCCGCGACGGGTGACGCTGGCAATCTCGTGTCCCGGCTGACTGACGCGGCTTCAGAGCTTGGTGTGACGGTCCGAATTGTCTCCGAAGACGAATGGTCCCACGGGAGTGCACGCGGTATCTGCCAGCGACTGAGCCTCGTCGACGTCCAACCACTTGTCGAGGTCAAGGACCGAGCAAACGAGGCCGACCTTGCACGGACGTTGGTTCACGAGTACGCGCACGCGCTGTTGCATTTCGACGTCGACGACGACACCGAGCGGGGAAAACGCGAGGTCGAAGCCGAAGCCGTGGCGTACATCGTCGGGCGATTCTGTGGACTTGATACGAGTGGGTCGGCGTTCTACCTTGCCACGTGGAAATCAGACGATGCTGACGTAATCCGCGAGCGACTCGGACGGATCAGTCGAACCGCGACGGAGATCATTGCGTTGCTTGAGGGGTAAATTCCAGCTGAAGCACTTCAGCGTTGGCCAGCAACACTCTGAGGGAAAACCTGGTTTCCGACCGCAAGGATTTCCACAGATGGTCAAAATGAGTACCTCGGGCTTCACTCTAAGGTTGTTCTCAGAGGGTCCATTTGCAAAGTGGGTCTTGAGCCGCTGTTGACTCCACCCCGTTTGCAAAGTGAGATCGCGGGTTGAAAGATGACTCTCCCGTGCTACAGGTAATTAAGCAAGTGCTGCGGAATTCAATCTCGATGTAGGGCACAAGAACCCCGTTTGCAATATGAGCTGTTACCCCATGGAGATGACACGGGAGAAATTCAAGGGACCGAATATGCAATCATCTAAATAATATATAAATACTCGTTTGAAAGACTACAATCACCATACATATTTAGTTACTCGTTAGATAACATAAAATAGTCTATTTATGCTGTGTACACTTGTGGACGATGTGATTCCCTATACTGCCACGGTCGCTGCTCAGGGTGAAGGGGATACCCGATTCGCAATCAATCTACTCCGTGAAGCCGGGAACATCGCTAACCGCTGCGAAGAGCAGACGGTTACAACCAACCACGTTGAGGAAGACTCGGTAGCCCTTGTTTTTGATGCAACTGTACTCAGCAATTTCGCGAGCTCTGACTCACTCGATTGGTTAACTACAGAATTTGACCAGACATATCCTATTCCTGAAGTCTGAAATAAAATCGTACAGGATATAGACACAGGACACGAATTTCTTAAACCAGCACAGATGACACTTGATGCTGGTAAGTTCCAGATTGCTGCTATCGGTTCTGCACTCCGTCCTCTGGAATAAATACTGTGCCGACCGAATCGCCAGCGGTAATTTTCTCAAGCACGCCCTCTTGAGTGGATTTTGCGATAATCGCTGGAATACCGTGCTCGCTCACGTTACGGGCACCTTGAACTTTCGTTTGGATACCACCGAATTTGTTCGACGAGCTCTCGTTAGTAATCGCCTGCACTTCATCGTAATTTCGACCGACTGCTTCAATACGTTCCGCTGTAGAGTCTTCCTTCGGATTACCAGTATAGACGCCGCCGACGTCAGTTAATGTGACTAGTAAGTCGACATCGATGTCGACCGCGACTGAGGAAGAGAGCATGTCATTATCACCAATTTGAATTTCCTCAGTTGCGACAGCATCATTCTCGTTGATGATTGGGACGATGTCCCATTCAAGGAGTGTCTCAATTGTATTACGAACGTTCGTAAAGCGTTCGGGATTTTCGAGGTCATGCTGTGTTAACAGCAACTGCGCGATCTTCTGGTCGTAACGCTCGAAGCTTTCTGTGTACCGCTGCATGAGGTAACTCTGTCCGACGGTTGACAGCGCCTGAGCTTCCTCAACGTTTGCTTCAGAATACCCAACTCGGCCCTTTCCGGCACCGATTGCCCCCGAGGAGACAAGAATTACATCTTTCTCTTGTTCAAGGAGACTGACAATATCGTCGACAAGCTTCCCTAGTTTCCTATCATCAAGGTTCGATTGATCGTCTGTAAGCGAGTTTGTTCCTGCCTTGACAATCACGCGATCGGCATCGGCTGCGAGTTGTCGTGCCTGTTCGATTTCCTTATTCTCTAACCCCTTACTCAGCATTGTGATCGTGTGCTAACTCCTGTGACCGACGTTCAGCTGCCAGTACTGCGTTAACCACCGCTTCGTCTGCGTTACTTTCCCACAGGGTGTTCATCCCTTCGATTGTCGTCCCTTTCGGCGAACAGACTGCATCGATTAATTCATTGATCGACTGCTCCGACTGCAACACCGTCTCAGCAGCCCCTTTGAATGTTTGTGCCGCAAGCGTTCGGGCTTTCTCTTCGTCGAGACCACCATTTACTCCTGCCTCTGTCATCGCATTCATCATATAGAACACGAATGCTGGCCCGCTTCCGTTGACTGCAGTTGCAACGTCCATCTGTGCTTCATCGATTTCGACGTACTCACCGATGTCGTCGAGGAGCATCCTCACATCGTCTGTGACGGCGTCTTTGGTGACGGCTGCCGCCATGTTGCGTGTCTCCGCCGCTAAATTCGGCATAACCCGGACGACCGTCGCATCCGTATGCGTCCTCACGATATCTGTTGGAACACCCGCTGCGATAGAAACTAGCGTCTGATCCGATGACAGGTCGAGCTCCCGAAGGAGGTCCTCGATGATATTTGGTTTCACCGCCACAATGACGATGTCAGTGTCCGATGCAGCGTCGATATTTGACGTCGTCTTTGAACAGTGCGCTGAAACGGCTTCGCGTGCGTTAGGGTCCAAATCACAGGCCGTCAGTGTGTACTGACCGGTCTTAGAAAGCCCCTTGAGTAGGGCTCCTCCCATGTTGCCACAACCGATAACGCTCACATGAGTCATCCTACTCCGAGAGAGAACAAGCAGCTATACAGGTCTGACTGTTACCGCAACTTCCAACAAGTGTTCTCCCACAGCCTCAGTGAAACAATAACAGTAAAAATTCTGGGGCAATGAGCGAGACTTACACTGAAGTGCCACGAGCTAGATGAGTTGTGGTACTTCACGTGCGTACTGGACGGCAATGAATCATCAGACGATCGATACCAGATCAGACGAGTACTGGTGCGTCGACAGCGATTTGATTGGGAAACTGGTATAGAGCACGTCTTCGAGTCGCCTTTGCTACCGACGGGGTTTGTGGAGTATGTTATCCGCTTCCTCCCCGAGGTCATTGCATTTGGATAACAAATCTAACAGATGACAGATGTTACTGAGACTAATCCATGTTGGCTGTGAAGTCCTCGAGGTCAAGCCCGAGATTTCACCGGTTTATCATACGTCCAAAGGAACGTACAGACGCAGATAAATTCACTCTCCGAATATCCTGTCTCCATGGTAGTCGGCGGCTCCACCTCGCCCGATAGTACCATCTTACTCGATTTGCTCATCTGTAGATGTTATGACGCCGCTCGAGGATCAGTTGTCGTCGACGCTCGCCCCTGCCCGGTTCGGCGAACCAGCCCGACCGGTGACTGCCGAATCGTGCTTGTCGGAGAGCACTAGAGCAACCTGATGGAACTCCCGGGCCATGCCAGCGATGGCGATGACCGAAATAATCGCGAATGGGAACAGTGACGATTGCCGACGGGCAGGGTGTCGATACCGCAACCGACGATGGGTAGCGACGCGAACCCGCCTGTTAGTACACCCTAGATGACGCCGTTAAAACTACTGATGATGCATACCGATGGTCGAAAAGTACTAAATGACGGCCATCGACTCGGAGGCCTGCAGCTCAGATCACTTGAGGTCGAAGCGATCGAGGGTCATCACTTTGTGCCACGCATTCACGAAGTCGCGGACAAATCTCTCCTCTGCGTCGTCGGATCCGTAGACATCCGCGATGGCTCGAAGCCGGGAGTTCGACCCGAAGATGAGGTCCACGCGGGTGCCCACCCACTCGGCTTCGCCCGTCTTCCGGTTGCGCAGCTCGTAAGTATCCTGAGCGTCCGAGGATGCTTCCCAGCCCATGATGTCTTGGGATTCCGAGGATGCTTCCCACTCGTAGTCCATATCGAGTAGGTTGACGAAGAAGTCGTTGGTCAGCGTCTCCGGCTGGTCGGTGAAGACGCCGAGGTCATACCCTTGGTAGTTGGCATTCAGCACGCGCATGCCGCCGACCAACACGGTCATCTCGGGAGCCGTCAGATTCAGGAGGTCCGCTCTGTCGACCAGTAACTCCTCGGCCGACTGGTCGTCCTCGTCCGCGAGATAGTTCCGGAACCCGTCTGCGTCCGGTTTGAGTGCTTCGAAGGAGTCGACGTCGGTCTGTTCCTGCGAGGCGTCAGTACGGCCCGGTTCGAACGGAACGTTCACGTCGTATCCGGCATCTTTCGCCGCCTGCTCGACGGCTGCGTTGCCGCCCAGTACGATCAGGTCGGCAAGCGAGACTTTCGTCCCGTCGGACCACGAACTGTTGAACTCCTCTTGGATCTCTTCGAGAGTTTCCACCACCGACGCTAGCTGCTCTGGCTCGTTGACCTCCCAGCTCTTCTGCGGTTCGAGGCGGATACGGGCCCCGTTCGCGCCACCGCGCTTGTCGCTGTCGCGGTACGTTGACGCCGACGCCCAAGCGATCTTGACCAGCTCGGAGATGGAGAGTTCCGAGTCGAGAATCTCTCCTTTGAGCTCGTCGATCTCCTCCTCGCCGATTAGTTCGTAATCAGCGTCAGGGACGGGGTCCTGCCACAGCATCTCTTCGTCCGGGACCTCAGGACCGAGGAACCGTTCCGGCGGGCCCATGTCGCGGTGGATCAGCTTGTACCATGCCTTCGCGAAGGCCTTCTGAAACTCTTTTGGGTTCTCCTGGAAGCGCTCGATGATCTCCCGATAATCCGGGTCTCGCTTCAGGGCAATATCCGTCGTCAGCATCATCACGTCCTCTTTCTCCGACGGGTCTTCGACGCCCGGTGCTGCCTCGTCCAGCTCTCCGTTCTGTGTGGTCCACTGCCACGCGCCGCCGGGACCCTTTTCGGGCCACCAATTGTAGCCGAGCAGGTTGTCGAGATAGCCCATGTCCCACTGGGTCGGCGTGGTGTTCCACGGGCCCTCAATTCCACTGGTGATCGTGTCGCTCCCTTTACCGGAGCCGTGACTGCTCTCCCAGCCGAGACCCTGCTGCTCAATGGGGGCCGCTTCGGGCTCGGGGCCGACGTGCTCGTCGGGGTTGTCCGCACCGTGGACTTTCCCGAACGTGTGTCCGCCGGCGATGAGCGCGGCCGTTTCCTCGTCGTTCATCGCCATGCGGCCGAACGATTCTCGGATGTTTTCCGCCGACGCCTGGGGGTCCGGCTCACCGTCTGGTCCTTCCGGATTTACGTAGATGAGTCCCATGACGGTGGCGCCGAGTGGGTTCTCGAGTTCTCCGTCCTCGTTGAATCGATCGGAAGCTTCCATCTCGTCCTCGGGACCCCAATCGACAGCATCGTCGGGCTCGTAGGCATCCTCACGTCCGCCGGCGAAGCCGAACGTTTCGAATCCCATCGACTCAAGGGCAACGTTCCCGGCCAGAACGATCAGGTCGGCCCACGACAGTTTACGGCCATACTTTTGCTTGACCGGCCAGAGCAGTCTGCGTGCCTTGTCGAGATTCGCATTGTCAGGCCAACTGTTGAGAGGCGCAAAGCGTTGGGTACCGCCGGACGCGCCGCCGCGGCCATCAGTGGTGCGGTACGTACCGGCGCTGTGCCATGCCATCCGAATGAAGAGCGGCCCGTAGTGACCGTAGTCAGCCGGCCACCACTCCTGTGACGTCGTCATCACCTCTTCGATGTCCGCCTTTACGGCGTCAAAGTCGAGTGTCTCGAACGTCTCAGCGTAGTCGAACTCCTCGCCCATCGGATCGAGTGAGCGAGCGTTCTGGTCAAGAATCTCCAAATTCAGTTGATTTGGCCACCAGTCTTGGTTGGACCCATTCATCATCGTGGGGTTGCTGCTTTGGTGTGTTAAAATTGTCTACCTTGAAACACATAGTATCAGTCGTAATTAGAGAATAGTTAGCAGCGACCAAGCAATACTTGTTGAGAAGCTAGTTGTGACGCCCTCCAGCCGTAAATAGTAGAGGCCGAACCTAGCTGGTGGGTCGGTTCGTAGCCGTCAGCATGGTCCACACTACCGAGGCAAAATCGGTCTGTCGCGCTTCCTCGGCACTGGTCTATCCAGTCTTGGAGTCGGCGTTGGGGCGTGTGAAACAGAAGGACCGTCTCAGCGTCGGCGCTGAGATGGTCTTTCATTTCTTTACTCGGCCGCGCACGCACGATGTAGCCGACGCTCAGCCGTTCTAACTCTTTGACGACGTGAGCTTGGTAGAAGCCTCGATCAAGGTAGACGTGTCTAATCGATACGTACCTTCGTGCTTCGACGATGAGTGAGCGAACAGCTTGCTGCTTCGCACGGAAGCTGTTCGCGTCCATCGGGAACAGCGCAAGCGTGAACCTTACACTCGGAGCGACAATACAGAGTGTCGCAAAGCAGTAGGCTCGGTTCGTTCCGAGGTCTGGATAGGTGATGACGACGTGGTCTGTGTCGGCTGCACCGTAGAACCGCCACTCGTGAAGATCGATTGCGACGTCAACATGAGAGGGAAGCAACCGACGTGACCGAAGGACGTGAAAGAGACGGTCGCGGACGCCATCGAACTGGGTCTCGATGGCGTCCGCTTCGAGGTGACGAAGGTGGTAAAGCAAGGATTTCGCCAGAGGGTTCCGAGCCGTCGACGTGACGTCGACCGGCTCGGACCGATCGAGTTGGACGGTCTTGCCGCCTATATTCGCGAACTGCTGGTTAAAGGCAATCCAAGAGAGGACTTCGAGAAAGTCCTCTCTCGTGTAAGTCCCACACGGCTTAACACCGAACTCCAGTACTGGATAGACCAAGGTTGAGGCAGCGCGACAGACCTGTTTTGCCTCGGTTGTATCGACCATACTGTCGAATACGAATCGGACCGTCAGCTAGGTTCGGCAACTACTGTTCACGGCGGGGAGGATGTCACTTCACATGATAAGGGCGTTGTACGTAAGCTGAGAGGAACGGACTGCTGCATACAGAGGATGTCTTCGCAACTATCGATGCGCTTCGTTCGGGCTTGGGTAGCTAAAATCAACCCCATATGATTGGCAGTTGATCGACGAGAACCGACCAATAATCAGGTATCGGTCATTAAATGCGATATACCCCATCTGTCTAAATCGCGCTCCCATTGTAGCAGTACGTACTTAATAACCAGTTATTATGAGGACGAGATTAATTAAGCGGGCGACACGAGATGCTCACTAATGGAATTCGCCGAAATGAATTCGGCCGTTTTGTTCGGCCTGATTACGATGGTGACGTGGGGGATCTGGATTGTCTTGGGCAACGCTGCGTCGGAATCCATCGACCCCAGGACTGCAGCAGCCATCTCGTATCTCACAGCGGGAACCCTTGCACTCGGATTTATCATCGTTTCAGACGCATCGCTCGCCGTTACTGCGAGGGGAGGGTTGCTTGCTGGCACGGCCGGGTTGTTCACCGGAATCGGCCTTATTTCGATGTACTTCGGGTTCGCTCAAGGGTCAACGACGGTCGTCTCAACTCTCGGCGCCATGTACTTCGTCGTCGCAGCCATCATCGGTATGGTCGTCCTCGGAGACGAGGTTACGATAACCAGATTTGCCGGCATCGCGTTCGCAGTTGTTGGCGTTGTCTTGGTTGCTCAATAACCACCTCTACACAGTGGTCGGAAAGCAGTACTGCTGGATAGGAACAAACTATAGCATGTCTTCAACATGGATGATCAGGCCGACTCATCCATACACTGGTCTTTACAGTTGTTGAGTGGGTGTAATCTGTTGGCGTTCCACTGTCACCCTTTATTAACCGATTTTTTGTCTTCTAACTTCGAAAGTCGATGGTGACTATGCACGGTGGCTCTTGCACGTGTTGTGAGACTCATCAACTATTGTCGGATTCGACAATGCCAGTCGAATTCAATTGTGTGTCTCATTGGCAAAACGATATAACTCAAGTTCCAATTCCCACAACTGGTATAAACATGCGGAGTATTCCCCGTCAACAGTCATTGTCAGACATAGCCATGCATAGCGTATGAGTAGCGCCCTAGACTCAGAATCCGATTGCACAACCCATCACCTCTACCACGATTGGGCGGGAGATGAATCAGTGGGCGATCAGGTAATTGAAGCAGTCGCGAAATACGAGAGCACGAGCCGGGACGATCTCCCACTACTAAAGAAGTTTGTCAATCCTACTGCGCTAGATACTATATTCGACTCTTCAGATGAGGAAGCCTGCAGTGCGGGATGTATCACATTCTCCTATTACGGTTACACGATTCTCATACAAAGTACCGGACAGATACTCATCAAGAAAACGTGATTCACTCTCTCCTACTTGCTTCCTCTCAATTACTCCCTATGGAGAAAACAAACTATTACTAAGATCCACACCTGAGTCGAGTTTTCAGCGCCGCTTTTCAATAATTGTATTCTATGTGATAGTAATCCAGGAACGCTAACGGGCAAGTTAACTCCAAATTCTAATTCAGAAGACATTATTTTCAATAAAACTCAACGAAATCACTTCGTCAGTTAATACTAACTTCAACTAATATCCTTTAGATGTTATTCATCAGTTAGTGCCGCAGCAATCAAGTTTCGCATCCCCCGGCGCAAGCGACCACTCATTGCAGTCGATGACAGATCTAATTCCTCGGCAATCTCGCTCAATCTCTTTTCGCGTGGTTCAGAAAAGTAGCCACAGGAGTATGCGACTGTCAACGCCTTTCTTTGTTCCTGTGTCAGTCCATAGGATGCCTCAGGGTCGCTACTCTTGTTATCGTATATCCCAATGATGTTTACCTCCATGTCGTTATCTGTAGCATATTCCCAAATCGTATTGAGAGCGTCACGATTGGGAAGTTGTAATTGTATGAGCCAACCTTGATTCTTTGTTTTTGCCTCAGACATAAACCCGTTGACAGCAGTTACAACCTCGCTTATTAGCACTGTATGTGGTGCATAATTAATATAATATATCCCACTCTCATCGTCTTTACTTACGAGCTCATAATCGTTGACAGTGGGGTCTTCCTCCAACGTCGTCTCGAGTTCCGGAAAATCATCGTAGTCAATTAAATAAGGAAACAAATTGGAGCTGGGATCGGTATTGACCTGAGGTAATACTCTCAGCTCAATATCTTCCAGTTTCGTTAGTGTGGGCGTCAGAGCAAGCTTCTCGTGCTGGATGTGCGACTTTACTGTAATCGGCATCTCTGAATGATCCTCATGTTTTTAAGTGGTGGTCAGATATGCATAGTCATATATGTATGGCTATGGTTCTCTGGGTTCACACTTCGGTGTATTTTTTCGAGAGATATAATAGTATGTAATTGTCAACAAGAAAACACACCCATCTGCAAATAGGAACAGAATATGTTTTCTGAATCACTCGTCTGCAAAGTCAGATAATCCCAGTTATACGTGGACCAGGAGCGAGGATGGAAAAGAAAATTCAAAGCTCTTCAAAAGATACCCAACAGTAAGCAATGGCTGGCAATATCGGATGTGAGTGCAAAATCGGTCGAGTCTCCCGGAGACGTGAACTTGAAGACGTCGATGAGATACTGAAAGAGAGCTGGAAAGCGGGAACCAGTCTCCGTGATTTGGAAAAGCAGTATAACCACCGCGTTCTCGAAGTTACAATGCGGAATGTAGGTATGGAAACGCTACAGGGTGAAGTAAAAAACCTCTATCAGCTTCTCACTGATGATGATGTGAGTCCAGGTATGCGTGTCGAAGCCCAGAATCGACTCGAACAACACGGAATCGATTCCGATTCAGTAACCAACGATTTTGTAAGTTACCAGACTATCCGAACTCATCTCCAAAATTGCTTAGAGGTCGATACAAAGCGAGAATCAAGGATGACAAAATCAAGTGGAAAGAACACTGTGCTCAAATTGCTCTCACGTACTGAGTCAATCACCAATCGCACCATTGAGCAACTCTGCTCAAACAATCTTTTAAAAATAGGAAGCGCAGACGTGACACTAAGCTTACGTGTCGCGTGCACTGACTGTGGGGAAGAATATTCGTTCACACGGTTGTTAGAGCGGGGGCATTGTTCTTGCTCAACCGAAAAGTTAAACACATGACTGTAATTTCATCGACCGAGTGTAGGAATAGAACCATTGATTAGCACAAGATATAACACTCTCTTATCCCATATAGCGCAACGACGATTCAAAAACATACAATCATATAATGTCTATAGAAAATAACAACCAGCTAGAGTATGACGGTACACTTGATGAACTCCACGTTGATGTTGAGAACATAGGAGGAATCTCGAAGTGCAATGTGACGCTCTCACCAGGCGTGACACTTCTGGTTGGGGAGAACGCTTCAAACAAATCGTCGTTCCTTCGTTCGTTATCGGCTGTGCTTGGAGGGGCTGCACCACCCCTGAAAAGTGACGCCGATAATGGACATGTATATCTCGGATTGGGTGACAAAGAATACTCTATTGAGCTCTCAAAACAAAACGGGAACCAAACGGTAACGACGGCAGATCAATTCGTCAATCGTGAAGACCTCTGTGAACTTTTTGTCACATTAGATGAATCAAACCCGATTCGGCAAGCTGTGGTTAATGGAGGAAATCTGTATAGCTTACTGATGCGTCCGGTTGACACCGAGAAGATTGAATCAGAGATAAAACGCCTGAAAAAGAAAAAAGACACACTTGATGACCGCCTCTCAGAATTGAGCCGGATAGAAGATAAGCTTCCAGCACTCCAGACGCGATCCAACAATTTACGACAGGAGATTGAGGAGGTGAAGACTACACTTCAGCAGAAACGAGATCAAATAGAAGAGCGGGAAACAGAGACGAGAACGAGAGATGACAATGAAGCGCTTGATAAAATCAAAGAGAAGCGTTCAGAACAAAAGACAGTTCGAAACCGGATTCGAACACAAAAGAATGCTATTGAGTCTCTCAAAGACGAACTTGATTCGATAACAGATCAACAGAAGCAACTTAATTTGGATGACGTTCCACGGGATGTCGATGAAATCAAGCGTGAAATCGAACAACTTCACCACCAAAAACAACAGCTGACAACGACCATCAACTCACTCAGCCCGATCGTAGAGATGAACAATCAGCTGCTAGACGATGAAGACGAGATTCCTGCGGAAATGAAATCAGATGATGTCGTCGCAGAACTCGACCCTGAATCGCGGACTATCACCTGTTGGACGTGTGGAAACAGCGTTGAGCAATCAGAAATTGCCGAGCAGGTCCGCGTCGTCAGTGAGATTATTCAAGAAAAGCGCAGTCAACGCGAGACAATCACAGACCGAATTCAATCCCTCGAAGGAAAGAGACAGAAATTTGAAAAGCAAACGGAGAAGCGTGAACGGCTCCTCGAACGGGAACGTTCGACTAAGGACGAAATCAATCGTCGCGAAGAAAAGCTTCCCGAACTCCAGACGCGGCAGGATTCGCTCAAAGAAGAGATTGATGCACTCCAAGCAGAAGTTGATGAATCTAGTGGACAGTACGATGTGCTAGGTGAACTTTACGATGAGGTAAGTGACCTCGAATACAAACGGGGACAACTCAAAAACGAACTGACTGATGTCGAAGAAGAGATTGACCGTATCGAAACAGAACTTTCCAAGAGGTCAGAGATCAACGACGAGCGAGAATCTGTATCAGGTCAACTTCAGGAACAACGAAACCGAATCGAGACACTTGAGCGAGACCTTGTAAGTACGTTTAATGAGAGTATGCAACAGATGCTCGACATGCTGAGCTATGGGAAAGTTGAACGTGTTTGGATTGAACGGCTCGTCACTGGTAGCACTCACTCCAGGAACACAGAATTCGAACTACATATCGTACGCTCGACCGAGGATGGGACTGCGTACGAGGACACCATTGAGAATCTAAGCAAGAGCGAACGAGAGGTAATCAGCCTCGTCGTTGCTCTTGCAGGCTATCTCGCTCATGATGTCGCAAATGAACTCCCTATTATTGTTATCGACGCAGTTGAGATGCTTGACGCGGAGAGAATCCAAGGTCTCTTAGAGTATTTCAGTCAATACGCTCATTACGTCGTTATGGCGGTTCTGCCAGAAGAAGGAAAAGAACTCGCGAATCTGTATCCGACGATGTCGACCTCGTCATTCAGTCCCGAAGCATGAAGATGGTAGCATCCTCTTGGGTCTAACAATACCGGCCTTCCGCAGTTCTTCCGTTATATCCGTCATTTGAGCGGGTGAGTGTACGTTCTATTGGTGGTAACCGTTGAGCATGTCACATCCTCGTCACCAATACTACTGATTCATAATGTGTCACCGGTTATTGAGGACGTCCGGGTCAATTCTTCTCCACGATGTGCTCTTGTTTCCTTAATTGTCTGAATAATCGCTCTATTTTCCGGGACATCATGGACTCGAACGATGTCTGCGCTTCGTTCTGCAGCCATGGTCGTCACCGCCAGTGTTGGAGAAAGTCGTTCACCGTTTTGGCAACCAACATGTTCGAACATTGATTTCCGAGAGTGACCGACCATTACAGGACATCCTAGTGCATGAAGTTCTTCAAGCCTATCGATGAGTTCAAAACACTCAGCAGCATTCTTCCCAAACCCAAGTCCGGGGTCAACAATGATTTGATTACGGTGAATACCTGCTTGTTCCGCAAGAAGTATTTTCTGTGACAGGTTCTGGATGACGTCTTCAACAACATCATCGTACGTAGCATCCTGTTCCGGGCTAACCGGCGTTTCTAGACTATGCATGATGACGAGCGATGCATCGTGTTCAGCGACAACGAAACGCATTTCTGGGTCTCCAAGACCAGAAACATCATTGATGAGATCGGCACCTGCCTCTAGTGCTGCATCAGCAACCAACGCCTTCTGAGTATCAACTGAAATTGGAACACCAAGGTCAGAGATCTGTTTGATAACCGGCACGATACGTTCAATTTCCTCCACCGCTGATACGGGATCAGCACCTGGTCGAGTGCTTTCTCCCCCAACATCGATAATGTCTACACCAGCTTCAATCATTGAACGTGCCTGCTGTATCGCCTCTTCAACATCAGTATACTCACCACCATCATAGAAACTGTCCGGTGTGACATTCAGGATCCCCATGAGCAGTGTCTCGTTAGCCTGAGAATACTCAGCTGTAGGGTCCGCTGGTGTGAGAGACGTTTGAAGCTGATTGGAGAATTGGGATAGTCCGAGATAAGAACTGTCGATACGATCTATCAGTGTGTGGAATTGAGACGCCGTTCCTGATAGCACTGTAGACACACGCTTGTCCGAAGTATCGGTATTCGTTATCAGACCAGTTCCTCCAATTGACTCCAAGTGATCGATTATATACGTGGCCTGTGCTTCCCGTAGCTGTGTTTTGACTGTTTGGTGACGTGTAGAGTTTGCGATAAGCTGATTGTCTGTACTGGTTCCCGACGATTGCACAGCAGGCGGGTTCTTCGCCTCTTTTGGAATAAGTAGTCGAGTCCAGCGGTCACGAGCCTCGGCAACAACGTACAGAGAACCGGTGACAAGAACGCAGTCGTTTTTATTTGCGGCAGATAATGCTCGTTCAGTCGCTTCAAGTACGGAATCAATTTGCTTGAGTGTATTTGCATGTCCATCGAATATGCTCGCGAGGGTTTCGCTGCTTTCAGCCCGGTCAACATTCGGTTGAGAGAGATAAACTGTGTCGGCAGATGGGAGCTTATCTGCCATCTTACGATGATCTTTGTCTTCCATTGCACCAAAAACGACATATAGGTTGTCGAACTCGAAGCGGTCAAGTAGGTTAGTAAGTTCTGCACAGGCGGCAGGGTTGTGTGATCCGTCAAGGACAGTGAGTGGGTCGGTTGAGATGATTTCAAAACGGCCCGGCCAATGAACGCTTCTGAGCCGCGACTCGATTATGTCTTCGTCAGCAGCTACGAGTTGTCGAGCGAGTGTTGCTGCGATTCCGGCGTTCGTCGCCTGGTGATCACCAAGGAGTGGAAGGTTTGTTTCAATTTCCCAGTTGGGTGCCGTTATTGAGACTGAATTTTCGACTGTTGAGACCATGCCATGTTCACAGGCTTGGATGTCTTTACTCTCGTCACCAACAGTAATCACCTCCGTTTCCTCCCGAATTGCTGTGAGCGCCGCACCATCTGCCCCAGTTACAAGCGGGGTTTCAGAAGGTGCAACCTGTGCTTTGTCGCGAGCAATTTCC
This sequence comes from Halogranum amylolyticum, assembly GCF_900110465.1. Lineage (GTDB taxonomy): Archaea > Halobacteriota > Halobacteria > Halobacteriales > Haloferacaceae > Halogranum > Halogranum amylolyticum. Next base: position 16,552 of record NZ_FODV01000015.1, read on the forward strand.
TCGACCGTCTCCCCAAGCAATTCTGTATGCTCTAAACTTACACTGGTCACGGCACTAGCGACGGGATCAACCGCACTAGTCGCATCATACCTCCCACCAATCCCAACTTCGAGAATGGCAACATCGACCTCTTCAAGCCCGAAGTGGTAGATTGAGAGCGCTGTAAGTACCTCGAAATAGGTGGGTGCATCATCGTTTGCTCGAAGACCCTCAATACAGGGGGCAATCTCATTGACAAAACTCTGGATATGCTCTTTCGGAATTTTTTGACCGTTGACCCGAATTTGCTCACGCAAATTGTTCAGGCTTGGCGATGTGAAGATTCCAACTTTGACTTCCGCACCTTGAAGGATACTTTCGAGCATTCGCGCGGTACTCCCTTTTCCATTCGATCCCGCAATCTGAACACAGTCGATTCGGGCATGTGGACAACCAAGATGAGAGAGCATTGTGGCAGTTGTCTCCGTCCCAAGTTTTGGACGACGACGTTGTAGTGACTCCAGATACGCGATTGACTCGTGATAGTCCATACCAAACGAAATTCTTGCTTCATAATTAATTTGTCGAACCACCTCAAAATTTTCTGATAAGGTACGACTGTATATCCGCATCCTTAGACGGTGTCAAGTAGACAGTAGTTATGGAAGTTCTAAGGCTAAAATTCCACATTCAGGGCGAGAAGAATGTCAAGCATATGAATTTTTAGAAATCAGAATGGCAGAGCAAGCCCAATCCAAGGGGGAGGTCTTGAGACTCCGAAACAGTGTTTCTATTCGCAGTCGGATTATTGCTCAGACGAAAGTGACACATTCTCTCTGCTCTCTCCCTCAAAGGTAAGAGTACTACACTAAACATATTTTCAGTCATAGGTCACGACAGTGACTCTGGCTATGAGACAGATAAGTTGATAATCACAGATCAATAGGGGGTGATTTATTTGATGAGTTCATGAAGTGTTAGACAAAAGCCACCAAAGTAGTGTTGAGACAACATTACAAAGAATTCATGTTTCTAACTACATTGCGGAGGTACGGTAGAAGTGCTTAGTCGTCCGCACTAGCGACTTCGTCCGGAACGGTAGTTTTCAACTGTTCGTATCCATCAACCGGGGCATTGGGATTAAGCGAATTGATTTCTTCCGGCGCACCTAATTGAGCATCGTTTTCTTCCGGATTTTGAACTTTTGTGCGGTCGTGATGGACAGCGATTTCATCCTTGAGGTGGAGTTTAATAGCCTCAATAAAAGCCTCTGCCTCAAGCGGTTGACCGCGTTGCTCAAGTTCTTTTTCGGAGGAATCGTCCGGCACATTAAATGCTCGCTGGGTAATAATCGGTCCCTGATCGAGGTCCGTCGTCACATAATGAGCCGTGACGCCGGCAATACGAACACCCTCTTCGATAGCTTGCATGTAGGCAGAAGCACCCGGGAACGAGGGAAGGAGACTTGGATGGACGTTGATGATCCGGTCCTCATACCGGAAGACTACCTCTGGAGACAGAATACGAATGTAACGGGCCAAGGTAACTAGATCGATATCATACTCAGCTAATCGATCCAGTAGTTCATCTTCGTCAGGAACTCCCGACTCATCACCGATGTCGTGGAAGGGAACACCGTACTCGGCTGCAAGCGGTTCTAGCTTACTGTGGTTTCCAATAACAACCTCGATATCTGCACCGAGAGCGCCACAATCCCATTCTTCAAGGAGTGCTTCGAGGCAGTGGCTCTCCTTTGTCACGAGGACAGCAATTGACTGCCTCGTGCTTGTTGTTGGGTATCGAACTTGCACATCAACATCGAACTCATCGCCGAGCTTGGTAAGATCAGTTCGAAGTTTTTCTTGAGTAGTGACCATCTCTGAGGCGTCAACATGCATCGTCATCCGGAAAGTTCCCTCCCGGACAGCCTGATCGAGGTCCTTGATGTTGATACCGCGCTCAAAGAGAGACGAGGTGATTTCAGCGATAATACCCGTGTTATCATCGCCGACAACCGTTATTTCGGTGAATTCGTCCGTCATACTATCAGCCCAGTTTCGGTGTAATCGGTCATCATCTGCATCATATTACCGTCCGCCTGTGAATTGCAAAACAATTCGTGTGTATATACAATGGTTTTTAATTGTGTGACCAGATACCGCGTTTCTTGATGACATGAAGTGTTGGGCAAGGACGCACTCAGCACACCACGAAGCGACAAGTTAGGGTATAATTGCCTCACAAGAAAACAGATCAGATGGTTCCACCGAGACAGTCGCGTTCTCTACGAACCGCGTCTCGAAACTGTTGGTGGTCTTCTTGACAGAGGTTACCCACTGATTCCCTGGTTGTGGTCGTGGTTACCGTCTCGACACCGCGCATCGCTTCACACATATGCATTGCAGTGAGTTCAGCAGTGACACTGTCTGACTCTAGTTCGGTAGCGAGACCGTTGACGATGTCCCGCGTCAACTCCTCCTGTGTTGTCAGGCGACGTGATTGCCAACGCACGTACCGAACTAGCTTCGACAGCCCAACCATCTCATCACCGGGTTGATACGCTACGTGGGCATGTCCATAAAAGGGGAGTATGTGATGTTCACAGAGACTATACACAGGTATTCCCGTCTTGACCACAAGTCCGTCGGTGTGAGCGTCGAACGTGCGCATCGTCGGCTTCTCCGCTGTCCGCATCCCTTCAGTCAGTGTTTCGAACATCTCTGGAACACGACGATGCCAAGTCTCTCGAACGCCTGCTTCGTCTGGGTCCTTCCCGACGGCCTCAAGCAGTAGTTTGACACCTTGTTGTGCTTTCTCTCTGTCAATTTCTGTCGAGCAATCCGGAGATTCGTTGAATGGAGCGTCGTTTCGGTGAGGTGGTTGCTGGTTCTGTGGACTCATTCAGTAGTGGGTGGTGAAATAGCCAAATAAAACCGCCGCTGCCCACCCGAGTAGCTACTATGAGCCTTGTAGATTAACAAATATAGAACTGTTATTCTCATCAGGTTACTCTCTAATGTGGGGAACTGGAATCAGTGGTTCACAAAACACAAAAGGTCAATAATAATGTGGTTCGTGGCCATTCAGACATACAGACCGGATAGACAATTAAGAATACTCCAACGGGGCCTGCCGCGAATTGAAACAGGCCCGCGGCGCCGTCAATTGTCTCTGACGCCAGATTCGTCGTTGCTATAAGCTCCGGTATCAGGTGTCTGTAGTACCTCCGCGTCAGTATCTGGTCCGAGTGGTTCGACGCGGACGCTGGACACCTTATACTCAGGGATACCGGCTTGTGGATCGAAGGTTTCCTGCGTCAACTTGTTGACGGCGCCGGCTGCAAAGTGCATCGGGATGAAAAGCGTTCCTGCACCGACCCGGTCGGTCACCAATGCCTTGACGACGATATCTCCGCGGCGGGATTCAACTCGGACGTAATCGTTGTCATCGACACCAATTTTCTCGGCCGTCGACGGATGAATTTCGACAAAGCTCTCCCCAACGTGACTCATGAGACCTTCGACACGCCGGGTGATCTGGCCAGTATGCCAGTGATAGAGTACCCGTCCAGAAGTGAGTGTGAGCGGATACTCTTCATCGGGCAGCTCACCGGGATGTCCTCCATCCGCGGGCACAAAGCGTGCAAGACCGTCCTCGAAATTGAACTCCCCGTCTTCATAATCATAGAGATACGGTGTCCCAGGATGGTCTTCATCCCAGCAAGGCCACTGGAGGCCGTGCTCGTCGCCCGCTTCGAGACGATCATAGCTGACACCGCCGTAGATTGGAGTCAGATTGCTGATTTCATTCATAATTTCTTGTGGATGGTTATAGTCCCAATCGTAGCCAAGCCGGGTAGCTAATTCCTGAGTAATCTCCCAGTCTTGACGTGCTCGGCCCGGGGGCTCCGCGGTTGGTCGAACCCGTTGAATACGGCGCTCAGTGTTAGTAAACGTGCCATGTTTTTCCGGTGATGTCGCTGCAGGCAGAATTACGTCTGCGTACTCTGCTGTCTCTGTCATGAAGATATCCTGTACGACGAGGAAGTCTAGCTTCTCTAGTGCTGCCTCGGCATGCTGGATATCGGGTTCAGAGAGTGCAGGGTTTTCTCCGACGATGTACATTCCCCGCAAATTACCCTCGTGAGCTTCCGAGAGCATCTCCGGCACTTTGAGACCCGGCTGCTCAGGCGGGCGTTCACCCCATTCTTTCGCAAATTTCTCACCGACCTTGTCGTCTGCCGGATCTTGATACCCCGGAAGACTACCTGGGAGTGTTCCCATGTCACCACCCCCACCCTGAACGTTGTTCTGTCCTCGGAAGGGCGAAAGTCCGGCTCCAGGTTTGCCAACCTGTCCAAGCGTGAGGGCGAGGTTAGCCATCGCAAGGAGATTCTGTGTGCCGTGGCTGGACTGGGTCATCCCCATCGCCCAACCGAAGACGATGTTCTCGGCATTAGCGAGCATCTCTGCTGCTGATTTCAGCTCTGCTGGAGGGACACCGGCTAGCTCCTCGACCTTCGCCGGTGTAAACGCCTGTACCTTTCGTTTGACTTCTTCGAATCCTTTCGTGTTGCGTTCGATGAACGTCTGATCGTGAAGGTCGTTCTCGATGATGTATCGAATGAGTCCATTGAGCCAAGCTACGTCGTAACCGGGTTCAGTTCGGGTGTATTGGTCGGCATGCTTGGCGATATCGACTTCTCTGGGGTCGAAGACGATCAGGTCAGCCCCTTCTCGGAGATTTTGCTTGATGCGGGTCGCGAGCACTGGATGGGACTCGGTCGTATTCGATCCGGTGATAAGGTAGGCGTCGGCCTCTCCGATGTCTTCGTTGATCCGGTTGGTCATAGCACCATACCCAAGCGTCTGTTGCAATGCTGCTACTGTCGACGAGTGACAGAGCCGAGCACAGTTGTCTATGTTTTTCGTCCCGAGTACTTGACGGGCAAACTTCTGTACGAGATACGCTTCCTCGTTGCTTCCTTTCGACGACGCAAGACAGCTGACCGCATCGATTCCGTGTTCGTCTTGGATTGCACGTAGTTTGCTGGCGACGTACTCGAGTGCCTCGTCCCAAGATGTCCTTTCGAACTGTCCGTCTTCGTTACGGACCAGCGGTTCCGTCAATCGTTCGCCGCTGTTTGCAAACTCGTGGCCGAATTTCCCTTTCACGCAGGTTGAGAAGTTGTTTGCGGGTGCCTTCTGGGGGTCTTCGACGGGTTGGACGCCCAAAGCGTCACCATCCTTACCCCACATCTCGAACCGACACCCGACCGCACAGAACCCGCATGTCGTCTCCTCTTTGTCGATGTTGTTCAGCCGGTAGTCACTCACGGTCGATGCAATGTCGAACAGTCGGCCTTCGGGCAACACCTGGGCCGCAATGTTCTCTGCAGTGTGTTCTCCGGCCAACATCGCTTTGCGACCGTACTCGTTGACGAGACCCGCCGCGCCGCGCTTACTCCGAGTCATAAAGCGAGCGACGCCGCTTCGGTCTGCCGGACCCGCCTTTGGGGTGGTGCCGACACTGCTCATTTCACCGGGGTCAGGCGAGCGGTTTGGCGCGGACGTGTCATCGAGCGTCTCGGTTTCCTTGTGTTCAATAACCGTTCCAATGGAGTTACGTTGGGTGAATCCAGGGAGAGGGAGCGTTGCGGCACCGTCGATATCCTTCTCTGTCAATGCACCAGTCGGGCAGACCGTGGCACAGTGACCACAAGAGACGCAGTTGGAGTCGGCCATCGTCTCGGCGTTGGATTGGAATCCAATTCGGGTATCCTCACCGTACCCCTCGATACGAAGGACCCCCTCAACCTGGACGTCGTTGCATCCCTCGACACACCGATTACAGAGAATACATTTGTTGCGGTCGATTTGGATGAACGACGAGCTGTCGTCAAGAGGTTCGTACTCATCGCGCTCGTCGAAGACACCGTATCGCGGATGGTCAACACCTTCGGTGATGGCAGTGTCTTGCAGCTCACAACGCCCATTCCCGTTGCAAGTCGTACACCGCAGATTGTGATTCGAGAGGACGAGGTCAAAATTGACACTCCGACTCTCTTCGGCGGCTGACGTATCTGTTTCGACCGTCAGACCGTCCAAGGCTGGGAACGAGCAAGAGGGAACAAGCCCGTGTTCGTCTGTCTCGACCATGCAGGTGCGACATTCACTTCGAGGCCCGATTTCGTCGCTCGCATCTCCCTCCCGATCGTAGTAACAGAGGGCCGGAACGTCGGCGTTGTTCTCGACGCCGTCGGAGCCTGTGTCGACGGTCACCATCTCGTCATCAATCGCCTGCATAGCGTCGATGATGGTCGAGCCGGGAGGAACAGTAATCTGCGTTCCGTTGACTGTTAGCGTCGTCGGGTCCTCGACATCAGTGCCGATGTTCGGGGGATCGTTTGCAGTGCCGGTCTCGAACTCCGTCGTGACCGGTGTTTGGTGTCGTGGATTGTCGAGATCTGGTACGCCTGGAAGTGAATCATCAGTGCTCATAGTTTTTCAGTACAGGTGCCACTTGGACAGTGGCCATCGACGTGTGCTTCGAACTCCGATTCGAATGCATCTATCGCTGTTATCACTGGGCGAGGTGCATGTGCACCGATCTGGCAATTACTTGACCGAGTCATGACTCGACCGAGTTCACGTATCTTCTCCCCATCAAACGAACCTCGATAGATCTCACGCAGTAGTTCGGTGAGCTGTTTCGTTCCCTCTCGGCCAGGGACACAACGGCCACTGTTCGCTTCTGACGCGAAACGAGCCCGTTCACCGGCGTTCGCGACTGCACAGGACTCCTCATTCAACAATTCAACGACGCCATCTGTGCCGAGGCCGGCCTTAGTCAACGATTGTGCAGTCGGTGCGACGGTCAGAGTACAGGTAATGCCGCCGAAAACGCCACCCACGCAGGCCATCTTGAACGACCCATCCAGCTGTACGGCGTCCCGAACGACTGAAAGATCCGCCTCGGGCCCAAGTTCGAGTACTGCAGGGGACACCACGTCGCCAGTGACGGTGAGCAGCCGCGTCCCCGGGTCAGCCGTGTCCGTTTCGAAACACTGGGGGTCACGAAGCGCACGGTGGACCTGCGCAAACGTTCGAGGTGTGTGAATAACGGTTGGCCGGCCGTAGAGTCCATACTCGGCGGGTGGCGGTGGTCGTATACGTGGTTCGATTCTGTCTGCCCCCTCCATCGCCTCCAGTGCGGCTGTCGGCTCGCCAGCACGGTATTCATCAGGGCCGACGACAAGTTCGGGGACTATCGGTAATTTGCCCTCAGCAGCTTCGACCGCCTCGCCAAGACGCCGTTGGAGTTCAACATCGCTCTCGTTCAGGTAGAGAACCGCATCTTCGGCACCAACGAACTCGGCAACAGCTGCAACCCCGTCGAGAACGGACATTGGTGCACCGGCAAGTACCGTTTGGTCCACCTGTGACCGGGAGTCAGCATCGTTAGCATTCATCACGACTATGGAATCACCATCCGCCCCACGGGCGTGCTGCCAAACGTCAGCGACTGGTTCATCTGTCGCAGCATCACCTCTACCTCGTCCGAGAAGGTCAACGTCTGAAAGGGCGCTTGCTTCTCGCTCAGTCGAGTAAAGTGTGTACTCTGTTGGGTCAAGTGGATCAGCCCACCCACAGGGACCGAGTACGCTTCTTTGTCCAGCCGCTAGCAGACCATCGGCCGGTACTGGTAAAGAACTCGCTCCTGGGTCATGCTCAACAACGAAGTCAGCATCGTCAGTTGGGAGGTGACCGGCCTCGAACTTGGCAATGATATCACGAACCGTTGACGTCATAGGTGAAATAAAAAACGCCGTTGACCCTTCGCTAGTCGTGAGTACGAGCGGATCGTACTCGGTGATCCCGGTCGGTCCCGTTCGCACGACAGGGATGGAGTCAGCGGCGTTGCGCGCGGTGGCATATACCCGTTCGCCACGCTCTGTTGTCACGTCTGTCGAGATACGTATTACTGGTGAACGACCAACTGCTCCTGCGGCATTCATTAACGAGACTGACAATGTACGGAAGGGTTAAAAAATTCATTCAACGAGTGCGGTGCTCAGACGGAGCACAGACTTTCTACCAGAAGGGTATGGGGCGCTCAGCATGTATCCGCCAGAACGGTGATTCAAGTTTTGTTCGTGCCGTCACAGGTTTCCATCAAGATACGACGTGTGGATATTGATCCCATCAAAGACGTTAGGGACCCTTGTACTATGGATTGTAATGATGGCAGATCCACACTTCGAGGAACTCAGAGAAGAGACAGCTGAAGCGGTCTGTGAGGACGAACTGATTTCGGTGTATACTGGTCTTATCCACGAAGACGGACGACACGAGTACTATTTCGGCAACGACACTGGGGAGGCTGCCGAATTACGTGAGACGGCGGCCATCCAATTAGGGATGATGCTCCGAGTGCTCGCAGATCGTTCCGACAGCAGTATCGACGAGATAGCCGACCTTGCAACTGAACGGGCCGAAGAGATACGGCTACAGTAACCAGAACGACTCGTTCGAGATTATAGAGTGACAAGCTATTACCTCTGCCTTCAGGCGGAGGATACAGCCGTCTATAGAGACATGTTCCGCCGTTGATGGCGCGGCGTGAGTTTCGTAATCCGCACGCTCAACTGTCAGACGCTCTTCCAGGAGAGGAAGGTCAGGTCGGAACGGAGCGGATTCCGAACGACCTTCAGAGGCGGTCAATCCGCCACCCGATGAGACAATATCCGAAACGTCGACGCGGTGAACGTGACTCCTCGAAGGGTTCGTCCCGTGCCCGTCAGTTGGGCAAGCATCGAGATACCTCCGAGTCTGCTGACGTTGGCTCACCATTCGTCAGGCAAAAACAACCACGAACGGCAACGATACCGAGGAGAAGAGTAACAGCGGGTTGGCACCGCCAGTCAGCCAGCAACCACGACGGCTGGGTGAAATAGATCCCCGGAATGTGGCGGAGTCGTGGTTGCGAAGCTGAAACTCCCACCGCTCGGGATTCCTGCGTCTTTACGCGCAGGAAGATGTCAAGAGGCGATTCCTGCAGAGTGCGGCATGGAAGCAAGAAGCCCCACCGTCGACGAGGTGACGTTAGTCGCGGAGTAGGGTGGGTTACTTCACTCGGTTGTCGCTATCGCTTCGATCTCGATCGCTGCTCCTTTAGGAACATTCCCGACTTCAACTGCGCTTCGAGCTGGTGGTTCGTCATCGAAGAAGCCACTGTAAACCTCGTTGAATTCCTCGAAATCATCGATATCATCCAAAAATACAGTCATTTTGAGTGCGTCTCCTAGCGATACTCCCTCCGACTCGAGGATTGCCTCGACATTCTCGAGACACTGTCTCGTCTGTTCACCAACCGGAGCACCATCAAGAAGCTCGCCCTCTGTCGTAAGGGGGAGCTGTCCGGCGGTGAGGATGATGTTACCGTCCGTCGCTGCTTGACTGTATGCGCCAACCGCTGCCGGTGCGTCGGTAGTGCTAATAGTACGCTTCACAACCCGGCATTTTCATTGATGCGTCTTAAACCCACCTCCGCGTTGGCACTCACACCACGTCATGTTAAGATTCGTATCTATTGTGGGATAGACGTTGATGCACGTAAGATACTTACAGCCGATGTACATGGTAGGAATATGGCGTTTCAGCAGCCACTCGATCAGATAGCTCCGAGCGTGTCTGAAGCCACCGAACGCGAACGTGAACGTCAGGAATCCACGTTGGGGATGATTGCCTCAGAGAATCACGTTTCGGAAGCCGTTCTCGAAGCTCAAGGAAGTGTTCTTACAAACAAATACGCAGAAGGATACCCTGGTAATCGGTACTACGGTGGGTGCCAACACGTCGACACCGTTGAACAGCTGGGAATCGATTATGCGAAGGAACTCTTCGGAGCCGATCACGTCAACGTACAGCCCCATAGCGGAACACAGGCCAACATGGCTGTATATTTCGCGGCCCTCGAACCAGGCGACAAGATTCTGTCTCTATCGCTGTCACACGGGGGGCACCTCTCGCACGGTCACAATGTTAATTTCTCAGGTCAACTCTACGACGTCGAGCAGTACGAAGTCGACCCTGAAACGGGCTACATCGACTACGACGACTTGGAGGAGATGGCAAACGAATTTGACCCGGACATGATCGTCAGTGGGTCATCTGCATACCCACGAGAGTTCAGGTACGAGCGGATCGGCGAGATTGCAGACGACACCGACTCATATCACCTCGCTGACATTGCTCACGTAACGGGGCTTATCGCAGCCGATGTCCACTCCTCGCCAATCAACCATGCAGACTTCGTCACTGGGAGTACACACAAAACAATCCGTGCCGGCCGCGGCGGGCTAATCATGTGTGATCAGCAATACGCAGACGACATTGACTCTGCAGTGTTCCCCGGTGCACAGGGAGGACCGCTGATGCATAACGTCGCCGGCAAAGCTGCAGGGTTTGCAGAAGCTCTGACCGACGAGTTCGAGGCATATGCAGAGCAAGTGCTTGCAAATGCGAAAACGCTTGCAAATGTGTTTGAAACGCGGGGGCTATCACTCGTTAGTGGTGGGACCGATAAGCATCTCCTGCTCGTGGATCTTCGCGAATCACATCCGGATATCACTGGCAAGCAGGCAGAATCATTACTCAGTGACGTCGGAATTATAGTCAATAAAAACACGGTACCGGGAGAGACTCGATCACCAATGGTCACAAGTGGAATCCGTGTGGGGACGCCCGCTCTCACCACCCGAGGATTCAAAGAAGACGAGATGGAAACCGTCGCTGAACTCATCGTAGAGATTCTGGAGAACCCAGACAATCAAACCATCCAAGACCGCGTAACATCAACTGTAGAGGATCTCTGCGAGGAACTCCCGATTTACAGCGAGTAGCTACCCACGGCTGAGTCGGGGGCTTGTTAGCAGACTTCCATTCTATCTCCGAGATAAAAGAGGCGTGGACTCGATCATCGTGATGTCTAAGGCGCCCCCGCAGGCCGAAGGTGAATGCCACCCGCGAGTACGGCGCATGAGTTGACCACGCCGACCAAGATTTCTAGAAAGCGCTGACCCACGCTCAGGACTCGTCGAGGACGACGCATCCGCATTCGTCCACGCTTCCGGCGACCCGGCCACCGTTGCGGGCAAGGTACTTGGCGTCGAGATGTGCGAGAACTGTGACGTGAACACCGTGGAGGTCCCCGTCGGCGGCGGCAGTCTCATCTCGGGGATCGCGACGGCGTACAGCCACCTCTCGGCCAACACGTACGTCGACGATGTCTAGCCCAAGGAACCGCAACTGTCTCCGAGAGCCTTAACAAATGCATCCCTCTCACAATCGACTCCGTCAACACCATCGCTGATGGCATCGCCTCCGACGGGATTTCGGAACTCACACTCTCACTGATCGAAGAACACGTCGATGAAGTTGTCACAGACACCGAAGCGAGATCGCCCGGGCAGTCTTCCTCTGTGAGCACACGATACAGGTCGTGAGGGCACGGGTGCGGTGTCGGTCGCCGCCATCCTGAGCGAAGACCTCACGCCGGCAATCGATGTTAGCGTCGCGGTCAGCCGCCAACGAGTCGAGAGAACGCGTATCGACTCACGTCCATCGCTCCCGCACGTAGATCAAGATGCTCGCGCTCAGAAACAGACCACCGGCGATACCGAAATCTCCCGAGGTCATGAGTAACGCTCCAGTCACTATCAGTCCGACAGCCACGATCGCCAGCACCAGAGGTATAGCGTTCATCAGTTCTCCTACGAATTCGTCACCGTAAAACCCACTGTCAAAACCGATCCCATCGTATCAAGGCTGAAATGACCTCCTTAGAGCACCATCAGAACACTGACATCGCGGCTTTTTCGTTGGGATTTATGAAGCGCGTGACGGTGTGGTCGATGCCACTGGGTCAAAAATACTTGAGTTCCCAGTAGTACCGAAACGACTCACGCGTCGTCCGCCCCCCGCACGTCAACCGCGCGTTTGAATGTTGGATTTTGTGGTGCACTCGGGTTCTGCATACGGGACACCGAAAGCGAAACATTCTCGACCGAGGAACTGCTCAGCGGGCAAATCACCTACACACAGGAGGCAGTTGATGGCGTCCCTTGGTAGGGATTGGTGGAGCTCGCTCGTACAGTTCGAGCATTTCTCCGCGACGGGTGATCCTTTCGCCCAGCCGATGTCACCATCGGCTGTGGTAGCTCGGCTTCAGGTATCTACAGTTGGATGTTTCCGGGGTCGTCGGCTCCGAGCGGTTCGGCCACGTGGTGACTGGTCCGCTTGAGTGCGTCAAAGCGGCGCGTGCGGTACCTCACTCATCGTAATTAATTGAGGTCGTCACCACGACATAGTACGACGATGTCCAATACAAATAACACGTCGGAAAATCTGCGCAATTCTCGAAGCATTGCACTGAAACGATACCGAATTCAGTCGTCGGCCACCTCTTCCCCCCTTGAGATATTCGTCACGACGTCGCCGCCAGCGGAAGTCACCGCGATGTCCTCGCTATCGCTTACTTCCTGGATGTGGTCCCTGAACTCCTCGGATTCGAGGATCTCATATTCGTTTTTAAGCCCGAGATAAACGGTATAACACATTAACAGCAGGATGATCGCAAAGGGCAGACCGGTGGTGACCGCGGCAGTCTGCAACGCACCGAGACCGCCGCCGATCAGCAACAGCGCCGCGATGCTGCCCTGGATGAGCGCCCAGAAGATGCGCTGGACCCTCGGTGCGTCGTGCTTTCCACCGGAGGTTAGGTGGTCAACCACCAGCGATCCAGAGTCCGAGGAGGTGACGAAGAAGGTCACCACGAGGGTTGTGGCGAGAGTCGACGATAGGGCACTGAGAGGGTATTGTGACAGCATCGAGAACATTGCGATGGTCTGTCCCTGATTTGAGAGTGCCGCGAGAATGCCACCACCGGCGAGCTGGGCCGACAGCGCGCTCCCGCCGAACGTCGAGAGCCACATGAACGAAAACGCCGACGGAAGGATGAGCACCCCGAGGACGAACTCGCGGATGGTCCGACCCTTCGAGATGCGTGCGATGAACATTCCGACGAACGGTGCCCACGAAATCCACCAGCCCCAGTAGAAGATGGTCCACGACCCGAGGAAGGTCTTTGCGGATTTGCCTGCGAACGCCCCGGTGAAGAAACTCAGACTTGGCAGGCTGATGAAGTATACACCGAGACCGTTGACGAGACCACTGAGGATGTAGAGTGTCGGGCCGACGAGGAGCAAGAACCCGAGCATGAGGAACATGAAATAGACGTTGATGGTACTCAAACGTTTCACGCCGTTGTCGAGACCTGCTGCCACGGAAGCCGTCGCGATGAGCGTGATGACGGCGATAAGCGCGACCTGTGGGAAGGTCCCGACCGGGATACCGATCCCGAGCAGTTCCTTCCCCACGATGTTGAGGCCGGTGTTGATTTGTTTGACTCCCAGTCCGAGTGAGGTCGAGAGGCCAAACAGCGTGGCGAACACCGACACGAGGTCGATAAGGTGGCCCGGCCAGCTGTAGATGCGCTCGCCTAACAGCGGCCAGAAGATTGACCGGAACGTCAACGGGAGTCCGCGGTTGAACGAGAAAAACGCCAGCCCGAGACCCACAAGCGCGTAGGTAGCCCACGGGTGAAGACCCCAGTGGAAGAACGTTTGGGCGAAGGCGGGACCCGCCGCCGCAGCCGTATTCGACGTCGCGCTGCCGGCGAAAAACGGCGGGATACTATCGAAGTAATACATCGGCTCGGCCACACTGAAGAACATTAGACCGATACCCATCCCAGCGCTGAACAGCATTGCCATCCAAGAGAAGGTGCTAAACTCTTTTTCCGCCTCGACGCCACCGATCCTAATCTGCCCGTACTTACTCACTGCGAAATAGAGGACAACGATGATGAAGATATTCACTACAGCGATGTAAAACCAGCCGAAATATGTGTTGATACCGTTGAAAATAGCTGTATAAAACGATGAGACTTCGCCTCCGAGTAAGAGGGTCACCGCGACGAACAATGCAATGATGACCAGCGCGACGGGGAACACAATGGGATGGATATCGAAGCCATACCCCTGTAGGTTCGTGTCCCCGGGTTTGCGGTCGGAATCGGGATGAAACAGCTCTACTTGAAGGCCGTCGGACATCTCGCCAGTGGTTTTTTCGGAATCAGCCATCTACTTTCTCCGTCTTGGATTCGCTACCGATTTCGTGTAGTCCAGGTTGTGTGTTATCATTGTGTCCTCACAATTGGTTCGTGCGTAATCACTCGTTTAGTTTTTATACTCATTTATCGTGATGAGTGCGTAGGTTCGTGAGAGCCGTCAGGAATTCGTCAATCGGAGCTACATTTCGTAGGGCTCGGGTTTTGCTGGACACAATTCCTATGCCCTGTCGTCTCGCCTGTGACGCATTCTCTGACCATGCTCCTACCAAACATGTCCTACACTATCAGTAATAAACATTCGGTGGTCGCACAAATACTCCCGAGTCTGTCATGATAAAGTCTACTGTCCAGCCTGATATCGATAACATCAACCGTGTTCCCAGTAATCACACACTTACGAACCATATCTTTCTAAGAGAGGAATCGGGTGTATCGACTGCATTCACGGAAGTAAGACGGATCGAATAACCGAGAAGCAGCGGCGGAGAACGGAGTTTCACGCTGACCGCCGAGGGAAGCGACGTGCCCTCCCATGCGCGATCGTATTACGACGCCCGGGAGTATGGCCCTGTTGCGGTCGAAGATCAGAACATGAGGGTAATGATGAAGTCATCGGCGAAAAACTGCAACACTGCGTCTGCCATGGGACGAATATCCATCTCGTCACTCGAATACAGGTACGAACGCGAGGGAACGCATTTTGTGGCGGTCAAACTGCGGGGACGACCAAAGAATGGGCGGTGTGCGGCGCTTCAGTGAACAAGCCGTTGTGGACTTATGGACACTCCTATCTCACTTGTTGTTTGAGACGGGGGATCACCGCCCGTTGTCTTCATCACATTTATCCTTGCTATGCTCACTTTCGGTTCATTTCTTCGACATCGTATCCTTCGGCTCGAATAGACTCAACAATTGACCGCGCATGTTCCGTGCCGCTGGTTTCGACCTCAAACACGAGATACGCTTCACCGATGGTCAGATCATCCACTGACCGATCATGCCGGACGGTGCGGATATTTGCACCGTGGTTAGCAATTACACCAGAGACCTCATTCATCTTCCCTACAGTATCCTCGATTCGTACACGCAATTGCAGAAGTTGTTCGCGTTCTGTCAGTGCGTGAATTAGGACTGTCTGAAGCATGGTCATGTCGAGATTACCGCCACAGAGTAGTGGCATGACCGTCTCATCACGTACGTCAAGATCATCACTGAGGATGGCTGCGACAGACGCTGCCGCAGCGCCCTCGACAACTTGCTTTGCTCGCTCTAGCAGTAAAAGAATTGCACGCGAGATTTCTGAGTCGGTAACAGTAACAACCTCGTCAACGTGCTCCTCGATAAGATTGAGGGTGAGCGACGAGATCCCGCCAGTTGCGATACCGTCAGCTATAGTGTCGACCTCGTCAAGCGTCACAGGAACGCCTTTATCAAGGCTTTCGTGGACGGTTTCAGCTCCAACCGCCTGAACGCCGACAATACGCGTTTCTGGCGACAGTTGCTTGAGAGCTGTCGAGATACCACTGATGAGTCCCCCGCCACCGATGGGGATAACGACCGTATCGACGTCTGGGCAGTCCTCATGCATTTCGACGCCCAAAGTACCCTGCCCGGCAACGATGTCGCGATCGTCGTATGCGTGGACGAACTCAGCATCGTCGTTTTGGGTTGCTTGGTTCTGTGCGTATTCCATCGCATCTTGGAAGTCCTGTCCAACGAGCTCGACAGTTGCACCGTAGTCGCGAGTTGCATCTACTTTCGCCTGTGGTGCGGTCTTCGGCATCACGATTGTCGAGTTTGCACCACACTTTGTAGCTGCAAGCGCTACACCTTGTGCATGGTTTCCCGCACTAGCAGCAACGAACTCCTCAATTCCATCTTCGACGTCTTGCTTTATTTTATTGTATGCACCTCTTGTCTTGAACGACCCTGTCCATTGGAGATGCTCCATCTTTAGGTACACTTCTCCGCCAACAAATTCGCCAAGCGATGTGCTTTGCTCGACTGGTGTTCTCTTGACTACTGTCTTGTCGTCTAATCGTTCGTTTGCTCGTTCGATATCCTCGTACTCGATAAGAACTTCTTGGGGTTTGCTCATTATGTCTCCGTGGTAACGCTGTTCTGGTGGTCGATTCGATCTCGTCGATGGTGACTTTTCTATGGAATTTACACCACTGATAAGCGTTATCTGATAATCTTGTTTCGACCCGAGTCAAACAGAGGTTCGTCACGTACCGTGGCGTCGTAGTATTCTCCTTCGCATTGGACCTGAACAGAAGTCCCAGTCTCGGCTAATTCTGCCGGTAGGTACGTATAGACGATCGATTCCTCGACACTGTACCCATAGTTTCCGGCTTGTACGTAACCGACAGCCTCACCGCTCTTCAGGATTGGACGGCCACTTAACATGATGTCCGTTGAGTTGTCGAGGGTAAGGCAAGCAACCTGCTTGTCAAGGCCGGTCTCCTTCTCCTCAACTAAGGCTTCTTTCCCGATGAAATCAGTCTCAAGGTCAACTGCAAAAGGAAGCCCTGCAGCGAGCGGATTGACGTCAGTATCGATATCTGTTCCCCAGAGTCGGAAGCCTTTCTCGAGACGCATTGACTCGAGCGCTCCGCCACCCATCGGTCTGATATTCAAATCTTGCCCGGCCTCCCAGAGGGTATTCCACAGCTTCTGTCCGTACTCGGACGGTGCCCAGAGTTCCCAACCGAGCTCGCCAACGTACGAAACTCGGAGCGCGATGACAGGCACATCGCCGACGTACATTCGCTTACTACTGAAGTACGAGAACTCATCGTTGGAGACATCAGCATCGGTGACACGCTGAAGTAAGAGTCGCGAGTCAGGTCCCCAAAGCCCGATGGTACATTTCGCGGATTCCTCAACTGTGACCGAAACAGTGTCTGGTGCGTGTTGCTTAATCCACGAACCGTGGATTCCCGGAGAGTTGCCACCACCAGTCGTCACCATGTATTCGCTCTCGCCAAGACAGACAACGGTAAGGTCAGCAATGATAG
Source organism: Halogranum amylolyticum (assembly GCF_900110465.1). GTDB lineage: Archaea > Halobacteriota > Halobacteria > Halobacteriales > Haloferacaceae > Halogranum > Halogranum amylolyticum. Next base: position 33,744 of record NZ_FODV01000015.1, read on the forward strand.
TACCGCCCTCGTTTAGCATTGTCGTGTAACGGACCTTTCCTGGCGTGAGATCCATACCGTTGCTACAGATTCGTTGGAGGAACTCACCGGCATCCGGCCCCTCAACCATGATCGAGCTGAACGTAGTCATATCGAACATGGAGACGTGCTCACGTGTATGGAGGTGTTCAGCCGCTTCGATAGGAGAGCGGTTGACACTTTGCCAGCCATCCTGATCAGGAATCTGATCTTCATATTTCTCGACGAGATCCTCGTTGTAATCGTACCACTGGGGACTCTCCCAGCCACCACTCTGGTAGAACTCTGCGCCGAGTTCTTGTTGTTGCTGGTAGAACGGGCTAACTCGCATCCCCCGGTGGTTATCTGGTTGCCAGCGTGGCTCAACGATACTGTAGACTTGCTCGTATCGTTTGCCACCTCGGTCCATGAAGTAGTCCTTACTTCCTGCATGTGGCTCGAATCGAGCAACATGGATTCCACTTGTGTCGACTGGTCCCGAGGGAAGACGTGGGACGCCGTTTTCCATCCATTCGGCGAGAATCTTCCCGTAGCCACCTGAGTGCGTCCACCAGATAGCTAATGCAGTCCACAGACCGTCGACCTTCGGCGTCTCGCCAAGAACCGGCATTCCGTCGGGCGTATAAACGAAAATCCCGTTCTCGGTGATTTGGAACTCTTTGTTTTCTGTGTCGGGAAGTAGTTCGTTGAACGCCTGTTGTGCTGATTTCTCTCGGTTAGGATGGGTCGGCTTCGTCCAGTGTTTCTCGGTGAAGCTATGAACTGACGCTTGGCTTTCTTCGGAATTAGTCCCCATCTCATCGGGGTCAACGACTAGAGATTCGTGATTGTACGAACCGAGGCCGTATCCGTCACCATGCGTCCGGAAGTAGAGCGAGTTATCCTGGTCACGTCCGACCGGTCGATCTGGAGGCTGCGACATTGCCTCGGTTATTCCCTGGTCACCGGGTATCTCTAAATCCGCGGTTGCTTCGCCATGTGGTCTGCGGGAACCAGTGAGTTCATCTAGCGGTTCAGTGACCACGTACTGGTGTTCGACGGGCGCAATTGGAAGATCAAGACCAGCCATCTTTCCAGTCTGATACGCCCAATTGTTCGTCGCAAGCACACACCGATTGCACTCAATGCGGCCCCGATTGGTCACAACAGCCTGCACTTCGTCGCCCGAGACCTCGATATCTACCACTTCAGTATTACCGAAGAAATCGGCCGAAGACGTCTGCATATACCACGCAAGGGCTTGCGTGCTATCTACTCGTCCATCGGTGGGAGAGTAATAACCACCCAAGATTTCGTCCTCGTTAACGAGCGGAAGGTGCTCAGTGACTTCCTCGGGTTCGAGCAGTTCCGGTTGTGGGAGTCCGTATGATTTTGCCCACTCAACACGTCGTTGAAGGAAATCCATTCGTTTCTCCGAACGGGCGAGTTCTATGCCGCCCACCTCGTCGTATGCTCCAGCCTCTTTCAGTAGTCGGCTTGTATAATGAGCCGTCTTGGTCTGTATCTTTGACGGCGATGTCTGGAACATAATTCCTGGTGCATGCGTTGATGACCCACCGGTGACTGGGAGCGGTCCTTGATCAATGATGGTAACATCCTCTGCACCTAGCTCTGTAAGGTGATATGCGACACTACAGCCCACAGCCCCGGCACCAACAATTACCGTATCTGTCTGAGAGGGGTGAGTCTCTCTGTGCATATGTCTCATTCACCACTCCATCTGTTGTTCGTATAAGTGCAACGGTCATTTAAGTGAGTCACCATCACTTGACGTCCCAAAATCCCAAGCAGAGAAGAAACACATGAGAAAGACTCCTTGATAACAATGTGAACCACAAACTATCATTTGGATTGTATTTAGACGCTCTGAGAGAAGTATTCAGGTGAGATTAGCATCGAATAGGTCAAACAACCAGTCAAAGGTGAAGTAAAATACTACGGGCTAAGTGGCTCATGGGACTCTGCTTCGACTGCCTGTAGACCTGCTCAAGTTCGCTTTGGCTCAGGAGAGTTCGGTTGGTACACCCTCCTGCAAGCTCGCTGCCTTAACCGTATTATAGAGAAGCATCGAGATAGTAAGCGGACCCACACCCCCTGGAACAGGAGTAATAGCCGATGCCTTCGTTTTTGCGCTGTCAAAATCGACGTCACCAACCAATTCGTACCCCTTCTCATTGTCTGCTTCAACACGGTTGACACCAACATCAATAACTACTGTACCGCTAGAAAGCATCGACCCATCGATCAACTCTGGGACCCCAACAGCAGCGATAACGATATCCGCATTCCGAGTCTTTTCTGCAAGATTCTCTGTTCGAGAGTGACAAACAGTCACTGTTGCGTTACCAGTTTTGGCTTTCTGAATAAGAAGGTTCATCATCGGCTTTCCAACGATGTCTGACCGACCAACGATAGCTACATCTTTCCCCTCCGTTTCCTCGTTGACCGCATTAAGGAGTTTTTGCACACCATGGGGGGTACAGGGTTTGAAGCGAGGGTTACCGATGGTAAGACGTCCAACATTCTCAGGATGAAACCCGTCAACGTCTTTTATTGGATCAATCTGTTCCAAGACAGCTTGCTCGTTGACATGGTCCGGAACAGGCATTTGTACGAGGATCCCATGTATTTCTGGTTTAGAATTCAGACTTTTGATACGTTTCAGTAGCGTCTCTTCAGGTGCGTTTGCCGGAATCTCGTAGTGATAGCTCTCGATCCCGACCGCCTCACAGGCTTGTTGTTTCATTGAGACGTACGTTTCGCTTGCACTATCCTCGCTCATTAGTACGGTTGCTAACCCCGGTTTGACACCGTCTTTGCCTAATGTCTCAACACACGATTCTACATTACTTTTGACACTATCTGCGATCTCGTTTCCGTCAATTCGTGTTGTCATGATTGTCGAGGTGAGTGACCGCAAAGCACAGAGACACCAGCGAACCGTTGGAAAAAACGGTAACGCTGCTCTCTCTGTTCAGGGCGCTGATAGCACTCTCACAGCGCCGTCACTTACTGACTCTTTTGGGGCTAATTAATCTACATGCTGACGACTAAGAGTACTTGAGTAAAGCTATGAGAAACTCTTCAAGTAAAATATTAGAGAAGAGATGCAAAAGAGATGGGCACAACGTCATGGCACCTCACATCAAATATCTCAACCTCCATAGATAGTCCGATTCGAGGAGACGTCCTTCGGGTTGTCGTCAATATTATCGCAAGAAGAGATCACTCTGAAGCTAACAGCGCTACTAGTGTCCCAATAACACCAAGCACACCTGTGTAGACGAATATTGAGGAATATTCGCCCGTCCACTCAATAAGTGCCCCTGTGATTACGGGTGACACGAATTCGCCGAGCCAGCCGACAACCGAAATAACAGCTACAGCGGTCCCAACGACGTTATCATCAACGAAATTCTGAACATAGGTATAGATAACTCCCATCTGTAGTTGGATAGTCAGACCGGCAGCGACAAGGCCGACGAGAAAGGTCGAAGGAATGTCAGCCCCGCTGAGATACAGAACAACAATGGTTGTAGTAAGGAAAGACACGAACAGAACTGGTCGCTTCCGTTGGTTGAACACACGGTCAGAAAGGATACCGCCGCCAGTTCGCGAGAGAATCGCCGTCGCTGGAAAGAGCGATACAAAGAGCCCGCTTTTAGCAAGCGAGAGGTCGAACATCGTCGATGTGTAGGTCGGCATCCAACTATTGAAGACCATGTATAACGAGTAGATTGTAAACGAGACGAGACAGACCACCCAGACGTTGCGATCAAGAAAGACTCGAAACACGTCAGATCGGGTCGGTGTGTGAGAAGCATCGGGTGAGGCCGTAACGGTTTGGCCGGCAAATATGATGAAAGGAAGTGTAGTCACAGCAAGGCTACCGAAAACAAGAAGCGTTGTTGGCCACCCATATTCTGTCGCAATTTGTGGGCCTGCATACTGCCCTATTGCGTATCCTAACGGATATCCTGTTGTATAGATGGAAACTGCAGTTGAGCGCGCTTCTGGCGGGAATGCACTGCTAAGAATATTCGTTCCCGCAACCCAAATCGTCACGATTGCAAGGCCACTCAGCAGTCGGGAGACGAAAAGTGACCAGTAATCGTTATTGATCCCTGCAACCCACCCCCAAATACTCGCTACGAGAATCAGGCCGATAGCTGCGGCCATCATCACTCGATTGTTCGTCCGGTCAAGGTAGATTCCAACAGGAATTCCAATGAGTACAGCTGACACTTGTGGCGCAGTAAGTATCCACGATGCCGCAGTCTCACCAATACCGAAATCCGTCATAAGAAGACTCAGGACACTTGCTGGCACAATAATATAGGCACCCACGAACAACCACATCAACCACATTCCGATAAGCAATGCAACTGAACCTTGAGGATACTGGATTCTATCATCGACCTGTGTCATGAGATAAATAGACAAATCTTCCCCAAATATATGTTTCGGCCATGCACAAATATCGACAACAAAGTAGAGAAAACGTCCCTAAGATCGACAAAAAGGTGCCAGAGTGTGGAAATATCTGGAGGTAGTCTTCAATCAACTGGAAGTGACGCTCTCTAATGAAAAATTGTCTTGGAAGACCGATAGACTAACTCGGATGCTCGTTCCTGTTAGTCAAGTAGCGGTTCTTCGCGAACAGTAGCGTCGTAGCGCTCCCCTTCGTATAGAATCTCGAGTTCAATTCCAGGTTCTGCATACTCTGATGGGAGATACGTATAGACGACACAGGCGCCGACCGTATACCCATACTCAGCACTGTGAGCATAGCCGATCGTTTCATCACCGTCGAGTACCGGGCGATTTGCGAGGATAGCCACATCCTCGTCGTCAAGGGTCACACAGGCAACCTTGTGAGAGATGTTGTCTCCGTCAGCTGCTGAGGCAACTGCTTGCTTTCCAATGAAGTCGGTGTCCAAGTCGACAGCCCATCCAAGATTCGCTTCGTAGGGATTATGTTCTGTATGGAGATCTTCTCCCCACAGTCGGAATCCCTTCTCGATACGCAGGGCGTTCAGCGCACCGTTCCCGTACGGACGAATGTCGTACTCTTCACCGGCCTCCATGAGGTGCTCCCAGAGCGTCTCCCCGTACTCAGAGGGTGTGTATAGTTCCCACCCGAGTTCGCCGGCGTAGGACACCCGAAGCGCGGTGACAGGGACGTTCTTCACGAAGAACTGTTGGCTCGTGAAGAACGGGAACGCTTCATCAGAGAGGTCTACGTCAGTCACCTTGGAGAGCACTTTCCGGGCGTTCGGACCGGTACACACCATCGCTGCGAGGTTCGAAGTGACATCGTTCACGATGACGTCCTCGGGAGATTGCTCGCGGACCCACGCGACGTGGTTGTTCCCGACCTCACGACCAGTCGTCAGGAGGAGGTAGCGGTCGTCGTCGACACGTGTGACGGTGATATCGGCGCGGATGCCGCCCCCCTCATTGCACATCAATGTGTACCGAACGTCGCCCACCTCAAGATCCATGCCGTTCGTACAGAGGTACTGGATGAACTCGCCCGCGTTGTCACCAAGGACCTCCATCTTGTTGAACGAGGTCATATCGTGGAGACCGACCTTATTGCGGACATGTAGTGTCTCCGCGCCCTCGATGGGTGACCAGTATTTGCCCTCCCAGCCTTCGCGGTCGGGAATCTGGTCGCCGTACTTTGCCACTAAGTCAGCGTTAGATTCGAACCACTGCGGTTCTTCCCATCCAGCCTCTGCCCACAACTCGGCATCCAGCTCTTTGTGGCTGTGGTACATGGGGGTACGGCGGATGTCGCGTTGGTGGTCCGTCCAAACCCACTTCGGATGCATAATATTGTAGACGATACGATACTCTTCACCACCGATGTCTCGGGCGAACTCCCAACTTCCCTCGTGAGCGTCGAATCGGTTGACGTCGGCATGTGCGAGGTCAATCGGACCGTCAGGAAGACGTGGGACACCACGCTCCATCCATTCAGCAAGTGCCTTTCCAGCACCGCCAGCGTGTGTGACCCAGATACCAGCTGCAGTCCAGAGTCCCTCGAGTTCTTCGACCGGGCCCATCACTGGGAGACCATTAGGAGACTCGGCGAACATCCCGTTGTACTTGTGTTCGAGTTCCTTCCCCTCTGTCGCCGGGAGCAGTTCGTTACTTGCCTGCCGCGGGGCTTTATCGGGTCGGTCCGGGTGAGTCGCGTTGTTCATATGATACTCGGTGAACTCGTGAACCGAGCCTTGCTCGCCATCAGAGTCGTTACCACCGAGTTCCTGCGGATCCGGAACGACCGGTTCGTGGTTGTACGAGCCGATCCCGTAGGAGTCGCCATGCGTCCGGAAGTACATCGCGTTATCTTGGTCACGCAGGATAGGACGGTCCGGTCCCGCAAGGAGACGGTCAGTCTTGTCGCCAGAGACACTTTTGTAGTTCTCGTATAGAGGATGGTCGCTGACGTCAATCCTGTTGTCGGCCAACTCATCCAGTGGCTCCGTCATTGTGTACTGGTGTTCGACGGGGGTCACAGGCAGGTGAACGTCGAGTTTTTCACCGAGCTGTCGTGCCCAGATATTCGTCGCAATTACGACTTCGTTGCACTCGATGGTCCCGTTCTCGGTGAGAACTGACTGGACTTCGCCGTCCTGAGTATCGATGTCGTGTGTACGGGTGTGCGGAACAAACTTGGCACCTCGATCCATCGCTTCGCGGGCAAGAGCCGCACACGCCACAACACCAGATACCTGCCCATCAGTTGGCGAGTAGTAACCGCCCTGAATGACGTCGCTATCGACTAATGGAAGTTTCTCTTCGACTTCTTCCGGTGAAAGTAGCTGTGGGTTCGGAAGACCCCAAGACTTCCCCCACTCAACGCGACGCTGAAGGTAGTCCATTCGTTCGTCGCTACGAGCGACTTCGATCCCGCCAACTTCGTTATAGGCCTGGGTACCGGTGTCGTCTTCCAGTTCAGAGTACAGCTTGCGACTGTAGTTAGCAAACTTCGTGAGAATCTTTGACTCCGAAGTCTGGAACATGATTCCTGGCGCGTGGCTGGAAGAGCCGCCAGTAGTCGGGAGTGGCCCTTGATCGACGACAACTACATCATCTCGACCAAGATCGGTGAGTTGGTACGCGAGATTGCATCCGACGATGCCGGCCCCGACAATGACAGTGTCTGCTTGGTCCGGCAAGCTATCGTTTGCGTTCATAATGTGACACCGGAAGATGCTAACTGACTACAAATATAATTACCGCTCACACTGAGACAGAGCATTATGAGACAACAAATAGACAGATAGAATTTGCAATTGGGTTGTTGCTTAACAATGATAGAAGTGTTATGCCGTAATTCATCGTATCGATATATTGTTAGTAGTACCAATGGTCGTCTTCAGAATACAGTAAGTATAATTAAAGCTATAGAAGAATGATAAGTATAGGCTCGGATAATATCACCCAAAAAAGTATTTGAGTGATAGCGACTGTGTATGCTTTAGCATTCAACCACAGTTTTGAGTCTGAGACAACAATGAACGGGATTAGACCGTCTACGTACATAGATTTCTGAATGATATTTAATGTAATATCGAAGTAGATGACTGGGAATAACAACCTATTTAACGCCGAATTCGCTTGGTTCTCATGGCATGGTAGACTCCATCCCGCTGCAGACAGCGACTAAGCTGATCAAAGCAGCAGAAGAGAAAGCCGAAGAGATCGATAATCCGATGGTCATCACAGTTGCAAATAGCGAAGGTAACCTTGTTGCCCAGCACCGGATGGATGGCGCTTGGTTAGCCTCTGTAAACATCTCGCGGAACAAAGCATACACATCAGCTGCACTAGATATGCCGACCCACGAGCTAGCTGAGGCGTCCGAACCAGGCAACTCACTGTATGGCTTGCAAACCACTGATGAGGGCCGGATTGTTATATTCGGTGGAGGCTATCCGCTCAAACAAGATGGTGAAGTTGTCGGTGCAATCGGTGTTTCCGGTGGCGAAGTCAGTCAGGATCAAGAGGTCGCCGAAGCAGGTGTCACACAATGGCAGGACCTTAGCGACGTAGAAGCAGTCGCAGCGGACGACTGATTGACATGCGATAAACATGGAGATAGGGTATCCTCCTGTGTGAGCGTCCAAACTGTCCCAACAAATTTGCGATACCCTAGGGTCGTGATCTCCACTACTCGCGAAGGCGTGAGTAGTCATCGTCGAGTTATAGCGACCCGACTTTCCATCCTCAACTCGAAAATACCACAATTAGGTCATTCGTTTGAATTTCATTCGCTCTAAGAATAACATCTATAGTAACGTGAACCGATTGAGTCGGGTATTCTATACACTACCCATCCTTATCCTGTGGCGCTTCTTCACGTGGGGTGGTATCGTATAGATAGAGGGTACTGCGAAGGCCATAGCAACCGCACCGTGGTCGTCTACAGACCTCTGTTGTGGACAATAGAAGTGCAGAAATTCTGGATGACTCTCTTTCCAACATCGGTGAGAATACTTTCAGGATGAAATTGTACGCCAAAGTGTGGTCGTTCAGTGTGTCGAACACTCATCGCGATTTCTCGGTCGTCGTTCGTGTAGGCCGTCTCGACTAGTGCCTCGGGAAGGTTATCGCCGTCAATCGCGAGTGAATGGTATCTCCCGACTTCAAATAGGTCAGGAACGCCCTCGTAGAGGTCAGTCCCTTCGTGAACCACCTCCGATGTTTTCCCATGTACTACCGTGGGCGCGTGCCCAACCGAAGTGCCGTGAGCCGCACAAAGGGCTTGATGACCGAGACACACGCCGAGTACCGGCAGCTCAGCTTCGGAGAAGATATTCATTGAGATGCCGGCCTCTTGAGGCGTTCCCGGTCCTGGTGAAACAATGACACCGTCCGGATCGGAGGTGCGAATTTCTGGGATACTAATCTCGTCGTTGCGTCGAACCACAACACGGTCGAATTGGCCGACATATTGGACCAAGTTGTACACAAACGAATCGTAATTATCGATTATTAAAATCATTCTGTATTTCCCACCTCCGTGCTCACAGATTCGACAGCGAATGAGACCTGCTCACCAAGGGCTTCGTCAACGGCAGTTAGAAGAGCTCGTGCCTTGTTGAGGGTTTCATCATATTCTTGCTCGGGGATCGAGTCATGGACGATGCCACTACCGACGCGAAGACGGTACTCATCATCGCAACGGACCAGTGTCCGAATTATGATGTTTAATGTTGCTTGGTCATCAAATCCAAAAATTCCAATACTCCCAGTGTATGGGCCTCGATTAGTGGCTTCGACCTCATCAATTATCTCCATCGTGCGAGGTTTTGGTGCACCGGTAATGGTCCCTCCAGGAAATACTGCTGCCACCGCGTCAGCTATGCTAACTTCCTCTCGTTTGTGTCCCTGAACAAGAGAGACAAGGTGCATGACTTCCGAATAGCGATCAATTCTGCGATACTCTGTTACATCGACTGTGCCGTACGCGCTCACCTTGCCAAGATCGTTGCGCTCCAAATCGACAAGCATTGCGTGCTCCGCTCGTTCCTTCTCATCGTTGAGTAGTTCAGTTTCCAATTCCGAGTCCTCCTCACACGTTTGACCACGAGGTCGAGTACCTGCAATCGGCTCTGTGAAGAGTTGGTTCCCTTCAACGTCAAGCAAGAGTTCAGGACTCGCACTTACGATATCAATGTCAGGAAATTCCAGCAATCCCGAATATGGGGCTGGGTTCACATCTCGGACTGCGTCAAAGACGTGAATTGGGTGAGCTACCGCAGGTGCAACTAGTCTATGAGAGATGTTCGCTTGAAATGTTTCTCCATCCCGAATGTACTGCTGTACCGTGCGTACACGATCGGCAAATGTATCCTTTCCACACTCGCTCTCGAAAGTGGTTTGATTGTGAGTTGTCGGTTGCGTACTCACACATCCATTGCCATGAAGCGCCATTCGTGCCATCGAATGTGCCCTTTTGCGTCCTCTAGCATATGCAGCATCTGGATCATCAACGATGGGTGATGCGGTTATATGTAGCGTCACTTTATCATCAACTGGGCCCTTCCACGCAGCGACGCGGTCGAAGACGCCCAATTGCAGACGAGGGAGTCTTTCATCAGTCGCCTGGGAGATGTCTTCAAGATCTCTCGCAACATCATAAGAGAGCCACCCGAATGCTCCACATGGATATGGCACTTCACAGCCACCACGAATTAGTTGCTCGCGTTCAAGTAACGCATCTATCGCCCCAATTGCTGGAGTCTCTCCACACCGGGACACAGCGTTTGCATGCACCTGAAGACGTTCGATAGGGTCAACGCCAAAGTACCCCCAACCGGGCTGACCACCTGTCGTCTCCAAATAGAATCCATTGCTGTCATTATCACGAACACGGCGGTACGCGGCGAATGGGTCCGAAACTGTAAGGCGTACTTCGACAGGTATCCGTACACCAGATGGTGCATTCTCAGCGGTTTCGACGAACGATTCTTCTTTGGTAACGATTGATATTTCGCTCATTGTACGCATATTCTTCCACGGTTACACGCGGCTGGTCCCGTAGTACCTTCTGTGAGAGAGGGTCAAAAATAAAAATCTTGTGAGGAGTCACTCAATACGTGGTATGCTTGGAGGTAGCTCGTTTGTGGACCACCTCGGGGTCAAGCCTTGTGGCACTCGCCTTGCTCATATGTAGAAAGAGGCTATAAATGGGTTATCTATTCCTCACATGCACTTATCCACGGATAGCATATAATTGTAAGACACTACCATGGGAGTAAGTACCTCGTTCGAAGAGCTCTCTCAGTTTATTGAGCGATACGAATCAGACGGTGGAAAGATTCACCGTGTCGAAGTGATGACCCCTACCCAAGAATCTGAGACGAAGCTCAGTGTCACGCTTGATCTCCCGGTGTCCATCTGTCAGAATACAGAATCGGGTGTTGAGGAATTACTCCGGACCGCAACGATTTCCGATAATGGAGGGTTAGAAGTTGAGTTCTCGTCAGCGATTTTCCCAGAATTAGATGAGTATATCCCAGAGAACACCTCAATTACTAGGGGTGATGTGCGCGTAACTGATGACGGAACGATTCTATCGACGTTCACACTCATGTTGGGGGAAGAATTAGATGAGGAACAATCCGAGCTGTCTAGGTCCCACTCTTGTTCGTCATCAGCAGCCAGCAATCAGAGTATTGAGCACACCGACATGGGTGACAATGAGTCAGAGACAGACGAAGAGAGAGCCATCGATGAATATGGAACCGCTGTAGCGACAGAGGACACGACGAGCAACCAAGACAAGATCAAGAGCGAACTCAACACTGTGCGAAACAAAAATCTCCCGCCATATGAGGATACACAGTATCTTCAATGTCTGTACGATAATTTCAGCACCTTCACTGCAATGAGTGAAGAATTCGAGATTGACGTTGCCTCAGAGACTGTGCGTCGGTACATGATAGATGCTGAGATTCACGAGCCAGCATCATATCAAACATCAGATGAAGAAAGATCTGAAGATCACATAGAAGAGCTTGACGACACTGCTAACGGCCCTGAACAACCAATCTCAGACAAATCAGCAAAGGACACACCGTCGTCGACTGAATCATACTCAGAGAAGAACCAAATAGAAGAGGACCCGATAGAGAATGTCTCGAATAAACAACTCCTCGCTGATGGGTTTGGTCTTCCAGACAATCTCACACTCGAGAAGTTAGCAGATGCAATTGAATCATCGATGACATTGTATGACATGCAGCGGCAGCTGAATATCGACCGGAAACGTACACGGGAACTATTGGAACAGCTGAATTTGATTGATCTCGTGATGCGAAGAATGGCACATAATCCCGATAAGGCAGTCTCTCGAGAAGAAATTGCAGACCGGATTCGAAACAGTACTCAGAGAGGCTGTTAATTCCAACTACGAGTCACTCGTCTATAAACAATACTTATTGGCGATTATAGCTTAATACGTTGCGCGTGTGGAAAGAAGAACTTACGTATCTACGCTCGGCATTCTGGAAGTCGGGATCTAACTCGAGAGTCCTGATTTCATCTGCCTCGGCTCGACAAAATCCCGCACCCAAGTTCCAGACCAGGAGAAAGGATGTTCTTTGTTCGGAAGATACCTTTCCAAGCAGTGAGAGGTCACAAGTAAATATCGTGTGACAGCCTTGTTCAACAGGCCTGAAGTGGAAGAGTGAATCCTCCATACAGTCCTGTATTATAGTGATGTTCATTATTACGGGTGAAGTATTTTTTATAGCTGGTGTATTGGTAGCTTTGTATGACTCAGTGGGATGATTCCCAAACCGAAGCTGTGAGTGCAGATATCACAGAGAAATCGAACGCATTGCCAGCCAAGTACTTCACTGATCCAGACGTTTTCGAACTGGAAAAAGACAAGATATTCGGTCAGTACTGGGTTTATGCTGGTCACGCGAACTGTATCAAAGAAGCAGGGCAGTACTTTACCCGCACAGTTGGAGAGCGACAACTAATCATCGTGCGTGGTCATGATGGAGAGGTCAAAGCATTTGATAATGTCTGTGCCCATCGTGGCTCAAAGATGGTTGATGACACTCCCATGACCGACCCCGGAAACGCCCGTCGGATTAAGTGTCCATATCATCTGTGGACGTATGACCTCGAGGGAGAACTCAAGAGTACGCCTAAGAGCTTCGAGGAAGCGGGTCTAAATCCTGAGCTTGAGGACGAAAACGTACAGAAATTTGATTCTGAGGAGAACGCTCTAAACGATGTACACGTAGACACGATTGGACCACTCATCTTCGTCAATTTGAGCGACGATCCGATGCCGCTCGACGAGCAGGCTGGCGTGATGAAAGACCGTCTGGAATCGCTTCCGCTAGGCGAGTACGAACACGCAAATCGTATCGTCTCGGAGGTCGAGTGCAACTGGAAGGTGTTCAGCAGTAACTATTCAGAGTGTGACCATTGTCAAGCGAACCACCAAGACTGGATTAAAGGGATCTCACTCAACGAGTCCGAGCTGGAGGTCAATGATTATCATTGGGTACTCCACTATACTCATGATGAAGATGTGGAAGATGAGCTACGGATTCACGACGAGCATGAAGCCCAGTTCCACTACTTCTGGCCGAACTTCACGGTTAACATGTACGGTACCGCCGACGGCTACGGCACGTACATCATCGACCCGATCGACACCAACCGGTTCCAGCTCATCGCAGACTACTACTTCGCAGATCCGAAGCTCTCAGAGGAGGAAGAGGAATTTATCCGGACAAGCCGTCAACTACAAGAAGAGGACTTCGAACTAGTTGAACGCCAGTGGGAGGGACTTCGAACGGGTGCACTTTCACAAGCCCAACTTGGGCCGAACGAACATACTGTCCACAAATTCCACCAGCTCGCGCAGGAATCATATAACTCCTAACAGGTCCTTTGTGACTAGTGTTCCCCTCCCTTTGGCGTGGGAACACATAGAGACCGGTTTGGTATACTAACTCATCACAATACACATCACCATGAGCTCACAAGATCAGGCACCATACGTCGCTGCTTGTCCAGAGTGTGACGTTACACGACAGACCGATAGTCCAAACGAAATCATCGACTTTTACCGCCGACATCACCGGGTAACAGGCCATGATGTTGAAATAGAACACGCAGATACAGACCTAGACACTGGAGTTACAGCGCAGGACCTCAAGGGTATTATCCGTCAACTGGAAAAGCGCCACGAAAATGGAGTTCCTGTCGGTGTCATCGCAGCGGTAATGAACGAACGTGGCCAATCAATCAAACAGACTCTAGATCAGATCCACGAGATAAGAATGGGAGGTGGACTATACGAACCACAGGACGACCACTTAGGGGCATTTTAGACCGCCCGTCTTCAAGGCCGATTTTACACACTAGACACAAGGGCGAAGCCCGACGCTCTGAGTAATATTCCTCTTTTCAAGAAGTTAGTAAAAGTATTATCTTCGGCACGGGTTACGTTCCAGTATAACACTCAATTCTTGAGGTGTACTACTTCGGAAATGGACTCGGGTTGTGCTTCAAACAGTAAGCAAGGCGGATTCCCTGCCCCACCGGAGGCGGGGTAAGCCCACACTCAGAGTAGAATTTTATATCCTACAGCTGCACATTGAAGATATAGCATCGGGCAAGGAGTACTACCGTCGCACGGTTGTCACACGCCTTGACGTGCGTAGTGACAGCGATGAGCAACTCCTTTCCGACACTATCGACGAATGGCGAGACGGCTGTAACCTCGGCAGCAGTCTTGCATGGAACAAGTGTCACACCAAACCCGATGTCCAAGACATCGCCCGAGACAAACTCCAAGACCAAACCGGGCTTGGAAGCTAACACGCTATCCTCGCGTGTCACCGTGTCTCCGAAGCTATCAAGTCATGCAAAGAGCGTCTAATCAAAGGGAAGAAAGCGTCACAACCGAAATGCATGAGTCGGTCAATGATGTTCGACCGCCGAACCATGACCGTCTTCCCCGACAAAGAAAGAGTGTCACTCACAACGCTCAGAGACCACTCGCGTGTCCACACTGAACTCGCTTTACCCGAAAGCGTGGATACCAGTACGAGTACCTTCGAGACGACGGGTAGGAGTACACGGAGAGTACGCTTCATTACCGCGACGGAGATTACTACATCCATCTCGGGTATCGAAAACCCAAACCACAACTCGACGAAGACAAGTCAGAGGCGACGACTGAGAACGGAACGGTTCTCGGTGTCGACCTCGGCGTTAACCAAACCGCCGTCACCAGCACTGCACGATTCTTCTCTGCTGGTGAACTGAACTATACTTGTCGAGAGTTCGAGAAAACTCGTAGGGGACTCCAGCAGACCGGGACGCAGTCAGCACACCGCACCATCGAACAGATGAGCGGTCGCGAAGACCGGTACGTCAAACACGTCCTGCACTCGGTCGCTAACGGTATCGTTGAGGAAGCTCTTGAACACGACTGTGATGGGATCGTGTTCGAAGACTTAGACGGAATCCGTGAGGACTTGCGAGACGCTGAATGGCATTCGGTGAGGGCGTTCAGCACCCTGAAGAAGTACGTGGAGTACAAGGCGGAAGTCGAAGGCGTGTTCGTGGATGTGGTGAATCCGAAGGACACGTCGAAGCGGTGTGCTGAGTGTGGCTATGTCCACGAGGATAACCGTCATCGCGAAGACTTTGAGTGCGTTCAGTGCAGAAATCGGAATCACGCAGATTACAATGCGGCGAAGAATATCGCATAGCTGTATCTCCTACGCGGTCATCAGTCGCCGGGTGGGAGGAGCATCAGTCAATACGCTCTGAAGTCAGGACCGAAGACGCCGAGTTGAGATTACTCACGCCCGAGAGGGTTCGAGGACGAGGTCACTGACAAGCCCCGTGCCACCGTACGCGGGGCAGTTGACGGACAATCCGTGTCCGTAGTATACTACGAAAATCTGGACACAGTTACCTAGAATATGTGGTTTGGTATTGCTTATAATGGTGCTGTATAGCACTGCCCAACGCTTTTTGTTAACTACCTCCATAATCGTAATGTATGACACAGTGGAACGAAGCCCAGACGCAAGCTGTAAGCCCGGATATCACTGATAAGTCGAATGCACTACCAGCCAGATACTTCACAGATCCTGAAGTTTTCGAACTGGAAAAGGACAAGATATTCGGCCAATACTGGGTCTATGCTGGTCACGCGAACTGCATCAAAGAAACAGGAGAGTATTTCACTCGATCCATCGGTGGTCGTGATCTTATAGTCGTCCGTGACGACGATAGTTCGATTCAGGTGTTCCACAATGTCTCGGCACGCGATGGCTCAAAGCATGTGTCAGAGACCTCAATGGAGGACCCAAGTCGACTCGACACTGACGAGCTTGATGATTTAAACGACGTCCACGTGGATACGATTGGA
This sequence comes from Halogranum amylolyticum, assembly GCF_900110465.1. GTDB lineage: Archaea > Halobacteriota > Halobacteria > Halobacteriales > Haloferacaceae > Halogranum > Halogranum amylolyticum. The sequence continues at coordinate 49,699 of NZ_FODV01000015.1, forward strand.
CCACTTGTCTTCACCAACTTGAGCGACGATCCGATGCCGCTCGACGAGCAGGCTGGCGTGATGAAAGACCGTCTGGAATCGCTTCCGCTAGGCGAGTACGAACACGCAAATCGTATCGTCTCGGAGGTCGAGTGCAACTGGAAGGTGTTCAGCAGTAACTATTCAGAGTGTGACCATTGTCAAGCGAACCACCAAGACTGGGTAAAAGGACTGCGGCTCGACAAGTCCGAACTCGAAGTTAACGACTACCATTGGGTACTTCACTACCAACATCGGCAGGACGTTGATGACGAGCTACGGATTCACGACGAGCATGAAGCCCAGTTCCACTACTTCTGGCCGAACTTCACGATCAACATGTACGGTACCGCCGACGGCTACGGCACGTACATTATCGACCCGATCGACACCAACCGGTTCCGGCTTATCGCGGACTACTACTTCGAGAGTCCAGAGCTCTCCGAAGAAGAGATGGATTTCATTCGAACAAGTCGTCAGCTGCAAGAGGAAGACTTCGAACTTGTCGAACGCCAGTGGGCAGGACTGCGGACAGGCGCACTTTCACAAGCCCAGCTTGGACCGAACGAACATACTGTCCACAAATTCCACCAGCTCGCGCAGGACGCCTATAATTCGTAAATAAATTGATGCAAAGATCAGCGCTACAGTACGTTGATCATCGGTCCAACACCTCCGTGTGAAATCCCCCATGACGAGACTTCCCTTGTAGGAAGCTCTGGCCTTTAGCCGAAAGTAGGCGCTAAGCCCCCTTCCTCAGCGAGCGCCAACCGAATAGAGAGGCACGAGCAGCAAGGGATAACAGCGGTCACACAGTTCTCATACACTGCTCGGGGCAAGCTCACAAGCCCATGTATCACTGGCACAGGAGCACGACCTCTAGCTGTTTGAGACTTGAACGTCAAGGAGATGATGAAGTTACCGTCAAACAGCCGAAATACTACGTCGGCAGTGTGGCGCACTTTTCTCTCGCTACTCGAATACAGGTGTGAACGAGAGGGACACATTTCGTCGCAGTTACCCCAATAGGTGCGACTGAAGAACATGTGTCTTGTGGCACTTCGACGGAAAAGCCGTTGTGGGTCCGTGAGCACTCATGTCTTGCCTGTGAGTTTGAAGCAGACAGAGATGCGAACGCTAGTGAATTTTTACGGAAAGTCGAGGAGAAAGCCCCGTGCTTTAGCGCGGGGATGAATCCGACATTACCCTACACTAACCACCGTTCGATGACACGACTGGATATTCCACGCTGCACAACCCATAGCTTCAAGTAACTATTCCGACATAGGTTACGTATGGCGAAACAGGTCGTCACCCGCACCTACACTGCTTCCATACGGAACCAGCAACAGGTGTCCGACGATCTTGATTCGCTCGGGTTCTCAGCATCGAAACTCTGGAACGTCGGACGGTGGACATGCAGTCGCGTCTGGGACGAGATCGACTACATCCCCGAACACGACGAACTCACCGCGTACCTGAAGTCGCACGAACGCTATGATGACCTGCATTCTCAGTCAAGTCAGCAAGTCCTTCAAGGACTCGCTGAAGCGTTCAACGGCTGGTACGGCAAACGACGCAACGGAGACACGAAAGCGAACCCGCCCGGCTACCGCAAACACAACGACGAACACCCGCGTTCAACAGTCACGTTCAAGAACAAAGGCTTCAAACTCGACACCCAATACAACCGAGTCCGCCTCTCCAAAGGCTCGAATCTCAAGGAGTATTGGTCGGACTTCATCCTCTGTGAGTACCAGACTCGCCCCGACGTTGACCTCTCCACCGTAGAGAGCGTCCAACAAGTCAGAACAGTCTGGGCAGGTGACGAGTGGGAACTACACTTCGTCTGCAAAGTCGAAATCGAAGTATCAGAATCGCCCGGTGAGAAAACCGTGGGTGTTGACCTCGGTATCAACAACTTCGCCGCACTCGCCTACGAAGACGGCCACAGCGAGTTATACCCGCTGAATTGCTTGAAGCAGGACGACTACTACTTCAGCAAACGAATCGCCCAGTGTGATGACTCTGACTCCGAGCAGGCCACACGGTTGAACCAGAAGAAGTCTGCTCGTCGCACCCACTACTTCCACACGCTCTCGAAACACATCGTTCAACGGTGTGTTGACGAAGAAGTTGGAACCATTGTTATGGGCGACCTCTCCAGTATCCGCGAGGATGAGGAGAGTGGTGAGTCGAAGAATTGGTGGAAACACGGCAACCTCGACCTGCATTCATGCGCGTTCGACCGATTCACCTCGATGCTTGACTACAAAGCCGAGATAGAGGGAATCACGGTTGAGCAAGTGTCTGAACGCGATACGTCGAAGTCGTGTTCGTGCTGTGGTCAGAAGCGCAAATCGAACCGTGTTGAGCGCGGGTTGTACGTCTGTGATAAGTGTGATACGGTGGCTAATGCGGATGTGAACGGTGCTGAGAATATTCGGCAGAAAGTATCTCCGAGTCTCACCTGTGATGGGGGAGATAGGAGTAACGGCTGGTTGGCACAGCCTTCGGTGTACCTGTTCGATTCAGAGAGCGGATGCTTCGCACCGCGAGAACAGGCTACGTCGTAAACCACAATATCCCAACGGCGGTCGGGAATCCTCGCCCTTCAGGGCGGGGAGGATGTCAATCGTGGTCTTTCTGATTAAGTAGTGGGATACCCAGAAAGAACGTCCTCAGAAACGTACTCGTTTCTGATGTACGGACGAGAGATTCGATATCGTCAACGCCTGTAGAGACTGCGCTCTCTTTGACTCGTGTTGCGATGAGTGCAAAGTTCGTCGTCGAAACAGGAACCCGGGATCAAGCCTCGAGAAATGATCACAAGTTTTTCGCGATGAGAGATGAGTCGAACACAAACGATAAGAAAAATTATAAATAGAGTACATGATCTGTTTCTGGTTATTCATACTTGGGAATCAATTCTTGCGATTATTTAAGTAGTCCATGGATATAAATACGGTCGTCAAGAGAAAATGAATGGAGTCATCAAACGATGTCTATGGATGCTGTCGTCTACAAAGGCGAACGCGAGGTTGCAGTCGAAGAAGTTGATGAGCCAGCAATTGAACACCCAAATGATGTAGTCATCGACATCACGACCACCTGTATTTGTGGGTCCGATCTCCATATGTACGAGGGACGGACGGCTGCAGAACCAGGAATCGTGTTTGGACATGAAAATATGGGTATCGTGACGGAGGTCGGGGATGCAGTCAGTAGCCTTGAAAAGGGAGACCGTGTCGTCGCCCCGTTTAATGTCGCTTGCGGATTCTGTGAGAACTGTGAGAACGGGTACACCGGGTTCTGTACGAACGTCAATCCCGGCTTCGCAGGTGGTGCATATGGGTACGTCGCAATGGGGCCATACCAAGGCGGTCAAGCCGAAAAGCTCCGTATTCCATATGCGGATTTCAACGCACTCAAACTGCCAGAGGGGAGAGAACACGAAGATTCGTTTGCCTTACTGGCAGACATCTTCCCGACTGGCTGGCACGGCACGGAACTCGCTAACCTTGAGGCAGGTGACTCTGTGGCGGTATACGGCGCAGGTCCTGTTGGATTGATGGCGGCATACAGCGCGAAGCTGAAGGGTGCTTCTGAGATTTACGTGGTGGACCGCGTCCCAAGCCGCCTTGAACTCGCAGAGGAGCATTGCGATGCGATCCCAATCAACTTTGAGGAGGGCAATCCTGTCGAACAAATCAAGGATCTCCACGGCGGTGGTGTGGACAAAGGCGTTGACGCCGTCGGTTATCAAGCGATTGACCCAGATAAGGAAGGTGATGGTGCATATGACCCAGCCCGTGAAAACCCGGCTGTCGTCATTAACAACCTTATCCGGACTGTCCGTCCAACCGGTGAACTCGGGATTCCTGGTCTCTACGTGCCCGATGACCCTGGTGCCCCCGACGAAATGGCTGCACAGGGTCGCCTCGGCATCGACTTCGGCCTCCTCTTCGAGAAAGGTCAAGCTCTCGGTACCGGTCAGTGTAACGTCAAGCAGTATAATCGTGAACTCCGTGACATGATCATTTCAGGTCGAGCCGATCCTAGTTGGGTTGTCTCGCACCGTGTCGACCTAGAGGACGCGCCGGAGATGTACGAGAAGTTCGACAACCGGGAAGAAGGCGTTACGAAGGTTCTTCTGGAACCCTAATTCCAGCTAATTCGTCATCTACCCAGATTTTTGCCGATACTCCTATACTACTAGACCGAATACGAGTGTACATGTGTCAATACTGCAGCTTCCGATACCACGATGGCTGGACTCAGTTGTTGGAGTACGATGATGTCTACCAGACTGTTAGTAGTGCAGAATCGCAAGCAACCTATGGGTTCCATGATTCGTGGGACGAACTCCGCGAGGAGGTTGGCTTCAGCGCTACCTAATCTGATTACTTGAGATTGCGAGGAAAGGGATCATCAACATTCTCCGCAGCTTGTTCTTCAGCCGTCGCCAAACAGTCGTCAAGTTCTGCAGTCAAGTCAGATTCATTGAGATCACGCCCAATGAATACTAGTCTGGTCATCGGGTCATCGTCTCCCCACTGGCCAATAGGACCGGCCTGTACTTCCGGACCTGCCTGACTTACCCCAAGAACCGTTTTCGGGCGATTCGATACCCACGCGAATCCTTTCGCACGAACGATGTTGCCGCGCCATTCGTCAAGCCACATGTTGAATCGGGTTGGATGGAACGGCCGTTCCCGATGATAGACAAAAGATTCTACCCCGTGGGCAGTCGCTGCAGAAACCGCTTCACCACTATCTTCGTGGCTGTGGTCATGGTTTCCGTTTCCAGCTTCGTCTGTCTCGTTGGCGAGGGCTTGTTTCCAGCCTTGCTGCCGTTTCGCTTCACCAAAGTTGAATAGCCCCGTGTCAAGCACATCATTCGGGTTGATTTGACTGTATCTCGTCCGGTGAATTTCCGCGCGTGGTTGAAGCTCTTCAATTGCCGCCTCAACCGAATCCAGCGCTTCTTCAGGGACCATATCACATTTGTTCAGTAATAGCACGTCGCAAAACTCGATTTGGTCGACTAACACTTCGGTCAAAGGGCGCTCTGGATCGGGTGCAGCATCCGGAAGCGATTCTTCGGGATCGAATGCCTTCCAGAATCCATAGGCATCAATGACGGAAACAGTCGTATCTAGATAGAAGCGGTCAGAAAGGCTCTTTTCCTCCGTACCGACTGTCAGTGACCGAGCGATGGGAATTGGTTCGCTGATTCCCGAAGCTTCAACAACTAGGTAATCAAACGATCGTTGATCAGCTATACGGGTGACCTCCGTCACTAGATCATCTTGGAGGCGACAGCAAATGCACCCATTCGAGAGGTCGATCACTCCCTTTTCTGCCTCGTCTTCGACCAACTCTGCATCGATGTTCACTTCGCCCATATCGTTGACAATGACGGCTATCTGCCTCTCACCTGGGTTTTTCAGTAGTTGGTTGACTAACGTTGTTTTACCTGCTCCCAGTGGACCACAGATAACTGTTATCGGAATGTCTTCTACTGATTCGTGCATGTCATATTGAAACTCATGACGGTTCGTATTTAAACCTCGGCTGAAGCCTCTAAATATATTTTGATTGACTAATGTTGGGATCGTCTTCTTAAACCGATTTCTCAACCCATTTGATTTTTATCATCATGAACATGGCAATCTCAATACTCGTTCGTCGGTCAACGGGATTTGGTTCACAGAATTGCGAGGCAGATTCCCCAAGGCTTGATTTCGGGGAAGAAGCCGACACTACACTCCACAAACTGCTGCAATAGCAAGGCTGACTCCCTATACATAAGTAACCACAATCAAATGTGTGAAACACGGTGGAATACCGTCGTACGTAAAGACGGTCCGACCTGTGTTTGAGGCGGTGCGATAGTGTTCTCTATTGAAAATAGACACCAAAGAAGTTTATTGTTTGATAAGAGAATCATTTCTCTGAGAAATCAACCGGGCAAATCTTGGGCAGATGTTTGGCTATATGCACATGTTGTACACAGCATGTTACCATGCAAGAGGTCCAGCAGAGTCGACTCTGTACTCCAGTTGAGAAGCAAAAACCAAACCACGAGAGTGATCAATGTCCTGAGTGTTCAGCCGATTCAATCGTTCAAAGCAACCGGGGCGACGAACGTATCTGCAAAGCATGTGGGCTCGTCATCGTGACTCAGAACATTGATTACGGGCCCGAATGGCGGGTGTTCGACCAACAAGATCAGAAAAATAAGTCACGTGTCGGCGCACCTCTGACGCAGACAATGCACGACAAAGGGCTAACGACACAAATCGACTGGCAAAATAAAGACGGGCATGGCAACCCGCTCTCGAGTACGAAACGGACTCAAATGAATCGGCTTCGGAACTGGCAAGCCAGAATTCGAACCAGGAATGCCAAAGAGCGGAATCTTCAGTTTGCCTTTTCTGAGATCGATCGTATGGCATCTGGCTTGGGAGTTCCAGACCTACCACGCGAAGCCGCCTGTGTAGTTTATCGAAAAGCGCACACAGCGGATTTGGTTCGGGGGTGGGCAACAGAAGCGATCGCTTCAAGCTGCCTCTATATCGCTTGTCGTCAAGACGAGATTCCACGGAGTCTTGATGAGATAGCTGAGGTTGCGCGTGTGTCTTATGAACGGGTCGCTCGTGGCCATCTCCATCTCTCGAAAGAGCTCAATCTCAAAATGACTCCTGTTGACCCAACGCGGTACGTCCCTCGGTTCGTTTCAGAACTAAATGCAAGTGAGGAAGTACGAGAACAAGCGTGTGAAATAATCAAAATTGCCGCCAAAGAAAGCCATCAATCGGGAAAGTCGCCAACCGGCATCGCTGCTGGAGCTTTGTATGTGGCTGGAGTGCTTTGTAACGAGAAACGGACACAGGATGATATCGCACAGGTGACGCAGGTCACAAAACGCACAATTCGGGACAGATACAGAGAACAGATTCAGGCACTGAAAGCACATGGGGTAGGCCCCATTCGCCGAGCTCGGTTGCGTGAATTTGACTACTGAAGATTTGCGATTTAAAAGCTACAAAAAGGGGCAAGTAATAGATTTTCCCAGACATGTGTTGAGATACGGTCGATAGAAGTGTTTTTCCTACGTTGGGCGAGACCTAGCAATACGATAAACACCGGGTATGACCAGAAACCAATCGCTTATTGAGCAGGTTGAGGCAGTACACGGAGAGTATCCACAGGCATACAACTTTCTTTGTATATTTGGCGACGAGGTACAATCTGCGCTCGATAGCTGCTCCCGAACGTACCCAACAAGCAAACAGCTGTATACCCTACTCGATGACCCGGAGATACCGTCGAACATGTTTGCACGAATACTGGGGTGTTTAGTTGAACTCGATGTTATTGGCATTTATACAGTTCGGTCCGGTGCAAACCGCTATCACCTTCGAGAATACGACTCTCAGCATCTCAGACAGATCCGGTCGGTTCTTGAATAGAAAGATTGAATCACTATCATAGGAACATATTGTTTTAGAATTTCGTCGAGGGTTAGCATTGTTATGTCCGCCAGAGAGTTTTTCTGCCCCCGAAGGGTGCGGGGCATTCCAAACTGGAGTGCTCGCGAGACAACTCATGGCGACGAGTGACTACGCAGTGGTGTCGTTCGACGACTCCGACACCCGACGTGACGAGATGCATAGTACCATCGAACAGTGGATCGACGACCTTGTCGACTCTGTCGACGACGCACAAACAAGCGCAGAGTTCCAGGAGTGGCTTGACGTTCAACGTCAGTTCCACGACTACTCCTACCGGAACACGCTGCTCATCAAACAGCAGTGTCCCGAGGCCAGTCGCGTCGCTGGCTATCGAACCTGGCAAGAGGAGTTCGACCGCCACGTCGAGGAAGATGAACAAGGCATCTGGATCTGGGCACCCATCATCACGAAGCGGTGTCCCAAGTGTGAGAACTCGCCGAGCTACCACGCCAACACCGGCTGTGAGTACGACGCGACGCCACCTGAGGAGTGGTCGAGAGGACTCGTCGGGTTCAGACCTGCTCCTGTCTTCGATATCTCGCAGACTGACGGCGAGCCACTCTCCGACCTCGAGACAGCCGCGACGGGTGACGCTGGCAATCTCGTGTCCCAGCTGACTGACGCGGCTTCAGAGCTTGGTGTGACGGTGCGAATCGTCCCCGAAGACGAGTGGTCCCACGGGAGTGCACGGGTATCTGCCAGCGATTGAGCCTCATCGACGTTCAGCCACTTGTTGAGGTCAAGGACCGGGTGAATGAGGCCGACCTTGTACGGACGTTGGTTCACGAGTACGCGCACGCGCTGTTGCATTTCGACGTCGATGATGACACCGAGCGGGCGAAACGCGAGGTCGAAGCCGAAGCGGTGGCGTACATCGTCGGGCGGTTCTGTGGACTCGATACGAGTGGGTCGGCGTTCTACCTTGCCACGTGGGAATCCGACGATCCAGACGTGATTCGTGAGCGACTCGGACGGATCAGTCGAACGGCGACAGAGATTATCGCCCTGCTTGAAGACTGAATCGACGCTGAACCAGAGCTCACTTAACCAACGCAGCTTTGCTGTTGGCGTCTGTGTTGGTTAACACGATAGTGACCTATGTCCAATTCTCCACCAACGCCGCCTCAGAACGTACCAAGCGGTATCACTGAGAAACTCACCGACCAGTCTCCCAACGTGCTGCGAGACATCGCTCGATATGCTGATGAACTCGCCGAGCATCGCGAGCGTGAGGCGCAACTTGCAGAACAGGACGAGCAGGATGAGGACGTCGAAGCGGAAGCAGACGATCTCCCCGATGATGTCCCTGACAAAGCAACCATTACGGTGAAAGAGATCAACGACCATCGCTACTACTACTGGCAGTGGAGGGAGGGTGAGACGATCAAGTCGAAGTACAAAGCGCCGGTTGACTCAGACGAGTAGTCCTCGATCTCGGGTGGATATTCTGGGTCGAGCTCCCCTCGGACAGCAATGTCTGACGAGCGTCAGACCCCCACTGTTTCCACTAATACGCTTACATAACGAGAGTGTACGATCGGAACCACCCACTCTCCCCCCATCGTTTCCAGTAAAACTCGTTTCGAGACCAGTTCGATCCTCACCCAGACTAATTTCACAACGAACTAGCCCCCACACAAACCCTAATCTAGCTATCCTACGGAGTAACTCACAGACAGTGATTATAAACTTTTCTCTTGTTTAGTGTTGTGTTTTGAGTAGACGGGTCTCTTTCACGGCGCTTTACTGGAAATGGTGGGGAGGGTGTGTTGCCGCGTTCTTAACCATCGAACCTCACCGAAGTCTACCGATTCTGTCTTTTGCGGCGCTTTACTGGAAATGGTGGGGTCTACCTCGTTTATAAAGAGAGCTTTACTGGAAATACTGGAACCCGTTGGTTCACCCGCTTCTGCCAGCAGGAGATCACGTGACCCGAGCTTTACTGGAAATAGTGGGGTGTCTCCCTCCACCGTGTGCTGATTCTTTTACTGGAAATGGTGGGGTGGGGCTCTCCTCGTGAACCAAATTCTTCATATATGTCTACTCATTACATTCTACGAGACTTTCTCGCTCTATACTGGAAACAACGGGGTCACATTTTCATAGTGGAAATATTGCCTAGGGGTGGTTTTACTGGAAATAGCGGAAACGGTGGTCGGTAGAATTATTATTCTAGCACGACTCAGTCGGGCATAACATGACTCCTCGGTTCCAGCCGGACGATACACTGTACAAACGGCGCAATACACTCAAGGTTGAGTATGTGCCGGACGATATCGTCGGCCGAGATAACGAAATCGAGGAGTATGAAGCGGCTTTGCAGCCAATTATCAACGGCGAGTACCCTGACAATATCTTCATTTACGGGAAGACTGGTGTGGGGAAGACCGCTGTAACGAACTTCTTGCTTAACGAACTGCAAGAATCAGCAGAGCACTTCGACGTCGATCTGTCTGTAATCACGCTCAACTGTGATGGTCTCAGTACCAGCTACCAAGCCGCGATTAGCCTCGTGAACAGTCTTCGAGCACCAGACCACCATATCGCCGAGACCGGTCATCCTCAATCCAAAGTCTATCGTCTTCTCTGGGACGAACTCAACAAACTCTCTGGGACCGTCATCATCGTCCTTGACGAGATTGACCACATCAAGGACGATACCTTCCTCTACCAGATTACCCGCGCTGACAACAACGGGTATATCGACAATATCCAACTCGGGCTCATCGGCATTAGTAACGACTCGACATTCCGAGAACAGCTTGATGCGAAGGTTCAATCGTCTCTTTGTGAAACTGAGATCTCGTTTCCCCCGTATGGTACAGAGGAACTGCAAAAGGTTCTCGAACAGCGGGCCGATATTGCGTTCCATCAGAGTGCGCTCGAAGATGGTGTGATTCCGTTGTGTGCTGCCCTCGGTCGCCAAGACGGTGGTGATGCTCGACGCGCTATCACCCTTCTTCGGAAAGCTGGTGACCTTGCTCGCACCGAAAACGCGGAATCAGTCTCGACTGACCATGTCGAACGTGCCCAGGAAAAACTCGAAGCCCAACAGAGCATGGACATCATGCGTGATCTCACCGAACATGAGCAACTCACGCTCTATGCATTGACCACACTCGCGGCTGAGGGAACCACTCCTGCTCGCTCCCGGCTAGTCTATCGTCGCTACAAGGAACTCTGTGAGTTCCAAGACCGAGATCCCCGTACGGCTCGCCGCATGCGCAGCTTCCTCTCCGACTTCGAAATTCTCAACCTGACGATTTCGTATATGGAGCACAGAGGTCAGGATGGCGGGACGTATCGTGAACATGAGCTGACCCGCGATATCGCAACCGTCGTCGACGCACTTCAGACATTCATTAGCGAATTCGGTGCACATCGGAGTATTATTGAGTATCTCCCCGACTCTGGTGAAGAGTTTGCGGCGCTATAGGATGATGGAGCGAAAGAACAGCGGAAACGGTGGTATCTCTCTGGGGCTGGTGACTAGCTGATCACTCCTCTTCTTTCTGATCAAGCGAGTAGCCCATATTCACCAGTTCATCGAGGACGTCGTCGGGATTTCGAAGTGCGGCGCGATACACCGCCTCTCGAACGTCGAATTTTGGAACACCACGCCCAAGCGCTGACTCAAGTTCTGTAATCAGTTTCCGCTCTTCGTCGACGACGTCGTCGACGAACTATCGACTTCGGTTCTGTAACTTCGCGCTGTCGACGCTGATCTACAATCTATGGCGGTTAACGGATTACCTGACCAAGGTCGCGCTCGACGAACCGATTCGGTCGCCGCCAGTGATTACGGCGAGTTCGTCGTGTGGGTTTACGTACGAATCGAATCGGCGGTCGAAACATCAGTTCGTGTGCTAGAAGTGCGAATACGAACTGAACGCAGATTACAACGCGAGCAAGAACATTGCTCGGTAACTGCTCAAGAAACTCCACTCGGGGCAGACGTCTTCGGGTGGAGGCGCACCCTGTCGGTGTGCGCTAACATAAGAGACGCTGAACCTGAATGGTGATTTCCACGCCTCCTCCATGACGGAGGCAGAAGAAGAGTCCACTGACAAGCCCACGAGTTCACTCGTGGGTTATTGACACCATCTTCGTCCTCTGCATATCAGCCTGTCCTGCCCGTCCAGGTCTCTCCTCCGACCACGTCAATTGGCCCCTTGGAAAGCTTCGGAAACAGTGGAGGGTGTATCTGGGGCGAGAACTGCAATCTCCAATGCAATCCTATTCCTGTGTATTCAGTAGCTACGAACGATCAAACCCACGTTTGCTCCGGAAATGGTGGAGGGGGACTCTCCTCGACAGATTCATTCGAAGTCTCTCGTTAATCGGTATTCTCACTGAGTGAGCTTTTTGCATTTAACGTGGACTCTTTTCCTATATGTTCTCTATTAGGTTATTCTATAGGAACTCGTCGATTCGTGCGTCGAGGACATCCAGTCCGAACAGCACCGATACCTCTCCGGGGCCGTTCTTACGATTCTTGAAGGCGATGTAGGGGACGTCGTCGTCGGCAACGTCACGATTGAACTGCGAGACGTGGAGCGCTGCGACCTCGCTTGCGCGGAGTCCCCACCCAGCGAGTGCGACCACCAACAGCTGCTCTCGCGGCGTCGTTGTGACCTGCATCAACTTCCGAATGTGGGCTGCAGAGAGTGCTGGCGTCGACGACTCGTCGAGTTCCCACTTGAACTCGTCGTAGAGACCACTTGCCGGATTCATCGCGGCGACGCGTCGTCCGACCAGATGTTGATACCAGGCGTCGACGATGCGCCGCACCCGCTGGAGGGTCTGGGCGCTGTAGGAACGGTCTGCGTCTTCGTTCAACCAGTCGAACGCTGCATAGCACGCGTCAACGGCTTCGTAGGCCGGAGCATCCCCGTCACGTTGAATCGGCGTGAGGAGGTCGTCTGTATCGTTTGCCTCTCGATAGGCACGGACGTACAGGTTCAGCCGTGTTCGGAGAGTCTCGACGGACGACGTCGCGAGACCGTACCGCGATTGCCGGCGGTCGAGAAACCGTTCGAGAGCGTCGTCCCCACTTTGGTAGCGCTGGTCACAGACAGTACATTTCGTATGTCTACAGCAGTCGAATGGAGCCAAGTCCATGGAGAGTGAGACAGTACATTTCGTATGTTCAACCCCGACTGCCGCCTCTCTCACAGAGAAAGAGAGTACATTTCGTATGTCCACAGCGAGCGAATAGAGCCAAGTCTGCGCACACAGAGAGAGTACATTTCGTATGTCCACTCACAATAGACACGCCGAGAACCCCAAAGACAGCATGTTAGCAAAGTTGAGTCGAACATACGAATCTAACGAACCATGGTTTTAAGTATTACCCAAGGAGTGTGTGTACCAATTGCATGTCTACGGACCCGTTCGAGGATATGGAGGACAATATTCTTCTCAACCAGCACGTTCTCACCGAGGATTACCAACCCGAGGTGATTCTTGAGCGGGACGAAGAAATCGACGACTACCGCTTCTCGCTTCGTCATGTGTTGAACGGCCGACAACCCGAGAACATCATGCTCTACGGGAAAGCCGGCCTTGGGAAGACGGCAGTCACGAAGTACATGATGGACGCGCTCCAGGCGAAGGTCACAGAAAACGACGACATCGACGACCTCCACGTCCATCAAAAGAACTGCAACGGGCAGTCGTTGTTCATGGTTGTTCGGAGCCTCGTCAACGATCTTCTCCCCGACCATGCAAGTTCGTTCCCAAAACGTGGATTGGGAACGGGCGATGCATTCGAGGAACTCTACACGCAGCTTGATCGTATTGGCGGCACTCACTATCTCATCTTCGACGAAATAGACCACCTCGATAAGGTCAACACCCTACTCTATGAGCTGCCCCGCGCCCGGTCAAATAACCGAATTACCAACTGCCGTATCGGAATCATCGGTATCTCAAACAAGTACACGTTCAGAAAATCGTTGTCGGCGAAGGTCAAGGACACGTTGATGGAGACCGAGATCTCTTTCTCACCGTACGACGCTCACGAACTCAGGACCATTCTTCGTGACCGGGCTGACCGAGCGTTCGTCGATGGCGGGTGTGGCGATTCGGCGATCAGAATGGCCGCTGCCGTATCAGCCTCGGATATGGGGAACGCCCGCCAAGCGATTGACCTCTTGCGGATGGGGGCGGAGGTCGCCGAACGCAATGGTGACTCGTGCATCACTGATGATCATATTGACGAAGCGCGTGACCTCGTCCAACGCGGCCGACTCAAGAATCGCATTCGCGACCAAACTCAACACGCCCAACTCATTCTCGAAGCGATCGCCCGACTCCAAACCCATGGGAAAGCCCCCGTTCGCTCGAAAGTCATCAAGCGACAGTACGAGTCAGTGGCCAACTCGTGGAACCACGACCCGTTGACGACGCTGAAGAGTATTCAAGATCACCTGTCTGAGCTTCACATGCTCGGGTTTCTCTCCCGTCGCGACAACAATCAGGGCGTGAGCGGTGGCCAGTACTACGAGTACGAACTCGACATGGAACCTGAGATAATCATCAACACGCGCACGGAAGTCGAGGCGACCGAAGAGTAGCCGGAGAGTGGCTCTATCGTCGCTTGAACATACGAAATGTACTCTCTTACTGCTGGCACCGATGGACCTCAATCTCGGAGTTGAACATACGAAATGTACTCTCTGTCCTGACGACGTCGACAACAAATGCAGCGTTGCTCACACAGCGATGGTCCACCGTCGCAACCCACTCTGTCAACTCATGCACCGCCCCCATCATCACTATTGCTTTGCGGAACATCTTAGTCGCTAGTCTCACCTTCGAAATACCCGATTTCGTAGGCTGGAACTGGTGATCTCTCAATGGCGAATTCAGAACAGCACCCCTCACACCCAGTGTTTGCAGCAGTGTACGATCGAATCAACAAGGGAGCCGAAGAGAATCTCGTCAAAGAACACCGTGAGTATCTCGCTGCGGACCTCCACGGGATGGTGCTCGATCTCGGTGCCGGCACCGGTGCGATGTTCCCGTATTTCAAATCAGCAATCAAATCCAATCCATCGCTCGATCTGCACGCAATTGAACCTGATCCGCACATGCGGAAGCGTGCAGTACAGAAGGCGCGCGAGTTCGACCTCGATATCGAGATTCAACCGAATGGAGCACAGACACTTCCCTATGCCGATGCGTCGTTCGACGTCGTCATCGCCTCACTCGTGTTCTGTACGATTCCAAAGACGCAGACGGCACTCGACGAGGTGGCCCGTATCCTCAAACCGAGTGGTGAGTTCCGATTCCTCGAACACGTCCACGCCGATGGTGTGGTTGGTCGGGTGCAGGATATCGTAAACCCTGTTTGGCGTCGCACGATCGCTGGCTGTAATCTCAACCGAAAGACTGTGGCGACGTTCAGATCAGATGACCGCTTCAAGGTGTCAGAACTAGACGAGATCGCGTTCGGAATTCCGCCAGTGAAACCCTTCATGCGCGGCACGCTCACTCGAAAGGAGGACGCAGTTGACTCTGACGCACACACTTATTGTCAGCGGCGATGAACGGATTCATTCCGTGAGAATTCCTCTATAAAAAGTGGGTATATCAGGCAACACTGATTTGATAGAGACTAACAATCAATCAATGGGGTTGACCAGAGATGGCTGAGAAGTCACCGCAACAGAGGGAATTGAGGGACCGATATGAACAGTGTCCGCATTGTGGTAATCGAATTCCCGAAGAGTTCCTCCGAAATGGAAACTGCCCTGCCTGTCGAAGTTGAAACAAGCGGTTCCAAACCATGGTGTGGCAGTAAGCTAGTTGCGAGTCGGTGACCCAACCATCTGTTATTCTTTACATCATTTGGGGTCCCCGAGCGGAGCGTCCCATAAATTGTTCCCACGCAGTAGTGGAGAAAACTTATCTCATTCCTCCCATGAGTCCTCTCTATGCCTCGCTCACGACGCGCCCTCCTCAAAGCGGCTGGGCTAACACTTGCGGGTTGAAACACTCACCGCGAGTGCCGGCTGTCTCAGCAACGCATCGACCAGTAGTGATACGACGCAAACTGAGACGCCCACTCCGAAACCGTCGACGCAGGGTCCCCACTCGACTGGAAGCACGGCGACTGATTTCAGACAGTGGTTACCCGACCCGGCGACGACCACGCTGCGCGATGGTTACGGGTTCCAGTATTTCGATGTGGCAGCCATTCGTGCCAACCGAGATGCGTTCCACGACAGCGCCTACAGGCGACTCGAATCGGAGATGCTGAGTCCTGTCCCCGAAGGGCTTGTCGATGTCGCCGATGTGGATGCGACGTTGCGCATCGATTTTACCATGGATTTGGCCCTTGGCTCGTTCGACCCCGACGCGGTTGGTGAAAAGATTACCAGTGAGCGTCGGTCCCAGCAAACGGCATCAACAGCGACGACGCCTACACTGGAGCCGACACCTGAACCGGAGTTAACTCACTATCGCGGCTTCGATCTCTATGGCACGTTCATGCTGTTTGGCGTGTTTAAGTCCGTCTCGCTCGTGTCGATGATGCAGACGAGCGACATGGTCGAGACGGTGTTCTCCGGACTCGTCGGCGCAATCATCACGAGTACGACGCTCGTCGTCTCCATCAACCAACTCGTTCTCTCGCAGGAGATCGGGTCGCTCGGGACACAACGAGCGCGGATGGACACGACGATGGACTTCTATCAGAATACCGATGAACTGTTCGGCACTACCACGCCCTCCGAACCGGCGACGTTCATCAGAAAGCTCCTTCGCGTGAGCCAAGAGCGAGCGACCGCCCTGCGGAAGGCGGTCGGCGACAACGACGAGGAGCGACTCCGCGCCGAGATAGACCGGTACGTCAGTGACCTCCACGGTAACGCAGAGACGGCGCACGAGGAGTTAGACAATGCCGACTTTGGGACGTTTACCGTCGTCTCGCCGGCGCTTGACTTCAATTACGCCCAGAAGATACATGACATCCGACGACTCGGCGAGGTGTACGAAGATGTCCTCAGTACGGATGAGCGGACAGCGTTCAGAGAGATGCTCGAAGCGGTGACAATGTTCGGCCCCGTCCGCGAGTACGTCAAGGTCCTGTACATTCAGTGGGCACTGGTCAAACTTTCGCGAGCCATCCTCTACGCGTCGGTTCCGGCGCTCATCATCGCCGGTGGTATGGTCGTCTTCGTAGACCCGACGACGTTCCCTGGGACGTTATTCGGCCTCGAGACGATGCTCTGGGTCGTCAGCACTGCGTTCGCCATCTCGGTCACGCCCTTCTTGATGTTCACGTCCTACGTGCTCCGACTGGCGACGCTCGCCAAACAGACGCTGACTGTCGGTCCGCTTATCCTCTCGTAGCGGACACCATCATCTACCATGGTGGCGTTTTCGTTTTTTTTCCTCTAAGAAACAAGTGGCGAGTTACGGGTACGTCGTCCCGGTAACGGTGACGTTGTACGTCCCGACGACGGTTCCGTTGACGGTATTCACGGCCACGAGTTTCGACGACTGACGCGTCGGGATAGGGAGCGAGGCGTTCGTCTGTCCGCTGTCGACGGTGGTCGTGTAGAACGACTTTCCGTCTTTGGTTATCACGTTCAACCGGGTGACCCCCTGACTCGTCGTCGCCGACGACGTGAGCGTCACCGACGCTTGCACCGAGGAGGTGCCCCACTCGCTCTTCGTGCTCACCGACTCGAACACGGACGAGTCGTCTTCCTCCGCGACGACGTCCGGTTGTACGGTGATACAGCCGCTACAGGCGACGAGGAGGAGTCCGACGAGAATGGCTCGATGTAGTCGGGATGTAGAGTCCATCAGGTACACTCCACTGCTCTGCGAGGCCATAAGGATGCACTGGCAGCGGCAGCATACTCAACACGACGTAGAGGGGACAGAACCCGGCCTAGATGGCCTCAAACAACGCGATAAAGTGTTCATCGTGTGTTGGTTATCGAGAAATGAATAGACCGACACGAACGCAGACCAGAACGCGAGGACGGACGACGGGGCGTTCCTCTCGTCGCTCTCTGCTGCCCTCGACGTCGAAAGCAATGTGTTCCGATGAGTGACGAGTCAACTGCGAGTATCCAGACACGAGAGGAGAACCCGAACGTCGACGCGTCGGACGTCGACGAAATCAGCACGTCGAACACGATGCGTGAGCGTGCCGGCGAAACGCGGGTCAAGACATGGGTCGTCCTCGACGGGAGTCGACTGCTCGTCACCGGGATGATGGCGCTTCTCATCTTCGGCGTATTCGTCTTCGGCGGGACGTTCTTCTATCAGCACTACCTGACCGACGCACTGACCGCCGACACGGTCGAAACCGTGTTCTCAACGATGATTGCGGCCATCATCACCGGGGTTACACTCGTGTTGACCATCTCGCAAATCGTCATCTCACAGGAGAACGGACCGCTCGGCGACCAGCACGAACGGATGAGTAGTACGATGGACTTCCGCGAGTACACGAAAGAACTCACTGGGTCGCCAGTTCCGGCAGACCCCTCGAAGTTTCTCCGTGCGCTTATCTTGGAGAGCAAAGACTACGCGACGAATCTCCGCGACTCGGTCGCCGACAACGACAACGAGACGTTCCGCGGCGAAGTCGCCGAGTTCACGGACAGTCTCGTCGAGAACGCCGACGCCGCGGCGGACCGACTCAAGGGACGCAAGTTCGGGTCGTATACCGTCGTTGCCGCGGGGCTCGACTACAACTACAGCTGGAAAATCTTCCAAGTCGAACGGATCGTCGACGAGTACGCCGACGATATCTCCGACGAGACGCTCACTGTCTTCAACGACCTGAAGACGATACTCTCGATATTCGGCCCTGCCCGCCAGCACATCAAGACGCTGTACTTCGAGTGGGAACTCATAAGCCTCTCGCAGAATATTCTCTACCTCTCGGTGCCGGCGCTCATCGTTGCCGGATTCATCACCACCTATTTCGGTGGGAGTGCAATAACCGGCGAGTCGCTCGGCGTCCCGAACCTTATCTGGATGACCGCAAGCGGGTTCGCCGTGACGTCACTGCCCTTCCTCCTGCTCATCTCCTACATCGCGCGCCTCGCGACTATCGCGAAACGGACGCTTGCAGTCGGTCCCTTCATCCTTCGCGACTCACAGCGTTGAACGGAGGGTTACTCAACCGCGGACACGCACGTCAGTTCACTCGTGGTTCCACGGTCCCATGTCGGGGTTATCTTCGATGTGATGTATGTATTTAGCCCGAGCTGATTTCGCCACCATCTCGTAGGAGGCGCACAAGTCGGGCTGTATGGATTGGCAGCAGAGTTTCGTGGTGATCCTCAGGGATGGGCTCCGCCGCGGAGCCCATCCCGTCGCCTCTGCTGTCCGCACTGGGGGTGAGATCTGTGACTGAAGATGATCTCACCAAGCAAGAGCTGCTCTCACGTTTTTTGCAACTTGAACAACGAGTCGAAGAGATTGAACAAGAGAATACACAACTCCGAGAGCAGTTGCAAGAGAAGGATGAGCGGATTGATGAACTCGAAACACGCCTTCGCAAATACGAGAATCCGCATACTCCGCCCAGTAAGCGACGGTCGGGGACTGACGAGTCCCCGACCTCGCAGGACGACGAAGACGACGATGTCCGAACTGATGGTGACACTCCCGGCCGGAAGGACGGTCACGACCTAGAGTGGCGTTCTACGCCTGATCCCGACAAAGAAGTCGAGGTCACCTGTGACGGCTGTGTTGAATCACTAGACGGCGTCGGGATGGGTCGCTAAATCAAAGGAGTGGCTCTGTTGAAATCCTGAGTGAGTTACAGGTTCAGTCGGTAGTTTGAGTAGATGCAGACCCTCCCAAAGTCTCGGTTGCTCCGGTTTGTCGAGGAAGCATTTCAGTTAGCGCAACGTGCCGTAGCTCGATACTCTTCGAAGTTCTCGAAGCAACGCTACACGCTCCATCAACACATCGTTCTCCTGTGTCTCAAGATCCCACGTGCTGAAGTCGAACAGAGTGGCCTCGACGTCGGCGAGTTCTATCGTATTGGCGTGCTCACGCACACCGCCGCGTCGTCGCCGAGTGAGTCCTCCGCCGCCCCCTATACGTCGCCAGATGCTCAGCAGGGCCCGCCTGTCGACGAGGGTGAGGTCCGGGAGGTTACAATCGAGACGCTTGGTGAGCAAGGTGATGGTATCGCGAAGGTCGAACACGGCTACGTCGTCATCGTCGACGGTGGCCACCCCGGCGAGGTTGTGGACGTGAAGATTCAGACGGTTCGCGAGAACGTCGCCTTCGCCGAGATCGTCGCCGACGACTCATAGCGCCCTGGTGATGGAGTCGGTCCCCACGTCCACGTGACCCTCCGAGTAGACGAGCCTCTAAGTGCGTAAAAATTCCTGACTGGAGGTTTGAGTTGAGGGGTGATAGAATCACCACGTCCCACCGTGTCGATACGCCGGTTTCATCGTCGTTCTACGTGCCCGGTCACTCGCCAACTCCGGAATCATCGCCACGAATTGGGATGGGTGAGCGCCTCTGACGTGCGGCTTCTCTCACGCATTTGTGTGCGTAGTAGTGGGCCGCATCTGAATTGTAGTGTGACCCCACATATACTATTTTCGGTTCCAAGATCAGTACTACCGGAGGATTTGATTTTTCACCGTTTTTGAAACCGCTAGAATATTGCACGTTGACAACAATTCTGTGTGGTGGTTCGATGTACCTCGCACCGAAGACGCACTGCGTGGGGTCGAGACGAGGAGCCAGCCGTCAGGTGGCGGATGACGGCCGGCGGTGGTGCAGCTGTTCACGACCGACGAGAAAAGCGCCGATCGTGATTCTAGGGCCGGGATATCTAGCGTGCGTCAATGGACGCACAGGTGGGTTGTGACCGCGTCTTCATTATCAACCTGTCCGTTGCTACTCGTCGACAAGGGTTACCTTGTCAGGGTTGCCCGTCGCTGTTGCCTCTGACAGTGGTGATGGCTTGAGGAACTCGGGATGGTGTTCACAGGCTTCGTCAGCCTTTCCGTCTCGAACCTGCACCTAATCACACCTGTTGTGATAAGCCTCGCACGTCTCACCACCCAAAATGCGTGTCAACTACGTCTACTACTCCTATTTTCGAGGGAGTTTTCTCGAGTGCTGCTGCTAGCAACCCCGCGTCCGACCGCGTGGATAGTGGTATGGCGTGTCGTTTCATAGGTGTTTCGACGGGTTATCACACCGCCACGGGTTTGTGCGTATCACAACGGGTGTGATGAGCGGGTGAGGACTGTGGCGACACTCGCGTGTTAGTCCGACGAGTAGGAATGGTACTGCAAGACGCCGTGACGGGCGTTCATTGGGGGCGTGGCCCCGTGTCCGTGGCGATAAGAGTCTCCAAGGACGCTGCCTACCACACACTGAGCGACGTCTGACGCCGACATTCGTCTCATCACACACGGCTGTGATGAGTGTGATATGCGACCCGGCGACGGCAGTGAGCGGTACTCACGGTATAGTCGCGACGACTGTGATGTCCACAACAGTGACGATGTGTTGCGGTTCGTTCGTCGCTACGGTGGATTGCTCGCGGCGTTCAGAGGTTCGTAGGACTCGGCGTGATACGCGACGCGCCACAGTCTGAGCACGGCGCGTGTGACGAGCACTTCGACGGACTGTTTGATACAGGAGTCTTCGACGTCGTCAGGATCTGAGGTCGCATCTGGTGGTGGGTGGTCATGTTCGAGTTCCGGCACGTGAATATAGTCGCCATTGTGCGGATGCTTTCCCCACCGGACGTTCATGCCGTCGGAATCCGTGTAGTGGAATTTGTAGTCACCATGGGTCGTCCACTGCACGTCAAGGCGGGCAGCGTCGGCACTACAGAGGCCATCATCGAGCGTGACGGTGAGTACAGATGGATTGAGATAATCGTCCAGCGTCGGTGTTGCAAGCGGCTCGGTTTGCTCGATCACATCACGAATCGTGAGCAGCGCTGCGCGGTCGATCGCTCCGCGGAGTGCGTGTGGTTCGTCTGTTGTCGTTGTCTCTCCCATCGGTTAGACGGAGACACTCTTGTCCGTCGGTCGCAGGCCGTCGTCGACGAAGCGCTCGGCGTTCGCGATCGAGAGTGCGGCGTTCGCAAACGCAAGATTCCGCCGCGTCGTCTGCCACTCGCGGATTGTTTCAGCATCGATGTCCGGCTGTGTGGACTCAGACTCCGAGAGCGTCTGGTTCGTCTGCTCGACGGTCACCTCCTCGGGTGATTCGACGCCGTACTTTGTCTGGTAGTCCTTGAGTTGCTCACGCATCCCTGCAATGCGTGTGACAAGCTCGTCAGTCGAGACGTGTTCAAGGATGTCTGCGGCCTGCTCGACGACGAGCGACTCAGGCGACCGTCGATAGGTCGTCCCGCCGTGTTCGCCGGTTGCAGTAGTGACGAAGCCTTCAGTAGCAAGTGCATTGAGGTGCTTGCGTGCTGTTTTCGGCGACGTCCGGGCGTCTGTCGCGACGGCGTCAGCCGAGACAGGCGCGTACGTATGGGCGATGACGTGGCGCACTCGCTCATAGGGCGTCGTCTCAGCTTCCCATTCCTCGCCGACAGCGTCGTTGATGTCGCTGAAGTCGTCAGGTGGCGTTCGATTGCTCATAGCTCTGGTGACGGGATGCGGGAGTATAGTACTTTGGCGAGTTCTATACTCCTTTACTTTGCGTATGCGGGGTAACCAACAACTTCGGGCACACTTGCCCACGATACGGGAAGATCCTAATTATCTGTCTTGCCTCAATATGGCGATTCTAGGTCCACAGTGGTCCGAGAGACAGCACAATAGTTATCTTAAGAAGAATATTCGTTCAGATTGAATGTACCGCTACCGCCCTGACGAAATCGACCGCGAACGTGCCCACCATTAAGCGTTGAAACAGGTCACCGAGACGAACCAAGGCGACATCGACGTCAAACGCATTAGCAACCTTGGGGAACTCGCCTTCGAATCGTTCTGCCGTGAATATCTGCCCGTCGAAATGTGGCACTGGGAGAATGACGACGCCATGCGTCTGTGTAACCCCGAGAGCTATTCGGGCCATGACTTCGAGGTCTTCGGCTATACGGTCGACGTGAAGACGTCGCGAGACGTTTCGGCGTTCCTCCCGAAGACGCTCTATGAGAACGATCCCGATGACGACATTATCGTGATGGCGTGGCACCGCGACAACGAAGATGCGCTCATGTTGCTTGGCTGGGTCCGAACGCGAACACTCGAAGGGAAGGTCAGTGCTGAGGAATCCTACGAAGGTGGGAACCTGAGCAAACTCGACCATCTAGCGGTTCGCCCGATGAACGAACTCATCGATCTCGGTCCGAACACTGCCCACATGAACCAGCGGCCCTCGAGTCCGTTCGGACCGGGTGACCGGGTGGTGAAGAGCGGCGACGCTGATGCGTCTGTTGGAGTGGTGATCGACGTGCTGCCACCGGAGCACGAGGCGAGTGTGATGGGCCAGACGATGGACGGCGAGGAAATTCAAGTGACGTTCCCTGCGACGCTTGACGAAGGTCCCGGTGACTGGCGAACGATTCACCCCGCCAAACTTGCTTCCTACTGCCACGACCAACAGATCAAGTGCTACACGTACAAGCACACGAATCTGGAGTTTGCAGAGAACCCATTCGTGAGTGGTGACCGGGTGGTGAAAACCAGCCACGACGACCCGGATGTCGCAATTGTGATTACGGCTGAGGATGGTGTTCAGGTTGTCTACGAGGGGCAGTTCGACGGTGAGGCGGTTCCGGTGGCGGATCTTGAAGAGTACTGTGCGTCACACGAGCTGTCGGTGTATTCGTACTCGGTTGACGAAGTGGCGTTCGCTGATCGAGAGTAGAGCACTGGAAGTGGTGGTGTGTTCAGGGTTGAGTCTGTCTCAACAGTGGGGACACACTCGTGGGTTCTCCAGCTCGTCTGGTGTAAAGACACGGATATACTGTTTTGCAACACTGGATCCACAACTCTGACACGTTGGCATATGTATTCCACTCGATGTCTGTGATATAAATTTACGTGTCATATCCGGTTTACAACTCTCGTTGACGTCTCCCAAATCTTGGCTCGGGTGGTCGTAGGGCGCATCTGCCCACTCGACGTTCGAGTTGCCCACACGAGCGACCATTGCGAGGCATCAGAGCGACGTCCGTCTCGAGGCGTGCTCCACCACCAGTCCTTTTAGATTCCATCTCACCAACGTTCCACTATGACCGAGCAACTGCTTGAGGAGGTTGTCGGCGACGGCGACCACTCATTTGCCGATAATGAGTACATCTGTGACTGGTTCATCGACGTCGGTCGTGAGTACGTCGCCAACGCAGATGATCCGACGACCGAGCAGGTCGCGATCCTCGTTGAACACTTCGAGGGCACGGAGCCTGCTGCTCTCGACGACGAGACACTCGCGTTGCTGTGGACGATGGGGAGTATCTTCCGGTGGATGCTCGATGAGCTCCTGCTGCAGGGCGAGACGACCGACCCCGAGTGGTTGCGCCAGCGATTGCAACTCTGGAGTGGGACCGTAGGAGACGACTCTCCGTAGTGACGGTCACACGCTGCTGTGTCCAGCCGCCATGAACAGCCGTTTGTGGGGGTTCGCAACCGATTCAGATAATCACGCTGTCTTTTCTCTGGGTGTTGTTAGAAGCCGCGTGCAAGACTCAGAGAGTGTATACAGCACCGGAGCTGTTTCAATTCTTGATCTCGGAGTGAAACAGCTGATAAATATTTTGGGCGAGTATATCAATAGAACGCGCGCGCTTCGGCTACACCCAGTCTGAGAGATTGATAACCTGCTGAGACGGTGGTGAGCCGACGACGATTTTACTCTGCGGGTTGGCCCTGAACACCTCGATAACCTCCGATTCGGACTGTTCGTATCGAACCGTGGGAGCGGGGCGAAGATACTCGGTGATGACCGTCGGCCCGTGGCCAGCCATGGCCAGGGTATGGCCAGGTAACTCGCCCGATACCTCGTCACCATCGGTGACGAAGACGGTCGGGAAGCGCCCCGTTCGGGCCTCGTGGCGTCGAACGAGCCGTGCCACCTCTTCGAATCCCTGGTCCTTGTCGACGGTGACGTAGCCGAGATCCATCATACCAGCGGCGCTGTCCGGACTGAACTTCAGGAGGAACTCGATCCGCTCTCGTCGGTCAGTATCGAGCTGACTGAGCACGGCCTCCTGAGAGTCCCCGTCGAGCAATCCGATCACGTCGGTCGCATCGTCGGGGTCGAGTCGGCGGACGAATCGCCGTACCTCCTGGCGGTCCATGTCGTCGAGCACGTCTCGCTGAATCGACTCGGGTAGCTGGAAGAACACGACTCGTTGTCGTGTCCACGGTAGTGCCTGAAACTCCGTACCTGGTGTCTCCGAGGCAGCTATCTGCTGTTGGACATCGATCGTGGATTCTTGCATACGGTTACCCCGTCTCGCGTCGCACGAATCCCAGAAACCGACGTGACGTAGCGGAATCCGAGGTGTTTGAACCAATAGTAAGGGAAACGCTGCACATAGCCCTCCCTACCCCGAGATCGTTCGTGTTCTGGGGTGAGGTCGAGAAACACGTCGTCCTCTGTCCCACACTCCGGACAAGTATGCACGAAGTGAAGGCCGTCCTCATCACGCTTTTCTATGCGCCACTCCGACCGGGCACGGGCAACATTTCCACACTCCTTGCAGCGTTTTGGATGATCCTGGAGGTACGCCTGCATGAAGTCGATGAACGATTGCGTTCCATGGCGGTGCGCCGGCATGCTTTGTTCATTCGAGGTGTATGCGTATCAGCGTGTTCACCCCTTTGGCACTCTCTCAGCTCGTCCAGTTGAACCGTCCAGTAGCGAGGGAGTGACAGGGATGATCGTCCATCTCGGTGCGACGGCGACGTTCCGACCGTCTACTGCCCTGGAAACAACACCAGCCGCCCCGCCAGGAAAGCGAAGTACAGCCCCAGCATATAGCCGCCCTCTGTCCGTGTGAACTCACCCTCTCGCCAGTACAACGCCCAGCCGAGCAGCCCCACGCCGGCGATTAACTTGAACGGAAGGTCCCACAGGACGACGGACGACGGGACGGAGTAGGTCGAGAGAGCACCGCCGAGGCCGATGCCGACGAGGGGGTTGACGATGTTGCTCCCGACGAGGGTCCCGAGCGCGACGTGGGGCGACCGCCGACGGATGGCGTCCATCACGGCCGTCAGCTCCGGCAATGCGGCGGCTACGCCGATGGTTACGACACCGACCATGGAGCCACCGATGGCAAGCGTATCGACGACTACCTCGACGACCGAGAGCAGAAGCGAGGCGGAGAGCAGGACGAGGACGAGCAGACCCGTGGCAACTACAGTGTCTCGACGTGGGTTTTTACTCGGGGGCTCCCTGAGTGATTGGGTTGGCTCTCGACGAGTGATTATCACGCCGACGTAGATCAGGTAGAGACCCAGTAGCAGGACGCCGTCGAGTCGACTAATCGTTCCATCCCAGGCGACCAACATGGTCGCACCGATCGCACCCAGCATCGGCAGATAGCTCTCGTAGACGAACGTCCGGGAGACGTGAATGGTCCCATACCCGATGAGAAGAACGCCGACGAGCAGGAACTGCTGGACGGTCGAAGAGCCGGTGTTCCCGCCGATGACGACGGCCGAGGTAACCTGGTACTCGAGGACGCCAGAGAGAATTCCGAGTGACGCGACGAGGTGAGAGCTGATTTCCGGAAGACTCGTTCCCAACGCAAGGACGGTCATCCCGACGAGGACCTCGTCGACGTCATAGTACTCGGCGAGCGCCAGCAGCCGGCCGATCGCCCGACTCGCTGCAGTCACGAGCGTGTACAACGCGACCGTCCCGATAGCAATCTGTGTCAGTAATCCCCCCGAGACAGACATATTAGCGCTCGCCCAGCCACGTGTCGTCCCAGTCTCGTTCGTAGTCGGGGTCGAAGGGTTCGAGGGTCCAGACCGGACAGTTCTCGCACTCCCAGACTCTGTAGACCGTTCCGTCTCGAATCATGACCCCGACAGACGCCCAGGCGTGGGTTTCGCAGGTCGGGGCCTCAGACATATATGGACCTACAGACGATTGCTGTCCGAAAAAGCCTTTCCGCATGTCCAATCAGCCTGCGCTGGTCGGATACCGTTGAGGAGGTCAAATCAACGTTGGGATGAGACGTTGCTGGTCAGCCATCGAAAAGTGCCTACTCGTGGACTGAGTGGCGAAGCAGTTCCCCGCCGAGCCACCACCCGTAGAGCCGTGCCTGCTCGTCACTGTCGGGACGTTTCTTCGACTGGCCGTAGGTCTTCCCCTTGAGAAGTTGGCGTTCGACCGCGTTCGCGGCGATTCGGAGGGCGTGAGCAGCACCATACCCCTCGCCATCGGCCGTGAAGTAGCCACGGTCGGTGACCAGGCGGATCCGTGCGAGCACCAGCGGTACGCCTCGGCTTTGTTCCTTGTGCTCCTGCAGTTCGATACTGGCCTTGATGACACTCATCTCCCCGTACTTCGAGGCCATGCTCTCGATCAACGCGGAGACGTCGTCGTAGTCCATCCCCTCCAGCAAGTCGAGTCCGAACACCTGCACGGCGTTCCGGTCGTCGCGCTCCCAGGTAAGCGCCTCAATGACGTCCGTCTTCGTGATGATACCGACTGGGTCGCCTGTTTGGTCGGCTGTGACGACGAGCTGGATGGATCGAACAGAACGAACCGTCCACAGGCCATCTGGATACAATTGTTCCACAATGGCGAGAAGATACTCTCACAGCAGCGTCGTTTGGCTGCATACAATGAAGGAAACGATGGATTCTCAGTTTTTCCTGGTGGGTGTATTGGTGAGGCCTATCGCATTGTAGTCAAGGTAGTTGGTCGTGCGACGGTCGAGAAGACATTTACTCCGAGAAAAAGTGGTGGCTTAGTTGCCTTCATCAGAGAAGACGAGGTTGAGGTGAAATACCAACTGCAAGACTAGCGCTCTGAGTTCAGCACGACGCAGAGACCTCCCCGAATACTGTCAGGAGCGGCGTGCAACACTCAGAGGTTGAATCTCTTACGGAGGCCTCGTTAATTCCGTCCCATTGACGCTGAACCGACTGCTAAGTGGGTATGAGAGAGGATTAGGTCAGATGTCGAATCCGTTTCGCCTGAGTGCCTCTGCCAGCTCCCCGTCAGGGTCAGCCACAAACTCAACCAACGATGACTCAGGCCTTGTTGTCGTATATAGTTCAGAGTCAATATTGTCGGGGATTTCGTTCGCGTGCGTCTTGTCTACAACTGCAACGGATATTTTTGGCCTCGTGCCCGCGTCTTTTGACTCACTCATTAACTGATGGTACAGGGAAGGGATGTTTGGCTTTTGCCATCGAGTGTGAAACTCCGATTTGCCCATATTGAGTGCCGAATCGATGACCGATTCGCTCCCTCTATTCAGCACAACTTGGCGGTACTCCCAATCTACCAGCATGAGGACGTCTATGGGTGTCTCACCACAACCAACCCGCGACTGAATGGGCGAATCGCCATCGACGGGCGCTCACGACCCGACACACCCACGAGGATGTCCTCACCGACCGTCAGTTCGAACTCCTACTGGAAGCGTGTTTAACACTTCCAGCACCGCACGATTTCGAAGCTCGATTCATCTGTCTCATCGCAGGGCGACTCGGGCTTCGGGCTGGAGAGATTGCGCATTTCCAGACCGCGTGGGTCAACTGGAACCGCCGCACGATTCGTATCCCACAACATGAACCGTGCCGGTGCGGGTACTGCCGACGACAGGCCCGTCAAGAGACCACCCACAACGACGACCTCTCTATCGAAGATGCCGTTGCGTCCCGCTGGCACCCAAAAACCGTAGCCTCGGCCCGGCTCATCCCGTTTGACCTCTCGCTTCGGCTGGAACTGTGTATCGAACGCTTCGCTAACCGCTACGATGCGTTTCCCCGGTCGCGGTCAACAATCAACAGACGAGTGGAGGCTGCCGCAAGCGCGGCTAACCTTCCGGGTCGAGTCTACCCGCACTGTCTGCGAGCAACTGCCGCCAGCTACCTGAAACACCGGATCATGTCCGCGGTGGAGGGGGTCTGTCCCGACTGTACCGGGACCATGAGTGTGACGCCTCAGGTCTGTGGGGACCACCACGTGGAACCGGGGCGCCGCTGTGAGTCGTGTGACACCATCTTCGAGGTCCAATTCACCATAGTGTGTGACGTCTGTCAACTGATGTACGGCGTTCCGAGCAATCGGTGCCTGCTCACCGAGCCGCGAATGCTCGTGTTCCTCGAAGACCATGACTACGACCCCTGGTACGACTGGATTCTGATCGAACTGGAGGTGGTCGAACGCCAGACTACCCTCTCCGAAGACCCGTTCGAACTGGAGATGGTCCTCGAGGTCGACGGAGACCGACTGGTCGTGACCCTCGACGAGAAGGGGGCAGTCACAACCCTCCACAGGGTGCCTCGATAGTCGTGTCGAATATCGCCCAGAGCTGCCTCGATTATGGGATTATGGATGAATCCGATTCCTGTTCCTCCCAGCCAGACGAAGAGGCCGGTGTGACCGACTTGCGCCCTCTATTCAGCACGATACAGAAACCTCTCTGGGTGCTATCAGAAGACCCGTGCAACACATAGAGGGTCTCTTGCACAGTCGCCGCGATGGTATTCGTCGTATTAGTCGAGAATGGACGTCCCCTCTGGCAAGCAGGAAGTTTCGCGCTCGTCGTTGCATTCCTCGCCGTCTTCGCCGTCGTCGTTCTCGACACAGTGGCAGGCCGCCGCGTCGTCAGAATCGCCGTTCACGTCTTTCTGGGGCTGTTCGTCCTGATTCCCGCCTTCTTGTTGACGGTGCTCCAGCTCGCGGACCGGTTCTTGACCGCACCGGCGTACGTCTTTCTGGCCGGCCTCTGGGTCGTCTCGATCGCACTCCTTCTCAACGGCGTCCTCGTGTATCGTGGTACTCCCCGTCTGGAACGCCGTGTTGCGACAGTCGGACTCGGAGTCACACTCGCCTTGGGGGTCGCGGCAATCGGATACGTCGCTTTCGCCGTCGTCTCGGGAGCGTTAAACATCGGGTCTGACGTCACGGCAGGCGAGGTTTCCGGCTGGGTCTTCCTCGTCGTCTTGGTGACGCTTCCGAGCATCGTCTTTCGCTGGGATCTCCGCGAGACACGCCCGGCGGGTCAGAATGAGGTGGACGAGCGATGAACAGACAAGCACGACACAGATACGAACGGCGACGGTCGCATCCGAGGAGAGTCGTTGGTCGATGACGCTCGACGCTCTCCGAAGACGCGTCCACATTCCGCTCCCGTGGGCGGTTACCATCTTCACCGTGATTACCGTCGGCGTCTTCGCCGGGACGTGGCTCTCGGGGAGCCCAGTGTGGCTCGTCGTCATCTCGACGCTCGTGACGGCACTCCTCACCGGCATCGCCCTGACGACGACAGGCCCCGTTCTCAGAACTCGTAGCTTCCGGCTTCTCGCTCACGCCGTCCTCGGTGCGTTCGTCCTTTTCGCCGCGCTCCTGGTCACAGCATTTAGTGCCGCTGCGGGCGCACTGACGCTGTCGTTCGTGACCGTCGTCGTATTAGGAAGCATCTGGGGACTCGGTGTCGCGCTGGTTCTCGCCGGAGTCTTGGTCTTCCTCGAGGCCAATCAGATGCTTCGACGTGTCGCCACGATCGGGCTTGTAATTACGGTCGTCTGGGGACTGGTCGTGGTCATTCTTGTGGGTGGAGTCGTCGCCCACCTCATCGCGGAAGGGTTCGACCTCGCCATCGTCCAAG
>NZ_FODV01000015.1:80032-92857 GCF_900110465.1 Halogranum amylolyticum
GTTAAACATCGGGTCTGACGTCACGGCAGGCGAGGTTTCCGGCTGGGTCTTCCTCGTCGTCTTGGTGACGCTTCCGAGCATCGTCTTTCGCTGGGATCTCCGCGAGACACGCCCGGCGGGTCAGAATGAGGTGGACGAGCGATGAACAGACAAGCACGACACAGATACGAACGGCGACGGTTGCCGCCGAGGAGCGTCGTTGATCGATGACGCTCGATGCTCTCCGAAGACGCGTCCACATTCCGCTCCCATGGGCGGTTACCATCGTCGCCGTAATCACCGTCGGCGTCTTCGCCGGGACGTGGCTTTCGGGGAGCCCAGTGTGTCTCGTCGTCGTCTCGACGCAGGAGTCCTCACCGGCATCGCCCTGACGACGACCGGCCCCGTTCTCAGAACTCGTAGCTTCCGGCTTCTCGCTCACGCCGTCCTCGGTGCGTTCGTTCTCTTCGCCGCGCTCCTGGTCACAGCATTTAGTGCCGCTGCGGGCGCACTGACGCTGTCGTTCGTGAACGTTGTCGTCCTCGGGAGCATCTGGGGACTCGGCGTCACGCTGGTTCTCGCCGGAGTCTTGGTCTTCCTCGAGGCGAATCAGATGCTTCGACGTGTCGCCACGATCGGGCTTGCAATTACGGTCGTCTGGGGACTGGTCGTGGTCATTCTTGTGGGTGGAGTCGTCGCCCACCTCATCGCGGAAGGGTTCGACCTCGCCATCGTCCAAGACCTCCGAGATGATCTCGTTCCGTTTCTTGTCGTCTCTATCGCATTCGTCGTGCTTCCTGTGCTCGTCTTCCACCAAGACCTCAAAGAACTACGGAGTCACGACGCAACTCGGAGGTGATCCCGATTTGATCGACGATTCAGTCGCCAGAAGCGCCAAGACAATCTGTGCGCACGGATCACTCGATCGGTTGGGCTTCGGGGAGCTGATAACTCCCAGTGAGAATCGGCTCACGCGGTTGGTAGAGCCAGACCGTGTAGTTCCATCCCTCCGGCGTGTAGATGCAGTTCGTTGGCGGGAACTGGCGTTGCCGACGCCCATCGCGAGTAATCCGGCGAGACCCGTTCCGCGAAGTGCGATTTGTCGGGTTGCTCGTAGTGGTTCGAAGTCCGATTCTGCGTCAACTGTCGTCTCGTGTGTCTCGTTTCTTATGGGATTGCTTCTCGTTCGTTGTCACTCGACTGGCTCAGCTTTGGGGAACTGATAGAAGCCATAGAGGACCTCGTCGTGCGGTTTGTAGAGCCGGACGTAGTAGACCCAGCCCGCTGGCGTATAGAGGAAGTTCGGTTGGTTGGGGTCGCCACCGAAGTGGATCGTGACGCTGCCGTCGACGTTCCGCTTTGCGTTCTCACTGTTGAGCGAGTACGCATCGTACTGATTCTCCTCGAAGTACAGGTCGTTATTGTAGACGCTGATGTCCCAGAACGCGTCGGCGGGGACGTCCTCGAAGGTAAGCGTGTACGGCGTGTCGCCATCGTTTTGCGGCGGGGATTCATAGAAGAAGAAATTCTCAGACGCTGGCAGCGCGCCCCAGATCCCGGAGCCGATGAAAAACTGAACAGGATCGACCCCGCCTTCGTCGCCGAACGAGTACTCTGGCATTCTACTCCGCGTATTCGCGATTGTTTTAAGCGCCTCGGTGATCACGTCGAGTGAGTCCTGCTCCCAATCGGGAAGCGCTAGCGTTCCCGAGGATGATTGACTCACCGTGATCCTGTCCTGTAGTTCCTGGACTCTCTCTATATCTCCCTGATCGGTCGGATCGACGAACGTCCTGAATCGGACCTGAACGTACCGCGTCTCCATCTGCTCTCGCGTCAGCGTGTACTCGCCGGGCTCGTAGATGACGGCCTTCGTGTACGCGTCCTGATTGACGACGTGCAGTGACTGGTAGCGGTCACCGGTGTCCGGTTTCGTGATGGTCACTGGTTCGGTCAGATCGAAGATTCCGACCGAGGGTAGCACATCGCGATGCTCTACTGCGACGACCTGTTCGTCGACGGGGACCGGTGTTCGATAGTGATAGAACACGCCGAATCCACCCAATTCGGCATAGCTCTCGAAGTACCTGTCTGTCTGTGCGCGGACATAGTTCGTGTAATCGACTGGAACCGAGTCCTCGTTCTCCGTCTCCTGTTGCTGCGCTCGGTGAACTGGTGTCTCTGGCGCCGCATCGTGAGCGCTGGCGCCGCCGCCCATCGCGAGTAAGCCGGCGAGGCCCACCCCGCGAAGTGCGCTTCGGCGAGTTGTTTGCAGCAGTTCGAAGTTCGATTCTACGTCAGCCGTCGTCTCGTGTGTCTCGTTGCGCATGGCTCTGGCTCAGTTATCTGCTTGCTCGAAGGGGAAGACGTGCTTCCAGTCGTCTTTCATACTTGCGACGACCCAACCCCTTTCCGTTGCCACGTCCCTCGTTGGCTGAGAAGACTCGTCGGGCGCCTCACCTACTAGCCCTTCGTCCATACTGTAGTCGTACTCACGCTTGGCGTCGTCGTGGTCGACTAGCATGAGTAGCCGCGGGCCGTCCCCTGCCTCGGTCCACTCGAGCATCTCACGGTCTCCAGCGGAGTTGCCGAACGCCGCGATGGGTCGCCTGCCGATGAACTTGTGAATTCCGACCGGTTTGCCGGCCTCGTCGTTGACGAACTCGACCTCCGGTAACTTCACCAGCACCGGCTCGCCGTCCCGGACCTCGTAGCGGGTCTTCCCGCTCGAGCCGACCACCCGCTCCGGCGGAATCCCGTATGTTGCTTCAGACATCTGTCGCATGAACTCGACGCCACCGCCGGAGACGATGAAGGTCTTGAACTCGTTTGCCCGTAGGAACGAGAGTAGCTCCAGCATTGGCTGATAGGCGAGCTCGGTATAGTGCCGGTCGAAACGCGGATCGCGCGCCGTCTCCAGCCAGTCAGTCACGATCGCCTCGAACTCGTCGGTGGTCATGCCGGCGTGCGTGGCAGCGAGCAGTTCGACCAGCTCTTTCTGACCCAACGCCGCCAGCGCCTCGAGGTCGTTGTCCAGCGCTGCCTCGTAGGGCTGTTCGTTCTCCCATTCCGGGTGCTGGGGTGCCAGCTCTCGTATTCGATCCACTGTAAAAGCGAGCTGGACATACATTGGACGCTCGATCCACAGTGTACCGTCATTGTCGAACACGGCTATGCGCTCGGCGGGCGGCACGAAGTCGGGGGAGTCTGGCGTTGTCACCTTCTCTACGAACGTATGTATTGCCTGCTTGGTCCTGCCGTCGTTCCAGGATGAAAGCGGGTTATCGGTCTCTTTCTGCTTCTGGTAGGCGCTCGTACTTGCAGCAGGTCGTTGGGCCGTGGCGCTGCCCACCCCCAGTGCCAACAACCCTACGAGACCCGTGCCGCGAAGTGCGGTTCTCCGAGTTGTCCATAGCGGTTTGGACTCCGAGTCCGTTGCCGTATCGTGTGTCTCGTTGCTCATGGCTATTGGTTCTCTTTCTCTTATTTTGTCACTCGACTGGCTGGGCGTCGGGGAACTGATAGCCCCCGTCGAGAATCGCTTCGCGTGGCCGATAGAGCCGGACGATGTATTGCCATCCCTCTGGCGTATAGATGAAGTTCGGCTGGTCGGGATCGCCACCGAAGTGGATCGTGACGCTGCCATCATCGCTCTGTTCTGCAGTCACGTTGCTGACCGAGTACGCCTCGTACTCGTTCTCCACGAGAAACCAGTTATTGTCGTAGGCGGTGACCGACCAGAATCCGTCGACGGGAACACTATCCGGCTCCTCAATGGTGAGTGTGTACGGCGTTTCCCCGTCGTTCTGTTCGGGATACCGCATCACGAGTAACGCCTCCGACGGTTCGGGAAGTCCACCCGGGCCGAACGCCACGGAACCGATGTAGTGCTTGACGGGGTCAACCTCGCCGACGTCGCCATAGACGCCTGCTAAGTCGTCCATCGTTCCCCCGACTATGACGAGTGCTTCGTGGAGTTCTTCGAGCGATTCCTGCTCCCAGGTGGGAATTTCGAACGTGCCTGACGATTGTTGACTGACCGTCGTTGCGTCCTGGAGTCTATGGACTTCATTCACATCGTCTGGATTGTTCCGGTCCACAAACGTGCGCATGAGCGCACTGACGTACCGCGTTCCGACCTCGTTCTGCGTCAACGTGTACTCGCCAGGATCGTAGAGAACTCCTTTCACGTACTGGTCTTGGTTGGTAATCACTATCGACTGGTATCGACCCTCCGTGTCTGGTTTCGTGATGGTAAGCGGCTCAGTGAGATCAAATATACCCCACGAGTACAGTGCGTCAGCAATTGGTGCCTTGGGTTGGGTTTGCTGCTCCTCGATGGGTGGGAAATCTCGGTAGTGCTTGAATGCACCCAATCCTTCGTTTTCGACGTGGGATTCGAAGTAGGAATCTGTCTGGGCGCGGACGACGTTCTCCCACGTCACAGGGATCGACTCGTCATCTTCTGACGTCTCGGTCTCATTTTGGCGAGTGTTCGCCTTCGGGGAGTTTTGGCTGGCAGAGACGCCGCCACCACCCATTGCAAGCAATCCGGCGAGACTCACCCCGCGAAGGGCAGTGCGGCGGGTCGCTCGCAGCAGTTTATCGTTCGAGTCAGCTGTCGTGTTGTATGGTTCGTTGCTCATGACTCTGGTTTTCTTTATATTTGGGGTCTGTCAGCACGATCTGCTGAAAACTGATCCTGCAGCAGGCCACCTCTCTGGTTGAAGACGACGTTTGCCACCGTCACTTCTCTGCGGGGACGACCTCGGGCATGTCGTAGGAGCCGTCGACCACCGACCAGCGGGGGCCGTAGAACCGGGCTGCGAAGCGCATACCGCCTTCGGGCGCTGGCAACCAGTTTGTCACCTTCTCGGGAGTGTCAGGTTTCTCGTTTTGGACGTAGATGACGAGTTCGTTGGCTTCGGTGTGTAACTGACCCGTTTCGAGCATGTAGCTGTTAATGCTGTAGCGGTCGAGTTCATTCTCGACGAAGTAGCCCTGCGCGTCGTAGATCGGGACCTCCCAGAACTCGGTGACCGGTGGAAGGTCATCGAGGTCGAACGTGATAGTGTACCGCTTCGATCCGTCCAGTTGCTCGCCGGTTGCGTCCGTGAATCGTAACGCGCCAACGTGCGATTTCAGCGAGTCGGGGCCCGCAAACCCGAAGTCGGCCAAGATGGCCCGATTTAACCAGTCGGTCCTGAAGTCCCCCGTCGGCGCGAGGACTTGCCAGCCATTCATGTCGATCAAGCCCTCCTGACCGGTGGCTCTGACGCGTTCGAACCCGTTCTCGAACCCGGTGGTTAGTGCCGTCTGCACGTCGGTATCGAGGGCGGACCAGTCAAACTCCATTCCCGGGCCGATTCCGACCCGTCCCAACCGATTGAGCATCGCGGACTCCTTGAGCGAGTCGTCGATGAGCGACAAACTCGGGTCGTTCAGAACGAGGCTCAGGAAGGTGAAGAAGTCCGCTGCGGTCTGGGTTTCGACCTGTCGAGTCGTGAGCTCGTTCATCCGCGGGAACGTCTCGTAGTCGCCTGGGACGACCGGTCGCTCCGACTGCGGCACCCCCGAGTGATTGTTGGCGAGCCACTCGCTGAGCGGGGTGATGGTCGTCTGCGCCTGCAAGTCATTGACGTAAGCGATCTCGGATTCGTCCGTGGCGTCACGCAGCGCGTACCGGACGATGGTTAACAGACTCTTCGTCCCTGTCTGGACGACGTCGGTTGCGGCGAAGTCGCCGGGAATCTCGCCGTCGTAGTCGTCCGGCAGGATCAGGTACGACCGCGCGTCAGTCCCGTTGAACTGGTTCCCGGCGTAGAGTGGGTAGATCCCGTACTGGTTCATCATCTGCAGCGAGAAGTACCGGTCGGTGATTTCGGGCATCTCGATGACGACCGGCTCGTCCTGGAGGTCGAGGAAACCCATCCCGTACAGGGTGGTGGCGTTCGGAGTGACGACAGCCTCGAAGTCGGATGTTATCGGTTGGCCATCGTTGGGATAGCCAAATCGATTGATACCCACGAAGACATTGCTGTCCGTCTTCTGTGTGAAGTTGAAGCGCGTCTCGTAGAAGATGACCTGCTGGAGGCCGTAGAGGTACGCGTCTTCTGCAATCGATTCAACCGTGCTATTCTTTTTGTCGCTGTATCCACCTGTTGGATTTCGAGTAGCGGCGACTGTCCCTGTCACTGTCGATCCTCCAAGTGTGAGTCCACCTGCTGCGATTCCTGCTTTTTGCAGCGCCTCGCGACGCGTCAGTTGTGCCATATTGAAGTTCTCCTTTGTGTGTGGATTGTTCGTCTTTGTTCTAGCTCTGTGCGTGTGTGATTCTGGTCTGCTGGCTGCCAGCCACGTGCTTGCTTCACTCGACTGGCTGGGCTTCGGGGAATTGATAGCTCCCGTCGATGATTGGTTTGCGCGGTTGGTAGAGTCGAACGATGTAGTTCCATCCTTCTGGTGTATAGAGGAAGTTCGACTGATTGGGATCGCCACCGAAGTGGATCGTGACACTGCCGTCATCGGCCCGCTCTGCGGTCACATTGTTAATCGAATACGCGTCGTACTCGTTCTGCTCGAGATACCAGTCGCTGTTGTAGACGGTGACCGACCAGAACGCATCGACGGGGACGTCCTTAACGGTGAGTGTGTATGGCGTCGTGCCGTCGTTCTGAGCAGGAGTCCGTTGGAGGCCTAATGCTTCTGATGGCTCCGGAACGCCAGTCCACCCTGCCGTACTGGCGATGAAAAATTTCACGGGGTCGACCTCATCGACGTCACCAAACGCGTACGAGAAGTCGTCTAGTGTGAGTCCGACTGTTATGAGCGCGTCGTTGAGTTGTCTGTATGATTGCTGATCCCAGTTGGGAATCTCGAACGAGCCAGCCGACGATTGCTCCACGACGATCTCGTCTTGGAGCTGCCGGACCTGCTCCAGATCAGCCGGATCGTTCGGATCAACAAACGTGCGAACCACGACGCCAGCATACCGAGTGCCTGTGAGCTCTTGTGTTATCGTGTACTCGCCGGGGTCGGTGGCGTACTTCTTCACGTATTGGTCCTCGTTCTGAACGTTCATCGACCGGTATCGGTCACCGCTGTCTGGTAGTGTGATGGTGACTGGCTCAGTCAAGTCGAAGACCCCGAGTGAGTAGAGTGTGTCACGATTTCCCTGGATACTGAACTGATCCTCGATGGGAGCAAGAGTTCTGAGATGATAGAACTGTCCGAACCCATCACGGTTGACGGCTGTCTGAAAGACAGCATGGCAGTTAGCCCGTGGGTAATTCTCCCAGGTTACTGGGACTGACTCGTCACTTTCTGACGTCTGCTGGTCCGTCTGCGAGGCGTTCCCGCCCACGACGTGTTGGCGGGCGCTGGCGCCGCCGACGCCCATCGCGAATAATCCAGCAAGACCAGTTCCGCGAAGCGTGGTGCGTCGGGTTGCCCGCAGCAGTTCGGCGTGCGATTCAGTCGTCATATCGTCGGTCTCGTTTCTCATGGTTCTGTCTCTTTTGAACGTCAGACAACAACACTGCGACAGCCAACAGATACTCTTGTACGTCGTACCCACCGATAAAATGCTGTCAACATTTTTTCGAATTTCATGATGGATAGACAATAATCTTCGAGGAGAAATTCTGATTCGGTATTGTGTGATGTGTCAGGGCTCTACCGAGCAACTACTGTCTCTCGGTCCCGGCTCTCGCCTCATGCAACATTCGCGCGCTCTATTCAGTACGACCCCAACAAGCTATCAGCGATTGAGGATTTCCACAGGCCAGAAATTCACTATCTTACCATCCCGAAAGCACTTGCATAAGCACTGAACAAGATAACAACAATTGATCATCAATTGAGATACAATACTCTCTAATGAGAACCAGACGCAACCTATTGAAACTGTCACTCGGAACTTCGGTACTGGCTTCTGAATGCTCTGGTGTGGCCCCAGACAGAATGTCTGTTCTTATACTCAATGGGGATGC
Source organism: Halogranum amylolyticum (assembly GCF_900110465.1). Taxonomy (GTDB): domain Archaea; phylum Halobacteriota; class Halobacteria; order Halobacteriales; family Haloferacaceae; genus Halogranum; species Halogranum amylolyticum. The sequence goes on from NZ_FODV01000015.1 coordinate 88,003, forward strand.
GAACGCAACAAACCAGTCACTGGTAATGAGAAACCCGGGTGGGGAAGTAGTCTTCGAGGAACAGTTCCAGATTGAACAGGGGAATACAGTATTATTCCCCAAAGAGTTTGAGAGACAGCCATATCAGTTGGAAATCTATCTTGATGGGAAATCCAATGGAACTCTCGAGGCCAGCATGGATTCTCCCGATCGGGGTTGTAGTGAGCCTACAATTTGGATTATCCTACGGGATGAGAGGGCTGAGTTTGAACTAAATTGTACGCTCCCCCCGAATAAATCGGTAATCGAGAATCGAACCCGATAGCGCAAGGAATCGGTTCAATTAATCTAGCTTTGTTGAAACCCACAGAGATTGACAGTAGTGACGTGCTGAATATAGAGGGTATCTACAGCAAAGTAGTAACCTGACAATACATAATACCGCTCCAGCAAATGAGTATAACTGTGGTTGACTCCACGGGAAAGGGTCGCTCAGCCTGGCCAGAGCGCCCACCATCGCGGTGGGTGGCCTGAAAGATGGCCACGATGGTTCAAATCCATCCCCTTTCGTTCTGTTTCCCCTTCTGAACTTCGTTAGTGTAAGAAAAGAAGTTCAGTGACCGACTCGCGCGCTGAGTTCACCTATGGAAATTCTGCTGGCTCAACTAACCACCGCTGGCGATAAAGTTGTTCGGACGATCTCGCTTCTCTCGTTCTTTAACGGCGAGAAACCACTAGACAACGTGGTGATTGAGACTTCCACAACCGGTAGGCGGTCAGAACGAGTTCTGCTATAGCTGTCGCTCACGCTGGCTCCACCCGGCCACTGAGGGACGCCGGACCGGCGTCCCTCAGGTTCCCTTTCTCAGGTGCTCACCCCCGGTGGATCGTAGACTTCCTCCCGGTCAAGCATATGGTAAATCGATACCAGTAGCTTCCGCGCGGTTGCCACGATTGCTTTCTTGGAACTCTTGCGACTCGCCAAGCGGTCGTAGAACCGACGCAAGTACTCGTCGTTGCAAGTGTGAACTGCGACGTACGTACACTGGACGAGGATCCATCGTACCCGTCCTGATCCTCGTTTTGAGATGCCACCCTCGAACCGCGAGTCGCCAGACTCGCGGATCACCGGGTTCAATCCCACGTAACTCACGACTTGTTTGTCCCCGTCGAACCGCTCGATCTCGCCGAGTTCAGCGTAGATCGTCAACGCTGAGTAGTAACTGACACCAGGAATCGTCATCAGCAGCTGGGTCTCCTTCAGAGACCCAGCGCGTTCCTCGATCTCAAGTTCGAGCGACTCGATTTCAGCGGTGAGCGTCTCGATTATCGTCACGTAAGAGTCTAACAACGAGTTCCACGGTGCCGGGAGCGAGAGTTCCCGCAGGAACTCTCGTCCCTCCACACTCAGCGGTTTCACGTCTTCAGTGATACCGTGCTCAGAAAGCAACCCGTGAACTTTGTTCGCGTAGCTGGTTCGGTTTTCGACCAACTTCTGTCGCCCGCGCACGAGTGCGCGGGCTTTCCGAACCTCATCGGTAGGAACATAACTCTCGGGGATGGAGTTGAGCCGAACCAACCGCGCGAGCTGTTTCGCATCAACGCGGTCGGTTTTCTTGTCTGAGTGAGCGATGAGCTTCAGTTTCCCAGGGTTAGCGACAACCACGTCCAAGTACTCTGAAAGAGTATCATGGACGTGGTAGTAATTGCTGGTTGCTTCAATCGCTGCTGTGGCTCCAGCGTAACGCTGGGCGAGGTCGTCGAGGTTCGCGTTTTTGACGCGAACCTCTTCGACAAGCTCACCAGCCTGATCGATTACTGCCACTTGCGCGTACCGCTTGTGTAAGTCGATTCCGAGGTACATGGTTTGTTCCTCCGGCACGCCGGTGCGTGAACAGAAATTCACCTATACGGGCTTTCCCGGATGCCGCCGAGCGGCATCCGGGCTGTCTCGCCCAAGTCTCGGCTTCCTACGCACTCGGACCAGTCAGCACGACGTGCTCTCGGGCACGGAACTCAGCTCGGTCTCTTGCGCCCCATACTTTGTTCACGCTCTCTATGGGTAGCAGAATTTCCATCGAGTCAGCACGGCCACAGAAACCTCACCGAACACTGTCAGAAGCGACGTGCAACAGACAGAGGGTATAGTCAGCACGGACTGACTCTTTTTCTTCCTCGAAATATCGGTGAATCGGCTGAGAGAGACGTATTTTTCAAGATAGGACAGTCGGGACAGGTAATTTAGACCAGATACCTATACGTTTTGCCGACTATCCGTATGTATGCACGTCAACGGTGTCCATCACCTCGTTCTGCTTGTTGACGACGTTCCGGACGGTGAATCATACTACAAAGAACTGTTCGATCTTGGGATACTATTCCGCGAGGCAGCGTTCGATGGTGAACGTGGAACCGTACCAGACGACGTCTCTTGGAACGAAGCTCTTCAAAAAGGAGTCACACCGTATATGTCGTTCCTTGGGCGCGATGGGTTTTACCTCGCAGTCGCCGGTGCATCAGGCCAACAGGGAACTGGCCGACTCGACCACATCGCACTGGCCGTTGATGAGAGAGCATTTGACACAATTACTGAACGTGCCGACGCCCTCGGGTGCAACGTAGAGGAGAACGCTCCCCACCACCGGGTCTTTCTTGACAGGTACGACGTTGAGTGGGAACTGAACGCAAAACCCCGACCACCCGGACAGGCGTTCGACGAATTGAACCTATAGCGGCGCTGGCCTGCGCTTACTGACCCAAGTGACCTCCAGGAGTCTGATTCTTCCTGCTGACTATGCGCCCTGAGTTCAGCATGCCCGCAGGAAGCTACCCAGCCGCTGTCAGAAAGTACGTGCAAGACTCAGAGGGTGAGTTCAGCAAGTCGGTGTTCGCTCGCTTCGTCACCATCAGAAGTATTTTCAAAATCGGCACTTTTTTTTCGAAGTTGTGTCCCCCTCTCGTCGTGCTTTCCTCACCGGTTTGAGTTCCTGCCTACTCACTGTCGCAGGTTGTACCTCCCCCTTCCAGCGCTCTCAAACCCGTATCGGAGAGATTGTCCTGTTGAATATGGACGATAAGGGTCATACAGTTCGAGTACAGGTTCAGTCTTCAGGCGAGACGCTCTACACCACGAGCAAAGAGATACCGCCATCGAACGAGGAGCAGCCCATCATTACTCCTGAAGATGGGCTGCCGACTGGACTCAGAAAATACACCGTTTCGGCTACTCTCGATGGAGGGGAAGATTCGATAGCGAGAACGTATCCAACGAAGGGTGGTGATTGCTACTCAGTGACCGTTCGCGTTGGGACGGATGGGCGATTCAGGGATATGCCGTCCGAATCAGATTTCGAAGGGTGCAGTCAGTAGTAGTCTGTAATTAGCGATACTTCTCGGCCCGTTTCAGCGATAGTGCCGTGGCCGACTTGCGCGCTCTATTCAGCACACCCACAGAGACCTCTCCAGTCACTGTCAGTAGCGGCGTGCAACACTCAGAGGGTGAGTTCAGCAGACTTTGGTTACACAGGGGGTCCGGTAGCAAACTTTACCCAGTAGTATGTTCTACTAAAGAGTATGGCCACGTCAGTGAAAATGGACGACGACACTAAGTCTCGGCTCGAACGGTTACAGGCCGAGATTCGGTTGAAGACAGGCAAGCGAGTGACGCAACAGAAAATCCTCGCACGGCTCGTTGAGCACGCTATCGAGTCCAAGGCAGATCTTATTGACTCGTTCCGAGAGAAACGAGTTCCCCTCGCCGAATCCGAGCGCGAGAAGTTTCACGATGGGATGGTCTCGTCCGGAGTCTCGACGAGCGAAGAAGACATCGACGACGTGCTGTACGGATGAGTGTCTTCGTCGATACTGGCGTGTTCTTTGCGCACCACGATACGGATGCGGATCGGCACGACCAGGCCATCAGTACATTCGACGAGTTGCTTGACGGGGAATACGGACAGCCGTACACGAACGACTACGTTTTCGACGAGACCGTGACCCTCACGCGCGCTCGAACAGGTTCGTTCGAGGCTGCGGACACCGTCGCTAGTCGCATTCTCGGCGAAGACTCCTTCCCTCGTGTCTTCGAGATGATTCACGTCGAACCGGACGACGTTCGGACGTCGCTAGAAACGTTTCGGCGATACGACGACCACGACCTCAGCTTCACTGACGCGACGATAGTCGCTCTGTGTGAGTCGCGTGGTATCGATGCTGTGCTGAGCTTCGACACAGATTTCGATGGCCTCGTAGACCGTATCGAACCAGGATACTAAGTGGTGACTCGCCTGGAGTGTCACACGTAAATCCTGCTGAAGCTGCCAGAACACGCATGGAACAGACAGAGTGTGTCTACCAGATTTGAATCGCATTCTTCGCCAGACCGCGTCGATAGGCAAACACAGCTAAACTGACCCCAAGAAGAACGGCAAGAACCCCGGGAATGAGATACACGATATTCGGAGCGCACTCTCCACCTCCAGAACACAGCTGACGCTGGAATGCGTACCAGACCGCGATACAACCGAGAAGGAGACTGAGACCACCGAATCCCTGGAGAACGCGAGACCAATTCATACTGGACGATTACTCTAGAATTGGAAAATAGCTTCCGCAGAGACAAAGGGCAGTTTGACCGACTTGCGCTCTGAGTTCACCTATGGAAATTCTGCTGGCTCAACTAACCACCGCTGGCGATAAAGTTGTTCGGACGATCTCGCTTCTCTCGTTCTTCAATGGCGAGAAACCACTAGACGACGTGGTGATTGAGACCTCCACACCCGGTAGGCGGTCGGTACGAGCTCTGCGATAGCTGTCGCTCACGCTGGCTCCACCCGGCCACTGAGGGACGCCGGACCGGCGTCCCTCAGGTTCCCTT
>NZ_FODV01000011.1 GCF_900110465.1 Halogranum amylolyticum
CGGGATTGAGCAGGTGTTAGACGAGGAACTCGGCTGGAAGGAAAAGCATCGGACGAACGGTGAAGGACTGCCACCAGGATACGAGCACAGACTCGGCTAAGCCGCCTCGCTTCGCCTGAAGCGAGGCTGGCGAACAGCGACAGCTGTCTTCGGAGACCGGTCTGAGCGACGTCCACAGCGGAAACCAACCAGATATGTGACTCTTTCTCGACTCTCCGTGGCGTCAGAAGTGTACTTCGTCTCGTATCGGCGTCCTCACCGTGTCAGACCGGCTCTTGCTGCCACCGCCATCAAGAGAGTGGACAACTAGCGATTGTAGAACGAGCCCCCTCTGAGCTTCTCAAGGAGTGTGGCTGAATCGCTGTCTACGCCGACGAGCTCTGCGACGTCTTTCGGGCACTACTTTCCGCTTGGGTTGCGCTGCTGGCCTTGGCTCGCTTTGAGCAGTTCTCGGTACCGATTCCGAATCGTCACTGCACTGATGTCGGCGACCTCACTCACCTCGTCTTGCGTCAACTCTGCGTTAGCAAGTAATCCTCCAGCGTAAATCGCCGCAGCGGCAAGTCCAACTGGGCTCTTCCCACTGTGAACGCCCTCTCGCTTTCCATCTTCGAGGAGTGTTCGAGCACGGTGTTCGACAGCATCATCGACGTTAAGCTCTGAAATGAATCGGGGGAGATATTGCGCGGGATCTGCGGGCTGGACGGTGAGAGTGAGCTCGCGAACGATGTATCGATAGGCCCGGGTAAACTCGCGTTTCTCCACACGCGAGACGTGCTGGATCTCGTCGAGTGACCGTGGGACATCTTCTTGTCTCGCAGCAGCGTAGAGTGCGGCTGTCGCGACACCCTCGATAGAGCGACCTGGGAGGAGGTCCTCGGCAAGTGCGCGTCGATAGATGACGCTCGCCGTCTCACGAACCGCGTCTGGAAGCCCGAGCGCGGATCCCATTCGCTCGATTTCGCCGAGTGCGTGTTTGAGGTTCCGCTCTTTCGAGTCTCGAGTGCGGAATCGCTCGTTCCACGTGCGGAGCCGCTGCATTTTCTGACGCTGGCGCGTCGAGAGTGAGTTGCCGTAGGCATCTTGATTCCGCCAGTCGATGGTCGTCGACAACCCCTTATCGTGCATCAGGCTCGTCGTTGGTGCACCGACACGGGATTTCTGATCGCCCTCTTTCGAATCAAACGCGCGCCACTCTGGCCCGCGATCGATTTCGTCTTCACGGACGACCTCTCCGGTCTCCTCGTTGACCCACTCGCCGTGCTGTTCGTCGTAGACTAGCGCATCGTCGTCAAGTGACACGGCCTCTGGGTCTTCTGTCTGCCGTTCGTTCTCCTCCCGAGAACTACGCTTCGTCTCGCCCGAAGTGGATTGCCAGACAGTAGGTTTCGTTTCCGACATTGAGTATCTACACAGTGAGGCCGAACCCCCTTTGAACTCCGTTTGGGATATTCCAAACGCGATTGTCAGTGTGCGACAAGCGTGCGAACGCGGGTCACTCGGTCAAAACAAACAGAATGTGAAACAGATGGCTGAGAGCGGGTGCAACGAGACTCCCACTCCTAGCGAATTATCTCAGTTGTCTTGAGGTCGAACGGCTCGTTAGCTCTCGACGTCGAAGCCTTCGTCTTCTAGTGCGTCGACGAGCCGGCGGTCGTGTTCGCCTTGGAGTTCAATCTCGCCCTCGTCAGTGACGGTTCCACCGACGGCGAGTGTACTCTTCAGCGTCGACGCGAGAGATTCCACCTCGTCGATTGGCAGATCGAGTCCCTCGACGACTGTCATGGGCTTTCCGTACCGACGGCTGTCGACGCGAATCGAAACGCGCTGCTCAGAACGCGTTAGATCGTCACCGATACCGAGATCGTCTGGCAAGCCGGTAATGTCGCTGAGTGTGTCCTTTGCCACACGTCTGAGTAGGCCCCGAATCAGTATGAGCCCCTGTTTGGTATGTGCCAACTCCGATCGGTTTCATTCGAGTTGTGCGATGACCTTTCCAGGCAGAGTCTCACCGCGAGAGAGACGTCCGAGTGCGTCCGGTATCTCGTCGAACGAGACGATTTCGCCGGCCATCGGGTCGATATCGCCGTCTGTGAGCAGTTGGCCCATCTCGCGACCCATTTGTGCGAGGTCACCCCGTGCCCAATAGTCTCCATTGAGATATGCCACACCGAGCATGATCTTGTGAACCGAGAGCGCCTTCCCCGATTCGCGTCGAGTCTCCGCGTCAGGGAGGTTGAAAACGCATGCGAGTCCTCCTCCGAACGATAATGCGTCGAGTGCCTCGGTCGGGTTCTCGCCACCGACCGTATCGACCGTCGCAGACTGAAGTGCGTCGATTCCACCAGCCGCTTCGGTGACAAATGCGTCCCGTGAACTACCCTACCCTACTCGCTCACCGCTGACACGGTTCGCTCCCTGCGTTGCTTCATGAGGAAGGAGACTTAGCGCCAGAATACAGTTAATAGTCTCCCTGGTTGCTGTAGATCCGCTCGTGGCTGTGTGTGTAGATTTCAACGAGATTCCCGAAGGGGTCTTTACAGTAGGTCATCCGATACTCCTGCCCCGGGAACAGCTCCCAGACGTCGGTATGATGTTCGCCGCCCCTTTCGTCGATTTTCGCCGCCAACTCTTCGATGTTCGGGTCGATGACACAGAAGTGGAAGTAGCCTGGTTGCTTCGGGTCGGGTTCTTCGAACGCTTCTAGGTCATCGAACTCAAAGAGTTCGACCGCGACACCGTTCCCGGTCGTCAGGTGTGCAATTCGGGCGGACTCGAAGTCGCCGAGTACGTCTCGACAGAGCACTCCGATCTGTGTGTCTTCGTCACCGTCGACCTGTTGGGGCCCATGAAACACTCGAACCCGAGGACGCTCTCGTACCAGTCGATTATCTCATTGAGATCTGGGACAGTCGCACCGACGTAAGCGATACTCCGTGGCTGTGGTTTCGGACTCATACGACTCTCTCGACCCGCGACGGTAATGACGGGACGGGAGCCCCACGACTCTGCCGGGAAGCGTGCTGCACGGAAACATAACTAGTTATGATATTCCAAACGAGTCCGTCGGTGCTCACCCGCTGTTACGTCTCATATTGACATCCTCCCGCACCTAAAGACGCCGGAATTCCAAGCGTTTGGATAGTAGGGTTTATAGTCTACCACGTCGGTAGCTGGATCACGTGATCCGGTAACGGTCTTGGGCTCATCGACACACCGTGAATCGGTGCAGTGTTCGTCCTCAGTGGCCTCTTGCTGACGCTCGTCAGTTGGACGCTCGACCGTCGACAGAGGGGGACGACGACTGCATCGCTGTCTCATCGGACTAATCCGGGCGACCGCCTCGCCGCCTCGATTTCGGTCATCGACTGCCAAGCACTGAGTCGAAAGCTAACGGCTTCTTTTTCATCGACACGTCACGCTGGACTAACATTCAATCATCGCCTGCGGAACTGCGCTCGTTGGCGCAGAAGGTGTTAACTCTTCAAAACGGCGAGCATGTCTCACTGTGAGTTCTGTTTGGCATATTCCAAAGAGGGATATTTGCCGGTCACTAAGAGGGACAGTAGTATGCGAGAGTTCGTTTTTACAGTCGAGTACAAGAAGGGCGCCAACGAGGTCATGGACCTCTTTATCGAGAATCCAGACCTGCACGCAAAGTCTATGGCCGTCCACGCAACGGCTGACTCGATGTGGCGACTTGATCGAATCACTGGGCCAACCGAGGCTCTCGAGGAGTTCGACGCAGTCGTCGACAACGTCACACTCTGTAACGAGGTGATTGGGATGTGTGGTGCGCCTGTCGTCGAGTGGAACTACGAGATTCTCTCCAGTACCGCTGACAGCCGCATCGTCTACTCCTGCCGAAAGGAAGGTGACGGAGTCCAGTCGATTCCCTACGTCGCAGCCAAACATATCGGCGATGGTCTGTTGATGCAGGCCGAACGCCGAGGGGCACAGTACCAGTGGCGACTCCTTATCGACGACGACGATACCGTCGGTGCAATCTACGAGGAGGTCAACGCGGGGCTGAGTGACGGTCTCTCGCTTAGTGTCCAGCGACTTAGCGAGCCGAAGTGCTGGCTCGATGATAACCTAGAAGCTGACGAACTCCCACCAGAGCAACAGGCAGCTCTGGAAGCGGCAGTCGAGCACGGGTACTACCAGACGCCACGAGAGAATACCGTCCAAGAGATTTCGAAGAAACTCGGGATTCCGAGCTCCACACTCCAGTACCGACTTACTCGCGCCGAAGCATGGCTGGCACGGCAGTTCGTCAACGATGTACTCGGAACTGAAGTCGAAGAACGCGTCGAACCCGCCGAGCTCGAACTCAACGTCTGAGCGAAACGTCAACTTCGCGCATCCTCGGGACACACCAACCAAGCACTCAGGTGCGTCGAAGGCGAAAAGTAAACCATGGTGAACGGTGCGTTGGACACTGAGACTGGTACGTCACTGTCGTGTTACGACTGTGGACACGCCTATTGGTACCTCGGCAAGGGCGTGCATCAAGGAGAGTGTCCACAGTGTGGCTCACGACTTGTCACACCTGCAGGCGATCTTCGGATCGTCACGTCACAGTCTGCCGACACCGACGACCCTGCTGCGGTGCAGCTGACTGGCACCGACGATTCTGGTCGACTGTTCCAATACTGGTTCCGGACAGATACTGACCACGAAGCAGTCTGCACTCGGATCGATGTCTGTGGCTATTCACTAGAACTTGATCCCGACGCCGACTGGCCGCCTGAACTCTTTCCACCGTCAGTTGGAGACGACGACCGACTCGGAGCGTGACATCCTCCCCGTCGTGACCGATGGGGCTTCCCCCGCACGAGGAAACCCGGCCTGTTGCCGAGCAGGTTTCAGGACCCTCTCTCTCGAGGTCGGTGGGACGGGTTTCGTCCCTCGCTCGGGAGCGTCCTGTGGCGCTGTCACGGGCGCTCCCATCCGCAAGCGAGTCATCGACGCCCGGTTTCTCGGGGCGTCTCTCTCCCAAGCGGTCATGCCTCACGGCACGGTCGGTCCGGTCACACTTCCCCGACCTGTAGGCCGGGTTCCCGTGCTGACGAACGACGCGAACCCCGCAGTCGGTTGCAGAACCGACCCGTGGGAACCGACGCCCCGAAATATTCGGGACGCTGGTTTCAGCGCGTCTCGTACTCCCGCGCAAGTGGCGAGAGCCGACGTAACCCTTGCTAACGCGTACGAGACGGCGTGTACTAAGCGTTTGGGTTTCGGTGAGCAATCGTCAGCGGTTGCTCAGTACCATGTCGGATTCACGCCCGTCCCCAGAACGCGGAGCGTTCTGGTGTGCGAACGAGACGCGTCGCGTCTCGTCAACGCCGTGAACGGCGGGATTCTCTCCTTGAATCAAGATAGAGCGCGCAAGTCGGTCACTGGCTAGTTGTCAACTGACCGTAGAATAGAGTGATAGATATAGAGGATATATCCATCAAAGTGATGCCGGTCATCATCGACGGATGGACCGAATCAGCGCTTTGAGTGACATTCGCAAAGAGATCGGTGATGAATTCCGTGAATCAGTGCTGTCATCCGCCCCGATTCATATCCACTACCTCCATTCGTTCATCGAACGTGAGTCCCAGCATTTCGTCCTCCAACCGAATCGAAATGCGGATGCGAAGGGGATCCTCCGATAGTAGTTCCTCTTCAAAACCGAGGAGGTGCATCCGTTGTTCGTACGTCGCAAGGTCGAACTCGATGCCGTGGTCGTAAAAGAACGCGACCACCGCGGGGTGTCTCGACGGGTAGAACAACGTCGGCATCCGCCACCGGTATTTACACCTCTCGCAGACGTGCGTGACCAGCATCCAGAAGATTGACCCGCAGTTCTCACAGTACTGGTACTCGTCCCAATCCGGCTGGTGATCCGCGCAGGTGTCGACCGAGGTGATGGGCATTTCGCCCGCGCACTCGGGGCAAACACTGTCCATCACCGACGCCCGCCGATGAGCACCCCAAATCCGGTCCGCCTCGTTGATCTCGATCGGCGTCCGACCTCGCAACCCGGACGGAGGAAATTCGGTCTTGCTGATCACGCCCGGCGGGAACGATTCCACACATCGTGCGTCGCAGTTGGTACATTCCAAGTAGCGCCATCCCTCCCGATAGCTCCACTCAGGTTGTCCGCCACAGTACCAACACGAGATATCCACCGCAACTGGCTCAATCTCCGGATCGTCAATCGCAGTGCCAGAAAGTACCATCCTGACGATCCGCTTTCCCGCATCCATAAGCACATACCCGTCTTCCGTCCGCCGAACAAAAGTATCTCCGAGCTTATTCAGGTGGTAATTCAGGCGGCCGGGATCGTCGACATTGACCCGCTCGCGGAGCTCGGCGAACCGCACCGGCACTTCCTCCGCTGGATCGTGAACCTCCCAGAGTGTGCATAAGACTTCGAGCCTGGTCTCATCCGAGAGGAGCTTGAACGCCTCGTTCGCGGTAGCTGGGTCCGACCGTTCAATATTGCTTGGGTCGAGGGAACTCATACACGAAATAAGCGAGTGCTGATAATGACCTTTCCCCACGGTACCATACCACGTGATATGCAGGTTTCCAGTACGTGATGAAGGGCAACGAGAGGCTTTCCACCCCTGGAACTTGAATATCGGGTTTATGTGACAACTCCATTATAGAATGCAGATCCAATCGACATTCCAATAGAAATGTTGTTCTAATCATATTCATCTCGATGGCCGTAGACGGTGTAGTCGGAGGTCAACCGCAATGGCACAAGCACACAAACTCGACTGCGAATCGGCAGCGGCTGATTGCCGGTTCATCATCCAATCGGAAGACGAAGCCGAGGCGATCGAACTGGCCAAGCAACATATGCGGGACGTCCACGGCAAGGACTACACAGACGAAGAACTCCGGAGCAAACACCTGCAGATCGTCTAGAAACGGGACTATGTCAACTGAAACGCAAGCGGACCAGCTCGACGAACAGAAACTGTCCGACCTTGTGGAAACGTCGCTCATTGATCTCGGTGCGACGGTTCACGCCGCGCTGGCAGTGATTGGCGACGAACTCGGCCTTTATGCGGCACTCAACGGGGCTGGACCGCTCTCATCCGCTGAGCTGGCCGAGGAGACGGATACTGTGGAACGCTACGTCCGCGAATGGTTGCGTGCGCAGACCGCCGGCGGGTACGTGACCTACGATCCGGAGACCGATCAATACTCCCTCTCTCCCGAGCAGGCGTACGTGTTAGCCAACAGGGAGAGTCCGGTGTTCATGCCCGGCGCGTTCCAACTGGTGACGTCGGCGTCCAAGATCGGCCCCGAACTTCGAGAGGCGTTTCGAACGGGCGAGGGCATCGGCTGGCACGAACACGACGAGAACGTGTTCCACGGCACCGAACGCTTCTTCGGGCCGTCCTACGGAGCTTTCCTGATCGACTGGATCGAAGCACTTGACGGGGTGGATGAAACGCTGAAGGCAGGCGGGAAGATCGTCGACGTGGGCTGTGGTCATGGCGCGCCCACGATCCGCATGGCCGAAGCGTATCCCGATGTGACGGTTGTCGGCATTGACTACCACGAGGAGTCGATCGACGTGGCGCGCGAGCGGGCGAAAACGACAGATGTGGCGGATCGCGTCACCTTCGAGGTGGCAACCGCAAGGGAGTACAGCGGAACCGACTACGACCTCGTGACGATGTTCAATTGCTTCCACGACATGGGCGATCCCGTCGGCGTGGCGGCCCACGTTCGCGAGACACTCACCGACGACGGTGCGTGGATGATCGTCGAGCCCTACGCCGAGGACCGGGTCGAGGATAACCTCACCCCGTTCGGCCGTCTCGCATACTCCATCTCGACGGTGGCCTGTACGCCGAACTCGCTCAGCCAGGACGTCGGCTACGGGCTGGGTGCGCAAGCAGGTGAGGTCCAAACCCGTGAGGTCGTCACTGAAGGTGGGTTCACTCGGTTCCGCCGGGCGGCCGAGACGCCAACCAGTCTAGTCTTCGAAGCAAAGCCGTAAGATCAGATCTGATCGGCTGATTTTTCAACCATTGGGTACCGGTCGAGCGCTGGCGGTCGGTCACGACATCGAGTTGACGATGTCGCGGAACTCGTTGAGGGTGAACGCTCGGAGTGTTTTGTGACGTTGAAGAGTACGAAGACTTCCGCTCATCACTATGGTTGGATGCTGTCATTCGGTTGCAGTTCCTCACAACTCAAGTCAACGTTCAGCTTGCATTTCTGTAATTCAATTCCTACAAGTTCCTATCTGAAGCCGAGAACCGAGCGATTATGACCCAACGGGGCTAGCGAAAGGATTCGGATAGTCACTCTGTCTACTCTCGGGGAGTTACCAGAATCGGCGTGCTGAATAGAGAGCGCGGGCCGTGTTTAGACGCTAGCGAGAGGCGGTGTTGCCGAGAATTATGAGTAAATGAAGCGGGAATGAGTTGAGTATGCCCACCCAACTCGCCCGCTTCACCGACAATTGCGTCGATTTATCTCAAAAAGCTGTCGTTGGTGAGCCTCAGCCACCGCTGCAGAAGGGTCGCGGTGGCTACGCTGACTGGGTTATTGTCGCAATTCACTGTCTTCGCGAGTACCTCGACCAACCGTACCGGCGGTTGCTCGATATCCTCCACGAGATGCCTCGAATCACCGCTAAACTCGGACTTGCGGTGGATGAACTCCCCGACTTTACCACCGTGTGCACGAGAAAACAAGATCTCGAAATGCGCATCTGGCGCGTTCTCTTGCGGTTGTCGGCTTCTCTCCACGAGTTCGGTGAAGTCCAAGCGATTGATTCGACGAGTCTTGCTTACCGGTCGTCGAGTCACAACTACGCTAAACGAGTCAAAGACACCTTCGAGTCGGTGAAAACAACGCTTTTGGTCGATTGTACTAGCGGAGCGATTTTTGACGTTCACTGTTCGATGAACCTACCGCACGACACTCAGATTGCGTGGCAAGTGCTGATGAGAAATCTCGATCAGTTAGAAACAGTTGTCGCCGACAAAGGATCCGACTGGGATGATCTCCGCCACAAATTACGCGAAGAGGGCGTTAGACCGATGATTAAGCACCGTGAGTTCTACTCGCTTGATGCAGCACACAACGCGCGAATTGACGATGATGTCTACCACCGACGGTCAATTGTCGAAGCAATATTCTTCTCACTTCGCAAACGTTTCGGGTCAACAACCCGGGCTAAAACGTGGTTTGGGCAGTTTCGAGAGATTGTCCTAAAGGCAGCTGTCCGGAACCATGAACGGGCAGTGAGACTCTAAGTCCTGCAATCTCACACGTCTAAACAAGGCCAAGAGCACGTATTCAGCTGACGAATCTGAGAAAAACACCCCGCACTCTTCCAGATCGGTCGTACCGGCGAGTGGCTCCGAGCTCTCATCGCTCCCGAACAACGAACCCTTGTTTCAACCGATGACAGATAGCCCTCAGGCCGTTGGTTTGATGTTCTGGTTGAGGTGGAATACGTTGTTGGGGTAGTATCGGCTTTGAGCTCGGCGAGCCGCCTGTAGGTGTGCTCGCCATAGGCCTCGCGAACCCGCTGAGTGTCGTCATCGGCATCGAGGAAGTTCACGTAGACGCTTTCTCGATGGGGTTTGAGGGCCTCGAAGAACTCACGGGTCCACTCCGTGTCTGACTCGGCGAAATCCTCGTCGGGCCGCCACACGCCGTTGATGTTGATATTGTGTGGCGCGTTTCGACCGGCGTAGGCGGTGGCGTTCTCGGAAATGCGACTCACCACGCCACCGGGGTGAAAGATCACCGCGTACGATCGGGGTGACTCCGCGGCGAAGGCGTGGTCGACGAGAACGTCGATCAGGTCGTCGGACAGTTCTGGCAGGTCGGTCGACTTCCAGTAGTAATGCCAGCCATGAAGGACGGTGCTGTCGAACCCGCTCTGATGGACCATGTAGGCTTGCGGGAGACGAGGTCGAGAAGCGGCATCTGGAGGACGATCTGCCGCCGATAGCGACTGCTCAACGCCAAAACTCATCGTCTCTTTTTTCCAAGTACTATCCAAACACAGCTGACGCAAATTCAGCACCCACTGAGCGGATCGAGAAGCTGGAATGCTACACTTTGTTATAAGCTCTCCACCAAAATTTCAAGGAAGTCTAATTGAACACTATTCACATGTCTCGCAACAAACCATCTCGACGAACTGTCCTGCAAAAGACCGTCGCTTCACTATCGTGCACAGTCGGACTTGCTGGGTGTGCCGATGGGGGGAGTGATTCGACTGCCACTGAGGAAGGCGAGGGAGGAACAACCGAAGGTGGAACCGGAGCCACAATCGATGAAAGCGCCACGACGGACGAGATAACCACGACAAGTAGTGAGACGAGTACAGAAACCGAGGAGAGCACCGAGATGAACTCCAGTACTGAAACTGGCACTGAGACGAACCCCAGTACTGAAACTGGTACTAAGACGAGTACTGCCTCAAATGAGGCCGATATTCTCCTCGGCGGGAAGGTCGAAGCCTGGGTTGGGCAGAAGCCTGCCCGTATCGATGGACAGAATAATCCGACGCTTCAATTGACTGCGGGAACAGAGTACACGCTTATCTGGGGGAATCTCGACAGTGCTGAGCACGAACTCATTATCGAAAATGCGAATGGGCAAGAGTTAGCAGCCACAGAATCTGCCTCACAGCAGGGGGAAACACGGTCGCTCACGTTCACAGCGTCGCAGAAGATGGCGGAGTATTATTGTGAGTATCATCCACAGTCGATGCGCGGGACAATCGAAGTCAGCGAAGAGTAGTCGTTGAGACGCTCTCCATTGGTTGAGAGACAAAGAAATGGTGAGTCGATTCGATTGATTTCAGCCACAGAACAGTGATTCCGGTCGACGCTCTCACGATACATCGTAATCTCGGAACTTAATCTGTACTCGGACAGTCTTGAAGCGAGATCCACCGTGAACTTAATGCGTTTTTCGAGGTTTTCCCCAACGAGGCAGTCGACTGGATGTACAATACTAATAATCGATCGCTAGGATCGCTTTCTGAGGACGCCTATGAGCTTCTGCTGACTGCAATCGAGCCAGCACGGGGA
This sequence comes from Halogranum amylolyticum, assembly GCF_900110465.1. GTDB lineage: Archaea > Halobacteriota > Halobacteria > Halobacteriales > Haloferacaceae > Halogranum > Halogranum amylolyticum. The sequence goes on from NZ_FODV01000011.1 coordinate 11,082, forward strand.
CTTGCCTTTGAAGAAGCTCTGGGTCACCTTCGGGAGGAGGGATTTTCTGAAGGTGATGCCGAGTATGCGGTCGAACGTCTCTTGTTACGGGGGTACCTCTACGAGGTCGACGGCGAACTGTTTGTTACCACGCGAGAGAACTCATCGAGCGAGTGATCACACGAGAAGGACCGTACTACTTGGAATCGAAGCCGCCGAGATCGTCCGACTCAGCGTTAGCAGGCGGTTCCGCTGGCGGTTCTCGGTCGTGTGGCGTTGAAGCGCCCGGATTCGTCGCTTCGGTTTCACGGGCTCTGTCTGCTTCTTCGGCTTTTTGAGACGATGCTTCTTCGGGCGTAGATCCAAGCGATTCGAGGGCTTCAATGATGGCTTGCCGGTACTGCTCTGTGTCGTCACCGGACTGCTCGTGGGCCATTCGGACGTACTCGTTGGCTCAGTCATCGAACCGCTCAATGCGTTCAAGCGTGCGCCGAGCAGTTTCAGTCACCCATCGATTAGGAGTGTCGGCGTCGACGACGGCCAGATGCTCAGGGCGGAGTGAAACGTTGACAGTTCCGTCGTCGGTTTCGTAGGTACACGGGGTTTGCCGACAACGGCGACGAACGCAGGGGGTTCAGTCTCCCGAAGCATGCTGGCTGCTTCGGGTTGATACTGGCCGGCGTAGACGAAGACCGTCCCCATGGGATCAACGATCTGTTCCTGCCAGTACTCGTTGTCGTTGCCGGCGTCCTCTGTTTTAGTGAGCTTCCCGACGATGAACACGTGGTTGGCTTTCGCACCGGTCGGTAACAGCGCATAGATCGGCGCTCGCTCGTCATCGTCCTCCCGAAACGTGTAGGTGGCAGCGTTGAACTCGCGGGCGAACGCTCGCTGAGCTACCTCTCGCATGGGGGGTTGGCCTTGACTCATCTGTGGTTGCTCTCTCGGGAAGATGGAATCCTTCAGGCTGTATGTATCTCGTCATAGTCACTAGTGGCATTATGACAATTATATAGAATTTTGGACTCTTTGACGTCACAGACCTCTTACCCCCTGAAATCAGCGTGCTGAACTCGGCGTGTAAGTCGGTCTGCCTCGTTTAACTTGCTCGGCCATTTTCGGTGTCCGAGCAGATTTATTTTTGTTTGTAATCATAACACAAGATATTTAGTTACTCGATCGACAGTTTCGAGTACATGAATCGACGCTCGTACGTCGTTCTTACAGGAACCCTCTTGACCACTGGGTGTACTGGGACTGGGTCAAGTGGCTCGCCGACAACCTCTTCCACTGATTCAACTGACACAGAGACCGAAACAACCCAAACACAATCGTCTACGGAAGAGTCGGTGAAAGCGGTTTCAATCGGCTCGGAGTCTGACCTCCCGAAAGATATCAACGACCGCACCATCCAAGTGTCCAAATCGGACAGTCCGGCAACGATCATTGTTACCAAGCCCGATGACAACGGGTTTGAGAAGCAATATGAGGCTCCCGCAGGTACCGACTTCAAACTCGATATCTACGTCGTTGACGATTATAGGGTAACGGTCAAGACGAGTGGGAATCGCTCGAAAACAGTTGAAGTCACCGAAGAGTCGTTCACTTGTGTGTCTTCGGTAACTCACATTACTCTCCATTCTGGAGCAATCCATGTCGCAGAGCAAGAACCGAACGCCTCGTGCGAGTCTGGAACAAGCACTACCACTACCGCCAGCGAATAGACTTCGCTAAGAGGTCGACTCACCCTCTCCGTTCAGCACGCAGTTTCTGACAACTGCCGTGGAATAGATGGAATGACTGTCTGAATCCTTTGCTAACCCAGTAGTCGATGGGTTGGTGAGCAGGGAAGTTGTGTTGGGACGAGCACGGAGTCGCCTTGAGATTGACATCCTCCCCGCCCTCAAGGGCGAGGCTTTGCGCTTGAAATTTCGTAACGCAACTGGTCGGCTCTGAGCACAACAACACCGATGAGAAGGAGCGTACCGAGCCTGACGGGTTAGAAGTGTAGTCAGATGCACTGTTTCTCGTCGATGCACTCGAACGCCACGACGTGACCGACCCATCCGGCTTGGAGACAGAGACGCTGGTGAACATCTACACGCTGCTGTCGGACGTCCAGCGGAATGCGAATGATGTGCGGAAAGCACTCGCCGACGTCTTGCTCACTTGACTGCATCATGACCGACCGATCCACGGGCAATACGGCTCTGTCCAACGCACCTCGCGGCGCAACCGACACTCAAAGACGATGAGGACGTTCTCGCGATGCTAGAATCCGAAGGAATCGATCGCGAGCGCATTATGAGTGTTGACCGCACAAAAGTCGATGAAGCACTCGAGGTGACAACAATGTCGGAGTCTGATGTCTACGAGATTGCCGAAAGCGAATACGTTCGGAAGGCGGAGGTCGATGAGGACGTGAAAGAGACACGCCTGCAAGGACTGAAAGACCGGCTTGCGGGGTCCGAAGAGCCAGAGACAGCGGAGCTGCGAGATGAGATCGGAGAGTGAGAACAACGCATCGAGGACCTCACGAGTTTCCGTACGGGGACAGAAGTCCACTGACTTGCTTTCTTGAACGCTCTTGTGAAGGACATTGTTGGTGAGTCAGAGAACAGTTCGAACGATTTCTTTCAAGGCTTCTCGTCCGAGTTTACGTAGGATCTTCCGACGAAGTTCGAAGAGTCTGAGATACGCGGTGAGCTTGTCTTTCCAGATACCTCGATGCGGCGAGAGCCACCGTCGCGACAGCGACGCGTAGCTCTCGCACGGATTCACGTGTGCGTCTCCATCAACGTACTCGTCTTCGCCGTGAATAACCGCTTCTCGCCGGTACGTTTCGTCCTTCTCCAATGGGTCGTAGGCACGAAATCCGTCGATATAGACTGTCAGCGACTCCTCCTCGTGGTTACCGAGGAGGAGTCGCACCCTCGATTCGTCGGCGGATTTCGCTGGGATGACGTATCGTTGATCGCTGCCGCGATCAACGAGGACAAACACTGGTGGTTTGTCTTCGTCATAGCTTCCTCGTCCACGTTTCTTGAGTTAAAAACATCTCAGAAATGTGCCAATACATGAGAGGTAGAAGTCCATCTTCGAGACTGAAGGCTTCCACCCGATGCCTACATTTTGCGCTACGCAGTCCGTCACACGCTGCGTCATTCAAGTCACAATCCACCAGGTTGTGTCACCGAACCTGGACCTGTCTCGGCTTGTGCGCTGCCAGAGTCTGCCAAAACTCAGGCGCACGGCCGTTCCTGACCCCCGCCTTCTGAGTGATAGCTGGTCCGTTCGGCCCGTGACAACGAGAATCGTTAGTTTCACTTCAAACAAAGAATGTGTTTCAGGTGCCAGTAACGCCCCGTCGTCTCGAGCAGAAGACCGGCGCAAGGCGTTCCTGGTTTTCGTCTCGACTCTTGACACAGACGGCCCCCGTGATGAGACTTAAGAGATCAGATATAGCTTGAGTTCACACGCCCTCTCTTGGTCGTGTTAAGGTTTAAACATTATTCTAGTGGTTTGTAGCGCCTCAGACTCGTCGAGTGAGGTGTGTACGAACGGCCCACTGGTACGCTCTACAGATAGCATCAAGACGAGCAATCGTCGCTAAAACTGGGTAAGTCACGTTGAGGTCCTCATATAAGTACGAGACGAACGTATCATGTTGTCGTGTTGCGACAGAATGTTGACACGTGGTGTCTTGCAGAAATGATTGGCGGGATCGGACCAGCTCATCGCATCGAGTTCGATATGACTCTAGCGATTCATGTCGATTCTGGAGTGTGGGAAACGAAAGCATAGCAATGTGCGTCTCTCCAGCTGACGCAAGCCACGCTGACACAGTGTCGACTGTTTCTGTGGCTTGCTCCAAGAACGATGCCTCCTGATCGAGTGTCTGTTGCATAGCCTCTGCTTCTGTTAGTCGCTGTGATGCTTTCGTCAGTATTGCTTGCTGGAGAGTACTCGAGAACGTCGTCTCGGTTGTTGGGGCAAGCGCGAGCGCGATTTCGTCAGAAAGTTCGATCCGAATTGTCTCTAGCAACGGTTCAGACTTGTCAACGTCAGCAATGCTGTGTGGACGAAGAGTTTCAGCAAACGCTGTACGAACTGTTTGACAGCCTTCACTGCCTGACGGGCCTGCTACCGGATTTGCTTTCGAGGGCATTCTCATTTCAACTGAAGAAGAGACACTCGAATCAGGAGAGAGTCGTGACACTTGAGAAATAAACGTCTCAATTGCTGTCGATCGCGCAGTGAACGCATCGCGTTCTGCTTGTAACTGCGTTCGCGCATGACTGAGCGGCGACTCAAGCGACATATTACTCCTCAACGCAGAGTGGAACCCTCACTGGTGCATGAGAAAGTTCACTCGTCGGTTGGCTCGCTCCCTGTCGGACTGTCTCAGTCCGCTGGTGTGGCAGCTGTCGTGAGGTGGTGTCACTGCAGTGACCCGACTGTTGGAAGGTATACTGTGGTGTCATATCAAATAAAATGGTTTCAATCAATATACATTTATCGGACGTGTTAATAAATATAAATTTTGGACGCAACTGTTGCGGTGACTGTCTGTACGAGTTGAGGGACGATATCAGGATGACAGACAGAGACAACCCGTGAGGGATGGATTACTCACAAGGGAATCACGGTAGCTGTCTCATGCCTGGGACCGCACTAAGTACGGAGGCACAACCTTCAGTTGAGTTCTTTGGTATGTTCTTCATTGGAGTTTACACGGACTGTAGGGGCTTGAGAGCCCCACTGAGGGTGACTCTTCCAGAACCACCAATCGAACTACCTACCCATCAGATAGTGTGCTAACGGTATTCGTGGAGTCTGGTGCGGTGGTTCAACTGACTCAAAAAAATCCGAGTTCGCTAACAGTCGTCTTCTTCGACCGTCGGCGTCGACTCTGTGGTTTCAGTTTCGTCCGGAGTCGCAGTCTCGTTCGGAGTCGCAGTCTCTTCTGGGGCTTCAGACGGTACCTCGCCGAAGCAACAACGTTCCCGCCGGGGGTGAGGACTGCAACCTGGTCTGACTCGTTGTTGATTACTTCATAGTCATCGTAATCAAATGTGACGTCCGCGTTAGCGACGTCGACTGCGCCTGATGCAACAACGATTGACTGGCCAGTTTCGATCGTCGTTCCACTGGGGAACGTCTTGTCTTGACTGACGTTCGGTTTGTACTCGAACTCCATGATATAACCAGAGAGATCGACAGTCGAACTGCCTTCGTTCTTGATGACGACGTATTCTTCCTCGGAATTCACCGACGTGATAGTGAGTGAGACGTCTTCCTGTGCGAGCACAGTTTGTGCGCTTGCGCCACCTGCGACAGCGATGCCAAGCCCTGCAATGAACTTCCGTTGACTAGATGCCACTCCAGATTATCGCGTATTCCTCTATGTTCTAATAGATTGTGTGATAGAATAGAATTCCAATAAAAATAGAATATCATTCTACTGAATAGAACCGCACCATAATTATTTCAGCTAGCAATATATTATTTTAATTAGTATCAAAGAAATATTTATTACAGGTCTTGTGCGGTAGGGTCGTTGTCTCCCTGAAAAAAAAGTGATCAAACCAGAATCAGCTACCACAAAACACTCATAGAACACCTCTCAACGGAGAGATGACAGCGGTCACAGAGAAGTGGTTCGAACAGTGGTTTCAGGCACCATACTCGACCGCCGTGCCCGTTCACTACCAGACCGCCATCTGGTCTCGACCACTTCTTCAATTCCCCCTTAGATAGGACGAGCCATAGACAGCTGTATCTCAAATTTTATATCTCATTCTAAAATTCATTGATAGCGATGGTTATTTAAGCATGAAACGAATGGTCAATTTCATGATGAAGGGATGATCTATCACGGCAGTAAGGGGGAGTACTATGGGGATGTTGATCTCTGGGAACGGTTCGAGTCTGGGGTGTGGACACCACAGTTTTGGAACACGGAGACCGGCGCTGAGTGGGTCGAAACAGACGACGGCGAGTTGCTTTGTCTCACGCCAACCACCTGCCGAGACATCTTAGAGGAGATACAATTTGAACGTGTGCGTGACGGTGTTCGGGTTCTTTCTGAGTAGCTGATCCGTTTGGCTCGTAGCAACGAGAACCGTTAGTTTCAATTCAGACAAGGAATATGTTTCAGGTGCTAGTAACGCCCCATCGTCTCGAGCAGAAGACGACGCAAGGCGTTACTGGTTCCGCCCGGTCTTCTCGGCATACCCCCCGACACCCAGAGTTACTAATCTGTCATCTATTGGGTTCTTACAAACTCACTGTCAGGCCCGTATGAACTCAAGATGTATCGATTTCCTCACCGCTCTCTGACTCGGTGTCGACCAGAGGAGACGGAACCAGTGACGCCCTACGTCAGTTCTATGCCCAAGGCGACGGGGGCCTCACTGGCAGATGAGACACGTTCTGTATTTGTAGTAAAGCTAACGGATTCTCGTCGGCACGATCGAGACGTACGCGGCGGAGAATCGGTTGCTATCCCAAACGTACCCCTTGTCGCAAGTCCCTACAAGTGGTGTAGGACAGCCTCCTTGCGAGCGAGTCGTTGGACAGCTCCGGTGCCGTGATTCGTGCACGGGCCAATGTGCACGCATAGATCTCGTCTGTGTGCCCTCTCGCCTCCCCGACAGTCGGTTGTCGTGCTGCTGCTAGTCAGAAAACGCGCCGTGGGTCATGGCATTGATATTGCCCTTCGGAGCACCACCGCCGGCGTTACTGACTGCATGATTGTCGCCAGGTGGTGCACCGTGTCCCGGCGGTGGTCCGCTCCCCAAGTGCATGAAACAGAACTCGACGCCGTCGCCGACTTCTCGCTGACATGGTCCGTTGCTCGCGGGGTGTGCACAGGTGCTTGCCATCGTTAAATCACCATACGTGGGTAGGGTTTTGTGTTTATGTCTTCAGAGAGCAATATTCCTGTGTCTTAGGGTGTGAGAAAGGGTCCACAAAGGGATGGGGTCTGTAAGCGGGCCGTGAAGGGGAGACGGCTCACGCGACAGTCTACACCACTGATATATGGGATTTAATGTTAGTCGCTGTTGTCCAACTGTCTTCGGTCTACGTGGTGCGGGCAGAGGCCCAAGCCAGGGATTGCTGGGTATTTACATCGAGTACCATGTCCCGTTGTGCCAGCGCAACGGTCACGGTCGCTATTAGAATCAGCGCTCATACACCTTGTAGAAGTTTTACGGAAGTTCGAGGAGAAAGCCCCCGTCTTTAACGCGGGGATGAATCCGACAGTTGACTACACTATTCATTATCGATAGCGCGTTGAGTTTGGATACATATCTTTTGGGCTTCCACCGTACCACATGGTGATGGTCTTCCCCATACTCGGCACGGCGGTTTCACCGTCTACTGGTCTTCGACCAGCGACCGTGATGGGTAATAAAACCAGAACCGCTCTGCCACGTTCTCGTAATGGAGACGCGAATGGCAGTACCCAACAGGCTGAATACCCTGTCGTGGAGGGAAATGCACGTCCTCGGTCACAATTGGACGGCTACCGTCGAAGGGTCACGCGAAAGCGTCTTTGAACCCCGAGGAAACACGGAAGCTTAAACTCCACTTCGTGGAATCCTCGCCCTGTAGGGCGGGGAGGATGTCAATAATCATCAATTACACCCCGAGACAAGAGCCAACGCTCAACCTCTGAAATAACGACCGGGCTGCCAACAATTTTGATCGAACTTTCTTCAGAAACAATCGTTACTACGAATCTCTCTTCTAAATCCTCTTGTAATTCCCCGAGCCCATCTGTCGAGAGCTTGATTTGGGTACTATCTCGGAACCACTCTGCATTTCCCACGTTTTGAAGGAGTCAAATCCCCCAAGTAATAACCGCTATGTTTTGTACTACTCTCTAAAAACAGAAATTTTTTCTATCGTAAGTTTATTAGATGTGGTCGACTGAATCGCCTGCATCTGTCGCTGTCGTCGGCAAACCCCGTGTACCTACGAAACCGACGACGGAACTGTCAACGTCTTACTCCGCCCTGAGCATCTGGCCGTCGTCGACGCCGACACTCCTAATCGATGGGTGACTGAAACTGCTCGGCGCACGCTTGAACGCATTGAGCGGTTCGATGACCGAGCCAACGAGTACGTCCGAATGGCCCACGAGTAGTACGGTGATGACACAGAGCAGTACCGACAAGCTGTCATTGAAGCCCTCGAATCGCTTGGAGTCACGCCCGAAGAAGCAGACAGAGCCCGCGAAACCGAAGCGACGAATCCGAGCGCTTCAACGCCACACGACCGAGAATCGCCAGCGGAACCGCCTGCTAACGCTGAGTCGGACGATCTCGGCGGCTTCGATCCCAAGTAGTGCGGTTCTACTCGCTCGATGAGCCCGCATACTCGGTAACGAATAACTCACCGTCGACCTCGTAGAGGTACCCCCCGTAATAGGAGACGTTGGCTGTGTTGAATCACTAGACGGCGTCGGGATTGGTCGCTAAATCAAAGGAGTTGAAGCGGGAGGATTTGGTTGTCCATGACGCAAATCTCCCGCCTCACTGGGCAAGTTGTCCCTGTTGCTCAAAGAGGTACTGGCGATGGAGACGAATCCGCCGCTCCGGAAGGAGGCGGCGGATTCGCCGACTATGCGCTCGTTTCCCTCCACTGTCTGCGGATTTGCCTCGATACGTCCTACCGGATGACGATCGACCTGCTCAAAGAGATGCCACAAATAACCGGGGAGATCGGCCGCGTCAAGGCCGATCTCCCCTCACCACCTACGTTGTGTAAGGCGTTCGACCGGATCAGCATGAGTGTCTGTCGAGTGCTGCTGCGCCAGTCGGCGCAGCTGCACGACCCCTCGAAACACGGCGCAATCGACGCCACGTTCTACGAACGATCAGCTGCAAGCCGTCACTACTGCCAGCGACCAAGCTACCGCGTCCAGAAGCTCAAAGTGACGAAGCTCGTCGATACAGACTCTCAAGCTGTTCTTGACGTTCACTGCTCGACGAACCGGGAAGGAAGCGACTCAGACCTCGCTGAGCAGATCGCCCGCCGGAACGCGGGCGATCTGCGGTCTCTCGCCGCTGATAAGGGCTACGACAAGGAAGCACTTCGTGAGAATCTCCGTGAGCTTGGGATTCGACCGTTGATCAAACATCGAATCTTCGCTCCGTACGACCATGCACACAACGCGAGAATCGATGAACAGCGCTACAATCAGCGATCGATGACCGAGACCGTGAACTCGGCTGTCAAGCGCTCGCTCGGCTTCGCCGTGCGAGCGCGCTCTTGGTTCCGTGAGTTCCGAGAGATCGCTCTGATGTGTGAGGTCTACAACATCAAACGGTTCGTGAATCGGTGAATTCGAACGCCGTATGGCGATTCAACACAGCCGTTCAAACACTGTGACCCGAACGTACAACTGCCCACACTGCGTTTCTGTGTCTGTCGTTGCGATGGTTCCCCATCGTGAGTGACTGTCCGAAAACTGGCAGCTGACGTGGTGTTTGCCTCATTAAAATGTAAGCCTTCGGACGACCAACCTGACACAAAAGAATCAGATAACCCGAAGTCCTTCACAGGAGACGAATAACGGGGGCGTGGCACTCCCATCGGCGCGTCGGGTCGTAAACGGAAGTTCCCAAACCAGCGCAATCGGGCGTGGGAAGCCCACGACTTTAGGGCGGGGAGGATGCCACATCTCTCGTGACCCCCCGTCATCGAAGTGTAAGTACTGCAGAGAGGGCGTCTCTCGAGTGATTTCAGGACAACACTGTTTGGAGCACTCACTCTCCCGTGATGACATCCTGTTTCGAAGACGAACAGTTATGAGACGCGAAACGTTATGTCACTCCATCTGAATTGCCTCGGTAGATGTCATTACTGTTCGAGCACGCTGTGGAAGCGTTCTCGCCCGCCGAAGCCTCCCTGTATGCTGTCACTGCTCACGCTTTGGAGACGGGTTCGACAGACATCCCGGTTCGTCCGATTGCCGAATTCGCCTGCCATCACGATTCGCTGCACGACACCGAAAACGAGTGGACGTGTATTCCACTCCATGGACCAGACGATGCGACCCTGACAGACGAGTACGTCGCCTACACAGACCACGCAGTGCGCGGCCCGATCTTCATCGTTCAAGGCGAAGACGGACACGAGCCAATCACGGCCGACGAGTTCGGCGCGACGAAACTCGCTCGTCGGATTCGGTACTGGCACTCAGATTACTTGCCCGAGACGCTGCCAGCCGGCTACGACGCACCCTTAAACAACCACGAGGGTCCTTCGAACCCGATCGAATCGGATCGGTTGTTCGAAGAGTTCGCTGAGTACGTCAATAAGGAACGCAACGCGACCAGAGTCGCGAACCGCGACCGAGTAGCGTCGAAGTCCGCTCGCGCGATCTACACGCAAGGCGGTGCAGCAATTCCGTCGCTTGCAGCGAGGGGGACCACAGACGGCGAGTATCAGTTCCGAGTCGAGCTTGACCCAGAGCTTGAAGCCGAGCGAAATGACGACTGGGCGTTCTTCGTTGAGCACGAGTTCGGAATCTATGAGGGAAATGAGGTCTTGATCAACTCGCCCAATGGTGATGCACCGAACGAATTTCCTGTCGCAGCCACAGTCAGTCGAATCCGCGGTCTCAACGTGTGGCTCACGCTGGATTGGACCGACATCGACGCCTCCGGAGTCATCGATACCTATCTTACATCGGACCGTGAGTTCGGTGTCTCGGAACTCCTGAATCCAGTCCCGTTCGATAGGGAACGCGAGGCAATCGAAGCGCTCTCGGAGCACCGTCTCTCAGACGTCCTCGCAGGGACTCGGCCAGTCACGTTCTCCAATGACGCCGCGGCACGGAGCGACACATTCGATGCTGAGCTGAACCAAGAACAAGAACTTGCAGCCAAGTACGCACTGCTGGCAGACGATCTGTTCTGTATCCACGGGCCACCAGGAACGGGGAAGACACGGACGCTCTTGGAGATCGTTCGCCGAGCCGTCGACGCCGGAGAGGACGTGCTCGTCTGTGCCGATTCCAATCAGGCAGTGGATAACCTCGTTGTCGGCGCGTCCACCCCCGATGACGTCGACGCGCAGTCACTTCACGCCTACAGCCAACACGGGGGCGGCGAGTTCGTTCTTGACCGCGTGAACGCAGCGCGGTCGCCCACACAGTGGTCCGCACACAGTACGGGAGCGTCGAGGAGCGGCCGCAGGTCGTTGCAGCGACTAACAGTAGTGCTGCGACGATTCCACGAGAGTTTGAGCTCGTGGTCCTCGACGAGGCCACACAGTCGACGTGTACGGCGTCGTGTATCCCCCTGTCTCGGGGCAGCCGTGTCGTGCTCGCGGGCGATCACCGACAGCTCCCGCCGTTTAGTGCGACCGAAGAACCGCCGGAGTCGGGGTACGGTCTTTCCCTGTTCGAACATCTCTATGCCGAAGGTGGTGTCTACGAGGGGGTCGGACTCCAGCTCAAAACCCAGTACCGCATGCACCGCGATATCGCGGCCTTCCCGAACCGGCGGTTCTACGATCGAACGCTTCGAAACGGCAAACGGATAGAGCCACTGCCGAACAAGCCCGCGATCGAGGGGTACAACATCGGTGGTCCCGTCGATGTCGTGGAGCACTCATATGCTAACGAAACAGAAGGGCGAATGGTTGTGCACCTCATCACCGACCTCCTCGAGGACGTGCCGGCAGCGGAAATTGGAATCATCACGCCGTACGCGGCCCAGGTTCGTCTTCTCCGGCGGATGCTCTCCGAGCACGTTGCAGTGGCAAGCGATATCTCGGTCGATACGATCGACTCCTTCCAAGGCAGCGAAAAGACTGCGATACTCATCTCGCTCGTCCGGAGTAACAGCGACGGCGACATCGGATTCCTCGGCCGCTCGGAAGACGGACCGCGACGGCTCAACGTCGCACTGACGCGCGCACAGCGATACTGTGCGGTCGTCGGCGACTTCCACACGCTCCGATACGAGAACAACGACAAGTGCACCGACCTATACCAAGACTTCTATGACTACTTCGATACGGTTCTGGGACTGAATGCTGTCGACCCGACGTTCCTGTCTCTCTGAGAGAGATCAGCGTGGACGCAGCAGATTCGTCGGTCGGTATCAGCGTTCTGCGTGTGCCTGAGTACAGCCGGACAGATACGTTCACAGATGTATTGAACTTCGTATTTATACAAGATATTGGACGAGAGCCATGTCTGTCTTCTCATCTCCTGTAGCGACAAGAAGCCCTACAGCGAATCGAAGACCCACGAAGTCGTCCGTGACCGACTCGTTGATGCCGGTGTTTGGGAAGAAGCCCACAAAGAGACAGTATCAGGGATGTACGGTCCAGTCCCTGAACAGTACAAAAAGGGCCCGCAGTGACAACCTATGATTATGTACTCACCGGTGCCGACCAAGCACAGTTCGATTTAGTTGGGGATCAGCCAGTCACATATCGTGACACGTATGGACACCAGTTCGATGCCATCGTCGGATATAGTTTGACTCTGGAGAGTATGCCGGCAATCTCGCGAGGATGAGGTTATGACGGGCCGCTAGATGCGTGACGGACGACGCTCGGAAATACGGTACTCCATTGAGTACGACAATCATATCTTCTTCGGCAACGAGGAGTAGTTCTAGTCACCCCACAAATGCTTCAGCTAACCTTTCCTGCATCCGTTCTCGGCGAGCCTGCCGTAGTTGCTCTTCGGAGAGGTAGTTCCGCATAACCACATCGACACTCGAACTCCCTTGATCAGCTGCAACGCCTTCCAGTCCGGCGGCGACCTCGCTGACCGCCTCCTGATATACCGAGTACCAGAACCGCCGGCCCATTTTCGGCGTCGGTGTGTCGCCGTCGACGATGACGTCGGCCCGATCGGCGACCCGCTTGAACCGGCGACGGACCGTCGACACGGAGATGTGTCCGGTTGACGAGGAACGCGACGGGAAGAGGTGACCGTTCCACTTCTGGCGGTCAGCGAGGGTATCGACACGATCCGTAAGTAGGTTGACGCCATACATGAGCGTCACCTCGCCTGGCCCGTTCTTTCGTTCACCGTCACCAAACGAAAGGTGTGGATCGTCGCCATCAAGCACAACCTGCTGATTGTGGAGGGAAGCCACCTCAGACGGTCGAAGCCCCCAGCCGGCGAGTGCGACGACAAGAAGTTCTTCTTCTGGGTCCGATACCTCTGTGTAGATTCGACGCACCTGCGCGGGCGAGAGTGCCGATGGGTCGGACTCTTCTGCCTCCCATCCGATATCGTTCTGCACCTGCGAGAGGGGATTGTATCGTGCGTACTGGTGCCCGAACAGATACTGATACCACGACTGGATGACCGTCAGATATTCGAGCTTCGAGCGGTTGGTGGAGAGTTCGTTGTCGAATACTTCGAGCACCGCGTAACAACGATTCATCTCCCGTGGCTGGTTCGATACGTCGTCAAGCGACGCGAGTAGTGCGTCCGTCCCATGTAAGTCCCGATAGGTCCGCACCCACTTGGTGAGTCGGGTCCGGTGTGTTTCAACGGTGCTATCGGTGCGCTTCCCGAGCGTGCCGAGCGTTCGGAGATAGCTGTCGAGAGCGTCGACCGTCGGTTGGTGGTCGATGCCCCACACCCACTCATCGGGATCCTCACCGTCTCCAAGGCCGACAACGTTGACGAAGAACTGGCGCGGTGTGAGGTCGTGGTGTTCACGCAGGGCGTATGCGATCCCCGAGAACCCGTAGTCAGTGAGCCACTCGTAGGACGGGACGTCCCGATCTTCGTCGAAACCTTCGCGACGTCGCTTCGGTGCCATGTCGGCCCAGTAGATTGAGGCCATCTCTTCGAGGTCCATCTGCGACCAGTTGTAGCGTTTCTCGCGTTTGGATTCGTCTGTCGCAGCCTCTTTCTCCGCTGCACCCTTGGAGTGAGACCCGTTGTTCACGGTCTCTCACCACTGGGTAACCCGGAAGCTGCGTGGTCGGGGTAATCTGAGAATCGGGTTTTCACAATTTAGAACTGAACTACCAACCTTTTAATACTATGGCTTATGCAGGAGTGGACTATACACAACGACAATTAGTAAATCGCATGCGCGGGTGGCGCTCACACAGGTATACTGTATGGCGCTATATCAAATGTACAAAAATATGTCCCTGTGCAGTCGAGGTCGAAATTTCGCCGACTTGGACACGTTAATTGCGCAGATCAGCAGAGCGGCGGATGATCTAATCGCCGTCTTCCTCGACCGACTCGAAGATATCGATGTCCCAGTTGTGAGCCAGGTCGTGAACTGGTCAAAGACCATCTTCGCGGTTAAGGAGTACTGATCGGAACCGCCACTCGACCGGAGACAGCGATAGACGGCGGATTCGGGGTCAGTCACATCGTTGCCGTAATTCAATCTTGAATTTGTACCCGATCACGTAGGGTGTCTTCGTCCCGAACGACGAACTCTTCGGTCTGTGTTCGGAGCCTCCCCTTGCAACGAATGGTAACGAGGAGATGTGGCGAGCCTCTACCCGCTGAGGACAACCCAGAGACACACCCCAAACTTTGGCCTATCGCTCATCTGTCGGAGATTGTTGATCTCGTTCTCTTGACCAGACCTCCTTCCATCAACAATGTGCTACACAAGAGCGTATTTCTAATCGTCATATTACTGCTCTTAATGCCTAACCGACGGCTGTACCACCTAGCCGTCGTCAATGAGGGGACCGTCAACGCGTTCGGTCCGTGTTGCAATGAATTGATCCGTAATATCCTCAACAGAGAGTTCGTTGACCGCAGCCTGCAGGAGGGCATTGTGCAGTTCGCGTTTCTGGACCGCACCATAGCCGTTCCGTCGGAGAGCGATTTCAGCTTCGAACAGTAATCCGGATGGACCATCAAGCGTTTCCCAGGTCCTGGGGAGACAGTAGACGGAATGTTGGGTCTGACTTTTAGCCGTAGGGAATGCCGGATCAGTATCTGGATTGTAGTCGTCGTCAGACTCGCTGTCGGCTTCAGTAGAATCGTCTGTACTCTCATTATCGGAGAGGGTACCGGCTAGTTCGCCGAGAGCCTCATCACCCGGATCATTTGCCTCTTCGATCTCATCACTGATCTCATCGGCGAGATCGTCGAATGGCATTAACGAATCACCCCGCCGACTTCGACAATCTGAGCAAGTTCCGCGTAGCAGGCGAGCTGGTCACACTCGGGGTCGTAATCGCGTAAGGGTTGGCGAGCACGATGGGCCTTATCGATGCTGGCGCGGTGACGAATACCCGGGAGTTCACCAGTGTACTCGCCGTTGTCGATAGCGTCCCAATCTGAAGGCGTGAGCCGGGCGAAGTTAGGGACAAATTGGGCGAGATCGTCTCGGCGGTTGAGAGCGTACAGCAGGTTCCGGTCGCGGGTATCCTGGTCGAGCCGTTCTGAAAGGTCGGTCGGGACCAATGCGAGAAGATCAAGGTCGAAATACTGACGGGCTTCTTGGATGAGTCGCTTGTTGGTCTGGGTGATGCCGCTTTCCCACCCGCTTTCGGGTCGGAGTGGGACGATGAGGTGTTTGGTCGCGAACAGGGCGTTGTCATTGAGTTTCCCGCGGTTGGCGGGCGTATCGACGACGATATAGTCGTACCCGTCGCCGAGGAGGGGGTCAACGACGTTTCGGTGGAGGCGTTGACTCGAGGCCATCGCCGACTGGAGGTTGGTTTCGACGTCTTCGAGGGCTTCGTGTGAAGGCAGTAAATCGAGGCTGTCGGTGACCGAGACGATGTGGCCGGCGGGGTCGGCGCCGTCGATGAGGATTTGTTGGAGGTGGTTGTCACCTTCGTAGCGGTCGCGGTAGCCGAGATTGAACGTCGTGTGGCCGTTGTCGTCGAGGTCGATGAGGAGAGCAGTGCTGTTTCGGTCACCGAGTTCGCGGGCGAGATTGATGGCGGTGGTCGATTTGCCGAACCCGCCTTTGAGGACATTCACGGCGACGGCACGGGGCGATTTTTTAGGTTCCGATGTGGGCATAGCGGTGGTTCATACTAAGAACGTATAAAAATGTGGTGCCTGTCGAAGATGTGGCTCTTGTTTTGCATGGAGAAGAATGCACGAGAGGAATGAATTGGGACACATGCACGAGATAAATGACTTCACAAACAGCACCGACATGCATAACTTTGTGTACATGAAAAAAATGTAATAAAGTGATTAATGTTGTGCATGTTGAAATAGAAGGGTTACCATGCCCCGATTAAAGTACGGCAATCATGTTGATTGCTGTGACTCGCCTCGGGCTCAGCTTCGAAGTAGGGACCGTGATCCTCTGTGGACTCAACGACAACTTCCGAGTGACTTATGCGCATGGCGAGCACGAGAACATCTAACACGATGTCAGAGTCCATCTACGAGCAGCTGGAAGTCCCAACAGTAATCAATGCAACGGGTACAAAGACGCGCATTAGTGGTAGCCTCATTCGAGACGAAGCGATGGAAGCAATGATCGAAGCCTCGAAATCATTTGTGCGTATCGAGGACCTACAATCCCGGGCAAGCGAATCTATCGCTGATGTAACCGGTGCAGAAGCGGGATACGTCACAAGTGGTGCCTCAGCAGGTCTCATGATGGCTGCAGCGGCCTGTCTTGCAGGCGATGATCTCGAAGTGATGGCCCAGCTCCCAGAGACGCACAATATTCCCGATGAGATACTCGCTCCACGGACCCACCGAACAGGATACGATCACGCGATTCGGGCCGCAGGAGCGACAATCGTCGACGTTGGCTCGAACGACCGTCACCTCGGTACCGGGTCTCGAAATATCGAACCCTGGGAAATCGAGGAGGCGATTGCAGACAACACAGCGGCGATCTTCTACCTCGAGAAGATCTATACCGACCCCCCGCTTGAGGTAGTCACTGAAATCGCTCACGCTCACGACATCCCGGTAATTGTCGATGCTGCAGCAGAGGTCCCGCCGGTCTCGAACCTAGAGCAATTTATCGACGAAGGTGCAGACCTCGTGGTCTATAGTGGGGGTAAGGCGATTCGTGGCCCGCAGACGACGGGTATTCTCGCGGGACGGCGCGACCTTATCGAATCTGTTGCACTCCAGCATCTCGATATGCACGCTGCCAAAGATGTGTGGCTTCCGTCGGGTCTTATTGATACCGAGACGCTCTCAGGAGTCCCCAAACAGGGGATTGGTCGCTCACTCAAGGTTGGGAAAGAAGAGCTGGCGGGGCTCATCAAAGCACTCGAACTGTTCGTCGAGGAGGACCATGACGCACTCGAAGCAGAGTGGCTCGACCGTTCGAAACAGATTGCATCCGAATTAGCGACAAAACCCGGGCTTGCAACCCATACGACAGAGTCCGATAAAACTGCGATTGCCCCAGAAGTCGTTGTCAGTGTTGACGAATCAACGGCCGGGATAACGACAGTAGATCTCGTTCGAGGACTCCGTAAGGAAGACCCACGTGTATTCGTTGGAGCGGACAGCCTTGACGCCCGTGAGTTCACAATTAATCCGATGTGCTTGACTGACGACGAAGCAGCGTACGTCGTCGAGCGGATTTGTTCGTACCTCTGAACACTCGAATCACACATTCGGTAGTGGGAAATAATTTTCAAAAATAGAGACGTGAGAAGAGACCTGTTGGTTACTTTCAGGGCGTCCAGATTGTGTGCAATGGAATAACGAACTGCCCGTTCTCTTTGATCAGGTACTCGTACCCCCCATTCGGGTCCGTGGGGTCCTTGAACTCTTTAACAGTCGTTCGTTCACCGATTTTCAGCGTAGCCGTGTTAGCGCCAGTCGATTCGACACCAACAATTTCATACGTTGCATTTCGCATGTCAACTGCCTCAGCGTGGACCCACGAACCGACAGCATCCTCGATATTTCGGTGGCCACCTGGCCCAGCCGTAATCGTGACCTGCAGTTCGTTGTCAAGTGTGAGCTCCCGAGTGAAGTCATCAACTACTCCCTTAAACCGTCCGAGCGGCTGGTGAATGAGTTGGTCACCATCGGCGATGAGAAGTTTCCCATCATTGAGATAGGCTTGCTCATGTTCACCATCCGCGGTTGTGGAGTACACTGCGAATGCGCCGACAAACGAGAAAGTATCCCCAACGATGTGTTCTGTCTCGTGGTCAGTAGCACTAGCGATGTAATCTATTCGTCCGTTCGTGAGTTTCACTTTGATTGCACGTGCAGTTGGGTCGTCACTCTCGATCGGAATTCGACTCACGGACTCAACAAGTCGTTCATCCTCGTACGGTTCGATAATTGAGGTAAACGTTGACGAAAGATCCGACCCCGAACGGTGAGCAATGAGGTATTTGAATGTCTCTGGATTACCCCAGCGTTGCGGCGGGTCACCATTGGCAATCGCGACATCGTCGCATTGAGCCAGCATCGTTAATCTAAGATGCAACGGTTTTGCGTTATCGTCGCGGACATCCCAATGGTCACGGAGGTCCCAGTCGACACTAAACCTGCTCCCAGGTTCATCGTCGCGTTCAACATTGTAGAGGTAGTTAAACCCGTTTCCGACCTCTCTGTTATACGCACTGTCCTCACCGTGTCCAGGTTTTGGGATATCAGGACCAGCATACGTGCCACCGTTCTGGGCAGTTAGGTTGAGACCTGCTGTTGTGAGTCCTTCCTGCTCGACAAACTCAGTGTTGAAGAACTCGATACTGCTTCCATTCACAGTGAAGCCATCGAAGTAGAGTCCACCCGTTTGTCCCTTCCCGATGCCGCCAAAAATACCAATCTTCGTATCAGTAGTAGCTGTTAACGCATACGAGCCGCTAGCGTGAACAGAATCATCTTCTGGTGAGGCAAGCGAAATATCGACGGCTGTCTCGGATTTCGAGACCGACAGTCTATACCATCTCCCCTTCTCCCAAGCGTCAATGCTGTCGAAATCACTCCACTCGTTACTCTCTGGGTAGTAGATTCCGAGTCTTGGAGCGGGATCTGAGCCCTGGTCGCCGATGCCGGCACAGACGTGGCGCCCATCAGCGTCCTGTCCGAGGTAGACCATGTGTGCGTGGTGCCAGTACTCGTGGTAGCCGGTGACGGCAGAGTTGATATTGACCGTCACATCGACGGCAGTGCTTCCAGCGTCAACAGCGAGCCCTCGCCACTCGTGGAGGTCACCCGAAGGGTCGTACACGCGCGTCGACCAGCTGCCGTCGTACGCGTCTTCGCGTGTTGCCTCGACACTCCCAGTCCCCTCACGGACAACAAACTCAGTGACTCCATCACGGAGATCGTAGCGGAACTCGTCAACGGGAACTTTTGCGCCGTGGAAGCTAAAGTGGTGATCGTCACCCCCATCAACGCGGAAAAAGTCGGCCGTGTACGAAGACCCTTCATCGACTGAAATGTGGGCGGATGTCCGGCGATATGTCTCTGCTTCCTCGTATACGTTCGATGCGTCGATATCGAATAGTTGGATGCGGTCAGTGTGGTCGTACCGCTTCGGTGTCGAGACCCATTGTTTGTCTTGTCTGTGTTCATCGACGACCACTGTGTTGTGACTGACCGTGTTCGCTGTCCAGTTCCATCGCTTCGGCCAGTCACCAGTCTCCTCAGGGTATCCGAGATCTGGTGCTAACGACATCCCATAGGCGTAGAGGCCGAGGTTGAGTGTATCGCGGTGACAGTGGCTGGTGCCATAGCCTTCGTCGGGACCGTACGCGTTTCGTCCGTAGTAGGTCCAGATACCACGTGCGGTTCCATCGGTGGTCGATCCTGCTCGGAGTGCAGTGAATCCAAATCCGGGGAGATGTGTGCTCTCGAGGTCGAGTGGACCTTCCGCATCAAGGACAGCCAGAAGATCCTCCCTTACTGAATTAGGCTCCTTATCGAAGATATCTCCTCGAAGCCCTTCTGTCGATTTACCATTTCGGAGATAGAGCCACTGAACGAGGTCATTATCACCATAGGCTTCGTATCCCCGAATTAGGTTCTCTGGGTCGATCATGTCTGTGAACCCTGGTTTGCCGGTCCCACCAGTATCACCGTAGCGTGGAACAAACTCGTTTAGGAACGTCAGCTGCGGTTGCGTCTGGAAAATTTGTTTGAAGACCGGATTCTTGTAGAGGTCAGCTCCGTCGTAGGCATCGTACCCGTTCAACACGTCGGCCGTCCCCTGAATCCCACTTGCGACGATACTGTTGTAGTGGACACTTCCCTCGTTGGCGTGTCCGTCACGGTCGAAGTCGCTGAGCATTCGCGCAAGCACATCACCACCGGTAATATACCAGTTCCCGAACGGCTCGCCAGTGCTTTCGAACTCGAGGCCACCGGCCTTGAACAGGAAGTCGATTGCATCACCCGTGTAGTCGTCGGGGGTGTCCTGAACGACTGCGGAAAGTGCCAATGTCTTCTGGTGACTTCCGAAATTCCCTCGGATTTGGGCGTTCTTGAACGCGGGGAGGATCTGTTTGACGATACCGGTTTCGATGTTCGTCCTGATTGCTGTCGCAGAGTCTTTCTCTGTGAGGCCAGGATACGCCGCAGCCTTCTCACTGAGGAATGCAACGAGCTCAGGGTCATTCTCGATAGCCGGCCAAATCGCATCGTACGATCGAAGTATTGCCTTCACCCAATAGGACTCCCAGATGGAACCGATCTGTTTCCCCTTCCCGGTTCCTCCATGCGAGGGGTTCGGCAACCCGTTCAACTCGGTGTAGCCTCCCTCTTCAAAGTACACCGTATCTTGGAGTTGCATCTCCGGGTAAACGTCGGCGAGCCGATCAAGAATGACAGTTGCTGCACGGGCATACTGCTGTTCTTCGGTAAAGAGATACGCTTTGAACAGGGGAGTGAGCATTGAACGGAACCCATAGACGACGTTCCAATGGTGCGCCCACGCGACCGGGACCCAACGAACTCCGTCTTCACCGAGGTCACCGTTTTCATCCACCCAACCAGTCCCATCATCCACACCCCACATCTCACCCATCTCAGGGTGTTCTTCATTGACAAGCAGTGAGTCATCTGCGAGAGATGGGTCAAACTTCCCCTCATCGTTACGACCACTCTCGCGGTAAGCTGCAAAGTCGTTCGTTGGGAGCGTGTATTCTCCGTTTGTGATTTTCCACTGTTTACCCGGCTTCGTCGCATAACTCACGCCAGCCGCGGGAGATGCTGGACCCCATTCACTTGACCATGGGTAGTATCCTGCAGTTCCCGACGCGAGGAATCCCGCACGAGGGATGTCCTGTGACCCGAGATAGTTCCAGAGATCGTCGAGGGTGAACTGATTGAGAACAGCGTCTGCAGCCGCAATCGCGTCGTCTGCTTCGGCTCGAGCCCAGTCATAGCGGTCGATGTTGTTCTGGGCGGCCTGTCGTTTCTCGTTCGTGTAGTACGTGACTCGTGATTTCTGACCGGTTGAGGCTGCGGCAGTTGCCCCACCACTTGACGCGAGTGTCCCGAGTGCCGCGATACTCGACGTTTTGAGGAAATCTCTCCGGCCGATTCCTGGGTTCAGGGTTTCGAGCCATTCGCCGTTTAGTTCGGTACTCCAGCTGTCGCTCTCCGTATCGTCAATGCTATCGTTCCTCATACTTCAACTACACATTATGCTATATTATTATAAATTTTTCTATTAGTATTACTGATATATTAGAAGAATCATGATCACAATAAGCGTCACAGTTTCATGTAGTCTCTCGTTACGGGTGCGCAGCCTCGCTGTACAATCTTCATTCAGTGTATATTGCCCGTAACGGTACCACAATCAGCGGAAGCGAATACCGAGATCGTGCATCCCCTGATTGTTCATCGCGACGTTGATGAGCAGCGGGGTGAGTGCCTCAATCTCTGCGGCGTTGGCGATGCTCCCTGCATCGAGTGGTCGCAATCCTTCGATCCCTTGGGCAAGCTTTCGGATGGTCTCTTTGGCATCATCGTCGTCTGCCACGAGGAGCGTATCAACATTGAGGTCCACGTCGAGGTCAGCCAATCGGCCCGACGCGAGGTTGTGGAATGCGCCGACGAGCGGCACTTCGTCAGGTTTCGCATCGGCAGCGAGTTGAGTAACGCTCCCTGCTTGTGGCCGATGGTAATGGAACCCATCGTCGTCACGCTTGATTCCCGTCGCTGGTGTCACAAGAACATCCCCTTCAGCGAGGCTGTCAGCGATTGTTTCAATTGTCTCGGTGATATGGTACGGTGGAACTGCGAGCACAATTACATTAGCGTGTTTGACGGCTGTTTTGTTATCGAACCCTGCAATCTCTGTCTCTTCACCACGGCTCTCAAGTTCTGTTTTGTACTCGTTAGCCTTCCGTCTGGCTTTCTCGGCATCCCGGGATCCGATAATTACCTCATGGGTTGTGTGGTACGCCCAGCGTAGCGCGAGCCCCTCACCGATATCACCAGTTCCACCTAGTAATGCGACTTGCATACTTCTGTTTGTACCACAGTATTATGTTAATCTTTCTATACTACCGAAAGATACAACAGAGGTTCCAGCGGTTGGATTAGTCCACTATCGAGTTTCGATTAGCTCTTCCAGTGGATTTCCTTGGATCGTGATGGGAAAGCTCACACGGCGGCGTTGGCGCGCTGACTCCCAAAGCCCGAAGACAAGCTCTGTTACTCGAAGCGCACGCTCTGCTCGCACCTGAGAGGGACCTCCATCACGGAGTGATTCTACAACGTCACGACAAACGTCCACTTGGGCGTTTCCGTCTGGGACGTCGACCGACTCCCAGTCGGTGCCGTCACGACGGATACGGAGTGGAGTCTCTGACCAGAACGTCAGTTCAAGCGTTCCGCTCGCTCCCTCAACACGGACAAGCGACAGTGCCTCATCAGTTCCCTCACCAGTAACAACCAGCCCCTCAACTCCGTTCTCATAGCGGAACTGTCCAACACTGTGGTCTTCGGCGTACATGTCGGTGTACCATTTTCGTTCCGACGTCGCGTCTACTGCACCCAGCACCCACTCAAGATTTACATCACCAGCAAAATGTGTGGCGAGATCAAGATTGTGGATCCCTGTCTGCATGAGGTCTGCGCGACGTACTTCGACACGTTCAACCTCGCCGATGGCCCCATTTTCCAGCCTCCGCTCTATTTCATGGACTGCAGGACGGAACCGATTTTGGAAATTGAACGTCAATTGGACGCCTGCATCATCGCAGATTTCAACGAGTGCTGTACAGTCCGACCATGTTTGTGCCATCGGCTTCTCGCAGTGAACTGCTGTACCGGCTTCAGCACAGTCGGCGACCAGCTGTCGGTGGCTTCCAGGTGGTGTACAGACGCTCACCAAATCTGGGGTGGTCTCATCCAGCATTGCGATATGGTCCGTGTAAGCTGCATCTTCGGAGAGGTTGAAGTGGTGAGTGAATGCAACTGCATGCTCGTAAGCAAGATCAGCACACCCAACAATCTCGCAGTTGTCAATTTCACGGTAGGCGTGTGCGTGACGATAACCCATCGAATAGCCGTCATGATCGTTGTCGCCGCTAGGATCAGGACCGGTTCCGAGGATAGCTACCCTGAGACTCATACCATAGCATTCTCGGGTAGATGACATATGCCTATCGCCGGTGACGAGTGTGGGTCCTCACGGTTACAGAGAGTTCACTTGATTTCAACTCTTTTGTCGATAAGCTCCCTCCGAAAATCAGAATTCGACTACCTCGGGGTCACCCGAGGTTGCTGATCGATAGGCCGCTTCCACGACAGCGACAGCGTGAACTGCCTCTCCTCCCGTAATCTCTGGAGGGCGATTATCCTGAACGGCAGTAATGAAGTCTTTTAGTAGCTCTTGATTGAGGTCTGTTCCCCAAAAGACACTACTCACACCGCTCTCGTCACCTGTGTCGGTTGTGTGCCAAAGCGTCTGGTCGAAACAGTCAACAGCAATCGTTCCAGATTCACCAACGAACTCAAGTGTCGCATCCCCCCATGTGTGCCACTCGTCGGGCTTGCTCCAAGAGCCATCGAGGAGGAATCCGGCGCCATTCTCGAGCTTCATTGAGAGGACATTGACATCGTCAACGGCTATGTCGTGGAACCGTGTGTCGACCTCAGCGTAGACCTCGGAGACTGTGCAGCCAGTGAGATAAGTAACCAGATCGACGATATGGACCGTATGGTCCATTACCGCACCACCACCTGCGGTCTGCGGGTCAGTGAACCAACCACCAGGCATCTGACCTCGGTTCGTTCCAGAAACTGCGAGGAGGTCACCAAGGGCACCATCGTCAAGACGTTGGGCAGCACGCTGTACAGAATCGCTAAATCGGAGCGGCATGGCAATGCCAAGGTAAGCGTCCACTTCATCAAATAGGGCAACAATCTCTTCGGCCTCCTCGACGGTCACTGAGAGTGGCTTCTCGCAGAGTACATGCACACCAGCCTTAGCTGCACGTTTTGCCCAAGAGAGGTGATCAACATTGGCTGCACAGATAACGCCCGCGTCGATATATTCGAGTAGACGGCCGGTGTCCAGATATTCGATCTTATGTCGGGCGGCCGTTTCCTGACCGCGATTCGCATTTTCATCGGCAATACCCACGAGTTCGACATTGTCGAGTTGGGAGAGTCCCCTTACGTATGCGTCAGTGTGGACATGCGCAGCCGAGAGGATTCCGACACGGATCGTCATGGCTGTACCTCAATGGGAGAAACCGGCTGTCCGCGTTTGGCAGATTCCTGAGCTGCGAGTGAGAGCCGAAGCGCAGAGATGGCATCGTCAACGGTCACTGCCGGTGTGGTCTCTGTGGAGAGACATTCGATAAAGTGATCTAGTTCTCGCCGATATCCATCTCGAGTGAGGGTGTTCTCCATGCTGTTGCTCTCGTCGTGAAATTCACGGAATGGGACTGCTTCTGTTGAATCGAGTTCAATCAATCCATCGTCACCGGCGAGCTCAAGCTCACTTGTTAACTCTCGAGATGCTGGTTGTGCCCATGATGCTTCGACGTATCCGACAGCACCACTCTCAAACCGAAGGGTAACGAAGCCGTGTTCCTGCTGATCGCGGCGTTGCCGTCGGGCGAAGACACGAGTAACGTCACCGAATGTCCAATGGAGAAAATCAAGATCATGAATAGCTAAATCAACGAATACGCCACCCGAGCGGCTGCGGTCGGCGTACCAGTCATCGGTTCCCCAGTCAGGGAATGGTGAGAGGCGCCGAGCCCGTGCAACGCCGTGCGTGCCGATCTGACCGTTATCAACAATGGATTTTGCCCGCTCGTACTCAGGGAAGAACCGAAGCACATGACCGACCATGCACGTGATCTCTGCGTCGGCAACAGCATCAGCAATAGCCTGCGCTTCGCGAAGCGACCCGGCTACTGGTTTCTCGAGAAACGCATCACAGCCGACTTCTGCAGCCATATCGATGAAGTTGCGGTGAGTATCTGTCGGGGTACAGATGTCGATGAAGTCTGGCTCTAGATCGTGACACATCTGTTCGACATCTGTGTACGGAGTTGCATCAAGACCGTGATCAGTGACGAACTGATCAGGTCGGGACTGTGAGGCTACGCCAACTACGTTGACCTCCATCTCGGCAAAGCGCTCGAGGTGCGTGCGGGCCATGAAACCTGTCCCCACGACAGCAACTGTGGTCATAGTACTTGCATCACTTGACAACTTAATAAACAACCCGGCTGAATCGTTAAGTGAGAACAGAGTGATGACCTGGATGCGTTCGAAGAATCTCGTTTACCATGTCCGACCCCACTGTTGACCAACGTCGTCTCGCCTACCTAGACGCACTCATGAAGAGCGACTCTTCGCCCCCAAACAGCGAAATCCCCCCGCGAAAGCCGAACGGGGTGGAGGCTCACTCGCGTGCGTATTTGACTCTCCCCCCACTTGAGCACCACCGACGTGGGATGGATGGACCATCGATCGACATGGATCACATCTACGCTACTATTGATCATATAGATAGTCGCTCTGATTGTGCAGATTTCGGCCTTCACGCTCTGCTGCGCATTCGATATCGGTATCAAGACGATATCGATTCCGAAATTCGTAGTGCGATCGACAAGACACTGCGGGACGCAGTATACTGGTTTGAGGATGAAGAAACAGAGATGTGGTTTTCGACCGAGAATCATCAAGTATTGTATGGTGCTGCTGAATTGCTCGCAGGTGCGCTTCTTGCCAATCAAACGTTCACTGTCACCGGTGAGACTGGTGCGTGGCACCATGATCGGGCCGCCGAACGGCTTACTCGCTGGCTCGATTGGCGAGCACGCTTTGGCTTTAGCGAATGGCTCTCGAATCAGTATTATGACGAGGATCTTGTCGCACTTCTCAATGTTGCCGAGTACGCTTCCAGTGCTGACCTTTGCCGACGAGCAGGTTTCCTCGTTAATATAATATGTTATGAATTAGCCGTCAACAGCTTCGAAGGGCATCTTATGACGACACATGGTCGCGCCTATGCCGACGCCGTCCTCAATCCCGAGCTCGAGCCCGTTGCTCCAGTCTGCTATCTCGGGTGGGGAAACGGCGAACCACCGAATACGCTCGGATTGGGTGCAATAGCACTCGCCACTGGGGACCATCGAATACCAGCTGCTATTCGTGCTATCGGTCGCGACCAACCAGCAGAGTTGCTTCACATCGAGCGCCATGGCCTTGATGTCGAAGAAGCACCTGAGTTTGGTATCAATCCGAAGGATCCCGAGGACACGCTGTTCTTCTGGGGAGAACTCGTCATGGGTCATCGCGACGTCGTAGAGACTGCTCTAGAAGTTTGTTCGCCCAACTACCGGCTTCGGTATGGCGAGATCGAGCCGGCAGTCCGCTATCACCGCAACCAAGCCAAGAGACCCAAGTACACTCCCGACCCAAATAATACGGCACTGACCCGGGTCAATACGATGACGTTCCGCACTCCGGATTATGTGTTGAGTTGTGCGCAGGATTATCGTCCGGGGACGTTTGGCTTTCAGCAACACATCTGGCAAGCAAGCCTCGGTGAGCGTGCACTGGTGTTTACCAACCATCCACAGGGTGGGCCAGACACAAGCATGAACAGCTATTGGGCATGTAACGGTGTACTCCCACGGGCTGCAGCCTATAAAGGAGTCTGCGTCGTCCTCTACCAGATTGGTCAGCTACCGTATCTGACCCCAGACATCCCGGGGTTTGACGAATCTCTCGCTGCGTTCCCGTATACGCACGCGTATGTGCCACGGTTTGCGTTCGAAGAGTGGGTTGAACAGGGAGACTGGGTCTGTGGACGCCGACACAATGGATACGTCGCTATCGGCACACCACAGGAGACCCGTTGGTGTGACCCGAAAGCCGATATCTGTGAACTGCTTGGCCTTGACGATTTACTTCCCTACGACCTCGTTGTGGACAATCAGAGCGTCGCGTGGATTTGTGAAGTGGGCCGTCGTGAAACCCACGGTCCATTCGACGAGTTTGTTGAGAACGTAACCTCTGAAACGATAACTGGTGATGCGGACAGTCTCTCGTATGATTCTCCGTCTGTTGGTGAGATTTCCTTCGGCTGGGATGACCCGTTCATTGTAGATAGTCAGAAGCTACCGCTGGCGAGTGGAGCACGCTACCGAGACCCCTACTGTCATGTCTCATTCGGCGAAACAATTGTCACGCTAGACGTGGACGGTGTTCAGTGTCAACTTTCTTTTGAATAATCACCGACGAACTATGCGAGTTGGTCGCACAATGCCATCCGTTGATTCGACGACTATGATCCTGTTTCCTGCGTTCGTTTTATCGAGACAAATAGTGGTGAATCTCAGTCCTATCGTCACGCACCCGTTGTGAGGCATTGAGATGTTAAATGACAACATATAAACAGTATGTCCTCGTTTTGGATGAAAAAACAGCCTAATCTAGAAATTACAGTTGTAGTTGTGTCATGGGAACTCCGAACTGAATGAGAGATGACTAATGCCGATCACATTCTTTGAGGACAGCTACGTGAAGTCAGAGACAACAGATAGCCTGTTTGGCAGTAAAAAACCGGCTAAAGGGAGGTCGCGTTGATTTCAACCACGTTCACTGCGTGGTACAACATCTCGGCAACTTCGTCAAGCCGATCCTCGCTCATTCGGCTCGCAGGGCCGATAACGCCGATGGCGCCGTAGATGGTCCCGTCTTGGTTCCGGATAGGGGCACCCACACCAGTTAATCCGTTTATACTTTCCTCTTTGTTGTATGCAAAGCCTGTCTCGCGTATCTCTTCGAGCTCTGAACGAAGGGCTTGTGGACTCGTTATTGTTTTGTCAGTCAATGCCTCTAAGTCAGTGTCAGCGAGGTACTGCTCGATTTTCTCCGGTGACTTGCACGCGAGGATGGCTTTGCCGACAGCTGTGTGATAGAGGGCGTTGTAATACCCAACATAGAGTTCAGTTTGTACGGCATCTGCACCGCGAGCTTTGTACAAACAAACCCCCTGATTCTGTTCTTCGACAGTAAACAGTGCCATCTCGCCACTCTTTTCGGCGAGTCGATCTACCTCATCCTCAACAAGGTCGTAGATTTCGTTGCGGTTCCGCACGTGATGGGCAACATCGATAAACCGAAGGCCCAGCTTGTACTTCGAACCGTCTTTGACAACATACCCATTCTGCCGGAGTGTCGAAAGGTGGCAGTGGGTAGGTCCTTTTGAGAGTCCCAACTCTTCGGAGAGCTCTGTCACACCGATTGAGCCACGCTCCTGGACTACCTCGATTATCTCGAGGGCGGTCTGGACCGTTTTGACCGGGTTGCGGGCATCGTTCGTTGCCATAGGCTATTGTTTGATAATCTCTGTCATAAGTGTTTGGGAGAAAAAAACAGTCATCTCGAAATAACTCATCTATGTATTGTCGTATCTCTCACCCAGCCACTTTCTCGGAAGGGGTTGCACCGACCCAATCTATAATACAGCTGAGCCAAATAGCAGTGACATGCAGTGGACTAGCAAACCTGCCCGTCAGTCCCGTAGCCGTATTGTCACCGTGGAGGTTGAGTCTTCATGAAGTTCGGGGTCTTTCTCAACCAGTATCATACCGAGGACCGCGTCTTCGATGAAACTCATCTCATCGAACAAGCCGAACTGATGGAGTCTGTTGGGTTCGACTCTGCGACTGTAGGTGAACGACACGTCCACGATGAAGGGTTTGTTGAACCAGTTACTGCACTTGCAGCCATCGCTGCCCGTACAGACTCGCTCGAACTCGGTACTGCCGCAATGCTTCCAGCTCTCTACGAGCCACTCAATTTAGCTGAGCAGTTCACAACCATCGACCGGCTTAGTGATGGCCGGGCTGCCTTCGGTGCTGCACTCGGATATCGAGAACGTGAACTACAGGCGTTCGGTGTCGATATGGATGAGCGCGTTGGCCGTTTCCTTGAATCCATTAGCCTCCTCCGCCGTTTCTTCGACGGTGAGCGTGTCTCCCATGAGGGGGACTTCTGGGAGTACGAAGACGCATTCGTCACTCCTCCACCGAAAAGTGACGTTCCTATCTGGATTGGTGGGCATGCAGATATTGCAATCAAACGTGCTGCCTACCGAGGCGACGCTTGGATTGCCTCTGCCTCCTCAACCACCGAAGATCTAGAACATCAGATCGAGTTCTATGAGGACTCTCTCGATGAGTTCGAGATGGATCGCTCGAAGAACGATGTTATCCTGATGCGGGATTGCTTTGTTGCCGATTCTACCGAAGAGGCTCGTGCTGCCATCGAACCGTACCTGCTCAATCTGTATGAGATATATGCACGTTATGGGCAGACATATATGGATGAACACAATGTTGAGGTCGACTGGACTGAACTCGACGAGAAGTTCATCATCGGATCGCCAGAGGAGTGTATCGATGAAATCCGTAACTACGAGGACCTGGGGGTCGATCATATCCTCGTCCGCGTTCAGTTCCCGGGCCAACCACAAGAGCCGACCATGAAGTGTCTCGAGCGCTTTGGGGAGGAAGTTATCCCCGCATTCAGATGACCACTGCTATCGGTTACGTCGGCCTTGATCATCACCACTGTGTGCCGTATCTTGAGAGCATCGAACAGCTCGACGCTGAGGTAATCGCGTACGCGAATCCGTACGCTGGAACCCCAGCAAGCACTGGTACAGAGCGGCTCACTAACATCCCAAACTACGACGACAGTGGGGCATTGCTTGATGATATTGATGTGGATTTACTTTGGGTAACTGCTGCAAACCGCGACACACCGGCGATTATTCGTGACGCGGTCGAACGCGGTGTCGACGTCTTTACCGAAAAGCCAGCTGGCCGGACTGCGGCCGAATTGGAATCAGTCGCAACCACAGTCACCAACAGCGATGTCACCGTAGGCCTCTCCTACACCTGGCGGGGCCACCCCGTCTCACGCCATCTGAGAGAACTGGCGGCTGATGGTTTCTACGGTGACGTACGCGGGTTCGATTTACGTTTCGTGGCCTCAGCCCTTTCGCACCGTGATACTGACCATTACCTCTTCAACGCAGCAGCGAGCCGTGGTGGTATCGTCCAGTGGCTTGGTGTCCATTGGATCGATCTCTTACCGTGGATTCTCGACGAGCCAATCAAGCGTGTCAATGCCACCACACGCCACACGAACAGAATGGTTAATATCGAAGATGGGGCAACAATCCAGATTGAAACAGCAAGTGGGGCAATCGGTACCCACACTTGTGGTTACTATCTCCGCGACGGACGTTACGATACGGCATTCAACGTATATGGAGACGAAGGCCATAGCTGCTGGGACCCCATGGGTGCAACCTTCGGTTTCGATGAAGAGACGACTCTCGAACTCGACTCGTCATCCGATGCATGGCGTGCGACACCGCATCGCCAAGTCACGCACGAGTACACTCCTTCCCCGGGCTATGGCGGTTCTTGGGGGTTGTCTTTCTTCGAACAGTTCCTCGCCGCCCGTAAAGGCAGTGCAACGAACCCCGCTGACCTCAACGACGCGTTGCAGGTCCTCCGCGTGCTTGATGCCATCTATGCGTCGGCTGAATCCGGCGAATGGGTACAAGTCGCACAGAAGTAATTCGTCCGTCCCTCTTTCCGTAGTTTGGTAACTTCCCTTCGGTATCGTTGTCAACTGCCTCGAGTCAGTCTCAGTAATATGGTTCGTAGGAATCAACGAACGACTCAGAGTCCATTCTGACATTGGTAAGCAACTCGTCATCCGGTTCGACTTGTTCGTCGGTGTCAAGTGCCGCCTCAACAGCCAAACCAAGAGATGCAGCATCAAGTAAGGTTTCAGTGTCGTCGCGTTCACCACGAATCACCTCGATGAAACTCTCCAGATAGGGCCGGTACAGATTAGCAAAGTTGCTTTCGCCGCTCTTGATTTCGATTGCATGGGTTCCATCGTCGGTGACATCTAATACAGCGAAAGTGCCATCGTCGGCTCTACCATCGCATCGAATCATTGAATGAACACCGTTCTCGAAGATGATGCGGAGCGTCGTCCCTGGATCGGCCGTCCGTTCAACGGTAATCCAAGGGGAACCGGCAAGACGTCGAACAGTGTCAGAGAGATGGGTCCGATAGTAGAAGAAATCGTTGTAGCCAGCAGCAAAAACCATCCGTTTGGTACTATCATCCGGTAGTGTAGTCAGTTTAGGATGGAACGGAACAGCTGATCCACCAAAGAGCGGTGCTTCTTTCGTTGCGGCTTTGAGCGACTGAATTGACCCAACATCACCGGCGAGCGGCTTATCGATCAGCGTCGGAACACCGACAGAAAGGAACTTCGTTGCGAGAGGAACGTGACGCGTCCAATCGACGGTGAGTATCATTGCACCATCTACGCTCTCCGCCATCAAGTCTAAGTCGTCCATCTGTCGGACATCATACTCAGCACAGAACTCGTCAACGTAGTCACTATCTCTGATTCTGCCGCCATCCCAGACGGCACCGATAGTTGCATCGGTGCAGTTAGTGAGTACCTCAGCGAAAGCAGCTGGGTGGCTAGTATCGAGGCCAACAACCCCTAACTCGTACATAGTGATCACATATCACGTGACTGTGACTTCAACCTTCCTCCGCGATGGGTGGATATTCAACCGCGACTGGGCCACCCGCAGCTGCCGATTCGTAGGCAGCGAGACAGACCGCTGCTTCGTAGAGGCCATCTCGGCCCGATATTTTCGGTTCCTGTTCCTCCCGAATTGAGAGTAAGAAATCATCCAGGAGAGCAATGTTTGGTTCTTCGCCCCAATAGATTGAGGATATTCCCTGGTTGTCCCCCGTATCACGCGTCTCATGGAAGGTATAGTCGAAACAATCGAGATAGAGGTCGCCCTCATCACCTATTAACTCGAGAGTGGCATCACCCCAATAGTGCCATTGCTCAGGCCTATCCCAGGATCCGTCGAGCGTAAACGGCGTACCATCGTCCAGCTCCATCGAAAGCACGTTGATTGTTTCCGTTTCTGGACCGTCCTGCATCGTCGCAAGTTCGGCGTGCACACTGACGACTTCACAGCCGGTCAGCCACCGGACGAGACCAACGATGTGGACGGTATGATCCATCACCGCACCACCGCCAGCGTGTTCGACGTCTGCCGACCATCCCGTTTCGTGACGATTCCGTAGGCGAGCTCGATTCGTCCCGATTGCCATCGCGAGATCACCAATTGCGCCATCTTCGTAGACCCGTTTCGCCCGGCAGGCTGGCTCGCTAAAGGGAAGAGGCATCAACATCGCGAGGTTGATGCCAGCAGTCTCGCAGGTTACAGCGAGATCACGTGCTTCTTCGAGGTTTGTTGCCAGTGGTTTCTCACAGAGGACGTGGACACCGGCGGCTGCTGCAGCCCGAACCCATTTTCCGTGTGTGGTGTTTGTCGAAAACACAAGAGCTCCGTCACATCTGCTTAAGAGCTCGTCGCGGCTCATGAACGGAACCCCATACTTGTCGGCTGCTTTCCTACCTCGTTGTTCGTCGTCATCGGTGAGTCCGACAAACTCTACATCCTCACGTTGCGAAAGCAGTCCTGCGAATTCATCCGTGTGAACATGCGCCGTTGATAGCACCCCGATTCGCACGGGACGGCCCGTGTCAATTGTCATTAGTTATCTCACCATCACGCGAGCAGTAAATCCTTTCGCTGAGCGACTTGCGACCCAAGTTGTCGATCGATGCGCAAGTGTGGGGATCAGGGACAGTTTTCATCGAAACTGAACCCGGTGAATCACTAGCTTACAGGGCAGACGTCGGTCACGTTGCATCCATTCAAGCAGTTCTCCGACGGTTGCTATTCTACTTAATATTCGTTCATCGGAAGTCTCAATAGTTAACTATTAGGTCGCTGCTTGTTGACGGCAACTGGTGCTCCCCGTTGTTCAGACTGTACAAGCGCTTTTCCAATCCGAAGTGCTGCTGTGGCATCGCTGGCACTGGCGATCGGAGTTGCCTCACCGACCACACACTCGTGGAAGTGCGTAAGCATACGATGCATTGGATCGGCGTCACTGGGTGGAAGTGTACCAGTCTGGGTTACTACCCCAGCCGTTTCCCGACTATCGAACTCTATCAAGCCCGCATCACCAGCAAATTCGAAGCTGATAAGGTCATCTTGTTGATCGTGACGTGTGTCGAGATGGAATACCGTATCGTTGGTTGAGCGGCCTGTGACGAGGATCGCATCGATCCCATCACCCCGACGAACAAAGACGCGGTCGAGGTCCTCACAGACCCACTGGAGGAAATCAAGTTCAAGAGCAGCTACATCAACTAAAGGATCGATATCACCTGTGAAGAGACGACGTCGCAAACGAACGTTTCCGACTTGACCGATGGTTCCATTCGCAATCCGTTCTTTGGCACGGCGACGGGCTGGATCGAACCGAGGGGTGAGCCCGCCAACGACAGGAGTTGTGGTCTGATCGGCTGCCGAAATGATAGCCTCAGCTTCGGCAACCGTGTTAGTAACGGGCCACGGCAACAAGACGGCTATCCCGTTCTTGATCGCCGGGCAGGCAACTGAACAGGTCTCTGTAGGACCGGTCACACAATCAATCGCGTCAATATCGCTGTCCATGAGTGCCCTACTATCCTCGTAGAGAGGGGCCTCCACATCGGGAACGCTGCCGTCAGTTGTTGTGATGCCAACAACTGAAACATGATCGATGCGCTGCCACTGTTGGACTCTGCGGACGATTTGGTTGCCAGTACCGACGATGCCAACATCCATTAACTCCACCTCCAACAAACCGGACGACAGAAAACTCGACTCATGGGCAGACGACCTCCCCTGTGGCATCCGATTCATAGAGAGACTCGATAACTCGCTGGACAGCAAGCGCCTCCTCGAGATCACCAATCATCGGTGGCTTCCTTGACTTTACAGCTGAAACGAGTGCTTCATCCTCTGGGGTGAGCCACTCGGTCTCGCCGGGTCTACAGACATCGGGTTCTGATTCCGTGGCATCGTAAATTGTGAGTGTCTCGTCGGACAGGTCAAGTGTAGCACCACCTTCGCTCCCTCTCACGACAACCTCTTTGCGCGCTTTCCGGTTCGCTGCCCAGGCGGTTTCGAGAGCGATGGTCGACCCCTCGCTTGTCCGAATAAGGCCGGTGGCACTATCTTCAACATCGAGCCTCGCCCGCTCGCTCCGTGTTCGACCGTATACACCGTCGATATCAGGGAAATCAAGGATAGCGAGCGCAAGGTCAAGAACGTGGACGCCGATGTCAACCACTGCCCCACCGCCCGCAAGGTCAGGATTACGGAACCATCCCCGTTCTGGGACGCCATCACGCCGGACATAAGCGGCCTCTACGTGTTGAATCTCACCGAACTCGCCATCGACACAACGCGCATGTAATTCCTCAAAGCAGGTGTAGTACCGCAACACGAAGCCAGCAATACAGAATGCTGTCGACTCTCGCGCCGCTGCCATAATCCGTTCGGCACTGCTGACAGTGTGTGCCAGCGGTTTCTCGACAAGCACATGCACGCCACTTTCGAGCGCTGCAACCGCTACCTCCTCGTGAAGAGCGTTCGGGACTGTAATGACGATGGCGTCAACGCCTGAATCAATGAGCGCATTATAGTCATTGAAGACCGGTGCTTCAAATTGGGTAGTGAACTGATCACGCGCTTTCGCATCAATATCTGCACCAGCGATGGTGGCTCCTGCATCACGGAGACGCTCGGCATGAGCAGTTCCCATCAACCCGAGTCCAACAATTCCGATGTGTGGAGACATACAATGGTTCTCCTACTGTGTCCCGTCCATGAGCAATCGTTGGAGGGCCTTGTGTTCGGCCTCTGCGATATCGGCTGTGTCTCGTGATTCGGTGGGGGAAACATGACATTCGTCGGTCACGAACCCATCGTAGTCCATTGCGGCGAGTGCCTCGAAAAGTGGCTCGTAATCTGTCTGGCCCTCGCCGAGCAACGTGGGTTCGAACCACTCGTCGCCTTCGATAGTCCGAACCGAGAATCGTCCTGTACCGTCATTCGCGACACGGCGCTCGTCTTTCACATGCACATGCCGGAGCCAGTTGTCAAGCGTTTCAACGGATTCCCGTCCGTAATCAGCATGTGAGATGAACATGTTTCCAGCATCGTGTATCGCACCGACATTATCGCGGTCAATCAGTTCAAAGAGGCGAACGGCATCATCTCCGGATTCAACAATCGTTCCACTGTGAATTTCAACGCCGAGTTCTTTATCGTATTTGGCCGCACGGTCGGCAGCACGACGCATCCACATGGCGCCCTCCTCGTAGTGGGTACTGTCTGCCTCGAACGCGGCGGGGCCACCGGGGCCGTGGCGGACGAGGTCGACATTCAATATCTCTGCCAGCTCACAGAACCGTTCGAGCTGTACAAGCTGCTCCTCACATTCGGCGTCGCTTTTACCCAGATAGTTTCCGGTGTAGGTAGCAAGACATGGAATTTCGAGTCCAAGGTCGCGAACATAATCCCGGAGTGCCTGGGCCTCCTCGTCGGTAGTTTCCACATCGAAGTGGGGGGGTCTACACATGAGTTCGACACCATCGTATCCGATCTCTGAGGCAAGCGTACAGGCATCTTTCAAACTTCGATCGCTCAGGACTTTTGTGAACAGGGCTGTTTGCATCGTGAATGTGTGCCACGGGTGGCATCTTGAATGTTGTCCCACCACCATCTGGGAATCATAGAGCGGGATTACGTCGATCTCGGCCAGATAAGTTCTGTCGGCTTGAGTCAGGCGTAAATGGATTCGAGGCTCCACTCAGCTACAGGGATGAAGAATGAATCGTCAGTATCAAGGTCGATTCGATGCCCGAACGGAGCCGTAAGGACCGAGTCAAGACTGATCTTCCCTTCCTGAACGTCCAGTGTCGGGAATCCATCGGGATGGCGAGTGAAGAGGTCGGGATGAACATCGAGAATCTGCTCTTGGACGTCTTCAGGGAGCATGCTGAGACCCCGGTAGTAGTGGTGCCCGTTACGTTCCACACTCTCCATGCCGAGCGTCGCCATCACGGCAAGATCTTCTTGGAGTTCGATTGGTCCGAGCGTCGTTAGATCCTCACCACTCATGAGGTACCGTCCCCCGTCCTCTCTGTGACGATACTTAAGCAAGCACCGGTTTGCAATGCCCTTGAAGATGCCTTTGCAGTTCTTGTGGCTGGTACCGTTGTAGCCGCTCGAAAGAGCACGCTGAAGGCTATCGAGCGAATCGTCTGACTCATCGATAATGATCGGTGGTCGGTTCTCCCAGGCATCGAATGCTTCTCGAGTCCGCTCGCTGAATGCTTCGTCGCGGGGCAACGGTTGCTCGACATACCGGAGATGCTCGAAGAATTCTGTAAGGTCATTATCCGCGGTCATCTGTTCCCATTGGTCACGGAACGCCGTGACTGTCGGATACTGCTCGTTCGCGTCGAGCGTAAATGCGTAGTCGTCGAGATGCGTTTCGACCACTTCCTGGATACGGCGCAACCGGTCGATATCGGATGGTTTTGCTGCCAGCTTGATTTTGAAATGGCTGATATCTTGCTCGACGACGTACTCCGAGAGTGTCTGCGGGAGACCATCGTCCAGACGGTTGTCAACGCCCACGTCGTCGTCCGTAAGTGGATCACTCAGACCAACCGTATGCCGAATGGAGGTCTGCGAAAGCGGCGTGTCGGGCAACAAATCGCTAGCTGACTCACCGTCGAGTTCGTCATGAATCGCACCCAGGTTAATCCCAAGGGTCTCTTCGTGAACTGCATCCGGGAACGAGGTTTCGGTGGCTCGACAATACGCGTCGATGACAGCCTGCTCGACGAGACTGACACCGTAACTCCAGAGGAGGGCTGGATGATCGGTATCTGCTGCCCATGACTCTACAGCATCGTAGACCGATCGCCAGCACTCGAAAGCCGACTCAACTGGTGGTAGTGCTTCAGATTCGTCGCAGGCCGCGCTGAAGACTTCTAGCATGGCTGTGACACCTGATTCCATCGTGAGGTCGGGGTCCTTGTAGAACCACATCGGTGCGAGTGCCCCCATCGCCACTCCTCGATACGAATCACCGTTCACGTCGATGGTCGCATCGAGGAGGACTTGTGGCCCTTCAGCAACGTGGACGTTCCCGAAGTGAAACGTCATCCGGCGGTGAAGGTTAGAAACGTACAGTTCAGTATCCGTGATGGAGACTACCATGGGTTGATCTCACGCTGACAGGTGATAAACCCCACCCCTCTATCACTCATTCTCTTCTCCTTAGACAGGTTTGAGCTCCGATACATTTTATGCCCCCTGTGTCATTCTGTGACTATGGTCGAAATTACCATACTCACTCCCGATGATATCGAGGCAGGGATGCGACTCTCCACGCAAGCGGGATGGAATCAAGTCGCTGCAGACTGGGAACGGTTTATTGATCTCTCACCGAATCGCTGCTTTGCCGGCCGTGTGGATGGTCGGGTCGTCGCCACAACCTGTCTCGTGACGTACGAGGATGTCACATGGATTGGAATGGTACTCGTCGACGAGGCCCATCGTTGCAAGGGATACGGAACGGCTCTATTCGAACACGCGCTCGACTCTGTTCGAGAAGATACTCGTATGGACATTGGTCTCGATGCGACAGAGGACGGTGCATCCATCTATCGTGAGAGTGGTTTTCAGGTTGCGAGCCCCATCGAGCGTTGGAGTGGAACACTCAAAAGTGGCGATAGTGAGGATGCTGCAACAGTACTGCCCCCAACTGAAGCCGATGCCATCTACACTCTGGATCAGCAGGCCGTTGACATCGACCGCTCCCACCTATTAGAACGAATGTTATCAGAAGTCGGCACCTCTGCCCTTGGAATTCGAGAAGACGGCCGGCTCACAGGCTATGGGATCTTACGTCCGGGTCGGATGTGTCCACAACTTGGTCCAATCGTTGTCTCTGAACCCACTGACCTGAAACTCCTTCTCAATGGTACCTCAGCAGTTCTCTCTGATCCAACCATCATCATCGATACATTTCCGAACGCAGAAACAACTGGAATTCTCGAATCATATGGACTGTCGAAGCAACGTGAACTCGTTAGGATGAGCTACCAATCAGACCGACCATTGCTGAACGGTCCTACAATTCATGGCGCCGTCGACTTTGCGTGGGGCTGAGTCGGTTCAGCATCCCCACCAAAGGTTTAAGCCAGTCGACATCATCGGTTTCGGCCAATTATGGAATCCTTTGAAAAGAATGTCGATGGATATTATGACGTCGGGGCGCAGTTACCGAGGTACCTCTATCAACGTGCCAATGAACAGTTCAAGACAGCTGAGCGCGAACGTAAAGAACTCGACTCGATTTCGGCAGTTGCAGACCGTACGACGACTGCGCGGGAGTTCTTCATTGATTCGATTGGTGGTCTCCCTAATGAGAAGACACCGCTAGAACCAGAAGTAACTGGGACACTCGAACGAGACGATTACATTATCGAGAAAGTGGTCTTTCAGAGCCTGCCTGGATTCCACGTCACCACGAATCTCTATCTCCCGAAAGAGAAAGTCGTGGACAACGGGTTCCCAGGTGTCCTTTTTTTCTGCGGGCACGCTTCGGTTGGCAAGGCAGCTACTGTCTACCAGCAGGCCTGTATTGAACTCGTAAGCCAAGGATTCGCCGTTCTTGCCGTTGATCCAATTGGACAAGGAGAGCGCCATCAATTCTACGACCCTGAAACCGGACAGAATCCACGGGAGAACACTATTGAGCACAGTTATCTCGGACACCAATGCCAACTCATCGGAACAAACCTCGCACGGTATTTCGTCTGGGACTGTATCCGTGCATTTGATTATCTTGCTTCTCGCCCTGAGGTAGACCAGTCTCGGATCGGAGCAATGGGAAACTCTGGTGGAGGGATGCAGACAGGATATCTGATGCTGGCAGATGATCGCCTTGCTGCGGCGGTCCCGTGTTGTTTTATCACGAGTAAAGAGGACTACATGAAGACAGGGCAAGCGCAGGACGGCGAGCAGATACTCTGGCGTGCTATCGAACGTGGCCCGCGCTACGATGATTTCCTCACTGGCTTCGCTCCAAAGCCGGTTCAGATCGGTGCAGCACAGTCAGACTTTCTCTGTATTGAGGGTGCATATCGAACCGTTGCGCGTGCTGAAAGCGTATATGGTCAGTACGACGCTGTCGATAACATTGACCTCGTAATCTCGCCAGAAACACATGGCCTCTCGCCAACGCTTCGGCAGGCAGCAATAAACTGGTTCCGTAGCCATCTCCAAGGCCGAGCGCCGGACTTCAAAACTGGGGACCCTCACGTCGAATCAACCGAGATCCTCCATTGTCTCCCCAACGGTGAAGTGAACGCCGCATACGCGGATGAACGCCACGTCGTCGACTTAAACCGGG
The DNA here is from genome assembly GCF_900110465.1 of Halogranum amylolyticum. Lineage (GTDB taxonomy): Archaea > Halobacteriota > Halobacteria > Halobacteriales > Haloferacaceae > Halogranum > Halogranum amylolyticum. Next base: position 50,883 of record NZ_FODV01000011.1, read on the forward strand.
CGTACCTTGAAAAAGCATCTTTTGACACCAATCGTACTCACGATGACGCAGAACCGCTCGCTCATCGCCTCCGCGAACGCTTTGATCTCAATCGAGCACGACCACGGTTGTTTCCACGGTCCATCCAGAGCGAGGCAGTCGATGGACTCGTCACTGAGAAGGTATTCTTTCACAGCGACTCAGATATCGTTACCACGGGTATCCTCATCCGTGACTCAGATGTTGATACCCCGATTCCGACCGTCACATTACTACCTCAGGGGACAGCCGATATCGAAGACTACGAGGATTCCGTTAAGCAATGGGCCCACGAGCGAGGCGTGGTGCTCATCTTCGATCCGCGTGGCATCGGTGGCGTCCGTGCTCGTGAGGTGAACACGCCACTGGCCAACGGTGGGGAGTACTTCGACTACCATGGGACAGAGTACAAACTCGCTTCGGATGCTCTAATGACTGGGACGTCGCTACTCGCACTCCGCACGTTCGACGTACTGCGGGCTATTGACTATTTTCGTCATCGAACAGGTGGTGAGCAATTCGGCATAGTCGGTGCCGGTGACCGGTCATTCAGTGCACTGTATGCAGCGGTTGCTGATTCCGGCGTTGCCTCCGTGACTGTCGAGGATGTCCTATCGTTCCAAGACCGGGCAACGACAAAGGAGATTACTCCGAACTTTGGGCTCACTGTTTTCGACGTTGTTGGGAAATTCGATGTCCCGCAGCTACTCACGGCACTTGATGATCGAACTGTCCGACGGATATCGTTCCCGAAATCTTCGCTTCCCAATCCATAGCTAAACCAATATTTTTGTCCTCAGGGTCCGGAATCCAATGTATGCTGTTCGGACTCTGTACCATCTCGAACAAAGAGATGGACGTTCTGGATGTTATCGACGCCGCTGTTGACGCAGGATACGATGGTGTCGAAGTATGGGGTGGTGACCACGTAAGTAACGATAAGGACGCCGAATGTACCGCAATCCGTGAGCGCGTGGAAACCCACGAACTCTCGATTCCGGTCTATGGTTCATATCTTCGGCCAGGTACCGATGCGTTCGCTGACCAACTCACACACGAACTTGAAGTGGCAGTCACGCTGGGTGCTGACCTAGTCCGTGTTTGGGCGGGGAATCAAGAATGGCAAGACCACCATGATCACCACCTTGACGCCGTTGTTGCGGATCTTCGCGAGGCAGCCGATTCAGCGGCGGAGCGGAATCTCGCTATCACCGTTGAGAAACATGAAGGGACCCTAACCAACACGACAGAGGGTGCCCGCCGTGTTATCGAGCGGGTTAGCCATCCACATTGTGGCCTTAATTACCAACCACTGTTCGGCATGAATGCCGCTACTATCGCGTCCGAATCCCGTGAGCTTGCGCCCATCTCGAATAACGTCCATCTCCAGGCAGTCCCGGAACAAGGTGGACGAAAGCGGTGTCTGCTAGCTAATGCGTTTTACGACGTCGGAACGGTAATTCGGGTCTTCCAAGATGCTGGCTTTGATGGCTTTGCCAACGTAGAGTTTGTGACCGACGATCTCCCGTATAGCAAAGCGATTGCGCACGACAGAGCATATCTCAGGTCGGTCGTGTGAACTACCCAACCCTCAACGCTGAGAGCGGTCTTGAGGCAGTAGTTGGTCACCTCTCTTTCTGCCTCCTCGAGGGACAATCCGAGCAGAAACGTATTTTTCCAACTCTGCACAACGTTGAAGAGTATGGAGGGGGAGTTGGAAACGAGATGCGAGTAGCATTTATCGGTGCTGGGAAGATGGCCAGTGGCCTAATGGACTGCATAGATGAGATCGACGGTCACAGCATTGTCGCCGTCTGCGACGTTAATGAGGAGGCAGCTCGCAGCGCTGCTTCTCCTCGAGATGCGGACGTGTACACCGACCACGAAACGCTCTTCGAAGCAGCCGATTTCGAGGTCGTGTTTATCGCGATTCCACCGTTCGCATACAGCGACCAAATCGACCTCGCCGCCGAACACGGGGTCCACTGCTTCGTCGAGAAGCCAGTCGGTCTCCACATCGAAGATGCCCACGAGTGGAAAGCTGCCCTCGATACTGCTGATGTGATTACATCCTCGGGCTACGTCTTCAGATATGACGCGATTACCGAACGAGCTCGCGAACTCATCGGAGACCGGCCAATCGCCTTGCTTGACGCGAGTTACTGGAGTGGACTGCTCGCTAGCGAATGGGGCAACAAAATGTCGACGTCAGGAGGCGACATCAATATCCGAGCCACACACGTATACGACCTCCTACGCTACTTTGGCGGCGACGTCGAACAGGTCTTCGCTGTCGGCAGTGAGAACGTTGGGACGCCTGAAATCGATTACTTTGATGCCGTTGCTGCGACTGTTGAACACGAAAACGGAGTCGTCTCCAGCGTTTCATCAGCAGTCGTAGCACCGCAGTGGACAGTCACACTGGATATTACTGGAGAAGATTTCGAGCTGCATCTTGATTACGCGGCACAACGACTCACTGGTGAAGTCGACGGCAACAACATCGAGTTTGATGGCGAGTGTGATCGGTACCGCAAAGAGGTCGAGACGTTCCTCCATGCGTGCATGACGGACGACCAGTCGATAGTCAGATCGTCGTTTGCCGACGCAACCCGGACACTGGAGTTGAATTGGGCAACAATCGAAGCCACCGAATCAGAAACTGTCATCGAGCCGGGTACTAAATAGCACTCACGGAGGCAATGCTGGAACGAGCGTTCGTAGATAATTGTAGACGATCGCTAAGATGGCGAGATACCCTAAGACAGCAAGTGCCGTTACAGCAGGGCTGTTCCGGTACTCTCCCATGAATTCGTGATCGCGAGAAATCGCGATGACGAGAAAACCCAACAGCGGAAACGCGATGATAGCAAGAGCCTGTGCAGTTCGAAGGAGTTCGATTGGACTGCCGCCAGCAATCAATACCACGACGAGTCCCAACACCATCGCCGCGACCGACCACAGTTTTACAGGGCGTCCTTCCATCGAAGCGTCACCACCATATCCGTCTACGAGTAACGTCGCACCGATGAGAGCATTAACAACGAGTGAGGAGAGGCTTGCAAAGAAGAATCCGATAAGAAAGAGATAGAACGCACCGTCGCCGACTGCAGGCCGGAGGACAGAAGCCATTCCCTGAGCAGAGGTAGCTGAGGCGTCTGACCCGTGGAGAACACCTGCACTAGTAAGAAGTATCGTCATCACGATGACGCCAAGGATTGCAATACCGAGAATCGTGTCGACTCCCTCTTCGACGAGACGTTCGGGCCCCCACGAATTCTCTTTCATCAAGTGCGTTTGATACGCGGCTGCGGCGATCGAGAAGTTCGTCGCTGCAAGCCCAAGCGCAAGAAAAACGCTACTAGTGGTTGGGAACCTAGGAACAAGACCTGCTATAGCTGGCTGAAAGTCGATGCCGACAATGGCGAGCGTGCCAACAAACGAGACAAGCATTATTCCGACGACAACCTTCACAAGTGTCTCTACCTTTTCGTACAGTGCTGGTAACCACACGAACCCGACCGCGAGAGCGGTAAACACCGCAGCCCAAAAGCGAGGGTCGCCCCCAAAGAGTGCAGCGGAGGCAAAGCCGATGCCAGCATTATTGCCAGTCTGGAAGGCCAAAATAGTGAGAAAACTGAATCCACCACCAGCCAAAGCAATCACATCACCATATTTCGCCCGAGTCACGCTGAATAGGGTCTGACCCGTGACGAGGCCGATGCGAGCTGCTAGCCATGTGAACGTGATCATGAATATAGTCGCCACAACCGGAACCCACAATAACTCGTACCCAAAGCTCCCTCCCACGAGAATACTGAGGGTGATGCTCCCAGGACCAACGACAACCGCAGCGAGCACTAGGGCTGGCCCAATCGCTCGAAGACGATTCGTGAGTGTTCGTTCCGTGTTCGACATGGGACAGAGTCACAGTCGAATTGACATAATTGTTCTTATCAATGTGTGAGAAAGTCCGCACAATGTTTATATAACAGTATCAACGATGTGAAAGAGACACATGAGTGAGAAGAACTCACAGCCACAGAGGCGTAGCGTTCAGCTTGGACGACGTCGCTGGCTGCAGACGTTAGGTGCAGGAGCGACGATTGGACTGGCTGGCTGTAATCAGTCGCGCGAGAAGCAACAACAATCTTCGGCTCCGAACAATCAGGGCGGTACCGATGGCAACGGGGGGACGTCGGACCAACCAAGTGAGCCGATTCTTGACGAGGTTGGCAGTGGAAACCTCCCTGACGAGATTCAATGGAACTCATTTGCCCCAAGCGGGGAGTTTTCCGGAAACCTCCAACTGTTCACTGTTGACGTTGGCGCGGTTACCCGCGAGACAGAATACGAGACAGAACTCGTCGGATACGAGTCGTGGGACTACGACGAAAAGAATAACATTCTCAGAAAAACCATTCGAGACAATGTTAAATACTGGAACGGAGACCAGTTCACGGCAACAGATTTGCATGCTTACGATGAAATGGTCCGTCTCCAAGCACCTGAGTCCAGTAAGTATGAGAGTATCGACGTGGAAGACAAACGGACCATCGCGTACACCTTCAAGAAACCACATAACCCCGATATCCTCGCTAAGACCGAACTGACTGACGTCTTCGGAATGGGGGAACGAGTCTGGGGAGAGTGGCTTCAGAAATACCAAGACGCCTCCAGTGCAGATGAGAAAGAGGAGATCTCCAAACAACTCACCGAGCTCTCGGTCCCACACGAAGAGTACGTCAACCGCGGTCTCGGAACCGGACCGTTCCAACCGACACAGATCAACGAACAGCACCTAACGCTCACGAAGTGGGACGGCCATCGTAACGCTGACAAAATAGATATCACGCAGGTCCGCCGGCATGTCGCCGCCGAGCAAGCACGAGTAGATGAACTCATCACGAATGATAAACTCGATCTGGCCAGTGATATTCACCGTTACAAGGGACAGCTGGCTGACCACTACGAGACGCTCTACGAAAACCCTCTCCCGTACTTCTACAAGATGAACATCAACTGGGGGAATCGCGAGTACCTCCAGGATGTCAACGTCCGTCGTGCGATGGCTGCGTGCATGGATTATAACGCACAGGTATCTATCGCTGAGGAAGGTGCTCCAGTCAAAACCCATGCCGGTATTGCGAATAGTTACTACGAACAGTATCTCGGAGGGCAACAAAACAAGTACATCGATTACAGCGTCGGTGCTGACCCCGACCTCGCTGATAAGTTCTTAGGGATGTCTGGTTACTCGCGACAAAACGGCACCGTCGTAGATCCCGACGGTAACGAACTCGAACCACTACGATTCATCGCTGGGTCTGGCAACTGGCTGACTGCCGCACAGGTTGCTTCCGCACAGCTCAAGGACTATGGCTTCGCAGTTAATCTCAACAAGGTCGAGCGAGGAACGAAAATCGATATCATCACGAATAAAATGAGTAATTGGGATCTCACGACAGAGACGCATTTCTCTGGCATCACTTACCACCCCTCGGAATTCTTCAAGTGGGGAACGTTCTGGGGGCTTCGTATTGGCCCCGGTGGCTACGAAGCAGAGACTGGTGCGAAAGAGACGGTGCAACAGTGGATCGATGAAGGGAGAGAGTTCTCGCCGTACACTGGAAAACCACTGAAGATGGAAATTCCGGTCAACGTCGGTGCAACCGATCTCTCAGGTGAGACAGAGACAATTGTACCCTTCGAGCTCTACAATGAGGTGCTACAACCGGTCAGTAAGGAGCGCACCAATGAGATTGTTCGAAAGCTCTCCTGGGCGTGGAACTTCCACCTCCCAGACATCGATCTCCGATATCCGGCAAAGAACCTCTTCGGCGACACGAAGAACTTCTCGTGGCCAGATGCCGAGATCTTGGCAGCGTATAACGAGACGCACGCGCTTAAGCACGGTCACATCGGGTACAAGTGAACGACTCCGCTCTACTCGCTCTCTGCGGTGAATCGTTGGAATGGGCCTTAGCGCTTCAATTCAGGTAAGAATCACAAATCGCATGCGACCCTCGATACTCGCCTTGTCGCTCTGGAAGCGACACAACTCACTCGTTGCTTTCGTTCTCTTAGATGCCCCAAAGAATCCTCTCGTAAAGCCGGTGCTTTGATTTGGAACATCGTGAGCACTACTCACGGCTTTATCACTTGCACGTAGAAAGCGGAGATTAGAGAATAGGCCAGTTCAGAGAGTTTTTGTAGGGGAGTGCGCGGCCAACTGCTCAGCATTCGCTTCTAATTTTTCAAACGCTGCGACGACTTCGTCAAGATGGCCGGGTTTCGGTTCGATGTACGACGGTAGGATGATAACTCGTTGATCGAGCTCCTCCGAGACAGGGAAGTCTCCCTTAGAGTACCCTTCGTATGTTGGGAGGCCACAGAACTCACCGCCGAGTGGGCCACGGTCGTTCCCCCAAAGGTCATACCCCTGTTTAAATTGATATCGAAGGTGTTCCATGTAGTGAAACCCGGGTCCACCTGCGTCGACACCTTCGGCTTGGAGTGCACTAACGTATGTCTCGGCATCAACGCCCGGCATTTCATCAGGTTGGAAGACGACTCGTAGGCCACCATAAAAGCCGCCAGAGTCTGATTTCTCGTACGTTTTGACTGTACGTACAGCGTCGATGTCGGCGAGGCGTTCGAAGAGTTGTTTACGGTAAGCGATGCGGCGATTACACCGGTACTCAAGTGTTTCGAGTCCAACTTTGGCGAAAGCTATTGCGAGAGGGTGGGAACGATATTTCTTGCCGAGAACTTCGTAATCGAGATGCGTGTATGGTTCGTGGGTGAGTTCCTCGCGCATACCACTACGATGGAGATGGCAGTATGAGAGCTGTCGTTGGTAATACTCGTCGTTGTTCGTAGTCAAAATCCCGCCTTCTCCGCCAGCAAGCGGCTTTCCATAGGGATTGACACCTTGCAAACTAAAACAACAGATGTCGCCGACAGTTCCGATGTGTTCGCCATCCCAGTAGGAGCCATGGGCATGCGCTGCATCTTCAACGATTGGAATCTCGTATCGATCTCGGATCTCGAGGAGGGCGTCCATATCACAAACACGACCGTTCCAATGTGTGACATTTATTGCCGCCGTCCGGTCAGTAATTCGTGATTCGATATCAGCCGGATCTGCGAGAAGGGTATCAGGGTCAACCTCGCAGAATACAGGCCGTGCACCCATGTGCAGTGCGCCCGCGTAAGCTCCGATGTAGCCTGCTGTAGGCGTGATAACTTCATCACCTGGGCCGACACCGACCGCGTAATAGGCCGCCTCAAGTGCCGTCGAACCGTGATTAAGCGTGACACAGTGCTTTGCACCAGTATAATCGGCGAATGCATCCTCAAACTCCTTTGGGAGCCCGGATCCTGCCGCTGAGATTTCTAACCGGTCAATGAGATCGTTTACGAGGTCTTTTTCCTTTTGGACTGGACGTTCCCAGCGCTCAGGTTCATCGTGCGTGACAGTCTGTTGACCGCCGTGAATTGCCAATTGTTCCGCCATCGTACTGTCATATGTTACCTTGCCACCCTATAAAATAGTAGGTTGACATCCCACTGTTGGGAGATTTTGCAGCGAAGAATTGTACTTGCTACTTCAAAACGACTGTCTGAGCGGAGCCCGGGCTCCTCGTCGGTGAATTTCAGGGTAAAACGACCTGAGAGGGAGAAGCAATGAGACGCTATTCGTTTTGCAGCGCGAAACGAAGGCACAAAATACAGTTACAAAGATTCTATTACTAAAATATAGTGGTTGACTCCCGTTATAATGGTCTGTTTGTTATCTCTGAGGAGTATGTTCGTAACAAGTTGTGTTACAATAATAATTCTGTAATGGCATTGGTGTGGCAGCAGTTCTCACCTACGGATTAGTTGATCTTGGAATGCAAAGTCCCGATCAACCCTCTACCGGTGGCAACAGAACAAATCGCTAGTGAGTCGAGAAGCTGTTTCGTGTACAAAAACGATGCGCTACTCTCTCGGATTGGTTTCGTTATCATTGTAAGATGCTGAGATGTGTATATAAAGAGAGTATCCGGTTTGATTTGCCGCGTTTCATATTACCAAACAATCGAATGGTCGCTTCTCAATTACGCGTAGTTACGTATTCGACTGGGGCAACAAAATGTCTGAAGCCTCCGGAATCATCTAGTAGGGAAGTTGTACGTCGGCATCAAAGAACAGCTACGAATCGTTCTAGAATTTAATTTTTCACTCCTTATTATACTGTATCAAATGGCGTGTTACCAAAACACATAAATTGTAGTATTGATATCTCACATACAGTCCAGCATGAACTACCACGCCAAGCGCGTCGGACAGGCAATCGTCACTCTGTTCGCCGTCATCACGATCTCGTTCTTTATGTACCGCCTGTTACCGGGTGGTCCCGTGGAGGCGATGAGACAACAATTGATTCAGCAAGCACTCCAGAACGGAGGTGAAGTGGATACACAACGGATCAATCAACTTGTTGAATTGTACACTGGCATTCAGCCAGATGAACCGATTTGGATTCAGTACCTCCACTACCTGCGTGACGTGGTTGTCTACCAAGACTTTGGGAGATCAATCTGGAAAAACAAGCCTGTCTTCCAGATTCTTTTTGTTGCGATGCCGTGGTCAGTGTTCGTAAGTATCTACGGTCTCCTCCTCGGATTCACGACTAATGTCCTACTCGGAGCCCTGATGGCCTACCGCGAGGGGAGCTACCTTGATAAAGGGATGTCACTTGTTGCCACCATCTCCACATCAGTACCCTACTACGTCGCAGCCATACTGATGCTCTCGTATCTCGCCTTCGAACTCGGCTGGTTCCCAACTGGTGGCCGGTACAACTCTGAGTTGACAGCACCTGGGTTCAATGCCCCGTTCATGATTAGTGTCGTGAAGCACGCTGCGCTCCCGATACTCACCGGATTTGTCGTCGGCTTCGGTGGGGGTGCCCTCGCCATGCGCGGAAACAGTCTCCGTATTCTTGGCAAAGATTACATCAGGGTCGCCCGTCTCCGTGGTCTGAGCCAAACTCGTATTGCGACCCGATATGTCACCCGGAACGCCATCTTGCCCATGTACACAACACTGATGGTTGGAATTGCAAGTATTTTTTCCAGTAGCGTGATCATGGAACAGATATTCAACTATCCAGGCGTCGGGTGGTATACGTTTGGCGCAATTCAGAACCGAGATTACCCATTGCTGATGGGCGTGATGATCTTCTTCACGATAATTACACTACTTGGCGTTCTCATCGCTGAGTTCACGTACGGTCTTATCGACCCACGTGCTGGTACTGCTGAGAAGGAGTCATATTGATATGTCCCGCGACGACCACACTTCGAGACAGAGCCTCTCCGAAACGAGTCTCTTCGACCCCCCAACGCAAGGTAACCGGAAATCAGCAACCCGTCAAGAACGGGTCTACCAATGGTTTGACCGATTCGTTTACGCACCAGCGAAAGTTGGCTTTACTGACTGGCGGATGCCACTCGGTCTCGCTATCGTCAGTGTATTCATCGTAATCGGAACCGTTGGATTTCGGTTCGTTCCAGAGCCGTCACTGAATGAGGCAGCCCCATATACAGCCCCCTTTGTGAACATGGACGTTCCACTTGGAACCGATCGAATGGGACAAGGGATCGCGAAACAGCTCGTTCATGCGACACCAGCGATGCTTCAAATGGCGCTTGCTGGCGCCATCTTCGCAACCGGAGTTGCAGTGATTATTGGTATTGTTGCCGGATACAAAGGTGGCAAAGTCGATAGTGGGTTGATGACCATGACGGATATTGTGATGACAATTCCAGCACTTCCACTGGTTATCCTCTTGGCTGCTGTGTACCAGCCGAAAAATCCCTTCTTAGTGGGAATCATTCTTGCAATCGATAACTGGCCTGGGCTAGCCCGTTCATTACGTTCGCAGGTGCTTACAATCCGTGAGGATTCGTATGTCGAAGCAGCCCGTGCAATGGGTGTTTCATCCTCAACGATTATGGAACGGGATATTGCTCCACAGTTGATGCCCTACATCCTCATTAACGCTGCTAGCTCCGCTCGAGCAGTGATCTTCGAGTCGGTTGCGCTCTATTTCTTGGGGTTCCTCCCGTTCTCGACGTTCAATTGGGGCGTAATGATGAATCTTGCATACCAGGCGGGAGCCCTCTCAAATATGGGACGTGCAGGCCACTGGTTGCTTGCTCCGATGTTCGTATTAACACTCTTCAGTTTCGGACTGATTATCCTCTCACAGGGGCTTGATCGGGTATTCAACCCTCAACTCCGCGCACGACATGCACGTACACTCAGTGATGACGACGAAGCAGACATTCAGAATAAGTAGATAATCCCCCTATCTAGAGAAACTATATTTATTCTCAATTCTCTGGAGCGTCTTCGCCCGTTCATACACTTCGCTCATAATCGAGAAGTAAGTTAGTGTCCCTGATGAGTAGAGAATCTTACTGACGCCTGTGAGTAACGCTATTTCATCATCTTCCAGAGGGCCAAACTATATTTACTTCGGTTCTAATGATATGTTGTATGCCAAGTGGTAACAAGAGTTCAGAACACGTTCGACAGATTGAATTATCACGGCGTGAATGGTTGTCTGGAGTTAGTGCAGTGGGTGCAACGGCCCTCGCTGGGTGTGGTAGCCAAGGCCGTAACCAAGCACCCTCCTCAGCTGATGGCGGATCTGGAAGTGAGGGAAACAACACCGGAAGCACTGCACAGTCTGGTGAACAATCCATTGAACACTCCTACGGAGGGACGATTCCAACCGACGTTCAATGGAATCCGTGGTCCGGACAGGATTACTCCGGGATGATAACTGGGTTCGCGATCGAGTATGGTGGGCTGCTTGACGCAAGTGGGAATATCACTCCGATAGCATTCAAAGAGTGGTCCTACGATGAGGATAGGCATTTCCTCGAAGTAACGCTTCGGGACGATCTGAAAAACTGGAACGGGAACAAATTCACCTCGGAGGATCTACTGGCTTATTACAGCGTCTCTCACTGGCTCAATCCAGAATCAAGTCGATGGAAAAATCTCACTGCCCCTGATAAGTCGACCCTCCAGTATCATTATAAAGAACCTCAGAATCCACAGATTGCAGCGACGTACGACGTTCATGGAACGGTCGTCGGCTATAGCAAAGAGCTCTGGGAACCCTGGATGAACAAGCTCAGGAATGCTGCTGACCAGTCAGAGCGCGATAAGATTGCAGAGGAGTTGAAGAACTTCACTGTCTCGCACCAGAAGATGATGGACAAAGGATGGGGTACTAGCGCCTTCAAACTGAAGTCCGTCGGTGAACAGAATATCGAGTACGAAGTCTGGGACGGTCACCGCCTTGCTGATGAAATTGAGGTACGCACACTCCGGCTGCCCTTTGCCGCAACGAACTCTCGTGAGGACGAACTGATCACTAACGATAAGGTTGACTTCGGCAGTGCGCCGCTGTCAGGACGGCTTAAGGGGGCAAAGCCGGACCATATTCAGAACCTCACTACTTGGGAAGCGAAGTGGCTCATCAAGATGCTCATCAACTGGAAAAACCGTGAGTATCTCCAAGATGCTAACGTTCGACGTGCAATGGCCTGCGTGATTGACTCAGAGAACATCGTATCCAACGTCGGTCAAGGGTATTCGATCAAGATACACTCCGGAATGGACACCAACTTCACTAAGCAGTATGCCGGAGAGCAGGCCAACGAGTATCTTGATTACGGCACAAAGAAGAACTACGAGAAGGCGGATGAATTCTTAGAGATGTCCGGCTACTCGCGGGAGAATGGCACTGTACTCGATCCTGACGGGAACGAGCTCGAGACACTGCGATTCGTGACCGGAACGGGTAATCAATGGTTCGTCGCTGGTCGCGCTGCGTCTTCCCAACTCAAAGAGTACGGCTTCCCGGTTGAGTTCACTTCAGTCGAACGCTCGACGAAGCTGGACATCATCGAGAACAAGATGGGTGACTGGGATCTTACCACTGAAAGTCACTATGCGGCTGGCACTAACCATCCTATCTCTTACTTCAACTGGGGCTCCTTCTGGGGATGGCGGCTCACAAAGGCGACGTTCAGCCCTGACGCAAATGCCCGGTCAAACATCAAAAAGTGGCTGGAGAACGGTGAAGAGAGCTCACCATACAATGGGAAACCACTCACTCCGGAAATCCCGACCCAGGTTGGCGCGAAGGCGCTAGATGGGGAAACAAAGACGATTAACATCTACGATTTGTTCGAAGAAAGCTTCACCCCGATCTCTGAAGAGAGAACAAAGGAGATAATCTCGGATCTCTCGTGGGCGTGGAATTTTCATCTTCCGGATATCGACCTCTATACCACTCGACAGGGTGTGTGGGGAGATACGAAGAACTTTGAGTGGCCTAGCGAGGAGAAACTCCAACTTGTTAATGGTTCAGGGACCAGAAACGCTGTCAAGCAAGGGCTCGTGAAATTCAAAGACAATTAACAGCTCGACAACGTCGGTTCATCACCTCGTAGAGATTTGAGGAGAAGGCTCACGACTTGAATCGTAGGGGAGAGTGTCAATTCGGTCGACAAACCAGTAGTAGTCCACCAGAAACGCCCCCGATAACCACAAGGCTGACGAGGTTGACGACAACAATCACGTATGTCGCACTGCCAGCTGCTACGACAGTAAGCGAGACAAGCATCAGGATGAAGAGAACGACACAAAGACCGAAAAGCGCTCGAATCCCGCGCTCAACTGCGCAGATGTGATCAAGCAAGACGTGTCTGAAACTGCGTCGGCCCGTCATTGAATCTATGTGGATTCTCCGATCTGTTAACCGTTCCGCTGATTGGTCACGGTTCAGGACCGCCATCGATCCCCTGTTGTGACCATGCTGCTTCCAAAACATCCGCAAGGAGCTCAATCCTCTCGTTCTGACCAGCACCGTCGTCAAGCTCGGCTAATCTTTCAGCGAGCTTCAACGGGATATCCATGGACGCGACATTTTCTCGTACGTCGATAGTGAGTTCCCGGTCAAAACGATTGTGCCAAGCCATCATCGCCTGTTGGTGGTTAAACTCGACAGTGTACCTCTTTCCACCAATCGCATCGTAGAGGGAGTCAAGTGACCCAATCCGTAGTTCCTTGTCGTGTCTCTCCACGAAGATCTCCCTTTCAGTAACGTTCACGTCGCATCGGTCCATACCCACATACACCGAGCGATCAGGAATAAATATAGGGATGAATCTGAATCCAGAGACGGCGGTAGTTTTACATGTGGGTGTGACGAGGTATCAACCACCATGAACTTGAACTCCGTAACAGGTGAGCAGTCAAATCGGCGTTCTCTTCTAGCACGTGCAATATACTCGTTGAGACGGTCGTTTTTCCTCTCGTTTGGGGTCTTCGGCTCTCTGCTCGTTGCCGCGGGCGCCACACTAGAGCTACTCTGGATGATTGGCATGCCACTTGAGGATGGCGTCGTTGCGGGAATGCTTGGTATCTGGGGGATGACGGCTCTGCTTATCGGGACAGTGGGGTATGGAACACTCCGATACATGCGGGACTATTGAAAGAACGACGACTAAGAGAACGATAACCACAACGAGACACAAAATCTATGATACCTACGACAATTGATATCCACGATTCAATGGGGAGCGCAAATCCAACCATGATGCCCGCTAGTGGCACAACTTGGGAGGGAAGCAAATGACAGCAACTAACACAACCGATATTGGTCCGGCAACCGGTGAGGGCGACATCATCTTCGAGCTTCGAGACGTCAGCGTCAGCTTTGAGATGGAACGGGGGGAAAGCCGCGTTCTTGATAGCGTGAATATGGACATCAAGCGGGAGGAGATTCTCGGCGTCGTCGGTGAATCTGGATCGGGGAAGTCGATGTTCGCTGCTGCATTACTTGATGCAGTCGTCCATCCTGGCGTCGTTACTGGCGAAATCACGTACTATCCGCGAGACGGCGAGCCAGTAGACGTACTCAACCTTCGAGATGACGAACTTCGACGTCTCCGCTGGAACGAAATCTCGATGGTGTTCCAAGGGGCGATGAGTTCGTTCAATCCGACGATGAAGATCAAAGACCACTTCGAAGAGACAATTCACGCTCACCGAGCAAATTACACTGAGCGCATGCAACATGCCCGACGCTTGCTTTCAGACCTCTATCTCGACCCAGATCGTGTCCTCAATAGCTATCCTCACGAGCTCTCCGGTGGGATGAAACAACGGGCACTCATTGCACTCTCACTCGTTCTTGAACCGGAAGTGCTCGTGATGGACGAACCAACTGCAGCGCTTGATTTACTGATGCAGCGGTCGATTCTGAGTCTTCTTGCGGATCTTCAGGAGAATTACAACCTTACGGTTATCTTCATCACACATGACCTTCCCCTCGTTGCCGGTCTCGCCGATCGTCTCGGTGTGATGTACGCCTTTGATTTCGTTGAGTACGGGCCGAGTGCAGAGGTCGTCGAAGATGCAGGACATCCCTACACCCGTGCATTGTTACGGTCGGTGCCAAGTGTCGATGCCGCGCTGAAAGAAATGCGTCCAATCGAAGGTGAAGCACCAGATCCAGTTAACGTACCACAAGGGTGTTCGTATCATCCACGCTGTCCACTTGCTGATCGACGATGTGTCGAATCGAACCCCCCATTCGACGAAGTTGGAGCAGACCATGCTGCAGCGTGTTTCTACGTTGAACAGGCCCAAACAGAAGTTCCTTACACCGTTTCCGAAGAGCGACTCGCGGGAGGTGAGGGTCAGTGAGCGAACCACTGCTCTCGATGCAGAATGTCGAAGTCCACTTTGAGAACAAGGGGTTTTTGGATAACCTTCTTCGGAGAGATACGAATACTGTTGAGGCTGTTGATAACGTGAGTCTCGATATCTTCGAGGAAGACGTAGTCGCTCTCGTTGGGGAGTCCGGGTGCGGTAAGACAACGCTTGGGAAAACTGCCATCGGTCTCCAGCGGCCGACCGGTGGCAGCGTCAAATACCGGGGTCAGGATATCTGGGAGGCTCGCGACGAAAAGAATCCCGAGATCTCGCACGAGGACATCCGACGCTCGTTACAGATTATCCATCAGGATCCCGGCGGATCGCTGAATAGTAACCGGACGGTGATGTCCTGTCTTTCAGATCCTCTGAAACGATGGCGTCCCGAAATGACTGCTGAAGAGCGAATGAATTCGATTTATCAGCTTCTCGAACGCGTCGGAATGAAACCCCCCGAAGACTACGCATCTCGGTTTCCCCACCAGCTCTCTGGGGGCGAGAAACAGCGGGTCGTTTTGGTCAGAGCGCTGTTGATGGAACCGGACCTCATTTTGGCAGACGAGGCTGTGTCGGCACTTGACGTCTCGCTCCGCGTCGAGATGATGGATTTGATGCTTGAACTGCAGGAACTGGTCGATACTTCCTTCCTGTTTATTAGTCACGACTTCTCGAACGCTCGGTATCTCGCCGAGAAGGCGGGCGGCCGTGTCGGAATTATGTATCTCGGGAAACTCGTTGAGATTGGTCCAGCAGACACAGTCCTCCAGAACCCGCGTCATCCATATACGAAGGTTCTCAAATGGGCATCTCCACCGCTTGACCCCGAACTCGCTCGACAGGCACAGGAAACGGAACCACCAGTCCGCGAAATCGACATTCCGGACCCAGTCAACCCGCCTGCTGGGTGTCGGTTCCACACCCGCTGTCCAGAAGCACGCGAAATCTGTACACACACGGTTCCAGAATTACAAGAGTCAGATTTCGGGACCCACGGGGCATGTTTCCGTCTTGATGACGGTCACGAGTACTGGCAGAGTGCTGAACTCACCGACGAGAACCAATCAGCCGAGACCACAGCCACGAGCGACGACTGATTGCTGGCTGTGATTGACTCACTTGTTTCGGGTCACCACGTCGTCGTTGTGAGAACTCCCTCCTCGTTCGTACCAACATCATAGTAGTGGACGGCCGCCTCACGGGCATCAGCATTGACCGTGAGCCAGCGGACGTCGCCACCATATTCGGCTTCTTCAGACATGTGACTGAGATGTCGTGCGAGGATGTACTCAACACCGTTGATAACGCGACTGCCGCGACCATGGTCGTACCAGTAGTGACCTGTATTCACCATCACTGTATTTCCGCGTTCAAGGACGGCTTGCACAGTCTTGCAGTTCAACACGTAAAAGTACGGCTTGGAGTGTGTCTCCCAGTTGTCGTCAAGTTCGTAATGGCGACACAATGGTGCGTGACAGAATACGAAGGTCGGGATCTCGTCATCTTCGTCCATCAGCCGTTCTAGCATTGAGATCTGCGGTGCAGTGACGAAGTTTTGAATCTCATTGAGTGGGTGATATCCTTCGTGGGGGTTCGAATCGAGGAACACGAAGCGTGCGCCATCGTCTTCGAAGTGGAACCACTGCGGGAACTCATCGGCCGGGAAATGCTTCCGGTAGGCACTCATCGGACGCTCGTTGTTGCCCCGAATAACATAGTAGTCACTCTCGAGACGATTGTCAAGCAGTTCCTTCGCCCGACGAAACTCACTGTGGTAGAAGGCATCGTCGGAGTCGTCATGCCATGACCCCCACTCAGTCTCTTCTTCCCACGGGGACAGAAGCCGCAAATCGCCACCAGCAAGCGTCCAGTCGACGCCCACTTCGTTGAGCTTGTCGATGGCTGCATGCTGAACAGACTCATCTTCGTATTCGTAGCGCCCGACTCCAACGTGTAGGTCATAGAGGAGGCCGATTGTACGCATCGTCACTCACTCCATAGATGAACCGCAGTACCTTGGTCAAGGTAGCCAGTTCCATCCTCAACACATGCTTCGAGTTCGTAGCCACCGTACATCTCCCGCCCAATGAAAGAATGCTCACGGTAATCTCGAGAGTCAGGAGTAAACTCAACCATCGGAGTGATAAACGGAGATGTCTCCGTACAAGAGAACTGAACTGTCGTCTCGTACTGTTCACTCTCGAGATGGATGGGACTAAAGCGGAGTGAGAGTGTTGCCCCGTCAGTGACCCGTACACGACCGCGGACACCGCCATAGAGTTTGGTGTATTCGATGGCACCGAGGAAATTCGTTACTGTGAGGTTTCGCTGAATTGTGACGAACTCTTCGGTGGCGATCTCCCATTCATCGTCCCCCAGTCCGTTTTGGGTCGGTGGTGCACCGAGCGGCCATGAAGCGACCATCTCAGGGCCACCAGTACGTGGCTGATAATCACGTGAAACTAGCCCAGAAGCGCTCTCCTGACTGGGATCCCGCCGTTCAATCATACGGTTACGGGCTGTGTCTGGTTGAGGAACTCCGCCTTTATCCACATGGGCATCGCTATCGCTCTGGTTTCTGGGCTGTCGTGCCATACCATAGTCATCTCTGGCAGGTGCGTAAAGCTTTGCCCGATATATCAGATATTTACTAATACCTCTAAAGCGATTATATATTTCTAAATTAGTTATATCGTAATTAAAACTTAGTTTTATTCTTATAAAATGCAGAAATCAACAATTACTCTCCTATCTGGAACCGCTACTGAGTTACATGGGAAACGGAACCGCCTACAGCGGGAGTGATGGGTATTACTACGGTGACGTGGACTTGTGGCAACAGTTCGAGTGCGGAGTGTGGATTCCCTTCTGCTGGGACACAGAAACCGGAATTGAGTGGGTGGAAGCGCAAGATGGTGAGATACTTACTCTCACACCGATATCACAAAGCAGCTTACCTAGGGAGGTATCCGTGGAAGAGGTTTATGGTGGTCTCAGTATCGATTCGAGTAGGAAACTATCGACAACCAAGAACACTTCTGACTGACCCCCTATGACACCTTCCCAACAATAATGCTGAGTATGTTATACGAAAACAAGGAGAATACCTGCGCCTTTAGGCGCAGGATGAATCCGACACTACTCTACACTGCCCCCCGTTCGATGGCAAGTTCGGATATTCCACGCCAACCGACACTATTAACAAAACAGCGTTCATAACTGCTTATGAAGCCAGAAAATGAGTAGAACCATCCGAACCTTCGAGGCGACGATACCGAACCAGCGACAGGTTCGTGACGACCTCGACCAACTCGGATGGGCTGCCTCAAAACTCTGAAACGTCGGTCGCTACTACGCACACGA
Organism: Halogranum amylolyticum; assembly: GCF_900110465.1. Taxonomy (GTDB): domain Archaea; phylum Halobacteriota; class Halobacteria; order Halobacteriales; family Haloferacaceae; genus Halogranum; species Halogranum amylolyticum. Next base: position 69,057 of record NZ_FODV01000011.1, read on the forward strand.
ACAGTGGGACGAAACGGGCGAGAGTCCTGATGATGGGGAACGCAAATCCGAACTCAAAAGCCACGAACGCTACACGGACTTACATTCTCAATCCAGTCAGCGCGTTCTCGAAGAACTCGCTGAAGCGTTCAACGGCTGGTTCGGCAAGCGTCGGAACGGCGATGACCGTGCCCGACCGCCCGGATATCGCAAAAACGGAGACTCCCACCCACGTTCAACTGTGTCGTTCAAAGCGGCTGGCTTCAAGCACGATGCACAGTTCGCCCGTGTTCGCCTCTCGAAAGGACGTAACCTCAAAGAATACCGTTCAGACTTCATCCTCTGTGAGTACCAGACTCGCCCGGATGTTGACCGGACCGAGTGGGACATCCAACAGGTTCGCGCCGTCTACAAGCGTGACGAGTGGCGGCTTCAGTTCGTCTGTCGCACCACTATCGACCCGGACCCTCCGGGCGACGGCGTGGCCGGTGTTGACCTCGGGATTTGCAACTTCGCTGCCGTCTCCTTCGGTGGTGAGTCGGTGTTGTATCCCGGTGGCTCACTCAAAGAAGACGAATACTACTTCACCAAGAAGAAAGCCAAGTGCGACAATTCTTCGTCCCGTAAGGCGACTCGTCTTGACCGGAAACGAACCGGTCGTCGGACACACTTCTTGCACGCACTTTCGAAAGCGATAGTCACGGAATGCGTTGAACGAGGTGTTGGCACGCTTGTCGTTGGAGACCTCGGCGGTATCCGAGAGGGCGACGAGAGTGGCGAGTCCCGCAACTGGGGCGACCACGGCAACCTCGACTTGCACGGGTGGGCATTTGACCGATTCACGACGCTACTCGACTATAAGGCGGAATCTGAAGGCATCGACGTTGAGTTGGTGTCAGAACGCGATACGTCGAAGTCGTGTTCGGCGTGTGGACAGACAGATAAGACTCAGCGTGTCGAACGCGGTCTGTACGTGTGTGAGAAGTGCGATACGGTTGCGAACGCGGACGTGAACGGTGCGGAGAATATTCGACAAAAGGTACTCCTGAGTCTCGTCACGGATGGCGGCGATAGGGATAACGGTTGGTTGGCACAGCCATCGGTGTGCTTGTTCGATTCAGAGAGCGGTGCGTTTGTACCGCGAGAACAGGTTACGTCGTAGACCTTAATATCCCAACTGCGGTCGGGATTCCTGCGTCTTCAGGCGCGGGAGGATGTCAATCACACACATGTCTGGATACGGTATGTACTGTGTCAATAATGCTCTACCTGACCTGAATGCACAGCTTCCTGCCGAACGGGAATCACGGCTTTAGACCAGTGGTTCACCTATGTGGACAGTTTTGACGTCCATGAGCCGTTTCACTGGCCCAAACCGTATGCCTCGATGTGCACTGACGAGAATCCTCGTGACCCTGAACTGACGTTCTGGCACCACTATGGCCGTGTTGGTGAGGGTCTCGCCGAACTCTCCGAGCGCGAACTCGACTTCGTCCGAGCGCAGTTCGCCGGCAAGGTAACGATAGTTGATCGATGGTTCGGTCGCGTCCTTAACGCGCTCGACGACATAGACGCTTGGGATGACACAGTCGTCATCGTCACTGCCGACCATGGCCACTACCTCGGTGAGCACGGTTGGAGAGGGAAGCCGCATGCACCGCGCTACGACGAGCTCGCTCGAACACCGCCTCTAGTCTGGCATCCGGATGATATACACAACAATGAGCGTGTAGACGCGCTCACAACAGCCGTAGATCTCTATGCAACTTTTCTCGATACGATGGACGTTTCTATCCCTGAGCACGTCCACAGCGAGAGTTTCCTTCCGCTCATTCTTGGTGAACGCGACTCCCACCGTGAATTACCCCACCCTACCGCTCGCCTGACGGTTCGCGCTTGAGGGTAGAGCTTCCTGTTTCCACGACGCGCCTTGCATCCACAACCGAGGACACAGGGAGCGCAGTCTCCACAGGCGTTACCGAATTGCGACGCGATTCGTTCGCACACCAGAAATCTTTGATTTCTGGGGACGTTGACTCGGAGCGTCCCGCTCCTAACCGCTTTGTGATACCGCGAGAAAGAATGTTCCACGCTGCATTCGCGTCCCTATCCACCTCAAATCCACACGCCGGATAGGAGTGTTCACGGACCCACAGCGGCTTCTCGGTCGAAACGCCGCAGGACGCGCACTCCTTGGTCGTTCCGCGCGGATTGACCGCGACGAAGTGCGTTCCTTCGCGTTCACACTTGTATTCGAGCATCCGAAGGAACGTCCCCCACGCCGCTCCTGCTCGATTCCGCGAGTTGCCCGGTAGCTCGACCAAGCCAGTCTTCGACCGCCACAAGGTCGTACTCGCGGGCGTAGTAGTACCTCTCTGGGACGGGTCACGATACAGTGAGTCGCCTCCATGTTGCCATGCTGAACGCGTCGATAGCTACCGGGTTGACGAAAGACAATATGAGCGGGTAGATTTCACACTGACCGGTGATCCCTAAGCGAAAAGAGGTACCCGGATGTTACCGTGTCGTCACGTGGTTTTTCAGAATCCCGACACCCTCAAATTCTACTTCGACCACATCACCTTCTGCAAGTGGTCCAGGACCATATGGTGTTCCTGTCGCAATGACATCGCCTGGTTCGAGTGTGATGAGCTTCGTGATCTCTTCGATGAGTTCGCCGACAGTGAAAATGAGCATTTCACGTGTCGCTTCTTGTTTGGTCTCGCCATTGACCCGGAGATCAAGACGCGCGTCGTCGGGAATCTCATCGGGTGTGGCGAGGACTGGGCCCATCGGGAGCGAGCCATCGAAGGCTTTCCCACGAACCCAGTTTTGCTCTTCTCGCTGGTCATCACGGTTCGAGATATCGTTGACGCAGGTAAACCCGCGAACGTACGACATCGCCTCGGAGGCATCAACCTCTCGGCACTGTCTATCGATGACCACTCCGAACTCTGCCTCGAAGTCGATCTCCTCTTTGCCTGGTGGGAGCTCGATCGCATCGCCATGGGCGGCAACCGTATTTGGCCCTTTCAGGAAGAAATCTGGTCGGTCAGGGAGTTCACGGTCTGTCTCGTCACGATGGTCCTGATATCCACCAGCTTGGCAGACGATCTTTGTCGGCTCACATGGCGGTAACACATCGACGTCATCGACATTATAGGATCTGTTACCCGCCGTAACAGTACCATCGTCATATTCGCCGGTTCGGGTCCTGCCGGTCGGGTCACGGAAGCGAAGCTGTCGCATCGTATCTATCTTGTCTATGTGGGAGCATAACATAGTTTCGGTCAGGGGTGAACGTCTCGAAAACCCACATCTTGCGACTGTGTTCGTTGACTCTCTGAAGGCCGTGTAAAATCACATATGAAGCACGATTACCTGTCAAAGAGGCAAGAATTGATATATGATCGAACGAACAGTGTACCAAGGATCGCGTACTTGTTGTTCTTGACCCAGAAGAGCCCTCACAACAACTGCTTCGCGAGGCGGCAAATTGTACGAATGGAACGGATGCAGATCTTGTCCTCCTCTCGTTCATCAGTGAGGAGGGATTCAAACAGGATCAAGAAACGCCCCAACGAATTGCTTCGGCCGAACATACCTCATTCAAATCAGAAACACCGCTCGAAGCAGCACGCAGTTTTGCCACGGATATGGCTACCTCGGTACTTGACGCCAATACAGAGTTCGAGATAATAGGCGCAATCGCAGAAGATAGTGAGCAGGCGGACTGTATTGTCGAGATTGCTGAAAAGAACGACTGCGATCATTGACGTTCGATGGGTTCATCACAGTGGCGATGGAGTGAACAACTGTCTGTCACTCGCTCCCTTCACTCATTGAGGAAAGAGGCTTTGCCACTATTTTCAACCAACTCCGGAGCAAATTTTATACGCATTCACCGCACGTTCTCGGTAGAGATGGAAGCGATAGCAACTGATGATGCACCGCCAAGTATCGGGCCGTTCTCACAGGCGATTCGAGACGGGAACCGTATCTACGTCTCCGGACAGGGACCTATCGATCCCGAAACTGGAGAAATAATCAGTGGCGACGTCGCAGCCGAAACTGCTCAAACACTGGAAAACATGGACGCCGTGCTTCACGCTGCGGGAAGGTCGCTCGATGATACGGTGAAGGCGACTATTTTTGTCCGGGATCTGACTAACTACGATGCTATCAACGAGGTGTACGCTGAATATATGAGCGAACCGTATCCCGCTCGGAGCGCCGTCGAAGTCTCCGACCTCCCTGTCGATATCGAAGTCGAAATTGAACTCGTTGCATCGGCGGTTGACCAATCATGAAAGCTGTTGTAGTCACTCGAGATGATCCTACCCCTCAGGTTATCGAGATCGGGAAACCTAGTGTCAGTTCCGGGGAAGTGCTTGTTCGAGTACTCCGGGTTGGCATCGATGGGACTGACCATGAGGTTATCGCTGGCAACCACGGTGGGTTTCCGGCACAATCTGAGCATATGGTACTCGGGCATGAGGCAGTCGGTGTCGTCGAAGACGGTGGCGATACTGACCTTACATCTGGTCAGATGGTCGTTCCAACAGTTCGTCGTCCACCTGCATCAGGATCGAACGAATACTTCAAACAGGGACAACCGGACATGGCTCCTGCCGGATTGTATGTTGAACGTGGTATCGACGGTGCCCACGGTCACATGGCAGAGTTCGTTACCGCCCCGTCGGAATTCCTCGTTCCCGTTCCGGATTCGTTCCGTGAATTCGGATTTTTGGTGGAGCCACTGAGTAACGCGGTCAAAGCTATCGAGCACGCTGAAGCCTCACGGTCAGCGTTCAGATGGGCACCCGAGACTGCAATTGTGCTTGGCAATGGACCGCTTGGACTCCTCGCACTCGCGTTCCTTCGGCACAAAGGATACAGTCGGTTATACTGTCTTGGTCGCCGAGACCGCCCAGACCAGAGCATAGACATCATTGAGCGATTCGGTGCAACATACGTCGATTCGCGGGAAACCTCGCTGTCTGACCTCGCTACGATACACGAACCTATGGATTTAGTTGTCGAGGCAACGGGCTATGCTCGCCATGGCGTAGAATCTGTTCGTGCACTCGCACCGAACGGTGTCGCTGCGCTCTTAGGTATTCCCTCTGCCTCAACATTCAAATTGGATGGGGGGACTCTCCACCGCGAAATGGTCCTCAAGAACCAAGCACTCGTGGGAAGCGTTAACTCTCACGTAGGACACTTCGAGACCGCTCGTGAGGCGCTTACTGACACTCCCTCGTGGTTCGTCGACCAACTAGTGACCGGCGTGTTTCCGCCGCATGAGATCGAAGCTGCATTTGAATCGGATCGTCAGAATATCAAGGCAGTCATCAATTTCGAGATGTGAGCTAATACGTGCCAGGAATTGCCGACAGCCACATCCTGAGAAAAGACTCGCACCGCCTCAGAAATCTGGACGGCGATTAATGGAGTGCCCACTCGATGATGGCATTCCACAGCGTTGGCAACTGCTCCCACTCTAAGAATGCCTCTGGCGCCCAGTGAGGTGCACAGTCTGTCGTGTATGTGAACACCCGACCGGCGTCAGCATCATCACAAACAATGAACGGATTCTCCTGGACGGTAGCCCATACCTCTGCCTCTTCGGATGCACGAACGCGGTTATACCCCAAAACGTGTGGCCACTCGGTAGGGAGATCGGCGTTTGGAACACCCTGGTTTTGTGGGGTTGCTCCGGCGGGCGTCTCAACGCGGTCATCCCCCGCTGAAATTTCGACTGGGAGTACATCAGAGAGGGGGGTGTTGGCATACCGAGCCTGTCCACCCTTTCCTCCGAAGCTCATGTAGCCACCAATCATCCCTAAGGCGCCGCCATCACGCACCCACTCAGCGAGGACAGTGAGGCGGTCGGCATCTGTCTTTCCGGCGGCTACCTGTGGCGTCACTTGCAAGGTATCAGCGCCAATATCACTCAACACAACGAGGTCGTACGCATCCAACTGTTCGCGAGTCCGAGGGAACTCCTGGGTCGCGACGTGACATGGCTGAAACGTTACATCGTGACCAATCGTTTCAAGCGTCTCGATGTATCGGTCGGCTGCCTCACCATAACTGGCGTCACGGAGGACGTTCCGGCCTTTGATTTCGAACTGAACAGTTACCCACGACTCGCCAGCAAGTAGTATGTCAGCCATTATGTGACTCTCTCAGTGCGAATGGAAAAGGGTACGGACGCCACTGACTTACTACAGAAGGTCGTATGCAGCAGCCCGGAATCGTCTGATTGCCTCAGGACTGAACTTACAGGTTCGTACCTCGTACCCGCCGTTTGGAAACACGTCTTCAGTTGGAAGATAGCTGATGTAGTCGTCTGCATAGCCCGCCACAAGGAGCGCCGAGGTGTCAGTAGCGGCTTTGAAATCTATCCCGTGCTGTGCATGGACTTCACCCGGGGCCGTCAGAATGCTTAGCTCACCACACTCAATGAAGGTAAGTGAGGTGACGTACTCTTCCCAACCAATATCGTGGAGACGGATTCTTTCTTCGGCGTACCACCGTTCGAGGAGTGGTTCTTTCCGTGGGTCGTCGCTCGATAACGCTTGGAACTTCGGAGCCACCTCATCACCACCGTGCGCATCAATCTTGGCGGTGAGTGCAGCATATTCTTCTTCAAGCTCTGATCGTGGCTGCAGTTCACGCTTTGGGAGCGATACGTCACGTCGAGAGAGAGTGATGTCCCCCGACAGCGGCTCTCCAGCCCGAGCGTCAGCAACCGCGGACAGAACTGTCTCACCAATTTCGCGACCAACGGTTTCCATACACTCGTAAGCCTCTTCATCTGACCGTGGCGTGCGGCTATCGCGTGCATTCACATCGCCAGTTGCTCCATTAATGAAGAGTACTGTAGCATCCATCTCGTTGCGAACCATCTCGTAGGCCGTGGCCAACCAGTCAGCGCTGACGAGCGTGGACAGCGGACGGGTAATCGTCGGATGGCACGCAAAATTGAAGAGGACGGTTCTCAATCCCGATTCACCCGTAACAAGGAGGACGAGTAGTTCTGGGTCAACAGGACCATCACCGCGACGATTCCACAGAACGTCTGCGTTCTCCGCACGACCCAGCCGAAGCGTCGCGGGTTCGAGATTGGTGGTTGCTTCGCGTATGGCGGTCACTGTCACGTCGATTACATCATCGACATATTCGGTCGTATCTGCTTCGTAGGAGAGAAGCGGATTAACTTCGAGAAATTCACCGGGAATGTACGGTGCCGAATGGGTGTGTGTCGCCGCGAGCGTGACCGATGCAAGATCGAGATCAGCGACGCGCTCACGGACTTTGGCTGTGAACTTTCGGCTGACGTTCAAGAGATCAAGTGAAACAAGTGCAACCGTCGTTTCACCATCGTCGACGACAAGTGCAGTCACTCCAAGCGGTGAGTGGACGCCGGTCGAGACACGTTCGATACTGCCAGGGCCGAAGCCGCTCAACTGTTGTGGCGAATCGGGAGTAATATCGTAGCGTGCACTAGCGGCTCTGAATTCAGTCATGGTTCGTGTAGTGCAGTATTGTTCGTCGCCGTCAACTCGAAGGGGAATAATACGTCAACTCCCACCTCATCAAGCGGCCGACCATACTCACAGGCTTCGAATGCTTCAGCGTACTGAATCTGCTGGCCTCGTTCTTCCCCATACCGCTCTACAAGCTGGTCGCGGAAGCGATCGGCGACACGTTTGAGATCTGCGATGATCGGTAGTTCACCCCGCTGTAACCATGCCCGCCGTGATTCTGGGTCGTCCGGGACGGTATCGAGGATTTCGGCATTGTACGGAAGCCATTCGTAGAACTGCGACGTGTGACTGTCCAGCATCTCAAATTTCTCCGACATGACGTCGTCGACAGCAACGACGGCGTCCGGTGAGAATTTGTAGGGACGCTGAAATTCATCACTGAGGTATGCGATGACTGGATCTTGTGCAAGTGCTTGGGTGTTTGGACAGACGTTTGGAACAGTAACCATGTAGGCAGCATCCTGCACTAACCGTGAGGTGTACCGGTGGTCTGGGTGGTAGTCGTGTGGACGATGAGTAAGCACGAGATCCGGGTTGTAGTTTCGAATGAGCTCAATCACTGTTCGGCGGTTCGAGAGTGATGGCTCGAGCGCCCCGTCAGGGTTGTCGAGAATCTCGTAGTCGAGACCAGCAACGTCCGCAGCGTTTTGCGCCTCTTGTGTGCGCCGCTGGACCAGTGTTGCACCACCCTGTGTATGATGGCCGGACGCCCCGTTCGTCATCGAGACAAACTTGACATCCGTACCGTTCGCACAGTACTTATTAGCGACACCTCCAGCTTTGAGATCGCAGTCATCGGGATGCGCACCGATGACTAGAACCCGTTGGGTCTCTAGGCTCATCCGTGGTTAATTTGATACGCGACAGTCACAAAAAGATATGCCTACTCAACGAAATGATGAAGTATCTCACATGAGTTTTGTTTGTGTGGTTTACGCCATGAAGACAGCACTTGCGCTTCCTGCACAGCGTGATTACCGCTGGGATCTCGCCGCATAGCTCGGTGTCGAACAGGCAGTCGTACATCCACACATGAGCGATGTTGATAACGGTTGACGTGGCGATACCCCGTGGGTACGGCGCACTCCTCCGGTTGCAGAACGCCTTCGAACAGACCGGTCTCGAAGTCGGTGTTATCGAAGGTGGTACTCCACTGACCGATACGACTCGACTCGGGCTTGGGGGCGGGATGAAGAAATCGATCGATTCAACGAGTTCATCCGCACCATGGGGGCGCTCGACATTCCGGTGCTCTGTCACTGCACTTTGCTACAAGTTCTCGGCCAAAATTTTCAAGCAATTGTAGTTGAACTCTATTCACATGTCTCGGAACAAATCATCTCGACGAACTGTCCTGCAAAAGACCGTCGCTGCACTGTCGTGCACAGTCGGACTTGCTGGGTGTGCCGATGGGGGGAGTGATTCGACTGCCACTGAGGAAGGCGAGGGAGGAACAACCGAAGGTGGAACCAGATCCACAACCGGTGAAAGTGCCACGACAGGCGAGAGAACCACGACAAGTAGTGAGACGAGTACAGAAACCCAGGAGAGCACTGAGACGAGTTCCAGTACTGAAACTGGCACTGGGACGAGTACTGCCTCAAGTGAGGCTGATATTCTCCTCGGCGGAATGGTCAAGGCCTGGGTTGGGCAGAAGCCTACCCGTGTCGATGGACAGAATAACCCGACACTTCAATTGACTGCGGGAACAGAGTACACGCTTATCTGGGGGAATCTCGACGGTGCTGAGCACGAACTCATTATCGAAGACGCGAATGGGGAGGAGTTAGCAGCCACAGAATCTGCCTCACAGCAGGGGGCAACACGGTCAATCACGTTCACAGCGTCGCAGAAGATGGCGGAGTATTATTGTGAGTATCATCCACAGTCGATGCGCGGGACAATCGAAGTCAGCGAAGAATAGTCGTTGAGGACCTCTCCGTTGGTTGAGGAATAGAGAGGGTGAAGTACCAAAGAGACAATTTAACGAGGTGAACACACCCATCATATCGAGGATCTCATGATTTGGTCCGATCAGTGCTGAATCTGGTTGATCTGTACTCGAATGATCTTAAAGGAAAACTCACCGTGAAATTAATGGGCTTATCGAGGGTTCCCTAATAAAGAGGCAGTCGACTGGATGTACAATACCAATAATCGATCGCTGGGCCCGCTTTCTGGCGATGCCTATGAGCTCCTGCTGACCGCAATCGAGTCATCAGAGGGACTTGCTTTCGAAGAAGCTCTGGGCCACCTCCGGGAAGAAGGATTCTCTGAAGGTGATGCTGAATATGCGCTCGAACGTCTCCTGTTACGGGGATACCTCTACGAAGTTGACGGCAAGCTGTTCGTTACCGAGCGTGCGGGCTCATCGAGCGAGTGATTGCACGAGTTGGACCGCACTAATTGGAATCGAAGTCGCCGAGATCGTCCGATTCAGCGTTAGCGGCTAATTCCGCTGAAGATTCTCGGTCGCCTGGCGTTGAAGCGGCCGGATTCGTCGCTTCGGTTTCACGGGCTCTGTCTGCTTCTTCGGCTTTTTGAGACGATGCTTCTTCGGGCGTAGATCCAAGCGATTCGAGGGCTTCAATGATGGCTTGCCGGTACTGCTCTGTGTCGTCACCAGACTGCTCGTGGGCCATTCGGGCGTACTCGTTGGCTCGGTCATCGAACCGCTCGATGCGTTCAAGCGTGCGCCGAGCAGTTGCAGTCACCCATCGATTACGGGTGTCGGCGTCGACGACCGTTAGATGCTCAGGGCGGAGTGAAACGTTGACAGTACCGTCGTCGGTTTCGTAGGTACGGGGTTTGCCGACAACGGCGACGAACGCAGGGGGTTCAGTCTCCCGAAGCATGCTGGCTGCTTCGGACTGATATTGGCCAGTGTAAACGAAGACCGTCCCCGTGGGATCAACGATCTGTTCCTGCCAGTATTCGTTGTCGCTGCCGACATCCTCTGTTTCTGTGAGCGCCCCAACGATGAACACGCGGTTGGCTTTCGCACCGGTCGGTAACAGCGCATAGATCGGCGCTCGCTCGTCATCGTCCTCTCGAAACGTGTAGGTGGCAGCGTTGAACTCGCGGGCGAACGCTCGCTGGGCTACCTCTCGCATGGGGGCTGCCTTGACTCATCTGTGGGTACTCTCTCGGGAAGATGGAGTCCTTCAGGCTGTATGTATTTCGTCATAGTCACTAGCGATATTATAGCAATTAGCGGAAATCTTTGGACTCTTCGACGTCACCTCCTGATATCTGCGTGCTGAACTCAGCGCGTAAGTCGGTCGGCCTCGTTTAACCTGCTCGGCCATTTTGATGTCTGAGCATGTTTATTTTTGTTTGAAAACATCACACAAGATATTTAGTTACTCGGTCGACAACTTCGAGTACATGAATCGACCGCGTTTTTGACGCGAACCTCTTCGACAAGCTCACCAGCCTGATCGATTACTGCCACTTGCGCGTACCGCTTGTGTAAGTCGATTCCAAGGTACATGGTTTGTTCCTCCGGGACGCCGGTGCGTGAACAGAAATTCACCTATACGGGCTTTCCCGGATGCCGCGAGGCGCGGCATCCGGGCTGTTTCGCCCAAGTCTCGGCTTCCTACGCACTCGGACCAGTCAGCACGACGTGCTCTCGAGCACGGAACTCAGGTCGGTCTCTTGCGCCCCATACGTTGTTCACGCTTTCTATGGGTAGCAGAATTTCCATCGAGTCAGAATTAGACTCACTCGGTGTGAGTAGCTGTCACGAGAGAAAAGAGGAAACATCAGGGCCCCCGGTATGCGAGCCAGAGGACGGTCGTACAGTGAGCGCGGACTGATTCAATCAGCAACCGTATATATCAGTATTCGATAGTATACGAGCATGCGACGCCGTGCCCTCCTCGCCACGATTGCTACCGATGGTTCCGTGGCTATCACCGGTTGCAGTACGACGAGACAGTCCTGTGGACCACCCAAGGAGACGTTCGACAGATCAGGCGACCGCTGGCCGATAGCTGGATACGGCCCGACGAACACTGCCTACGTTCCAGCTGGACCGTCGAGCGGCGAGAGACAGTGGCAGACCGACCGTGAGGCTGGCAACGGACCTCGGCTGAACGGCTTGTTCAGTACCCCTCTCGTCGGCGATGGGGCGGAGTACGTTTCGATACGACAGCTCGATCGGCACGAGCTGGACTCTCCCGGCTACCTCGTCGCACTCGACGACGAGACTGGCGAGCTGCATTGGCGGGTCGAACTCCCGTCTCTGGCAAGCGGCGACCCGGCACTCGCGGGTGAGACCATCCTCGTCGGCGATGGCCGGGGCGACACGACCCGTCGCCACCGCTGACCGAGTCTACGCACACGAGATGGATTCGCTGCTGTGTGCAGTTGACGCCGCATCCGGCGAGGCTGTGTGGGAGCGAAGCGTGGACGGACCCCATGGATCACTTGCTCTTGGCGACGATGTGGTCGTCGCGCTCGCTGAGTCCACGGTCCTTGGGCTGGACCCCGAGACGGGAGAGACGCAGTGGACCGGTCCCGAGAGCGAGGCCGGCCTGTTCTAAGGTAGTCCAGTCATCGCTGATGAGACGGTCTACGTCCCGACCGAACTGTCGCTGCTCGCGCTCGACCTCGCCGACGGGACGATCAGATGGCAGCACACGACAGGCGAGGAGACGGTCGCGACGCCGGCTATCGTTGGCGATACGGTCTACTATGGCGATTACGACACCTACGTTTACGCAGTCGATGCGATGACGGGCGAGGAACGCTGGCGCGTCAAGACGAACGCACACATCGACTGTAACGTCGCCGTCGCGGGCGGCACTGTCTTCGCTGCCAGCAAAGCAGGGGTCGCCCACGCGCTCGATGCGGCGTCCGGCGAGCACGCCTGGACGCACGACGTGCGCTCCGAGCCACATGTCACTGCGACCGATGGGTCCCATGTGTACGTCGGTACTGGCGGTCAACTCCACGCGCTCGAGGCCACGACCGGTACATCCTGCTGGTCGACTACCTATGGGGATACCAACGGGATCGGTATCGCCGTCGGTAACGGCCGCGTGTACACTCCACTCACCATATCAGGGTCAGAGTATGGCAGCCTCCCAGGCGTGCTTGATGCGGCGACTAGTGAGACGCTTGCCCCGACCCAGGGTGGGTTTGAGTCGCCCGACGCGAGGTTCTATAGGGGGACGGCCGTCGTCGACGGCGCGGTTTACGCATCCGGGGTCGATGAGGGCGGAATCTCCCTGGCTCGATTCAGCTGAGTTGGTCTGGATTCATGCTGTCCAAGAATTCGTGTACCCAAGAATCTTGGCAGAAATTAGAGATATTTCAGCGGTCGTGCTGAATAGAGAACGCGTATGTAGCACGGTGGATACTCTAAAGAAGGCAGTAACCGAGCGAGATTAGCAAACACTTCTGCTGGTTATGTTCTCAACATTTATATTGACAGAATAGAACCGTCGCGTGTGCCCTCCACACGCCGCCGTCAGTTCCTGTTGGCCGCATCCACTGCGACTGCCAGCCTTGCCGGCTGTACCACCTCTCGGGAGCGTGTCGGTTCCCAACTGCGGTCGGGATTCCCGCGTCTCAGGCGCGGGAGGATGTCAACCAGCAGCAGTCACTCGTTCCTCCAGAGTCTCCCTCGACAGGCCGACAAGGATCGCATGCACAGATTCTGGCATTCGCAACTGCAGCACAAAAATATGGCCGCATACTTTCGGCAGGGTTCACATCGTTGCCGTAATTCAATCTTGAATTTGTACCCACTCACGTAGGGTGTCTTCGTCCTGAACGACGAACTCTTCGGTCTGTGTTCGGAGCCTCCCCTTGCGACGAATGGTAACGAGGAGATGTGGCGAATTCGCCGGAATGGAGCGGCCGGTTATTTCGCACTCAAAGGTCTCGTCTGAGGCAATCGACCGGTGTGCGATCCAGTCGATCTCCCAGTCGTCGCTTCGAGTGGGGATTTTCGCCCCCTTGTACCACGGATCAGATTCGCTCATTCAGTCACCGCGTTCGGAGGAGAGGGCTCGTGAGAGCTGAAACATCGGGTTTCTGTGACGATCATCAGATGGTATGAGGATATAGAGTCGACCCGCTTTAATCTACTCGCTGAGAACAACCCAGAGACACACCCCAAACTTTGGCCTATCGCTCATCTGTCGGAGATTGTTGGTCCCATTCTCGTCACCAGACGGCTCTCCATCAACAATGTGCTACACAAGAGCGTATTCTAATCGTCTTATAAAGAGCAAGGAGAATACCCGCGCCTTTAGGCGCGGGATGAATCCGACAACTCCTATACAATCCACCGTCGATGGCACGGCAGGATATTCCACGCCAACCGACACTATTAAGAAAACAACTTCATAACCAGTTATGAAGCCAGAAAATGAGTCGAACCGTCCGAACCTTCGAGGCCACCATCACGAACCAGCGACAGGTTCGTGACGACCTCGACCAACTTGGATGGGCCGCCTCAAAACTCTGGAACGTCGGTCGCTACTACGCACAAGAACAGTGGGACGAAACGGGCGAGATTCCCGATGACGGGGAACTCAAATCCGAACTCAAAAGCCACGAACGCTACACGGACTTGCATTCTCAATCCAGTCAACGAGTTCTTGAAGAACTCGATGAAGCGTTCAACAGCTGGTCTGGTAAACGTCAGAACGGCGATGACCGTGCCCGACCGCCCGGCTACCGCAAAAACGGAGACTCCCACCCGCGTTCAACCGTGTCGTTCAGAGCGGCTGGCTTCAAGCACGACGCACAGCTCACCCGCGTTCGCCTCTCGAAAGGCCGCAATCTCAAAGAACACCGCTCAGACTTCATCCTCTGCGAGTATCAGACTCGCCCAGACGTTGACCTGACCGAGTGAGACATTCAGCAGGTTCGAGCCGTCTACAAGCGCGACGAGTGGCGGCTTCAATTCGTCTGTCGCACCACTATTGATCCGGAACCGCCGGGTGACGAGGTGGCAGGTGTTGACCTCGGGATTTGCAACTTCGCCGCCGTCTCGTTCGGCGGTGAGTCAGTGTTGTATCCGGGTGGCGCACTCAAAGAAGACGAATACTACTTCACGAAGAAGAAAGCCAAATGCGGCGATTCCTCGTCCCGGGAGGCCACTCGTCTTGACCGGAAGCGAACGGGTCGCCGGACACACTTCTTGCACGCACTCTCGAAAGCAATCGTAGAGGAGTGCGTCGAACGAGGTGTTGGTACACTTGTCGTGGGCGATCTCGGCGGTATCCGAGACGACGATGAGACAGGCGCCTCTCGGAATTGGGGCGACCACGGCAATCTTGATTTGCACGGGTGGGCGTTTGACCGCTTCACGACCCTTCTGGACTACAAGGCGGAAGCCGAAGGCATCGACGTGGAGTTGGTGTCGGAACGTGATACGTCGAAGTCGTGTTCGTGCTGTGGTCACACGGACGATGCCCAGCGCGTCGAACGTGGACTGTACGTATGTGAGAACTGCGAGACGGTTGCGAACGCGGACGTGAACGGTGCGGAGAACATTCGGCAAAAGGTACTCCCAAGTCTCGCCACGGATGGCGGCGATAGGGATAACGGCTGGTTGGCACAGCCAGCGGTTCGCCTGTTCGACCGTAGTGAGGGCGTTTTCGCCCCACGAGAACAGTTGTGAACCGCGAACCGTAATATCCCAACTCAGCGGTGGGGGTGCCGTGGGATTCCCGCGTCTTCAGGCGCGGGAGGATGTCAATCCTCTCAATGCTCAACCGCCGGCTGTACAACTTTAGTCGTCGAGGAGCGGACCATCAACGCGTTCGTCCCGTGTTGCAATGAATCGGTCCGTGATATCCTCAACAGAGAGTTCGTTGACCGCAGCCTGCAGGAAGGCGTTGTGCAGTTCGCGTTTCTGGACCGCACCATAGCCGTTCCGTCGGAGAGCGATTTCAGCTTCGAACAGTAATCCGGACGGGCCATCGAGCGTTTCCCACGTTTTGGGGAGGCAATAGACGGAGTGTTGGGTCTGGCTTTTTGCCGTGGGAAATGCCGGATCAGTCTCTGGGTTGTAGCTGTTATCGGACTCGCTGTCGGCTCCGGTAGAATCGTCCCCGCTATCACTTCCCGAGAGGGTACCGGCCAATTCGCCGAGAGCTTCATTACCCGGATCACCCGTCTCCTCGGTCTCGTCGTTGTTCTCGTCATTGTTCTCGTCGGCAAGATCATCGAACGGCATCAGCGCACCACCCCACCAACTTCGACAATCTGGGCGAGTTCCGCATAGCAGGCGAGCTGGTCACACTCGGGGTCGTAATCGCGCAAGGGTTGGCGAGCACGATGGGCCTTATCGATGCTGGCGCGGTGTCGGATACCTGGGAGCTCACCGTTGTACTCGCCGTTGTCGATGGCGTCCCAGTCCGAAGGTGTGAGTCGGGCGAAGTTAGGGACGTACTGTGCGAGGTCCTCCCGGCGGTTGAGGGCGTACAACAGGTTTCGGTCGCGGGTGTCGTGGTCGAGCCGTTCTGAAAGATCGGTCGGGACCAACGCGAGGAGATCGAGGTCGAAATACTGGCGAGCTTCCTGAATGAGGCGCTTATTGGTTTGGGTAATGCCGCTTTCCCACCCGCTTTCCGGCCGGAGCGGGACGATGAGGTGTTTGGTCGCGAACAGGGCGTTGTCGTTGAGCTTCCCACGGTTGGCGGGCGTATCGACGACGATGTAGTCGTAACTGTCGCCGAGGAGGGGGTCAACGACGTTTCGGTGGAGGCGTTGGCTGGAGGCCATCGCCGATTGGAGATTGGTTTCGACGTCTTCGAGAGCTTCGTGTGAGGGCAGTAGATCGAGGCTGTCGGTGACCGAGACGATGTGGTTGGCGGGGTCAGTACCGTCGATGAGGATCTGTTGGAGGTGGTTGTCGCCTTCGTAGCGGTCGCGGTAGCCGAGATTGAAGGTAGTGTGGCCGTTGTCGTCAAGGTCGATGAGGAGAGCAGTGCCGTTACGGCCACCGAGTTCGCGAGCGAGGTTGATTGCGGTGGTCGATTTGCCGAAGCCGCCCTTGAGGACGTTCACGGCGACGGCACGGGGCGATTTCTCAGGTTCCGATGTGGGCATAACGGCGGTTCATGCCCCGAAGGTATAAACTGTGGTGCCTGTCGAAGATGTGGTTCTTGTTTTGCATGGTCGAGAGTGTACGAGAGGCACGCAGTATACCACATGTATAAAATTCACGAACTTCCTCACGGGTATAACATGAATAACCTTCTAGACTTTATCAACATACACGAATGTGTGAGAGTGAATGAATGTACTGGCGTGAATGAATGTTATGCATGTGAGAGTAGAAGAGTTGTCATACCAAGGTGCCTAAGAAGCGTTTGTTGAGCAGTGATGTTGATCGCTGTGACCCGCTTCGGGGTCAGCCTCGAAGCATGTCCCGTGATCTTCTGTGGATGCAACGACCAATTCGGGTGCGGTCATCGGACGTGCGAGTTCGGGACGAGCGATCGGTCGGTCTTGCGCCAGCTCTGCTTGATTTGGCTGTTGTTCCTCCTCCATACATTCGTCACCGCCCTCGACCTCGGACCCCATCGAGATCTCGCTCGTTCTCGAAGCATACCCTCCATATTCGTCATCTTATCTCGTAGAGAAGAGGTTCCTGCAGGCTGACATCCGTCCTGAGCAATCTCTGGCGCCGTCGGGTTTCGAACTTACAGAAATCAAGGAGAAAGCCCACTCCTTTAGGGGTGGGATGAATCCAACACTACATTTCACAACCCACCGACTTAGCGTGGCTAACGGTTGTTCGATAACAGGCCGCAGTCACTGTCACTCCCGCATTGCTGGCTCGTCGACCGGCGGCTCGAGTCGAACGCCGTAGGTGGGTTCTGGCGACCCGCAGCGATGTTGTCGTAGACGGCTTTGTTCGTTCCCGGAATGGCCGTCGCGTACATCGGCCCGAGGAAAAAGGCCGCCGCGAGCAGAAGGGCGTACGTGGGAGCGCCTGCGACCGTCGCAGCCCCGGCGGAGAGGCCGATGAGGCCGACCACGAGCAGACGTCGTTCACCGAACCGATCGACCAATGCGCCGAGAGGTAGCAACCAGACTGCGTAGCCGATCGTGAGCGCAGTCACGACGAACCCGACCGTGAACCGTGAAAGTCCGAAAGCGTCGCGAAAGAACGGCATCGCCGCAAACACCGTGTAGTAACAGATACTCGCCGAGATCTGCCACAGCGACACGAGCAAAACCGTCCGCGTTTCACATCCTGTGCGTGTCGGCGGCCTCTTCGCCGGCGTTCACACTGCGATGGATTCTCTCCCGTGCAGGCCAAAGTCGTCGAGAGCTCGGTTCCGAAACCCGAAATGGACAGTTGTGACTGATCCGAGGAACCGAGTTGTGCCGCGCTAAAGCAAGAACGAACGCAGTTCTTCACGATACGCGTCTGGTCGGTCTTCCATCACCCAGTGGTTCGCCTCGTCCAGGCCAACTAACCTCGCGTCGTCGATATCTTCTTCGAGCCGTTCGGCCCAGTCGACCGACTGGAACTCGTCTTCGGTCCCCCACAGGAGGAGCGTCTCTGCGTTGACTGTCTCGGGGTCGACCTCGGTCGTGTGATTCGTGTTGGTCGCAGCAGCGTTCCGGACGACCGAAGTGACACCCTCCTCCGAGTTCCAGGGAGATTTCATCCCTTCGAGGAACTCTTCGTTCGGGTCGTCGCCGAAGAGCGTCTCGCGGAAGAGGTCGTCCATCATCTCTTGTAACTCCTCGACACTCGTCTCGCGGGCGGTCTGCGGCAATCCGAGATCGGTTATGACCGGAATCGGCCACGAGTCGTATGCCACAGAGTTCGACAGCACTAGTTGCTCGACGGCTTCGGGATGGTGAGTCGCGTACCGAAGGAAGACACCGCCGCCCAGGTCGTGACCGACCAGTGAGACGGTCTCGATGTCTAACGACGACAGAAGGTCGGCGATCATCTCTTCCTGTGCCCGGATAGACCGGTCGAACCCGTCGTGCATCGACGAGTTGCCGTATCCGACCATGTCGGGAACGATCACTCGTCGCTCCTCGGCGATCGGGTCGACGACGTCTCGCCACAGGAACGAGTTCGTCGGAATCCCGTGGAGAAACACGACCGGGTCGCCCGTCCCCTCGTCGTAGTACGCGACATCGAGGTCGTGTCCGTCGACCGAGACGGCCGTCGACTCCTGTGCTTCGGTCCACTCGCGGTAGGCTGTCATCTGTAGAAACCTCCGTCGATAGTACTGTATCCTCTCCTAAACTCCTGTTGCCTATAACAATCGGTACGGTGGAAAAATCGAGGCACGTGACTGTCCCAGAACCCGAATTCGCCCCCTCGCGATGGACGGCATCTATCCGAACTGTGCCAGCGAGATGTCATGGAGATTCTTGACACCCTCGAAGCGGGCCATCTCTCGACTAACTACCGCTGCCAGAACTGCAATGTTGACGTCGAAACGAGCGACTTCCACCGGCCATGGTCCACTCGGCTCGAAGGAGAATGGAGGCTCGAAGAACGCGAGGACGGTGTGCTGGTCACACTACAGTTCGATTTCGACAGAAATACGGCATGCTCGGGGCACTGCTGGAGAAATATTTCGAGTACAAACTGTATCCCCGCCCTGAAGCGCGAGGTTTTAGCGCCTGCCAATTAGATAGTAGTCTCTGATATTGTCCGTAGTACGACCAAGAAAACGTCGGATACGATCACTACCACGAAAAGAGCGTTCTACTGAGCTAGTCTTGAGGAGCCACCTGAGTCGGTTGTTCCGTTGCAGGGGCAGGTGGTTCGTGCGTTCCGAAGTCTGGATGCGTCTCTTCCATCCAGAGATAGACGACTGCACCAGAGAGGAACATCAGGACAGCGGTCATGTAGAATGCGGCTTCGGCGTTCACGAATTCCGTCGAGAGGCCGATCAGGATCGCACCGACCCCATACCCTGAGTCACGCCACATTCGGTAGACGCCCATCCCGGTCGCACGCCACGTCGGGTGGGCAGCGTCGCCGGGAACGGTCATCAGATTCGGGTAGAGTAACGCCATCCCGAGACCGGAGATACCCGAGAGGATGACCCACGGGAGATAGCCGTCGACGAGCACCATTCCGAGGATACCCGCACCGGCGAGGAACATTCCTGCGACGACCGGAGGACGCCGACCGATCCGATCCGCGAGGCCACCCGTTGCGATCTGGAGGAAGTACATCGCGCTGTGGACGCCGACGATGAACCCGACGGCTGCGATACCGAGGCCCTGACTCGTGAGATACAGCGGGACGGCGAGCCAGAACAACGTATCGACGAACTTCTCGATGTGACCTGCCTGTGCCGCGGCGAACAGCGTCTTATCGCCGTAGGTCGCCCGCTTCAGCACCTCGACGAACGGGAGGTTCGCGTCGTGGTGGTCTTCATCGTCGATTTCGGCCTCCGCGAGTTGAACCGTCTCCTTGATTAGGAAGACCGAGATGAGGAACGCCAGCACGACGACGACGGCGAGGAAGTAGAACGGCTCAGGTCGGAGGCTCGTCTGGGCGGCGATGATGCCCGTAATCCAGGCACCGACGGCGACGCCGCTGTACCCGAAGGCCTCGTCGATACCGACGGCGAGTCCTCGCTGGTCGGGACCTGCAATGTCGATCTTGGCGTTGATGGCCATACTCCAGGTCAACGCCTGGTTGATTCCCAACAGGATGTTCCCGACGGTGATCCACCCCCAGCTCGGGGCAAAGATGAGGATGACAGGGAGTGGAAGTGCGGTCACCCATCCGAGGACGAGCACGGGCTTGCGGCCGTATTCACCACCCCATTTGCCGGCGTAGAGGTTTAGCAGCGCCTTGACGAAGCCGAACGAGACGACGAACGACCCGATGACGAACAGAGACTCGACGCCGAGGACGTCACGACCCAAAACGGGCACGACGGCGCGTTCGGACCCGATCGTCAACCCGGTGGCGAACACCAAGAGGACGTGCAGCGAGAACTGTCCGAGGTGCTCGCTGATCCCTTGTTTGAGTTCAGTATCCGTACTCATGAGTCACTCCGCTGCGCAGTTGTTCGGACCCAGTTCGAGCTCGGCTAGTTCGTCAGCAGGAACTGATTCCTGTCCCATGTTCGTCCGCTTGACGCGCTCGAAGTTCGGCGGATGATCCGGGATATCTGACGCGAGCTCCCGAACGAACTCCTCGCGGTCACGTCCGAGATCTTCGTTCCGCTCTCGGACCTCGCTCAGCGTCGCGGTCACTGGCGGTTCTGGCGAACCGGGATCATGTGCCGGCAGGACGAGAGCGTCGTCTGCTCGGTTCTGAAGTCGCTGGAGGCTCTCGTAGAGCGTCGCGGCGTTCTGCTCAACGTTGGTATCTTCGATTCCGGCTTCGACGCCAAGTTCGACGCGGCCCACGCTCTCGTGGAAGAGCGTGTCGCCCGTGATCAACGCTGCGCCGTCGATATCGAACGAGACGCTTCCTTCGCTGTGTCCCGGGGTGTGGATGACTTCGATGTCGAGGCTGCCGATCGTTACAGACTGCTCGTTTTCGACAGGCGTCGCGTCGATGGCCAGTGCATCCTTCGGATGGAGGTAGTAGGGGACGCTGTAACGGTCAGCGAACTCCGCAGCGCCGGAGACGTGATCGGCGTGAGCGTGCGTGTCGAAGACGCCGACGAGTTCGGCGTCGTACTCGTCGAGAATCGCCTCGTACTCCTCGAGGTAGTGTGATGGGTCGAAGACGACCGCTTCACCGTCAGTGATGAGCACGTGTGAGAGACAGCCTTTCCCCGGCCGTGCGACTTGAACGAGCGTGCCGTCAAGGTCAACGCCGACCGGCGCGTGCCGGTGAACTCGGCTCCACCCGTTCATGCCGTCAGCGAGAGCCTTGGCGTCGTAGTCCATCTCTTGAAGGACGTCCGCTGCCGTCTCAGCAGCGATGCCCGCACCGCAGACAGTGACGACCTCCTTCTGCTCAGGGAGATCCGAAAGATCGTCCTTGGCCTCGTCAGGGTGGCTGGTCAGTTCGTCATAGACGTCGACGTTGACGCTCCCCGGTACGTGCCAGTCATCGAACGCTTCTTGGTGGCGAATGTCGACCACGAGCAGGTCGCCTTCGTCAGTCTGTAATCGTGCGCCGAGTTCCTCGGGGGAAATCTCCGACATCAGTGGCTACCGATACGAGAAGTATTGAGGTATAGCTGCTGCCGGACATGACCGGCACTGTTAATTTAATTTAGCCCAAATACACCTCTATGAGTCTTTACGAGGCCTCGTTCCGGGTCAAACACGAGTGTCCGTATCGAGAGATCTCGGAACGCTACCCGGATCTCACGATTCGCGAGTGGTACCTGAGCGACTGTCAGGTGATCGAAATCACAGCACCTGGATCACCGACTGACGAATTACTCGACGAGATTGACCACATAGGGACGATTCTCCACAAGTCGATCGATGAATCTGGGCTTCACGTCGTCACGCAATCCTGCCTCTGTTCACTGGAAGACTCCATCATCGAGCGGTTCGAAGCACATAATTGCCTCTACCAGCCACCGACGATCCATCGTCAGGGGTGGGAACACTATACGGTGATCGCATTCGACGAGAGTGACGTTCGAGCACTCTTACACGATCTGGAGACAGATCGCGATATCGAAGTCCTCTCGAAGACCGCGATTACGGAACAACAGATCCCACACAGTATGTTGGCTCCAGTCGACCAGTTGTTCGAGAACGTAACTGAGCGACAACTGGCGGCGCTTCGGTTGGCGTTAGAAAGCGGATACTACGAGCAACCCCGAAAGACATCACTCAGAGAGCTGGCCGAACAGACCGCAGTCGCTCGTTCGACGTACGAAGAACATCTTCGGAAGGCGGAGAACAAAATTCTCACGAACGCCGGACAGTTCCTGCGACTAGTTACGGCGACGTCGACAGCAGATCCATTAGAGATCGAAAAGACCCGCCAAGCCGAGCAGACGGCCGACTAACTGAAGTCTCCACGCTCGACTGGGTTCCAGTCAGCCGATCGTGAGTACCTTATCGACATCTTCGACGACTCAGAGGCAGTCTTACATCGTCGCTCGAGGTCTGAAGCACCGTTCGTGTTCGTACCTCTCGTCTCCTACGCGCTTACCCGTCGAACATTCGTCTGGGGCAGGCGACGCTACCGCTGGCGCGAGAAACTCGACGTGACGATTGTTGAATAGCGCGACCCGAGTCAAGTATCGATGAGTTGCTCTGCGATGAAAACGGGGTGCATTTTTCGGTGAACAGAACCGTGGTTCTTAGTCGCCGAGCGATGCCGACGTATCGGTTGGTTCCTCACGCTGAGCACGTGGCTCATCACCAATGAACGTCTGCCACAACCGCACGACGAACACAGCCCACGGAAGGGCGATGAGCGCGAAACCAGCGACGCTGAGCATCTCCGCAACGTTCGAGACCATCGGGAGCGCCGTCGCCCAGAGAGCAAGCATCCCAAGATTGATGCTGCCAACGCCCAGCCACGATGGAGTATACGAGCTTGACTCGACCGCACTCGGCACATCCACAACACCTTCCGTATCCCCAAATGCACCAACCACGATCGGCAGAAACGCCATCGCCAACTGGAGCATCCATCCGAAGACCAACCCGTTGATAGCCGCCGTTTCGATGGGAGCTCCTGGAACGACGTTCGGGAACAGAAGCACGAGGGGCGCCCACGGTACCGGGAAGACGAGCCATAAGTATGCACCGAGGATGTGACCGACCCGAGCATCCTTCGTACAGCCACTCGCGCGTTTGGTCCCCACGATATTCGCCAGCAACGCGATCGTTCCGATCACGTAGATAGCGAGTCCGGTGAAGGTCAACACGTGCATCGCCAACCACGGTCCCGAAACGAGACCGACCGTGCCGATGGTCATACCCCAGAACGTAATGCGTTTCAGACGAGGATAACGGAGTTCAGTACCCGTCAGTGCAGGGATGAGCTGGAGCAACGTCGCAGCGACGACGAGGGCGAGGAACCCCCAGACGTTCGCGTGAACGTGTGCTTCAATCGAGCCGAAGTAACCACCGGGCCCGTGAACGTTAAGCAACATCCCGAACGCAGCGAAGATACCGACGACGAGAAACCACGGTGCGACGCGGTAGTATCGGCTCAGCAGTGAGCCACGTGAATCAGCACTGAGACGGTACACCGTCACCAGCAGTAGCGCCAGCGCGACCAGCACGATGGTCGCACCAGTGACGGCTACGACGGTCGAACCGGTCGTCATCCCGAAGAGGATGAGTGGATACCCCGTGTTCAGGGAAATCCACTGTGACCAACGGAGTCGAGGCGAAAGACGAATCGTCGAACTGCCGACGTTGCTGATGAGGTGGGGAAGTGCGCCGAACAACGCCTGTGTCATCGCGCCAATGGTAACTAAGTGAACTATCACCCAGCGAAGCTGTGAAAGCGGTTCTACGAATCCGACCTCGACCGCGAGTTTCCCGACTACGGCTAGTACCCCAACTGTCAGGTACAGCCCTGCCATGACGAAGAACGGATTGTTTCGTTGATGCATGTATTCGCTTACCTCTTGTACTCTCGTCGTCGGAGACGACTGAAACAGTTCGTGCGAACTGGTCAGCTGTATGCGAACATGTTAGGAAAGGCCTCTTTGCTCATGCATGTCCTATATATCTTCGACGAGGAAAGCAAGTGCCACGAGCTAAATTCACCATCACTATCCCGGATGAGACGTGGATAGCCCAGGTTTCGAAAGCACATCCGGACTGTGTGTTCAAAGTCATAACTGTCCTCTCGGGAGTCGAAAGGAGTATTGCACTTTTCGAACTCACGGCACGGGATCTTATGTCGATACTTTCCGACACGGAACGCCACGAGGATATCACGTCGCTCGAACTGCTTTGGAAGGAGGAAGACGAAGCACTGTTACAGGTCGAAACGACGAATCCCGTGTTGTTAGACCCGGTCTGGGAAATTGGGGTTCCGTTGCAGACCCCATTCGAGGTCGTCAACGGGACCGCGAGGTGGGAACTGACGACCTCTTCGACTCGACTTTCCGCACTTGGTGAACAGTTGGAGGCATCGGGAATCCAGTTCGAGCTCGAGTACGTTCGACGCATCGGCGACAGCGACGCTGAGTCCATCCTGACCGACCGCCAACAGCAAGTGTTCCTTGCAGCAGTCGAACAGGGGTACTACGAGACGCCACGTCGAGCGACATTGACGGATGTCGCAGAGTCGATGGATATCTCAAAAGCCACGGCAAGCGACATCCTCCATCGGGCCGAGGGAAGAATCGTCGATTGGTTTGTAACAACCGCGGTACAGTAATCGTTATTCGACGAAAGCCCCGCCTTCCATTCCAATCGCTTTGTGCGGTTCACAGTAGTATCGGTACGACCCTTTCTCATCGAACGTCTGTTCGAATGTATGTCCCTTCTCACCGAACAAATCGCTCTTGAATGTACTCAGCGGTTAGAGCGGGAGTCCTCGCTGAATGTCACGCGCTTCAGGGCGTGGTAGCTTACTTCCACGGGTTTGACACGAGGTCGGCCTGTATCTCCGCACCCACTTCGATCCGGCAGTCGGAGCGCGGTTCGGCCACGCAGAGCAGAACGTAACCGTCCTGTCGATGTCGGGGTTTCAACCCCCGTGTGCGTTTGATGTGAACGAGGTCACCCTCCAGCAGGCGTCCGGTGCAGGTGGCGCAGGCACCGTACAGACAGCCGTAGGGGATGCCGAGGCCTGCACGCTCGGTAGCGTCGGTGACCGTCTCAGCGTCCCGGACCTCGACGGTTGCCTCCCGGCCGTCGCGCCACTCTAGAGTGATTGTGTGGGTCATCGACGGCTACTGCCAGACGTCGCTGGTACAGTCGCCGCCGGGCCAGCGAATCTCGTGGGCGCGAGCCGGGCCGCCGGGGGCGTCTCCGAAGTCGACGACGAACTCCTCGTCGAGTTCCATCCGCCCCTCCTCGGGGTACACGTCCGCTTTCAGCATCAGCGATCCCTTCTCGCCTATCTCGGGGTAGAACTGGTTATCCCAAGTAGAGAACAGGGAGGTGGTCCAGTAGAGACGGCGCCCGTCACGGGAGAGTTGGAGCATCTGCGGGGCGCCCCTGATCTCGTGGCCGCCAACCGCCTGCCGGTCGCCGAAGTTGCCGCCGGCCCACACCTGATCCACCAGCCGGGGGTTCCCCGTGTCGCTGACGTCGTACATCCGCACGTCGCCGTGGAGCCAGTTCGAGAAGAACAGGTACTGGTCGTCGAGCGAGAGGAGGAGGTCCGTCACGAGGCCGGGGACCGGCATGTCCCAGTCGGGGTGCTCCCGGTCCTCGATGTCGATGACCTTCTCCCAGTCCCAGTTCCCGTCCGCGTCCTCCCAGAAGCGGAGGATGTTCGAGGAGAGTGCGGCGCCGACGTACCCTTCGGTCTCCTCGGGGTTGTGGGGCATCCGGACTTCGAGCGGGATCAGTCCCTCCTCGCCGAAGGAGAGGGTCTGGTGGTGTTCTTTCGTCGCCCAGTCCCAGATGTGGATGCTGTCACCGTACTTGCCGGCCTCCACGTCTTCCAGGTCGAAGCCCGGATAGTACGTCTCGGGGGCAGCCCACTCGCTGGAGACCATCACCCCGTGCCGGGGCTGATACCAGTAGTCGTAGTTCATCTCCATGTTGCCGCGGTCGACCTCCCAGTGGCCCTCGATGGAGAAGTCGTCCTGGTCGAGCTGGAGGAAGCCACCGGGGAGTTCGCCGTCGGCGTTGCCGAGCATGCTGATGACGATTTTTCCCTCGGGAACGCAATGAACCGTATGCGGCGCCGAGAGGTCGTGCTCGAACACCTCCTCGGGTTCGATCACTTTCTCGATCGCCGGGTTCCGCGGGTCGGAGGCGTCGATGATGTGGATTCGAGAGGAGCGTTGCCCGGGAACGATCAGGTGATCTCGGGTCAGCCCCTCGGCGTGACACGAGGACGAGCAGGTGTTCCAGCCGAAGTGGTGGAGTTCGTCGCCCTTGTTCGGCATCTCGACGGTGTCGACCAACTCCGCGTAGGTGTCAGAGTCGGGGTCGACATCCACGACGCCGACGAAGTCGGGGGCATCCACGTCCATCCCGACTCGGAGCGACATGACGAAGGCGGTCTTCTCGCGTTCCGATTCGGTGCGCATCGCCGCCGGTGTCGGGTACCCCGGCCCCTCTACCTCGTGATGTTCGTGGCCGTGGGCGTCGGTCGACTGATCGGGTTCGTCGGTGCTCATGGCAAGTGCTAACACGTTCTTATCACACACTATTAATGATTTGGTTCGCTCGAGGCAACCCACTCCGAGTGGGAATTCTTTTGCGCTCGCCGGCGTAGTTCGATGGTGTATTGTCAATTTCTCGTGACGAACCGGGAAATGGGTGATGCGCACACTGTATTCAGCACGACCAGAGAGACGCCGTTTTCTCGTCTTGTCTAAAATATACTGATTAGTGCCATTCCAACGGATATTGACGGTTTTCTGGAGGATCTCGCCATCGACCTGCTCACCAGAACTATTCGAGTAGAAGAGTGTGTAGGCCGGGACCAAGAAGAGCTGTCAGAGGCACTCATCAATCTCTTCCCTTCGCAGTTTTCCACCTCGACCCCCAACTCGTCGTATTCGGACTCACTCCCGACAGAAAGCCGAACTCGTTGCTGAAAGAAGGGCACGAACCCTTCTCTCAAGGAGTGGACGGCGTCTGCGAATAGGAGAGGGTTCAGGGGACTTTGATGTACCCGTAGTCAAGTGCTTGCAGCCGAGCGAGTTCACCGACAGCGGATGGCACGCGCTCCACCCCCGACAGGAGATCATCTTTCGTCAGACCGAGCATATCCATGGCGTTCCCGCAGGCACGGAACGTGACGCCACGGTCCTGCAGTGAGGCGATGAGGTCGGCAAATTCATTGTCATCAGTTGGTGGCGTATACAGTTGTACTCCTTTCCCATTTGCCACTACGACCAAGTCTTTGACGGGAACAGTTTCATCCTCCAGCAGGTTCTTTGCGTTCATCAGGGCCCCTTTCTGGGCCATCGAATCACCGCTCGAGAGGTGGAGAACAGTTTTGGTTTTCGGGGCGGGACGCGCACACTGGTCTTGCTGAGCAGAACGGGTCGTGCCCGTTGCGGCTACGGGGTCGCTTCCGAGGAGCAGTGCACCGAGAGCGCCAGTTGCTGACACGAAATTCCGTCGTTGCATACAAGAGAAGTATTGCACCAGATTGGAATAAACCCACAATACTAACTACAGGCTCTGAGAATTGGCACAGCACATTTATGTTAGAACTAATTAATGTAAATTAATATTTGTATATCTATGGGTGTGTTTTCGTTGTCTATTGTATTTCACACTCCTTATGTACAAATCGAGGGCAAATCACGTTGCCAGGGTCGTAGCTGTTCTGCATTCGCTGGGCCTCGGTCGCACATTGCGTCATGAGATCGGAGTCGTCCACGGTCCCGAGATTCTCTGGGTCGGCGGTGACAGCGGCCGTCGTGTCGCGGACGCCAGAGAGACTCTCGAGATGTCGTTCGAGTGCCCGCGCTCCCGCGTCGCTACGACCACCCCGTCGTTCGATATGGACCGTACACGTCGAGAGAGACGGTGGTTCAGTAACAGCCACGTTCTCGGTACCTACAGGTTGGTTGAATTTCACCTTTTAGGTAGACCTACGAGTATTCGTCGGACTGCATACGGGGTCGATCCCCGAGCCCTCGGAGAGTTTCTTGGTATCGGGACTCTGGGCAGAGAGATCATCCAATGATCGTCACCGGAATCCGTGCTCGGCGGGTGACTGTCTCGGCAACACTTCCGAGGAGCATCCGGTCCATTCCTGAGCGGCCGTGGCTGCCCATCACGATCTGATCGATGTCGTGGTCGTCAGCGTATTCGAGGATTGCTTGCGCCGGTCTGTCGACTTCCGTGACAGTGTCGAGGTCAATACCGTGCTCTGCCGCAAGATCCATGGCCGTCGTGTGAATTCCGGCGGCGCGTTCTTGGGCGTTATCGTACCAGTCCTCGGCGACTGGCAAGCCACCTGCCTCCACGTCGACCACTGAGTCGATCGGATTGATAACGTAAATCGTGGTGATGGTGGCGTCCGGGAAGTTCTCGAGAGCGTACGTGAGCGCACGCTCGGCAAGCGGGGAACCGTCGAAGGCGACGAGAACGTTGTCAGGCATACGAATAGGGTTCGAGACGATTTGAGAAGAGTGTGCTGCCGAAAACACCGCGGCTGGGGGTACCGTTAACTACGACGTGTGTCACAATCGTCGGTATGTCCAGTGTCCGTGCGTGGGTCGACCAGCATCGTCTACTGAGCTTCGTCGCAATCGCGTATGTCTTCACTTGGACGATCCAGGGTGCGCTCGCGTATTCGGGCATGGAAGCCTCCTGGACGCACTCAATCCTGATCGGCTTCGGTGGATTCGGTCCGCCGATCGGCGCGGCGGTCGTCATCTGGGCCTCCGGTGGGAGCCTCCGTACGTGGGTCGGCCAGATGTTCAAATGGCGGATCCGTGCAAAATGGTGGGCACTCGCGCTCGGAGTTCCGTTCGTCATCCTCTCGCTCGGTGTCCTACTGTTCGTTCTAGCCGGTGGCCCGATCGACCTCACCGAATTCGAATCACCGTTTATTTACCTGTTCGCGATGGTGTGGGGCACCGTGTGGGGTGGCGGTCAAGAGGATCTCGGGTGGCGTGGCTTCATGCTGCCCATACTCCAAGACTCCTACAGCGCGCTGACCTCGAGTGTCATCGTCGGCGTCACGTGGGCGGCCTGGCACCTCCCGCTGTTCCTGAACGCTACGACCACTCACGGCGGCTGGCCGCTCTCCCAACAACTCCTCTGGATGGTCTCTATCCTTGCAGGCTCTATTCTCTGGACGTGGATGTACAACAGTACTGGCGGAAGCGTGCTCGCCGTCGCGGTGTTCCACGCCGGCATCAATGCGATGGGGATCTTCCACCCCGCCGACCAGGACGCACTCCTCCCAAACGGCGTGCCAGACCCCTGGCTGAACCTCCTCGCCGAAGTCACGGGTGCCCTCCCCCTCGTGCTGATTGCCATTCTCTTGGCGGTCGTTTACGGCGGGGACCGTCTGGCGAATCGCGAGCCCCCAACGCCTCAAGACGCTGGCCTCCCACCGGAAACCGAATCGGAAGCCACTGAGTGAGCACGCTCCCGTACTGAATATCGAATACGGACTCGAATCCTCTCGGCTCCCCCGAGACCTCCAGCGGCCACCGCTCAAACACAATTGTAGGTCGAACAGTATTTTATTGAGTCTCCTAACGAATACCCTCAGTGAGGTCTGAGAAAAGATGAGTTCAGTTCTGGTGCTCTACGGGACGGGAGAAGGTCAAACGGCGAAGATCGCAGAGCGGATCACGACGACAATCAGCGAGCGCGGACACGAGGCGAGCGCACTTGACGTCCGTAATCGACCGGAATCGTTTACCCTGGAAGGGTACGACGCCGTCGTCGTGGGTGCGTCGATCCACGTCGGCAAACACCAAGACGAGGTTCGTGACTTCGTCACCGACAATCGAAACACCTTGTCAGGGATGCCGACCGCGTTCTTCCAGGTGTCACTCTCCTCGGCGAACGAGGAGAAACGCGAAGAAGCTGCAGGGTACGTCGAGTCGTTCCTCACAGAAACCGGGTGGGATCCGGATCGAATCGGGCAGTTCGGCGGTGCACTTCGATTCTCTGAGTACGGATTTCTCAAACGGCTCATGATGAAGCGGATCGCGAAGGACCTTCTCACCGAGGAACGGGAGCAGGACGGTGATATCGAGTTCACTGACTGGGACGCGGTCGACGCGTTCGCAGCGGACGTCGCCGCGTTCGTTGAAAACCGTCTCGGTGTCACCCCGGACACTACTGAGGATTCATCGGAATGACCGCCACGCAACATCCTCGACGCCTCAGCCGACCCTATATCGTTGCATCGACGCTCACCCTCTTGCTTACCGTCGTTGCGGCCGGTGTCGGACTGTTCGTTCCTGAGTTCTACCGGGATGCCGAAGTCCTCCTCCCACAGCTATACGGGCAGGATCTGCTAACGCTCGTCGTCGCTGTCCCCATACTTGTCGGCGCCCTCTATTACGCAGACCAGGGGTCACTCCGTGGTTACGTCGTTTGGCTCGGCGTCACCGGCTATCTTCTCTACACGTACGCTTCGTATGCATTGCTCACGGCATTCAACGAGCTCTATCTTGTCTACGTCGCGCTGTTCGGACTGACGTTGTTCACGCTCATCGGCGGGGTCGTTCGCATCGATCCAACAGACCTGAAGGAAGCACTCGACGGTCATCCAGTCCGTGGATACGTCGCCTTCCAAGCACTCGTCGCCGGACTCGTGGCGCTGATGTGGCTCGCCGAGGTCGGCCCAGCGAGTCTCGCCGGAACCAGACCCCCGAGCATCGCCGAGACGACGCTTCCTGTGCCTGTCATCCAGTCTCTCGATCTCGGCGTCGTTGTCCCGTCGTTCGCTCTCTCGGCGGCTCTCCTCTGGAAGCAGCGAGCGTGGGGCTACGTCTTCACCGGCGTCCTCCTCGTGAAAGGCACCACCCTCGGTCTCGCGGTTCTCGCCATGATCGTATTCATGCTTCAGAACGGTCAAACCGTCCCTCTTCCCCAGATCCTGCTGTTTAGCCTCCTGAGTCTCATCGGCCTCGGACTCACGACTCGATTCATTCGCGCCATCCCCCGCAAGTTCTCCAAAACCCAGACACACGCTGGAACTGAACTCCGAACAGACTAAACGAGAAGTACTGAGATTTCCCACACCAGAAGCGAGTACGAGGATATTGAGCTCGTATACAAGCTTCGGGTAGTGAGGATCCGTGCCAAGTCGTCGCAACAAGGCTGACGTCCGAAATCGGCCTACTATCGTGAACTAGAAGCTATCCAGGTGCTGCCGTATGCTACCCAGCGGCACGAGGTACTCGATCGCGTGGCAACAATCGGTCGATCCCGACATCGAGACGCGATATCCAATCAGGAACACGTCGTTTCTCGCTCCGCTCAGCAACGTCCCTTCCACCGATTGCGAGTACGCGTGGGATGAATCGGACATATGCTGGGAGTTCACTACCGTCGCCGCAGTTACTGTTGGTGGATTGTTGATGGCAATGTCGACGGTCATTCTCTGACCACACCACACGAGCTACTTACCGGCCGTTTTCAGAATGAATCAATCGAGAACACACGGAGCGTCGGACAGCGGTAGATACAACGGGTGACATTCGCGACGGTGGTCACGGGAGAGACAGCGGTGACACAACTGTTTTTTCGGTGCCAATATTCGTCACCGATATGACTCCATCCGAGCGAACCGGCTCCTTCGCGAAGCGGTTCGGTGTGACGCTGCTCCCGGGGATTCCTGGAATTCTTGCCCTCATCGGGTACATCTATTTCACGACACCACCGACAGCCGTCCCAGCCGGCCTGTCGCTTCCGTTCCTCGCTGTGGCTTCCGGTCTCACCCCCCTTCTCCTTCTCGTCGTCGCGTGTCTGGTCGGTACGTACACGGCTCCTCGAGTGGGGTTACGATCGTACCTCGTAGACTGGGTGGGGACAGGCGACGAACTCTGGCGACGCCTCCGTCCCGAAGTCCGCCTCGCCGTGGGTCTCGGCGTCCTCGGAGGCGTACTAATTCTGCTTCTCGACGTCGCGCTGGCGCCGTTCATCGCTCAGGACTTGCCCCAGTCCGCGATTGGGGCGACCGAACCGACCGTGGCAAACGTCCTCGCGTACGCCCCGATTCGCTTCCTCTACGGTGGCATCACGGAGGAGCTCCTGCTCCGATACGGGCTCATGTCGGCGCTCGCGTTCGTCGGCTGGTTTGTCACTGGTCGTCAGTCGGACGACCCTGGTTCGGGAATCATGTGGGTCGCGATCGTGATCTCCGCCGTACTGTTCGGGATCGGTCACCTCCCGGCGCTCGCACAGTCAGTCGGCTTGACTCCAGCACTAGTCGCCCGAACGATTCTCCTGAACGCCATCGCAGGCATTCTCTTCGGATGGCTGTACTGGCAGCGGAGCCTCGAGGCGGCGATGGTGGCCCACGCCACGTTCCATGTCCCCCTGGTAGCACTCTCGCTCATACAAGTCGCGCTGCTCTGACGAGCATCGTATCTCTCAAGCGGCCGACCGGGCACTACTTGAGCTGATTACCACGTCATACGACTCGTATTCGACAATCGGCAGTTCCAGTGAATAGATCTGAAGAAGCCGAGCGGAATGATGACCGCCGCGTTGTTGGCCCCGATGTCGAGTTTCCCGTATTCCTCGAATGCGATTTCGACCGTTTCCGCAGCCGCATCAGTGTCGGTCACGTCGGTTTCGATGGCCGTCGCCCGTCCGTCTGATGCACGAATCTCCGAGACAGTATCTCGGACTGCCTCGCGATCCAATTCAGCGACGACAACGGCGATCTCTTCCGCTGTCATCCGTGTCACAGTTGCTTTCTCGATCCCTTTCCGGCCGCCAGCTACGACCGTGACCTTGTTTTCCAACCCCTGCATACGCACCGAGAGACTAGCAAGCACACTGTCTGTTCGCTCGGGATATGTTTCGAGCTGGCAGCGCAAACAAAGGAGCGAGCGATTCAACCCCCATTCGACGCCAGTATCGGAACCTCCTCTTTCCGAAAGTAGCGGGCATAGGTGGTGTGATATCCGGAAAGACATTCACTAACCAGTGCCGTCTCCCATCAAGGCCGACAACAGCCTGCGTGGCCCCGTCGATGACGTCACCTCCGGAGCACAGATCATCACCGTGGCACCGATTTAAGGGGGAAGCATTCCCACGACGTAGCAAGAACATCGGAATAGCGATGGAACTCAAAACACACGTGCGAAAACGGCGGTGGACGACAGTGTCCGGGTACGGCCTCTTTGTCGCCCTGATGGTCGCCGGCTACTACTACAACATCACGTTCGTCCAGCTGGGACTCATTGACCTCGGGACGCGTCTCGTCGGAATGTCCGAGACTACCGTCTCGATGTGGATGGCGGCGCTGGCGCTCGTGACGCTCGTCGTCGCAGCCGTGACTGGCCTGACAATGGACCGCCGCGGCTGGAGCACGGACCTGCGAACGAAGCTTCGACTGCTGTTCGGCGTCGTCTGTGTCCAGTTCGCGCTCACACTTGTCGCCCCGATGATTCGTACCGTTCCCGCGTTCGGTGCATGGATCGTCTTCGCGTCGATCGGGCTCGGCGTCGGATTTCCCGTCTCGTTCTCGCTCGCCGTCGACCTCGTTCCGGTTCCAGACCGCGGCTACGTCGCAGCAGCGATCACCGCGATCGCCTACTTCTTGGCGAACGCAATCCCACTCTCCTGGTCAGTTGACGTCTTCAGTCAGTTAATGGTCGCCGCGATGGCACCGGGCCTCTTCGTGCTCGGCATCCTGTCGTTCACCAGCTTCGACCGTCTCGAGACGATACTCGACGTCCTCGGGGAACAACACGAGACGTACGGCACTGGACGGTTCTGTCACGGGGACCCGATTCGTGCGCGGAGTCTGGCGTTCGTCGTCCCACTCGTCCTGATGTTCGGCGTGTTCTTCATCGACAGCCTCGGGTTCCTTCGAATCATCGACACGCCGTCGCTCCTCCTGAGCTCCTGGCAGTCGCCGGAGTTCTCGACGCGCCTGTTCATCGCCGTCGCACACGTCGTCGGCGCGGTGATGGCCGGCGTCATCTACGCGAACTACTCGCTCTCGCGCATCTTCCTCTGGACGTTCGCACTGTTCGCCCTCACACACGTCATGTACACTTCCGATCTCCGGTTCGCCGAGTTGTTCCCAACCATCGCCGACAACGGAATGTCTCCCCTAAATCCGGCCCTGTATGCCGTGGCAGTGAGCTTCTACACGACGTTGAACTTCGCGCTCTGGCCCGACCTCTCTACGCCCGAGACGATCGGTACCCACTCCGCGATCGGCATCGGCGTCGCTGGCTGGCTCGCTACGTTCTCCAGCACCGCACTCGCGCTGTACTTCCAGGCGACCGAACTCACGCTCCTCTCCCACCTGAACGTGGTGCAGGCGCTCTCCCTGCTCCTCCTGTTCGGACTCGCGGTCGGACTGTACGCCAGACGGATGGTCGAACTCGCTCGCGCGAACAGAGGTGCGAGTGCATGAGTCCGACCGAAGCCATCCCACTCCTCATCGTCGTCCTGCTCATGATCTCCATCGGGGGCAGCGACGTACAGGAGATGTCCGTGACGTTTCAGGGCGAGACCGACGTCGACGCACTCGCGGACGTCCACGTTGTCGCCGGCGGCACCACCACCGTCCCCGGTGACGCGACTGTCGACGGCGACGTGTACGTGATCGGCGGCACTGCAGTCATCGACGGGGCAGTCGACGGCGACGTGACGCTCCTCAACGGCAACCTCTCGGTACACGACGGCGCATCCGTAACCGGAACCCTCCAGACGTATTCGGGCTCGGCTGCGGTCAGCGCCGACGCCTCGGTCGGGCGCGTGTCGCAGTTCGAGCCACCCACTCCGTCGAGTTCGCCCGCCCAACGAGTCGGAGGGTTCCTCCTGCAGTTCTTCGTCCTCGGCGCGTTCGGGTGGTGGCTCGTCAAGCGGCACCCGATAGTCATCGAAAACGTCGGTGCGGCCATCACCGAGCACGCGCTCGTCAGCGGCGTCATCGGTAGTCTTGGCGCAACGACCCTGCTCGTCCTCTTCGTCTACATGGCGTTCACACTCATCCTGCTCCCGCTCGCCATCGTCGGACTCTTCGCCGAGTTCCTGATCGTCCTCTACGGGCAGGCCGTGTTCGGGTATCTCATCGGGACACGCCTCCCGATCGAGCGCGACAGCGTCGCGACGATCGCAGGAATCGCCACGTTCCTGCTCCTCCTCGAAGTCTTGAGACTCGTCCCGTACCTCGGCGGGATCGCCCAACTGGCCGTCGCAGTCGTCGGGTTCGGCGCCGTCCTGAATACGTACTTCGGCCTCCAGCGATTCGATCCCATCACCATCCCGGGAGGAACCTAGACATGCACACAGCCCTCCCCCACTTACGATCGCCGTCGTTACGCA
Source organism: Halogranum amylolyticum (assembly GCF_900110465.1). GTDB lineage: Archaea > Halobacteriota > Halobacteria > Halobacteriales > Haloferacaceae > Halogranum > Halogranum amylolyticum. The sequence goes on from NZ_FODV01000011.1 coordinate 104,639, forward strand.
CCTCATCACCGTTGGGCCGTCGCTTGGCGCTGCCCGTACGGCTCGCTAATGTATTTGTCAGCGGGGCACGATGCCTGCCCGTATGGCGGCGTCGAACGCGACTGGACTGGTGGGTCGAATATCGAAGCGGCTCGGGCGGTACGTCAACCACGACGACGTCCTCGTCCGATTTGTCTCCCTATGGGGCGTCGTCGCAAGCGTGTTCACGGCGGCGTGGATTCTCAGCTACCTCTCTCTCCCCCAAGGGTTGTTGGGCGGCGGGAACCCGGGTGCAGCCACGGGATACGCGGGGAGTATCACACGGGAGTTCCTATGGCTGTTCGGGTGGAACGTCGGTGTTTCGTTGATCGCGGTTGCCGCGAACACGCTCCGGTCGGTGAACACGCCGATGGGCTACGTCATCGAGGTCGTCCAGGCGCCCTGGTACGGGGCAGTCTGGGGGACCGGGTCGCTCGCCATCGGGACGGGGGAGCGCATCGTGCCGTCACTGGCCGTGCTCGTCGAACGGAGCGGCCCGATGGAGATCACGGCGTTCGTCGCGATTGTGGTCGCAACGCGGGGTGTGATGCTCTGGCACCAGAAATCCGGGCCCCGGTGGAAGGAAGAATTTGAACGGGTACGGTCCCCGAGGAGTTGGTCGCTGACGCGTCGCGAGTGGGCGCTTCTGGTCGGCGGGTACCTGCTGCTGGCAATCGCGTGCTACCGTGAAGCGGTCGCGATAGCACAGGTCGCCGGGTGAGGAGGGCGGATCGTGTGACCCCCGGCTGTGTCGGGTCCGGTTAGCTCAGATCGGCCCGGCGGAACCTGAGATATCCGACGAGTAGCGGGACGACAGCCCAAGCGAACAGGATAACCAAGAAGACCGCTGGATCGAGATAATTGGGTACTCGGCCGCCGATCCTCGCTTCCACGGCAGTTCCGCTACCGAGCAACAGCCGCTGGACGAGCGCGTTGTACGCTCCTGTCGGACTGAACCCCTGTAAGAGCAGGAACCAGGCGGGCACGACTCCGCCGGGCATCTCACCCGTGATTAGCAAATGAACCGCATTGGGGGCCAGATCCCAGAGTAGCGTCAGCCCGAGGTATGCTGTGATCGCCAGAGTCATCGCTCGGGCTCGTGTCGCCGTTACGGCCGAAATCCCGATGGCGATGCCGACGAATGAAACGCCGAGAAAGATAGTCAAGACCGCCGTTCCAATGAACGCTACCATGGGGAGTCCGCCGTAGAGAATCGCCGTGACCACACCCGATACCACGAACCCCAGTGCGAGACCGATCGCGACCACACCGCTCCGACCGAGAAACTTCCCGAGGAGCACTTCACCCCGCGACGGCGGGAGTCCAAGGATCACCTTCAGGCTTCCCGACTCCCGTTCGCCGGCGATCGCAAGATAGGCGGCGATCGGCGCCATGATCGGGACGAGAAGTCCCGCGAACTGCGAGGCACCGCCGATCGCCATCTCGGCACCTCCCTCGACATTCGGGACAAGTAGTGAGATGCCCGCGGACAGCGACGTCATCACAGCGATGATTACGACGATGCCCCAGATCATTCGTGACCGGAGGGCGTCGGTGAATTCTTTACGAGCGATCGTCAGCCAGATCGTGGCAAGCGTCATTGTTCAACCTCCGAAGCATCGGCCCGCAGAGGTACATCGCCAGTGTAGGCGCTGAACAGGTCTTCCAACGACGACTCCTCGATCGTTACGTCGAGAATTGCAGCGCCATCGTCGCGTATGCGGTCGATAACGTCGACTTTCGCTGTGGCTTCGTCGACGCTCACTCGAATAGTCCGGTCATCAACTGCGACGTCGGAGACACCGGCTAGAGCCTCGAGGGTCAGCGAGTCTGGGACGGCGTCGACTGTGAGTGTCACCGTCGACCCCGTTCCGAGCGCGTCGCGAAGCCCGTCGATCGAATCGATAGCGACGAGCCGTCCTCGGTTGAGTATCGCAACGCGGTTACAAACAGCTTCGACCTGACTGAGAATGTGACTGGAGAAAAAGACGGTCTTCCCCCGATCAGCGTGGTCTCGAGCGATCTCACGGACGAGGCGAACGCCGTTGGGATCGAGTCCCGATGACGGCTCGTCGAGAATCAACAGTTCGGGATCGCCGACGAGGGCGATCGCGAGGGCCAATCGTTGCATCATCCCCTTCGAATAGCCACCGACGACTCGGTCGGCAGCTGCAGCGTCGAGGCCGACTCGATCAAGGAGGTCGTCGACAATGTCGTCGGATTGCTTCAGCGAAATCGCGTACTCGAGATGTTTGCGACCGGTGAGCCGGTCATAGAGTCCATATCCGTCTGGGAGAATACCGACTCGCTCGTGGATCTCTCGTGTCTCATCTTGGGCATCGTACCCAAGGACAGTTGCACTCCCAGCCGACGGGCGGACGTAGTCCATGATCACATCGATCGTTGTTGACTTTCCGGCGCCATTCGGCCCGAGAAAGCCGAATATCTCGCCCTCGTAGACTGTCAGATCGAGATCGTCGACAGCGAGGACATCCTTCCCATAGCGTTTCGTCAGTCCTGTCGTCTGGATGGCAATCGCCCCGTTATTGGCCGATTCTCTCGAATCGGGCATCGAACGAGAAGGAGTTTCCATATTGCCTGTGTGTAGACACTCCTCAAAGTTCCATGGTACGAGTAATTCGCAACGTGATGGAATAGAAAATACGTTCTGATTCGGGCTATCCGTCGTGACTGTCGCAACCCTCGTACTCACCGCGAAATTCGTCTGAAATGATCGCTTGCAAGGTACCAAATTCTCCAGAGGCCAGCGGTTCCGGATACCCAGAACCGAGTGTCGGTTCTCATCGTCTGGAAAATGTCGTTGAACTTCAAGAAGTCTGCCGTCGTTTATTCACGTATGAATACATCTGTCGCAAGTGAATTTCGCCGAGTTTCCGAAACTGACCGCCAATTCCCGGCGTACGGGCCTATAGAGGCAGCCCTTGGCTACGTGCTGTTTTACGTCCTTATCGACCGCGTGACGCCGGCCATCGTCACGGTGTTCAGCGATACGGTTCTCGATCTGTCGCCCTCGTTCGTCCGATTTGGGCTCGCGACTGCGCTGTGGTTCATGCTCGTGGTCGTCGTCGTCGATCAGACGCGGCGCCAGCTCGCCGCGCTTGGGGTCGTTACGTACGACGATCTCCAGCTGCGTCTGTGGTCGCGCGTCACCGCGTCGTCGCTGAGAACAGCTGGGTACCTTTTGGCGCTTGTCGCCGGCACCGCCATCGCCGTGATATCGTTCGACCGTGCGGTCGAGGCCCTGCTGACGTTGATTCCCGTCGTCGCCACTGTCGATGTCGTCGCAGTCGACCTCACCGAGGTGTTCGTAATGGTCGTGTTCTTCGTCGCCTACAGTGTAGCGGCTCACTCCCTTGACAGGCTGGTGATCGGCGGGATTAGAGTACTGGCCTCCGGGTGAGTGGGTTACTATCCCCTACCCTCGTTGGCACTTTCAAAAGCATAGAATTGCTGTTGGAGATTCTCTTGACACGTAACGAGACCAAGATAGGTGATTGAGACCTTGTTGGAGCCCTCAAGCAGTAATAGGGTTCAATACTCGTGCTGAATATAGGGCACGCTGTGGCAGTAGCCCGTTCCGACAACTTGAGAAGACCCGGAGAACGTGGTGAAGGCGATGTACTCTCGATGAATTTCCGTCCAGAGTCACGGACTGACAGTTCGCTTCCAGTCGAATTTCCGGGGATCCATCCCCGGTTTGTTCGACCCGGATCTCGATCCCTGCGTTGTTCGGGTCCTCACAGGGGAGTTCACGACCACTAGATACACGGTCCGCATCACGCCCAGGGAGAGGGCGGCGATCAAGGCACTTCTGGACCGACTGACCGAATGTAGTTACCGTTTCCCTTGCGCCACCGTTTTTCCGACTCTTCGATCATTCGATCTTCTTCGCTCATCGATTCGACACGGAGGGTCAAGAGGTATGTTCTATCCGGAGTGATGAGTGTTATGAGCGACCGTGATGACCGAATCGAGCCGTTCTCCCCCCGTCGTCGAGGGACGGTCGATTACATGCGAACGGCGGGCCGGCGAAGCAACGTCCATGGCCTCGTTGAGTTCGACGTCACCGAGGCAAGGCAACGTATCCGGACCATCGAGGAGGAGACGGGAGAGCAACTCTCGTTCACCGCATTCGTCGTGTTCTGTCTCGCACGAGCTGTCGATGACCACCCCCACATCAACGCGTATCGTGATTGGCGTGGTCGGGTCCACGTATTCGACGACGTCGACGTGAACGTGCTCATCGAGACGACGGTCGACGGCGAGCGAATGGGCGTCCCCCACGTCGTCAGAGGGGCTAACGAACGGTCTGTCCGGTCGATTCACGACGAGATACGAACTGCCCAGAAGGCTCCGGATCCGACAGCGCTCTCGCGTCTGGAGACGATGGCGCTCCGACTCCCCGGGTTCGTCCGGCGGCTCGTCTGGCGGCTTCCACAGTGGTTTCCGCGGCGGTGGAAGGACATGGCGGGTACCGTCGCCGTCACTTCGGTGGGGATGTTCGGTCAAGGGGGTGGATGGGCAGTCAGTCCGACGAATTACACGTTGCAGGTGACCATCGGGGGAATCAGCAGGAAGCCGAGACTCGTCGACGGGGAACTCACCACCCGCGAATTTCTCGACCTTACGGTGACGTTCGACCACGACGTCGTCGACGGTGCGCCCGCGGCGCGGTTCGTTCAACGGTTGGGAGACCTCATAGAGGAGGCCCACGGAATGCCGACAGTAGACGAACAATGACAGGATATCACTGATGCGAGGTCGCATCGATAGTCCGAACAGCTCTCCCCGATCAGGTTCCCCTGGGCGGTCCGGTCGGCGGCCGGGATTCACGCGCCTCGTGTGGCTGACGACCGACGCCGCTCTCTCCTCTCACGCCGAGCCAGCAACCCCGCGCCGGTGACGCTGATGACCACGAGGGCCAGCAGCCACATGAGCACGGCATGGGAGACATTCATCGGAGCGAGGGCCACCCAGTCCGGGACGCCTTCGACGATCGCCCGATCCAGGTTGAGGGGGACCAGTCCTCCGGCGGCGTTCTCCGTCCCGTGCATGAGCATCGCCAGGAGAATGCTTCCACCGGAGCCGTTGTAGACCCACGCAATCAGGATCGAGAACGCGATGATGCCGGCGAAATAGGCGATTTGGGAACTCAGCGGCCACTGGGAGTGGATCGCCGTCGGATCGAAGAACAGCGGCAGGTGCCAGCCGCCCCAGAGCACCCCGATGATTACAGCAGCCCATAGGCCACCGTACTGCTCCTGGAGTTCGGGCTGGGCGAACCCGCGCCAGCCCAGCTCCTCCTGGCCGCCGCCGATCGTGGTGCCGAGTAGGATCCCTATACCGAGAGTGATCGGGTCGAACGCGAACGACGCGAAATCGACCGGGCCGCCGACCAGCTGGAGGACGGCACCGGAACCCAACGCGACGATCACGGGGACTCCGATGGCCGCGGCGTACCACTTCGGATGCACGCGCCAGCGGAGGACTCGTCCGAGCCAGTCCCGAAGGCTGTCCCCGCTGACGGAGAGGACAACCCCCGCGGCGATGGCCGGCCCGAGGGCGCTGAGAAAGCCGCTGATGATCCACCGCGTCCAGGAGGGCTCCATTCCCAGGAGCAGGACCGAGGCGTCCAGGCCCCAAGAGATGGCGTACGCGAGAAGGAAGAACGACGCTATTCGGTGGTTTCGTATCCAGTCCCCTATTCGTGAGGCCATGTCTGTAATCCGGCATCCACTTTCCGGAGGACCCGTGGTTGGGTCTTCTCTACCCGGCGACCTGGTTCGATCTCTGGCACTTCGCCCCGCAGGCCGTCCTGACGAGCGAGTTCCCCGGTGCGCCGTACTCGTTCGTCCTTTATGCGATCCTCCTCGGGCTCTCGTACGGGTACTACTCGTGGGTGACCGGGTCGATCCGATGGGGGACCGTCTCGCACATCGTCCAGGATTCACTGGGACTGGCCGGTGGGACGTTCCTCGCGGGCATGGGACTCCTCCTGTGACGGTGACGCAGCGTGGCCATCGATGCCGTATCGGAGCCAGTTCCGTCTGTTCCACTGTGACTCGGAGGGCACAGCATTTTCCCCCACGACATGGAGGCAAGGGCGAGGCTAGCGCGTAGGGTTCCTCGTGAACGTCAGGAACGGGGAGGAGGGGACAGTGAGGGGACGGGGCACGGTCGTCCGCCACCAACTCACCGGAGGGTAAGAAGCCCCACGACAGCGACGTTGATAGCCACGCCGACGATGCCCTTCTCGACCAGCAGGTCGAACCGGCCGTCCCACATCGCGACGAGGACGACCGTCGAAAGGACGGCAGCGCCGACCAGGACGGGCGTCGCCCAGTCACGACCGAGCCCATACCCCACGCCACCCACGAGGAACCCCACCGCGACGAGCACGTAAATGAGGCTCGCCAGCGAGAGGACTGTCCCCTCTGCCAGTAGGTCCGAGAGCAGCCACGACCGACCGTTCCAGCCCATCGCGTCCTCCATCTCGACCCACCCATGGCTCAGGACCACCTACCAGAGGAGGACGAGCCCATGTAGTACGAGGAAGACCGCGACCGCGAGTCCGAGCATCGCAGTCACTACTCCTGGCTCGGATCGCTCCCCGTCTCGGTCCTTCCCGTCCGGGCGAGTCGTTCGGCCCGGCTCCGTATCCCCTGGAGCATCCCGTAAGTCATCAGCGACGAAACCGGGTCGAGAGCCGCGAGGGAAGCGACTCGGACCACCGGGTTCTCGGGCAGGCGGATGCGCGAGCGAATCAGTAGCCGTGTCGTCGTCTCGTCGAGCGGATCGAGCACGAACGACCAGACCCACCTGGTCGGATCGTCGGGCGTTCGCAGGACTAGCGACCGCTCCGGATCGAGTGTGGCGACCTCGAGCGTCGCGTAAGCGGACTGGTCGCCCCCGCCGAGCCGGATCCGATCGCCCACCGCCAGGTCCTGCCACTCCGGGACGATACGGTCCGCGTTGTGGATGTCGAGTCCGACGAGGTTCTCCGCCAACTCGTAGCTGTAGAACCCGCCCTGCTCCTGGCCGAGCTGGCACAGCCACGGCCAGATGGCATCGGCCCGCGCGTCGATAGTGATCGCCATCGTCGACTCGGCGCCCGCGTCCGCAAGCAGGTCGTCACCCGGGAGCGACCGGCTGACCTCCATTGGCGTCGCGCCCCAGTTTAGCATCCGCGGGCGGAGGAGCTTCCAGTAAGCTGCCACGAGGAGTGCGACACCCGTCGTCCATCCGATCCGTCGCCGCCACCGCCCTATCGTCGTCGAGGCCGTGTTGTCCGATGCGAGCTGGTCACTCTCCCGAGCTGTGGTCATACGATTTCCTCCTGAATCAATATAGTCGCGCTGACGACATAGTCGTGAACCCTTCCTCGCTGAACCTTTGCCCCCGGGCGACCAATAGTACGGCGTTGGAGATGGACGTCACCCGGATTGCAATCGTCGTGCTCGCGCTCGCCTTCGTTGCGACGCCAGCGCTCGCACACGTGCCGGCGTTTCCCGGCGACAACACGAGCCCCGAGCGAGCACTCGTGGTTCCGGACGCGGCCAAGTCGTGGTCGTTCTACGACCGCCTGGAGCGCGGGCAGGCCAAGTACTACAGATTGACCCTCGAGGATGGCCAGCGGTTGCGATTCGGGGCCTTCACGCCATCGAGCGATGAGTTCACTCCCTCGGTAGTCTTGATGAGCGAGTCGGTGACCCGGACCGATCGGGTGCCGAGCGGAGTGTCCGTTCCGGAAGGAATGGGTACGGTAGTGTTCGAGGGCGAACGTCCCGATGCAGCGACCTACGAGCCGTTCACCCCGTCTGCGAACTATCACACGGTCAGCGTCGATCGGACCGTCGAGGAGGACGGGGTGTATCTGATGGCCATCTACGCGCCCGGGGACGCGAGCGGTCCGGTCGGCGTAACCATTGGATACGAGGAGGAGTTCTCGCCGACCGAGTACCTGACCGTCCCGTTCGACCTCGTTCGAATCCACCTCTGGGAGGGTCAACACCCACTCGTCGTCGCCGGTCCCTGGCTCGTTACCCTCCTCGGTGGCGCCGCACTGCTTCGCGTTCGACGACGCGATGACCGGGCACGTTCAATAATTCGCTACGGGTTGATTGGCGCGGGCTCGTTAATTCTCGGGACTGGTCTGAGTGCGCTCGTCCAAATAGGGATCGCGCTGTTTTCGGTCGGCCTGACAGCGGGAATGCTCGTCACGGCAATCTTCATCGTCGTCCCGGCGGTGTGTGGCGCCTGGGTGCTACGATGTGCGCTCCGCGACGACCTCGTGTTGGGGTTCCGAACGCGGAGCGGTCTTGCGGTCGCAGGAGCGGTGAGTCTGGTGACCTGGGCCGGGTTCATCGTCGGCCCGGCAGTACTGCTTCTGGCTACAGTGGTACCGACGAGATGGATCGAGCCATCGCGAGATCCGAAAAGATAATCCGTTACCCGACTGCGGTCATCGTCCGTTCGTGGTCAGCTGTGACGGTATCGAGCACCTTTCCCATCAGGTACCCAGCGAACGGGCCGATGAGCGTCCAGTACCGCCTGAATCATCACCGGGACGATTTGTCGACCGTGGCACTGCGTGCTTCGTAGGTGATGAGGGTCCGATCGGTACCAGAGGGACACACAGAAACGCCGATCGCCAGCTTCGCGTACCCCGGTTGATCGAACGATTCGAACTCATCGGCGTCGACGTCCGCCTCGGGGCACGGACCGTCGACGAGCGGCCAGCGACCTGGCTCATCTGGGGGCTATCGTCGTTGTCGTCCTCGCATTTGATACAGCGCATCTACTTGCCCCAGCGGAGATATTCCAGCTCACGCCCGCGGTCGTCGCCCGAGCATTCGTGCACAACGCCGGAAGAGGCACTCGCGTTTTTGAGTGAGAACTATCCGCAGGCGTTCACGGTAGCCGAGATCCACGCAGCTGTCTCCGACATACACTTGGAAATCTCCGCAAGCGAGGATACGCTTGCTGACCTTTTCAGTGGTATCGTTACTGCCGCGGACCACATCCTGACGAGAAGCGTACTGGAGACGTTAGTCGAGGAAGGGGATGTTACGAAACGAACGATCGCGGGTAAGGGAACGCACTATCAGGCTATCAAGGACTGACGATTACATCTGCAACCAGTTCCAGCTCCACTCTGCAGGCAATCACTAGATCACCTAGCCCCGTTTGTGTATGTACGAACCCGTCGCTCGGGAGTCGTCGACAAGAACGCCCTCACTACTCGAGAGACCTTCCTTTCTGTACGTGAGATTACACCCTACAAGTTTCAACAGAAGTAGCTCTGTTGAAACCCCCAGACCTTGACAGGAAGTGCGTGCAAGATACAGAGCGTGTATTCAGCAGCTTGTCGTCGTTCATTTCAACCAGTCTGCGTCGAAATAGCCGTGAGGGGGGGGGGGTGCAAATCTGATGCTGGCGACCCTATCAGAAACCAGTAATGTTGGCAGAGCCGTACTGCAATACACCGAGTGTGTGATGCCCAGCATCAATCAAATCGAGTCGGTGAAAAGCGGGCTAATCCGCAGTACTGGCCCTCATTCGGGAGCGATCTCTCGCCTATTCCGGGGTGGATGTGGCGGCATCTTGTCGTCTTTCGTCAGGGTTTTCGCCCCCCAGAGCACTGTGATGAGAGCGATAACCGCGAACCACAGCCCAATGTGGAATACCTCTGACCGCCCAGTCAGGTCGATCGTCTGGACGGTGAAATTGGTCCACCCATGCAACAGGATGATGGCGAGTATGCTCCGGGCTGTGTTGTTATACACCCAGGTGAACGCCACAGACAGCGGAACGATCCCGATCATGAACATCCAGAACTCCAACGTTCCGAACCCGACCATATCGTGCTGATACGACCCCGCAATGAAGAAGAGCGGGAGATGCCAGATCGACCAGATGACGCCCAGAATCAGGCCCGACACCAGCGCTGAGTGGTCGAGCTGTAGCCGGTCTAACGCATACCCGCGCCAACCCAGTTCTTCGAGAAGCGGCGGAAGCGTTGCGAAAAACAGAGTCGGGAGAAACACGATGGGGTTGGTGCCAACTTCGTACACCCACTCGCCCAGTGAGACACTCGTGCCGCCCAGGACGATATCCGCGAGCGCTGCGATGATCACCACGACCGGCGATAGGAAGAGAATGACAAAGAACCAGCGGAGGCTTATGCGGCGAACTTGCTTGACCCGATCCCAAAAATCCGTCCGGCCCGATTCATCGTACACGAGGTACACGAATCCGACACCGGCGGCGCCAGGGACGATGAGCCCCAGTAAGAGCAACAGAAGGCCGGCGGCGCTGTCGAATCTAAGGCCCAGAGCGATGGCCACCAGCCAGAACCCCCACGTAATGGCGAACGTCACGACGAAGAATAGCCAGGGGTTCCCGACAGAGACGGACGTGTTTCCAACCGTCGGCGGCGCAGTTTCTTGCATCCCAAAGTTAGTGCTGCCAGGGGTATAAGCCTCAGTGAGATTCACGGTCTCTCTGTGTTATGAGTAAGTGAGTGAACCAGCCTCCGAAACGTATACTGCAGTCGAAAGCGCGTGACCTGCGGTGTACTCTCGAAGGTCCGTCTGTAACACTGAGGCCGGGAAGATTGTGTGACCGACTCGCGCTCTCTATGCAGCACGGTCTCACCGACCTAATGAACGCCTGCCAGAAACGTCGGGACCGATACAGCGGCTGGATACAACAGGGCAGTGAAAAGCGAATCTGCCTTCGACCGCGTTGACCGGCGAGCAGCGCTCCTCCTCGTGCCGTATCTCCCGTGGATTTCGTTCGCCGCGTATCTCAACTACCGGTTCTGGGTGTTGAATTACCCCACGACCCCCCGCTGCTCCGGAGCAACGTCCTCAAACGGACCTTATTGGCCACTAACACTCGGAGAACGGCTCCACGGGATGGCTCTCGAGCACCCGATCCGGCGGAGGCCCTGCAAGATACCCGCCCTGTATGCGGCGAGGATGATGGGATTTTCCATCCGTTGAAGATCTCGACAGGGACGACGGGGGTCGTTCCCGTCCCCCGAGAACTGAAGATCCTATATATTGTCTCAGCACACGTCTTAGAAGGCGGTGAACCACCTATGACGCAATTCGAAACCCGCGAGCAAACTACCCTCTCGATTGGAGGGCTGGCGCTCGACAGCCGGAAGCTGGCGGGAACGTTCTTCCTCGTCCTCGCCGCCCAGTTCATGACGGTCATCATGCTCGCGGCCGCGATGGTCCCCGGTTACGACTTTCGGGGCGCCGCCATCAGTGACCTCGGCGTGTTCCCCGAGACGGCGCTCCTGTTCAACACGTCGCTGGTACTCGTCGGCGTGTTGAACCTCGCGGGTGGGTACCTCTTCTACCGCACCCACGGCAAGCGATGGCTGGTGGCGATCTTCGCCCTCGCCGGTGTCGGTGCGGTCGGTGCCGGGCTCTTCCCGCTCGATACGGGTGGACTCCACGGCCTGTTCGCGCTGCTTGCGTTCCTGTTCTTCAACGTCCAAGCGCTCGGAACGGCCACTCGACTTCGCGGCGCGATGCGAGCCCTGTCGGTCCTCGCGGGCGGTGTGGGCCTCGTCTTCGTCGTGCTGATGGCGCTCGGTGACGCCGGCAACGCGGCGGCGTTCGGCCCCATCGGCCACGGCGGCACCGAACGGATGATCGTCTACCCCGTGATGCTCTGGCTGGTCGCCTTCGGCGGCTACCTGCTCGCGAAGAGCGAGAGTGCCGAGGCATCCATCCCCCACGCTGCGTGAGCCCTCCATCAGACCTCCCAGTCGGAACTGGTCCGACCCTGTGCAAGCTCCCACACGCCTATTGCACTCCCCGCACATTTCGGGGACAGAACTCCCGACTGGCCACCATTCCCGCGAGGTTCCCCGCATGAAACACAGGTCGATTCACACCGCCGTCGTGCTGGTGCTCGTCACCGCACTCGTGAGCACGCCGGCCATCGCGACAGCCGCCACACCGACCGTTCGCTCGGTCGATTCGACCGACCTGTCCGACCCGGACGAGTTTGAACGCTGGCTCGACGAGACGATGGCCGACCAGCTAGAGCGACATCACGTCCCGGGTGCGGCCGTCGTCGTCGTCGACGATGGAGACATCCTCCTCGCGAAGGGATATGGGTACGCCGATCTGGAGTCCCAGCGACCGGTCGTCGCGAACGAGACTGTCTTCAGTATCGGCTCGACCGGCAAACTCGTGACGTGGACCGCCGTGATGCAGGGTGTCGAGGACGGTCGACTCGAACTCGACCGTGACGTGAACGACTACCTGAGTGACTCCGCTGTCTCCATCCCGGCCACCTATCCTGAACCGATCACTCTCGAACACCTCGGCACCCACTCGGCGGGCTTCGAGGACACGCTCGACGGGATGGTCGTTGACGAGCCCGGAAAAATCCGACCTACGGAAGAGATCCTCGCCGAACACCGACCGGCCCGCGTCCGGCCGCCGGGGGAGTTCGTCGCCTACTCTAACTACGGGACGGCACTCGCCGGACATGTTCTGGCCGAGCAGTACGACACGTCGTTCATCGAATACGTCGATGGACGAATCTTCACGCCGCTCGAGATGGACGATACCACGTACGCCCAGCCCCTCCCTACCAGGCTCGAACCACGACGGGCTATCGGATACACGTACCAGAACGGCGACTACCGGGCACACCCGCCCCTAATCTGGACGCTGCCACCCGAGGGTGGGTCGTTCCGGACCACGGGAACGGACATGGGTCGGTTCATGCTCGCCCATCTGAACGAGGGGACGTACGGCTCCGAACGCATTCTCGAGGCCGAGTCCGTCGAGGATATGCATCGTCGTCACTTCACGAAATCACGAGACGTTCCCGAACTCAACGGGATGGCCTACGGATTCATCGAGATGGATCGCAACGGCGAGCGGATCGTCGGCCACTGGGGTGACACTCCCCGCTTCAAGAGTCTGCTCGCGCTCTTCCCGGAGCGCGACGTCGGCCTGTTCGTCGTGTACAATGCGCCCGGAGGCGCCCCCGCTCGCTTCGAACTCCTCGAGGCATTCACTGACCGTTATTATCCCCGATCGGACGCCCCGCTCGTGGATCCCTCATCGGGGGCTGCCGACAGAACCGAAGCACTAACCGGCGACTATCGATCGCTGACGATCTCGGAATCCTCCTGGCAACGGATTCTCGGCGTGACGACTCGGACCTACACAGTCGGGGCGATCAACGACGGCTATCTCACAACCAGTCGACTCGGCGAGGGGACGCGCAGGTGGGTCGAACGCAAGCCCGGCGTCTACGAAGCGGTCGGCGGCGACGAGATACTCGTCTTCCGGTTCGACGAGGACGGCCGAGCGACGCACCTGTTCCAGGGGGCCTTCGGGCCGGCGACCTACGAGCGCGTCCCGTGGTACGAATCTCTAACCGTCCTGCAGAGCGTGCTCGCCACCGGAGTCATAGGGTTCGTCTCGGTTCTCCTACTGTGGCTCGGGGCACCACTCTGGCAGCGGGTACGCGACCGAACTGCTCCGACGAGGCGCGAGCGACTCGCCCGGGGACTCCTCGGTGTAGTGAGTCTCCTGTGGCTGGTCGTCCTGATGATCTTCCTGCTCGCCTTGCTCAATCTCAATGCGGAGGTCGCCTCACCGTCACTCGCCCTCCAAGCCGGGAAGATACTCCGTTACGTCGCACTCGTGGGGACAGCCGGTTCCGTCGTCGCGACCGGGTTCGTCTGGCGCGATGGCTACTGGAATACGGGACTCAGAGTACATTACATGGGAGCGACGCTCCTCGCGCTACTAGTCGCCTGGCAGCTATATCTGCTCCGTGTCCTGCCGCTGTAGAAATCCACAGTATCGACATGATCACGATAATACCGATCCACAGCCGGAGTATCGACCCATGAGCCAGCAGCGAATTCGCGGTATAGTGGACGGACGTCCCGTTGTAATGTTTTTCTTCTTGGCGTATGCCTTCTCTTGGGTCGGGTGGCTCCCGGTCGTCATCGGGATGGGGGAGCCGATTCGGACGCTCAGTTTCGTCGCCGGGGGATTCGGCCCCGCTCTCGCCGGCGCGGTGGTGACGTGGCTTGACGGCGGGTCCGTCTGGGCGTGGGTTCGACAGATCGTCCGCTGGCGCGTCGCACCGCGGTGGTACCTCGCTGCAATCTTCCTCCCGCTGCTCGTCGTCGGCCTGGCAAGCGTCGCTATCGTCCTTCTCGGTACCAACGTCGACCCCACAGTGCTGTCCGGACGGCTCTCGCTCGTGCTCGGGTCGTACGTGTTTGTCGCACTGATCGGCGGGGGGAACGAGGAGCCGGGGTGGCGAGGGTTCGCTCTCCCGAGACTCGAGGAATGGTACGCGCCGGTCCCGGCCACGCTCATTCTGGGTGTAGTCTGGGCGTTCTGGCACCTCCCCCAGCTGGTCGCGGATCCGAACGCCGTCTACAGCTTCGCGTGGCTCGTCGAGGAGATTCCTGGAATCGTCCTTCGAGTCGTCAACATCGTGGGCTTCGCATTCCTCTTGACGTGGATCTACAACGAGACGGAGAGCGTGCTGCTCGCACTGTTGCTCCACGCGGGCATCAACACGGCCAACAGCACACTGATTCCCCTTCCGATCGAGGCGATCACCGGCGAGAGCTTCATGACGGTGCTGATCGCGGTCGACATCGCGGTCTGGGTCGTTGCCATCGTGCTCATCGTCGGTACCCGTGGACAGCTGGGATACGACACCACACGGAACGCTGCCGGTCGTCAAGAGACCTGCTGACGCCTCGATTTAGCTGATATCGTCGCTGCACGTGACGGAAGAGTGGAGAGACCCGTCAAGGCGGATACCGATCTCGAGGTCAGTGGGTTCAGTATCAGACCTACACCGGCCACGCCTGCGCTCCAAACCGTCTGATGGCCATTGTTCTGAAGTACCAAGTACACCACCGTCGTGTTCGCGGGGACGTCTTCGAGTCTCGCACCGATGCCTTCTGCCGGTCTAACCGTGAACTCCCTCGTCGGCCCCCTGGAGTCCATCGTGGCGATCGCAGTCGCGTTTCTCAATCCCCCCCGAGGGCGTCGAATGACGACACATCGAAGCGGTGAGTCAATCCGTTCTCGTATGTGACCTCGAGGCTCTCGGTCTCCGGAGGAGTCGTGCTCACCCTGACGACGTAGCTTTCGTTGTGATTCGTATTAGCGGTTGAGCTGAACCTCGAGTAGTAGTCAGTTCCAACGGCCATTGTTAGTCGATCGATGTGGGAAACTCTCGTCTGCAGGCCTGGCTCATGGGTTTGCTGGGAGAACCATGCCGACCTGAAAGACGGATGCCGAGGTCATATTTGAAGTTGTTGAGCGCGAATCTCCATTATGGAAACAGACGAGTTGACGCATTCTGTCTGGGACATCACCGAGGACGAGTTTCCGGTTGCATCCCCGCTCAGGGAACAGGGAAAGTTCCTGCTCCGCTATGCGATTTTAGCCCCATCCAGTCACAACTCTCAACCGTGGCAGTTCGCGGTTCGGGACGAAACCATCGAAGTCACCTACGACGAGACACGGTGGCTCGAAGTCGCGGACCAAGACAAGCGAGAGCTATTCATCAGCATCGGCTGTGCTCTGGAAAATCTCTGTATCGCAGCCGAGCACTTCGACATCGGCTACAACATCACGTATCACGCCAACAAGGACGACAACCTCGTCTCAATCGTCACACTCGAGACCGAGAGCGAACCGTCGTTCAGCCGACCACCGAAGTTGTTCGACGAACTCACAGAGCGGTATACGAGTCACCAGTTGTTCGAAGACCAAACAATCTCCCAGGAAACGAGAGATAAGTTCAGTCGAACTATCGAAGAGGACGACGTGACGCTGTATCTGATCAATGAGTCCGAACAGAAGCGTTCTATCGGCGAACTCCAGGCCGACGCGGATGAAGCACAGATGGCCGACCCGGCGTATCGGAAAGAACTGGGCTACTGGGTCGGAATGGGCGCACTCGGAAGTTCGTGGCTCATGGCCCGAATCGGGCAGGCAGTCGTTACTCACTTCGATCTCGGTGAACGGGAAGGCCAAAACAACTCGAAACTCATCGAACGCGCGCCCGTCATCGCAGTGCTGGCAACCCACGCAGACACCCCCACAGCACGAGTCAAGGCCGGCCAGGTCTTCGAACGACTCGCCCTTCTTGCGAGTGCTGAAGACATCGCCGTCCATCCAATGAGTCAGACCCTAGAACGGCCAGAAATGCGAACAGAACTCGCTGCCAGGGCTGACACTGAAGGGGAGTATCCCCAACATCTGTTTCGTCTCGGGTATGTCGAGGAGGAGCGAACGCATACTCCCCGATGGCCACTCGAGTCACAACTCTCCTGAAATCGATAGAACCACCGTATACGAATCCGGTAGTTGATGAACCACTCGGCCCACCGTTCCCTGGATTGAGTCCAGAAATGAAACTATGTATTCATTCTGCGTGGCGGGAATGTACTCCCATGGCTAATCGGTAACCCGGATCTCATCACCAACCGCATACAGATAGCCCTTCAAGAGCAACTGGTCAACTAAGTAGACAGCTTCATCGCGATCAAACTCGAGTGCAACAACTGCTTCGATCGCGGCTGCACGCGGACAACCCGCATCCATCCCATCGACAACCTCCCGGAGGCACTCGAAGGCGTCTTCCTCACGCGGCGTGAGTGGAGTCTGGGAATTTCGCATCAGGCGAAGAATCGATTACGTGCCACATCAACCCTTGCACTGCTCGGGACACTCAGTAAACTCCTATCGCCTTGACCTGCTCTTGCTAGCGGTTTCGGATTGTGACCTCGGTTAGTTGCGCAACTTGTGCCGACCCTCTGTGCACATTTGTTGTTGCACAATAATCCTGCTACGTAGAGTGCTGCAGTTGCAAACCCGGTCGGTGATTCCCCCGAAATCAACCCGTCTCGATGGAGACATCGATACTCTCGTTCACTTCCTCGGGTCCATCTATATCGGAGGCAGACCGTGGCACGAACTTTTGCGGATCGACCGGTTCCATCCCGAGGCTCAACTCGTCTGGAGATAGTGATACGTCCGACCAATTTCTTCACTGAACGCAATTCTCTATAACAGCCGTGGTTTTACGGGGTGAGCTCGCTGCACTGAAGACAGAGCTTTATGGTTCACCTCTAAGAGCACAAACTTCAAACCTGACTCACTTGCATCTTTGGTCCGACAAACGTTTCTTCGGAAAATCACACAGAAGCACCGGCGTGGGCGTCTGCACGTCTATTCTAAATCCGATTAATAACTCTGAGAAAGAGTCCAATTATTTCTATCAACTTTCGGTGAGTCTGCGTAGTCATCCCGCACGGTGATTTTTGAACAGCCCATTCGAGCGACCTGTTTCCGAGTTGCTTGAGCCAGCTATAGATCGTTCATCTCTGTATACCTGCCACTCGGCAAACTCGGTTTGTGTGACTTGTACCCACTCACTACTGTAAGCTGTTGTGTCCTCTAATCTCGTGTGTGATCTGTCTCTCGGAACTCATCAGAATACGTGCGTCGTGTACTAAGATTCGGCAGTTCACAGAGTTAGTTTTCAATTAGTTCATCTGGTGAGAGAAGTGACCGATACGTCAACATAGTTGTTCAGTTCTCCTTTCGACGAACCGCAGATGTGACCTAAAAAGAGAGTGTACCGGAACCGACTGCGACCCGTTTCGTCACCTTACTCGACACCAACGACGGTTACCGGAACCGTTGCGTCGAGTATCACTGACTGCGTAACGCTTCCAAACAGGGCCTTCCCGGTCGGGCTGCGTTTCCGTCCGCCCATCACGATAGCATCCGCTTCGATGTCAGCTGTCAGATCGAGTATAGCTTCGGCGACCGGAACGTACAGTTCTCGTTGCTCTACAGCCAGCCCCGCATTTCGGAGGTGCTCGATCGCCGCAATGACTGCTGGACTCTCCTCGTCGTGATTCTCGTTCGTTCGGTTCGTGTCACGATACGCGTGTGCGATAGTAATGCTGACTTCAGCCAAGTCACCTGGCAACTCGATTATATGTCGTGCCTGTTCAACTGCGCGGTCGACGTTATCGTCGACAGGTACCACTATTTGGTACATACAACACTACACGCGAACATCCTATTTCAACTCACCTCACAGAGATCGACACTCGATCAGGCTCTTGTGCACAATTCGATAATCGTAAGGGGTCACATTCATCAGAGTACCCCGAATTTATACGGTCACCTGCCGCATCACTGAAACGATGAAGGCACGCCGCCAGTGGACAGCTGTGCTGTTTCTCTTCGTTCTGGGCGATGGCATGATTACACAACTCAGAGGAGCACTGCTTCCGAACTTCCAGCAAACCTTTGCTGTCTCCGAACAACTGCTCGGGTTCGTCGCACCGGCAGGTACCCTTGGCCTCGTGGCGACCGTTCTAGTCGTTGGGATGCTCTCCGGGCGACTCGACCTCCGACGGATGATTCTCGCCGGAACCGGTGCAACGGCTGTCTGCCTCCTCCTGGTAAGTATCACTCCCTCCTACGGATTCCTCCTCGTTGTGTTCCTCCTGCAAGGGGGGACTGTCGGTGTCGTCCGTGCGCTCGATCGACCACTCTTAGGACATCTATTCCCCGAACGTCGCGGACAGTTGTTCAACCTCTATGCGCTCATGTGGGCCTTAGGGGCGACTACCGGCCCGCTCCTCGCGAACGCAATCCTTGCTATCGGCGACTGGCGACTGGCGTACCTCCTCCTCACTGGCGTCTTTTTCGCTGTCGCATTCGTCGTCACACGACTCGATCGTCCGAGCGTGGTACAGGCGGAGAAGTCGCTCTCGTGGGCCGACCTCCGGGGGGTGCTTCGTCTTCCGTCCGTTCGCGGAATGGCCGCCGCACTCGTCGTGAGCGGCGCAATCGAAGGAACCGTCTTCACCTGGCTACCGTACTACGCGAGCCAGTTTTTCGCCCAGTCGACGGCGAATCTTCTCCTGTCGGGGTTTCTGGTGATGTATGTGCCCGGGAGACTTGCGTATGGCTTCCTCGCCGATCGCCTTCGGCCACTCAATCTGGTGCTGTCGCTAGCTGTCGTCGGACTTCCGATGGCTGCCATCGCCTTCGTCTCTGGGTCGACCCTCGGTCTCGTCAGTGGCACCCTCGGCCTCGGCCTCCTCGTCGCTGGGTTCTTCCCCACACTGTCGGCGTTCGGCGTCGGGTCTGCACCCGAGTATAGCGGCCCGGTAAATGCAATCGCTACGGCAGCGAATTTCACAGGTCTCTCTGCTGCACCAGTCGTCGTCGGAATCGTCGCAGACCGATACGATATCGCGACAGGGATGCAGTTGCTGCTACCGGCGCTGGGTTGTCTGGTCGTCGTTGTCGTGGTCACGCGGATTCACCTTGGGCGTCTCGATAGGTCTATCGTCAGAGCATGAGTCGAGCGAGTGCGCCGGAACGGGCCGCTGCTCAACCGTAACACCTACTATCCGAGGTCGACCTCTCTTTGTCGTATGCAATCAGTCCGCATAGCGGGTGTTGGCTCCACAGCGTTCGGTGTCTACCCAGAGCGTACCGGTCGTGACCTCTTCGCGGAAGCGGCCCGCGTAGCCATCGCTGACTCGGGCGTTCCACGAACCGACATCGATCGCTTGTGTTATGGGAACTTTGTCGGAACCATCGCCGAACAACAAGGGCATCAAGGACCGCTCATGGCAGCGGCAGCGGGGGTGAATATCCCGGCAACACGATACGAGAGTGCCTGCGCATCCGGCGGTGTTGCGCTGCGTAGTGGTGTCGAAGCGGTCCAGACAGGTACGGCTGACGTTGTTCTCGTCGGAGGGATGGAACGAATGACCAATCTCTCGACCGACCGGGCCACTGCGGGTCTCGCGATGGCAGCAGACGACCTCTACGAGAGTCGTGCGGGTGTGACGTTTCCCGGTGCATACGCACTCATGGCCCGGGCCTACATCGACGAGTTTGGCGGTACTCGTGAAGACCTCGCGGCCGTCGCCGTGAAGAACCACGACCACGCGCTCGACAACGACTACGCGCAGTTCCAGCGGGAGATCTCGGTCGCGGACGTTGTCGACGCACCGATTGTGGCGGACCCACTCGGACTCTACGACGCTTGCCCACTCACGGACGGAGCCAGTGCGGTCGTACTCGTCAGTGATCGATACGCCGAGCGGCATGACGTTAACACTCCAATTGCGATCACCGGTTCTGGTCAGGGAACCGATACGCTTGCGCTACAGGACCGGTCTTCACTTGTTCGGACACCCGCGACAGAACGAGCGGCAAGCGACGCCTATGCTGATGCCGGAATCACTCCTAACGCAGTCGACCTGCTCGAAGTCCACGACTGCTTTACTATCGCGGAAGTACTTGCACTCGAGGGACTCGGGCTCTATGACACGGGAACTGCACTCACTGCGGCAGCTGAGGGGGATACGACCTCCGATGGCGAACTCCCGGTCAATCTCTCTGGTGGGCTGAAGGCGAAGGGTCACCCCGTCGGTGCGACAGGGGTGAGTCAGGTCGTCGAACTCTCGAAGCTTCTCCGCGGTGATCACGCCAACAGCGACGCTGTCGACGACGCCTCTGTCGCAGTCGCTCACAATGCCGGCGGGACGGTCGCAAGCGCGGTTGTCCACGTCTTGGAGGCGAGTCGATGACAGACTCCCAGAATGCGGGCTACGATGACTTGCTCGACGCCGTTGACCTGAATCAAGGCTACTATCTCGTCTGTGAGTCTGGGCATGGCTCGTTTCCACCTCGACAGGTTTGTCCCAAATGCGGCAGCACTCATCTGGTCGAGAAGCCCCTTCCGGACACTGGCACTATCAGTACGTACACAGAGATCCAGGTCCCGACAGCCGAATTCGCCGAGGAGACGCCGATCGTCGCCATCGCCGACTTCGGTCCAGTCCAGTTGACGGGTCGAGTCTTGGCAGAGGGCAACGACGTCGCGATTGGAGTCAGAGTCTCACCGACAGTCACGACGTCTCAGGCTGGCGAGCGCCACCTCGCCTTCGATCTCCCAACACGGCGATAACACTATACTCCCAGACTCCAGTAGCTTGACCATGCAGAAACCTCTCGACGAGCAGACGCCAGCAGTTGCGGACTCGGCCTTCGTCTCCGAGATGTCTTACCTCATCGGCGATGTCGTAGTCAGTGAAGATGCCAGCCTCTGGCCATTCACCTGCCTCCGTGGTGACGGGGGAACCACAGTGGTTGGGACCGAAACCAACGTTCAGGAGTTTACGATGCTCCACGGAGCGGTTCTCGGCGACGAGGTGACCGTCGGTCACAACGTCGTCGTCGATTACGCAACCGTCGAGGACCATTCGCTCGTCGGGATGCAGAGTGCCGTCCTCCGCGGGGCGACGGTCGAGTCGAACTGTCTCGTCGCTGCTGGCGCGGTCGTCCTGCAGGGTCAGACGATTCCGGAAGGTCACCTCGCCTACGGTGCCCCGGCACAGACCAAACCTCTCACGGACGACCAGCGCGACGAGATAGCCCGCGTCCACGAGCACTACGTCGAACTCGGCCAGCGGTACAAGGAAACTGGGCAGTTCGAGTAGCTCTAGCAACTTCGAATCACTGCCTCTTCCCCGATAGTTTATGACGGTTGCTCCACCATCGATTGGTACGCGCAACTATGCCAGCCGAAGCTCACGACGAAAGACAAATCGTGCACGAACCGAGCCAGGAGTTCGTCGAGTCGACGAACGTCTGGACGTTCATGCAGGAGTACAACATCGAGGACTACGAGGAACTGATCGCCCGCACCTGTACGGATGTCGAGGGCGTCGAAGAGAGCGGTGTCGAGTGGTTCTGGGACGAGTTGGTCGACTATCTCGACGTCGAGTTCTACGAGGACTACGACAGCGTCCGGGACAATTCTGAGGGACCGCAGTTCTCCGAGTGGTATCCCGGCGGCCGCATCAACGTCGCCCACAACACGCTCGACAGGCACGCCGCCGTCGACAGCGAGAAACGGAACAAAGTCGCCTGCATCTGGGAGGGCGAGGACGGCGACGTCCGGGAGGTCACCTACCACGAACTCCACCGACAGGCCAACAAGGTCGCGAACTATCTGGAGTCCGTCGGCGTCGGCACCGGTGATACGGTGGGGCTGTACATGCCGATGGTCCCCGAAGTCATCTCGATCCTCTACGGCTGTTTCAAAGTCGGAGCCATCGCAGTCCCCATCTTCTCGGGGTTCGGCGTCGACGCCACCGCCACACGCATCGAAGACTCCGAGTGTTCGGTGCTGTTCACCGGCGACGGCTTCCAACGCCGCGGCAGCGAGATATTCCTGAAAGGGGCCGCAGACGACGCCATCGAGGAAGCGGACCACGTCGAGCACACGGTGGTCTTCGACCGGTTAGGCGCGAGTGAAGACGCCAGTGACACAGAAGTACCGTGGACCGACGACCGCGACGAGTGGTGGTCCGAGGCGGTCGAACCGCAGGACGACGCCTACGACACCAAGGAACTTCCCTCCGACCAGGAGTCGATGCTGCTGTACTCGTCGGGCACCACTGGAAAACCGAAAGGTATCGTCCACACCCACGCGGGCGTCCAGCTGCAGACGGCCAAGGAGATCCACTTCGGCTTCGACCAGAAGCCCTCGGACCGCTTCTTCTGGGTATCCGACATCGGCTGGATGATGGGTCCGTGGACGCTCATCGGCAACCACACCTTCGGCGGTACCATCTTCATGTACGAGGGTGCGCCCGACTACCCCGAACCCGATCGCTTCTGGTCGATGATCGACCGCCACAAGCTCACCACCTTCGGCATCTCGCCGACGGCGATTCGCGCCCTCCGCAAGTACGACGACGAGTG
>NZ_FODV01000014.1 GCF_900110465.1 Halogranum amylolyticum
GCCGTCGCGTGGGTCGTCGCCACCGGGTTCAACATCACCGTCCTCGAGCGCGTCGTGACTGTACTGGTCATCGCGTGTCCCCACGCACTCGGTCTAGCCGTCCCGCTCGTGGTCGCGATCAACACCTCGACGGCTGCCCAGAATGGGATGCTCATCCGCGACCGCATTGCTATGGAGGAAGCCCGGAACCTCGATACGGTGATGTTCGACAAGACGGGCACACTCACGAAGGGCGAACAGGGCGTCGTCGGCATCCAGACGGCGGCCGACTGGGACGAAGAGCGAGCGCTCGAAATCGCCGCCGGCGTCGAGGGCGACTCCGAGCACATGATTGCCCGTGCCATCCGGAACGCCGCCGAGGAACGGGACATCCAGCGGGTGCAGGTCTCGAACTTTGAGAACCTTCGCGGTCTCGGTGTCAAGGCGACCGTCGACAGCGAGACGGTGCACCTCGGTGGCCCTAACCTGATCGAGAAACTTGGAATCGAACGATCCGACGACATTGTCTCGTTCGCCGACGAAGCCGGTACGAACGCTCAGACCGTCATCTACCTCATTCTGAACGAGGCTGAGGTTGTGGCGGCGTTCGCCCTCGCGGACGTTATCCGGGAGGAGAGTCGGCAGGCTATCGAGGCGCTGCACGGGATGGGCATCGAGGTGGCGATGCTGACCGGGGATTCCGAAGATGTCGCGAAGGCCGTCGCCGAGGAACTCGGCATTGACCAGTACTTCGCGGAAGTCCTGCCCGAGGAGAAGGACACGAAGGTCGAACAACTCCAGTCTGAGGGGAAGTTGGTCGCGATGGTCGGTGACGGCGTTAACGATGCCCCGGCACTCACAAGAGCCGACGTGGGTATCGCCATCGGCTCCGGGACCGACGTCGCCATCGAGTCGGGCGACATCATCCTCGTCGACAATAATCCGTTGGACGTGGTGCGGCTCATCCGACTCTCGAAGGCAAGCTATCGGAAGATGCAGGAGAACCTCGTCTGGGCGACCGGCTATAACGTCGTCGCACTCCCGCTCGCCGCCGGCATTCTCGCCCCGATCGGGATTCTGCTATCGCCGGCGATCGGTGCCGTGTTCATGTCGTTGTCGACGATCATCGTCGCGATCAACGCCCGCCGGCTCAAGGGGGTCGATCTCTCGGCATGAGGACGCTGATCGTCGGGGGCTACGGATCGGTCGGCCACACGATAGCGGAGGAACTAGCCACAGCATCCGAAGGACCGGGCTCGGTGATAGTCGCTGGCCTCGATTGGAACGGACTCCATCGCGGAGCGCAGTTCGGCGAATTCTGGACGGGAAATGGGTGGGACGACAGCGGTCGCGACGCCGACCACCTGACGGTTCGAACAACGGTCCGTCATGGACTTAGCCACGTCCGTTCGTTTTGGGAGAGTCAAGGCGTCTGGCCGGGGAGACCAACCGAGAACGCTGGCCAGATACAGTATCAGCCCCCGACACCGGCTGACCTTCACTCCTCGGCCTGTGCCGAGTGTGAAGACGACGTCTGGACGGGGTCGCGTGATCCATTCGTCGCGGAGTACGATACGGGGGACGTTTGTGGATACTGCTGTTACGAGTGTTACTTCACGCACCGCACTCAGAACCATCTCGAGGAAGTCATGGGTGAGGCCAGTGTCTACATCCCGCCCAAGTAGTATGATCTCGGGTTCCAAGCGCACTCGAAGGAAATCTTTCTCGTGAATTGAAGTGACGTCTACAGTGCCTCCGCTTCTAGTCGGTTGACCAGACCATCACGGAACAGCTGTCGTGTCCCGTCGGGGCCCATGATGGTCAGCACCGTCTCCTCGTACGGTGGCGACACTGTGAGTTCGTACTCGGCAAACGCACAGCACTGCAGCTCTGCCGAGATGAACTGAGCAACTGCGATGAGCGACTCGTCAACTCCGTCAAACCGAATCGACACGCCGTCTTCGAACTCCTCAAACCCGATATAGGTAGTGATGAGACGCGAACGAACCTCCTCACTTCGCTCGCGCTTCTGTTCTTCGGTGAGCGTACACGCAACCTCTTGTGACAAGTCGTTTTGACTCATGGTACGCCATTACTTTGAAGACGGAAGTGCTTATACTGTCAAGTCCGAAGTATTGCACCAAATTCGGTGAATGAAAGCTATGGCAGAAACACCAGACTCGTCACCTGACATCCCAGAGATACAGAACACAGAGACCACCTGCTACTGCCCGTTGGGCGGCGTGATAGACCTGCTCAGTCGCCGGTACGCGATGCAGGTGATCTGTGTGGTTGGCGCAATCGGCCCGGCGAGATATGGCGAGATCGAGGAGACGTTCGGCGAGGTGAGCAGTTCGACGCTGTCGACCCGTCTCGATGAGCTCGTCGAAGCAGGCATCCTCACCCGAGAGCAGTACGCGGAGATCCCACCCCGCGTCGAGTATGAACTCACTGAAATGGGCGACGAACTCCGCGAGCGACTCGATCCGCTCCTCGAGTGGATAGATGAGCAGGAGAACAACAGATGACGCTCAGAGAGGGCAACGGACCTACTTTGCGAGCTCAATACTCGTCGTCATCTCCATGTACCGAATGCGGACACAGTGGTGTCCGTCGTCGCCGGCTGCTTGATCGGCTGACTCTGCAGTGACAATCTGCAGTCGACCAATATCCACCACACGACGAAGTTCGTGGGCTTTCTCCTCGAATCTGTGTGAGCTGTGATCATTAGATTATAGGGGGTACACATCACAACCCAAACTCCGAAACTGTGGGCTAGTAAGTCGGTGTTCTCGTATAGCTGACCAGTATTCCGAAGTATCCGAAAAGAGTGCTCCACCAAGCCTATTATACCCAAATAGACGGAAGATTCTTCGATTCCTCGCAGCGACCCCGGAGACTGGCTATCGAGCAGGAGAGATTGCCGAAGCGCTTGAACTCCCACGAGGAAGTGTTGGCATGACACTGAGCCGACTCCACGACCAGGGGTTTGTGTGCGATAAGGGCGCGTATTGGGCGATCAGACTTGGTGCGTACGATTCACACACAACGAGTTTGATTGCCCTCGCGGCCGTGAGCGAGCAATTCGAGGGTGATTGTTACAATGAGAATCCAGATTGGGACACAAATCTCCCAGACCTCGACGAGTATGAGGATACAGACGCTGATTCGGAGCAGGCCTAATGTATGAGCGCGGCGTAATCGTCGCCGCAGCGGATCCATTCGGGCATACTCCCCAACGTCCGTATCTCATTATCAGCGCTCGAATCATCCATTTGCTGGCAAGCAGTACATTGCACTCGGCATTACGACGAACGAGTATCCGGACAGTCTCGCCCTTGAGGAGCATTCGAGGTTGGAACACTCGATCGAGAGTCGTTTGTTTCGCCGTGGGCCGTCGTCTCGTTGATGGATGGTGATATCGAGCGTGCCGTTGCTCTGGTTACTGAAGAGCTCACGGACACAGCAGTTGCTCAGCGGACGAGGTACGTTCAGTAACCCTCCACAACAGGTTCCCTATTCTGACGACGGTTCAAGATTCGTCGACAGCATCACCACGTCGGATTCAGCGACGACGTCGTGGATACTGTGATGAATCCCAATGCGCTCAAGGAGGTCACTCATTACGCTCAACACGGTTTCGAGAGCGTGCTTGAGTTCGTGGTCACGATACTGTCCACCCGCGAGACTGTCGTTGCGTTGTGAAGAGACAATGATGCTCAGCATCGCCAGGTCAACGAGGAAATCACGGACGCGACGGCTCGTTCGACTATCAAGTGCTGCGAGCTCACAGAGTTCTTGATAGCGTTGGAACACTACTTGTGAGCGAGCTGGTATCCAGTGTTCTGTCGGACACCACTGTTTCCAGTGCTTCAACTGATTTCAGTGGTTGAAGAGAAGAATCTGTCGCGAAGTGCCGTGAGTAGGTCTACGATCACGTTTCGGCGGCCCCCCGACATAGAGAGAGTGCCGTTTCCAGTGCTTTCTCACGAGTCTTGCTTGAACAAGGAGTCGTCCTCTGTTCACAGCTGATGGTGATTCTACTGTAGTTGAAACCGCTGAGCTCAACAGGACATCCACAGAGGGGCTACACACCTCGTATTCACTGTATAGGGTGCATAACAGGCCAACCAGACAGATGGATACGGAGGCTCACCCCTATCGATTTGTTCACCAGAAAAATCTGGGTGGTACGAGATGGCTATCGAGGCTAAGACGAAGAAAGCCTTGAGAAAGACTGGACACTGTTTGCTACGATACCGGTTTTGGAACCACCCTCACACCTCTATCGATTAGTTCTCCCACGAAAGATTCGGAAGAGGACAGTTTGGTATCGAGAGGAACCATTGGATACGGTGAGTACACAACCTCTATCGTTCTCGTCCGCTTTATATGCATATTCTACCTCTGTTCGGCAGATGGAATGGCTATAGAACAAGTCGATAGGGGTGTGTCTGTAGTGGTTGGGGGTTCCCACAACAAATCGATAGAGGTGTCTGTCTCGGGTCGTACTCAGGATCTCACGTCGCAAAACTGGTGTGAGGTTAGGTATCTCACCGTACTATCCACGATGACGACCGGTTAGAGCACTGGAAGTGGTGGTGTGTGCGATGGTCGGTGCTGGTTTGCGCTTAGCGCGTGCGACGGGCACTTTCCCCGAGGTGCAGTCCGACTCCTCGATTGGTGTCGTCCCAGCCCTTTTATTTCAGGAACCTGAATCTGCGGTAATGGCAGACATTCGTCACAATGTACTGAGACACCCGAATCTGAAGAGACAGCGACTGAACAGCAGTCAGTAACACAGACCTGCCCGGAGTGTGAATCGGAAGCAATTATTCAGGACGGAGACGAACTGCTGTGTGAGGACTGTGGGCTCGTCCTCGATGAACAGGCGATTGATCACGGCCCAGAGTGGCGGGCGTTCAACGCCAGCGAGCTCGATTCGAAATCCCGTGTTGGGGCGCCAACCACCCAGACGATGCACGACAAGGGGTTGACGACGACGATTGACTGGAAGAACAAAGACGCCTACGGGAACTCACTCTCCTCAAAAAAGCGCAAGCAGATGAGCCGGTTGCGAACGTGGCAAGAGCGCGTCCCGACGAAAGACGCTGGCGAGCGAAACCTCCAGTTTGCGCTCTCAGAGATGGGTCGGATGGCTTCGGCACTCGGTGCCCCACGGTCAACACGTGAGGTCGCATCTGTCATCTATCGGCGCGCCCTCAACGAGGACTTAATCCGTGGGCGGTCGATCGAGGGGGTCGCGACGGGTTGTCTGTATGCGGCCTGCCGTCAGGAAGGAATTCCACGCAGTCTCGATGAAGTAGCCGACGTCTCGCGGGTCCCCTATAAAGAGATTGCTCGCACCTACCGCTATATCGCCCAAGAATTGAGCCTGGAGATGCGGCCGGTCGACCCGAAAGGGTTCGTGCCGCGATTTGCTTCCGAATTGGACGTGCCTGAAGAAGTCGAACAGAAAGCAAACGAGATTATCGACATATCCGCTGAAGCGGGGTTGCTCTCCGGAAAGTCACCAACCGGGTTCGCGGCCGCAGCACTCTACGCAGCGGGGTTGCTCTGTAATAAAAAGCGGACACAACGAGAAGTGGCTGACGTGGCACAAGTGACTGAAGTAACGATACGGAACCGGTATCAAGAACAGATTGATGCGATGGGCATTCACTGAGTAGCAGTTGCTCGAAAGCGATTTCATAGCCAGCTATTTGGCCAGTGGACACTTCCCGTATGATTGTGAAAGGTCCGCTAATGTACGACCGAATCCTACTTCCGACGGATGGGAGCGATGGGACAGAAACCGCTGTCGAGCAGGCGATCGAACATGCAAAAACGTATGATGCAGAGTTGCACGTACTCCACGTCATCGACCAATCGGTAGTTGATCTCAGTGGAACGCCAGCATCGGGTGGGGTCACTGCGGATATGCTTCGTGAACAACTTGATGATGAAGGTCAGACACACGTTGAGACCGTTGCGGCACAGGCAACCCAAGCTGGCGTTCCAACGACCACAGAGGTGGTCGACTATGGACACCCCCACGAAAAAATCACGTCGTATGCAACAGACCACGGAATCGATCTGATTGTCCTTGGAACTCACGGGCGGTCTGGAATCGACCGCCATCTCTTGGGCAGCGTCGCTGAAAAGGTGATTCGAACTGCAGAGGTTCCCGTGCTGGCTGTGCAACTTGCTGAGTGACACTTTTTCAGCGCGTGGGGTCGAGCGGAGTGCTGGCCACCAGGGGAGTGACTGGCGGCCGGCGATGGTTCGGAGTGTCACGACCGACGAGAAAAGCGCCGATCGTGATGTTAGGGCCGGATATCTGGCGTGCGTCAATGGACGCACAGATGGGTATGATGGACCGTTCGTTATCAACCTGTCCGTTGGAACTCGTTGATTACGCTCTCCATTGTTGCGTTGCTGTGCGCAATTCAATTACTGACTCAAAAAAGTCGAGCCTACGTCCGAGTTGGGCGAGCGTCTTCCGCGTACACCGAGTAGAGGAGGACTCCAAACCCGATCGTGGTCACCACACTTTCGACGAGCGCGCCTGTATGACCACACCGTCCACGACGAGGTCGACTCCACCTACAAGACCGATCGCAAGCGTGACAAGACCGACCCCAAGAGCGAAGAGCCACATCGGAGACGATGCCCGCCGCCGACTCGCACGGAATGCGAGAACAGTGATGAGTCCACCAAGGACAAGCGACGCCATTTTCGTGAGGACCACGAACGTCAGTAGTTCGTATTGGTTCATGGTCGTTTTTCTCTCGGGAAGCTCTCAAAACGGCTTCTGCGAGGGAATCCCGCGGGATTTCAGCCGAGGAGGTACCGAAGCACCGGGCGCTGGCGGACAGCGTCGTACTTCTCGATGACAGCGTCGAGGCCGAAGATGCGGCCCGCCGCGAAGACGCCGACGAATAGGAACATCAGCAGTCCGAACAGGTCGGCGTTGACGTAGCCGTGTGCCCAGTCGGCCTTCCCAAGGTAGAAGAACACCATCAGGAGGCCACCGAAGAACGCCGCGAGGCGAACCAGCGCGCCCACGATGAGGCCGAGTCCGATGAGCGTCTCACCGACGGGAATCATGAAGTTCGTGAACTCCAGCAGCCACGGTGTACCAGCGGCCCACGCGAAGAACCCGTGGATGGGTGACGCCGTCGTGCCGTTGGCCAGCCAGCCACCCGCGTTGAACGGTTCGGGAGCCAGCAGCTTCGTGTAGCCGGCGTGGAAGAACCAGTAACCGGTAACGAGGCGAATCAGGACGGTAGTGTAGCCTGCAACACTGTCAGCGTAGTTGAACTCGATACTCTTGCCGAACCAGCTTGCCTGTTGGGTTGGTTGTTGAGTGGACATGAGAGATACCTTAACAAATGAATAGTTGCACCACGAGAGTATATCAATAGAAGCTGGTTCTAACTGAGTGAGAATCGTGCAGCGACGCGTGAGGGACGATACTCTGCTGGTGGTGCGTCTGGTACACTACGCTCGTTATGACATTGCGTGATACAGTAACTCACACAATATCCTTGGCTATCTGATTCTGAGTGAGGGACAATCTACGTTCATCAGTCTGATCTTGGCCACGACACGTGGCGTCACAGCCGTCACTTCGTGATTCGCAGACCCGTGTCGGTCTCGTAGAGATAGCCTTTCAACAGCAGCTGTTCAAGGAGCGCTTCGGCCTCGGAGTGCTCGACGTCGCCGGTACTGATCCAGTCGATCGCTGTGTCGTGTGTGAATGGCTCGTCTGTTGCAACCGTCTGTTCGATCTGTTCGAAGGCTGTTTGTTGTGTTGGGGTCAATCGGTTCGACGAATGCCGCATGAGGAGTCCGTTGCGTCGCGGCTACCGTGATTGTTGGGGTTGGGTGTAACTGCGCGAACTGTCGAGACAGCGTTTGGGACGCCTACACCACCCTGGAAATCATTTCAGAGTTTTCTTTGTCGCCCCCGTGGGAGCCGTCGGTTGATTTTCGTGTCTCTTCTTTGCAGATGGGCGCTCGAGCGTCGGCATGGTGCCGATTAACCAACACGCTCGATTTTGTTGGTTGATGAGTTGCGAATGGCCCGCTCAAGTGGCAGTGTACGATGCGAACGACCCAGACCAGTATACAGTGATCTCTCGAAACACGCCCACTACACCGATGGTCGAGATTCCTGACTCACTGCAGTGTCTGTGTACTGCGTCTGTGACCGAACAAGGAAGATCGTACCGTATCGAGATCCCACGTGACGAATTGAGCATAGCGAACTCGACGTCGGCGAGTTCTATCGTGTTGACGTGCTCACGCACACTGCCGCGGCGTCGCCGAGTGAGTCCTCCGACGCCGCCCCGAACGCGGCGCCAGAGACACAGCAGGGGCCGCCCGTCGATGAGGGTGAGCTCCGTGAGGTCACGATCGAGACGCTCGGTGAGCAAGGTGACGGTATCGCGAAGGTCGAACGTGGCTACGTCGTCATCGTCGACGGCGGTCGGCCTGGCGAAACTGTAGAGGTTGACGTGCATACGGTTCGTGAGAACGTCGCCTTCGCCGAGATTATTGCCGACTTGTAGCGGTGAGAGCCCAGCAGAAAGATCAGTGTTTACGGTGTCGGCCGTTCGCGGCCCGAACTCATACCTCCCTCGAGGGCAGGTGTAGCTATATGGGAAAATTCACCAGTTCGGTCTCGACTCAACGCCTCGTCGTACTGACGCTGTTGTCGACAATGACTGGTGGAGCGGGATTTTGGCTCTGGCGAAGGCAGGCACCACTCTCACAATGGTATCGAGAACACACTGAACAGCGGTTTAACTAGTGGAGACGTATCAACGAGACAAAAACAATTCGGGCTATTGCTCTCAGCACAGTGCCGATCGCAACTGGAATCGGAACGGCGGCTCGATACGCTCGAAGAGGCACTCGCAGATCTTCGCCGGCAGCGGCAACTGGAATCTGACACATCGGAGGTAACTAACGGACATACCGAGAGGCTCTAACAGAAACATGTCCGACACCGATGCTCGATATAACGTTCGCGACTGTACGCAGAATCCCGATCACGCATCGATCAACGAGGTCTGTGAGCGACTCGTGTCGCGAGCGAAGAATCCGCGATCCAATCATCAAAATGTGCATTTCGACGTCGCAATGGCCACCGTTGTTGACCGCTATGGTGAGGCGGCCGTTCGAGAGATCGTCCAACTTGTCCTTGTCGGGGATGTCTCGTTTCGAACTGCGGCCGCGGACCTCGATATGCGTTCGGTCGACGGCGTCCGAATCGGTACGACGGCACAGTGGATTCTGGGGGAATTGAATAGCACGACAACGGACAACTCTGAGTGACCGGCGAACGGCGTCGGTGTCCCGTACCGCCACGCTATCAGTGTGCCACGAATTCCTAGCGCGGTAGTCTACTCGATTCGTCTCACGATGGGGTGTCGTCTTCGCCACGGGATGTCGTTAAGATTCAATCCACTGTACTGTTCAGTATGAATCTCCCGAGACCCTCGCTTCGCGATGTTGCCCGCGGCGCTGGTGTACTCGCGGTGCTCAGCGGCGGGTATGGGTTCTTGGCGATGCTAGGTGCATTCGGACCCGTTTCTTGTTGGACGAGTCGGACAGCCACCGAGACCAGCAGCGGAGCGTCCACTACTGTGGTCACTCGTGGCTGTGAGGCAGGTATCGACTATCTCTTCGGAAGCACGGGTGGAAATGCTCCGGTTCTGTTTTTCTGGGCCGTGATGCTCATCGGGCTTGTTGCCATCGGTGGCGGTGCTGCGTGGGGTGGCTATCGACACCTCACTTGGGCAAGCGCAGTCGTTGGGACAATCATCTCGATCATCGGTGTGATGAGCATTGGATGGTACTTCATGTTCCCAACGCTGTGCTTGCTGATTGCCGCGATTGCGCTCACTGTCAAGGCCCGCCGAGAGAGCACTGGGAGACGCCCAACGGCAATTTGAGAACGGCATCCGCCACGACGAGGGAGATTCCGGTTCTCCAGCGAAGATCACCTCGTGTTGGACTTGATCGACTGTACCGCTCCATGCTCAGTTGAGAGCACCGGAAACGGTGGTGTCTGTATCAGGTACGCAAGCGTGGTAACCAACGCAAGTCGCCTAATTCCAGAGCTGTTGGGTGACAGAATTGCGAGTGCGTTGCGTCTCAGTTTCGAAGGCTCGTATGAGTGTATTCAACCAGTGAGCCGAAGCCCATCCGTTGCTTCGTAGAGATAGCCTTTCAACAACAACTGCTCGAGGAGATCCTGTGCCTCGGGCCGCTCGAAGCCACCTGCAGTGAGGAGATCGACAGCTGCGTCGTGCGTAATCGTTTCATCGTCATTGACACCCTGCATGATGAGTCCAAGAGCAGCCTCTTGTGATGGTGTCAGTGGAGTCGACGAA
This sequence comes from Halogranum amylolyticum, assembly GCF_900110465.1. Classification (GTDB taxonomy): domain Archaea; phylum Halobacteriota; class Halobacteria; order Halobacteriales; family Haloferacaceae; genus Halogranum; species Halogranum amylolyticum. The sequence goes on from NZ_FODV01000014.1 coordinate 10,386, forward strand.
TTCTGCATTATCTCGAGTTCTGTCAGCGACCACCGAGACTGTTGGGGTTATCCATTGACCTCCTCCGCTCTCAGTCGCCATTCGTTGGGCTGAAAGCTCTGTGTTGGGAGGAACTTTGACCCGAGCTGTGGACTACTGTCTCAAGACACCGTAGCCGTACACCCCATTCGTTAAGGGGCCATCTACACGACGGCGAAAGACGAATGTGGTCCTATGGGTCAGATATGGATCGCAGAGTGTCACACCTGCGGCACCGATGATGGCCCAATCTGGCGGGAACACCGTCGTGAATCTTGGAGTAGGGGTGAGCAGCATAACTCGGAGTCTGCGAGCGACACAGCTGAGAACGATCCGGTTCTCGTCTGTCTTACCTGTGGTACGACTCGAGGTCGACACCCCTATCGTGAGTAACTTCGCGACTTCAGAGGAAGTACCGACAGTTAGAACCCGCCGATTGCACGAAATCACCAAATAATCCGTTCGATTTTCTGTTACTTGTGGGCACCAATCGCGTAGATCCATCCGTCAGCGATCCCGACGTAACACATCCCGTGTGCCAGTGCGACTTCTGTGTCCATGATGTAGCCCGCCATCCCGAAATCTGGGACTGGAATGTTGATCGTCCATACAGGACTGTCGCTCGTCTCGTAGACAACGACAGAATCGCTCCACGGAACGACCACACCACCGTCGCCAAAAACGGGTGACTGATTGGCGCCATGTTCCGTCGACTGCCAGCGAATCGACCCATCAGAGATATCGATCGCGACGAGCCCACCGTGATAGGTATTCACGTATGCAGTATCCGCTGGTGAGGGAATCACGTTCCCATAGTCTTCGTCGACGATGGCCGTCCGCCACAACACGGTTCCATCGGCGGTATCGGCTGCGACGAGTTCTTCGGCGATGCCCGGGACGTACAGACGGCCGTCGGCGACCGTTGGTGTCCCTTGAATGTCAGGACAACACTCATCCGGTGTGGCAATCTGTTCGCTCCAGCGTGGCTCACCAGTGGCCGCATCAAGTGCCGCAATACGCCCGTCGGTTAACCCCACGTAGACGCCGTCACGATCCGCACAAGTCGCCGTGTAGCACTCCCCGTCAATGGGTGTTCGCCACTGTCGGGTACCATCCAGCGAATAGGCATACACCGCGTTGTCGTCGTCGCGCGTCGCCAGGTAACACGTACTTGAGGAGATACCAGACGACATCGTCGTCGGCTACTCCCGTGGTTACGCGGATATCTTAGCACACGACTTCTCAGATCCGGTGGAGTGGCGAGGCCGTCGAGTCCACATCCTCGGAGGTAGTCCACCCAAGCAACTCACCGTCATCGACCAGTTGACGCAACCGACGCTGACAGGTGACCCACCGGCCGACATCGTCGGCCTCGATTGGAACGGTCTGCATCGCGGTGCGCAGTTCGGCGAGTTCTGGACGGATAGTGGGTGGGACGATAGCGGTCGCGACGCCGACCACCTGATGGTCCGAGCAACGGTCCGGCACGGGCTTGGCCACATCCGTTCGTTTTGGGAGAATCAAGGCGTCTGGCCGGAGAGATCAGTGGATCGGGCTGGTCAGACTCAGTATCAGCCCCCGACACCGGCCGACCTTCACTCATCAGTTTGTACCGAGTGTGAAGACGACGTCTGGGCGGGGTTGCGTAGCCCATTCGTCGCGGAGTACGATACTGGAGAGATTTGTGGGTACTGCTGCTACGAGTGTTACTTCACGCACCGCACTCGGAACCATCTCGAGGAAATCATGGGCGAAGCCAGTGTCTACATCCCGCCCGCGTAGTATTATCTCGGGTTCCAAGTTCGCTCAGAACGCGAGTTTCTCCGAGCGTCACCCTCACGCACCAAGACCATTTTCCGGTCTCGGTTACTCGTAGTAGGGTTTTCGCTCAATCACATCTGCAAAGCCAACTGACTCGCTCACATCAGTGACCTCAACAGTTACTCGTTCGCCTTGTTCAGTATCAGGGATGACGAGAACGTATCCACGGTCAGTACGGGCAATGCCATCGCCCTGGTCCCCGATATCTTCGATGTCGACGGTCCGCTGATCTCCTTTCTCAACCGGTGCGAGGCTCTCCCGGTTCTGCACCACCTCGGGGGTTGACCGAGTGGTATCGTTAGTATCAGTCGCAAAGACAGCCACGCGGTGAACATCACCCACTTGGACATCGCCTGTTGTCACTTCTTCTTTCGGCACTTCGAGAACGTATGAGCCTCGCTGCTCATCTACCCGGGCGCTGAAGAGGCAAAGTAAGTCATCTGGAATTTGCATGTGTAACGCTCGTCTGTGAATCTTGTTGCTCTCTCACCTTAACTTGGTGATTAGCAGTACGGAGGACACGTCTACGGCATCGTTGTGAACTCAGGTAGTGAGGCACTGAGCCGAAGGCTGAGAAACCGCTCCTCGCCGGCGAGTTTTTTCTGCCCCCGAAGGGTGCGGGGCATTCCAAACTGGAGTGCTCGCGAGACAACGCATGGCGACGAGTGACTACGCAGTGGTGTCGTTCGACGACTCCGACACTCGGCGTGACCAGATGCACAGTACTATCGATTAGTGGATCGACGACCTCGTCGAATCCGTCGACGACGCACAAACGAGCGCAGTGGACTGCTCATCGTTTTCAGTTCGGCGCATCTGTGCGTAGAGATAGAACGATTCAGTAGAACGGTCATACTGCAACGTGGACATACGAAACTCGTAGTCCTCGTTTAACAGGTACTCACCAATCAGCGTTCCCTCCGAGTGCTCGGGAATGGGTGTGATAACGATTCTATACTCACATGCACAACATTCATTCATTTTCTTACTACTGTTCAGGTTTCCACTTTTTTGAATGTTAGTACATGCCATCTGTGCTCCCGTCCGTACCGAGTCAGCAGCAGGGTTTCCCAGATCGTCAGAGCCGCTTGCATATGTTATATAGTTGTGAGCTACCCTCCCTACCGCTCGCCTAACGGCTCACTTGAGGATGGGGCTTCCTGCTTCCGAGACGTGCTTTGCAGGAACCGAAGTGGTTCCCGTAGGGAGCGCAGTCTCCACGGGCGTTAACGAATCGCGGCGCGATTCGTTCGCCACCCAGAAATCAAAGATTTCTGGTGACGTTGATTCGGAACGTCCCGCTCCTAACTGCTTGATACCACGAGAAAGAATATTCTACACCGCGTTCCAGTCTCGATCTGCGGTAAAGCCACAACTCGGACACGAGTGTTCACGCACCCACAGTGACTTGTCAGTCTCGACACCGCACGCCGCACACTCCTTTGTCGTCCCTCTCGAGTCAACAGCGACAAAGTGCGCACCCTCACGCTCGCACTTGTATTCGAGTAACGAGAGGTACATTCGCCACGCCACAGACACTGTGTTGCGGCTGTTTGATGGCGGTTCCACCCAGTGAAAAGGAGCCGATTCACACCAACTGGTGACCGAGTGTGATAATGGTTGACCGAACGGAGACTACCCCGTGGTTCCTCACGATGGGCGGCAGTGCGATCTTTTTCGAGCGGCAGAACATCGCGCCGATGCTTGAGATGGCCGCCGAGCACGGTGTCGCCGTCTCCGGCTCCCTTTCGCACTCATTTCGGTCATCGCCATCGGTGGCATGGCCTGGGAGTTCCATCAGGTTGATCCGCTACTCTCCGACAAGCACGATTCGGCAGTCGCTGAGCGGGCTGGTTCGCCGAACCGGGCGGGGGCAAGCGTCGACGACGACTAAGACTCGAGCGGCAACCACCTCCCAAATAATGTCGATCAGTTAATACGGAGTGGTTTTAGCCCACTCGCTATTCATATGGTCACCATCAACACGCAACGGTCGGGGTAACTCTGATCGGTCACCGGCATTCAGGTGCGTCCACACACTGGATAGTATCCTCACCGTTTACCCTTTGGTCGATTATCTTGTGGTCAAGGCGCGAGGCGATTGACTCGAGTACGCTGCCACCGCTGACGTGGTCAAAGACGGACCAGACACAGCAGAAGTCACGGAAGTGCGAGTCCGATTCGAGGAGAGCAGATGGTCGCAAGAGTTAGTCGAGTTGTTCCTTGCACTCCCCGAAGGAAGTTCAAGAGACTAAGCCCTACATTCTGTTCAACCGAGAAAATCGCGTCGTATTCTTCCTTGGTCAGAAAACGCGGCTGCGACGCGCGAACTCACGTGGACGAGTGGGTCAACCTCACCCAACGTCTCGGTTAGCGTTAAGCAGTCTCGACGTGCGGACGAGGCACCAAGGTCAAGACCCCCCATGCCCGTTCGCTCTCGATGCCGTCTCGGTCGCCGTCCAGAACGCGCTCGCCTTCGCCTCGCCGCGTTCCATCAAGTCCTCGAGGAAGTCGGGGCTGCGGTCGAGCTTCGACTCAAGGTCCAGTTCCATGTCGAGGTCGATTTCTCGGAGTTCGATGGGTTTGTAGCGCTCGTCGTCAATGACACCCTCGTCGATCAGGTCGTTGATCGCCTCGATCATGTGTTTCTCCTGTTCAAGCGAGAGGTTCCCCGCGAGCTCGTTGCGCCGATCAGCGATGTCGGCGAGCGAGTGGGGCGTCTCACTCGTCGCCACGGGGTTGATCCGGACAATCCAAATCTCGTCGGGCTTCTCCTCGGGATCCACCTCGCTGACGAAGTGACGGATCGGGGGGTTCTGCGAGAAGAGTCCGTCCCAGTGGCCGGCGCCATTGATCTCTACCGCCCGAAAGAAGTTCGGAATGGCGGCCGAGGCCAGCAACGCCGCCGAGTTCTGCTCGCCGTTCGCGAACACCTGGAACGACCCCGACTCGACGTCGACCGCTCCGACGAACAGGTGCGGCGGGCTCGACGGCACGTCGTCGTCAAACTGGACGTGTCGTTCGACGGTCTCTCGTAGTTCACGTTGGGCCGACACCGACCCGCTGTGGCGGTAGGGGCTTACACCAAACGAGCCGAACTCAGCGGTGAGCCGACTTCCTAAAAGCGCCGCGTTGTTGACGAACCGGTCCCACGGAGTCTCGGCGGCGATATCGTTCCAGAAGGCCTCCAGCCGGTCGATGGCCCCCTGAGTGTCGCCTCTGCGGAGGCCGTCCCACGCGAGTGCCGCGCACATCGCTCCGCCGGAGGTCCCGCTCAGCGCCCCGATCTCGTACTCGTCAGGAAGTTCTTGGAGGATCGCTCGGAGGACCCCTGCGGTGAAGGCTGTGTGACTCCCGCCGCCCTGACAGGCGATCGCGACCGTGGTCTCCATATCCTCGACCATGTTATTTGATTTGAACCCCACTACTATTGAAATCTTGGGCTCTGTACTCTATTGAAAACGACAGACTGCGTCGGGATTACTCCGTAAGAGCTTGAGAAGACGGAGCCGAGAAGACGATGCAAGGTCACCTCGAAATCCTCGACTACGACGACTCGTGACAGTTCTACACGACACGGCGACTCCAGATTCGATATGAGGACAATCTCGTCCAGAAAGAAGTCGACCTCCTCGAGACGATTCGAGAGTTACTCAGACAGATCGATACTGCTCGCCAGTACTTCAAGACGCTCTACCTCCAGCGGGAACTCTCACAACTCTCACGACAGGTAGTCTACGTTGGGGTTCTCGCGATCGTCGTCGCCAATCTCACCATCAGGGCGTTCGACAACAGGTGGACGCTCGTGCTCTCCTACGGTAGTTGGGTGGCCATTTTCAGTCTCGCGTTCGGACTGACCATCTTCCCCATTGCACTCCTGTTTTCGTATGCATTCCGTGTGGCGACCGTCACTCGTCGGACCGTCGTCTTCGGACCGTTCAACCGTAGGAAGAACAGGAGACTGACAGCGACTGGAACATCTGAAGGTCGAGTCGTCGTCCCAGCCGTGCGGTGACGACAGTGCGTTCGAAACGAGCGGGTCGATATCGATCCGAAGGGCACAACGGCATCAATACTGGTCTGGGGGCTTCCATTTCCGCCGTATCGTCGTGCTGCTGTCAGACTGGGTGGGTGAGCATTGCTCACCGTTCGGCACGGCCTTCGGGTTCGCGACGTAATCGAGTGAGTCGCACTTGAACACGAGCGCCATCGATTCTCCCGCGGAGACCATGCACAGAGAGACGGCGGCGAGTAGGGAAACGTCCGGCCTCCGCTCACCACTTCTCAGACGGGAGGTCGGTGACATCCTCACGGCGTATCGAACGGTCGAGACATTCTAGCACTTCGTGTACGACCTGATTCTGCGTCGGCTTGCTCTCTACGCCGAACTCAGAACCGATCGAACAGTCCAGGCTGCTCTGAGAGCATCGAGTGATCCAGATACAACCGTTCGAGGCCGACATCGCGAGCGTGTTCGACGACAGCGAGATACTCTTCGGAGGTAATCGGACGGCTGAGTTCCTCGTAGATGTCCTCGCTTTTCGCCTTGTAGTACGGCTGATACTGGGCCATAATATCGACGAACGAATCACTCGACACCTCGGTGGCGATGTACTCTAGCACTCGTTTTGCACTCCCGACGTGGTTTGGCATCACGAGATGTCGGATGAGCAGTCCCCCGGTCGCCAGTCCCGTATCGTCGATCTGTAGGTCCCCGACTTGGCGATGCATCTCCTGGAGTGACGCTTTGATGTTCGACCAGTAGTTCGGTGCCTTCGAGTACAGTGCTGCCGCCTGGTCGTCTGCCCACTTCACGTCGGGCATGTAGATGTCGACGACGCCATCGAGTTCCTCGAGGATCGCCGTTCGCTCGTATCCTCCACAGTTCCAGACGATCGGGAGGTCCAACCCGCGGGCTTTGGCAATCTTGACCGCCTCCACGAGGTGTGGTGCGTGGTGGGTCGGCGACACGAAGTTGATGTTGTGACAGCCACGCGCTTGGAGTTCGAGTGCCATCTCGGCGATGTCTACGGCGGTAGCCGGATCACCCTTCGCCTCGTGGCTGGTCTCGAAGTTTTGGCAAAAGACACACTTCATATTGCAGTTCGCCAGAAAGATCGTCCCACTGCCGTTGTGGCCTTTCAGACAGTCCTCCTCACCAAAATGTGGGAAGTACGACGAGACGTAGGCGGTGTCGTCGACTTGGCAGGTGCCTTCGTGTCCGGCCGTCCGGTCGACGTGGCACTCGTAGGCGCACAGATCGCAGTCGGCGTACCGCGTCCAGAGGTCAGTCACTCGTTTTTCGAACACTGTCTCGGAGAGTCTATGGTAGTTCGGAACCGCGTCGGGCTGATTGACGCTCATACCCAATTTCATGCGCTACGTTAACATACTCTTATTGCCAGCGAGACAGACGTTTTCGGCCGCTGAACGGCTCTCCGAAGGTCGAGCCTGTTCTCTCATCGTTCCACACCCGAGAGTGTTCGCCAGAGCACCGAACCAGAGTTCTGTATCGGTCACGAGGACAGCCTCAACTGACGGAGAGAACCCGAGGCTCGCGGGAGTCTATAATGGATTATCACGTAGAGTACTGTATGGCAGCTTCTAGCAGAGGGTGGAGGCGCGTACTACTGGCGATTATCGCAATGGCCGCACTCTATGGCTTCGTTGCAGTCCCGTCGTTGTATGGGGACTATCTCTGGTTCGCCGCGATGGACTACGAGTCGGTGTTCCTGACGATACTCGGCTATCGCATCGGGCTGTTTGTCCTGACCGCGGTCCTCAGTTTCGGTGTTCTCGCTGCGAACTATCGGGTTGCGAGAGAGAATCTTCGCAACATCGATGCCGCCGCGGTGCCGTGGACCTATCGCGCAGCGGTCGTCGGTGGCGCTCTCCTCATCGGACTCAGCTACGCATCCACATGGGAGACCGTGCTTCGATTCGTTCACGGGACGGCGTTCGGCACAGCCGACCCAGTCTACGACCTGGACGTCGCCTTTTATATTTACACGCTGCCAGTGTTGAATCTCGCCGTCGGATATCTACTCGTCATCGTCGGGGCCGGGGCCGGCCTCTCGTTCGTCCTCTACGCACGTGCATTCTCTATGCCCGAGGCGGCTGGTCGCTCGCCCGGCGTGAACATCAGATACGACGTTGTGGCCATGCGGTCGTTTCTACGTGAGCACGCTACCATCCACGTCTTGGCCACCATCGGCGGCCTGTTGATTCTTCTCGGACTGACGTTCGTCCTTGACCGCTTCGAACTGTTGTTCTCTCCCCGCGGGACCGTGTTCGGGATGGGAGCCACCGACCGGACGGTGTTTCTACCCCTCTTAGGGCTTCTTGCTGTCACCGCCGTCATCGGCGGACTCGTCGTGCTCGTCAACATCTGGTTTCAGTACCCTCGTTCGATGTCCGTTCCAGTCGCCCTGCTCGTGGGCTTCCTGCTCGTCGGCAACGTCGCGGGGTTCGTCTATCAGGATTTCGTCGTCGAACCGGACGAATTCAACAAAGAACAGCAGTATCTCAGCCGCGAAATCGCGTTCACCAACCGGGCGTACGCACTCGACCGAATCGAGGAGCGTAGCTTCCCCGTTTCAGAGACACTCAGTCGAGACCAACTGACAGACAATCAGGGGACGATCGACAACATGCGACTGTGGGACCCTCGTCCGCTCCGGACGACGTACAACGAACTGCAGATCTTCCGAACATACTATCAGTTCGACGACATCGATATCGATCGATACGACATCGACGGTCGAGAGACGCAAGTGATGGTGTCGGCACGCGAACTCGATTTCGAGTCGCTGCCGTCCGAGTCGAAGACGTGGGTCAACCGCCATCTGGTGTACACTCACGGCTTCGGCGTCGCCATGTCCCCGGTCAGTGAGGTGACGGCAGATGGCCTGCCAGCTTTCTACATCCAGGATATTCCTCCGAACTCGTCGGTCGACATCGAGGTGACCCAACCACGGATCTACTACGGCGAGACGACCACCGACTACGTAATCGTGAACACCCGGACCCAGGAGCTCGACTATCCAAGCGGCGGTCAGAACGTCTACATCTCGTACACCGGTGAGGGTGGCACTCGACTCGATTCGACGCTTCGGAAATTCGTGTACTCGATCAAGTTCCTCGACCCTCGCATCGTTCTCTCAGATTCGGTGACCGACGACTCCCGCCTTCAGTTCAACCGAGATATCCGAACACGGGCGTCCACTATCGCTCCGTTCCTCGAATACGACCGCGATCCGTACCTGGTGATTGCAAACGGGAAGCTCTACTGGATCTACGACGCGTACACCACCAGTGATACGTACCCGTATTCGAGTCGGATTCGGTTCAAAGGAGAACAGGTGAACTACGTCAGGAACTCAGTGAAGGTCGTGGTCGATGCACACACCGGTGAGACAACCTACTACGTTGCAGAACCAGATGACCCGCTCATCCAAACCTACCGGAAAGCGTTCCCAGAGTTGTTCATCGACCTCGAGGAGATGCCCGCTGAACTCCGCCAACACGTCCGCTATCCCGAGGATGCGTTCCGAGTGCAGGCCCAGCAGTATCTGCTGTATCATATGACCGATCCGAAGGTCTTCTACAACAAGGAGGACGCCTGGCGGATTCCCAACGAGGTTGCCCGTGGGGAAGAGATTCCGATGACCCCTTACTACATCATCATGACCTTCCCCGGGGAAGAGAACCCCGAGTTCGTGATGATTCAACCGTACATCCCTGAAGGGCGCCAGAACATGATCGGGTGGCTCGCTGCTCGCTCCGACCCGCCGAACTATGGGACGCTCAAGGCGTTCCATTTCTCGAAGCAACGGCTCGTGTTCGGGCCGATGCAAATTGAGTCGCGCATCGACCAGGATGCCGACATCTCTCAACAGATTACACTCTGGTCGCAGGCCGGGTCGTCGGTCATCCGGGGTAACCTACTCGCGATTCCAATTGACGACACCGTCATCTACGTCGAACCGCTCTTTCTCGAATCTCGGGAGCAAGGCTCGCTGCCGGAACTCAAGCGAGTCATCGTGACACACGGTAACCGAGTCGCGATGCAACCATCACTCGAACAGGCATTAGCGGTCCAAGTGGGACCCGCCCGTCCGGCAGCATCGACACCCGGTGAAGGTCTCTCGGAGGCCGACCTCGAGCAGGCCCGGACGTTGTACGAAGAAGCACAAGCAGCGTTGCGGCGCGGTGACTTCGAGACGTACGGCGAGAGGATTACTGCCCTAGGCGCCTTGCTGGAAGGCTCCGAGTCACAACGAGCGGGGAATACGACGGGGACAGAGTCCTTCGCTGGCGGTGCTACTGCGATGACTGCGCCGTAGCTTCGGCGCAATGTGAACTACCCCACCCTACCGCTCGCCTGGCGGTTCGCGCTTGAGGGTGTCGTCAGAACTCGAAGAGTTCTGACTGCCAACCAGAAGTCTCTGACTTCTGGTGATGGGGCTTCCTGCTTCCACGACGCGCTTTGCAGGGACCGAAGTGGTGCCCGTAGGGAGTGCAGTCTCTACAGGCGTTAACGAATCGCGACGCAATTCGTTCGCACACCAGAAATCTTTGATTTCTGGGGACGTTGATTCGGAGCGTCCCGCTCCTAACTGCTTGATACCGCGAGAAAGAATGTTCCATGCCGCGTTCCAATCCCGTCGGCGGTGAACCCGCATGACGGACAATTGTGTTCCCGAACCCACAGCGGCTTGTCCGTCTCGACGCCACACGCCGCACACTCCTTGGTCGTCCCCGCCGGGTCTACGGCCACGAAGTGTGTCCCCTCGCGTTCGCACTTGTATTCGAGCATCCGCAGGAACGTCCCCCACGCCGTGCCTGCGCGGTTCCGGGAGTTCCCCGGTAGTTTAGTTTCGATCCTGGAGACGACTCACGGCGATGGCCGTTATGTACGCAGCGGCAGGGCTCGTCGAGAGTTTCGCCCAACTCCACCGTGTTGGTGTCGTCTCTTCTGACTCAGGCTTTCTTCGCTACGAGACGGTCCTCGACCGCTTCGAATACTGCGACGGCACGGGCTGATGGGCGTGCGACGTCGACGGGACAGTCGGTCACGGCCTGAGTTTCCCGATGAATGAGGCGATTCGATACAGGAGCGTGTTCTTCTCGTAGTGTCGCCACCCGGTGTAGCCACCGGAGAGTGTCGTAGCTTCGTATCCCTTCGACTCGAGATAGCTGGTCGCTCTTCGAGCGACGACGCCTGCTTTACACACCGTCACGATCTCCGCGTCCTCGGGGAGTGCCTTCAGATGTGGCTCGAGAGCGTCACTGTGTCCTTGTTGCAGGTCGTGGTAGACTGGCGCGTTGTAGCTTCCCTCGATCTGTTCTCGTTGGTAGTCCGCTTCCGGACGGATGTCGAGGACGAACACATCACGGGCTGATTGCAGCTCGGCAAGTCGTGCCGGGCCGACCTTACTCATTGTTGTCTCCGATCACGAGGAAGGTTTCGGGCCGCGTTGCCTGAAATTCGATGTCGAAGCCGGCGTCCCGAAGCGCCGTTGCTGCATCCGTGGCGGTGAATCGTTCCGTAAGCGGTGGCCCGGCGTTACCAGCACCTTCTGCGGACCAGTCGGCGACGACGACACGGCCGCCGGGTTCGAGTACCCGTGCGAGTTCGGCGAGCGCTTCATCGCTGACGAACTCGTGATAGGTCATCGTCGACACCGCCTTCTCGAGGTGGTTGTCGGCGAACGGGAGCGACTCGACCCCGGATGTGACGAGTTCGACGTTCTCGGGGAGCCCCTTCTCGCGATAGACGTCGTGCATCTGTTCTTGGATATCGACTGCGTAGACGTGCTCGACGTGGGGGGCGACAGCATCGGTGTAGAAGCCGGTTCCACTCCCTAGATCGACCACTGTCTCGGAACTGGCTAACTCGAGTGCCCAGAGGAGTTCGTCGCGAGAAACGTAGCGGTATCGTGAAGCAGCGTCCTCGAGTTTGGACGCCTTCGTTGCATCGAACGTGTGGTGTCCCATATTGCTATAGTTGTGCACAAATACTGAAATACTTGGTGGTACAGCTTGATTCGCATCAGTCAAGAATACGAGAGCAGAGAATAGAATTCATACAGCTATCAGCATTAAAACTCGCTTCACAGAATTAATCCGGCTTCGAAGGTAGATAAAGTTTACACTACCGCTACACCGGTGACGGCAACAATATTGTAGACAAGAACAATATCGAGGTGTATTTCGAAAGCCACTCTCGATGGGCTCCCGGATGGACGGAGATTGCAGTCGTCCGTGGCGGCGGTATCACTTCTCTCGAATCGAAGTGTCGTCCACCTCCTTCGTTCTGAAGGGGTATATGTTCTCGCTGGTGTCCGGCGGTGACAACGCTGTGATCGTCGATGCCGGTTGCTTGAGGCCGCTCCAGATGTCTGATTGTTCGATATTGTTGTTTAGTATGACTGAATAGTAGAACTGATCAGTTTAACTTGTCCTGTCCGGTCAAAGCCCAGGGAGAGACTGTACGTTCAGTCATGCTCGTCGACGCCGTCGACAGACAGAGTAGACGAAGTACCGCAGGGCTCGACGATGTGATTCACGAGTATAGTGGTTATACTACTCGGCGTACAGAAGGGTTCGTCGGCACTCAGGACAAACGTACGGCACTGGCGTAAGGATTTCATCCGCTCGTATGCTGCTAAGGAAACCGTCTTCCGTCGATCGTGAGACGATAGATAGTTCACCCAAGGCGTCGGATCCTTGTAGTTCCATCTGCTCTAATGGTTCCTCACAATCCGGACAGACCTTCTCAGAGGGCATGTCTGTGTAGGACACAGCCATTCCTGCTTAAAAATAGGTCGACTTATTGTCTGATTCTGACTGGGTTGCAACCGTTCTGATGGCGAGCGATACACAGACCTACCTGACGGCCGTTTCGTAACTCGTCGCGTGAAGCGAACGGCGATACCTTGCTGAACTCGCCCACCTATGAAAATCCCGCACTAACCAATCACGGTTCTCCGTTCAGTACCCGACTCCTGCAGTGGGCGTGCTAGCTCGCAAGCAACACCTCGTACGAACTCGCTTTGCGTGGGAGAAAACACGCCAACAGTCCCGTGGAAGCGTGAAGTGTAATCCATATTAATAGCATTCGGGGCAATGATAAACCAGTATCCTCGTCTACATAAAAGCGATACGCCACGACGGGATGAACAGCAACTGTCAGAGGCACTTTCCCTATCCCTCCCATCCCATCATCCTCATCCCTGGTAGTTGTTCGTCAAATGCGTGCGCTGGTCGGTAATAGAAGCGAATGCGACACAGACTCAGTGTACGAGATGCGTGTTAGTGGAGCGTAAGTCGCCTGGGGAACAACAAGCCGATTAACCAACTTACCTCGAGAGTCGCGCCGACGTCGGATCGTGACACTCAGAATCATCGCCGGCTGCCAGCCGCTCAGAGTGGTGGCCACTACTACTTGTGATAAGAACATGAAGTCCACATGGTGTTGGTATTTGGATACAATACTGAGGAAGAGGTTTGGCGAGTCGATTTAGTTCAGGCATCGATACAAAATGTTGAGTCGAGAGGAGATAAGCGATGAACACAACTATTTAGCCGACTCATAGCTGTCTCTGTGGGTTCACTTGATCTGCGTTCGACCACACCATCGATGGACTAGAGCGCGCCGATATCGATAGTGATAAAAGTCTAATTGTACAATATACACAATACTCTGGTGAGGACCAGAGCTAATCAAACAGATGACAGAAAACTCACTAACTATCGAAAATGCTGACCGTGTGGTAGATGTGACTGGCCAAGTCTGTGCGATGCCAATCTTGTCCGCCGCCGATTCCCTGCGAGACGCAGCCGATGGCGACCTACTGGCTATCAAAACTGGCAGGCCCGCGGACGAATGCGACGACATCGAAGACTGGGTGGCAAGACTCAACGGGGCCTCCTTTATCGGCACTCGAAGCTCAGATGCCGGAGTAATCGCGTTTGCCAGACGAGACATAAGTGATTGATCGTTGGCCATGGAACGGTCGTACCTACCTACCGTCGGCCGTATCTCACGATTGCTACCGTCACCACACGCTGAAGCGAGGGCGAACGAGATGACAAACCACACATGTGAGTACTACTTCACACACCGCTCAGTATCGCATCTCGATCCCGCTATCGAAGGGACAAACGTCGTTCCGACACTCGGTGACGCTCCCAAATACCAACAAGTACGATGACACTCTACGACCACGTTGCAGGCCTCCCGTTGTCAATTGCAGCGAACGACCGAACGAGCCGACGCCGAGAGATGGCAGATGGACGAGTCCGCGTCACATCGACCTTCGCGTTGCTGTCCGGAGAGACGTTTGGAGCCGGTGAAGACGTCACGTACGATGTCGTCGATCACGAGGCGTTGCCTAAGCCGCCCGTGTTCGACTTTACTGGGGAGTATACGTTCGACGAATTCTCTCGGTCGCTCGACGAGTTAGATCTGTTCCCGGAGAAACCGCCGGAACGCGAGGAGTCTCGGAACTACAGGCGCTGGGCGCTCGAGAGCGCTGCCCTCGATCTGGCACTCAAGCAGAACGACGAGACGCTCGCCTCGCTCCTCGACCGCGAGCGCTCACCGGTCCGGTTTGTCGCCAGCACCCCAGTACCAGACGGTGACACCACTCGGGTCCAAGACATCCTCACAGTCAACCCAGCATGCGAGTTCAAACTCGACCCAACCGAAGCCTGGACGAAAGATACGTTCACGACACTCGCCGAGACCGGCGCTGTCCGCGTCCTCGACTTGAGGGGACAAGACGAGATGACTGCTGACGATGGACCGTCGCTGGCCACGCTCTACCGACGGATCTTCGAGACGTTCCCCGATGCCATCATCGAAGACCCCACTGTCACCGACGACGTTCAGGATCTGTTGCCAGCGAACGTAGACCGTATTTCGTGGGACGCGCCAGTCCACTGCGTCGACGACCTCCGTGAGCGACCGTTTGCTCCACGCTGGTGCAACGTCAAGCCCTCGCGGTTCGGCACTGTTCGATCGTTGTTCGAGACCATCGAATACTGCGAGGCCGAAGATATCCAGATGTACGGCGGTGGGCAGTCCGAACTCTGTGTCGGGCGGGGACATATACAGCTACTGGCATCACTCTTCTATCCAGACAGCCCGAACGACGTAGCACCGCGGTCGTACAACGAACCGGACGTGAGGGCTGAACTGCGAGCGAGCCCACTCGAACCGCCAGCGAATCCGGCCGGGATGGAGTGGACGCAACTCGACTGAACTTCGTAATCACCCCCTGTACGCACAGAGAGCGGTATACGGCGTCCCATCTTTCTCGCAATGAATCGAGCGTCGGCGTCACACTTTACTCAATGCGTGGCAGGCGCACTCTTCGTGGGCCTTATCACCGTGAATATGGGCCCAAACCACAACGGACGCCCGTCAGAACGTCTTCCAGTATCACCACAGGCTCCCCACATGGGTAACGCCACGCTCCTCACACGCTCATCACACCCGTTGTGTGCCGAAGCTGAACCTGATGCGACAGCCTTCCCCCACCGCGACAAAATGTTCTTGTTTACCAACTCGCCGAAGTGGACTGACCCGGACCGAGACGACGAACTCATCGAATGGGCACAGGAGTTCCACGAGGCGCTCACGCCGTACGCGGCCGACAGCGTGTACATGAACTACCTCGAAAGAGACGAAAATGCTCGACGAGGGCCGCGACCTGCTTGGTCGTCTCGACAGCTGACTAAGTCAACTGTCTTGGGGCGTGACCCCGAGACGGTTCATGCCGGCCGTGGCCCCTCTACCAGCACCGCGAGTTGCTCAAGCGAGTCGGTCCACCCAGCGTGGGAATCCTCGGGCGGGATAGCTTCGGGTATACCCTCTTGTCGAACTGTGATTTCGGTTCCCGAAGGGACCTCTTCGAAGGTGACCGTTACCGTCATCTCGCCGGCCATCGCCGGGTCGTCAGTCTCGAACGTGTCGGTGTGGACGATGCGCTCGCTGGGGACCAGTTCTAGGTAGGTACCACCAAAGGTCGAGCCATACTCGGCGAACTCCTCGGTCTCTCCCGTGAACGTCATGCGGAAGGTGCCACCCTCTTCGGGCTCGAGGTGGTGAACCTCAGCCGAAAATCCCGTCGGCGGGAGCCACTGGATTAGCTCGTCCGGGTTGAGGAACGCCTCGTAGACTCGCTTGGGTGGCGCCTCAATGATGCGGCTCACGGTCATCGTCCGCTCGCCGGCTCGGGTGTCGGTCTGTTGTCCGTCGTCATCGGTACCGGTGGTTGTCATTGGCTTTCTTCCTCCAAGTGGATGGCCAGCGCGTCGAACCGGTCTTCCCAGAAGACGCGATACCGGGTGAGCCATCCGAATGCGGCGCTTAGGGGCGCTGCGTTGAGATGGCAGCGGCGAACGCGACCGTCCTTCTCGATGTCGATCAGGCCAGCGTCCTCGAGTACGTGGAGATGTTTCGAGACGGCGGCGAGTGAGACGTCGTGCGGGTCGGCCAGTTCGCTGACGCTCTCCGGTCCGTCGGCCACCTGTTCGAGAATAGCACGACGAATCGGGTGCGCTAACGCCTGGAAGACCGCGTCGAGATCGAGATCGTCCGGTGTTTGTTCAACCATCCAATTGAATAATCAACGAGATAATATTTAACTATTTGGTTGAATACGATCATTGGGCCTGCGAACCGGTATATGCGAGGGAGCAACAACGTCTGCGAAACTTACGCATCTCTGCGAGAGAGTGGCCACAATGGTTATCGCCTCAACTGCCCCCTTACTACTCTATCTGATGCGAACCGAGTCTCCTCCCCCAAGTGAGCGGAATCCGAAGGATAGTGACAATCCGACGGTGACGAGCCCTGAACTCTCCACGCAGGAACAGGAGGCCTCAATCGAGACGCTGCGACGACTCGCTGAGCGTACCCCAGAGTTACTCGACGAATATTTCGGCTCCGGCCGAGGGGAGCAGAATAAACACATTCTCGACGAACTTTCGGACGTCGTTCGGGAGGCCGATCAGGTACTGGCGAGCGTCGACTTCCCCGCTCTGTTAGATAGCGTTCGTCTGGAAGACCTTCCGGACGCCATTGACGCGGAGAAAGTTCCCGGCGCGGTGACGAGTCTTCGTCCCCAGGACGCGATCCCCTACAAGAAACTGCTCGCAATTGTCGAGCTACGAGAAGCATTCAACGCCGTCGACGTTCGGGAATTTCGACGTAACCATCGGGAACTCGGCGTCGAAATCGACGACGTGATGGAGTATCTCCCGGCAGAGATAGTTGAAGAACCGGACGAAACCTCCGACGAAGATCTGGACGGGTCCACCGATTCGACGCCTCTCGACGAAGAAACGAAGTCCGAACTGCTCGCGAGCGACGTAGGGAAGCGAGTAGCCGTGCAGACGGAAATCGACGACGCCGTCGTGAAGTTGCGCGAGCACCTTCTGGAGGTCCACGAGACGGTCCGAGAACAGACCAGTGCGAACGAGCTCGCTTCGCGCAGCGTCGACAGACCGAACTCACGGAACCCGACAGCGTACTCCACGCTTCCGAGCACCCGCCCCGACATCGGATCCGCGACTCGATTTGCGTCAATCCCATCCGAGACGCGGTATTCGTCGGCTCCAAACTACGAGCGAATCTACGGTAATCGCTTCCAGAAGTCCCGTTTCCGAAATCCGAACCGGTGAAGGTAAGAATCCATCCGTCGACCTCGTGGGCTGGCAAGCGCTTTCGTTTGACGAGTCTGGAAGACGTGGCAACAGCTGAACTGTCTCAACAATCTCCGGCAGAAGAGCGCATCCTCTAAGTTCAGCAGGCCGTTTCTGACAGCGTTCGGTGAGGTTTCTGCGAGCGTGCTGAACTCAGGGCGCAAGTCGGTCAGTCCACAATCGGAAGTATTTGCTTCTTGTCCGATCTCACTCGATGTCAAAGACGCGGGTTACGGAGTGCCGATAAATCGATGTCGCTGAACGAGGTAGATACTCGATACGAGAACATTCAGTAGCGGGATGAACACGAACAAGTAGAGTAGGGTCGGCGTCCACTCAGACCGCTCGCTGACGTACTTTCGATCATGATAGAGCGCAAATGGCGCAAATAGAGAGACAACGAAACTCACGAGGATTGGTGCTGATGCAACCTCAACGAGATACCCAGAAAACTGCCCTCCGAGGGAGGGGGCGAAGGAGATGTTGACTAGCGTTATCGAGAGCCAGAGGAGGAATAGCACTGGAATCATCAGAATTGGCATCCACCACCTTCCAGAGAACATCATTTGGCGAGCTTGTGTTGTAGACATAAATTCAACTCAGTGATATCACTTGCGTGCAATCGGATAAATTTCTTCTGCTGAATAGAACCTCTGAGTCGGTCACGACACTTCGGCCAAGAATCAGATAGGTCCGGACGATTTGACTGGAGAGGGGTCTATGCTCCTTCGCCATTGGAAGCAGGCACGTCCGTTCAGGAGGAAATGTAGTCAATCACCTGGCTCGTCACATCCTCAGTACGGTCGTCCACGAGCGACGTCAGGTAGTGGTCGACGTCCGCAGCACTGTTGAGAGTCGCAAGCGACCACGGAAGAACGTGACTTCGTTCCCCGAGTGGGTCGCCCTCGTAGTCGTCGTCTCTGAGCGTGAGTGCCGCTTCGTGATAGGTCTTCGTGGAAATCAGGACCGTGATGAGTTGCACGCCGTGGTTCGGGAACCGGGGAGTCCCCAGCACGAGCATCGGACGACCTTTCTCCGAGAGCGGGTCGGTCGCCCAGACGATGTCACCGCGTTCCAGTTCTTCGAACGCAGTCACTGTACCTCTTCCATCTCCTCGGTTTGGAGGTCTTCAAGACACTCTTCACCGTACTGGTCGTCCGCCGTCTCGTGATGTCGGTGGAGCCGATAGGCCGACCGGAGCCGTTCTTCGTCGTCCGTGATCGCCCAGTACGGGCGCTTGTGCCGCACGAGCTCGCGTTCCTTCAATCGTGAGAGAATCGCACTGACAGCGTCCGTCTCCAGCCCGAGTCGGTCCGCAATCGTCGCCGCCTTCCACGCCCGGTCGTCATTCTTGTCGAGGAACAGTACGATTCGCTCGGTGTCGTTCCGCTCCTCGAATTCGTCGGCGTCAGCGTTTTCGAACTCGTCGATATCGATAGTACCGCTCGACATAGACTAGTGTTGGGACTGTTGGAAGATAGCTGTTTGGTGTGTTTGTTACTATCGACGGGAGCATTACCGTGCGCCCAGAAATGTGGGTGCGAGGTCACTCCGTGGGCATCGCGACGAGTTGCTGCATACACCCTCTAAGTTCAGCACGCCACTTCTGACAGCATCCGGGGAGGTTTCTGTGGCCGTGCTGAATACAGCGCGCGAATCGGTCACCATCGACCCGATTGGATCATTTGGGACCGCTTTCTCCTGACGCGATAACATCACGGTTTCTTTGACTCTCTAGCAGACTTTTGCCCTTTCTTCCCGAATGAGGCGGTGTAGTAGGTCAGTATTCACAGCGACGGTTACGGATGACTGTCACGGTCGCCACAGTCGGGGGGAAAATGAAGTTTGACCAACAGAAATAAGTCAGTAGTCTGAAGATATAGCCCAATGGATAGAAGTACCCTTTCTGCGTTCGTTTCCGTCATCGGGGCGAAGGCTGTCATCTTGCTCGTCGGCATCCTCTCGACGCCGATTCTGGTCCGGTTGTTCACCCAGACGCAGTACGGTGACTTCGCGTTCGTCTTCTCGCTGTTCAGTCTCCTCATGATTGTCGTCAGCTCGGGTGTCGGCGACGGGGTGCGAAAGTTTCTCGCGGAAGATGCCGACGTCGATCACTGGGAACAACACGTCGTCGGCTTCTTCTTTCAGATGGCGCTCCTCTTCTCACTGGTCGGGGCGGCGCTGCTCGTCCTCGGCGGCTATTTTCTCAGTGGTCGCTTCTTCAAGCCTATCTTCCAGACGTACTTCATCGTCCTCGGGATCCTCGTCGTCGCGGCCCAGTTCAATAACTTCTCGCGACGCGTACTGATGGGATTCGGGCTTGAACGAATTTCGGAACCGCTCGGCGTGCTCGACAGAGCGCTCCTCTGGATTATCGGCCTCACGTTGGTGTACTTCGGGTTTGGCGTTACGGGACTCCTTACCGGATTTATCCTCAGCGGGACGGTCGTCTCCGTCCTCGGGATCGTGGCTGTCCGGGACCGCATCTCGCTGTGGGCTCTGTTCACTCCGACGCCCAGCGGGTTCCCGAAGCGAGAGTTCATGACATACAATGTGCTGAACGTGGCGTTGATACTTCTGCTGACCTCGTTGTACCACGTCGATATCCTCATGCTGCAACCGATAGGTGGGAGTGGGACGCTCGGCGTGTACAAGGGGGCGCTGAAAATCGCGGAGTTCCTCTGGTTCGTCCCCATGGCCATTCAGTCCGTGTTGTTACATTCAACGTCCGAACTGTGGTCGAAAGACGCGACCGAGGAAATCACGCAGATGGCGACGCGGACGACTCGCTTCGTCTTCCTGACGACGGCGTTACTCGCACTCGGTTTAGGGGCGCTCGCCGACATCGTCGTGCCACTCTATCTGGGGGAAAGCTATACACCCGCGGTGGTGCCGCTTCTTATCCTCCTGCCCGGAGCGCTCGGGTTCGCACTCGCGCGACCGATTCTCGCGATCGGCCAGGGGAACGGGGCGATGAAACCACTGCTCCTTGCTACCGGCACCGCCGCCGTCATCAACCTCGGTCTGAACGCACTCCTTATTCCGAGATACCGCATGATTGGTGCAGCGGTCGCGACGTCCGTCGGCTATGGGTCGATGTTCGTCTTCCATGCGATAACGGCTCGGCACATCGGCTTCGACGCGCTGGCCGACATACGACCGGTCGCGCTGTTCGTCACCGTGACCGTCAGCGGTGCGGCAATCTTCGGTCTGAACGCCGCGCTTTCACAGCCGTATCTGCGGTTGCTGGTCGTTCCGCCCGCAGGGTTCGCGGTTTTTACCGCTCTCACGATTCTTACCGGTGCGATCGACGAGCGCGAACTCGCGCCCATCTTCGACCGACTTCCCGTCTCCCTGAGTTCGTAACTCACTGTGGGGAATGCACCTACTACCTTCTGGAGACAAATTGGATATCGGAAGTGGAAGGTTTGCCGTGGAGTTCTACCGGGAATGAGACAGTGTCGCACACCACAGGCTGATGCTGAATACACCCTCTATATTCAGCACGCTACTTCTGACAGCATCTGAGTAGGTCTCAGCGGTCGTGCTGAATAGAGCGCGCAAGTCGGTCACTCAGGTTGGCCGATACAATCGGCTGAAAAGGGGGTGCCACGTGCAGTGGATGCGGTAATCGAAGCACGTTAGAATAGTATAAGATACTCATTACGACGAGACATACTCCGATAAATCGATAAAGCCACATCATCGCATTGGATGGTTCAGGCGACTTAGACTGTGTGTCACGCAAGGAGTCGAGGCCAAAGTGATAGATTGAGTTGGGGATGGATAGATACGCAACTTCGAGTAGCGCAAATCCAACCCCAGCGAGTAGATCCCTGGATACGGCGTTGCGGTACCTTCTCTGTGCTGGCCCTGAACCCGCATGGACACCGGCTGGCCACCCCTCAGATTCCGCCACCACGGACTCTGGGTGGTGACGATGAGGTGCCTCTATGGCGCGCATCACCTCGGGACCGCGGAACAGGTAATTCTCGTCGTCGTCACCGAGGTCGGTCCCCACCTCCCCAGCGCCCTTCACGTTCGCGGCCAGCCACATGTTGTACCAGAGCACCGCGAAGTAGAACACCTGCACGCGGATGTAGTACCGCGCCGAGCGCGACTTAGCCAAGAAATCCTCCTTCAGCTTGCGATAGCCGGTCTCTATCCCCCATCTCGCCCGGAAGTCATCGGCCAACTCCAACGGTGTCAACGGCATCTCTCGCTGTTCTTCGGTGAGGCTCTCCAGGTCGCTCTCCTCGTCGGCGTCGTCGGCTATCCAGCCGATGTTCGTGTAGAAGGCGATCCACTTGTCCTTCGGGTCGTCAGGCTCCTCCTTGTACAGCTTCGACTTCTTCTCCGATTCCATCACCCAGATATACACAACCACTGTCAGCCGATGACTCCGAATCGAGCGAGTTCTGCCCGGATATCTTGACGTTTCATCAGTGCGAACCCTCCAACTACGAGGAGGAACCCTCCAACCATAGAGGGCGTGACTGGCTCACTGAACAGAAGCCACCCGAAAATCGCAGCAACCACAGGCGCCAGATACATCATGAGCGTCACCTCGAACGAGGGGCGACGCTGGAGCAGTGAAAAATAGAGCAGATACGCAACAACTGTCGAGAGAATACCGAGATAAGCGACTGCCACGCCAGCCATCAGTGGTACTTCACCACTCCACGTCTCTCCAAGTAACGGACTCAGCACATGCAATAAGACTGCACCGAGGGCTGCAGACCAAGCTGTTTGCACCGAACTGGAGAATGACGTGTCGACATATCGAATCAGCACACTCGACAGCGAGATGCTACCCGCGCCCCCTACCAGAATTGCCTTACCAAGCAGACTTTCGGCAAACGTAATCTCTCCGGACGGAACCAGCATAACCATCACACCGACGAACCCGATCCCCAAGCCAGCAATCGAGAGGGGGCGAAGACGTTCGCTGGGAAGCAATATCCACGAGAACCCAGCTGTTAACACCGGCACGAGACTGCTCATCATGGCCGAGAAGACGCTCGTGGTCAGGTCCTGGCCGATATACCAGACTCCGTTGCCGATTACAGTCCACAACACACCCCCAGCGGCGATTGTAAGTACGTCACCTCGTGAACGTGGCCACCAGACCTCACTCTGAAGGACAACGTACCCAATCATAATTAGGCTGGCCACGTCGAATCGCAACGCCATCAACAAAAGCGGGGGAAACATCGAAAGCCCGATCTCGGTAGCTGGAAAGATAGTTCCCCACAACAGTGAAAGAAGCCCCAAATCCCGAGCATCTCTGTATGAAGACATTCTGTTCTCACCGTGATTTTATAACCTGATCAGCACTCCACGTCATGTGGTAGACTCCACGCCGCGCCGTTGTTTCCTGGATTGTACTTGAATACTCATGTTAGCTAGAGGGACTCTGTAAGACCGCCATCGACGCGGATGTTCTGTCCGGTGATGTAACTTGATTCGGGAGAGAGTAGATACGCAACTGCGTCGGCTATCTCCTTTGTTTGTGCCGGTCGTCCCATTGGGATTTGCGCTTTTGTCTCCTCCTCTACCTCCCAACTGTCGGTGAATCCTGGCTGCACTGCGCTTCCCGACCGCGAAAGGAGAACTGGTGTGTATCCGTCTTCGCTCAGCTTTCGCGCACATGCCGCGCCGATTCCACTGCCGGCAGCAGTTACCACAGCGACCTTTTGTTGACCCATACGCCGCATATCCAGGCCAGTAGTATAGGCGAGCAACCTGCTATAGCAGGTACAAACCCATCTCGTTTTCAACGGTTACCGCTAAATACGAATATGAATGCGAACGAGTCTGCGGAAACACTTCGGCTCACATTAGAGGTTTGGCATCCCGGTTGTTGGGTTCTGGATGTGACGTCACAGGTTGATGTCGGCTGCCTTGGATACGCAATCTACACTCGAGAGGGTGGCAGAGCAAGCACTCACTACACCGTCTATGGCAACGATCAGGACGTTATTGAGGAGGGGCTTTCATTGATTCGAGACCATCCATCAGTATACTCGGTTTCGGAAATGACCCAAGGGTATCGACAAGGTCCCTCCCCGACACCTGGTAATACAACCCGTGACCTGTTAGTCGAACACGACGGAAAGACACAAATCAGCGATGCGTTCACGTCTCGTGGATTCGTGTATGGGGCACCTGCTGATGCCTTCGGAGATACCGAACGCTGGACTGTCCTTTCGAACGCCAGTCGGGAGATGATTCAATCATTGCTTGATGAAATTCGAGACGAAAGAGAGGCAGAGATTTTTGTCGAGTCAATTGCACGTGCCAGTCGTGCCGAGACTCCGGATTCACTTCCTCTCGACCTGCTCTCGCATCGCCAGCGCGAAGTCTTCCAACTTGCACGCAAACGAGGCTACTATCAGCACCCAAAGGCCATCACAGCGGGAGAACTGGCTGCAGAGTTGGGTATCACGACCTCTACGTTCCACGAACATCTGCACAAGGCAGAAGCGAAAGTACTTGACTTGTCGTAGGATCTGACCAGATGAATTTGAGGGCACTGGCTGGTCAGGCCAGTTTGAGAAGCGAGCAGTTCGTAGGTTTAGTGCTTTGATCAACCTAGAACTGCTCACAGAGACGTTAGAAGAAACGAGCTACTGCTGAAGCCGGGCCCTCACCACCGACCGAAGTTCATCTACATGGACGTCCGTCAGTTGTGAATCTTCTTGAAACGTCTCAATAATCGTGTTCGGTGTCTCCCCAAACGTGAACTCAAGGTAGCTTCCCGAGTGGGGTCCTGACTTTTCCGCTCGGTCTTTGTCACGGGCCCAGTCGGTGTCTGCATGACGGGGCAGCGAACAAACGACGACACAGGCAACGAGTCTCTCAACCCCCTCTAGACTGCGACGGCGCAGTCAGGCACCTGGCAGACGGACACCAGTTCAGGAGGCTAAATCGGTGTTGGTGTGCTCGTTCTCCCAACTCTCAGTATACGCGTCTCGAACTGCTCTTTGAGCAGGGCTACGAGCCTCAGAGACAGCACTTACTACGACTTACTCGCTTCTCAAAAGATCTGAATTAGATAATACCCTCTTCGATATAATAACTATTCTACTACATCCTTAGATATAAGTCAAATGTGGCATAAGTTAGCATGCAATACCATGACAATAGAACGACGAAAGTTTCTGGGGGCACTCGGAGGCCTCGCGGGCGCAAGTGTCTTCAGTTCACAAGCTAGCGGTCACGAGAACAAAGGCAAAAGCGACGGGCAGACAGGCGGTCCGGATGCCCTCGATGGTGACTCCGAGTACAATCCGGATTTCCTCCGGAACGACGATCTCCTCGACAACAACGAACTCAAGGAACTGCTACAATCTATTAAGAACGTCTCGGTCACAAAGATCGGTGAATCAAACCAAGGTCGGCCTCTCTGGGAGGCATCGATTGGGAGCGGATCGACCGATGTGATGGTGATCGCACAGCAGCACGGCGACGAATTCATCATGGCAGAGGGAACGATTGCGGCACTCCACTATCTGGCGTGTGCTGACACTGCTGCGGTCAGAAAGGTTCGGAACAAGCTGACGGTTCATCTCATCCCCCGAGTGAATCCGGATGGGTTCGTTGCTCGGCAGCGATACAATGTCGATACGGACGCCCCAGCGGCGGCCGGAGCAGATATTTTCGGAGCCGACATCGGGATCTTCGCTGCGGATACCCCGTTCGTCGGATGGGACATCAATCGGTATCACTGGCCCGATTGGGAGGATAGTGATTTGTACCAGAGCTACCCGGAAAAGTTCCCTGAAAATCCAGTTCCGGAGGCAGTCGCCGTCGACAGCAGAGTCGAAGACCTCGATTCCGAGTGGATTATCGACTTCCACCGCCAAGGAGAGTACATCGTCGACGAGGATCTGAAGTTTGTTGACCGTCAGCAGTACCTCGACGGCGAGCTTGGCGAAGAAGAGACGTATCCGCCAGATCCCAACGATCCAGGCGCTGGGAATATCGTCACGTCATCGCTGTTCTGGCCAATCAATGAGGATGTGCCAGAGGATGCACGAAACCTCTCGAAGCAACTCGTCTATACGATGTACGACGAAATAACGACGGAAAGCGATACTGATGTCCTGACAGTTGGCGACGAGCACGATCCGGATTCAACGTGGTATCCGGGCGGGACATACGCTGGTATCGCGCGAAACGGCTTCGGTCTCCGAGGAATGGGAAGTGTCCTCTTCGAAGTCTCCGCGGGGACGCTCGGGAATCGTCTCTACCGCGTTCAGCACGTCGCTGAGGCGTTCCTTGCAGCCGTGAAAGCGACGGCGGATGGCTCGCTAACCGACGTTGATCCTTCGAAGGTCGAAAAGATTCCGGGGCGTGGGAGTAGCGTAACTGTCGAAGGTGAAGCTGACATCTAGCTTTCACTACCACCTCAGATCCCCTTTAGCGTCAGTTAGCACGCGCTCTGCGACAACCTCGACAACCTCACGAGCTTCCGGATGGGTACGGACATGCACAGCTGACAGGCACCCACTCGGTTGTCACCAGCGTTTCGGATCGAAAAGAGGAGGGTGCATCCAGTGAACCCCCGTTCGAAGAAGACTGGGCGGAGTTGACTCGGGGAGTCAGCCCCGCCAACAGAGCGCTACACGTCGTTGGGGACAATCTCGGCGAAGGCGACGTTCTGGCGGACCGTATGCACATTGACCGTCACTGTCTCGCCAGGCTGGCCGCCGTCGACGATGATAATGTATCCGCGCTCGACCTTCGCGATCCCATCACCTTCCTCGCCGAGCGTCTCGATCGTGACCTCACGGACCTCACCTTCGTCGACGGGCGGAACCTGCGGCTCCTGTGGCGCCGCACTCGGGGCGGCATCGGGGGACTCGCTTGGGGACGAGGCGGCGGTGTGCGTGAGCACGCCAACGCGATAGAACTCGCCGACGTCGAGTTCGCCAAGTTCAACTTCTTCACGTGGGATTTCGATGCGGTACGAACCATTTTGTCCGGTCACAGACGCAGTCACAAGACACTGCAGTGAGTCAGGAACATCAACCATCGGCGTAGTGGTCGCTCATTCGGACAAATCCCGTATAATGGTATGGGTCGACATCACCAATTCCCGGACAGACCATCGCTTATTCTCAGTTCTCTGACCACACGAACTACTCAGGTTGTAACCGACTCGCGCCCTTTGTTCGGCAGGAATGTCGGAACCTACCCACCCGCTGTGAGAACGTGCTGAACTGAGAGGATGTCTTTCACAAAGATCTACTGTGACTCGTCCTCACTGGGTGGTCGTTCTGCAAGCCGATCAAAACGCGATTGCGCTCGGTTCTTTCGATCCGTCGTCTCAGTAGCATCATACGAGAGGTCAGTTACCTCTCCATCAACGAGCGTCACCTCAAGGACTGCATCCGGATGTGCAGCCTCAGTCGGGATTGCCTCCCGTTCAAGCACTAGCTCATCAACCACCTCCCCATTTGCTTCGAGCAAGATGACTGCAAGATCGTCCTCAAAACGGTCGATCACGCCAGTGAACTGTTGGGTGGTCATCGTCAGTAGGTCTCCTCGATCACAATCGTGCCGGTGTCATCTCGAAAGATGACGGTGTCGCCGTTATTGTTCCAGACTGGAGTTGATTGCCCCCAGTATAAGTCTGTCTCCGTATCCGTGCCACTTCCCGTGTAGATAGTGATTCGGTCGCCAGGTTCGAGTACGTTCCCCTCTGGGATTGTATACGAGTGACCGGCCGCATCGGCGAGTTCCCATCCGGAGAGATTGAGCGACGACGTCCCCGTCTTCTCAAAGGTAACGTACTCACCATTGAGATTCTCGGCGTCATCGCCGTCTGCATCAGCGTTGATTTCGACGAGCTCGAGGCCAGCGCGCTCGTTCGTCTCCGTCGGCGTGGTCCGTGTCGGGCCAGTTGGTGTCTCGTCTGGTTCCGTAATTGGGGCTGTCCCGGAGCCATCCGCATGGATTACGCACCGATCCGTAACCGAACCACCACTTCCGGGAGCAATCGGTTCTCCGGTCCGGAGGTCAGTCGCAGTCGTGGGAGCGTCTTGTTGGGTGGCGACCGTGACTGTCGACCCATTACTCGTGAACCGAACGGTCCCATGTGTTGCAGTCCAGTACGTCGGGACCGAGCGCGCAGCAAGCCGTGATAACACTGCTTCGTGTGGGTGCCCGTACTGGGAATCATACGCACTCGAAACCACGGCTGCTTGCGGTGATACTGCATCAAGGAATGCGTCGCTCGTACTTGATTGACTGCCATGATGCCCGACAGCCAGCACTGTCGAATCGAGGCTGTCACCGTAGGTCTCCACGAGATACTCTTCGCTCACCGTTTCTCCATCACCGGGGAGCAAGAAGCTTGATGCACCGAACTGAAGGTGCACCACGATACTGTTCTCATTTCGGTCTTCGTTCACAAGATACCCCTTTGGCGGGGCAAGAATTCGCGCTTCAACTCCGCTCATCTGGATCGAGTCGCCGGCCTGCGCCCGGTACAGCGTCACGTTGTGTGCTTCGATCGCATCAAGGTATGACTCGTAGGTTGCAGAACTTGACGCGATACCGGGATCGTACACCGCTCCGACGCCGTCGCCATTGGTCTCGAAGTGCTCAATCACGGCCGCGTGCCCGCCGATATGATCCGCATCAGGATGGGAAGTCACGAGGTGATCAATTCGCGTCACTCCATGTGCTTCGAGATACGCAATGACATCCTCTCCATCATCAGTCCAATCGCCGGTATCAATGAGAATCGTTTCGCCCTCGGGTCCGATCACCAGTGTACTCGAGCCTTGCCCGACATTCAACAGATGAACAGACAGTTCGCCTGCAGGCGCTGAGCCCCCTGCCGCAGCGGTCGCTGTCGTTGCTTGCTCGTCTCCAGTAGTGGTCGGTTCCGATCCAATATCGGAGATTCCACCAGTACATCCGGCCAGGATAACCGCCCCAAGAACCGCAAAAATGGCGATGAGCCGTCGGGTAGACATACTTGGATGTGGCTCAGCCTCGGGTTAATTGTTCTGGATGGTTTGTTGGACTCACTTTCGGAGAGTATCGCAATCCACTGAATCGACGATAGCTTACGGATCTGGATATACCAGAACGCATTCCCCCCTGCTCAGGGGATGTCCATCGCTTCGAGTTGCCCTTGGTACCGATTTCGGATTGACACCTCTATCACTCAGGCCATGTGTGTAGAGTTGTTCTGTCAATTACCCCACCCTACTTCGCTCACCCTGAGGGGTTCGCTCGTGGAGGGTGTCGCCAGAACTCAATGAGTTCTGGCTGCTAACCAGAAGTCTGCGACTTCTGTTGATGGGGCTTGTCCATGAACTCGGCGTCGAACCCTTCCGGGTGGGCGGTGAATCCACCGCTCGGCGTCACAGTTCCAGACTTTAGGGCAAGCTGACTATTACCCGTCCGCCGAGACGACTGTTAGCCCCGACGGACATACCGCATCCCGATATTCTTCGCTGCGTTGTAATCTGCGTTCGCTTCCGACTCGCTCTTCACACACTGGAAGTCATTTCGAGTCGGGCGATTCTCTTCTGCCGTGAATCCACACTCAGCGCACCGTTTCGACGTGTACGCCGAACCGACCTGTTTCACCGAGATGCCTTCTGCTTCGGCTTTGTACTCTACCTGTTCGTACAACGTTCGGAACGCCCATTTGTGCCCCCACGTCGCACCCGTTCGGTTGCGGATATGGGTCAAGTCCTCGAACGCTATCACGTCACACTCTTCCCGAATCGACCGAGGACTCGGCTTCCGACACAACAGGCGACGACAGCGATGAGAACGCGCCAACAGAGTCATCCGATGCAGCGGATGAGGAGGGGACGACCGAAGCGGACACCGGAGACGAGTCGCAATCCGATGCTCCCGACGACTCCTCGACTGACGAGTCGTCAGCAGAAACAGACACCGATTCAGACCCGGTAGCTGAAGATTCTGCATCCGATGGAAAGGATCCCGACACTGAGTCGTCTGCTGCCTCGCCCGTCGAAGCAGACGGCTGTTAAGCCAATCGTTTTGTCCGATTTTTTGATTCTAACGAGGGCGGATAAGACGCATCTCTAACGGAACTCGTGGTTTCTATACCCAACTATTGATGTGAGGGCAAGGGTGGGTACGCTTGGGTCCCAACCCGCTAAATTACGAGCGATTAGTTCCCGACGAGCACTGTGAGACGACAATCGCTACGTGTCCGGATAGTCAGTCAGGTGGTCGGGTAGACCACCCTTCGTGACCGTCTCTCCACAGAATGGACAGCGGCGTGTCTCGGTGGCCTCCCGATGGTTAGGGTCGTGATCGCTTGGTTCGTAGTACTCATCGAGGACAGTGGTTGCAGCCTCGCCCCATTGCTGGCCTTGATTCCCAAGTATCCGTCGGAGGCCACGGCGGGACTTTCGCTCTGTGAGTTTGGGGTTCGCCTCGATCAGCGCGCGGACGACTTCCACGGGGTCGTATTTGGCGTCAAGATACGCGATGGGCGAGATGCGCCCACCCACTCGCTCGGCCGGCCCGCGGCCCATGAACACCGTCAAGCAACTGAGTCCCGCAGCTCGTTGGGTTGTGGTAAGCTCGTGGGGTAACTCAGCGACTAGGGTCGGCCCATGTTCCTCAAGGTAGACAATGTTCCCCCAACGTCATCGTCTCGAACGTAACTGTGTCAAAAAAATAAACCCACCGACGGGAGTGTGACCGAGGTTCCGATATGGGATATTTCACACGCGTTCCTTTAGTCAGGCGTTGATTTCACGCGTATGCGTACTCGTCTAAGGCAGATCCTCTATTCAACAAATATGTCGGAATAGTGTTGTATGAGTGGTCGAAACGTCTGTTTGCGACATCCACACTGCATGGAGTCGTATGTCAGAGGCACCTTCCTTCCCTCCCATTTTATGTCTCCCACCAAGTAGAGAGTGTTGCCAACCTCAGCCAATATTGCGGCTGGATAGGTTACTCTCTGAGTGCGGCTACCTTGAGTTTGTGGCCCGTCTGTTTCCCGTGCTCGACGACGATCTCCGATGGCAGTTCCTCATCACCGGGGTGTATGACCTGTGTGAATGTACACTCACCGCAGGTTACCTTCATCGTTCGCTGTAGTTGGCCAACCATCTCTCCCCACAACATCTATGTTGGACAGAATGATAAGATTATTGATTATTCTTATAACGAACAATATTGCTACCGTACTCTTCGTGTTCGTCTCTCTCGTCTTCTACGCGTTCACCCGTCGGACATTCGTCTGGGGCAGGCGGCGCTACCCTCTCGCGAGAAATTCGACGTGACGATTGTTGAATAGCGCTACCCGAGACCTAAGGCTGGACAGGAACGGAGACCTTGGGCAACGCCATCGTCACGCCGACCACGACAGCAGCTGCGTAAGCAAACAGCCCTCTCTGTAGCGCACTGTGCTGTTCACTCACATCACCAGACGAGTGCTAGGCCGGAAGCTCTCGCGATTGCGATTGCATCCACTCAAGTTGCTCTTGGATGGTCAACGACCCTTTTTCGGTGACCTGGTAGTAGTTGGTCCGGCGGTCATGCTGGCCTTTCTCGAGGAGGCCACGCTCGACGAGCGTATCGAGATTCGGGTACAGTCGCCCGTGTTTCACCTGCGTACCCGTTGCGTCCTCGATGTGGTCTTTGATCTCTTGTCCCGATGGTTTCTCGAGGCCACTCGCCACCACGAGCAGGTCTCGCTGGAATCCCGTCAGCCCAAACATTTCGTTCATTCCCATCACCTCTTCGTCTAGATTAGTTTCTGCACACTTGTGTATTTCTGAACCTCATTAAACGACAGACTGTGACTAAATTCTGCATCTGTGTATAAACCGACATCCAGATTGTACAGAATCACACTAACTTCGGACAGTCGTGTCGTCCTGTCTTCGCGACGGCTCGTTGACTCCGACCCTGTACTTGGCGAGTAGAGCAAAAGCTACTCCGGAGCTGATGCGTTTTCGAAGTAGCCGGGACGCTGCCAGCATCGTACCGTCGTCGATCCGACATCCGTGACGATTAGAATTACGGAATTTAGTCGAGAAAGCCCCGTGCTTTAGCGTAGGGATGAATCGACGCACGATACTGTTAAACTGCTCGCCGTTGTATTGGGTGCGACCCGACGCGGTACATCCGCGCTCATGCCGGGATAATCGGACAATATTGGATTCCCCTCCCAAGGTTCGACGGTCTCCCCGTCGAAATAGGAAGGATACCGACGGTAAACAACCAAGTACCTCCGAATCCGTTGAAACACCTCGTGAACCACTTGGAAACGAGTGGAAGCGTGGTGTCGAGGAGAGGAGTAACGGTCGCCTGGCACGGCCAGCACCCTGTCGGTGTGTAAACCGTAAACATCCCAACCCAGCGGGCCTTTGCTCGTAGGAATCCTCGCCCTTGAGGGCGGGAGGATGTCAAGTATCTTGTTCGGTGGGTGTCCGTGTCGGCGGCTGGTTCACATTTGATACCACTGGAGGTTCCAGTAAGCGAGCACCATCGCGAAGACGACACCAGCGACGCCGACGGCGACGTACTGGACTCCAAGGAGGCGACTCCAGACGTCCTGCCGCCAGGCCACGCCAGCGAGGACGAGCGTCGCAACGCTCGCGAGGACACCTACGAGTGGCAACAGCAAGATGACCTGCAACCGTAGCGGGTCCCCAAGGAAGGTTGTGAATGGATCAGTCACCACCAGACCAACCAACCCAACCACGAACACGAGATAGCTCACTGCCGCGAGCGCAGCGACCGCACGCGTGTATCGCAGGGGAGAGGTCGGGTGGTCTCGTGTCTGGCCGTGGTACCACCGCCAAAGACCCGTCGCTGTCCACCCGAGAACAGCCCCGAGAAAGACGAGCAGCGCAATGCCAGCGACGACTGCGTGGGCGATCGGTTGCTCACGCGGCGCGAGTCGCTCGTACGTCGCGAACGGTCGACTGTCGAAAAAGAGATGCGTGATCTGACCGTCACTCTCCCCGAAGACGATCGCGTCCGACCCATCGACTGCCTCGAAATACAGCTCATCCACCTGGGACCACTGGGTCGAGCCGGAGGGATCAGTCGTGACGAGCCGTCCACTTTCAGTGATCGACACCGAGACGTTCGACTGCACGCCGACCAGTTTCTCTGATGTGGTGTACGGCGTTCTGAGGGCACGGTAGGTCCCAGTCATGGCACTAGCCCGCGACGGTTCGCCACTGGGTTGGGGTGCGCTCTCGTCGGCTGGATAGTACTCATCGAGCAGTGCGTCGAGGAGTGTATCCCTCGCTTCGACACCGCCAGGGCTGTTGTAAGAAATGAAGAGGCCGACATCGTGGTCAGAGAGCAGGACCAAGAGGCTGTGGAACTGTTCTGTGTCACCAGCGTGGCCTACGATGTGCGTGTTGTTCCGGCTGAGTTCGTAGAACCCGAAACACATCCCGTTCAGTCGGTCGTCCTGGCCGAATCGCCGGCGATGCATCGCCGCAACTGAGTCGGTCGCGAGGATGCGTCCCCGGTCAGTCGCCCCGCCCTGCAAGTGGGCACGCATGAACTGCGCCATATCGGTCGCCGTGGCGCTCATCGATCCTGCAGGAGGGATCCCGACGAATTCGAAGTCGCCTTCGCGGTACTGACCGTTTGGGGTCGTATAGCCCTTCGAGAGCGTGCCGTCGATCGTTTCGGGAACGGGCTGGGCGAACGTGCTCTGGTCCATGCCGAGCGGCTTGAAGATGTGCTCGTCGACGTACTCACCGAACGGCAATCCGGCACTCGAGGCGGCGATATGACCTGCGAGAGCGGCGCCATAGTTCGAGTAAGCAGCGAATTCGCCTGGCGGCCGGACCCGGGCCGGTCGCTCGTCTCGAAGCATCGTGGGCAGCGGGCGCAGATCAGCTTCGCTCAGGACGAACGTCCCACGGAGTCGCTCCTCGAATCCTGCAGTATGCGTCGCGAGGTGCTCGAGCGTGATGGGCTGGTCGTACGTGTCGGGAATCGTAATCTCATCGAGGTACTCGTTGATGTCGGTCTCGAGGTTGAGGCGGCCAGCTTCGATCCCCTGCATGAGCGCCGTCCACGCGAAGAGTTTCGACACTGATCCGATACGAAACAGCGTGTCGTCAGCTGCAACCGGTGTATCGGTCCGGATATCGCGGACACCGTAGCCCTTCGTGAACGTCGTCTCACCGTCGACAACCGCGACCGTCGCACCGGGGATGTCGTGGGCCTCGAGCTGGGCGTTCAGCACGCCGTCGAGAAACGTCTCGAAGCGATCGGGGTCGGCGAGCGGACCGGTGGCCTGTCCCTGCTGGCTGGGTTCAATCGCGCGTCCTCGACGGGGGAGCTCTTGGAGAGCGACGGCTGCGGCCCCCGTCGCTGCGAGGCCACGAAGCACCGTGCGTCGCGAGCACGTGTTTGGTTGGCCACCACAGTTACTGGTCTCGGTTGGTGTCTGCGGTGTGAACATAAGTGGGCACGTTGCAGCGGCAGTTCTACCGCTATCATCGTGTTTTATAACTCACAACTCAGTCACATAACCATTCTGTGGTGATGTTCGACGCGCCAAGTGCAGCCACGACACCGCTGAACACACCTGACCTTCGACGCGATGTGATGGCCGCCGCGGACAGGACCACTTGTGAGCGTGACGTCGCAGTATTCGAAGCGGTCGAGGACCGTCTCGTAGCGAAGAGAGCCTGAGTCGGAAGAGACGACACCAACACGGCAGAGTTGGGCGAAACTCTCGACGAGTCCTACCGCTGCGTACACAACGGCCATCGCCGTGAGTCGTCTCCGGGATCTGGCTCAGTCGCGCCGTCCGACCGGAAAGATGTACAGCGGTCGCTGGTTCGTCGGTGCACCGGCGAGCTCTCGCACGCTGTCGTCGTCGAAAGCGCCGATAGAGACGGTTGCCAGCCCGAGCGACTCGGCCTGCAGATAGATGTTCTCGCCCGCGTGTCCGGCTTCCATCGGAACGTATCGTCTCTCACCACGCCGGCCGTACTTCCGAGTCGTCCGCTCGTCGACCGCACAGACGACGATGTCGATGGCAGCGGCCTCGACGGACTCCTGATCGAGTGCGGCCGCACGGAGATGTGACTGGATATCGCCAGGCTCCCTCTTGCTCAACTCATGGCGCTCCGGTCGGTACCGGTAGACACCGCTCTCGAGTCCGTCGACACCAGACGAACCGACGATGACGTACAGCTCGAGGGGGTAGAGTGCTCCGGCGCTTGGTGCTGCCCGGTACCCAGAGGTTCGACTCGTCACACCCTGTGCTGCCCAGAGTAGTTGTCCGAGCTCGTGGCGTTCGAGGGGTTCGATCTCGTACTGACGTCGGGAACGCCGGTCACTGATCGCCGCTTCGACCGAAACATCACCCGCTTCGTTCGGTGGAGGTAAGGGAACGGACTCGACTGCGTGCAAACTGTCGCTATCACCGGGACGGACGGTTCTGAACACGCCGAACACGAGATCGAGCGCTAACGACAGGAGTGCGACGGCGACCAGTGTAACTATGGTTCGCCTGGACGGATGTTCGATATCCATATCACTCGTTTACCGGACGGAACGTGAGGAGCGACGTCCCGTCGTCGCGTGCTTCGACACCGAGTTGGACCTCGTCGCCGATGGCGACGTCGTCGGCAGTCACTTCTCGGAGTTGCCCTGTCAGGACGACTCCCTTGTTCAGTTCGGCGAGAACGACTGTGTACGGCGTCTCGCCATGGAACTTCGGAATCGTGACAGAG
The DNA here is from genome assembly GCF_900110465.1 of Halogranum amylolyticum. GTDB lineage: Archaea > Halobacteriota > Halobacteria > Halobacteriales > Haloferacaceae > Halogranum > Halogranum amylolyticum. Next base: position 45,680 of record NZ_FODV01000014.1, read on the forward strand.
ATCTCGGTGAACGACACGATTCGGCCCCGGTCGGAGAGCGATGTTTGGGTCAACTCGGGTGAACCACACTCGGGACAGACCTGCCGGGGTGGCAGTGTCGCGGATCCACATGCCTCACACGCGAGTGCCTGTGGTTCACCCGACTCGACCTCGTCCGTGAACGTCTCGAACCATGCAGGCACGGTCACTCACCTCCGAGGACGGTTACCGTCGTACTCGCACCGCTCCCACCGACGTTGTGTGCGAGTGCGACGTCGGCGTCGGGGATCTGGTTCGGATGTCGCCCCTGCAGTTGCTTCGTCAGTTCGACGAGTTGGCCGATGCCAGTGACGCCGACCGGGTGGCCTTTCCCGAGGAGGCCACCCGACGGATTGACCGGAATCTCCCCCTCGAGTGACGTCTCACCGTCGACTGCACCCCGTACTCCCTCTCCCTGCTCGTAGAAGCCCAGTGCCTCGAGCGCCAGTATCTCTGCGATAGTGAAACAGTCGTGAACTTCGGCCACGTCGACGTCGTCAGCCGTGATACCTGCATCCCGGTACGCCGCTCGTGCTGCGCGTTCGGCAGCCGGTGTCCGGGTGATGGCCGCACGGTCCTGAAGCGCGAGGGCATCACTCGACTGACCGGTCCCGAGCACTGTCACCGACATATCGAGGCCGTGGTCCGCTGCGAACTCGTCGCTGACGACGATGACGGCGCTGGCACCGTCCGAGACGGGACACGCGTCGTAGAGAGCGAGAGGAGTCGCGATCGACTTCGACTCCACCACCTCCTCGACGGTAAGTTCTCGCTGAAACTGTGCAAGCGGGTTGTCGACGGCGTTGTTGTGGTTCTTGACCGAGACGGCGGCTAACTCTTCGCGTGTCGCGTCGAACTCGTGCATGTACCGTCGCGCCATGAGCGCGTAGATTCCGGGGAACGTCAGACCCTGCTCGTTCTCGAACACGTTGTCTGCCGCGTTGGCGAGGGCGTCGGTGACGTGTTCGATGTCGGCGGTCGACATCTGTTCGACGCCGCCTGCGAGCACGACGTCCGCCGCCCCCGCTTCGACCGCGAGTACTGCTTGTCGGAACGTCGCCCCACCAGACGCACACGCACTCTCCATGCGAACCGACGCTGCGTCACGGGCACCCACATAGTCCGCCAAGAGCGCACCCATGTGACCCTGGTCCTCGATGAGATCACCCATGAAGTTCCCGACGTAGACAGCATCGAGGTCGGCCGGCGTGATGCTCGTCTCGTCGAACGCTTCGCGGGCAGCCTCACTAAACAGTTCCCGCGACGAGGACGCTGGCTGTTTGTCGTACTTGGTGCTCGCTGCGCTCGCGATTCTCACTCCCATCTGTGACACTAGACACCACGACACACGGATTAACTCCATCGGTCGTACCCATCAGTTCGAATTGCAGCGGAGACAGATTCGTTCTCCCATCCACCTCCTGACCCGTCCTTCAGAAACAGTTGGAACTGCAGTCGGCTATGATAGGCACTATCAGTTCATCTCGTCGGACGCTTTGATCGCGACTACCGGAACGTCGGTGAGGCGAACGACACGTTCGGTCACGCTGCCGAGCAGATATCGGTTCCAGCCGGTTCGACCGTGCGTCCCCATCACGACACAACCGATATCGGCCGTATCGGCGTAGTCGACGATAGCGTGGTACGGCGTCCCGCTCAGCACCGAGCTCTCGATCGTCGAGATATCTGCTTTCTCGGCCCGGTCGATGACCTGCTCGAGCGCTCGTCTGCCCGCATCCTCGAGCGCCTCCAACACAGTACCAGGGTCCAGATCCCCCCAGACGAGACCAGTATCGACGACGTGGATCACGTGGAGCGTCGCACCGGTCACCTGCGCCAGGTCGATAGCGTAGTCTGCGGCGGCCTGGGCGCACGCACTCCCGTCCGTCGGCACCACGATTGCGTCGAACGCCGGATCGAACACCGTCTCCTCGTGAACCGTCATGACGGGCACTGGTGACTCGCGCAACGTCTGTTCGGTGACACTTCCGAGAACGAATCGGTCGATTCCACTCCGACCGTGGGTCCCCATCACGATACAGTCCACGTCGTGCTTCTCGGCGTATCCGAGAATGGCGCGATACGTCGGCTGTCCGTCTTCGACGACCAGCGGTGTCACGTCGACGTCCGCGTCTCTCGCCAGCTCGGCGACTGCCAACGTCGCCTGTTCACCGCTGTGTGCGAGTTCACCTGCGGCTTCGTCTTCGACACCGGGTGGGAGTTCGGCAAGTTCGAGAACGTGAATCACGTGTAGTTCGGCGTCGAACCGCTGTGCGAGTCCGATCGCCGCTTTGGCCGCAGCGTCTGCGACGTCGCTACCGTCGGTCGGGACGAGAATTCGTTCGTACATGGGTTTGTTAGTCGGGGTGATGGTCTTGGGTCTTACTTCGGTTCTACAGCAGGTCGTTAGGTCAGTTGTCTCTCGAGTTGGCGGCGGAGTACGCTCGTCTGCGTATCGAGGTCCGGGCTGATACGAACGTCGTAGCTGTCCGGGTCTTCCAGTTTCCGAACCGTCGGTGGGACCTTCGAGAGGGTGCGCATAGCGTGCTCCTGAATCGACTGAAGGTCGGGGAACTCGTAGACGAGCGTACCGTCCTCGACGACCGAGACCAACTGTTCGGCACCGTTGCAGTCCTCCGACTGGAGTGCGAGGATATCGTGGTGATACTCGTCGTCTCGTTCGACGCGTCGGACGCTCTTAGCACCCGGGTAGGTTACCTTCCCGGTCGAGAGCTTCATGCTGGGTTGCATCGCTCCGTCTCGCTCGACGGCGACGAGTTTGTACACACCCTCCACCTTCGGGGCGTCTGTGCTCGTCACGAGCGCCGTCCCCGGCCCGAATCCTGCACCGATACCTCCGTTCGTCAGGAACTCACGGATTTTGAACTCGTCGACACCCGACGAAATGAAGATGTCTGTCTCTTCAAGAATCTCGTGTACCTCCTTGGAGAGCGCCGTGAGATCACCAGAGTCGAGTCGCACACCAGACAGGTCGACATCTTTCTCCGCAGCGACCTCGCGTGCGATTTTCGCCCCAGCGACCGTATCGTAGGTGTCGATGAGGAGAATCGACTCGTCACCGTACTCGTCGACGAACGTCTCGAAGGCGGCGCGCTCGGTCTCGAAGCTTTGAATCCACGAGTGGGCCATCGTCCCGTAGATCGGGATGTCGAACAGTTCCCCAGAAGCGACGTTCGAAGTCCCGTCGAATCCGCCGATATAGGCGGCGCGCGCGGCTTTGACTCCGGCGTCGCTCCCGTGGGCACGCCGCGACCCGAAGTCGACGAGCGACTGGCCATCACCATGTCGTCTGACCATATCACGCATCCGAACAGCTTTCGTCGCGATCAGACTCTGATAGCCGATCTGGTTGATGACGACCGTTTCCAGTAGTTGCCCCTGCAGTATGGGTGCAGTCACCTCGAGTAGTGGTTCGTTCGCGAACACCGGTGTCCCTTCCGGGAACGCTCGTACGTCGCCCGTGAACTCCAGCGTTGCGAGATGGGACAGAAACTCTTCATCGAATCCGTGTTCGGTCAGGTAGTCGATCGCCCGCTCGCCGAACGAAAGCGTCTCGATGTAGTGAATCGCCTGCTCTAACCCGGCGGCGACCATGTACCCTCGGTTCGGTGGAAGGTCTCTGAAGAAGAGATCGAACGTCGCCGTCGGGTTGTGACTCTGGTTGTAGTACCCTTGCATCATCGTCAACTCGTACAGGTCGGTGAAGAGTGCGAGATTCTCTGGGGTGATGTACCCGTACGCTGTGCGCGCCATTGTTTGTATTTGTCACACATGAGGTTAAACATCCGCCATCTCGGGACCCCTGTTCGACGACACCCGACCGGGACAGCTCCGAAGGCGAGTGGAACACGGCGTCGAACGGAACTGTAGTAGCTCGTGCAACTGGTCACTCCCTCGACGACGATACGACGAAACACACGCCGTAACACCGGCGCGACAGCGTCCGTAGCCGCACCCAACAACGGGACTGCAAACAGAAACAACAGGATTGCCCCGAGTGCCCCGATCAGTAGAACAGCCGAAGCGGAGAACCGGTCGACCACGCCTGACAATCGAGATTGTATAGTCAGACGTGTTTCAGTGTACTGACGTGGACACGGATCGTCCACTGGCCGCCTCTATCGAAGAGTCGTCATCTACTCGGAGCTGTCCTGCCGAGCATCCTCGGGTCGCCCGCGACGAAGCGACCAATCTCTCACGACCGTCATCAGCTTATCGCCAGTACGGGGACATCCGACCGGCGGACGATTCGGGCGGTCGTACTTCCGAGGAGCCGATCCATATCTCCGGTCCGACCGCGAGTTCCCATCGTGATCACGTCGGCATCGACCCTCTCTGCGTACTCGAGGACCGCTTCGTGCGGAACTCCACGCAGGATGTCGGTCGTCACCGGGAGATTACGGTCGCGGGCGTCGGTCGCGATCTCGTCGACAGCCTTCTGACCGCCTTCTTTGAGGAGGCCGACGATACTCCTGGGTACATCCTCGAACCCGTAAGTCGCCGTATCGACGACGTAGATCACGTGAACGGTCGCGCCGTAGCGCTCGGCGATTTCGAGCGCCTGCGTAGCAGCGCGTTCGGCGGCCTCGCTGCCGTCGGTAGGAATCACAACGTGGTCGTACATGCCGTACCCCGATTCGGGAACATCTATGTCTTCGGCGAGTCGCACAGCCATCACAGGGACGTCTGCCAGCGTGATCACCCGCTCTGTGGTACTCCCCAGTCGAGAGCGTTCGGTTCCTGCTAGACCGTGCGTTCCCATCACGACCAAGTCGATGTCGTTGTCGGCGACGTAGTCGAGAATCCCTCGATGAGGGACTCCTTCCCGGACGACACGAACAGTGTCGAGTCCGAGCTCCGTAGCCCGTTCTTGGATTCGCGCGGTTGCTTTCCGCCCGCGCTTCTCCGAACGCTGTCGTAGTTCCTCGCGCTCTGTGGTCGCTAACCCGCTCGGTTCGGAACCGGTGTCGACGACGTAGAGGACGTGGACCGTCCCGTCGCCGATTCGTGCGAGATCGAACGCGCGAGCGATCGCGCCTTCGGCTCCCCGACTACCGTCAGTCGGGACGAGAACGTTCTGGTACATGGGGGGATATATCTACGGAGGCCAAGACCAAGTAGCCTCTCGTGCTCGCAGTCGACGTTCCTCAACGCGCTCCCGCTGACGGGACTGTCAGTACCGGCGCGTCGCTCGTTCGGACGACACGTTCGGTCGTGCTGCCGAGGAGATAGCGCTCGAGACCAGTCCGCCCGTGGGTACTCATCGCGACGAGGTCGATCTCCGTCTCGTCGACGCAGTCGTGGATGACGCGATGGGGAGTCCCCTGCAGAATCGTCGTGACGACCTCGAGACCGTGGCGCTCGCAACGTTCGGCGACGGTTTCGACAGCACGCTCTGCTCGCTGTTCGAGCGTGCGACGGGCATCGGGGAGAACAGATCGATCCCCGTAGCCACCTGGAAGGGCATCCAGGTCGACGACGAAAAGTGCGTAAACCGTGGCGTCGTAGCGTTCGGCGACGGTGATTCCGTGCTCGATGGCCGTCGCTGCGGCCTCGCTGCCGTCTGTCGGAATCAGGACCCGGTCGTAGCTCGACCCGTCGTCCGGTTCGAGTCTCGCTGTGAGGACGGGGACGTCGCTCGCTCGTACCACTCGTTCGGTCACACTGCCGAGGAGTAGATGATCGAGTCCAGTTCGACCGTGCGTTCCCATCGCGATCAGATCGACGTCGTGCTCGTCGACGTACGAGAGAATCGTCTCGTGGGGAACGCCGTGTTCGACCGCTGTACGGTACGTCACACCGCGTTCGGTTGCCTGCGTCGCGAGTGTTCGGACCGCTTCGGTGGCGTGTCGTTCGAACCGTTCGCGCTGCCCTCGAGCGACGGGGTCGACGTCTGCGAAGGTCGTACTGTACGACCGTTCGTCAACGACACTCAGGAAGTGTACGCGACTCCCGAACGTCGTCGCGAGGTTCAGCGCATGCTGCACTGCTGCTTCCGCCCTCGCACTCCCGTCTGTCGGCACAAGAATCGTGTCGTACATCGTACATCAACCGAAGCGGTCTGGCAACGCTCCAAACGATAAAAGTCGCAACTCCCCATAAATCGTGAGGGTGAACCCCTCGATTCGAGCACTTCCACCCACGAGAGACGGGTCACTCGGGAGTCGACGGCTCGTCTTCCTCGTCGTCCGGCTGCAGTGGTGGTTGTCCGAAGTAGTCGTAGCAGGCGGTTCCCGGGAGATTCACGACTTGCTGACAGGCACTTCCATCGACACACTCCCTGTGACAGATGTAGTGTCCATCCTCGTTTTTCGGATAGGGACTCTCTTTGCCGCTCACTTCGTCCAGTCCGGCCGATCGACCGTTGGCTGTTTTCGACATTGGCTATTGGGAGGAGTCTCGCACGGCCGAAAGCACCTCGTCCGTCACGGTGCTCTTCCGGTGTCCAATCAGGATGTGCTGTTGGAGGGTCACTTCGTGTTCACACTCGTGCCCCACAGATCGAACACGTGGTGAAACGACTGTTTGGCACGTCCTCGTGTTTGGTTGTTTCCATCCCGAGATTAACCAACACGATGCTCGAACGTTGTGAAGTTAGGTGTCTGATACGAAAGAATTAGTTCCCCAAACTCAGAATTGACACGCAACGGGTGCGCGAGAGGGAACGAACTAATCGGCGTGAGGAATCCTGAGAAGCCGATATTTGCGCAAAATCTCCGCTCGCAGAGCCATAGTGTCGAAAATGGTTACTACCGGCGTTGTCTCGTGAGACGACGTCGTCGCCGACGAGCCACACGGTGGGAGTGGGATTCGAACCCACGAGGCCGCGAGGCCACCTGCTTTCCAAGCAGGCACGTTTGTCCACTCCGCCATCCCACCACTATCGGTTGTCGACCTCGGAGTCGACGATTCCCCGGCGTCTTGGAGCTGTCGCTCCACGCCGTTTCTCACTGCTCCGATTCGTTCTCTGGTTGTGGACCGCCGCCAGTCTGTGCCTCATTCGCGTCGCTCCAGCCACCAGTATCGACCATCTCGAAGAGTTTGCGCCAGTTCTCTCTGTCTTCTCCCTCCGGAAGTTGATCACGGAGCTGTTGGAAATCGGACGGTGGAACCAACGTACTCACGAAGTCCACGATGACCCGTGCGTGATAGGCGGCGTCAGCTGGCTCCGCCTTCTCGGTTTCACTGACGCGAGCGAGAAACTCTTGCCAGTCGAATCGCTGTCCGTGTTCGTGGACGGCGCCGGTCAGATACCAGTCGATCTCCATCGGAAGCGACCCAGCGAGATCTTCGGCTGCGTCTTTCGGAATCCGTGCTCCGAGTGTCGTCAGTGTTGCTCGAATCGCACGCACCGTCTCCCCCGTGCCCGGAAGTTCGAGTCTGTGCTGTATCGTACCCGTGAACTCGTCGAAATCCATATGTCTCTAGTCTTGTTGTCCACTGGTATCAATCCACGGAGGCGACCTTCCATCCCGAACTGTCGTGCCGGCACTCTCTGTGATGAGTGGCATCTCGAGACAAACCTACGAACCGACGGTGTTCGAATCGGTTCGATGCGTAAACCAGACGCTATTTGTTTACCAAACGCCCTACACAGGATATGGCTCCGCGAGATCGATGCCCTGTAGGACATTACAGTCGGCGACAGGCGTTACTGGCGGGGGCGACCGTTGCGCTCTCTTCCGTCGCAGGATGTCTCGGAAACGGTGAGAACGGCGACGCCGAGGTTCCGGCGGCGATCACGCTTCCAGACGACGCCACGTGCGACGTCTGTGGGATGGTTATCAGTCAGCACCCAGGGCCGACCACGGAGATCTTCTACGCCGAGCAGAGTCCCGAAGGACACGACAACCCTGCGCGTTTCGACAGTACGTGGGAAGCGTATCAGTACGACTTCGAGCGCCAGAACCAAGGATGGGAGAAGACGGCGTTCTACGTCACCGACTACTCGAGCGTCGAGTACAGCCTCGCCGAAGAACGGGGGAGTACACTCATCTCCACACACCCTCAGAAAGAGGCGTTTGCCCGCGTCGAAGACGTCACCTACGTCGCCGGATCTGCAGTCGAAGGGGCGATGGGGAAGGATCTCATCGGGTTCACCGACGAGTCGGACGCCAAGTCGTTCCAATCCGAATACGGCGGTAATCTAGTAACGCACGACGAAGTCACCCCAGAAGTCATCGCCGGCCTGGGTAAGCGGTAAGATGTCACTGCTGACCCCGACTGGGACGCGCTGGGTGAGCGGGATACTCGCGGCAGTCCTGCTCGTGTCGGCGTTCTCCTTTCTTCTGACACCGGTCGGTGGGGAAGAGTTGCGACCAGTGCCGTTCGAGGACACAGTAGACGCCGGTGGAACCGGTGTCGACATTCAGCGGTCCCTCCAGGAGGGGTTCGTCATTCCGCAAGCGGAGGTGTTTTACTCCAATTACCGGTACGTCGTCGGCTACTACGGAGTTGAGATGGTCGCGTCAGAGCTCGTCGATCCGAGTACCGAGCGACAGTTCGGGTCGCCGCTGGCCGTGTACGTGTCAGACTTCTCGACGGTGACGCCGACGCTCACCGACGACGGGTTCGTCGTTCCCGAGCGGGGACGAGCGGTCGGGTGGGTCGCTGCCGACAGAGCCGTCTTCGTCGTCGGGAGCGAGGCACGAGTTCCGTCCGGACCGGCAGTGCTCCCGTTCTCCAACCGCGGCGACGCCGAGCGGTTCGCTGAGGCCCACGGTGGCGACGTCGTCAACTGGGAGACGCTGAAATCTCGTGCCGACGCGCCACTGGAACGTCGGCTGACTCGCTTCGACGAGATGGCCGCATCGCAGCAGACGTGGGCAAATCAGACCGTGGCCGCTTCGCGGACGCCCCTCGACAGACCACGCTCGGTCACCGTCGGCGCAGACGCCCCGAACGTGTCAGCTGCAGTCGCCGCTGCACCGCCGAACACGACGGTCTATCTCCCGCCCGGTCGGTACGAGACGAGCGAACTCGTCGTCACGAAACCACTCACGATCGCGGGGGCGGGCAACGAGACCGTCCTCTCAGGTGACGGAGACGGGAGTGTCATTCACGCTCGTGCGGACAACGTGGCGGTTCAAAATCTCCGGATTGCGGGCGTCGGTGACGTCGGGAGCCGCGGTCCCGGGGAGACGAACAGATCCGCCGATTGGGACACGAATGTGCAACTCGCGTACGGATACGGTGATGCAGCAGTCGTGTTCGACGGGTCGGCCAACGCCGTGGTCTCGAACGTTCACATCGAGACCAGTGCAAGTGGCATCATCGTCCGTGAGAGCAACCGGAGCGTCATCGACAACGTCACTGTCGACGGTGCACCGACGCCGAGCGAAGGCTTCATGGGGGCGATTCTCATCAACGGTCAGAGCGTCGTCCAAGACTCAACGTTCCGTGACGGTCGCGACGGCGTCTACACACACCGGGCGGATGGTAGCGTCATCCGCCACAACCGAATGAGAGGCGGCCGCTACGGTGTCCACGAAATGTACACCTCGCGGACGCTCGTCGCGCACAACGACGCCCGCGATACCCAGACAGGGATAATCGTGATGGGTCGGCCGATAGACAACCTCGTCGTCCACAACGACGTCCGCGACAGCGCCGTCGGTATCGTCTCGGCCGGCAGTACCTCTTTGTACGCGAACAACACCATGATAGACAATCAGAACGGACTCAAAGTGACGGGCGACCAGAACGTGTTCATGGACAACGTCATCGTCGGTAACGAGCTCGGTATCAGAACCAACGAGATCCTGCCAGCGAGTTGGGTCCTCCGCAACGACGTCGTCAACAACACGAAACCGGTCGACTCACAGCTCGGCCCGCTCCGCACGTGGACCTATCGCGACGTCGGCAACTACTGGGGGCCGCTTCCGATACCCGACGGTGACGGGAACGGCATCTACGACCGGGCGTACGAACCGACGGGACCGGTCGACAGTCGACTCGGCACGACGTCGGGTGGGACGACGCTCGCCCAGTCGCCTGCAGCGGCGACGCTGCGGCGCGTCCGCGACGTCGTCTCCGGTCTTCGGAAGTCGGGCGTGATCGACACCGCACCACGGACGGAGCCGTTCCATCCACAACGCGTCACCGACGCGAGAGCGAACGCGACAGTAGGTACCGCAGCATGACCGAGGAGAGCGCCAGTTCGGCTTCGGAGTCGACGTCGCTGGGGAACGGTCGGTCGGCCACCACCGGAGAGACAGCTGTCGCTCTCCAGGCGACTGACCTCGCTCGGTCGTTCGGCGACGTATCCGTCCTCGAAGGCGTCTCGCTCACGGTCGGCCGTGGTGAGTTAGTGGTCGTCATCGGGCCGAACGGGTCCGGAAAATCGACACTGATGGAAGCACTCGCTGGCGTTCGCGCCCCCGATCGAGGGACGGTCACAGTCGCGTCCACGTCGGACACAGCGACCGATCGACGGGCCGTCGGCTACCTGCCGCAGCGGCCGTCGTTTCGGAGGGGGTTCTCTGCCCACGACACACTCGAGTTTTACGCGCGGTTCGTCGACGACACGACGGCAGACGACGACGTCACGAAGACGCTCGAACGGGTCGGACTCGCCGACGTCGCTGAGCGAACCGTGGGGTCGCTGTCCGGTGGGATGACGCGCCTCCTCGGACTCGGCCAGGCGATTCTCGGTCAGCCGTCGGTTCTCGTGCTCGACGAACCCGGAAGCGGGCTCGACCCTGCCATGGTCGAACGGCTGTTCGGTGTACTTCGCTCGCTTGCAGACGACGGGACTGGCATCGTCGTCACCTCACACAACCTCGAAGCTGTCGAGAAGTACGCGGACGTCGTGGTGCTGCTCGACCGCGGTGAACTCGTCCTCTCGGGGACACCGACCGACCTGCTCGCGTCGACCGGGAGCGAGACGCTCGTCGAGGCCTTCCTCGCGACGGTGCAGGGGGACGAACAGGAATCGACAGTTCGATCGGGGCGATCGCCGGAGGTGACCAACTCGTGAGCGTCCGTGAGACCGTCGACGACACGACAGGGATCGTGAACGATCTGTTCGTCGTCGCGACGCGCGAACTCCGAACGGTCGTCAGAACCCCGGCACTCCTCGCACTCGCTGGGGTCTATCTCGTGAGTATCGTCGGTGTCACGTGGGCGGGAACGGGCGGCAGTGGCGGGTTCGTCCCGCTGACCCTCGACTTGCTCACGTTTTCGGAGCTGCTGATTCCGCTGTTGGCGTTCGCGTTCGGATACCGGTCGATCCTCGACGACAGACTCACTGGTGAACTCGATATGCTCCGAACCTTCGACGTGAACCGCGTCGCCTACGTCGGTGGCGTCTACCTCGGACGGGCGGTCGTCCTCGTCGGCCTCGTCGTCGGCTCGCTGTTCGTCGCTGGCTTACTCGTTCCCGTCCTCACTGCGGACCAGCCGACGTTCTTCGCCCAGAACGAAGCTGCCGACTCCGGGCTTCGCTTCGTCCGTTTCGTCGTTCTCTCGGCGTGGTTCACGCTCGTGACCCTCGCGGTCGCACTGGCCGTGTCGGCTGCGGCACGAACACTCCGGACAGCGTTTGCGCTCGCGACTGCACTCGTTGCAGCGTTCGTCGTCGGTATCGACACCACGCTGATAGCCGGTCTCGCATCGGGCATCTTCTCTCCAGAGAGCGTTCCCGCCCTTCTCGCGGTCAGTCCGAACAGTGCGTTTCGAGGGCTCGTCCTTGCGGAGGCCGTCGGCGTCGTCGGCGGAGCGGCAGTGAACGCCGGAAGTACGTCGTTGAACGTGCTCGGACTGCTCGGCTGGTGGCTGTGCGCACTGGGAGTTGCGATCTGGCGCGTCTGGCCGACCGTCGTGTTGGAGACTACCGTCTCGGCCGACACGAACGAGACGGAATGATCGTACCTGTACCTCGTGTATCCACACCAGGTACGGTCTGTCTGCGGAGTGCGCTTCGAATATGTGAAATCTGTATAACTGCTTGTTTGGCCACACGGTGAATGCTCTGTAACGAGATTCTAGAGCGCCAACCGGCACCCATATGCCCGACGGTAGACTGGTAGGTATCTCATAGCCGACATTCACAACACCATCGAACACTCCGCAGTCCTCAAAAAATCTCCAAGTCCCACTCGTCGCCCCAGTGGCCATGCACAACCGGTTCAAATCCCCGCCAGAAAGCCCAAAAACACCGTTGTGAATCACAAGAGCTGTCCTGCCCCGCTTGACCCCTCCCACCTCACTATCCGCACACCCGACAGTCGGGAGAGAAACACTTAGCAGGGATGCGAATAGACACGCAGCTATGTCGAGCAGTGACACGCTCCGTAGTCGGCTCACACAGCTGCTGTCGACAGACACCGTCGTCTATGAATGCCGCCACTGTGGGACGACGTGCACGGCCACGGACGCTGACTGTCCAGCGTGTGGCGCAGCCGAGATCGTCACCTACCGCTTCTAACGCGGGTATACTCGCCGCCACCGACGCACGCCCAGCACCCATGCATCACAACACAGAGCCACACGAACGCACGACGACTCAGAAACCCACTGATGGCGTCGTCGCTCACCACCCGGCTCGCAGCCCTCGAAGCACGCTCGCCCCAACACTATAGCACCCTCCGATGCCACCTCCCACTCCTTAAAACCGCACTCAACAACGCCACGCGTCTCTATCCCACGGGCCGCTAACTAGACCCCCATCTCGACAACCCACTCCTCCCAGCCTGCCCGTTCGGCCGCTTGATTCCCCTCTTGGTCGACTGTGAGATCATTGAGTGCTACACCGAGCGCTCCAGCGCGAATCGCGACGGCAGTCGCGCATACGACGCGGCGGTGCTCGACGAGCTCGCGGCGCTGCTCACGTAAGCACCCGCAGCGAGACCGACGACGTGCATGCGGGTGTCTACGGGCGTCGCCACAGTTGGGTGTCGGCCCTATCGTCTGACAGATGAGACGACTTGTACAGGTGTCCTGGAGACCGATCGTGGCTCCGACACAGTCACTCCCGCCCAACTCAGAAATTCTCGGTAGCTGGACTCGGTTTCACAGCGGTCCCGGCAGCAACACGTTCGGTTGACACTCTCTCGGGAAGAGCACTTCGGGCAATCGGCTCAAGCACCAGTAGCTCGCCGTCTGCTGTTTCCATCCACTCCGTTCCCAACTCCGGATCCCAACAACAGGGTGTCCACGTCCCTGATTCAAGCCGTTCCCAGATCTCTACGTCACCGTAATAGTGTCCGTCACTGCATCTGTAAACTGAATTGGTTTTCACAATTATATTTGTCCGAGACTGAACAAGGGTATTGTTACATTATTTCGTAATTATATAGTATAGATTAATCTAGTTTAGATTTAGATTTGTTTCGAGGTCTGGCTTACTAAACCGATTGTCGCTCGCGTCGTCGAGCGATTTGGCGTTGCTTGTGGCCGCCTGTGCCACACTGACGCCACGTATTCGGGTGTCCACAGTCGTCGCCACGTTGGGGTGTCAGGTCGGTTGCCGACGCAAGTAGGTTGTGATTCGAGAGGACGCGTTGCAGCGAGTTCTCACTCTACCCACGGTGGCGTAAGTTCCTCCTCAGTCTGTTCTTCCTCCGTCGCTTCCCATGGCGGCATGAGTTCTTTCTCAGGTTGTTCTGCTCTAGTTCCTTCCCGGAGAGTGTGGTCGCCTTCAAGTGGGGTGTCGCCCACGATGCCAAATACACGTGGTGTCGACATCGCCGCTCGCGAGTCTCCCACGCGGCGACGGTGCCGATCAAACCTGCTCTGGTCGCTGCCAGCAGTCGCCTGCTTCAGAGGCCGAGTCTCTCTCGAGAGATTTGAAACGCGAGCGCAGGTATTGACTGCTCGTGTGACACATGCCTCATCTCACAGACAGTCAGCAGTCGCCGAGGGTACCACCGACAATTTTCACGCGCGGGTTCTACGGCGGGATACACTCATAGCGTTGTTCACCCAGTCCGGTGAACCCAGTAGCTGACCGAACGGCAGACAGTGCTTCTATGGCCAGTTAAACCGCCCTCGTTGCTGTCAGAAGCCACGCTGGCGTGAGTTGGATTCGACGCAGTATATTCTGGGGGTGACCTCCTCCCCGCCGTAAACGGCGGGGCTTCCCACGAGCAAAGGCCCGCTGAGTTGGGAGAGTTACGGTTTAACACCCGACAAGTGCTGGCAGGGCCACGCTACCGTTACTCCTATCCTCTCCACGAGGACTCAGAGGTATCTGATTATTTTGTGTCGGTTGGGTCGTCCGAAGGCTTACGTTTTGATGAGGCAAACACCAAGTCAACTGCCAGTTTTCGGACAGTCAATCACGATGGAGGAACCATCGCAACGACAGTCACAGAAACGTCGTGTGAGCACTTGTACGTTCGGGTCACAGAGTTCACAACCAAAGACGGCGCTGTATCCCCGCCCTGAAGAACGGGGTTTTAGCGCCTGACAATTAGAAAACGCCCTGGGCCAGAGGGCGTCGTGGAAACCGGAATGCCATGTGCATTCCACCCTCTCCGGGGCCGCGATCACGGTAGAGGGGAGAATGCAGTAACAGATTCGTCCCTCGCTCGGTTACGTGTGTTGGCCAGTTGTGGCAGTTCCTCGCAGATGCAGTACGACGCAACGAGTAGCGCTGATTGTAGCCCGGGTGTGGACAAGCAGCGTGGACACTCCGGAATCAGTACTGAATCACGGATCACAAGTGACTGCCTGTGTGCCCTACCAGCAGCCACTCGGGTTACGTGAGGTTTGGCCACTTCGGGTATGGCTGATTGCGACGAGATGCCCCAGCAGGACACCCACTCGAGGCCGCATCTACGTCGGAATCACTTCGTGATTTTAAGGCCGTCTGTGGATTCGTACAGATACCCCTTCAGCAACAACTGTTCGAGGAGATCCTGTGCCTCTGGTCGTTCAAACCCCTCCTCAGCAATGTATGCAACTGCTGTCTCGGGGGTGATCGGCTCGGTCTCATCATCGATGTTCCGTGTGAGCTGGTCGAATGCCGCTCGTTGTGACGGTGTCAGTGAGGTGGTTGGATTCTGCATTGCTGTTCCTGTAGGCAGCCGCGATAGGAGATTGTTTGGGTTGGCCTATCAGCTAACTTCCAACCGCAGCGCCACTCAGGGAGCGCTCTCACTGCCTCTGTGTGGGTATCGCTGTCGTCGCTCTGGTTGCCGGCGTCAACGACAGTGCAGTGGGCATCTCTCACTCACTGTCGAACAGAGATCCAGCTACTGCATCAGACGGCTCACACTGCCTCAGGAAGACGCCCACGGTAGCATACAGTGCCAACGCCGGTGATGGTGTCGTAGACCACGTCAGCAGGTCACAGCAGAGAATTCACCATGAGTAACCTACAAAGCGAGTCGATGCGGCCGGTAACTGCATGGAGGATCCCGACGACGAGGGGTACAGCTGTCCCTGCCGCCGACGATCACGGGTGCAGCGCACGCCTCCCGGACAGTTCTCACAATTGGAATCGACGCCTCCGGACGATCCGCTCACTCAGAGACCCCGACGGGAGGCGTCCTCCGTATGTCACTCGTCACACACTGCTGGTGAGTGTCGGTCCTGGTGTCACCTCGATGCAGCCTTCTTGGTGTCTGCTTCCACCGCTATGTCGTCGGGTATCTGCTGCCACGTACGGCTGAGCTCGGTGCTGACCTGTGGGACTCCACTCGCTACTCGCGATGTCTGGTACTGGTTCTGCTCACGGTTGCGGTTACATCTGTGGTCGCACTCGTTGGTGTACTTGTGGGAAGTGGTCTCCAATAGGCCACTACGATTGCGGCCGTCGCCGCCGCCTACACGTCGTGCGCGCGGAGCCAAGTCTCCGGCGTCGCCTCCTCCTCACTCGCGATGTGTGTCGTCGCCAAGTTGGCGTCGCCGCCAGGGTGCACTCACCCCTATCTCGCTTGTTGCACCTGATCGACACCCCCCACTCGAGCCCTCGCCTGACACCCCGCTTCAAATGTATCAACTGTCCGAGATACTCGTCGTCGATACCCAGTCACTCGGCACCGCCAGGTCGACGCCCACTCTGGCCAGCGCTCACCTCTACCCCCGCCTTATCGTGTCGGCGGTTGGGTACTAATAGATTATAATCGGATAGTTGTTAGCATATTCGTGTTCGGAGTGACTCACAGATGGACGTCACCGAAGACGATTCTGGAAACATAAAGAATGTGATAGGGACAGACAAAACGATCCTCGAAGGCATCGTCTACTACGGTGGGTCCGTATCGGTCGGCAAACTCGTCAGCTACGCCAATGTGTCCGGTGGTTCACGCACCCATCTCTTCGGGCGCCTTCGCGACCACGGGCTCATCGAGCAGGTTGGCGAAGACACTGAAGGTCGTGGCCCACCGGGGGAACCCACGCGAAGAACAGTGAGTCGGCAGCGTTACACCGACATATCGCTTCCTCGAATATCTTGCACACTCGATCCGAGGCCTGAGCGGTCGTCGTAGTATTTTCGTCCGATAAAGACATCTTCGAGATTTCCAACCAGCGAGGCATAGAGATCGTCTCGCGAGTGATACGTGGTTTCGTCAGTTCGTTCTAGAACATCTTGGACTGTGACGGCGTCGCCAGCCGGGGCCGTCAACTCAACATCTCCTAACTGCTCAACGACGGTATTCTGGTCTGCTGGGAACGTGAACGCTTGCCCGAACAACTGGAACGTTTCGGAGTAGTGCATCAATGTCACCTGTGTATTCTACATTAAAGAACGTTATGAATGGTGCACCATTTCTCATTGGCCCAGATAGAGTCACGAACACGGTGTCGACTTCCGAATGGGATGGAGTACGAACAGATATCGGCTCCAGTCCGTGATTTCGCTCCCACGAAGAGACACGCTGCCTCGTCGACACAGTCAGTGCTACGACTTCAATCGAAGCCGATGGCTGATGTCAAATCTATCGCTAACCGATTGTGTGCAGTAATAGGCTTACAGCTCGGTAAGTCGTTTGCGAGTGTCGGAGCAACGAGCGAGACCAAAACGACCGGGGGCAGTATACTGAGACGATTATCCTCGAAGACGACGCGAATCGCGCTGCCGCGGATGCTGTCTTCCAAGCCATTCAGTCCAACGACGTTTCGTATGGCTGACTCTTCACGAGTCGCTATGTCCTCGCCGAATCGGCGACGCTCATACTGTATCGTGTCGGCCATACGGCTGCTGTAAACGTACTTGCAGGTATCCAGCGTTTAGAGAGCTTCAGTATTCTGCCGATCGATTCAGCAGTCTTTACGGCCATTTGCAGCCACTTCGAGCGGTACGGGAATCAGGAGATTTCGCTTTTCGATCACACTATAGTAGGAGTTAGAAACTTCTACTCAATTGATAGGATATTCGTGGTTCATCTCGACGATGTTTCTGTCGAGGAACTTCAACAAGCACTTGAGAAAGTTGTGGGAAACAAGCCGACACAACGGTTCACGGCACCGAGTGCGGGCGAAAACAGCTTACACAAACCGAGCTTGCGGAGTGGTACTGTGTGCAGAGACGAACGGTTTACAGCTGGCTCAAGCGGCTCGCTTTCGAGCAGCTTGAGCAGGCTGTTCAGGACGATTCCCGGTCAGTAAGACCACGTAAGATCACCGAGAAGCAACAGAGGAAGTTAGAAAAACACATCGGCAGCCACCAGCTGAAGCAGGAATCGACGCGCCGGCGTGGACGCCGGCGCTTCTCGACGAATTTCTCGAAGACACGTTCGACGTTGACTACTCAACCCCGAGTTGCCGGCGGTTGATGAAAGAGGCAGGAGTGAGTTACCAAAAGCCTCGTCGAACAGCAGCAGAAGATGAGCCTGAAGCTCGAGACGCGTCTCATAACGAACTCAAAAGAAGCGACGAGAGAGGGGCGAAACGGTAGTCTGTTTCGACCAAATCAAGAAACCCGTGCAAGCTGAGCCGCGTGCCGCGTGGTTTTCGTGTGGCACGCATCCGTCGGTCGAACTCTCTGAACAACGTGATCGGACGTGTTTGCTGGGCGCGACCACCAGCCCGATGATCGGTTCTTTTCGCGATTCGAAGAATACGCAACCGGCGATCACGCGAAGCAGTTCATTCTCGTACTGTGTCAATAATTCCAAGAAGATTTGATTATCATACTCTGAACGAAGTTAACGCTGCGATCGATGACGCACTCAACAGAATCTCTGTTCCAGATGTGAGCAATTACTTTTGCTAACTACTATAGCTCTTCGACTTGTTGGTTTCTTATCTACTCGACTTCGCACATGAGACGAACAGCGCCTCAATCTCCTGCATTAGCTGGTCGATATTCCGGTGTTCACTATCGAGTGTCCACGCTAGAAGGTTCTGAACGCTTTCACGGAAAGAACGTTTGACGTCGTTGCGAAGCGAACTTGCTCGTGAAACAACCGTTCCGGGAGCGCTGTCTGCAATTCCGAGCTTCAGGAGACTGTAGGCCAGCATCAGCAGGTGCCAGTGCCGACTGGCACCTGCGCGATGTCTTCGATAAGCGCTGCTGGAGAGAGGGGTGTGAGCCGCCGTCGTATGAGGTCTGGGGAGAGCGCTTCGAACATATTTTCTCTCCACGCGGTCGACAACGATAACTTAGCTAAGAGAGCGCCGTCTCTCGATGTCGGTTCTTAACCGAACACAGATGGACGTAGTCCTGAACTCAATCGTGAACGGTTACGTGGGGCACGGTCAACAGCGAACCTTCGAGCTCCGAGACAGCAAGTTAAACCGATAGTCCTGACAGATAGAGCCGAATACCGAGCTTCGTCGCCCGCAGAGGGGTCGCTTCTCGCTCTCCAAACCTAACTCGAAGCAGTTCATAGCACTCCTTCGACAGCGGATTTTCTGAAACAGAATGCTAACAAATCACTCCGCCATGCCCTTTAGTTCTAATCTGAACAGTGTCGGGGAAGTGACCACAAGCCGCTCTCGTCGGGAATCATCCTTTGTAGGAGACGGTTCTTGCAACCCACCCTGTTGTACAGGTCGGTTATCTATTTATAACCATTCAGTTCTGAAAATAAACCAACGCGAATATTTGTTATGGTTTTTTTTTTGAGATCAAGTACGAGCGCTGGGGTGAGGCCGTCTCACGCGTCGAGGACTGGGACCGCGACGAGTGACTCCGAACGTCTCTAAGAGACCGCCCGACAGAGGCACTACGTTCGAGCTCGTCACTGGGTTTGGCGGTGAGTCACTTCGTCGGAAAGACGTGACAGAACAGTCGCGGTAACGGTGCGAAAGTACAGTCCCGTGACCGCCCCAAAACTTGTATTGACAGGCGTTTGTAGTTCATCAACGGAGCCGGGGGAGTCGCGGTCAGCAACCATTACTGGCTTCCTCGGCTTCGTCCGACAGAGTCGACAGAGACCACCGACGCGGTGCCGTCGTTACAGAGGCCACGGCTCTCGGAAAAAGATGCACAAGAAAGAGAGGAAGCGTCGAACGGATCAGCGTCAGCGACGGTACTGACGGCGACAGCGTCGACGGTCGTTTCGTTCTACGAGCAACAGTAGCGGGAACTCTGTGTCCGACTCAGGTCGGGTCGAGTTCGTCTAGTCGGTCTCCGAGGACCGTGCGCGTCGATTCGACGTCGCCACCGGTCCGGACGATCTGGTAGCCCGCGTCGGGAGCCGTGCGTGTCTCCTCCACACTGCTCCGAATGCGGTCGATCAGGACGTCTGCTGTCAGACAGGCGTCGAGCGTGCGGTCGATCGGAGACTGGACGGCTTCGGGATGCTTCGCCAACGGATCGCTTTCCGACATCGACATCGCCAGGTCGGCCGGGCCAACGGAGGCAAACCCCAGACTCGGGACAGCGAGGATGTCCTCGATGTTCGCTACGGCCCGCTCGTTTTCGACCATAGTGCCCACGAGGATCTCTGTGTCCTCACCGGCGATGAGGCTATCGACGTACCTAGCCCACCGACCCGACCGGTCGACTCCTCGGCCACCCATGCCGCCGTCGTACGCGAAGTAGGATCCCTAAGACAGCGGAACCCTCATACTCGTCCGGATAGCCAACACGCCCGTCACATCTATCCGTCGACGGCAACCGACGAGCTTCCCGTATCTGACCGTCGCAGCCGGTTCTGAACAGCGGGACAACTTATCTATCTGTCTAATCAATCCAGTGTATGGAGCAATATAATCAGCTCTACGAACTGTACGAGGAGCACGATACCGACACTCTGCGTGCATTACAGGACCTCGCCGACCTGTTCCCGCTCGTGGAATCGCGTGTCGCGCTCGATCGTTGGAAGGAGATCAACGAGGAACTCGCCGAAAGGAAAGACGAGATCGAGAACGCGTTTCCCGACGTCGGGGACGTGTTAGCCGACCTCGCAACTCGAGCCCGAGAGGAACAGGCGTTCACCGGACTCGATCTCTCCAACAAGTACGGTCGGTCTGTGAACGTGTTCGTCCTCGACGTGGACGAGACGTTGCGCTCGACCGGGAGTACCGACAACGAGATTCCCAACGATACGCTCAATCTGTTGGCCACGTTCTACGACGAGGGGGTGCCGATCGTCATCTGCACCGGCCAGACGCTCGAGAACGTCAAAGGGTTCGCGATCCAGGGCTTGGGCAGTGAGATCGTCCATTCGGGGAACCTCGGTATCGTCTACGAGACCGGGACCGGCGTCTTCACGCCAGGGCACGGAGCCCAGACGAAGCAGCTCCTCTACGAGGATCTGAACGACGACATTCAGGCGGTCTTCGACGACGTCCGTGCACGCGTCCTCTCGCAGGCTCCGGAGCGACTCCGTAAGGGCTGTCATCTCCAAGGAAACGAGTTCAACATCACGATGAAGCCCAACTTCGACACGGGTTCGGTCGACGCAGTAGAGATTATCGACGAGGCGTTGGTCTACGAGATCGACCTCCTGGCCGACGCGATCTCCACTCTGGACCAGATCGGCGATGTCGACCGGGAGACCACCTCTACGTGGACACGCGCCTACTACGCGGACCAAGACCCCGAGATCGAGGCAGTCCTCGACCGGGAAGGGGCACTACCCGACGTCTCCGCATCTAAGGTGCCACCAGATCTCGAGGATATGCTCGAACGGATCGATATCGGTTACTACGAGGGTGATGCGGCCGAGATCGGCAGTCTCGAACTGAGCAAGGTCGTCGGTGTCGAGGCAGCGTTCGACGTACTCGACATCGACGACCCCTTTGCGATCGTCATGGGCGACTCCAAGAGCGATTTGCGAGTCATGCGGTGGGTGCAGGAACACAACGCGGGGATCGCTGCCGCTCCGGAACACGCTTCGCAGGCTGTCATCGATCACGTCGAGTCTACCGACGAACTCGTCTTCGAGGAGGGACGTGCCGGTGATATCCTCCGGACAGTGTACGCGCTGAACCGATTCGCGGACGAATCGCCGTCGTGACCGAGCCGTGAGAAGGCAGACGACCGGACCGTGTTCACCCGAACTAGCTTCTTATCCACTTCGTGTTGTCTCCCATCGACCGAGTGTACTTTCGACGGGACGGACGTCGAGCGTCATCTACGAGAACGCTCTCTCCGTGAGGGCGCACCGCGAACCCATCTCGAGCACCCCAAATCGTAATGTGTGCCGGTCGAAAAACGACTACTAGTGAACGGGGACCATGTATCACGCATCCACCGAAGAGCAGACTCTGTCAGCGTACGACCCGTATATCACGGACCAACAGCGTAACGAGATTCAGGAGACGGCAGCGGGACTCACAGATCTCCGTGTCGCACACGTCAATACGACAGCGAGCGGCGGTGGTGTCGCGGAGATGCTCCACGGGGTGGTACCGCTCGCGAACGATCTGAACGTTGATACCGACTGGCTGGTAATGGAGGCATCTGAAGACTTCTTCGACGTGACGAAAGCGATGCACAACGGGCTTCAGGGTGAGCGTAGCGAGCTCACCGAGGAGATGTGCGAGCTGTATCGGTCCGTTACTGTCCGCAACGCCGAATCTCTGGAGGAGTCGTACGACGTACTCATCTTGCACGACCCACAGACGCTCGGGATGGTGCCGACGGTCGCCGAGCGGTTCCCCGAGACGGCGCTCGTCTGGCGTTGTCACATCGACCTCACGGACGCCACGCCTGCGTACCTCGAGTTCGCGCAGTCGCACATGGAGCCGATCGACAGCGCGGTGTTCACCCTCCCCGAGTACGGGGAGTCGATCTCGGGCGTCGAGAAGGTGAGCATCTACCCCGCGATCGACCCGCTGACCGAGAAGAACTGCCCACTGGAGGAACTCACGGGCGAAGCCGCCGAGGCTGCGAACGTCGAGAGCTATCCGTTCGACGCGACTCGGCCGCTAATGACACAGATCTCGCGGTTCGACCCCTGGAAGGACCCCCAAGGGGTGATCGAAACTTACCAGACCGTGACCGAGTCGGTTCCCGAAGCCCAGCTCGCGCTCGTCGGTGCGATGCCCGAGGGGATCAGGGTGTTCCGCGAACTGGAGGACGTGGCCGAGGACGATGACGACGTTCACCTCCTGACGAACCTGCCCGATGCTGGCATCAACGTCTTGCAGCGAGAGGCCGACGTCGTGCTCCAGAAGTCGTTCCGCGAGGGGTTCGCGCTGACCGTCTCGGAGCACTGTGGAAACGGACGCCGGTCGTCGGGGCGAACGTCGGTGGCATCCCTCTGCAGATCGACGATGGAGAGAACGGCTATCTGGTCGATCCGAGCGACATCGCTGCGACCGCCGACCGGGTGACCCAGTTACTCGAGGACGACCAACTGCGACAGCGCCTCGGCGAGCAGGGCCGCGAGACCGTACGCGAACAGTTCCTGACTCCGCGTTTAGTCGACGACTTCCTGACGTTACTCGCGGACGTCGCCGGCGCCGACCGGACGGGATAGCGCCGGTAAGGGAGCCAGCCCCGCGTTACCCTTCGCCCATCTGGACCATCTTGATGAGCGAATACACCGGGACGCCCTCGATCTCGCTCTGGCCGAGTTTGTCCGTTAGTACCACGCCCGCTCGGGGAGTACCACCACTCTCGCGGAGTCTCTCGATGGTCTCTGTCATCGTCTGACCGGTGTCGATGTTGTCGTCAACGATGTAACAATCCCGGTTCTCTATCGTCGCGAAGTTCTGAGAGAACGAACCGGTGACCGATCCGGTTTCGTCGGCGTTCCACTGGTACTTACTGGGCATGTAGACGCTGAGGTCGGTGTCGAGTTTCTGGCTGATGACCGTCGCCAGTGGCGCGCCGGACTTGCCGATGCCGACCGTGAGGTCGACGTCTTCGCCCTCCTTCGAGAGCAGGTCCGCCATGATCGCACCGAGGAGGCTCAACCGGTGGCTGTCGCGCCCGATCGCACTCCAGTCGACGTGGACGTCGACCGGACTTTCGGCGGTCGTTCCTTTCGACGGCTGCTCGCTGCTCTGTGCGACGAGCCAGCTCGCTGTCTCACGCGAGACGTTCAGTTCGTCCGCGATCTCTCCCTGTGAGAGACCTTGATTCGTTAGCTGCTCTGCACTTTCGATGAGTTTGTCGATCGATTTCATTCACCCGTCGATTGAGCACCTGCGAAAATAACTATCGTTTATTTGTACTGTCATATAAGGCGCGTAATGTCCGACGGTACATTCGGGATGACTGCCGGCATCGCCTCCAGAACGTCGTTAGTAGTACCTCCACGGAAACACGACTACAGCGCGTACAGACGTCGACAAGTTCGTCGAACGAATAGGAGTGTGAGAACTGGAACGTGACCTAACAGGGATACAGTCGTAACGCTGCTACCGGCCCGAACGCCGTCGTTTTCTAGAGTCCCGTCCGTGAACGGTTTTACTCGAGTACGGTCGTCACACTGTCGAGGAAACGTACATCCGTGGGTCGAAACCGTCTCACACGGCCACTACACGGCGTCTGCATGCTACCCGAGTCAAGGGTAACGAACGAGACGCGGTGAGACCTCCACACCGAAACGTCTCTCACACCACGAGAAATCTGTAGGACGAGACGGCAGACCAGTCACCGATCCGTCTAATCAATACTCTAATGTTGCTTGAATATCGATAGAGTATATGCGAGGTCAGTGTCACACACGACGGAGAGGGTATACATGAACGAACTAGACGGAGTGGTTCAGACGGTCCAGAACACGGCCCACTACGTGAACACGCACCTCGCGGATCACGCCGGGTCCGGCCCAGGAACGAACCCGAGTGGAGAGGACCAGATCAAGGCTGATATCTGGGCCGACCACCTGTTTTTCGACAAACTCTCGGCGCTCGAGTGTGTCGGCGCGTACGCCAGTGAGGAGCGCGAGGACGTGGTCGACTGCGGCGATGGCTACAGCATCGCGATCGATCCGCTCGACGGGTCGTCGAACCTGGCCTCGAACAACTCGGTGGGCACTATCGTCGGCGTCTACGACGCGGAACTGCCGGCGTCCGGTCGGGAACTAGTCGCTTCACTGATGGTACTGTACGGTCCCTACACGACCATGGCCGTCGCCCGCGAGGACCGTGAGGTCGTCCAGGAGTTCCTCCTCCGCGACGGGTTCAGTGAACAGTGGGGGACGTTTACCATCCCCGACGAACCGACCGTGATCGGGCTCGCCGGTAAGACGAGTGAACGTACTGATACGTTCAATGCCCTCGCCAGAGAGTTAGAGCACGACCTGAAGCTTCGCTACGGCGGTGCGACGGTCGCCGACTTAGCACAGGTACTGGAGTATGGAGGACTGTTCGGCTACCCGGCGACGACCAGCAACCCCGAGGGGAAACTCAGAGTTCATTTCGAGTCCGCGCCACTGGCGTACCTCATAGAGGCGGGCGGAGGCGGCTCTACGGACGGACAACAGTCGTTGCTCGACGTCGACCCTGATGGGCTGCATGCGCGAACGCCGACATTCCTCGGCAACGAAGAACTCGTCGAACGGGTGGAGAGCGCGTTGAGCGAGTGAGTTACGGGTCTCTCCCCTCCCGAGACTCGTTTCTCGAGCCGAGAAGTGTCATAATCCATCTAGTTAGTCGACCGAATCCCCCGCAGTCAGCGGTGCGACGTCGGCCGAGAGAGTGGGAGATACTCGTCCGAACTCTCGCTGAAGCGTGTTCTGCTGCAGGTTACAGTTTCTGCAGATAACATAATTATAGATATCTATATAAAATTTCAAACGTTAATACATATGACGAAAATGCCATTACAGCTGTACGATTGTAATTCGCAACGCTCATATTAGCCTCGTATAGTAAATCAGAGTACGAGACGAGGGTTACACACGTATGTTTGTAATGCCCCACCTACATGAATTATTAACTAGAGTAGTAAATATATACTATAGTTATTTTTATATATTATATATAAATTATAATAAAGTATATAGAGCATATGAATTCGTCTTATAAAGAGGTCCGTCTCGTTCCTCCGACTTCTTCGGTGTCGTGAATCCACGAGGTGGTCAACGCTCTAGGGACAAAGAGGCTTCCGTGAGAGGTGTAAGTGTGGATATAGACAGCACTGGTGGTTTTGAATGGCTAGACGCTTAATCCCGACTCCGAGGTCGTCACCTCAACCTCGGTGTCGGACGGGTGGTCACACAGGAGTTAGCTCGTGTCACTGACGCCATCGACCGCTGGCGTGGGGCCGGTCGACCGGATACGATGGGTGATGGCGCGTTCGAGAGAAACGCGGTGATTCTAACGGCGTTCGATTACACAGACGACAACGACGATCGGGTTCACTTCATTACGTTCTCACGTCTTCGACTGGAGCGGAGGTCGCCAAGAGAAGACCGACGACAAAAGTCGGATCCGACGGGAGGCTACCGCGCGCTTCCCACGGCCGGCATATATGTGCGTGCCAATACCAACAATATGTCATTTTCCACATGAATTATTACAGAGTCACGTGACACTGTAGTCGGGGTAATTCACGATGTCATTCCACAGCGGTACCGAGCTGGGTGCGGTGTACGACGAGGCGCTCGAAGAGGGGTTCGGTCTCGTCGCGAGCAACATCGCCGAGCCGAACGTGATGATGGGGCTCATGGAGGGAGCTTCGCAAGTAAACTCCGACTTGCTCTTACAGTTGAGTAGCGGAGCCTGTTCGTTTGCCGGCAACGGCGACCCCGTCGCGGGGTTGAAAGCCATGGGTGAATACATCGAGGTCATCGCCGAACAGTACGATGTCGGTGTCTTTCTCAACATGGACCACCAGACCGACATGGAGTTCATCGAGAAACAGGTCGAGTTGGACATCCCGTCGTCAATCATGATCGACGCCTCCCACGAACCGTTCGAGGAGAACATCGAGACCAGTCGCCAAGTGGTCGAGATGATCAACTCTGCCGGCCACGATATCTTGGTCGAGGCCGAACTGGGCCGTATCAAAGGCGTCGAGGACGAAATCGTCTCGGAGAAGGCGTTCTACACCGACCCCGAGGAGGCGGTCGAGTTCGTCGACCAGACCGGCTGTGACTTGCTCGCGATCTCGGTCGGGACCCAACACGGGGTCGCGAAGGGGCAGGACCTCGAACTCCGTCCGGATATCGCTCGGGACATCAGACAAGAGCTCCGCGACCACGGTCTCGACACGCCTCTGGTCCTCCACGGTTCGTCGGGCATCCTCCCCGAACAGCTCCAGCAACTGTTACAGCACGGCATCTGTAAGGTGAACAAAGACACACGGTACCAATACGAGTACACCCGGACGGCGTTCGATCTGTACCGTGAGCACACTGACGAACTCGTCCCCCCAGAGGGGGTCGAGGACGACCGCGACGGCTTCTACAACGCCAGCGACTGGTCGCCGAACAAAGACCACTTCGACCCTCGTGTGAGTGGGCGCCTCATCCGCGAACGCATCGCCGAGGTCTATGCCGACCTCGCCGAAATCTCCGGGAGCGCTGGAGAGAGCCGCTTCACGTGATCAATCGACCGGGCTGCGATCGACGTAGTCTGGCTGGTAACGCTGCCTTCCGGGTCAGCGGACAGGTGTCCACGTGGACGCCAGACGGCGGTCAGAGGTTGACGGTAGCTGTCCAGCCGGCGGGAATGCGGGAGCCGTCAGGAACAGATTAGTCTCAGAGGGCCTCTACAATCGATTCGTCGGAATCCTTCCAAGCGAGTTACCACTTCCCTACGAGATGCGACGTTTGGGGTACGTCGGTCGGGCGTTCGTGAAAACGGTAGCCCTCAGAACAGACTGTCCGTCGTCACCGCACCAACCACGCTGAAGACCGAGGCGACGCTGAGCGCCCGTAACGTAACGTGCAGACGGTCAGTCGGTGAGAGTTCGGCGAGGAAGAGGTCCGGTGCGGTGATCGCGAACGCGAGAACCCCCACTGAACCGAACGCGACGATCACCACGGAGATGAATCGGACCGGGATACCGAGGACTGCAGCCTCACGAGCGGGGTCGCGGCCGTCATCTGCACCGTACAACCCGCCATATCCGATAGTCATGATGGCGCCAACGAGGAACAGACTGTGGAAGACGGTCATGTTCTGAGCTAGCATCCACACCTCTTGGGTTACGACGAACGGGCCGGCGAGTAGGAACCCACCGACGATCTGCTGGGCAGTATCAGCGAGTTTGTGCTTCTGGCGTTGCTTCATACGTTCGTAGTGTCGGTTCACATGTATACCTGTTCGGGGCACTGCCAGCCTAACACTCGTTTAGAAGTGCGGGTGAGAAACACCCTGTACGGTGGTGTTCTGTCTGAGAACTAGCCGCTGTCGCGTTTCTTCGTGAAGATGGCGCTGCCACAAGTGAACGGAATCACGTGCTTCATCCACCAGAAGCGGCACCGATTCACACATCAAGCCAGCACAGCGACTGCGAGTCGCTCCCGCCCGCGGAAGCCGAGTCGCTGTCCTCTCCTCGTGAGAGCATGGCGCTGCGGACGATCGTCCTGCACATACAGAGTCCCGTCGTCGTTCGAGAAGACGCCCACGGGGAAGAGCAAACGAATCCGGACAGGTGTTCAACGTTCTCGCTCGATGATATCACATCTCTCCTAACAAATATTCGAGTAACGTATAAATCCCGTACTTGGGTCATATTTCACACACTCGCAAACACCCCCCACACGGTCGCTTACTCCTCTGACGGACAGAGCAGATGGGACGTGCGGCGATACGCAGGCACATCGAGATACGCTTGGATGCGCTCGCGGTCCTCATCCGTGATGCCCTGGACAGCAGCTGCCGACGTGTTATGTGTATTTATCGATAGTTACTCGACCTAATCTTCGTGAAACAAGATAATAGATTATTTTTAACTCATCTAGATATATAACTTTCTGGAAGTTCAATATGACAGTCGTAATGGTCTCAATAACGTGGCCCCCCGGCGCTGATGGTCGGCTTGGTGCTACCGATCGCCACGGGAACCACCTTGAGAGCCGCAGGGGTACCTGACTGTGAGGACTGCGGATGGGGAAGAAGTAGTCGACGATTATCGGGCACCTCAGAGATATCTCGCGGACGCGAACTACAATAGTAGTATTGTAGCGTTATAGAAAGACTACCAAACTTATAATTCTGTACAATGGAGATAGCATGGGGGAGTAATGGTTGGCAAACTACAGCACATGACGAAGGTAACCCATCGCTAATGTACGTTTGCACAGGTTTTGCACTCCGAATATGAGATACTGCCATCGGAGACCGTCGTCGAGTACGGGAAACAGACGGGTCACGAACTCCAGGTTGCCGCACTCACAGTGTAACCTAGCCAGGAATAATATTGTAAGGTATGAACAACACTATACACTGAATGGAGAGACTAAGAGATGGGGAAAGTGCCTTTGACACAGGACTCCAAGCAACGTGGATGTCGCAAACAAGGGGTTTCAGCCACCCATGTAACAGAATTTAGACATGTTTGTTGATTCATTGTTTATATTGAATGAGTAGCTTCATGAGTGGTATCAACGTCAGAAATTCAACGGCGCACCGAACCGGCTCAGAACAAACAGCCGGTTCTACAGAACCAGCAACCGAGAGTCAGACCCAGCGAGCGTTACAGACTCAGACCCGACCGAACCGCTGTCCTCGTAGGAACCAGAACTACCGTCGACAACGGTAAAGCAGCTACAGCTTCTTCCGGCGCGTCGATAGCGCGGCACGGAATTGGTACGAGAGTCGTGTCTCACTGGCCGTCACGGGCTGGTCGATTCTCACCGCGCGGCTAGTGGTGGGAATAGCCGGTCGGTGTGGCCTTCTTTTTTGTTACGTGCCCGTTCGCCCGCTTCTCGCCACCTCATCCAACCTCCACGGTCCGGGCGGCTCACGAGTTGCCGGGGTTTCGCTATCGTTTGGGCTGGGGGTCATTCGACATAGGCAGGTTCGTGGTTTCCCAATCAGTGGTAGGGGAGCGTGTCTTGTGTAGTCACGACTTCGTTGGTATTCATTTAATCTGCGCCTTGGGGTTCCCACCACTCACAGTCTGGACACTGCTCGATGCCGTTGATTCTCCGTGTCTTATGATCGCAGTATGGACACGGCTGAGTCGACAGTTCGGCTGGTTTTGCGTCACTCATAGATATGGATGCGACCCACAGACTCTAATAGCAATATCTGTCCATGGAAGGCTCACTCAGAATTTAGCTTTAATCGAGGGGTGCTAAGCTCCCTCCTCGACGAGCGCCGACCGAAGGGAAAGCGTGAGCAGGAGAAGAATACAGCGCCCGCACGGCGTACTTTCATCTCACACTTACACCGGTGAGACGGTGTGTCTCGCTATCGTGCACATCATAGACGCCACAGCTCCGAGTATAGAGAAGCCCAGCACGTTGGAGGTCACTGCAGGCCCTTTCGACGACGAGCGGATGGCTGTCGATTGCTGCGATGAGCTCGTCGATGGGCATCGGTCCGCGACGCTCAAGACGGAAGAGGACCGCCCGCTCAACCGACGTGTGTGAGCCGTTGCTCTCCTCGAAGTCGCTCCCCGGTATGTGCGTCGCTGATGGGTGGACGTCGCCTGAGTTAGTTCTCATACTGAAGGTGCCAGTCTCGAATCCAATATAGTCACACCCGACTATGCGCTGGTCCCTCGGAAGACAAAGCGCCTGTTCGAAACAGACGCTGAGTAACCCACGACAGCGCTCACAGACATTTACATTACTACGGAGCAATCATTTAGACATGGACACCGATCTGAAGTACATGACTATCAGTCGATGAGCTCGTGCAGGAAGTTGCGTCCTTCAACGGCCGACACGCGATCGCCAATACCCACCGCAGAAAGCGCATCTCTGATTGCCCGTTCGGCAATCTGATCACTGACAAAAACACTGACGTGGGAAGCACCTTCTGCGACGTACTGATACGCGAACCCAGCGAGAATCGTATCCGTCTCCTCGATTTCGTCTTCTGTGACGTCGTCTGCTGAGAGCACTTCCATCCGTGCTCGTCTTTTATCCACAACTTCTGGCACACGAGGCACAGAGAAGTCGATGTGACCAGGTTCGAGCCAGCCGGAATCCTGTGCTCCGCGGAGACAATCGCGCTGGTATTCATATCCACCAAGACTTTCGCCCAACTCTTCGGCCACCGATTCAGGTACGGTGACGGTGATGGGCTGCTTGCGAACGAACCGTTCGAACGCCTGGTATTTTTCGTTCGAGGGACCACCCATCGCGAAGGGGACGCTACTGTCGATGATGGTAGTGCTGTCGCTGGAATCCACCGTCCCGGAAAGTGGCGGCGGATTCGCCGACTATACACTCGTTTCTCTCCCCTGTCACCGGATTTACCTCGATACGTCCTACCGAATGACGATCGACCTGCTGAAGGAGATGTCCTCGTTGATGGAGAGGTAACTGACCCCTCGTATGATGCTGCTGAGACGACGGATCGAAAGAACCGAGCACAATCACGTTTCGACCGGCTTGCAGAACGACCATCCAGTGAGGATAAGTCACAGTGAACCGCCTTGGGGTTGTTCCCGCGTTACTTCATATAGGATCACGGGACACGACTGTTCGCAAGCAGTGTTTCTTACAGATTCCTTTGGCTACTGGACTATCTTCTCTCGATGAGGAGCAAACGGTCGAATCGAATACACGGACCGAAACTATAGCTACTGATCTATCAGCTACTCGTCAGCTGATCCATATCGGTCAGCAAAGTGTGCCTCAATGCGCTCTTCGAAAGCATCTACCTGTTCGTTGAGTGTCTCGATAGCAGAGTGACGAATCTCGTTGTCGTGGAGATATGTCGGTGCACTCAAATTTAGCGAACCACACACGTCGTCCATTGGTGTTTTGACCACTTTCGAGATCGCCCAGAGGCCGTCAATTGCTTCCTCGTCACTCGTGGCGTACCCTTGCTCGCGAACCCGTTCTAGTTCTGCGAACAACTCTTCTTCACTCGAAATTGTCTGTTCTGTTTGTTTCGGCAACCCCCATTGATCGATAATTCGCTCGACTCGACTTCGAGGATACTCGGCGAGCATGGCTTTTCCGGAAGCAGTGCTGTGGACATGAAAGAACCGACCGTCGGTGAGGAAGTGAGATTCGTCTGAGAAATTGAGCTCATTGTGAAGCGAAATCACGTGACCGTTCTCTTCTACGGCGAAGTCCGCTTCGAGCTTAGTTGCTTGGCCCAGTTGAGCGACGATGTCTCCTGCAATGAGGTACTCAGGTTTCCGACGACGTACGTAATCACCGATGTGACAGAACTTCGCCCCAATGTTGTATGTCGTTCCTTCCCGGACCACGTAGCCATACTGCAAAAGGGTGTTGAGGTGGTTGTGGATGGTACTGTGTGCAAGATCGAGTTCCTCAGTTAATTCTGTGGCTGTCGCCCCACCCTGTTGAACGAGTGTCTCTATCAATTGAAGGGATGCCTCTGTGGTGCTCAGGATCCGTCCGGTCGTTTTCGGTTCCATACTTGCCACTCTCTTTGTGAGCACTATTGAGGTAGTGGTTGATACCACCTACCACAGCCGATATAAAAATAAGGCGCCCTTGGCTAGGGGAAACAATTTCTGTATATAGATTCCAGGACGACTTTGTAAAATATACTTAAAGAGGTGATTAGAGACAAAATATACAGAAAATTCCCATATAAATACAATTATTCAGAATATAAGACTCTGAGCCATACTATAACTACAAAAATTGTGTATACCCCTCCAGAGCCAGCCTCTCGAACCATTACGACCTTACTGATGTAATGGAATGGTTTGTTTCGAGCAGAGACTTAAATACTCCCACATACAGTAGATGACTGTACAGAGTCTCTTGAGCAGCCTTGCAACGTCGAATACCAGCGACAGAGAGAGTACACGAATACAAGTAAATCCGACTTCTGTGTAAGTATAAATAGGACTGGTTGTTCCTTGGCCGGTTCCCCCAGTAAGGTCAGCAATTGTGAGCAAACGAACTTGATTTAGTAATTGGTCACTCAACATCTCCTATTTAAACATCCACGTTTTGTGCATCATCACACAATAAGAGAGCTCAACCAACCGCCCAGAGGCGGTGATATCTTCTTGTTCACAACGCATTAGGTGGGTGTGTCACACGTTTCCAAATCCAGAACGTCAATGACCAGTTCCGACACACACTACGATGTCATCGTTGTCGGCGTCGGCGGTATGGGCAGTGCAGCAACGTACCATCTAGCAAAACGTGGACACGATGTTCTTGGGTTAGAGCAATTCGACATCCCACACGAGAAGGGTTCAAACCACGGTGTCACCCGTATTATCCGGAAGGCCTATTTCGAGAGTCCTGCTTACGTGCCACTCCTTGACCGAGCCTACGAAAATTGGGAGACTCTTCAGGAGGAGAATGGACGCCAGCTACTCCACTTACACGGGTCGATTACAGCCGGACGGCCGGATGAGAAGAACCTCAATGGGGCAGTAAAGGCCTGTGAAATTCACGACCTCCCCTACGAAGTGCTGACGAGCGACGAGCTCTCGTCGCGCTTCCCAGGGTACCAGCTCCCGGATGAGTTCAAAGCCGTGTATCAACCTGACGGTGGCTTTCTTGCATCCGACCGATGTCTCATTGCCCACGTTGAGGAGGCGTTCAATTACGGCGCTGAGATTCACGCACGAGAGCAGGTTCTCGACTGGAAGCCAACATCGACGGGCGTTCGTGTTGAGACCGACGACGAAGTGTATACTGCCGATCGCCTCGTCATCAGTGCTGGCCCGTGGGCCCAGGAACTCGTTGAGGAACTCGCTGGAAGTGCGACTCCCGAGCGACAAGTACTTGGGTGGCTTCAACCCAACAAGCCGTCGAACTTTACCCCGGAGAATTTTCCAATCTTCACTGCAACACTAGAGGGTGAACCGTTCTACGGCTTTCCGACGTTCGAAGCCCCAGGGTTCAAGATCGGTAGACACCACCATCTCGAACAGGACACGACACCTGAGACGCTCGACGATACACCACGTCCGGAAGACGAACGACTCCTCCGCAACGCTGCAGAGACGTATTTTCCGAGCGGTGCTGGACCGACGCTGCGACTTGCCACGTGTATGTATACGAACTCACCGGATGAAGAGTTCGTCATCGATACACATCCGGCGTACTCGAACGTGGTCCTCGCAGCCGGGTTCTCTGGTCATGGCTACAAATTCTGTAGCGTGGTCGGTGAGATACTTGCTGACCTTGCGATCGACGGGGAAACAGAACATCCAATCGATCTGTTCCGATTCGACAGACTCGGATGACACCGCATGCTGACCAGAGAGGTGACGTGACAACCGATCCAAACCACGGACGACGTTTTGAACCCCCCTTACTCTGCACAAAAAATTGAAATAGGAGACTCTACCATGTGGTATCATGGCACAACTTGCCAGACAGCCATTTAGCCATGCGGAGTATCGCAGTCGCCTCAGTGAGACCCAAGAGCGGATGGAAGCAAACGGACTCGACGTGCTCTTAGTGACGGATCCAGCGAACATGTTCTATCTCTCTGGGTACAATGCGTATTCATTTTACGTGCCACAGATTCTCATCGTCACTCCAGAACAAGACCAGCCGATATGGGTAGGTCGCGAACAAGATTACACGTGTGCTGCCAAGACGACTTGGCTCGACAGCGACAACATCGTCGTCTACACCGACGACTACGTCGACTCCGATCTGCATCCCATGAGTTTCGTCGCAGATATTCTCGACGAACTGGAGAAGGCATCGTCAAATGTCGGCGTCGAGATGAACGCAGATCACTTTTCTGCACACGCCTATCATGAACTGTCTCAGGCGCTCTCGGATGCAAGCCTCCACGACGTCACGAAGCTCGTGAACTATGTCCGGATGGTGAAAAGTGATGCCGAAGTCGAGTGCC
Source organism: Halogranum amylolyticum (assembly GCF_900110465.1). Taxonomy (GTDB): domain Archaea; phylum Halobacteriota; class Halobacteria; order Halobacteriales; family Haloferacaceae; genus Halogranum; species Halogranum amylolyticum. The sequence goes on from NZ_FODV01000014.1 coordinate 79,958, forward strand.
ACAGGCAGGCCGCTAAAATCTCTCAGCGAGCGATGGAACGCGGTATCGATGCTATCGACGTGGGCGTTCGCCAGTGCGACGCGGCTGCGACGGTGTATCAGGCACTGCTCGAAGGGACCGACGAAACTGGGGGCGACTACCCTGCAATCGTCCCACTGATGCCGTCTGGAGAGGGTACTGGCTCACCACATCTGACGTGGACGAACGAGACCTACAAAGAAGGGGAGCCGGTCATCCTCGAACTCGCGGGCGTGGTAAATCGCTATCACTCACCGCTGACTAGAACGATCTTCCTCGGTGAACCACCGGAACGAGCCCGCACCGCTTCACAAGTCATCATCGACGGATTGGAAGCAGCACTCGACGCCGTCGAACCGGGCGTCACGTGCGAAGCGGTTGAGCAGGCGTGGCGAGACGAGATCACCGGGACAACGGTCGAAAAGGAGTCACGAATCGGCTACTCGACCGGTATCGGTTACCCACCGTCGTGGGTCGAGAAGACTGCGAGCATCCGACCAGGTGATACGACAGAACTGCAAGAGAACATGGTATTCCACATGATTCCCGGCGTCTGGTTCGACGACTACGGGATCGAAATCAGCGAATCGTTCCTCGTAACCGAAGATGGCGCAGAAGTGCTAGCTGATTACCCACGAGAGCTGATTGTCAAATAGTAAGCTCGCAAACGAAGACACAGACACATCAAAGGATATCATACATGAGCAGTGCACCTGAGTTGCCGGCGGAGACCGATGTGGTCGTCGTCGGCGGTGGCGTTATCGGAACAAGTATCGCATACTTCTTGTCGACGGAAACAGATCGCGAAGTAACCGTCGTAGAGAAAGACTCGATCGGAGCCGGATCAACTGGAGACTCATCGGCCATAATCAGACATCACTATGGGGCAAAGAAAGTCTATACGCAGATGGCTCAATGGAGTCACGAGTTTTACCGCCACTTCGAGGAGAAAGTCGGCGAGCCGATTGCGTATGCTGAAAGCCGCCGAGTGACCTTCTCCGAGGAGGGAACGGAGACTGCGGACTACGCCGAGTCCGGACGTGAGATTCTCGACGATCTCGACATTCCGGTCTCTCGATACGAGGAATCGGACATGTCTGCACAGTTCCCGATGTTCGCGCTCGATGAATTCGACTTCGCTGTCAGTGACGATACAGCCGCATATTCCGATGGGACGGACGTGGCATCCGGGTTCGCACGTGCGGTGCAGGGAGGAAGTGGAACGGTCGTCACCGGCGTCGCGGTCGAAGGGTTCGAAGTCGAAGATGGGGAGGTCGTTGGCGTCGACACAGATGATGGCGTGGTCGAGTGCGACGAAGTCGTGATTGCTGCTGGACCGTGGACACCCCGGCTTACGGAGCTCGTTGGCGTCGAAGTCCCAGTCACGTCATCCCGTGAACGTGTTCTCATTCTCGACCCGACGATAGACTATCACAAGCAGTACTCAGAGCTGCCACCGATTGCTGGACTGCCTGGAGGATATTACATACGCTCAGAGTTCGGTGAAGGTGTGCTCATCGCAACGCATCATTCCGGTGAGCAGTGTGATCCGGACCGGTATCAGAATACCCCTGACGAGGAAACGTTATTAGAACTTCACGGAACCCTCTCGGAGTATATTCCCGACTTGACGGACGCAGGTGTGCAGGGGCGGTACAGCGGCGTGTACTCAAACACGCCTGATCATGATTTTATCATTGATCATTGTGGGCCGGATGACTGTTACGTCGCATGTGGCTTCTCAGGTCACGGGTTCAAGCAAGCGCCCGCAGTCGGGAAGCTGGTCACCGACCTGGTCGTGAAGGGAGAGTCAGAAATCGCCGATTTAGAACACTTTTCGCTGGCTCGCTTCGAGGACAACGAGCACGGTCATGGTGGTGAAATCCAGTTCTGAACCCATCGAAATTGACGTCGCGAGTGGTATAAATTGTATACTTACTTTTCACCCAGACTTCCAAAGATTTTATATGTGGTAGCTCACCACATGTGATGTGAGGGCACAACACATGCCACAAGAGAGTTGCTCATCCAGTGCATCACGTCGTACGTTCCTCCGGACGACCGGGGCTGCAGCGATTACGACCACCGCTCTGAGCGGGTGTCTAGGCGGCGGAGGTGGGAACGGAAGCAATGACTCAGGGGGAACAACCGGAAGCAGCGGGAACGAGCTTGCAGACCAGATAACGTTCTACTCTACCGGTGGATCCTGGGCACGCAAGATGGACGAAGCGTTGCTCAAGCCATTCACCGAAGAGACCGGCGTCAAGGTGAACCTGCAGACCTACGGGAACCCGAGTTCGATGCTCTCGAAGATCAAGGCAGGGCAGGCGAACGTGGACGCGATGCTCATGACGGATCCACCGTTGTATCAGGGAATTAAAGACGAGATCTGGGCACCGCTACGAACCAAGAATATCCCGAATATCGACCGCATCACGACACTCAAACCCTCGAAAGTGCCGTACGACCCAGGAGACCGAATTCACCACGTCCCGAATACCTACGGTGCGTACGGACTGGTCTACAACACCAACAAAGTGAGCTCAGAACCGAAAAGCTGGGGAGATCTCTACACAAGTGAGCTGCAGGGCAAACTCACGATGAGCCAGTTTACGTCGTCAGTGGTTGGCACCGCAGCACTAGACCTCGGCTACGACATCAATAAGTTCGCTAAGGACGATTCAAAAGTGAAGAAGGTCTGGGAACAGGTCAAAAAGCAAAACAAGTACATGTACCAGTGGTGGGATTCGGCGACTACTGCCCAGCAGATGTATACCAACAACTCTAGTGTGGCCGGAAACTTCTGGGTTGGACGTACTCGGGTTCTCAACAACGAGAACAACGTTCCAGTGAAGTATACGCTTCCGGAGAACGGTGCAGTCGGGTATGCAAGTGTCTGGGCGATCAACGCGAATATTGATGATCCCAAGCGCTACACGTGCGAGCGACTCCTGAACTACATCCTTGCAGACGACCCATCACGACGCCTCGCCAAGATCATCAGCTACGCACAGGCAAATAAGATCACCAATCCACCAGAGTCCTACAAGTCAATCCCGGACCGACAACAGCCAGAGAAGGTGAAAGTGTGGGATCAGTCTATATTCCAAAAACATCAGCAAGACTGGTCACAGAAGTTCCAGCAGATCGTCCGTGGGTGACTGAATGATGGTTTCCCCAAATGATACTGTTGAAACGGCTTACTAACTGCCAGTAGATACCACGACACACAATGACACAACCAGCAGTTCAAACAGACCGATTAGTCAAAGAGTTCGGTGACCTCCGCGCAGTCGACGAATTAGCATTCGAAATCGAGAATGGTGAGTTCTTTTCACTGCTTGGACCGAGTGGCTGTGGGAAGTCCACAACGCTCCGGATGCTTGCCGGCTTCGAACAACCGACCGAAGGTGACGTCTACGTTGACAACGAACGGATCACCGATGTACCACCGTACAACCGAGACGTCGGAATGGTCTTCCAAAGCTATGCGCTGTTTCCGCACAAGACAGTCGGTCAAAATGTCGGATTCGGGCTCAAGATGGACGGTGTTGATCCCGAGGAACGCAGCACGCGAGTTGCAGAAACGCTTGAATTGGTTGGTCTGCCCGGATTCGAAGACCGCTCACCGACGGAGCTATCTGGTGGCCAACAACAACGCGTGGCCCTCGCCCGTGCGCTTGTCATCGAACCATCGGTCCTCTTGCTTGACGAACCCTTGTCGAACCTCGACCTGAAACTGCGCAAAGAGATGCAGTTCGAGCTCAAGCGTATCCAATCGGAACTAGACATTACAACAGTCTACGTAACCCACGACCAGGAAGAGGCGCTGTCGATGAGTGATAAAATTCTGGTGATGAACAACGGCAAACCAGAACAAATCGGAACCCCTCGTGAAGTGTACAACGAACCAGCCAATGAGTTCGTCGCCGCTTTCATGGGTGAGTCGAACATCCTCGATGCTCGCGTCGTCAACGTCCACAGTGAAACGCTTGATATCGAACTCAACGGGTCAACTCAACAGTCGCTGTCCGTACCCCGTTCCGCACTGACAGACACCATCGACAGTACGACTGAGAACGTCTCGCTGTCCCTGCGGGCAGAGGACCTCGAACTTGTCAACGGATCTGTCACAGAGGACGAGACACTCGAAGGCGAAGTTAAGACAAAGACGTTTCAAGGTAAGGCGACGACCTTTCTCGTAGATATTGACGGTGAAGAAGTGCTTGTAGAAGCACCTGGTCGTCGTTCACAGAACCGCTTTCAGACCGGTGACCGCGTGCAGGTGAAGTGGGACCAACAGAACTGTACGGTTCTGGCGAGGTGATCACGATGAGTTACGCATCTAGGCTCCGGAGTCTCCTTCCGGCCCATGTCTCGAAGCAACTCCATCGCTTTAGTTCGCTTTCACAGCGATACAAGAACGTCGTTCCAGCGCTCCAGTTGACGACTGGTCTGGCAGTGCTGGCACTGTTTCTGTCGTCGCTCGCGATCATCGTCTTTTATAGCTTCTTGATGCAGGCACCACCTCAGACTGGGGCCGAGTTCACGATACAAAACTACGTGGAGTTTTTGAGTAACGACCTTTATCGGCTCGTTCTGTGGCAGTCACTCGTTATCGCAGTCGAGTCGACGGTCGCAGCACTACTGGTCGCGTATCCAGTCGCATATTATCTTGCGTTCACTGAGAGCGAACACAAGAACCTCATGCTCCTGTTAGTGATCCTTCCGTTCTGGATCAACCTCGTCATCCGAACGTACGCCTGGCGACTTATTCTCGGGAACCAGGGGATCGTTAACTATCTCCTCGTAGATATCTTTGCTATCTACAACCAGCCACAGAACCTCCTGTTCTCACAGGGATCGATAGTCCTCGGTCTCTTGCACATCTTCCTTCCGTACATGGTACTGCCGATGTACGTCTCGCTCGACAATATCGACCGCGAGCATATTGAGGCCGCAAAGAACCTCGGCGCCAACGACGTACAGGCGTTCTATGAGGTAACATTACCACAGAGTCTGCCAGGTGCAGCAGCCGGCATCGTGCTCTCGTTCGTCCTCGCATTCGGGGCGTTCGTCGTGCCGCTTCTCCTCGGTGGCACAGAGAACCTCATGATCGCGAATCTCATCGGGCAGGCGTTCATCGAACAGTTCGACTGGAGTCTCGGGAGCGCCATGGCGATCTGCGTGACCGTGTTCGTCCTCGCGTTCGTCTATGTGTTTAACTCCATCGTCGGACTCGAAGAACTATACAGTGCAGGTGGTGATGCAGAATGAATACCGTTCATCGTGTCCTCGAACGTGTCGAAGTAGCGAATACGACCAGAAAGCGAGTCCTCGCAGGATTCACTGGGCTCGTCTATCTGTTCCTGTACGCACCGATCGCCATCGTCATCTTGTTGTCGTTCACCGAAAGTCGGGTCCCAACGTTCCCGATGGATGGCTTTACGTTTAAGTGGTACGCTCAACTGCTTCCGCCAGGAGCCGACCAGCAGATACTCGGAGCATTGCTCCAGAGCGTGCAGATTGCCGTGATCTCCGCTCTTGGTGCCGGTCTCTTCGGCACAATCACTGCATTGGGGATGGTCCGGAGTGACTTCAAGAGTCGGTGGCTTAGTTCACAGCTGCTGAATACGCTGTTTTTGGCACCGATTGTTGTCCCCTGGGTCGTTACAGGCATTGCAATGCTAACGCTCTACAACATTATCGGCATTCAGGGGAGTTTCCTCTCGGTTGTCATCGGTCACATTATTATTACGATGCCGTTTGTCATTATGGTCGTCTCCTCACGGCTCTACGGCTTCGACCGCGAGCTCGAAGAGGCGGCGAAGAATCTCGGAGCGTCTGAACTACGGACGTTTTACGAAGTGACGTTGCCACTCATTGCCCCCGGAATCATCGCTGGAATGCTATTTGCGTTCACCATCTCCTTCGACAATTTCACGCAAACATTTTTCTGGGTTGGAACGGGGACTGAAACACTGCCCATCGTGATCTATTCGAAAATCCGGACTGGACTTGATCCGACGATTAATGCCATTGGGACACTGATCGTACTGTTCTCCCTTTCGATCGCTGTTGCGGCAGAAAAACTCTCCGCACGGCTGGTTGAATAGCACCCGATATCCCTCCAAAATTTCTTTAAACACTTATGTCTATACTGTTCGAGGTGATCTATCACTCGAGTTTCGAACTCCTTTCAGGCTTGAGAACTCGTGGTTGATTACATTACACTCTCTGTGCCCCTAAGAAGTCTGTTGACGTCCTCTCATTATCTGAGTATACGTCATATCGCTCGTCGAAACCGTTTTGTAACCCTTGAACACAGTATCCAGTTGATCTAAACCACAAACCGTAGTTCGGAGTGTCCTGCGCCGCTAGCTTCACGACTGAAAGGGACTCGTTGCTCCCTGCTTAGTAACGACGTGACTTGTCGGGTCCAATAGTAATCTGAAAACAGGATATTGAGGCGAGTAACAATTTTAGCAGCTGAGAAGGACATCGTTGCTGACGTCTACGCCGATCTCGCTCAGAGAGAGTGGAACGTTAAGACGACAGACTATAGTTTTAGTATTGTATCGAAGTAGTTGTACAAACTATGGTACAGACCGATGCGCTTGAGCGATTACCACGGGGCACAAGCGCCCTGAGTCAGAGGGAGTTCACTGTCGGAATGGTGCGAACACACCATCTTCCCCCGGTTCTCAGTCATCATGGACTGGACGTCGGCCAGCACCGGACACGTTGACCGACTGTGGAGAACTCCATTTGCTCCAGAAGAGCGAATCAGGTAGTCGAAGGACACGAAGACGTAGTCAAGCGTTTCGAGGGCGATTAGAGCCCAAGACTGACGCTCAGCGCGTAGAACTCTCTATCGGGTCCTTGACGATTTATAGGAAAAGTTGTTTGCGTCGGTCAGCGTCTGGTACGGCCATCGAACACCTAAGTCTACCGTGCGACGATTCACGCCCGCCGTAAACGGCTGGATTTCTCTTGCCTCAAGAAGATAGGAACCCCGGAAAATGGATTGAACAGTGTCCTCTTTACATATATGATGGCCTGGTATCTGGGTCCCCGGTATAGCCGATCCAACTACCTGCTGCCCTGCCGAATCTCGACTGCGCTCTCTATGTACAGACTCGACGTCGACATCCTCAATAGAAGCCGGTAGACGCGCCAGCTCCTGGTGTACTGCGCACCATTGCGACCATGATAACCCGAGAGTGGCAGTTCGGATAGAGTACAATCACCGCTTCGAGTGTATCCGGGCCGCCGTCAGACTTCGTGAATGGCAGCTAGCGGAAGCACTGTTCGACAGAAGTGCGGAAATAGCCTTCCACCATCTAGTACTTATATCTTGCTTCCCCCACATTCTCTCTCGCTTATTTCTCCCCATATGCGTATTCGTTGGCGTTTGAGGATTGAGGATAATCTTTATTAATATCCTCTCTCTACTTACGGTGGCAATTAATTACCACCCTGCATACAATGGCGCTCAAAACAACCACACAAATCGTGACCTTCCCCAGATGGGACGGAAAAGCAAGTCCCGTTCGAACACACTTGTACAGGCCCGACCAGAGCTGCAAGTCTATCCGCCGAAATACCCTCTTCGATGGTGGCGGCTACTACAACGGGGTGAATCGTACGACACGGGGTTGGAATTCCTCAGATATGGATGCCACTTTCTTGAGGGTAATTGGTCGCCGTCACGCACAGAGAGATACCCAAGCGACATTCAGGACATATGGCAGAGAATAGTACTACCGGCGCGGATCTGTTTGTCGACGCACTCGTCGAGTACGGCGTTCGTTACGTCTTCGGCAACCCTGGAACTACAGAGCTTCCGATCCTCCGGTCGATCGGCAATTCGGATCTCGAGTATCTTCTCGGAGTCCACGAGGATATCGCGGTAGGAATGGCCGCCGGCTACGCCAGCATTCGCCGGTACCACGCCCATCACGACGAGGATATCCTCCCTCTTGGTGTGGTGAACCTCCACGTGGCGCCAGGATTAGCCCACGGGCTGTGTAACATTCAGAACGCCGACCGAAGCGGTGTCCCACTACTCGTGACTGCGGGCGAGCACGCTACACACGCAAAACACGAGGAACCGATTCTCTCCGGAGATCTCGTTCAGATGGTCGAAGAGTATACCAAGTGGAGCGCAGTCGTCGAAGATGTGACGGCGCTGCCGACAATGATCCGACGGGCAGTTCGAGTCGCTCTCACGCCACCGATGGGACCGGTGTTTCTGGGCTTGCCAATGGACGTAATGATGGCTGAAACTGACGCAGATCCAGAGCGATTGGGACCGATTCCGACGCTCGGAAGCGGTGATCCGACAGCAATCGAGGCATCCGTGAGAGCCCTCGAAACCGCTGACGATCCAGTCATCGTCGTTGGGGATCACGTCGCCCGCTCAGGATTCCGCGCCGTTGAGGCCGCAGTCGAACTAGCGGAGGAAACGGGGGCGGCCGTCTACGGGGAGATGGAAACCGCAGAGATCAATTTCCCGACTGATCACAATCAGTGGGTCACTTTTCTCCAACCGGACCCCGAGATGGCGCGAATCGCGCTTGACACCGATTTGCTGGTGTTTGTGGGCTGTTCCGCGAACGTTCCAGTAATCCCTTCGGAAACGACGTACATCTCGGATGAAGCTTCATGTATCCACATCAGTAGCGACGCTTGGGAGGTCGGAAAAAACAACCCCGCGGACACGGCAGTTATCGGTGATCCGGAGGAAGCAATGGCGGCGATTGCGGCCGCTGTAGATATCCCAGAGGCAGAACGCCGACGCCGCCAGAGCGGGATTCCGAAACGACACAAGGAGATGGAACCGTTCTGTTCTGACTCAGATCCCGATGCGGGTATCTCCAAGGGTCAACTCTCGTCCACACTCGCTGCGGTCGCGCCCAACGCCATACTAACCAACGAGGGCAATACAAGCAAGTACCCACTGCTCAACAATTGGGATCTCGGCCCGGAACAACTGAGTGCGAACAAGAATGGCGGACTAGGCTACACCTTACCCGCGACGATCGGAGCAGCCGTAGCGGCACGAGAGTACGGCGATGAGCGCCCGATTATCGGCGTTGTCGGTGACGGGTCCTATCTCTACTACCCGCAGGCTCTCTACAGCGCCGCCCGGTACGATCTTGATCTTACCGTTGTCGTCCCGGACAACCGTAACTACCGCATCCTGAAAGACGGAATGCTCTCGATCTACGGCGGAGATGACGCTGATCATGACTATCTGGGGATGGATTTCGATCCAGGTGTTGACATCGTCGCGAACGCGAAAAGTCACGGCGTACACGCCGAGTTTGTCGAGAGTGCTGACACTCTTGAGGCCGCACTTCGGGAGGCCGTTGAACTCGACGGCTCTGCCGTCGTTGATGTCGCCATCAAGGACTAACTACCCTTCTCCCTCCCGGAAAACGGGTGTGCAACTAGTCCGATAGGAGAGAGATGCTCATTCTGGACGACTACGACAGTGATTTACACCGGCGACGGCGAGACGCTGTCTCCACTCCGTGAAGTCGGTGACCCTGTCGCCGACGCTGTCAAGCTACGACCCTGCGTCGAGTTCCGGCCGATGTTCGACGGCCGGGTGACTATAGAGGCGCGAAACTACTGGAAGTCCTATCTCCTTCCGAACCTGTCCGATAGGACCATCGACGGTCTCTGTGAACACGCCGCCAGATGACGTCGACGAAGTCGGCCATCGGCAGACTCTCTAGCGATCTGGAACCCGCGTCTGACACCGCGCCTATTCACACCGGAACGCGGTGTGAGTGCTAAACGTCCAGTCCCGGTGGCACGACCCCGAAGTCGACGAGCATCACATAGAGTGGACCAGAGCGTCGTTCGACGCAATGAGCCCGTTCTCGACGGACGGAGTTTATGTCGATTTTATCGACAGTGACGAGGGGTCCAGCCGTGTCAGAGCCGCATACAGCGAGGAGATACACAATCGCTTGACCGGGGTCAAAGCGGAGTGAGGCCTCGAGAACGTCTTCCACCTGAATGGAGTATCGAACGCTGACGGGTCCGGACTGCAACTGAGTTACGTCGGGGTCGCCATTCAGACAGAAGCCCGGTCAAAGGGTTGCGAGTCCGGGGGTATGGGTGGACTTCGATCGAGTGTGTTTCGTGAGCTTTCGATTTGGTAACCCAGAGTGTCAAGTCGAATGTGGAACATGCGTCGGGATATGGGTCATCCCCGAGACGGTCCTTGGTCGCGTTACAGTCCCGACGCGGACCGGCGAACCGCTCTGACCTTCGCAACCCAATGTGGTTGGGGGGAAGGAATCGGAGGTGCTCTGCCCACGAGCCCGAGAACCAGTCCACCTCGACTCTTCCCGACACCTAGTCAGTGCGGCTACTCGGCGAACAGCCGTTCGAGCAGCGTGACCAATAGGTATGCCCCCATCCGACCGGTGTTGCCCGTGGGATCGTGCGTCGGTGCGACCTCCATCAGGTCCGCGGCGACGACGTCCTCCGAGGTACCGAGCTCCTCCATCACGGTGAGGGCCTGATGCGCCGAGAGGCCGCCCGGTTCGGGCGTCCCGGTACCGGGTGCGATGCTCGGGTCGAGGGCGTCGATGTCGAAGGTAACGTACACGCCGTCGGTATCGGCCGCGGCGGCGTCGATGGCGTCGCGGACGGCCGACCGGATTCCCTGTTCCTCAACGTTGACCATCGTCCGGAGGGTGATCCCAGCCTCGTCCGCGAACTCGAAGAAATCCGGAGCTTCGTAGCCCCGGATACCCACCTGGCCGACATGGTCGTAATCGGTGTATTTCGAGGCCGTGATGTGGTGGGTCGACGAGCCGTGGAAGTGTTCGCCGAAGACCGCGGATTCCTCGCTAGTATCGGTGTGGGCGTCGATCTGCACCAGCCCGAGGGAGTCGTAGTCGCCGCCCTCTGCGACCCCACAGAATGCGGGGTAGGTGCAGTAGTGGTCGCCGCCGAGAAGGACTGGCATCGTTCCCTGGCTCGCGACCGTCGCGACGTGTGCGCGAATGCTCGCTGCAGTCTCCGCCCGGTCCATCGGGAACACAGGCACGTCGCCGCAGTCAGCGACAGAGAGGGCACTGTAGTCGACCTGTTTCTCGGTGCGCATGTTTGTCAGCCCACCCTTGTACCCCGAGAGGTAGGCGAGCCATGCGGACGCTTCCCGAATTGCCTCCGGGCCGTACCGTGCGCCAGGTCGGTTCGAGACGGCGCCGTCGTAGGGCACGCCAAGGACTGCCACGTCGCGGTCGGCGACGTCGGTCACGTCCCGAATGTCGGACTTGAGAAACGACTTCACGCCGGCGTAGGAGAGTTCGACGCTCGCTGCCGGCGTCTCCTCGCGGAAGCGGTCGACGGGCGTCCACCCGGACGAGGTGTCTCGGCTCATGCCGTCTCCTCCGTGATAGCTGCCTCGAGAGCGGAGATCGCACGGTCGAGTTCCTCCTCACCGATGATCAGCGGCGGCTGGAACCGCATGACGTTGCCGTAGAACCCGCCAACTCCCATGATGACGCCGTCTTCGTGGAGGTGGGCGCCGACCGATTTTGCCAGTTTCGCGTCGGGGGTGGGGGCGATGCCTCGTGGTCCGGTTGCCGTCGGATCGACGAGTTCGACACCCTGCATCAGGCCGAGCCCACGGGTGTCGCCGACCACCTCGTACTCGGTTTCTAGTTCGGCTAGACGCTCGGTCAACCACTCGCCGCGATTTCTGGCGTTCTCGATGATTCCCCCTTCCAACTGATCGATCACCTCAAGCGCGGCGCCGCAGGCCACCGGGTTGCCGCCGAACGTCGAGAGGTGATCGCCGGATTCGAACGCGTCGGCGACCTCGGCGGACGCGGTGAACGCTCCGAGCGGGAGTCCATTCGCGATTCCTTTCGCCTGCGTAATAATGTCCGGGACGACCTCGAAGTGGTCGACAGCCCACATCGAGCCGGTGCGGCCGTACCCCGTTTGGACCTCGTCGGCGACGAGCAGTGCGCCGTGGTCGTGGGCGATCTCCTTGACTTGCTGGAGCCAGCCTTCGGGTGGAACGATCATTCCCCCCTCTCCCATCACCGGCTCGACAACGACCGCCGCGAGGTCGTCCGCCGTGTGGGTGTTGATGCGGTGTTCGAGCTCGGCTGCACAGTCACCGGGACAAGGACCACCCTCGCAGGTCTGGCAGCGATACGCATAGGGCGCCGCGAAGTGGGAAACGTCGTTGATAACGGGCCCCATATCTGCTTTATAGGACTTGTTCCCGGTGAGCGCGAGGCTTCCGAGAGTGCGGCCGTGAAATCCCATCTCGAGGGCGATGACCTCGGTGTTCCCGGTGTACTTTCGCGCGAGCTTGATGGCCCCTTCGACGGCTTCCGTCCCAGAGTTGCCGAAGAAGGTCTTCTGCAGATCACCGGGAGTAACCTCGGCGAGCCGTTCGGCCAGGTCCGCTGCCGGCTGATGCGGATGGACGTACGAGCAGCCGTGTACGAACTTATCGAGCTGATCTTTTGCCGCCTCGACGACCGCCTCGTTTCGGTGGCCTACGTTGGTCACCGCGATTCCGGAGAACACGTCCAGATACTCGTTGCCCTCGAAGTCCTCGACGGTACAGCCCTGGGCCCGTCGAACCGGGACGTCAAGCGACTTCCAGATAGGCATGAGGTACTCCTGATACTGTTCCTCGATCGTGGCGTTTGCGGTCGCCGGGTCTTGTCGTGACATCGTTTTCGTGTGGGAACTGCTAGCCACCGAACATGGAAACTAGCTTCCACCCCATTTCGGTGGGGACGCCTCAAAAGCGTTTCTGTGGCCCCCGAATCGGATCGGGGGGCGAGAGATTCGACGGGGCGTGTAGAGCTAGCGGCCGGCAACTTCCATCGGTTATTGACACCACACCGTTCCAGCCTTCAAACCCGAATAAAGCCGTCTTAAGCGTCGAATGCGGCGCATCATGTCATCCGCGCGCACCGTTAACGACGCAGTCTGGGCGATATTTCGGGGGCGGTTGATCTCTGATCTGGGTACTCGTCTCACGCCAGCTGTTACCAAAGATATTTACCATTGGTGGTGGCAATTGGTTACCATGGCTGCAGCAACCATCGACGTCGCCGTCGTCGCCCTGTACCTGCTCGGGATGGTGGGGCTGGGCTACTGGGGATACAGAAAATCAGAGACGCTCTCGGACTATCTCGTTGCCGGACGGAACATCCCCATCTGGATGTATGTGCCGGTTATGTCCGCTGTCATCCTTGGGGGTGCATCGACCGTCGGTGGGGGCGGACTGGGGTACCAGCACGGCGTTTCCGGCGCATGGCTAGTGATCATGCTCGGGTTAGGGACCGCAGCGCTCGGGCTCCTCATTTCGACGAATCTCGCGAACCTGAAGGCGTACTCGCTCGGTGAGGTTCTGGAGCGGCGGTACGACCGCTACTCCGGGACTATTGGCGCGCTCATCGCCGCGGTGTACGCACTGACCATCGCTATAACCCAGACCATCGCCATCGGGAAGGTGTTTAGTGTCCTCTTCGGCTATAGCCAGACGTCGATGATCGTCGCCGCCGGCGTCATCATCGTCCTCTACACCGCGCTCGGTGGGATGCTGACCGTCACTATCACCGACTTCGTCCAGTGGTGTATTATGACGGTCGGCATCTTCCTGCTTGCGCTCCCGCTCGGACTCTCTTCAGTCGGGGGAATCAGCGGTCTCACCTCGACGCTCGACGCCGCCTACTTTGATCCGACCGGCATTGGAGTAGACACTATCGCGAGCTACTTCCTGCTGTACGTGCTCGGCATCATGATCGGTCAGGATATCTGGCAGCGGGTGTTCACCGCCGAGAACGCCGAGACGGCACGGACGGGGACGATTATTGCCGGAGCCTACGCGGTCGTCTACGGCATCGCCACGGCGCTGCTCGGTACCATCGCCGTCGTCTTGCTTCCAAACCTAGCTGACCCCGAACTCGCGCTCCCGCGGCTCATCCTACAGATCGTTCCGACCGGACTCTCGGGGCTCATCCTCGCTGGCTTCCTTTCGGCGATGATGTCGACCGCGGACTCGACGCTCCTCGCATCCAGCACCCTCGTCACGAGCGACATCTACAAACGGTTCATCAACCCCGGCGCCGACGACACAACCTACACGCGGGTCTCCCGAATCGTCGTCGTCCTGCTTGGTGGGTTCATGGTCTTCGCGGCCATCCGCATTGGCAACGTCGTCAACGCACTTGTGCTAGCGTACGACCTGCTGACCGGCGCCATCTTCGTACCGGTGTTCGGGGCGTTCTTCTGGAAACGGGCGACGTGGCAAGGTGCGCTCTCGTCCATCTGTCTTGGCGGGGTCGTCGTGGTCGTCTCGCTCTGGGCGTACGGATTCAGCTCGAACCTGCCGATCATCTACGGACTGGTCGCCAGCACCGCCATCTACGTCGGCGTGAGTCTCGCGACGGGGCCGCCCGCGATCGAGAAGCTCAGCGAGTGGCGGAATTCGCTCGCCAGCAGCGCTTCCAACTGACGGCGTCAGAACTGCGACTCCCTACCTGCTCCGTGTGCAGGAGCCTTCCTGGTCCTATCTCCTCACCTCCAACCGGCGATCTGTCTCGCAGTCTCTTCATTACGCTGCGGCGACGACCCTCGGTCAACTGCGCGCGAACAGTACCACTATCAAGCGACGGTGCGTCAGTAGAGTCGAATGGGTAACGATCTGGACCGCAGGACGTACGACCTGCTCCGTCTCATCCGTGCGAACGAGCCCATTGGGAGCATCCGCCTCGTCGAGCAGATGCAACAGCGCGGCTACTCTATTAAGGGCCGCACCATCCGTCTCATGCTCTCGGAGCTCGATGAGACGGGGCTCACCGCAAAGGTACCCGGAAAGGGTCGGCGACTGACCGACCGAGGACGAACCGAACTCGACAAGGGCGACATCAGCAGTCGGCTGAAGAGCGTCCGGGAGCGAATCGCAACCCTCACGAGTCAGGTGACTTACGACCCGGCGGAGGACACTGGCGACGTCATCGCCTGCAGCGTCTCGCTCCGGTCGACCGATCTTCCGGCCGTACTCGACGTGCTCTCGGTGCTCTCATCGTCCGCGCTCGGGCCCGTCGTTGCAGCCCCCACTGTCGACGACGGAGAGGTCACGCTCAGAATCCCGTCGAGCATTACCCTCGACGGGGTCCTCCTCTCACGGGGTATCGACGTGGAACTCGTCACCGCCGGTTTAGTCGAGTACCAACCACCGGCGGACGCCGAGTCGGACGGTACCGTTGTTCGCTACATCGACACCCTCAGCGGCGAGGGATCGACCATGGACGTGGTCTCGCTCCTCGTCGAGGCTGGGCAGACGGACGTGAGCGCGGCCCTCGACGGAGAGATGGGCGTGCTCATCGTCGACAACCGGACGTTCCCGCTGACACGGTTCGCGGAGGGAGAGGACCTGGCCGTCGAGACGACCCGCCAGCTAGGGGGCGTCCTCGACATCCGTCGTCCGCGCGAGGACGGGCCGTTCCCGCAGGGCAGCCCCGGGTGGGACTTCGCATCACTCACTTACGGTGGCGTCGGTGAGCTCGCTATCGCCGTCCTCGCGGAGCGGGACCTACTGACGGACTGGAAGACGCTCGTCGGGCCGATGGCCGCACACGAACTCCAGCCACTTCCGGGTGTGCGCGCACGGTTGGCCGACGAGGGACTGGACGTCTAAGCTCGCGGTCGGACGGGGAGGGTACCTGAGAGATGAGAAAATGAGCTGTGCCGATGAAGGGACGGTAGGTGATACGGCAGCGAAGAGGCGCTGCGACGTCGCCAGCAAGACGACTCCTCAGACGCCGAGTTCGAGCGCGTATGAGAGGAAGAAGTCCTTAATAGAGGAGAAGTTGGCCATCGAGAGGAGCGTGGGAGCGTCGCTGCTGAAGTTTGAGACCATGTCGGAGTAGACGGTGCCGAGACCGCCGGCCTCCAGTAGCAAGAGAGGGGCGAAGACGAGCGTGAACAGTGTGGGACGACGTGCACGGCCACCGACGCGACGTGTTCAACCTGTGGTGGACCCGAGATCGTTACCTACTGCTTCTAACCGTTCGCTACCACTCGATGACGCCGATGCACGCCTCGCACCCAGTGTGGTCGACGACGGGGAATCACCACTCCGAGTACACTTGCCGCTGAACAACCTCACCGGGACAGCGACCAACGGGCCACTCAGAATGAGAGTTCGTTCCCATCGACGCTCACGCGTCGCCCCTGCTTCGACCCCTGAGGGAGCGTGGAGAGAGGACAGAAACCAAAGCGACGATAGGTCTTTGTAAAAACAATTCTTTGTGGCGATTATATTCGTCTGCGACGACTGCGGTCGTGGCTACGAGTGGGTGGATTTTCGCGGACAGAGAGACACGCACGGCTCCCGGCCGATTCAGTGTCCGAACTGTTATGCCTATCTTGGCCGGACAGAACAAGGGTCGAGTTCGGAGACGGAGCGTACGTGAGCAGTACCACCTCACCGCCCGATGTGTGCTGTTCGCTGCTTGTGCACCACTTTCTCCGGACATTATTTGTGAACGGCGTGCTCCGCGATCAACTCTCACTCCGCTCGCTTCGAGTACGCTGCCATGACCACTGTCTTCTGAAGCGGTTACGCTGCTCGAGCATCGAGGAACTTCCATGCAGTGGTTCGATCACCCGACGAGCGTGTTCAGAACCGAACACAATCACGTTTCGATCGGCTTGCTGAACGACCATCCAGTGAGGACGAGTCACAGTAGACCTTTGCGAGAGACGTCCTCTCAGTTCAGCACGCACATTTTCTAACAGCGGATATGGGTAGGTTCCGACACTCTGCTGAACAAAGGGCGCGAGTCGGTTACAACCGGAGTAGATCGTATCTCTACACTGAAAAGATACAATCAGTATGACTTACTCGCTCAGGACGACGTCTGAAGGCTGGACGACTTCGATCTTCCCCTGCTTCCTGTAGGTGGCGATGTGCTCGCACATTTCGCGGAAGTCGCTCGTGGAGTTCTCGGCATCGTCGCCGACCAAGTGCAGATAGAGATTGTACATCCCACGGTACGCATGAGCGACCTCGAGTTGGTTCGCAACTGCCTCGGGTGTGTTCGGTCGCGAGCGGTTGACGAACATCGGCCCCATGAGCGCCGACTGCGAGAGCCCCTTCTCGGAGCCCTTGAACGCAAGGTAGCCGAGGTTGTGATGTTCCCGGACGAGTTCGACCGTGTGCTTGTCACACCCACCACCAGGATACATGAAGGCGATCGGATCGCCAAGACCGCGCTCCTTGATCAGTCGCTTTGCACGTTCGATCTTCTTTTTCTGGGCGGAGCGCCTGAGGCCGTAGAGCGCCTGAAGATCATTACCGTGGCTGGCGAACTCCCAGCCGGCCTTCTTCAGCTCGTCCAACTGCTCTTGGTTCATCCGATTGTCGTTGCCGATGATGTCCGGCGGGACAGCCACGACGCCCTTGAGGTCGTACTCCTGCATGATCGGGAAGATGTCCTCGTAGATCGAGATCGAGATGTCGTCGAACGAGAGCATCACCTGTCCCGTCTTCGTCTGCTTCTGGTGGAACCGAATGTCGTCAAGCCAGTAGCGCTTACCCGCACCGTCGCCGTCGAGCGTGATTAACATCGACTCGATCGCTCCGAGATCACCATCGACGGAGTTGATCGAGGGGTTGACCCGCATCCAGGTGTTCGGGTGGTTCTGATTGAGCTGCTGGATGAGCCGAATCTCGTTGCCCGCGGTGTCAGTGAACCAGATGCGAAGGTTCGTCGGCTCCGGCTTGTCGAGTTTGACCGCGAGTGAGATGTCCTTGTTGGACAAATCAACCGGCACCGGGAACTCCCAGACGATCGTTCCACTAGAGTTCTCAATACGTGCAGACTGACTACCGGTATAGACCGTCTCTTTGTCGGCAGTGAGGTTCACGTTCGCGTGCGCTTGCCAGAACGAGAGGTCCTCGAACGATGCTGCAGTTGGCTTCATCGGTTGCGGCGATCCGAAGTCGTCTGACTGCGACGGTTCGGGTGTCGACGTCTCAGTTGTCTCGGTCTGGTGGGCAGTCATCTCAGTTGTCGTACTCTCTGTTGGAGCTGCCGTCTCCTCAGCGTTCGAATTGCCGCCCATGCACCCAGCAAAAAGCGTCGACGATGCTATTGACAGACTAGTAATAAATTTTCGACGACACACATTCTTATCTTGTTGCATTTTTGTGAGCAAAACCCGTTCATTTGATATAGGTTTTGTGCTAAGGATTTTATATAATCTCAGCGTGGAGTGCCGTAGGTTGGGTGAAGGCTCAGTTCAACCAGTAATCCGATCCGGAACAAATCGAGAGAGGTGTTCGTTTCTGGTCGTATTCAGGATCTCACTTGGAGAATGATATGAGTTTGATCGCCGAGGTCGAGTTTCGGGGAGATACTGTTCGTCGACGACCTCATTCCTCGAAAAAGCGCGAGCAGATGAGCCGGTTGCGAACGTGGCAAGAGCGCGTCCGGACGAAAGACGCTGGCGAGCGAAACCTCCAGTTTGCGCTCTCAGAGATGGATCGGATGGCTTCGGCACTCGGTACTCCACTTTCAACACGTGGGGTCGCTTCTGTCATCTATCGGCGCGCCCTCAACGAGGATGAATGAAACGACACGAAGAAGATCGTTACGCCGCAGGCTGATATGATCTTGTTTCTCGCCGGATTCATCAACGATGACGAAGCCCCAGTGGTAGGCCCCGACGTAAATCGTCTTGTCGACGCCGTCGTCACTGCCAAGGAGATTCCCGACGCAGCCAGAGAGACCTGCGATGCCAGCTCCAAGCGTGATCAGGAATTCCCGCCACTGTACTGTCGGAGATATGATCGTGCTATCGTGACTCCTCACGGCTGAGTTTCGCGCGGCGTTCCTCGAACTCCTCGTCGGAGAGATCACCACGAGTGTACGCCACTCGGAGTTCCTCGAGTGCTCTATCGCCGGTCAGCGACGACCCGACGCCGCCGACGAGGCCGCGATAGAGGAGATAGCCGATACCGACGAGGACGACGAGCCAGACAAGCATCATCCCGATGCCCCCACAGCAGTGAGAGGCCGCCAGCGATCCCGCCGCCCCACCACCAGCCCATCATCGGCATCGCGAATACCATCATCAACAGAGGAAACAGGACGATCACTGCGAGGACGATCAGGACGATGCGGAGCAGGCCGTCGGAGGTACGTTCGGTGGACATGTGAGCCACTAGAAATATCTGTCGACTGCGTTCATAAAGTTGGGCAGCCACCAGTAATCCACCAGTGATGGCCCTGACTTGAGGCGTCCCCTCAACAGCAGTCGGGGTCGTCGGGCGACCACTCACAGGCGTCGCCAGTCGTCAGGCTATTTTCGTCCACGTAGGTCGAGAGACACGCGTAGTTGCAGAAGTACGTTGGCGACCCACAGTCGTCGGTACAGTCGCGCACACAGATCGGGTCGTGGTCAAAGATACGTGACCCACAGTAGGCACACGTCTGATCGGTGTCGGGGAGTTCAACGGTTGTAGACATACCCGTACTACGGGGAGAGTCAAGAAAGTATTTCCTCAGCTGGACATTCATACTTCGGCTCCGGACTGTCAGCAGCGGTAATGTGCTTGCACTGCTAAAATTCGATTGCTCCAATCATCGACTCTCCAACGCACTTCGGGCAGACATCGGTATCGTATTCCTCCAGACAGTGCTGGTGGCAGCAGCACCCGCAGTGCTCGCAGACAAACACCTCCTCGTCGCTGGTGCACTATGAATCAGAGATGGAGCATCGAACCATTAGTTCCTCGAACTCGAGTGCCGCCGTCGTCGCGATGGCTGTGACAGTGCCGAGGTCCGTCTCTCGTTGGGCAGGCACACCGGCTAAGAAGATCGCTCGATCGAACTCTTCGGCCAGTTGTTCGTGGACACACCGACTCAGCGGTTTGTACGCCATTGGGGGGAGTGCAAGATCACTCTGCAGTGTCATCACCGGAGGGGTAGTGCCTCCATACACTCTGACCGTATCCCGAGCTCGTCTATTCTGATATGAGAGCACCGGTGGAAACTCCTCGGAGACGAGATTCCCGTGGTGCTGGAGTCCAAGTTGCTTCGTGATCTAGTCAACAGCGATTGCAGCGACCAACCCATATCCGGGAAACCCTTCAATGAGGGTGGGCGATTTCGCGTCGATATCGGTGAACGAGTCAAATGTGACAGTACAGTCTTCCATCGGTGGTTCCTCAATGACTTTTCAACGGACAGATACAAAGTGGTATTCGCGTCGCGACCAATGGCGAGTTCTTCGATTGGGCGGTCCTGCGATCGTCAAGAAGGACGTGATGGACTGTGCGGTATCAATCGGTTCGCTGCTATTCGTTGTCAAGATCTTTTCCGTTAGGTGCCTCTCGTTTCGCAGCGAGAACGAGCAATCCGGTACAGTCCGTCTTTGCAACCGGAGAGATTTCTTGCGCCCCATCGAAGTGAACCACATCCCCCTGATCCACGTGGTAGGGTTCCCCGTCGAGTTGAAGTTCAAGGGCACCAGAGATGAGATAGAGGACGATCTCCCGATCCGGGTGAGCGTGCGGTTCAACGTGCTCCCCTTCCGAAAGGGTCAATCGGATCGTCTTCGGCTCCTCACTGGGAAATGCGTTTGCATGCGGTGCCCCGTCAAGTTTCTGTAGCGATTTGACATTTACCATGGTGCTCGAATCGGTTGGTGGATGGATTCGCAGGTCGCGACCGCCGTTCGTTCGTGAGCGCTATTTGACGTGAGCGCGAACGACGTGGCCGCCACAGCCACACTGTTCGATATACTCGCACCGAACGTCCGCCTCCTCGAACCGGTCGCCGAGCGCGTCATAGAGATACGTCTCCGGATGGCCGTGTGCCTCGTGAGTAACGAGATTGACGTGGTGGCCGCTTGTCGTGTGTTCAATGGCCTCGACCGCGTGTCGTTCGAGCAAGGAACGATTGTCTGCGTACTGTGACTTCTCGAGATTCGCCGACCACGAGTTATCGTGCGTGCGGTCAGTGACCGGTTCCGTGTCGCCGTGATCATGGTCGTGATCATGAGAGTCGGTTGCCATACACGTCTGTAGGTTCGCTGTTGGCAAAAGAAGGTGGGTCGCGAATCGCCTATGGGACGAGATCACCGGATACAGGGAAGATTTACTGCGTAGGGTCGAGACGGAGTACCGACCACCAGGGGAGTGGCTGGCAGCCGGCGGTGGTGCAGTTGTTCACGACCGACGAGAAAAGCGCCGGTCGTGATTGTAGGGCCGAGAGACCTGGTGTGCGTCGGGAGACGCACAGGTTGGTGTGATGGCCTGTTCGTTATCAATCTGTTCCACGCCACGTCTCGATGCGATCTGCTTCGTCCCGGTGTCCGTGGTGGCTGTCTCCGGTAGTGATGAGGCCCTCGCTCAATCCGTCTAATTCCTCAGCGATCTCTTCAAGATGTTCGGGGTGCGGAGCGCTTCCGACGAAGTCGACGTCACCGAATGCCCGCTCTGAATCGGTCCGTCGTTCTGCCTTCGCGTCGATTATCTCTTCGATCACGATTTAATTCGGCGAGAACCAACGAGGTGTATGGTCGATCAATCAGAGATCGAGACCGAGGAGGTCACGGACGACTACTACCGGTTTCGAATTCGAGACGACGACCAGTTCGAGAGCTTCGCCGATACCCCCGAGTGGGCGGAAGAGATCGCGGAAACGGTCACCGAGGGAGCGGCGATTCAGATGGGGAGTGTCTCCGAAAGCGATGCCTTACGTATCAGAAGCGTCCGAGTTCCGAAGAAGCCGAACCTCAGACAAGAAGGTCCCAAAGATGTCGCGACGCGAATCGTTGAGAAAGTTCGGTCGTGAACCGACGAGCGGTCTAACTGGTTCTCGAATAGTACGTTAACCAGCGGTCTTCGCCGAAGTCGTCACAGCCGAGTCGTAGCGTTCTATCGACGGAATTCGGTTTGTCAACTCACTACCAGAGGATGCCACTCACCGGACTGTGCGTGACGTGACACCGAGGGTTGTCACACCGAACAGTCCCGTGATGATTGTGGCGAGCGATCCGGCAATGACGGCCGGAGCGAGTCCCAGCGTGGTTGCGACGAAGAGGACGACACTCACGGCTGTCGCGCCACTATAGTATTTCAGTGATGTCGAGTCCGACTCAGTAGTCGCCTGTTCGGAGTCGGCCTGTTGCTCGTCAGTCTCGGAGATCACATACGTTTCGAGTTGCTTGAGCAGCGGTGTCGATTCGACCCAGCCACGACTCTGGTTGTACTCGATGATGCCCTTCTCGTCGAGTTTCGGCAGGTGACCCTGATACAACGAAATGTACACACGCTGGCGTTCGTCCGAAGTCAACTGTGCAATGGGTTTGTCGTTCTCCCAGGCGGCGACCTGCGCTGCAATGTCGCGCATTTCGCAAACCGAGTCATCGTCGCGCTCGCTCAGATATCGCACCACGCTACGCCGACGCGCGTTCTGGAGAAGATGAAACACGTCATCTCGGCTCAGAGACTGTTCGGACACTGCCGGTTCGGACGGTACTGTTGCCGAGGTGGGTTGGGTACTCATTGGCCTACTCGAAGGCACTCACCAGCTATCGATAAAGTGACTCGTCCGTTAGTGGCGATTCAAATCCGTTCAACACCGTTTACGTCTGGTGGTTTTCGTAGAGTTATCGTGTTGATTAGTGTCGTTTGAGGCTCGCCCGGCGCGAGCGCTCAGTGGACTGCCGTCAGAAGAGGCTGTACACTGTTTCCACGAACATGGAGAGAGCACCAACAGGGGAACTCTTGAGCTACGCGAGCTATCTGTCTGTATCAGCTGGCATCTTTAACAGAGTGCAAGAAGAATGCTCCAAGGCTTCACCTCGGGAGTGAGTCCGACCACTCGCGACAGAAACCAGTAAGTCGATACACTCCTACTTAAGAGAGAGAGCGATGGAATACAGTCACCGCTATCACGCTTCCAAACTTGTGTGAAGAGACACTGGTAGAGAACATCTCACCGCCGGCACGATTCGAAACAATGTGTTACAGTCTCACAACCTTTTACGGTTGTTTCTCTAACTCGTCAGTGGAGGCCAGCAATGCCCGTTGTTCAAACACTCAGAAATTAGCTCACAAAGGAGTCGAATGAGAAACCAGACACGTACAAATGTCTCGTCTGCCATTCGATGTTTCTTGTCTCCACGTCACCGCTGGGGACCGTTAACTGTCCCCCGTTGTGGTGCAGTTCACGTGCAAGCAGCAACTCCGACATCGGCGAGTCGAAGCTGACACCAAATCCCACGTCGATGTTTCACTGCTTGTAGTCCTCAATCAACCCACCTCGCAGCACGATCTCAACCTGGCACGGGTTCAACGTGTGCTCGGCCGAGAAGGCGGTGCCCTAGGTAGCGTTACGCACCGTGGCCCGGGTTCCGTTCTGTATCTCCTCGCGAACGTCAGGGAGTTCGAGGGTGTCGCCCTGCTCGATCGCCTGGTAATCGGCCCGGTCGATGAATTCGGGGGGTACGATACCGAAGTTCACGAGGTTCTGCCAGTGGATGCGAGCGTAGCTGACGGCCAGCGCCGCCCGCATTCCCAGATAGTAGGGCGCCAGTGCGCAACGTCTTGCTCGGCACTCCGAATCGCTCCTGGTGGACAGGGTACGAGACGCCGTTGCCGGCGGGCGAAAACCAGATTCCCCACTTCTGGCAGGCACTTCGCAAAAAGAGATAATCGTCGGGGTTCTTGTTGTCCTCCTGGAGGAGATTGTGGTCCACGTACTGGGCAGAGAGCTCGGTCTCGAGGTGATCGACGTCCATGGCTTCGAGCTCGAGCATGACAATCGTGCCGGTGACGTCCTGGGTCAACGTCTGATCGATGTCCAGTGCGATTTCTTCACCCGACTTCATCCGGCCATCAACGAAGTCGTCTTCGATGAGTTCCTCTGTGACAGTTCTTGGTATGGGCTGAGATGCGACGAATACCCTCTTGTTCTTCGGCAATTATTCGATCACGGCTCGTACAGACAAGAAGATGCGAAACCAATCCTCTGAAGGAACCAGCCCACTGAGACGGCGTCAAGCGCAGTTCGTTGTACTTCCTTCAAGGAGTTTTTATGCTTAACTACGCAACGCACCAATATGCCACATCTCGGACTCAAGATACGGATGGCCATCGTCGGTACCATCCTCGCTGCGTTCTATCTCGTCGTAGTCGCCGCCGCGATGGTCGTGTTTGGAACGGGAATCTGGCCCATCGCTATCCTCGGCAGTATCCTCCTGATCGGCGTGCAGTACAAGGTTGGCAAGTGGGCGGCACTCCGTAGCGTCGGGGCCGAAGACATGCCCGAACAGCAGTACAGCTACATCCACCAACGAGTGGAGCAACTGTCCCGGGAGATGGGTATCAAGAAACCAGAGTTGAAGGTTGCCCGTATGGGTGTCCCGAACGCGTTCGCCGTGGGCCGAAAGGGCGCCGGCGTCGTCGTCGTCTCCGAGGAACTCATTCAGTTGCTCGACCAGGATGAACTTGAAGGGGTTCTCGCTCACGAACTTGCACACATTGCGAACCGAGACGTCGTCACGATGGTCATCGGGCAGGGAATCGCGTCCATCGTGGCGATCGTCGCCCAGTATCTCGTCCTCTTCACGGGTGACAACGATCTCGCAGACTTCTTCCTTGCGATCGTTGTTGGAAATATTGTTCAGTTCTTCGTTATGCTGTTCGTACTTGCAATCTCACGGTACCGCGAGTACGTCGCAGACGCCGACGCGAAGGGCGCCATCGGGAGTGGTGACCCACTAGCTCGTGCTCTGGAGAAAATTCAGCACGGCAACCAGCGCGCCCGTGAGTCGAAAGTCGACGAACAGGTAAACGCGCTCTGTATCTTCGGTGAGAGCACCGGTCTGCTCACGAAGTTGGTTTCGACACACCCACCCGTCGAAGAACGCATTAGGCGACTTCGATCGTAGATGCCTGGAATCCGTGAACTCCTCGCAGTTGCCCTCGGTATCTGCCTCGGTGTGGTGCTCGTTGCAGCGCCGCGAACAGCACTCCGACTGTCCGTGTTTCTCGGGCCACAACGTCGTCATCGGGGGCACTACGGAACAGACAACGATATCCCCGAAATGTGGGCCTGGATCGTCCGTGCCCTAGGTTTCGTGTGTATCGCCGTCGCTGCCTTCATCGCCTCTCAAGCGTACGCCTAGCAGTCCTGTCGGAGTTCTTTACTCTTGATACTGGCAGAGTCCTGTTCAGTTGATAGTATGGATTCTGGGTCTCGAAATAGACGGACTATTAGGTGTCTGTTGCAGGTCGGAACCGAAGGATATCGCCCGAATTCGATGATCGGAGTTCACGTCCTTCAGAGCCTAAAGAAAGCCAAGACTACGATTCGGAGTCCTTCTCTATCAGCAAGAACACTTCCGATTCCGAGGTGACACGTTTCTTGTAGAGGGTCCCACGGTCAACAAGATGAGCCAGACCACCGTGAGCAACCGCTGATGAACAGTCGAGCGTTTCAGCAACCTCCTCGGCGGTGAGCAGCGGCACTTCGGCCGATCTGAAGATCGCGAGGATATCATCGAAGGTAATCTGCCTAGATTCCGTGCTAACTATCTCCTCTTCACTAGCGTTGGGCGACGGGGTGGTAGTCGACTTGACGTCGAAGAACCGCCGACAGTCGGATGCATGATGCGGCCCGGCGATGAAGGGCCGGACGTTGCAATACCGGCACTGCTTGCTCTGTACCAACTCGCTCTCTGTGGCTAACTCTGACTGATGACGGTCACAGTCGGGGTCGTGGTGTGGCCCTTCACTGAAGGGCTTTGCTCCACAGTGCGTGCAGGCAACGCTGTAGTTGTATCCACTGTTGGCCATCGAGGGTGATTCAATCCAAAGGAGGGCGGCAAAATCAATAACTGTTGCTTTTCAAATCGTGATTAAATTAATTGGTATATTTCACTTACTCCGTAGGTACTTAGGTGCTGAGACTGCCAAGAAGCCGGTTGATGAGGTCGAATAGGTCCTGCAGGACGTCTTCGAGGATATTATCCAACCCACCAGACCCAATGTCAGCGATCGCGCAAAGCAGGTTTCCGAACCCAGTCTCGCCAGTGATGTCGAGTTCGATTTCGTTTAGTTGAATGCGAAGTCCGAGTAACTCGAGATCAAGAGTGAGAATCGCATACGTGTCGTTAGCACTCATCTGCACCGGTACTTCAGAGACCGATTCGGTGCCGGAAACAGTCTGTTCTGCGGGTGTCGTCACTGTGAAACGACAGTCAACGAACAGATGACTCGTGTTCGGTCTGTGAGTCAACCCGTTGACGGCGGATTCCGGTGGTTTGTGAATGCGCCCAGCTGACGCGAAGTATTTCTCGGTATCTAAACACCGTGTCGCGGTTGCGATGCGAGCCTTACTCCTCGATGCCGTTGCAACGCAGGCGGTCGCCGACGGCAGAATCATCGTGAGCGACGGCGATTCTGGGGAGTTAGATGTGTGCGACTGTGCAGAGCTTGGCGACGAGTTTCCGTGCTGGGAGTGCTACTAGACCCGGAAGCGGACGCTTCCGGAGAGATTCAGTAAATTGAGCTAGAGATAGAATTATTGCTGTTGAGTTCAAAGTAGAGGGTATGAGCGAGACTTGGATCGAACAGACATCTGCATTTGACCGGGTCAAGAGCGTTTCTCTCACATTGTCAACCCCACGTACCGCTGCCTGGATCGCTGAGGAAGCGCACGTCTCGGAGAATACTGCCCGGAGTCACCTCTCACGGCTTGCTGAACTCGGCGTGCTCGCAACAACCACGACTGACCACGGAACTGGGTACAGTCCTGATGCCATCTACACGCGCTCACAAGATATTCGCGAACTCATCCAAGCAAATACCGAAGACCAACTCGCCACGCAAGCGGTTGAACTTCAAGAAGAACTGGCGTCGT
Source organism: Halogranum amylolyticum (assembly GCF_900110465.1). Taxonomy (GTDB): domain Archaea; phylum Halobacteriota; class Halobacteria; order Halobacteriales; family Haloferacaceae; genus Halogranum; species Halogranum amylolyticum. Next base: position 106,924 of record NZ_FODV01000014.1, read on the forward strand.
ATTCGACCACATACGACGTTGAGTCACCAGCTGCACTCAGGACGTCGATTGCAACGGCCAGTCTCTCTCCGGAAGAAGCACGTGATCGTCTCGAAGCCGTCTCTGATTGGGAGTACGCACAGTATCGGCTGTCAGTGGTGCGGGACGCACTCGAACACTACGACACCTACAGTTCGTCACGCCCAGCGTCGGCATGACCGGCCAACCCCCGTCCAGTGGTCGCGACCCCGGTGCTGAGCGTCACCGTATTCTTCGTCAACTTCGCCAGCAGCTCGAACAACACCCCGCTATCAATGCGGCGTGGGGTGAGCCAGACGGTGCGTATGCCGAAGTCGGTGCGGCAGTTTCTCCAGCGTACTTCGGACGTGACGCTGAGACCGCAACCCTCCGACTCGTGTGGTACCCGTCGCCAACTATCGCCGATCGTGATTCCCGTCCAGACCCCGCAGATCCGACGACTGCTGGACCACGAACCCACTTCGAGGCGATGTTCAAATTGCACTACAGCGAATCCAGCGGGTACGACTGTGGGTTTCACAACGAACCCAATTCACACGTTGAAGGATGGTTTCACTTCCAGGAGCGATCCACACCAGACACGAAATACGAGTACTCACTGTCGAGTCTCGATGCCCGGACACCAGTTAGTGCCCTTTGGGAGTTGCTTGACCTCCTTGAAGAACAGATCCGGGGCGACGTCGGGACATGAGTCACTCAAGATGCATCGATTGGTGGTAGATTGAGCGCCTCGAGAACAATTTTTCTGTCCTCCAAGGGTGTGGGGCGTCACACACACTGCGTTCCGAGAGCCACGATGCACCGACTCATCTACGTGCTATAGTGTGAGTCATCACTCACCCGACCACACGACGGCGTGCAGTCGGGTTGGGTGACCAGTTACACCAGCTACTATAATCGAAGCACCGAATCGAGACGACGCCCTCGCCAGAGGGAAGACAGCGTTCGACCGTCTGATCGGCGTCGGGTCGGACACCTCCGCCCTCTTCGACTACTACGTGGCGTTCGACGACGAGACAACGTCTGTCGCCGGAACCGCCCAGTGCGGAGGTTTCTGGGGACGCCCGTTGGAGCGTTTGCTGTCCGACTCCATGCTGACGGTTTGTCGCTTAGCGAGACAGAAGCGATTCTGCATCTCCTCGGCGTCGAACGCTCGTCTCAACCGATTTCCCAGTAGATACAGCAGTTGGTCGACAGTGTCGCAGACCCGTCGAAGGCGCAGCCGAGGCGAGTCGCTGTCGACGAGACCGCTGTCAAACTTAATGGTAAGCGGTCTTGGCTGTACGCTGCAATAGACCTCGACACAAAGATAATTCTTCACGTCGTATTGTTCGAGCGCCATAGGACTAATCCGGCGGCTGTGTTTCTCCACGAAATCTGTGAGAAACACGATTGCTCAGATACTGTGCTTCTCACGGATGGCTTGGCTATCGGACTGCCCTCTCTCGATTAGGACTGAACGGTCGGGTCGACTACACAGACCGAAACCTGATCAGAAAGTGGTTTCATACATTGAGAATGAGGGTCGACCGTTTCCACAACTTGTGGGTGGACAGTCGGCTAAGCGGCCACCAGTGTCTTGTGATGTTCGTTCATTACTATAATTTTCAGCGATCGCAACAAGCGTTCGACGGACGAACGCCAGTTCGGGAGATTAATTAGACAGTTTACTTAAATTCTAAATCAGATTTCGACGTACGTTCCTTGGGCTTGCTTTCCACCGATTGCGTAGACGGTCCATGGTCCCTGTTTCGTCCCACCCATACCAGGCGTTCCGGCTGGCATCCCGGGGAGTGCGACGCCATCGATCGCCGGTTTCTCTGTGAGGAGCTTCGCGATTACTTGTGCTGGAACGTGTCCTTCGACGACGTAGTCTTCGAAGACAAGCGTATGACAGCTACGGAGGTCTTCGGGGACGTTATACTTCTCTTTGATGCGAACGATGTCTTCCGGGACTGTCTCAGCGAGCTTCCCGTCGATATTGTCGCGCAAGTACGACGCATACTGCTTACAACATCCGCATCCGGGTGCGTTGTACTGCTGGGCAGTGGCGATTGCCACGTTCTCTTCGAGATTCCAGTTACGTGCATCGGACGATCCGAGACATCCAGCAACACCAAACACACCGGTAGTTGCCAGTGTGCGGACTGCAGTTCGACGTGTAAGGGACATCAACTGCACTATATCGGTGATAAATTAAAATACCTGTTACTCGTTGGGCCTTGTTGTGGGCTGTCTGTTTACTCCTGGCTTCTCGCTTCAAAGCTTGGTTTATAAGTATCCAACTTTGCTTTCTGGTACCACCTTTCAGGGTTCAGACGCTCGGTTCAAGCGTCTCTGAGTGATGCTCTGTTTATTTTGTAGATTCACTCTTTCAATCCCACGCTTCACGCTTACATCAATCCGTATTATGTAAAGCTTCGTTACGATACTATTGATGTAATCGAATAGTTACTATATTTAAACTCTGCTTGAGAAAATCGAGTAGGCAGTTTTTGGTCATCTAGAGAACACGGACCACCTAGTGTTCCGTCAATCGTCAATTGAGGGGTAGAGTCGATACAATTTGATGCGAGCATCTTCGGTTGTGAATTGCCAGTTAATCTGAGACTTCTTCTTGTTTCGGTCTCCAACCCATGCAGCGACCTCCTGTTGGAGGGTCGCTGCATCGGGGATGCGGCGGTCAAGACACTGCCGGCTGAGGACGTTGATTTCGATCTCAGCCATGTTCAGCCAGCTGCCGTGAACTGGCGTGTAGTGAAACTCTAGCTTGTCGAGTATCCGCCGGGCGTGGGCCGGCGGATACGTCTCGTACAGC
>NZ_FODV01000024.1 GCF_900110465.1 Halogranum amylolyticum
GCGTATGTGTTTAGCCCCGGATCGATTTCGTTAGTCTCTCGGAGAGGCCACCCAACTGGTGTAGTAGATCAATGCAGCAGGCAAATGAGTCCACTACCAAGGGATGGTCTCCGGACAGGAGACCATCCCGTCCTGCCTGCTCATGACCTCCTCTGATCCTACCAAGGAGAAGATCCTTGCCCGCCTTGTCTCACTCGAGGAAGAAGTTGAACAGCTCCGAGAAGAAAACGAACAGCTGCGACAGGAGAACAAGCGGTTGAGAGCCAAACTCCGGTGGTACGAAGGGCCACACACACCACCGAGCAAGGAACAATCAGATCAAGAGAAGTCGTCCTCGTCCGATGGGGACGAGGACGACGAACAACCGCGTACTGACGGTGGGAGTCCTGGTCGAAATCTCGGACACGATCCCGAGTGGCGAACCGCACCGAACCCAGATCAAAAGCTCGAGGTTACCTGTGATTGCTGTCCGGAGTGTGGCGAACACTTTGACGAGTCGGCGGGCGTCAGCCCCCGACTCGTCGAGGAGGTTCCTAATCCACAGCCTCCCGAAGTCACCCAGTACAACCGCCATTACTACGAGTGCCACTCCTGTGGAACCCAGACTGTTGCTTCACACCCCGACTGCCCCGATGAGGGGCAGTTCGGGGTGAACGTCATTGCTCAGTCAGCACTTTCTCGGTACGACTATCGTCTTCCCTACCGAAAGATCGCTGATCGCTTCGAGCAACTGCATGGACTCGAACTCTCGGGGGCATCCGCGTGGCACGCGACCGAGCGCGCTGCGCGCGCCGGTCGCTGCGAGTACGAACAGATCCGCCAGCAAATCAAAGACGCTGACGTCGTCCACGTGGACGAAACGGGCGTCAAACGCGACGGTGAACAGGCGTGGATCTGGACGTTCAGGACCGAGGATCATACGCTATATGCGGTCAGAGAGAGTCGCGGACATGATGTTCCCGTGGAAGTCCTCGGCGAGGACTTCCCGGGAACGGTTGTCTGTGACGGCTGGACAGCCTATCCGGCCTTCAGCAGCAACCTCCAGCGGTGTTGGGCACACATTCTCCGAGAAGCTGAAGACGCAGCTGAGGATTTTGAGGACGCAGAACCGATTTACCGGAAGCTCAGGCAGACATACGTCGGTCTCCAGGCTTGGCTGGAGACCGACCCAACTACTCGTGAGCGAGCACAGATGCACCGATCAAGCGAGAGCGGGCTCAGATCGCTCGTTGAGCGATCAGTAGCGGACGAGCCAGTGGCAACACTGCTCGGAAAGATCGAAGGCGGGATCGATCACTGGCTCACCTTCGTCGGTGAGCCAGCGATCTCGCCAACGAACAACGCCGCAGAGAACGCGCTTCGTGAACCAGTCGTCCTTCGGAAAATTATCGGCACGCTCCGGAATGAGCGTGGCATGTTCGTCCATGAGACGTTGCTGTCCCTGCTGGCGACGTGGCGCCAGCAGGGACGCAACCCCTACGAAGAACTCAAGCGCGTCGTCAAAAGCAACGAGATGATTTCACGAACTCACGCTGTGCCTGCGGTTGAACCTTCGAGGTAAACACGTACGATGAAGCAAAAGGAACTCCGCGAACTGCTGGACGATCTCGTGGACGAGGGATGCATCGAGTAGGAGGCACGGACCTGGGGGGGTTCCCGATGCGTCGACCACTACTGAAATCGCGACTGTGCGCCAGTGACGGTTACATGGTGTTGACGACTTTCCAGTTTTTGCCGAAGATCGCGCCCTCGTCGTCCGACAGTGATTCGAACAGTGCTCCGCCCGCTGTCGACGGTGATTCCACGAAGAACATGTCCTCCTCGTCGATGTGATCCGTGCACCATGTTTCGACTAGGGAGCGGGCGTGTCCCTCGTGCCGGTAGTCTTCATGGACCCAGATCTGGTTGAGGAGCGGAAACCCGAGCTTTGCCGGCGTATTCCATGTGAGGTAGCCGCACGGCTGGCCATCGGCGCATTTGATCAGGTACTCGAAGACCTCCGGGTTCGACTGCCGGAACGATGAATCATCGTTCTGTGCTAACCCGACCAGTAACCGGGCAGCAATCCGCTCGAGTTCGTGGTCCGGCATGACGAATTCATCACCATTACAGACGCCTTTCATCACGGAGTCGGGGCCGAGGAAATCCCCCTCGTGCTGGACAGCGACGACGTTCCGGCATTGCGTGCACTCGATCACGCGCATGTCGTCGGAGATAGTGTACATAAATTGACCGTTTTGACAGCCTGCGCATTCGATGTATTCCAGCGTTGTCGGCGTCTGGTGGTCGCCGGCATTGAACACCGACCCGCAGTCCGGGCATGCGAAATCAGGGTTATACGTGATCTCCTCGTGAACGTGGCCGCAGTCCGGGCACTCCGGTACTGACTGCTTCGTTTCTTTTATCGACGTGTAGCCCTGGAGTCCGCTGATTCCTCTCATAAGAACGGTACGACCGGTCGCCCTATTAATTATCCCTGTCAGGAATGGATCTGTAGCCGGATCGGGACGATTGGTAAGATTGTCAATCGGGCTTACTTCTGTATCACTTTTTGCTGTTCAACACACCATTAGTGGAGCTCTTTCTTCAGTTCGGTCGGGAGTATCGCCGAAAATCATCCCGAGACGCCACGAGGTTGTGCGATGAAAGGCCTTCTAGCGCCCGTGGATCGAATTCCTTTCCCTATTTGGCCTTGGTCCACCCAAATTTTAGAGATTACTGCATCGCGACCAATGAGTTCCTCCAGCGTCCGGAGTTCTCGAATTCTGAAAACGTCTGGTTTGTCCACCGAACCCACGACGTAGTAATGGATTCCGGCCGTGCCACCATTTGCGCAAGGGTTGCTAAATCCTCCATCGTGTGGTACCCCATCCGCTTCTTGTACACAATGGCCCTCTTGACCTGCGCAGGTCGCCGGATTCGGGCCAGCCTCTACGATACGCTCGTTCGTAGGCAGCCTTGAATATCATGAGGTGCCGACGAGACTGATGTTTCTGGACTTCTCGCGTTGGTATATACATGCTTGCTGTCTCAGCGATACTGTCCGACCTTCCAGTCCTTCGGAGTTCACAAGGTCTGTTGTGGTATGTTGAAAAATGAAGTGTTGAGTTGCCTAGGACCGTGATCGAACGCCTTCTAACTCGTTGGGGTCACCAACCGAATTGATGAGGCGAGTTTCCCACTCTTCAGGCTGGGCACCCTGGACGATGCCGACCAAGTCGAAGTCCTCCTGTGTGGTGACCGACTCGTCAATAAGTTCGACACCACGGTCGGCATACTCGAGGACGGCGGTCCAAACTGCTGTCTCCTCAACCTCGCCTGTCTCGATTTTTACCAACTGGTAAACCAGATCAATCGTCTGGCGATGTTCATCGTTACTGATGTCCGCCGTATTGACAAAGTCCTGACTCCACCCTTCATAGTCCGTTTTCCGATCGCCGTGGAAGAAGCCGAAAATTGCACCAAGGCTGAAAAGCTCGTAGTTGTATTTGAAGATGGCGTCGTCGTTCTCATCGTTCTCGACCAAGCGCTTATAAACATCCTGCCGAGCGGTTTTCAGTGTTCGAACCATTAGTCATCCCCCACGAGCGATTCGATCGAAAGTTGTTCTTCGACGATGGTCGAACTAGTCTGGCTCTCATCGCGATGCTCGATGGCGAAATGTTTCGACGTCCGATTAGCGATACGTTCAATGTCACTGCCTTCCAGCTCGTTCGGTTGGTAGAGAATCATGACTTGGTCGCTGAAATGATGATAATAATCGAGGAGGTTGTTCTTGTGCGTCGGGTCAAGGCGTCCAATAGGGGTGTCAACAACAACCGGCGCGTTGCGCGTTGCATATTCGCTGAGACCAGCGATGAAAGCATAGGCAATGATCTGTTTTTGGCCTTCACTCGGGCGCTGCTCGGCGATTGTGCGTTCCGATTCCTCAGTTAGTACGCGGAGTTCATAACTCTCAGTGATTTTCAGCCCACGGTAATAGTTCGGACGGTTAGTCAGCTCTAAGAATGTCTCCGAGGCATATTTCTCGACTGTTTTGCGGCGTGTATCAACGAGTTCGGCCCGGACATCCTCCATGGCCGCCCGGCAACGGTCTGTCAGTTCGATCAGCTTTTGCAGGCGCTGTTCTTCGTCAGAGACCTGTTTTTGTGAACGAATGCGGCTCCGGAGCTGTTCGAGTTTACTATCGAGTTCGCCAACCCGCTTCTGGTACTGTTCGAGTTCGCTTTCTAACTCTTCTATTTCTTCGACAAGTTCGTCTTCTTGCTCTTTCAGCTCGGAGAGGTGTGAGCGTTCAATCGACTCAAGCTCCGACTCAAGCGTGGCCTTCTCTTCGGACAGTTCCTCATGCCGCTGTTTGTACTGTCGGATGTCACGCTGGAGGCTCTGATATCGGTCCAGTTCTTTGCGGTGACCAATATTGAGGTTATCTTTGGCCTGTTCGATGAGTTCAGCCATCTTTCGCCGCTCAGTCGACTGGAGCTCGAGCCACCGTTTTTTCAGAGTCTCTCTATGCTCAGGGTTTTCCTCCAGCTTGAGGCCACACAAGCACTCTTCACGATTATCCAGTATGTCGTTGATGACAGCTGCCTCGCTCGCTGTCCCTTCGACTGCGTAGAGTTGTTGAATGCAGCCAGCGCAAACCGCCCCGAGGAGCGGACCAGCTCGGCGACGAAGAGTGTTCCGTTCAGCCAACTTGTCATCCAGGTCCCGTTTGACTGACTCTAACTGTTCAGATACCGTATCTAATTGGTCGCGTTTGTCATCTCCCGCCTCGATTGTTTCGAGTTCACCACGGATGTCCTGTAGTTTGACACGCTTCGTCTCAAGCTTGGCCTTCGTTTCTTCGATTTTGCCTGTTTGACCTTTCGTTCCTTCGAGTTGCTCTTTCTTATCGTGAACTTCATCCAATTCGGTTTGGAGCTTCTCAACTTCCGAGACTGTCGACTCGATTTTCGAATACTTCCGTTCGTACTCTTTCCCGCGGCTTTTCAGGTCGCTAACTGCGTTTTCTATTTCTTTGATACCAAGGACTGTTTCGATCGCCTCTCGGACTTCTTCATCATTCGCTTCCTCAAATTTCTCGAGTTGCTCGGCATCGAAGAAGAAGAAGTCAGCGACGTTTTCAGGAATAAATTGGTTGATAAATCGACTATATGCATCGCGTCGTTCGTCGTCGCCGACGATCACGTCGCCTTCTGCATCTTTCACACGGAGGAAGAAATTCTCTGCAGCACGATCGTCTTCGTGGTCGACTTGCTTGAACTTAACACCACGCTCGATCGTGTAAACGTCGCCGTCGTCGTCGACAAAAGAAATCTCTACTTTGGAGGTCCCATCACCTTCCGTCGCCGCCTGGCGGTTGATGAAGCTATCGCGTTTCGATCGGTTATCGACGCCGTGAAAACAGTACTTGATTGCGGTGTGCAGTGACGTCTTCCCCGTGTCGTTTTCCCCTTTAACAAGGACGAGGGGTTTCTCGGCCTGGGTAAACGGGTCCATGCTGACCTTGTCATAGAACGGCATGAAATTCTCCAGGGTGATTCGAGTAATTTTCATTCTAGCTGAAAGTCGTCAACGTAGGATTCGAGAGCGCTGCTCACATCTTTGAGGATTGACGAGCGTCGGTCCATCCCAACAACCTTGCTTTCCTCATCATAGATTTCCATCAGTAATCCCGCAGGGACTCCGTGCTCTTCGGCGTACTTTTCAATCAGGCGGTGGATCTCTTCGTCATCCACGCCGTCGTCGCCGTAATTCATATCCAACCCAAGGAAACGTGCTTATCTAAACCTTCCCCACATGTGGCGGCCGGCAAAGGGGTGCGTCGGGTCGCACTTACGTTGTCTCTGCGAAATCTAACTTCTCGGGGTCGAACGGGTCGGGGGGCTCAATGGCATAGACGAGTGTCTTAAATCCCTTGCCGTAACTTTCCAGTTCCTCGGCGAGTTGTACTTCCGCTTCGTCGCTGTTCCGTGCAGCGTCCATCAGCAGCTTGGCACGCCGAAGTTCCTGGGTAATGATCTTCTGTGCCGTGTGATCACCTGGCTGAGCATTGATCCCCGGGAGGACGAACATATCGTAGATGACCGCGTGGTCTTTGCTGTCCGAGGTTCGTAACACCCGACCACGACGCTGGATGAACTCTCGGGTGTTAGTTGAACTGGAGATGATGACCGCCGTTGGGCAATCAGGGACATCGACCCCCTCGTCGAGGCACTTGATTGCCAACAGATACTCGATCGCGCCGGTTTCGAACTTGTGGAAGGCGTTTGCCTGTTCGTCTTCCCGGTCAGAGACATAGACACCGTAGCGCTTGTTACGCTGTTTGAGTTCGTCCTCGAGTTCGTCGATCTGTTCATTATCTTCGCAAAACACAATCGCTGGTGTAGGATGTTCGCTGTCGAGGAACTGGCCGAATCGAGCAGGCTTCTGGACTGCCCGCTTCTTGATTCGAGCCCGCTCTCTAAGGAGCTGCTTACGACGCCGATACAGATGGTCGGAAGGCGACTCGCTAGCTTTGAGCTGCGCCTCAACGGCCCCAAGTTCATTCGTGTACGCGAGGTACTCATCGAACTCTTCGGCGCTCAGTTCACAGAGGAGCGGATGATATTCATACTCAGCGAGATAGCCGTTTTCAATAGCCTCCTGGGTACTCAGCCGGAATGGTTCGTGGCCGCCAAAATACTCGTAAATCGCCCTGGTACCTTCTTCATCCCACTGGCGGTTCGGGGTTGCAGAAAGCCCGATTCGCCGCCCAGCATCGATCTCTAATGTTTTGCGGAACTGTGCAGACCCGATACCATGGACCTCGTCAATGATGATTTGCAAGCGTTGTGGCGGGGTGTGGGCAATAGCTCGCCGGAACGCGTCGGTGGAGGCGGTATGTGGTGTCGTTATCAGGACCGTTCGGTCTTCTTTGACGATTTCGCTGACATCGCCAATCCGATACGGGTCTACGATGCCGAGGATAGAGCTTCGCCATTCTTCGCGCCCAGTGCACTCGAGCACCGCAGTATCGGGGCCAAAGACGTCGGACAGATCCTCTAACCACTGGTCGACCAGGACTTTCGTTGGGACGACGATTATCGTGAGTCGGGTGTCGGCCTCAAGGCGGGCGGCCCGAAGGGCCGTATATGTTTTCCCAGTCCCAGTCGCCATGGCGAATAGCCCGTGGTAATTGTGGGCCTTCCACCAGTCGATGGCTTCCTGTTGGTGCGGCCATAGGTCCTTTCCATCATCTTCATCGTTGCTGGTAGCCGCAGTAAGTTGCTGGCGTCCCTCTTCTGTCAGAAAGAGATTAAGCGCCGGTAGCCCGTCGACTGTTTCTGGACTTCGTTCCGTCACCGACTGTTTAACTGCGTCTGGGAGGGGATAGACGTCGACCTCAGGGTCGTCATTGTTCCACAAGCGGTCGAAGGCGTCCTGCTTGTCTTGAATTCGGACATCCTCAGAAGACATCCAGGACCGGAATACGTCGAACGATTCGTAGTTCTTCGTCCACCCGGCCTGCGTCTCGTTGAGCGAACCAGAGAAGGCAACGCGGTTTCCGTCATCGTCACCAATAATCCCGAGTTTCTCGTGATAGAGACGAAAGGGGTCTCTCTCTTTATCGTCCGGCATGTAGGCAACTCTGATTTCTAATTTCCCCTCGTCGAGTAACCACGCAAGACACCTAAAGCGGTCTGTTTGAAGATACTTCTCGATATCCTCGGGGGGACTATTGCCACCGACGCCTCGCTGGAGCGCAGCTTCGAATATGTCGCTGTCACTGATGTCGCCGGTGTAGGCCCTAAGTGCCTCAAGGTCATCGTCACTAAACCGTGGGCTGGTCAGTAACCGCATCTGCCCGCCGTTCTGAATGAGTCCAGCGACACCACGACCCGCGATGGCTAATGACTTACTATCAAAAAATCCGGCCGCACGGTCATACTTTGTTGCTACAGACAGGCAGGGAATGTAGAAATTATTGAGCGGGTCACTACCGGTACGGTAACTCCGCTCGAGATTGAGGCTTGCCAAGGTCAGAGATTGACCATTGGATTCGGCCATATGTTATCTATGAATTGGGTCGTGACTATTTATAAATACTTCGTGTAGTGAGACTACACCCCCACCCCGCCTCGATCTGGCGGTAATTCTCGACGGACAGAGGGGAGACTTTTTATTGCTAGGATGACTTGGACTATCCAAGATTACTATGGGTACGAGCACAGATGAGGTACCCGATTCAGAGGCTGACTCCGGGGACGAAAAGCCAGATGAGGTATCAGTGTTTGACCAGCGTGAGTTATCCGAGATTCACAAAGAGATACAGGAAACTTACCTTGCAGATGACCGTCCGTGGGTAATCGGGTACAGCGGTGGCAAAGACTCAACGACTGCTCTCCAACTCATTTGGTATGCAATCGCTGAACTTGACGACGACCAGCAGACTAAGCCGATTTACGTCATATCGAGTGATACTCTGGTCGAAACGCCGAAAATCGTCAACCACATAACCTCCACGTTATCGAATATCAACGAATACGCTGAAAAGGAAGACCTACCGTTCGAGGCACACAAGGTCTACCCGGAGGTCTCGGACTCGTTTTGGGTGAACCTCCTCGGTCGGGGCTACCCGGCGCCAAACCAGACGTTCCGCTGGTGTACCGACCGCCTCAAAATCGACCCGGCAGACAACTTCATCCGCGAGAAAGTGTCGGAGCACGGTGAGGTTATTGTCGTACTCGGTGCCCGGAAGTCCGAGAGTGCGACCCGGAAACAGGTAATGGAACTGCACAGCATCGACGGCAGTGTGCTCTCGCGGCACTCGAAGTTCGCCAATGCATTTGTCTACACACCGATTGAGGACTTCTTAGTTGATGACGTCTGGTCATACTTGCTCTCGGTCGAATCGCCGTGGGGTAAGAACAACCGGGATCTAGCGGCACTTTACCAGGAAGCCGACGACGAATGTCCGATGGTGATTGACACGTCGACGCCGTCATGTGGGAACAGCCGATTCGGCTGTTGGACGTGTACGGTAGTCTCCGAGGACAAGGCAATGGAGAACATGATCGATGGCGGTGATGAGTGGATGGAGCCGTTACTTGAATTCCGTGATCTGCTTAAATCGACACAAGATCCCGATGAAAAGCCCAAATATCGGGAAATGAAGGGTCGACGGCACGGATATGTTCGAGAGAAGGACAATGGGTCGACCGGGATTATCCCCCGGGCGTACAAACTCGAGTTCCGTAAGCACCTTCTGCGTAAACTGCTGGAGACCGAAGTCGAGGTCAACAAAAGGCGTGGCGAGGAGATGGAGCATCTCGACCTCATCAGGAAGCCCGAGTTGAAGGAGATTCGTCGCCTATGGCGCACGGAGGAATCCGACTGGGAGGATTCGGTACCACAAATCTACGAAGAAGCAACTGGCGAGTCACTCGATTGGGTGACGGACGACCTCGGGTCGTTCAGTGCCGAAGAGAAGGAAGTGTTGCGTGAAGTCTGTGCGGAGCATGACCTCCCACCTGAACTGCTACAGAAACTGCTCGATACGGAGCTTCAGCACCACGGTATGAAGCGGCGCTCGTCTATCTACACTGAGATTGATAAGGTGTTCCGTGAAGATTGGCGTTCCGTCGAAGAGATCGTTGCCGATGTCAACGGCGAGGACGCCGACCGCTGGGAATATGAACTCTCATACGACGAACTAGCCTGATCCATGAAGTTACAACAAATCGTCCTCGAAGACTTCGGCCCATATGCGGGTACAAACTCTCTCGACCTACACACTGACCCCGACCGACCGATCATCCTCTTTGGAGGGATCAACGGCGCCGGCAAGACGACACTGTTCGAGTCGATCCAGATTTGCCTCCATGGACGGAGTGCACTGGGTGACCGCGTCTCCGAAGCAGAGTACAAAGAGAAAATCCGCGGCAAACTCCACGAATCTGGTGGCGAACAGGCTACAGAGGCAGCCATCACCCTCCGGTTCGAGTACGGAAACCTCGGAGAGACTAACTCTTACGAGGTAACACGGTCGTGGCGTGATCGTGGAAAAAGCATCGTCGAGGACCTACAAATCAAGCGCAACGGTGGGAGCCTGACCGACCTTGATGAAGACCAGTGGGAAGACTTCCTCAAGGAGCTCATCCCGCCGGGTGTCTCCCAACTGTTCTTCTTTGACGGCGAAAAGGTCCAAGAACTCGCAAGCGCTATCGAAAGTGGCGACGAATTCACCAAATCACTATTCTCACTTCTCGGGTTGGACCTGGTCGACCGTCTCGATGCCGACTTATCGCTCTACCTGTCTCAGAAATTAAACGAAAGCGGCCACGAGGAAATCGGCGATGAGCTTGAAGAGGTGCACGAGGAGATCGACGCCACAGAAACAGAACTGAAAAAGACAAAGGTCAAAAAGACCGACGCTCAGGCCGAACTTCGGGAACTAAACGAGGACATTGAGCGACTCGAAGAAAAACTCGCCAAGGAAGGAGGGGCGTTCGCACGGAAGCGGGATGATCTCAAAGAGCGCCGCGAAGAAATCACCGAAGAGATCGAGGACGTTGAAACGGAGATTCAGGAGCTCGCGCAAGGTGCCTACCCATTCGCGCTAGCTCCCGACCTCTGCCGACGCGTGCAAGATCGCCTTACCGCCGAAGCAGAGGCCGAGACGAAACAGGCTGCTCAACAGCGAGTTGTCGACGAGCTCGCCAGCGTCGACGACGTCGACGAGCTCGCTGCCGACCTCGACGTTGATGGGGAAACCACGGCTACGGTGGTCGCTCATCTTCGTCAGCGGCTGACTGAAAGACTTGCTGTCGATGACGACGACGGGTATCGGCTCTCCCGCGAATTCTCCCAAAATGAGCGCGAAGAGATGTTCGATATTGTCGATCGAGCGCTCGAAGAGATCCCGCAAAAGATGGGGGTGCTTAGTAACCGGCTCGAAACACTCACCCGCGAGCGCCAAGCGGTTGAACAGAACATCAGTCGCGCACCCAATCAGGCAGTCATCTCACCGATTCTCGAGGATGTCAACGAGCTGACTGAAGAAAAAGGGAAAATCAAGCAAACCATCGATGAGTGCAACGATCGCATTGAGGAACTCGAAGGGTCGCTCAGTCGCCTAAAGAACAAACGCGAGAAGCTCGAAGAAAAAAGCGACAGCCTCGAGGACGTGTCCGACCGTGCCGACCTTGCGTCAAAAACACGCAATGCGGTCTCAGCATATAAGGAGCGGTTGCGACAGCGTAAACTCGAACGCCTCGAGGAAACACTGACAGACCACTATCTCTCGATATCTAACAAGAGCGAGTTCTACGAGGGCGTCGTCATTGATCAAGAAGAGGTCGAGATTTCAGTGAAGACCCGCCATGGGACACTGAAGGCCCAAGACCAGCTGTCAGCTGGAGAACGCCAAATATTCGCCACGGCAATGCTGTGGGCGCTTGCAGACATCTCGGGCCGACCGTTACCGTTCATCATCGACACCCCGCTGGGTCGGCTTGATGAGGAGCACCGCTCGAAACTGGTGGAGAACTTCTTCCCGGAAGCCTCACACCAGGTGTTGTTGTTCTCGACAAACACCGAAATCTCCGAAAGGTACTACGAACTCCTCGCAGATGACCTGGCAGCGGAGTACTATCTTGAGTACAATGAGGAGACCGGTTCGACTGACATCCACTCTGGATATTTCCACCAGGATGCAGATGAAGCCGTCCAGGAAGTCAACCCCGTGAGTACCTCATCAACGGGTAATTCACAGGGGCAGATAGGGAGGTTTAGCGATGAGTGAATCCAACTTCAACAGAATCCAGATCGACAGCGACGTCACGCATCGACTTAAGATGCTGAAAGGCGCGACAGGCCTAACGCCGAACTACTTGGCCCGAATTGGTCTATGTTTCTCGCTTAACGAGCCACGGCCTCCGAATCCCGAGGAGTACGACAATGACGGTCAGGTATTCAATCGATTCACACTCCTTGGCGAGCATGATGCGCTGTATATGGCGCTGCTTCGTGAGCGTCTCCTCCAGGAGGGCTATGAGGACCCGAATGAGGTGCTCTATGACCAATTCCTCGCGCACCTCAACCGTGGTGTCGAAACGCTGCAGGGCCGTGTAACCGACCTGAGTGACCTTCACGGCATGATTCCCGCAGAACTGAAGGCTGAACAGTAACAACGGTTAGTACATGCCTGAGGAGTTGTCGACGCCGATCTATCTCGACCATCATGCAACCACTCCGGTCGATGAACGGGTGCTATCTGCGTTTCAGCCTTACTTTACCGAACAGTTCGGTAATCCCGCAAGTGTTGACCACTCATTTGGCGCGGAAGCCAAGCGGGGAGTCAAGCGCGCGCGCAAGCAACTCGCGAACGCTTTCGGAACCCGTCCCGAAGAGTTCATCTTCACGAGCGGGGCGACTGAATCAGACAATCTCGCCATCCGCGGGGCAGCAGAGTACGCTATTAACCAGGGCGACGGATCTCATATCATCACTACGGTCACAGAACACGATGCGGTCTTAGAACCCTGTGAGCATCTAGAAGATGAGGGATTCGACGTTACTTATCTCCCAGTGGACGAACACGGCCGAGTTGACGTCGCTGACGTCGCTGACGCCATTCGCGAGGAGACGATCCTCGTTAGCATCATGGCCGCCAACAACGAAATTGGCACTTATGCCCCGCTTGCGGAAATCGGTGAACTCTGCAAAGCCGAAGAAGTACTGTTCCATACCGACGCCGTCCAGGCAGTCGGCTACCGAGAATTAGACGTTGACACGTTGGGCGTTGACCTGCTGTCGCTCTCTGGCCACAAAATCTACGGCCCTAAGGGGATCGGGGCGCTATATGTGCGGCGTCGCCGTCCAAAGGTCCACCTCAAACCGTTACTTCTAGGGGGCGGTCAAGAGCGTGGTTGGCGGTCTGGAACACTAAACGTTCCGGGGATCGTCGGGCTCGGCGAAGCTGTCCGGCTCGCCGACTCAGAGCGCGAAGCTCGCGTGGTCCATGCACGCGAACTGACTGACTTGCTCTGGGAATTGCTGACCGACGAGCTTGACAACCTCACACGGAATGGCCACCCAACGGACGGGTTGCCGAACAACCTGAACGTCAGCTTCGGCGGTGTGGAGAACAAAGCCTTGGTGAAGCTGTTGCAACCGGAGATCGCAGTCTCTGCAGGGTCTGCGTGTACCACTGGGAGTGTTGAGGCGTCACACGTGTTGCAGGCAATTACGGACGATGAGTCACGCTGGCACTCCTCGATTCGGTTCGGGATTGGGAAGGATACGACCGAGAGAGAGATTCAATACACTGCAGAGGAGGTAACGGCGGCAGTATCCCGGTTGCGGAAGTTACAGTTCTGATTTCACGTCTGAAATATTCACTGACAACGAAATTCCTTAGTGCGAATTATCGTTCAGCAAGCAGGGGTGCCAGAGAGTATCAACGGAAAAGTGAGTCCGGAGAGTATTAACCAACAGACTCTACGATATATCGACACTGTTGGTTAATTAGACAGTATTTCATCGAGAGCTACCGTAGAGTGTAGTATCGATGGAACGGACACCGGCACTTACCGAGGCAACAATCCGCGACCTTGCACGGCCACAGTCCTACGATCGGGGTGAGGACTACTACGAGCGGGGTGCCGTCTTTGACGTCACACGCCGTGGTGACCTCTTGCAAGCGGCAGTTGAGGGCAGTCAGTACGACCCCTACCAAGTGCAAATCGAACTCGATGAGACCGGTATCGTCGGCACGCAATGTTCCTGTCCGTACGATCACGGCGGCATCTGTAAGCATCGCGTTGCCGTTCTGCTGACGTACATCCGGGCTCCCGACGGCATCACCCAGCGCCTATCGATCTCCGAGCTGGTCGCCGACACAGACCCCGAAGAACTTCGGGACCTCCTCGTTGACCTCGTCGAACGTCGGCCTGAACTCGCAGAGTGGATCGAAGCCCGACTTGAGGCTGCCCGGTCAGAAGGCGCAAGCGATGATTCCCGCGAACGGAGTCCACTCATCAACCAAGACGCGATTCGTCGCCGGGTTCGGACCATCCTCCGTTCTCCGAGGGGTGGCAGTCCTCGCGACCCGTATGTGGCGGTCAAAGCCGATGTCGAGGAACTGGAGAACCTCCTCGAGCAAGCGTGGATCGCTATCAACGCCGGTGACGGCGAGACAGCACTGGATGTGCTCGAACCGTTGGCAGATGAATTGATGGACGAGGAGTGGCTCGGGCTCTCGTACGACGATTCTCAAGGGATTTTTGAGTTGCTCGACGAACTCGACCACGCGCTAGCCGAAGCCCTTCTCACGACCGATCTCTCTGAGGCCGATCGTGACCACTGGGAGGACCAGCTCCAGACCTGGGCGAACGAGATGGAGGGCTATACGAACCGACCACCGTACAACGTCGCCCTCGAGGCGGTGAAGCACGGTTGGGACTCCGACCCGATTCAACAGGTGATGCAGGGAGAGATCAGCGACGCTGATCTCTGGGAAGAAGAGCCGCCCTGGTACGCCGAGGATGTCATCAGCGCTCGACTCAATGTCCTCGAACGTCAGGACCGCATCGAGGAGTACCTGAATCTGGCAACCGCCGCCGACTTAACCAACGCATACGTCACCATGCTCGTCACAGAAGGGCGTGTTGAGGAAGCCATCGAGTATGGACGGACCAATCTGAGTTCGCCCGATGAAGCGCTTACCCTGGCCACGGTGCTTCGGAACCACAAGTGGCCAGATGCGGCACTGGAAGTCGCTCGGCAGGGGTTGACTCTGGACGGGAGCGGGAAGGCCGAATTAGCTACGTGGCTCCGCGACTGGGCCAGCAGTGTGGATGAGGACGAAATCGCGCTGGAGGCAGCCATTGCTGCGTTCAAAGTGTCGCCGTCGCTCGCGGCGTACCAAGCGACCGAAGAGCTCGCCGGCGAGGACTGGTCGGCTGTGCAAGCGGATCTCCTCGAGTATCTGTCGGAACAAGCGACTGAGCAGTGGACTGCGAGACAGCACGTCGAGATTTTCCTGTATGCGGACCAGTACGACGAGGCCATCGACATTGCAGACCGCTTCCCGAATGAGGACGTAGTTAAGCCGGTCGTCAAGGCCGTCTGGAAGGACCGTTCGCAGTGGGCAATCGACGCTTGCAAAACCCAGGCCGAACCGATTATCGAACAAGGGCAGTCCCAGCGATATCGAGACGTAGTTCAGTGGTTGGGAATCGCTGGGAAGGCCGCCCACTCAGCAGGGAGAGGAGACGCGTGGTGTGCGTATCTCGAGGACCTCGTTGAGCGACACAGTCGGAAATACAAGCTGGTGCCATTGCTGGAGGAACTCTTTGATGAGTTCTCGTGTTGAATATGAGCTGAGGGAACCATGCGAAACGACACCGAGGAACAGGTGCTTACCACACTCGACCAGCATGATATCAAGTTGCCGCAGGATGGTCTGACGAGAGAGAAGATTCGATCACGGGCGTTTGCCTTCCAGTTCGAGGCGAACGAATCACTCTCGTTTCGCATCGAACGGCATCCGACGATGTACCTCGCCGACATGGGAGTGCGAGGCAGTGACGCGTCACCCGCTCGGTTTCACGTGCTGACGGAGTATCGGCTAGACCTGTCGGATAGAACCTGGGACGTGCAGGAACTTGATTCGACTTTCGAGTATGATTGGTGGATGGTGCTTGAGGCTGAACTTGGTGACACCGGCATGGGCGTGGTTCTCCGTGATCAGATTCGAGAGGTCCGGAATGCTGGTGATTCTGAGGCTGCATTCGAGGAAACCTTTGCATCGTTGATCGACCACTGGGAGGAGAAATTCGACGAATATGAAGGCAGAAAAGTGCCTGTGGAAGACAAAGAAGCAATCCTTGAGCTTCTCGTAGAGACATTGAGGGAAGAAGCGGGGGTGGATTAGCGCGGTCTTATAGGGTTAGCAAAAGGATTCAGACAATCACTCTATCTACTCTTCAGGAGTTGTTAGAATCGGCTGCTGATAGGGATCAGCAGAGATACTCATAGATATTCGGTGAGTTGAGAGTCGGAAGTTTACTTGTGAGATACGCCTTCAGCTCGGGGAGTGTGAGATAGAGTCTGTTGGCACGTCCTTTGTTCACTTGACGCCAGCACTGTTCGAGTGGATTCATTTCTGGTGCGTACGAGGGAAGGTATTCAAGAAGCAGGCCGCGAAAGCCGGCCTGCTTCTTGAGGTGCTTCGCTATGAAATACGACGCGTTGTCTAAGACAATCACCAGTTCCTTGCCGAACTCTTCTTGGAGGGCTCGCAGAAAGTGGGCTGCAACCTTTCCGGTAAACGATCCCTCAACGAACGAAATGAAGCGGTCACCGACGACGGTGACCGCGCCCAACAGATTAACCGAGCCACGACCGCCCGAGACCGGCAGTCTCGGGCGGGAGTTCACCGGAAACCACCCGCGGTTTTGCTTGGTCTTGATCACTTGCGTATTCTGATCGATCACGACGATCCGGTAGCCTGCCGCCTTCAGCGTCGGCCACTTTTTTTGAACTCACTCCGCCAGCGCTGTTGTTCGGCGGGATCTGCCTTGTGGTGGCGCGGGCGGGCTGTCTGATACGACAGGCCCGCCCGCTTCATCACCCGATACATATGCGCGAGTGAGTACTCAACGCTGAACGTTTCAGCGATGTAGTCACGAACGAGAGCTGGTGTCCACACCGGCTCATCGTAGCCTACTTCCGACGGCGACGCCGCCAGCGTCGCCGTCAGATCTGTCCACTGGTCGTCGGTGAGACGAGTCGATTGACCGGGGCGACGGTGTCGAGCCAATCGTACACCGTTTGTTCGGGGAACCCGAGCAACTTCTCTATCTCTGCCGGTGATTTTCCCTGCCGATACAGCAGAGCGCTCGTGAGGCGTTTGACCGCCTTCGCATCCGTCTCCGTGCGCAGTTGCTGGCGCAACTGCTCCTCATCGACACGATCTAGCTTGCCGCCCCACGTTGTCATGAGATACTCTACGCGTCCTGAAGATATGAACGAGTCTGAGAATCCCTATGAATAGAGAGGGTGACATCGCTCACACTAGGACTCACCGAAAGCTGCCTTTGAGAGGATCTTACGAGCAGACTACGTCTGGACGATGAACTAGGTCTCGACTAGAAACCGAACCTCAATCTCGTCTGAATCCGTGATTGAGATTCCCTTGTCGGTCTCAGTCACTGTAGCTTGACTGCCCGCGAGTCGGTCTCGAAGCGCATCGAGTGCTTGTGTCTCTGGAAGAATCACCTCAAACCAGGATAGTCCTCGACCGCTGGCTGGCCCCGTTCGATGGTGCCACATATTCGCCCCGATATGATGATGATATCCCCCGGCGGACACAAATGACGCGGCGGGTACGGTCGTTTGCACCTCGAACCCGAGGGTCTCCACGTAAACGTCCCTGAACGCGTCCAGCGAAGAGACCTCAAGATGGATGTGCCCGATATCCGTTCCGGGAGGTGCCTGGGTGTTCCCTGTGGCCGCGGCTTCGATAGTCTCGAGATCGAGCGGCTCCGTGCTGATCCGAACACGGCCGTCGTCGCTGCGGGGCCACTCGTCGCGTGGGAAGTCGCGGTAGATCTCGATTCCATTCCCTTCCGGGTCCGTGAGGTACAGAGCCTCGCTCACCCAGTGGTCTGAGGCGCCACCGAGCTGCCAGTGGTCCCGTATCCGGGCCAAAGCATCACCGAGCGCCGCCCGCGAGGGAACTCTGAAGGCGGTGTGGTAGAGCCCGGCGCTCGATCGGTGTCGTGTGGGCGCGTCTGTATCGCCCTCCAAGACGAGCAGCGGAGTGTCCACAACACCGAGCACCGAACGGGTATTGGATTCCCCGAGCACACTGAGGCCAACGACGGTCCGGTAGAACTCGGTTATCTCCTCAAGGTCCGAGACTCGAATCGCTGTCCGTCCGATACGTGCCCCCTGCGGGAGTACGTCTGTATTCATTGATGCCATTAAAATGGACCGAGTGCTGCTTATCCGTCTGTGCCCCTCGACTGGGACGAGTCAGGGGAAGAGTCCTCTCGGTCGAACAACGCATGTTCGATTGAGAGCGCTCCAGGGCCACTCAGGACAAGCGCTACTGCGATCAAGGTTAGCGTGAGCGTTAGTTCGATGCCGTCACCTGAGGCTGGATATCCGTTGGGAAGGTGGTACAGGATTGTTGCGACGAGCATATCGATGGCGATCACCGCGCTTGCGAGTCGAACAGCCAAACCGACCAGCAGCAAGATGCCGCCCACAAGTTCGATGAGACCGACTCCCCACGCGGCAATCGTGGGAAGCGGAACGCCGAGGCTCGCTAGAAAGCCTGCGAAGCCCGAGATACCCATCGGTTTCGGCCCGATTGCGAAGACTTTGCCGACGCCTGCGATAAGCATTGGAATCCCAAGCGCGAGTCGAGCAAGGACCAGGCTCCACTGCGTAGTCGTCTCGGATAGTCGTTGAGGTGACACAGTCTGCACCATTATTCCTCTAGCTCCGGCTGACCACCAGTCATCTGGACGATCTGCCCCGTCACACCCTCGTTCGAAAGCAGGTGGATTACTTCATCGACGATCGCTTCCGGAGCCGTCCACGCCGAGAAGTCGGCATCGGGCATCGCCTCACGGTTCCCCGGCACATCGATGAGGAACGGGGCGACTGCATTGACCCGGGTATCGAGTTCGACATCGAGCGACTCGGTCAGTGTGCGAACCGCACCTTTCCCAATGTTGTAGGCGAGGGTTCCCGCTACCGGATCGAGTGCGCGGTCGGAACTGAACAGGACAACGCCGCTCTGGGAGGTGAGGTGGTCCGCGAAGGCCTTGACTGTCAGGAACGCCGTCGTCGCGTGACGATCCAGTGCAGCCCGGAAGGCATCACCGTCGGTATCATCGATGCCGCCCATCGAGAACCCGCCAGCGAGCCCGACGATGTGATCAACCGAACCATGTTCGTCGGAAACAGTCTCAGCGAAGGCTTCGACCGCCGCCTGATCGGTCAGATCGACCTGGTAGTACGAGATCTCCTCAGCGTGCTCAGCGCGGGTCTCTACCTCATCTCTCGCCGTTTCGGTGACGTAGGTGCCGATGACGTTGGCGCCGCTGTCGACGAGCGAATCCGTCACATACGGGCCCATGTTGCCGGTCGAACCGGTCACAAGTACCGTCGAGTGTTGTAGTTCCATTACATTACCTAGTTTGTTTCCAAACCCATATATAGTTCAGGCAACAATAGTGTGACCAAGTAATGGCGACCCAACCACCATCGGCTGAAACCGACGACGACACCGAGGTCAAACAGCGAAATGCGGACGTCTGCAACGTCGTCGGAGCTATTGAGGAGATGGGGGCGAAGTGGAAACTTATCGTCCTCAACGACCTGCGCGACGGTGAAAAACGGTTCAACGAACTCAAGCGCTCAACGGGCGCGAGTTCCTATACGCTCTCGCGTGTGCTCGATGATTTGGAGGAGCAAAGATTCATCGAGAATCGGAAGGAGTTCGAATCGCCAGTGGCAAGCTACTACACCCTGACCGAGAAAGGCGGTACGCTCTGTCCTGTGTTCGATGCAATAGATGAGTGGGGCGAAGACTGGCTCGAATAGATTCGTGATTGCTGTTAGAGGACCGATGCGCTGAATAGACTTCCCGAACCGATCCCCCCGAACGGTCGCCAAATAAAGATTGACCAGTGACTAACTTGCGCCCTGAGTTCAGCACGGTCGCGACAAGCTATTTGATCTCTGTCACAAAACATCAATTTCCATCTCGCTACTGTTGCAGTTGCAGTTGTTGCTTTTGCGCGCGCGACGTAGGAGTATCCACAACCGATGCCGGGAGAACAACTACCCTGACAGCATAACCGCCAGTCGATATTGAGAGCCTCACTAAGATGAAGGTAGTATATTCATGGGACAGACCTATAATGGGATGCGAAGAAGCTGAGTTGCCGGGTAAAACGCCCTGGGTCAGAGGGCGTTGTGGGAGCCGGAATGCCTTGTGCGCTCCTACCTCTCCCCGGTTCTGTTCGTGGAGAGATGGGATGCAACTGGACCGTTTCTCGTTCAAGCAAAAATAGATACTGGCCGAAGAGGGGAGAAACTGTTTAAGAGACTGTCATCCCCAGATCTGTCGTCAAAGGTATCACTAGAGTGACCGGAGACAGACCAAGAGCAGAGCTAATCCCAACAGTGACCACACCCGACAACGAATCAGTAGTAATGCGAAACCCATCGACTCCCCTCACGCCGTCCCAACAGGCGGCACTCAAACAGATCACGCAGGGTATCGATGACGAGAGCGAGTCAGTCAAACAGGAGACAGCAGTTGGGTACATCGTCGATGGTGGCTTTGAGCAGCCAGAGGCGCAGAGTTTACTTGAGCAGCTGTTGTTGAAAGGGTATCTCTACGAGTCCAAACACGGGCTCAAAATCACGAAGTGAATCGAGACGAAGTACGGTATCAGGCCTGTCGTCTGAAGAGCAGTCTCTCTGCAACAGCAAGCATCCGCCGGCGTATTAACCAACACAAGCCACCTCAACACGATCTGTTGGTTAATACACTGCCGTTCATCGATAGCAACACACCACCGTTTCCGGAGCTCCAGCAGAGGAGCGGTGCATCAGTCGTCGCCAGAGCAGCGAAATTTGGAGTGGTATCGGGTCGACGAATCCGTCCAGACCCACCCTCCAGAAATCGAGGCCGAGATGTTTTATCGCCAGACAGCAAGTATCGGATATGCCATTCAGCGCGAGTTGGCACACGCTGCTCGAGGAATGCGACGCGCTTCCCGATGGGGCAACACTCGTGACGCCGCTCACGGACAAGCGATTCCACATTACCGACAGCCAAGCACATCGCATCATTATCGAGTTCGTCGAGTCCGGTGACTCACAGCCGCTGCAGCGTGAGCAATTCGCCACACTCACCGAGCGAATCACCGAAGTCGGTGGCACGTTTGATCTGAGCCGACTTCCACCGGACGCCGAGCCCTATGCGACAGTTCTCAGTTTGCATCCACGCTACGAGTGCAACGAGCGGGCGGAGACGATTACCGAAACCGATGACCCGACGAGTTCACAGTTGGTCGAGAGTCGGCCTGCTGCAACCGAAAACCAGGATCGCGTTGAGCCGGATCTCGATGTCTACGCCGATATGCTGCTTCTCATCGATGCCCTCGAACGGCACGACTCAACAACACTTGAAGAGTGCGAGACGCCGGAGCTCATCAACCTCTACACGCTCTGTTCGGATGTCCAGCGCAACGCGGGTGACCTTCGCCAAACCGTCCGTGAACTCCTGCTTAGCCGGCTCCATCACGACCAACCCGTCCACGGTCAGTACGGATCCGTCCAGCGGACGACACGGCGTAATCGCACCCTTAAGGACGACGAGGAGGTACTGCGTGTGCTCAAAGAGGCAGGTGTTCCCCGAGAGCAAGTGCTGGGAGTTGACCGCGCGAAAGTCGACGACGCACTCGACGTGACCGGTCTATCAGAGGCAGCAGTCTTCGATATCGAAGAGAGTGCATACGTCCGCAAAGCCGACGTCGACGAAGAACACAAACAAACCCGGCTGCAAGGACTCAAAGACAGACTTGCAGGTAGCGACGAACCCGAAGCCGAGCAGTTACGCCACGAGGTAGAGGAACTCGAACAACGTATCGAAGAGCTGACCGAGTTCACACCCGGGACCGAGGTCGGTACTCGCTCCTAACGAAGTAGTTCCGTCAGTGAAGGCGTCAAACAACTCTGTTTCTATAGGGAGAAACGTAGTTACAGTGTCAGGGAACGTATTTTCGATGTGGTCTCTAAGAACGCCATATGTGCGATTCCAATACAAGTAGTGGTGATGTGAAAGTCACAGATGAAGATGTTCTGGAGGTGTTCAATGCGATTGAGCCACCAGCGGCGACGACGAGCAACATCGCGAACATCCTTGGGTGCTCGACGGATATCGCACGTCGCCGTCTAGAAGCGCTCTCTGATCGTGGTCTCGTGAAACGGAAGAAAGGCGGATCGGTGATTCTGTGGTGGCGACCGCGAGAGGATGTGAAGCCACCGACGCCCGTTGATGGGCCGGAGACGAACGCACTTGAGGAGACAGAAGCCTCGCTGAACTAACTGTGGCGACGGTGCTCCTCGATTCTGGGTTCTGGAATTATCTACGCGGTTCGGAACCGCAACGACTCATTTCACAAACCGGGCCATCGGATCATGCAGGCAGCGAATCGCGGTGACCTCCCGAAGCTACGGATTCTCTCACACAATCTGACCGGAAACACTCATCCTGAAGCTGTCTCTCTTACTCTCTATCGGAGGACACTCCCTATTAGACCCAACGCTCATGTGTAGCACATTGTTGATTTCAGAGAGTCGCTTTGACAGCGTGTTTGAGTGCTTCTCGCCCAGATTTTTCGAAGAGTTCGCTGCGTAGCTGAAAGGCGCGAAGATACTGTGTCAACTTGTCCTTCGAGACGCCTCGATGCGGCGAGAGCCAGCGTCGCGCCAGCGACGCGTGGCTCTCGCAGGTGTTGACGTGAACGTCTCCATCCACGTATTCTCCGTCACCGTGGACGACGTACTCGCGGTCGAACTCCTCGTCGTCCTCCAGTGGGTCGTATGCCCGAAATCCGTCGGTGTAGACGGTTAACGACTCCTCCTCGTGATCCGCGAGGAGGAGTCGCACCCTCGATTCGTCGGCGGATTTCGCTGGGACGACGTATCGCTGTCCCGTTCCACGATCAACGATGGTGAAGACGGGTGGTTTGTCTCCCTCATACGAGCCACGTCCGCGCGTGGACAGGCCACGCGAGCGCGACGGTTGGTCGCGCTCGCGGCCTTTCAACCCTGCAGAGACGTACAGCTCGTCGATTTCGATTGGTCCAACAAGGTCGAGTTGAGGCGCGTCGAGCGCTCTGGTGAAGCGCTCGACGCGCCGGTGCATCGTCTTGTAGGTCACACCGATCTCTCGGTGAAGTTGGCGGAGACTCGTATTGAACCGCAGAAACGCGTAGATCGAGAACAACCACTTGCGGAGCGCAACCTTCGAGTGGGCGAAAATTGTGCCCGTCTTATCGTTGAACGTGCGGTCGCAATTCTTACAGAGATAGCGTTGAAACGCCCCATAGCTGCCGTTTCTGACCGTCAGGTCAGAACGGCAGCGAGGGCAGGAAACGCCGTCACGCCAGCGAACCTGTTGGAGCAGGTCCGCTGCGAGCGATTCCGAGCTAAACACATCCAGCGGAATCATTCGTGTCGGACACCGCTAGCGCGGTGTCCTTGCCCTCTTCGATTTCAGAGCCACAGCTGAACGCTATCAACAATCTCCTACAGAAGAGCGTAGACCCAAAACTTGTGTCACAACGCCTGGAAAGTCGACTATAACTATGCGGGTGATGTCGTGGAACGTGAACAAGCCCTCCAACAGGAAAGGAAGGATCGACGAACAGATAGCGTTCATCGAGTCAAAGGACGTGGATATACTCCTTCTGCAAGAAGTCCGCCACGGGAGAGATATGAAATGGGCGGAACACTGGCGAAAACAGTTGGCAAAAATTGGGCTGGGAACAATTGAGGATAGCTTGGACTGGGCCGCAGAGCTCGCTTCGTCATCGGTCCCACCTCACGATGATATCGGCCATGACAATGGACACATCACGGCTGCCAGCCAGTCCTGGGACCTACAGTTGAACGACCAACTGATTCGAGAGCGATTGAAATCAAGCGACCGGAGCGTTTTTTCCACCAACTTTCCTGAGAAGATACTCGTCTCGGAGCTTGAAACACCCCGCAGAACAATTGAACTCTGGAATGTTCGGGCAGTCCCCGGGAATTCATGGGGTGAAGAGAAGATCAAAATATTCGAGACGGTATACAACAGGCTCACCGACACTGACAATCGAACCCGGATCCTTGTGGGCGATTTCAATACCCCCGATGAGGAACTCGCTGATGGTCAGGCAGTTCCGTTCGGATACAACAAGGACCGTGAGGTACGGCAGCGCTACGTCAACGCTGAGCTAAACATACTGAAAGGGCTCGGTCATCTCGGGATGGTGGACGTGTTTCGGGCCCAACACGGATATGGCGGACTTGAGATCGAAGACACAAGTTGGAGGAGCAAGCGGTTCGACCATATTTTCGCCACGAAGTCACTTGATGTGAGCCAATGCTACTACGACGTCGATGGAAAGGAACACAGTGATCACGCCCCTATTATCGCTGATTTCGAGCTATGATCCAATGACAGTTAGTGCGCCGAACTGAATCCGGTATGTCGCGCTACTGAATTTGTGCGCTCAGTCTAGCACAACCACAGAAGCTCACTCTGGTTCTATCAGAAGTCGCGTGCAATACAGAGGCCATATCCAGCGAATTACCGAGACTTATTTGTATTGAATAGATACCAATCACATGGGGATCGATTTTCCGAGGTGGGTGGGCAAATTCAAGGAGCAGTGGGAAAACAAGCCAATTGAGTTCTTGGACAAGTCCGGACGTTGGAGAGAAGACCCAGATCCACTGTTTAGTTCCATATCTGCAGCAATTCAATCGCGTGGTGAAATCTCGGCTGATGAGTTACTAAAGATCAGTCAGTGGAAATTGCAGGGGAAGAGGAACGATTCCAAAATAAAGCAAAACGAGACATCTGAGGTAGAACGTCGGAGTCGGATTGCTCTACAAGCATCAAATGATACGGAAGCAATTGAGAGTTTGACTCAGCTCTCGGGAGTCGGTGTTCCAGTAGCCTCAACCGTTCTTACAGTTGCTAAGCCGACTGAGTTCGCTATCATTGATTACCGCGCTTTCCGAGGGCTTGCGGCTGCGAAACCCGAAATAGTATCCCCCGAAGAGTATGCTACATACGCCGAATTTCTAGAGCATTTCCGAACGTATCTCAGGAAGGCGAAGACATATGAGTACTACATGACTCACCTTCGGGAGATTGCTGAGGAGCAGGCTCTCTCTGTGAGGGAAATCGATATGGCACTATGGGCATTCGACAAATCGAAGACATAACTGAGAGTGCTACAGATCCGCGTCTTCTGTTCAACTTCGAGGAGCCATGTGGTAACCCTCACCCTGCCGATCTGGGCTCTTTGAATTGCGCGAGGAATTACTGAGGTGACCGGTGCTCGCCGTATCTCATCCCGAGCCAGAACGCAGCTGCCGCGAAGATAGCCATCGACGGAAGCACCTCATAAGGACCGTCTGGAGGGGTCATGACGCCGCTTGCAGCCAGACCACCGACGCCAAGAATGATAATCGCGACTAAAATCCCTGCCGTTCGTGGAAGGTCGAACTCCATATCTACTCGTTGAATGTCTGGGTGGCACTACATTCGGGAATGAGTACGGTATCTGGACGTCACTGACTGTATTGTGTCCCAGACCGTGGCATCGTCCCGAGCTGTGGCCGATCTGCTTCGGGTTCACCACCGAGGAAATCGACTTTGGCGCACTCGCGTCGGATCGCCTCGGGTGAGAACTCGCCGAGATAGTGCCGGCGGAACGTATCCCAGTCGTCCCAACCACCGAAGGCCATTACAACACTCGGAAGCACACCCTGTTCGAGGAGGTGCGTTCCCCACGTCCGGCGGAGGTCATGCGGGCCAACGAACTGCCAGCCTTCGTCGCCAGTTTGCTCCTGGAGTCGGTCGGCTGCACGTCGTACCCAGCGATAGACGTACTTGTCGGGGACGTCGACGACAGGTGCATCATCGTCGCGGTCCCAAGCGAATGTCTCGACGATGCTGTACAGGTTGTCGGGAACAGGCGGCTCGCGATAGTGCTCGCGCTTGGCGTAGTCTTCCCAAATGCGGACGTGCTTCCCAGTGGGACCGGTGACGAAGTCCTTCGGGCAGACCTGAGTGATCTCACTCCGCCGCAAACCACAGTGTCCGCCGAGCAAGAACGCGATCTTCTGTTGAGGGCCGTCGGCCTCGTCGATGAGCTGTTGCATCTCGTCGGCGCTGAGCCAGACACGCATGCCGTCGTCGCGGGTGGGGTAGGGGTCGAGTCGCATGGCTGTCCTCTATTCTAGCTTTCCGGACAATGATACTTAAAGGATGGTTCGAGTGGGGGTGGTTTGAGCGGTCTGATTGAGGTGAGTTTGGGTGAGAATCACGGGTTCTCGGACAATATATTGACTTCACAGATATACTGTCAAGTTTTTGATTAGTTATGGTTTGCTTGGATGTACCGAATACAGGACGCGCATCAATCGTAGTTTTACAGGCAATCTCACTGATAACGGGGCACTAGATATCAGGAGTTGAATACGGACAGAATTATACACAGCGAGAACACCTTCAGTACGATGACAGAACTCTTCGTTTTTACCCTTCTCGCGTCTCTCGTAGCGGTATACGGAATTCTTCCAAAACACCGCCAGCTCAGAGTAGGGTATGGACTCATGAGCCATTTACCGATTCTGATTCTCTCTGCATTTGCAGTGGTTATCATATCCACATATGTGGGCGGGCTATTGTTACAACCACAGAACAAGGACTCTCTTGGAACTGTTTCTGCTAGGTCCATCTCATTAGAACTAACGCAAGTAAGCATAGACCTCATCCAATTAGTTGCCGTCCTAGGAATTGTCACCATCTTCGTTAGTCTATTTGCCAAAGGAAGTGTTCGCATCCGAAACGAGGAGGTTCTTCTCTCCAAGCTCCGCCACTTATACAACCGAGAAGAGTACGGTGCCCTGGTTGACGTTATTAGAGAGAATCATACTCCTCTCATCAATCATCCAGAGAAGCCGCAAGATCCGGAACGCCGGCGTATTTTCGAGGTCATGAATGAGGCGTTGGATCTCGATGAAGATGAAGCACAAGAGAGGTATATGCAGACACTGAGAGAAACTGGTGCAATTCCCACACCAGAAAACGAAGATTCGGAAAGTTTGGAGGGCGAAGACGATGATTCCAAAGGGCCAGAATCAGCCAACGAGAATGAAGATACTGAGGAACTAGAGAATTTAGTCAGCAGACTCCACAAGTGGGCCAAATCAATAGGACAGGTGCTTTTGGACCAAGTTGGCAGTCAAATATCAGCCACTAAATATAGAGCTAATGGAGCAGCTGGAAAGCTTAGAAACAAGTGGGAATCATGGCGACGTCGGGCTGATTATCGGGTTAGTCAACTTCGATACGCATTTGCAGAGACAGCTGAGCAGGCAAATGAATACACAGAGTCGCTACTGCTTGATCCAGAGTTTGGGGCTAAATATCCGATTCTTGACCCCGGACTTGGAATTGACGTTATCAAAGACGACTCAATAGAGGGAATCGATCGTCGACAGATTGTACATCGATTTCTCAAGACGCTATTGAAAACAGAAAATAGCCTGCTTTACCGAGAAGTCAAGAAGCTCGGGAATCACTCAGCTAGCCGAAGGTACTCAATTGAATCTGAGAACCGATTGATGCACGCACTGTTTTCTAATTGTAACCGAGCCGAGGATTTAGACGTGTATAAACCCATTGGAGACAAAGCTGAAGAGATTATCCTCAAACAGAGTAATAAACAGGAAGACGGATACAATGGTCGAGGGTTCACCTCCTCAACGTCGGATAATGCTGACCGGTTTAACGACCCTCTCTTCGTAGCAATTTCCTATTTCGACATCATGCTAAAAGAAGCCCTCCATCAGCGAATGACATGGCACTTCTGGCTATTCTACTATGAGTCAATAACCAAACATATCTGCCGTAACTTCAAGATTACTTCCCAGTCCGAGTCAGACAGGACGTACCCCAACGATTACTCTCTCCTTCTATTTGAGATGGTTGACAATATGACCCGATGGCTGGACGCAGTTGAAAAGATGAGAGTAGACGATGAGCACGATATCATCTCCGGTGACGGTTCTGATGGGAAGTACATGGACTTCATTAAATTAGAATCAATAGACGCTGACCGCACAAGGAACAATATCCCTAAAGCGACCGTAATTTGTCTGATTTCCTGCCACAGACATATCGTTACGACCGATGAGATTCCACGACAATTCAAGGAATACATCACAGAAGAGGTCTTCACCAAGGCAGCAGAACTTCGCACTCACGATGAAGGATCACTGCTATGGCAATATTCTGAACTATTTGTCCGTTGTATCGAATATGAACATGAGAGACGAGCAAGCGGTGATGAATATCGTCAGGCATTGAATTCCGCATTTACCAGAGACTTACAGGCAGACCTTAGACACCAAGGATCAGGGGGACAAGATTTCGCATCTGAGATAGGGGACATTCTGTGGACCGAACCTGAGTAGCGGATTTCCCAGCTATTGTTAGAGATATCGACCTTATACTGTACAAAGCCTGCTCTCAATCAAGCAAATCTATTCGTCAGGTGTTTCAAAGACGGGTTACCAGAATCGGTGAAGCCTACTTCTGGATACACTCCCTTCGTTCAGTATGCTCCCTTTTACAACATCTTTGTCATTACTGAGGCAAATCGAGAAGAGGGGGTGTGTATAGTCGGTGTTCTATGCTGAGGAACCACATTCTTACTTCGGAACGTCCCTAAAGAATCGCTTCGTCTGGGTCCAAAGCGACGAACTCACAGATTTGACCTCACTACAGACATCAGTCTGAGAAGAGTCGTTAGCTTGATCAGCCGACATCTCAAACTCAATTCGAGTGGCTTGGAACGTTTCCAGACGTTCAAGCGCTGCTTCGAGTGTGTTGATGCGTTCAGTTTTCGCCTCAAGCGACGCCTCGAGTGTAGAAACTCGCGCTCGCAACACTCGGTTCTTCTCCACAAGGTACGCTTTGTTGCTCCCAAACCCGTCTCTGACGCCATCGCGGAGGATTTCCGCTGTAGTACCTGCCGAATTGGATTCCGTTGTCGACGCTGGTTCGTAGAACTCAAACGTCGTCGCAACAGCTCGTTCGGTAGTCTTCTCACCGTACGTTGAGCCATCGGTATAGTGCACCGCGTCCCACTTCTCGCGCATTAATCCGGACTGCTGGAACAGTTGATTCATTTGCGACTGGTCGCCACCGGTCCAGAACGCCAACAGACAACACAACGCCATGTCTGCCTCCGACTGGCTCTCATACCCAGATGTGTTGCCGTTCCAGAGACGATCAAACTTCGCCCCGTTCGAGGCGTTCCGTGCTTTTCGCAGGAGTTCCTCGTCGGCGAGAGTCACCTCAGCCGCAGATCCAGCTCTGCCGTCGTCGGTATTGTTGTGCTGGTCTGCCTGGGTCGACGATTCAGACTTGGAGTCTTGGACGTACTCCCGATGAATCGCCACAAGTGCACCCTGTCGACGGGCAATCCAGCCAGGAGTGACGTCAACGTGGTTGCCGGTGACAGTGAAGAACCGGGCAGAGTCGTACAACTCGACGCTTCCTCGTCGATTCCGGCCTTCAGGGAGGTCACCGGTGATGAGCACATGGTAGCCCGTCCCGGACGGTGAGATCTCCGTGTAGGAGTCGAGGCGCTCAATGATGTCCCGTGCGGTGTCGTCGACGTCGCCGGTTTCGGGGTCGCGACAGTCGTCGAGGTCGACGCCGACGAACAGGTCGTCGTCGGTGAAGACGAAGCCCACACCAGCGGCCTTGCCAGCCTCAACGTAGTCACGTGCTGCCTCGAACGAGTCCCACGTCTCTGGGTCCGTCGCTGACGCGAACACCCCTGTTCCCGGTGTCACCGGAATCTTCGTTGCCTTCCCATCGCGTTCTTCAGTTCGCCAGCAGACCCACTGGTCGCGGTCGCGGAGCGTCGTCGGGATGACTGCCGCGTCGACAGTGAAGTCCTCGTTCGTCATCAAACCCCTCCGCTGGAGGCTCGTGAACCCAGTCGTTGGACGACATCAACTTTCTGAGACAACCGTCGTCGAAGAGGGAGGTTGTCCCCTTGCTGCATCGCCTCGTCCTTTTGCGGATGCAATCTAGTATGTACTAGTTGGTTTGAGCGCCGATACTGATGGGACAGTATTCTCGTAATGCGATTTTGTCGGGACATGGTTGCAAGGACAGCTACGATGGCTACCCGAACTGCTGGGACAGCAACCTCAAATGTCGAATCTAGACGGATAGAGGGCGTGTAGCGGGATATGCTGTAGACTGGTTCGAATCGATTGGTGGAGCCTGTTGCACCGTCGCTATTCTGTGTCAGGATATTGGTTGATGTCATGGGTCGAGGAATGTGTGACCGTCAGGTGTGAGCTCGATGCCGACATAGAAGCGCACTCGCTCGCCATCTCTTCTGCGTCGATTGGTGTCGAAGTCGACGGCATTCCCAAGCTTTCGTGTAAACCACCCTTTGCTTGTAGTACCGTCAATATCGTTTTCGTTGAGCCAAGAGGAGTACGCCTGGAACAGAGCGTCTTCCGAGATGCGTGAGCCATCGGTCTGTCGTACGTACAGAGTAGCGAAGACTTCCACAGCATCGCCCTCGGGGTCACCATCCAATGAGGGGGAAACGTCGGCGTCGGATGCTGGTTCGTCACTCGCTTCGGAATCCATCTGGAGCGGGTCGACACTGGTGGACCAAAGTTCACCGTGGTCAAGACAGTCTGATAGGAGATACATCGATTCCTCTTGATAGAGAACTGGGGAGCCGTCGTCTGGGAGAATTAAAATGAGGTAGTCCTCGCGCGAGAGATCGGCGGGTAGTTGCTCTCGTGGAATGAACGGGCGTTTGATTGGAATCCACTCGGCGTCGAAGTCGTCTTTCGAGTCGTACCGTTGTGTTTCACCGGGTGTGTAGACGGTATACTGTTCGCTTTCTCGGTCGTAGCTGTAGTAGGCCGGGACGCTGTCCTTCGAAAGAGCATCCCCCTCTGGGACTCGAGCGAATTCCGTCTCGCCATCCGAGAGAACCCGGTCTCCGTCATCGCGTATCCAGACAGTTCGATTCGAGTCGGACGTCCGGGGACGGACGGCAGTCACGCCACCGTGGGAAGTTGCGCCACCGCCGAACGTCACAATCTCGTCGCAGTTGTAGAACAGCTCACTCCCATCTGCAAGTTCACGCAACGGTGGTGAACAGATATTCTCGATGCGTGCGGCCCGCTGGGTTGTCGAGTCTCCGGGACGAACAACGAAGATCGGGACTCGGTCTGATTCGTGAGCACGGCTGAGGTTCTGCAGAACTTTCGCCGGGCGCTCGGGCGTTGTTGTCTCAGACTCGATGACGAAGTCCGTCTCAAACTCGGAGTGTGTCGCGGTGGCGTCGGGTTGGGAACTCCCGTCTTGCTCGATGATACTGACGCTGAACCCCTGTTCGGTGAGCGTTGTTTCCGCATCAGCGAGCAGTGCGTCGTGAGCTGTGTCGCCAGCCGACCGGACAGCACCAGTCTCGGGACGAACCGCGTCCGCACCAGCATCGGAGAGGCGAGTGACGACGGTGTCCGTTTGAAGATCGATGTCGGCCTCGATCAATCGCGACGTGTCACGGATGTCCGGGAGGTTGGCCGGATCGACGTCGAGATTGGAGTGGTCTTCGTTAGCTGACTCAAGCCGCACGATGAGTTCGTCGTCGACAGCGGTGACGTCGACCCACCCATTGTCAGCACGCACGCCCTTCCGAATCTGAACGGCGCGAATCGCTTCCGCCATCATTTCGGCCAACAACTTGTCCGGGTTGGCAGCGTCGTTCGAGTCGCTGTAGAGGAGATTCTGCAGAATCTCAGCATCGGTCAGTGGCTCAGTCCCGTACTGGGAGAGACTCTGTTCGATGATGTCGTCGACGGCATCGGACGACCGAAGCGGTGGGTACGGCGGGAACGACTGAAGCAGAACGGGGTTGGAATACTGGCCGCCACCAAGCGGTAGCTTCGTCCACGCCTGATACTGGTCGGTCGAGATGAGATCCTCTGCCGTGTAGCCCCGGAACCGCTTCATCAGGAGTTGGGCGTCGTCAACGTCGTTCACCGAGAAGGAGATGAGCGTGTCGCAGTTGTTCTGCATCGATTTGAGCGTGCTCTCGTCGAACTGCGAAGGATACTGGGATGCCAGCGTGACCGAGAGGCGCATCGAGCGAGCGCGAGCGAGCATCGACTCGATATCGAGGTTTTCGCTCGCGATATCGTCGAACTCGTCACAGAGGACAAAGTACGGGTCCGGTTCGGCATCCTGTCCGTAGGACCGATGTTGGATGGCGCTCCAGAGGTTCCGCATCACACCGAGTGTGACCATCTTCTTGATGTCCGTATTCTCGACGGGCGTGGAGACGATGACAATCCGGTCATTGGCGACGATGTCGCGGAAGTCGATCGTGCTCTCACGGTGAGCGATAATCCGCCGGATGACGGCGTTCTCGACCCACGATTTGATACGCTTGAGCAGCGGCCGCACCGTCTCGTCGTCCATCTGGGCGATTTCGAGACAGAACTCACGCACGTAGGGGTCGTCGACGTCGAGGGCGAACTCTTCGCGCCGCTCGGCGTTCAACAGCGTGAAGTACATATCGATCACCGAGAACGGCTTGTCGGACTGCATCATCGCCCGCGCCATCGACTCGGTAATCGACTCCATGTTCACCCCCCAGTACTCGTCCGTGTCGAAGATTGCCTTCAGGTTCTCGATGCGGTTCTCAATCTCGTTCTCACGCTCCGTTGTGGTGGTGCAGTCGGGCAGTTCGAGGAAGTTCAGCCCGACTGTGCGGTCGTGTTCGACTGAACCGGGTTCGATCCAGACGACGTCGTCAAGACGATGCTCAGGGAGCATCCGCAGGAGTTCACGGGAGTCACGAGCCTTCGGGTCAACGTAGACGAAGCCATAGCCGGCGTACGCCCACTGGATCATCATGTTGAGCAGGGCTGTGGTCTTCCCGTAGCCGGTCGTGCCCGTAATCCAAATGTGCCGGAACAGCGAGTCGAAGCGGAGTGGGGCCTCGCGGAATCCCCGATGAGCATCCTCGTCGTAACCAATCCAGAGTGGAGCACGAGCGGTCTCGGCACTTGCCTCGAACATGTCGCGGACATGTGAGCCCGCGACGATACCCTCGGTTGCTGTGTCGGTGATGATGGGTTTCCCACCGACGGAGGCAGTATTGGTGACTGAGATATCGTACGACTCTCCCAGTCGTGAACGGAGAGTCGCGTCTGGCACGGAGGTCGAACCCATTGCCGTGGAGTCGACCTCGGGGACAACGGGACCGTCGCCAGTTGGAGTGACGTCTACTGGTTCTGTCTTTGGTTCGGAGGACTCGTCACTCCCGAAGAACCGTTCAAACATCATCCTCACCTCTCTGCCCGACCCCGCTCCCAGTGAGGTCTGGATTGGAAACGAAAGGGTCGAACTCGCTCTCGTCAGTTGGCTCTCGGTGAGGGTCATCGTAGTGCGCTCGCGTCTGGTCATCAAGCCGGACACCGTCAGCGGCGGACGTGGGCACAGAGAATGCAGGGACGTCAGCAGGTACGCCAACACCGGCAGCGGTCCGTGACCAGTCTACGGTGGGGTTCTCGACTTCCTCGTTCGGGAGGTGGACGAGTCCGGTGAGTTCGCGTAGTGTGAGGACATTCCGCCGCCCCCATAGGGTGCGTTTGAGTCGACTGGTTGGAGTGAGAGCGCGCATCCCTGCGGCCTCGAGGACCGCCGGAAGGTGAGAGGCAGACGCATATCGAGGGGTGAAGCCCTGATTGGTGTGCTCGTGATCAAGTGTGGTGACCGCGTCGGCAACGCGGCTGAGTCGGTGCTCAGCTGTCGAAGCGTTGGGTGCAGCGGTCACGACACGGATAGTCGTCGCGAACGCCGGGCGACCGAGTTGCGCAACGATATCGTCTGCGGCTCGGGTATCGTGTTTCGACTGGAACACTCGGGGATAGAAATATCCCTCAACCGTACCCTGTCGGCGGGATTCTGCGATGTGCGCGACGTCGCCACTTCCGAACCGGCCAAGGAGCCCTCTACGCGTCCACGTCTGGGCGACCGGCATGAACACAATCTGGAGGATCACCGTCTCGTCGTCACCGCCGATGAGTCGAGAGAGGATAGTCCGGTATGGGTCGTCATCAAGTGGCGGCAGGGAGTCGAGGTGTTTGACCGGGTAGACCGCGTCGTGTCGGAGTTCGAGGTGGCAGCCAGCGACGTACTGTCCTGGGGAGATGTCCGGAAGCCCAGCCCCGGTAACCTGCTGTGTGTCGCTGTTGGGATAGTGTGCGTTGACGAGGGCAATCGCATCCTGTGGGTCGGGGGCACGGAGGTAGAACTTGAGCTTGCCGTCCGTGAACCAAATCTCAGCAGCGTAGATCGGTGTGTTTCCTCGATGAAGTGACCCAGCGGGTGTGGTATGGAAGCCACGGAGGAACCGTGGACCAGCTGCAATCCCGTCGGTCTCGGGATAGGGTCGAACGCGAATCAACGGTTCATCGGCGGCCGCTCCGTGAGTCCGTTCGAGTAGGTCTGGTGTGAGTTCGATGCTAGTCGGCGTAGCTGTCGTGGTGGTTGGGAACATCGTTGTGGTGGGCGTAGGTGGTTGGCGTGCTAGTCTCGGCGCCGCTCATCGGAGAGAGCCGTGAGTATCCACTCGGGAATCACGTCGAGGACGGCGTCGCGTGCGCGGGAGTCGTATGGCAGTCGCAAACCAGTGAACGCAAATGCAACGCCAGCGGGAATCGCGGCGAGGATACCTGTCGTGGTCGGAGCAAGGACACTAGGGAATGGAACGCCAGCGACAATGGCGACGAGTCCCGGCAAGAGGCCAACGCGACCAGCGATTATCCACAGCCCGCGATTAGGCCGCCAAATCCCGATGGCGAGGTCATGACGAATTGCGAGGTCGATATACCAGGCAACGCTAGCAGCCCCGGTTAACCAGACGACAGCAACGACTAGTTGCACTAGGCGTGTTGCAGGAAGCAGGCCGATTGCAAGGAACAAAAGTCCAAATGCGCCGATTCCTGCAGTTACTCCAGCAAGGATTAGCAGCGCCCACGGTCGGTGTCCCCGAGAACAGTATCCGCGGGGGTCATATCGAACGCGTTCGACTGCATGGGAAATGTACGCGATACCGACGAAACTACCGACAATCCACGGATGCGTAGCGATTGTGGAGATGACTGTGCTGGTTGCCATGGCGACTGTTCGGGCCCAAGCCCACCCGGTAGCGACTGTGGCGCTGAGAGCGCCAACGATGCCAGCCAGGGTTGCGACGAGTACAACCAGTCCGGTGAGACACCCTGCGATGCGGCGTGCAAAGAGCGACGTCGCAGTTGGGTCTGAGAGCCAGTATGCAACGTAATCACGCCACGATGGGGAACGCTCACGCTCACGCACTCGCTTGGCGCAGACGTCAGCCTTCCATTCATCAGTGGGGCGGTTCGCACACGAGTGGCACAGAAGAACCCGATTCGCGACATTGTAGACGTTGTCAACGATGTCTCGAATGACAAACGGCTCACCTCCTTCCAAATCCCCCCCTGTGGGATGGTGGACCGTCTGCTGACAAGCTTCACAAGTAGCGCTTTCCCGTCCAAGTACTTCTTCCATCACCGCTGGAAGGTCGTATTCCAGCGTTAGGGGCGTGCGGACGTCTGACGTCCGCCGTGTTTCCTTGATGGGCGTGTACTTGTCGGGGTCCATGTGGAAACATATCGTGCGAGCTGTCTTGGTTCTCATGCCAAAATTCTCGTCGCTGAGAACCATCCCCCAGAGAACAGAATCGGTCACTTGTCTGACCCTCCGTTCGAGTCACAGGAAGCCTTCTGCGCTTCGATGATTGTCTCTTCTTCAGGAAGAGCAGTAACGCGAAGTGGGTAGGTTCCGCCCTCATCAACGTCAAGGAGCGCGGTACTGAACCCGAGTCCCTCTTTCCCGACAACAGCATTGCGAACGAACGAGGCCTGGGGTTCGGTCAGACCGAGTGCGTCGGCGTGTTCGGGAGTGAGGTTCCCCTGGCGGTGGAGGAGCTTGATCGACGACTGGTTGATGAACGTCTCGGCTCCGTCGGTGTCGTAGAAATCGGCGAGTTCCTGTGTGACGAAATGCAGTGAGAGGTTCAGGTGTCGTGAGTGCCGGGTCGTCCGTTTGAGCCACTCGACACTCCCCGGCGACTCGACCAGATAGTGTGCTTCGTCGATTGCGACGATGGTGTTTCCGGTCGCAGCCTTGAGACGTTCGTAGACGGCGTCGTACATGGGTTGCATCACGAGTCCGGCGAGTGCCTCATCAGAGCCACCTCCGAACTGTTTCAAGTCGAGATAGATGACACGGCTTCCGGTGAGGTCGACCTCGGTCTGCCCATTCAGGAACGCGAACTGACCGCCAGGAGTGAACGGTTCCAGATTCAGGCGGAGGTCTTCAGCGTGGCTCTGCCACTTGTCGAGTTCGCCGTCTGAGTAATCGTCGCCGTTGAGAACCTCGGTCGGGTTGGCAGCGACATCGCCAAGAACAGCTCGCACGTCGCCTACCACGGGACTCTCATGATGGTGGGTCATCGGGTCGGCTGTGATACCGTTCTGGAGATACGCTTCTCGGACACACCGCTCAAGGACCTGCCGACGGTCACCGAGTGGCGCACCAACGAACGCGAAGAACGATTCAAAGAACGCCATCACGGCGCTGATTCGCTCGACGAACGGACTGACGTTTTCCTGTTCAAGCAGGTGGTCAGGTGTTGGTCGTATCTCGAGTGGATTCACCGTCCGAGTCCCACCGATGACGTAGTGTTCAGCGTCGAGACCGGCGGCCAGACTGGCGAAGCCACCGACTGGATCAATCATGACGATGGCTGTGTCACGGTCCTTTGCAACGCGGCGGAGCAGGAGCCGCTTGGTGTCGTATGATTTCCCAGAACCGATCTCACCCGCGACCAATACGTTGTGACCGTTCTCCCGGAGGAACCGGTCGAGATACACTGGCGCATCCGTGGTAGCGTGATAGCCGTAGAGGACGCCGCTCTCTTCGATCGTGGTGGTCGCGGCGAACGGGAACAGCGCACCGGCGGCCTGCCCAAGCATAGGCGTTGTCTGTCCAAGGTTGTCTTTTGCGACTGGGCTGCCCGTGACCAGCGAATCACCCTGCCGATATGCCGCGGTCTTCGTCGTCAATCGCTGACGTTGCAACTCGCCACGTATACTGGAAACGGTGGTGTCTACTTGTTCCTTCGAGTCGCCACGGATGGTCAGATAAACGCCGACATCGAGGATGCGCTGAGCGTTCTCGTGCAACTGCGTGTATACTGCCTCGTGGTCACGGATACGACGTTCCGTCACCGTTGCCTTTGCTGAACCGCGGTCCTGTGCCTCGATGTGATCGACTTTGAGCGACTTGATAGCACTCTCGAACCGCATCAACGACGTCCGAGGATCTTCAGGGTCTGCATAGATTGTCACGTCGACGTCCGCACTTGGGTGCGTACAGATACGGTCGAGTAGCCCCGGCGTTGCCGTCTCTGGAAATCCTGTGACGAAGAGAACCTTCACCCATCGGTCTTCTGTTCGTGCCGTATCGGTCTCGAGACGAACGCCCGATGGGGCAACGCGTGTCGCGTGCGTCCACTCCCGGTGAGCGTGAGCACTATCGTCAGTAGGCTCACCCCCAGTGTCGTCACTGGCTTCTGTCTCATTCCTGTCTCTGGGGAGAAGAGCAGTGAGGTGAGAGAGTACGTTCATGCTCGGTCACCCCGCGTTACACTGGAAGTGGTGGTGTCGGTCGGCGAATGCGATACATCGGTATCGTGGTCGCTCATAACGACCGGCGTCGTACGAAGGTGAGGACCGGCGTCGGGGTACTCGGTCCGATTCCCCGACCAATACTCTTCGACGAGTGTGACGAGATCGGTCGCGGTAACTGGACGAGCGGTAACGCCTTCGATGCTGGTCAACTGCTCCGTGAAGTGAGTGCGCCGGTCCCGAAGGATAGCGCGTTGCCGCTCTTCGATAGCCTCGCGTCGCTCGTCTCGCAGTAACACATCTGCAACGACAGAGCCAACATGGTCGCCAATAAGCGGGACGCTCTGCAGGCGACGAACCCATCCGTTGTCTTCGAGACTGACCTCCTGAATCCCGACCGTGACAATCGCATGGTACTGGCGAACGCTCGTCCCGCGCTCATGGAACTCCTGTGGCCGACGTCGTCGGTACACTTCGACGATTTCTGTGAGTGCCGGCGTCGCCCTGACGTCAGGGTCGGTCCGGCGGTCGTCGTACGCGGCAGTCATTCGAGCGGGATCGACACGCCGTGCCGACGAGTGTACCTGCACCGGATAGTCGAGTGTGTTCAGGACGGCACCGAGTCCGCGGGCCGCTCTGTCCCATTGTGCTTGGTCAGCAAGCGCAAGGTTTGCGGGGTCAATGCGGACGGCACCAACGAGTGTCTCGTCCTGGCGTCGAATCGCATCGGCTTCTGGTTCAACCGCGCGAACGTGGGTCAGCTCCCGAGCATCCGGCGGTGTGTCGGCACCTGTTTCAGTGGTTGTGTTGGTGAATGTCATAGTATTCTCTCGACGGTGGTGAGTGACGAACGAGGTGATGAGACCAAGCGGTGTTCGGTGGTCGGGACAGACGTGCACGTACACGCCAGCAATAGTGAGAACAGCTAACGCGAGTGCGACGCCAACGAAGAATCGGCCAGTCACAATGACGACGGCCTCCAGTGTGATCATCGCGATGATGAGCACTGGTACAAGGAACAGGAGGTCGGCGTTCGACACATCGGTGAACGCGAGGAACCCGGAGTTGGAGCCAACATCATCGAGAATGCGGCGCTCCGGATCATCGCCTCTGGGACCGAGGCCCGTCATTGCGACCCCCCGCCTGTTCCGCGAGCGTCAAATACCGAATCACGACTGATCTTCGTTTCCTCAGCGGCACTCACGCCCCAGTCTTCGCCAGCAACCGGTTTCGTGTCGTACAAGGATCCATCCGCTTCGCCACGATGGAGGACCCCTGGATGGTCGCCATCTGAGTCATAGGCTGTCGCGAATCGGTCGTGCTCTCGAACGATGAGCTGTCGAGTCTGTCCTTTAGACTCGATTGGCTGGAACTCACCATCAGTGACATAGCCGGGCTGGTACCGTTGTCCGTCCGTCATGTCTCCCTCTCCGTCGACAACGACGAGGTCAAACCCGTCGGTTGCAGCAGCACTCACGTCAGTTCTGGCACCAGCACTGCTTCCGATCGTGATGGTACCAGAGCTTGGGCGACCACCGGTTGGCGTGCCTACGGAAGCGAGACCATCGCCACTGTTACCAGACGTTCCGGGGCCAAGCGCACCGGCGACGTTGGTCTGACTCTCAGCTCCGAGTGCGGCACCGCTTCCACTCGTGCCACGAGTAGACGTTACCCGGTCAAACAGATCGCTGGGGATGCTAGTGCCAGTGGCCGCACTCGCAGCGGACCTCGTGGCACCGACGTTTGGCATCGAGGCTTTGCCGGCGAGCGTCTTTGCACCCGCCTTCGCTCGTGAGTACATCGCGGCCCCGCCGAGCCCAGCCATGATGCCACCGGCAGTCTTCGCTGCTCGCGACCCCAGTAGCATCCAGAGAGTGGCAACCAGCGCCGCCAGCTGCGTCACGAACGTGACGGCGGCGAATGCCAGCGTGCCAGCCACTTCAGCGAAGCCACCAATCGCGACGGCGCTCTCGACGAAGCCCATCGTCCCCGCGGCGACGTAGGTCCCCGAGCCCAAGACGAGCGCTGCCGGGAGGGGGAAGAACGCAGCGCGGATGAAGATGTCCCAGCCCTTCTGTCCGAACTGTCCGATCGTTCGTAGGACGCCTCCGGTGTCGAACAGCATGAGTGCCGAGAACACCGGAAGGAACACCATGAACGTGAGACAGAGGACGTACGCCAGCAGCGTCGTGATGAGAAGGATGGTCACGATAGCGGCGGTGGCGACCCACAGCAACCCAGCGAGGAGGCCAGTCCCGAGGAGCGTCCCGATGCCGGACTGCGGCCCCATTACGAGCTGGTCACCGCGTGGGGCGACGGCGAGGATGAGGCCGTTCGCAACGTGGAGGATGAACGCACCGACCCACCACGACCCAAGGGTGAGAAACAGATTCCGCCCGAGCTTCTGCTCGATCTGAAACCCCTGCGTGGCGAATGACGCTTCAGGACGGAATCGGCTGGTGAGGGCGATGCCGACACCGAGTATCCAGGTGAGGAACCCGAGCGGCAGCCCGACCGACGTCCACCCGTCGTATGCGCCAGCCAGTGGCTGGTTTGTCGGGGGGCGGAAGACAACGATTTCGCCGCCTCGCTTCGGCACCGGACGTCTGAGGATTAGTTCGAGCGTGCTTCGGGCGATATCCTGCGTTGCGTCGAGCGCACCACCGAGGATGCTTTGCTTAGCGTTCTCAATGACGTTGCAGATCGCACCTCTGATCGGCCCCTTTCCGGTACACGCGGCGTACGAAGTCGCGTTCTCGGAACCATTGCCCGAGTCAGGCGTAGGTGGGGACTGACTCTGGAGTAGCACCGTCGCATTCGGTGTCGACGGTGTTGGTGTGCCTGCTGCCCGGGTGCTGTTCGGACCGTTCGGAGAGGTGGTCACTGGGGAGGCGAGAACCGGTGTGACGAATCCCGCTGTGATGACAGCGACCGCAACAAGGACGAATGCATACCGTCGCACTCGCACGTTGAAGTTGGTGTCAGCGTCTGTGGTCGGTGGCATAAGACTGAGTTGTGAAAATGTGAGTTGTGGTGCGGCTGGGGCCATCCAGAGAGCGGTCTGCCTGAGTCAGAACCACGGCGTGAGTTGCGCACACTGGGCGACGTTGAAGCCAGCAGCCCCAGCGGCCTGCTCACCGAGGACGATGATGAGGCCGAAGATAGGCCCGGAAATCATCGCCATGGTGCCTGTCTGTCGATGTTCACTCGATCGTTCGGGGTTGCGGGACATTCCAGCGCGAGCGTGTTTGAAGCCGCCGTAGAGCAGCCCACCGAGGAACAACACACCTGCGCCAGTTCGGGCCGCCCACTCGAACAGGTCGATTG
Source organism: Halogranum amylolyticum (assembly GCF_900110465.1). Classification (GTDB taxonomy): domain Archaea; phylum Halobacteriota; class Halobacteria; order Halobacteriales; family Haloferacaceae; genus Halogranum; species Halogranum amylolyticum. The sequence goes on from NZ_FODV01000024.1 coordinate 40,909, forward strand.
CAGGCGTGCCACACAGGCCACCGTCTCCTTGGGCGGCAGCGATGCCAGTCATCGCGGCGAGACCGAGCATGACTGTCACAGTGGGGGTCAGGACTCGCGCACCAGCGGCAACGTGGGCTGCCACGTGATTGTGACCTCGTTGAACCACAGCCCTCCAGTGAGTGCTCATAGACGCCCTCCATTGGGCCGCTGCGCTGCCGTCGATTCGTTACTGTAGGTTGTTAGCGGTCGCATAGTCATCTGTGCAAAGCCAGCCCGTTTCGGACGTAGTCTCCTATTCATCATGGTTCCTACAACGAATCGTAGTACGAATCACAGAGACTTATATCCCGTGTATCGTTGTATGGTTTTTACTAGGATCTGAAGCTCGGATTTTTGACGACGAGAGTTACGAAAGGTGTAGAATGATATGGGGGGCGTGTCCAGACAAAGGAGAATGGAACTCACAACCCTCGATGAAGCGATCCTTGACGAGCTCAACGAGGGGGCACGTACCCAGGGCTTTCTCGTGGATGCGACAGGTGAACCCCGATATAAGATTCACGAGCGACTGAAGCTCCTCACCGCGGTCGGCTACATCGAGAATATCCACGAGAGCACGGCACTCTACGAAATACGTACTGATCCTCGAGCAGCTAGTGGTGAGTAAGGCTAGTAAGGCTAGTAAGCATCACGTCTAGTCTAGTATTGGTCCAAAGTTCGAAGCAACCATCTTCTAACACGTCTATCATTACTTGTATGTCGTTAAAAGACGTAAGAGAAAGCCTACGTACAAACCCTGACTGGCCCTACAATGCACCGGAAGAGCTGCGGTCTGTATGTGAGGGTCGTCTACCTGAGGCGCACAAAGACTCTGCTAAGAGGCATTCTAGTGTTCTACTCACAGTAGCTGGATTTATAGCACACCGAGAAGACAAATATCACATACAAGAAGCATATTCTCGTGCAATTCATGCAACTGCGCTTTATCGAGGAACTGACGCTTCAACTATTCACAAGCACTGTGAGGGTAGCACTTGGAGTAGTAACGAAAGCCACAATCGAAGTGTAGATACGTCTCAGAGATACGTAGATCTGATGAGAAATGCTTGCTATGACATCTATGAGTATCTCCAGGCTGATCCTGAAACAATTAAAAGCGTAGTTGAGTACGCGCCGCCTCTCGATACAGACAAATAATTCAAAAATCAAACATAAGCTATCGTTTATCTATAGGAGATTGTTGATGTCGTCTTCTCCAATTGAATCAGAATCAGAATAGAGGTTAGCCGATCGACCTACCAACAACCCGCTCGTTTCATCGGTTGCATCATAGACTCGCAAGATGGCTCTCCATCAACAATACTCCTACACAAGAGCGTAAGCCATTGTTGACAATTACTGTGGAAGACGTGTGAATGAGTTAGCTACTCTTTGAAAGACGAACGAGAGGAACTACAACTGATTGTTGATAAAGCTTGAAGACTGAAGAGCTCTCGGGAGATACTGTAGGACAAAAGGACAAATTAATTATATAAAAAATTATATATAGATGGGTGACGTTTCTGCAGAGCATGCCATCCTTCGATATTCGTGGCTTCACAATAACCCGCGAAAAGACGATTGCGGAAGACGGTACGGTTACCTATAATAACAATTACGAGTGGGAAGGTTTGAAAATGGAGGGCGAAAAATCACCCGAACTTGGAACCGAACTCCTGATTTCGGGAATTGAATATCTGTTCGGGAAGAATTCCGCTATCAGGACACGGGAGCCGACGATAGACGTTGTGAATGAGGAGTAGCCGGCAAAAACGCACGATTTGAGGACTGTTATCTCTTGTTAGCGAATGTCCGCGGGGCATTTCTTCCAACGTTTAACTATGACAATTAATTAGCATACATTTATGGCTGTGAATTGCAGCGCTACCGCTCAAGACGACAGGAAAGCGACGTGAATCGTGTACCTATTTCGGTGGTGGTCCCTCCTGAAACGCCGCCAGCGACACAGCTCGGATCGTGGACGGCTCGTCACCCCACCGGGCTGGCGTGACCTGTGGCAATTCGACGTCGGTAATCGCGAACGACCACGTATTAGAGCCCCATACGGAGTTGTTCGCGATTTCTTCGGGAGTAAGGTCAACGAGACCACTCATCGGGCCGTCTTCGGCACTAAAGACATCCGCTCCGTGGTCTCCGACATCCTCACGGCAGGTGACGCGTTCCTCATCGAGTAGGCGAGAGAGCGTCTTCGCAACGTGACGCTTCGACACGTCCGTTGCCGCGGCCAACTCACGGGCCGTGGCAGACTCCTGTTCTCGAAGAGCCTTAATGATGGCCCGCTGGGCGTCGGTTGCAACCCACTCGACTCCAGCGACCTGATAGTCAGCGAACCCAGCCGGCATCGCACTCGAGTGAACAAACACGGTTGCCTGATTCTCTGGGTCGTCTGCGTTCCGTGCGTATCGGCCAGCGGCCTGAGCGACGTGGTTCTCTCGAACGGAGGCAAGAATGTCACTGGCGGTGTCAGCGTCAGGGCCAACGAACTCGCGACCGTGGGCACGACGCTGTTCTCCGTCCTCAGTTTCGACCGTCTCGGGTTGAGCGTGGAGGTCACACTCGGCGAGCAGATTGATGACGTAGTCGTCGCCGGGGTCGATGCTCCCGTGGACAAGTCCAACGTCACGATCACCGAAGTCGTCGCGTGAGCGTTCCTCACCGAAGTGCATGGTCGCGGGGTCATCGACACCGACCTCGCGCATCAGGAACTCTAACTCGCGCTCGACACTCGCAGCGGTGATGCAGGTATCGAACGCGTCACCGAAGTGGTGTTGCAGATGATCCAAGAGGACGCGCGTCGCGTCGGGGTTGAAGTATTCACCACTGGCGAGTGGCCGAACTGCGTCGCCGACTTGGACGACTCTGAGCCCGCGCTCGTACCGCCGCCAGAGACGGCGCTCCTCGGCCTCGAGGACGTGATCGGGAACCATGTCCGTCGTCGTGTTTCGTTGCCACAGCGGAAGGCTGGGGTGGGCGTCGAGACCGACCACAGACCGCGCTCCCGAGAGGTCGGGGACGCTTCGAACCGTCCGGACACGGTTGGCCTCGTCAACGACAACGGTCACCCACGTTCGCGACCAGTTGTCGTCGTCACGAGCACTGGCATCAAGACGGGGCGGACTGTGAGTCGTCGTCCCGACGGCGCGACCATTCTCGTCGAAGCCCTGGGCCAGCGCAAACCAGACGGCCTCGACCAACGCGGGAGCGAGCATGTGGGCGTTGGGGTTCTCAAGGTACCATTCGCGGTCGGGCTCGTAGTCGAACATTGCCCGTGTCGCCTGTGCCTCACGGAGCAGGTCGGTTTCGACGCTCTGTCCGTAGGCTCTCCGTGCGGTCTCCACAAACGATTCCCACGTGGTGACTGGCGCGCCGACTTCCTGCAAGAACGCGGCAACGGCACGCTGGATGCGGTCGTTCGTGAGATACTCGCCGTCGACGGCGAAGTCCGGACGCTCGTCGAAGATGACGTTACACGACTGTGTGAGCCCAGGGACATGCGCGAACTGGTGTGTCGCATGAATCACGTCGACCGCGGTGTTACCCTCTTCGGTTCGAGGAAGGCCTTCCCACTGACCGATTGCAGGACAGGGGTCGTCTCCTCGCGAGCATGGCAGTTCGATACCCTGGTCGTTGTGCTCGGCAAGGTAGGCGTGGGCTGTCGAGAACGGGACACCACGACCGTCACAGACAGCGTCGAACCACTCCGAGGCAGGCGTTCGGTTCATCGTGACGGCAACGACGCCGTTGTCGTCCTCTCCCTCCGTGGGATCGTGGATGCCGTGGGCGACGGGGCAGGCTTCCTTCCGGCCACGAAGGACGGCATGGGTCACGCCTTCAGCTTCGTTGCTATGCTCGGCTGCGCTATCACGGGAGTCTCGGGTTGGGCTGAGATGAACAACTGGTTGCTCACCCGTGACATCGGCGTGGCGAAGCCACGGCTCGGTCGATGTCGTGTAGCTCTTGCCGAGTCCAGTCGGAGCGTCGATGACGACCTGCTCTTGGTGGCGGACAGCATCGAGGAGACGGTCCCGTAGACGGTCACGGGCTTCACCAGTCGACGGCCACTCGATATCGTGAGCAGCTGCGGCCCGCTGCCGTTGGTCGTCTTTGAGAGCGTCAAGCTTCTCGAGCGGAAGTGTACTCACGGGGTCGGCTGATTCGGGTTCGAACTCTGGGATGTGAGCACCGCGGTCGCGGAGTGCGTCGACAGCGTCCCAGAAGTCTTCACCACTCGGGTACTCAGTCACCGAGGTGAGGATGCGCTCTTCGAGAGCGACGACCTGGAGCGCATCGAGGCCGTGCATTCCTTTCCGGTAGACCCAGCCGTCGCCAACCTGCGCAAGCCGAGTTCCGCTTGTGGACTGTGCCCAACTCGGGTCGAGGTCCTTGCTATCATCACATCGTTCGTGCGTGACAGTCGACCGGAGTGTGATATCAGATGGACCAGTATGCTGGATCGCGTCGAACACATCCTGCATCTCGGCCGTGGTCTCGATGTCCGCCAGGTCGTCCTTCGACATCTCCGGTTCGGAGGTGAGTTCCTCTGGGCGTCCCTCGGGAGTCGAAGCACGCGCGGCATCGAGTACGCCGGGACGCGTCGCGATGATCTCCTCGACGATACCGTGGATGTCTCTCGTAGCTGTGGCAGTCCCGGGGATATGGTCGCCAGTGACGGTGGTGTAGCGACGGCCAGGGTAGATCTCGAGTTCTGCATCCGGCCAGTCGGGTGAAGAGAGGTCGATGGTGAGCGACTTCACGCCCTCAGGAAGACAAAACCCGCCAAGGGCGTGTGCGCCGGTTCCCGAAGGTGACCACTCACAGAACGTCGCAGCCACCCGCTCCAACAACTCAGCAGCGGCTGGGGCGACCTCGCCCGACACTGGGTCTCGGATATCGTCGAAGTCCAACAGGCCCACGTGTGGCTCGTCTGGGACGTCTTCGTCAGTGTCGACCCACGAGTACTTCTCGTCGTTGTCCCAGTCGTTACTCTCAGGACTGGTGAGATAGTAGGCGAGTCCGAGTTCGTCGTCATGCTCAACCCAGTTGTGGGCGGTCTCGAAGTTGAACCACGCCTCAGGACTCTTCGCGCCGACGAATGAGTAACCGCTGTCACGGTCCGAGTAGCCCCACGTCGGATTTCGGGGGACTTTCCGGTCGTCGCTGTACTGCCAGAGCAACCACCGAGCACCGTTCTCGACGAGGTCAGTGGGGTAGGTGTTGGGCTCAACGCTCTGGAAGTCGAGTTCCTGACTGGCGTTCGTAGTCGCTTCTGTCTGCGAAATCGAATGTGCGGAGGATGAGGCGCCCTGTGACGCGCTCTCTTCGACTTGGTCCGCATCACTATTCAGCTGTTTGCTGTGGTAGTCACAGAGCGCTCCGGGTCCAACTGCGGTCGTCGCTTCCTGCTCGCAAGTCGGCATCGAGCATTGCTGCTCGACCGGTACCTTGCGACTCATGCAAACACCCCCAGAACGGCCGCATCGCCACTCTTGGGCTTTTTATACGCAGGATTTAACCAAAATACAGTAAGCCTAGGCCGGGATTTGAACCCGGGCTCTCGTCCTTACCAAGGACGCGCTTTACCGCTAAGCTACCCAGGCACGTCGGGCGTTATTCCCGCGTACCGCCTTCTGCATCCAAACGTACTGCAGTACCGTATATATATGTGGTGAAACGCGTCTTGGATGTCGTGCGGTGGCGTACCACGATGGCGTGACGTCGCGGCCACACTCGGCCGGAGAGTAGCGGAGAGAAACGACGGTCGGCGACGGACGCTATCGGTCGGTCGCCGAGGAGGTCACCCGGTCGTCGCCGGAGAGCGAGGCGATCTGCTCGGCGGTCGTCTCCGGGAGCGCCACCGTCGCAGGCGGGAGATCGCCGTCGTGTTCGTGCGCGAGACTCGCGACGAACTCCAACAGCGCGGACGGTGCCTCGGTGCCGACGGCGGTCGTCCCGGCGACGACGGCGAGTTCGAACACGTCGGCTTCGAGGTTCCGGTCGTCGCCCTCGGCGGGACGCTGCGCCGTCATCTGGCGCGTTTGGTCGCGGCCGAACGCGCGGACCGTCTCGACGGCGCGGTCGGCGGCCTCGGTCCGTGCCAGAAGATAGAACCCACGGGAGACCAGCACGTCGGCGGCGAGGATGTCGAGGTCGGCGTCGATGTCGTTGTCCGCCTCACCGACCCACGGCTCGTCTTGGGCCAGCGTTCGCGTCAGGCGGAGTCCTTCGTAGATCAGTTGCACTCCGGCGGCCCGCTCGGCGATCCCGTCGAGGTCGACCCCCGGGTCGAGCGCCCGGGCGCTCGTGAGGACGAGCACGCCGGGCGACATCGAGGCGTCGACCAACCGGTCGTCGAGCGCCTCGTGTAACTGGGTGGGTTCGATATCGACGAGTGCCTCGCGCGCGGCATCACGGACCCGCACGGCGTCTTCCATTGACCCGCTCTAGCGACGGCAAGGGCAAAGACCTTTGGAAAGCCAGCGACAGATGGCTCCATGATTCACACGACAGATACGGGGTCGCTCCGGGTCGTCACCGTCGACCGCCCGTCGCGACGCAACGCGCTCCGACCCGTCGACCTCGACGACCTCGAAGCGGCCGTCGCCGACACCGACGCAGCCGTCGTCTACCTCCACGGCGCTGGCGACGCCTTCTGTGCGGGGGCGGACCTCGACGTCGTCGCCGACCTCGAGGATCCGGCGGCGTTCGCACGCCACGGCCAGCGCGTCGCCGACGCCATCGAGACCGCCGAGAGCGTCGTCGTCGCCGGCGTCAACGGGGCCGCCCGCGGCGGCGGGGTGGAACTCGCACTCGCCTGCGACCTCCGGATCGCGACGCCGGCGGCGACGTTCGCCGAACCGGGCGTCCAGTTCGGCCTGTTCGGCGCCTGGGGCGGCACCGCTCGCCTCCCGCGGGCGCTCTGCGAGGGGGACGCGCTGGACTTCGCGCTCTCCGGTCGCGTCGTCGACGCCGCCGAGGCGAAGCGGATCGGCCTCGTCTCACGCGTCGTCGCCGACCCTCGCGAGGTCGCCGAAGAAGTCGCCGCCAACGAACCCGACGCCCTCGCCGTCGTCAAAGCCCGGATGCGCGACGACGCGCCTCGAGAGCAGCAGGAGCGCGCCGAGGCCGCGGCGTTCGAGCGTCTGGTGCGCGCCCACGCCGCGGACATCGCGGCCGACCGCGAGAGGGAGTGACCCCGACGGGTCGGTCCGTCTATAGGTCGAGTGCGGCGGGTGCGGGCGGCATGTGACGCTTGTGTTCGCTTCCCTCGACGAGTTCGACGACGCGGGCGATCTGTTCTTCAGTGACGTCGAGACACCGAACGGTCGCGGCCGTCGACAGCGGGCCGTCGACGTGCAGCGCGAGGACGGCGTCGAGCGTGTCGTACGTGAGCCCCATCTCCTCCTCGTCGGTCTGGCCCAGCCACATCTCGGCGGAGGGCGTCTTCGTCACGAGATCTTCGGGGACGCCGACGTGGTCGGCGAGTTGGCGTACCTGCTGTTTGTAGAGGTTGCCGATCGGGTTGCAGTCGACCGCCTGATCGCCGTACTTCGTGAAGTAGCCCGTCATTGCCTCGCTACGGTTGCCGGTGCCGAGGACGAGGCGGTTCTCGTGGTTGGCGACGAAGTAGTTGAGGACGCCGCGGACGCGGACTCGGACGTTGCCGGCGGCCATCTGGTCGTCCGCCCCTTCCGGGTAGGCGTCGAAGAACGACTCCACGATGGGGTTGATCTCGATGACGTCGTACTTGATCCCGAGCTCCTGCGCGACGCGCTCGGCGTCGCTCATGTTGCCCTCCGTATTGACCTCGCTGGGTAACACGAGTCCGTGGAGACCGTCCTCGCCTAGCGCCTCGACCGCCAGATAGGCGGTGAGCGTGCTGTCGATGCCGCCGGAGAGACCGAGCACCGCGCCCTCGGCTCCCGCGGTCTCGACGGTCTCGCGGATGAACGTCGTAACGTGGTCGCGAGTCGCTTCGAGTTCAGTCTCCGAGAGTCGGAGGTCGAACGGAGCCGTGTCGGAAAGAACGGAGCTCTCGTTGCTCATCGAACAGTCGTACGGAACCAGGGGACTAATAGCCACCCTTCAGCCTGCGTTCGGTGGACAGACGTCCAGTACACGAAACGCCAACGTTCAAGTAGGGTCCCACAGTAGTCCCGTGTGCGAGCGCCGTTGGTCCAGTGGTAGGACAGTGGCTTCCCAAGCCACTAGCCCGGGTTCAATTCCCGGACGGCGCATTTCTGCCGAACAGGGTGAGGTGAGACCGCCAGCGGGAATTGAATCAGAGAGCGAACAGCGTGAGCGACCGTGGTTCAATTCCCGGACGGCGCATTCTCCGGACGACACAGTTCTTCGTTCGCTTCCTTCTCACGTGTCGACCGGTCCGCGGGTCTCCTCGCCGTTCGTTCCCAAAATCACCGCGAGAGCTTCACGATTCGAATACTGCTCAATTCAGGAGGTGGTGTGCGAAATTATATCGTGCTCTACGCCAATGGTACGGACAACCATGCTCGGTGGTGAACTCGCGAGAGAGAGACGAGAGGTGGTGACCGACGACCAAACAGCGGGGGTCGACGAACTGTCGACTTGCCCGCTCTGTGGACTGGCACACGGTGAACGCACGGATCTCCGCGTCCACCTGATGACGACCCACAGCAAGAGCGACCTGACCGAGGAACTCCTCCGGGCGTACGAGGAGTTCCTGGCGGCCTGAACCGACGGACTGGACTTGCCGTCCGCTACTCTCTTCTTCCTCTATCTCTGCGTCTCGGGAGACCATCCTTTTGGCCGTTCGTCGCCTCTCGTCGGTATGACTTCCCTCGATCTCACCGTCGAGACGGAGCGGCGTCTCTGCGTCGTCGACGTCACCGACCGCGTCGCGGACGCGCTCCCGGCCGACGCCGACGGCCTCTGTACCGTCTTCGTCCGACACACCACCGCAGGCATCTGTCTCCAGGAGAACGAGCGTCGCCTCGTCGACGACGTCGAACGGTTCCTCTCGGAGACCGTCGCCGACGAAGGATGGGCCCACGACGAACTCGACGGTAACGCCGACTCGCATCTTCGGGCGCTCCTCGTCGGCAACAGCGTCACGGTTCCCGTCTCCGATGGCGAACTCGACCTCGGGACGTGGCAGTCGCTCCTGTTCGTCGAGTGCGACGGGCCGCGGACGCGACAGCTCTCCGTTCGCGTCGTCTGAGCCGACGACCACACTTATCAACTCGCTGTCCGAACGAGAGACGAGATGGTCCCACTTCAGGCACAGAACGCGGTACACCCCCTCCTCCGGCTCGTCGGCCCGTTCGTCGTCGCGCTCGTCGTCTTCACCGTCGTCTACGGTCTCGGACGTCTTCTCGTCCCTCGACTGGTCACTGCCGTCGCACGGCGACGGGGCGTCGACGACGCGATCGTCTCACTCCTCGTCGACCTCGCTCGCGTGGTCGCGGCGGTCGTCGCCGGGCTGCTCGCGTTCGGCGTCGCCGGTTTCGGCGCGCTCTCGTCGCTCCCGCTCCTCGTGACCACAGTCGGCGTCGCGACAGGCTACGTGCTCCAGCGACACCAGCTCGCGACGCACGGGCGGCCGACCACCGACGACCTGACCGTCGCGCTCCTCGCACTCGCCGTGACGCTGCTCGCACTGGGTGTCATCCAGCTAAGCGTCGGCGGAGCGCTCGTCTCGCTGCTCGTCGGTACAGTAGCCGGCGTGGTCGTCGGTAGTCTGTTCGCGGTGGTCGACGGCCTGTTCGCTGGCGGGTCTACATCGTCGGCCGCCGTCGCGGACCGCGAGTAGCCCACTCACAGGGATTCGAGGAGGAAGCCCACCCGTTTACGGGTGGGAGGAATCCGATCCGACACATCAGAACCCACGAGTGGTGACATCCTCCCCGTCGTGAACGACGGGGCTTCCCGTACCGCAGTTGGGATATTTGCTGGTCTACGACACGACCTGTTCTCGCGGTGCAAAGCATCCGCTCTCTGAATCGAACAAGTATGCCGAAGGCTGTGCCACACAGCCGTTACTCCTATCCTCACCATGAGGACTCGGAGTTATCTTCTGGCGCATATTCTCCGCCCCGTTGCAATCTGCGTTCCCGACCAATCCGCACGACGAGCAGACGTACAACCCACGCTCGACACGGTTCGCCTTCGTGTCGTCACCACACTTCGAGCAGGTTTTTGACGTATCCCACTCGTTCTCTTTCAGCACCTCAACACCACGTATCTCACCTTTGTATTCGAGGTACTGGTAGATGCGGTCGAACGCCCATGTGTGGAGTTTCTTGTTGCCGGTCTTGCCCCAATCAGATTCGCGCACGTCTTCGGGCCAACTCACCGCGAGCGTGCCAACACCGCGCTCGACACACTCCGTGATGATGATTTCCGTGAGAACGTGGTAGAAGTGCGTCTCACGGTCAGCGAGTTTTCGCCGTGCCCACATCGACTTCTCCGACGGGCCGTTCTCACCTTCCGTGTCGTACTCGGCACGTTTGAAGTAGTGTTTGTCCTGCTTGAGCGAGTTGCCGGGATACAGGACGTACTCATCGGGGAACGCGACCGTGGCGATATTCTTGATGCCAAGGTCGATGCCTGCCACTCCATCACCTGCTGAGTCGTTGGTTTCGAGTTCAACTTTGCAGACGAAGTGCAGTTCCCACTCGTCGCCGTTCCAGACGGCGCGGACGTTCTGCACCGAGTTAACTTCTGAGAGGTCAACGTCGGGTCGGGTTTGGTACTCACAGAGCAGGAAGTCCGACCAATACTCCTTGAGGTTCGAGCCTTTTGAGAGACGAACGCGATTGTTCTCAGGGTCGTGTTTGAACCCGTCTTGTTTGAACGTGACCGTACTCCGTGGGCGGGTGTCGCCGTGTTTGCGGTAGCCGGGCGGATTCGCCTTCGAGTCTTTGTGTCGCAGGTCGAACCATGACTGGAAAGCGTCGGAAAGTTCTTCGATGACTTTCTGACTGGATTGCGCGTTCAGGTCTTTCCAGCACGCTTGGTTCTTCATGTACGATTTGAGCGGACCTTCGTCTGGGATTTCACCGATTTTATCCCATACGCGGTCGGCTGTCCATCGTGCGACGTTCCAGATTTTCGAGGCTGAGTCTCCGAGCGAGTCGAGGCCACCGCAGACCTGTTAGTGGTTCTGGATGGAACCAACGTAGGTGCGAGTGACCTCAATCGCCATACATAGCCTATGTAGGAAAACCTACTTAATAATTCGTATTGGCGTGGAATATCCGGCCTGCAATCGGCGGTGGTCTGTGTAGGAGTTGTCGGATTCACTCCCGCCGTAAACGGCGGGATTCTCTCCTCGCAGGAAAAGGGAGTCCACTGACAAGCCCACGAGTTCACTCGTGGGTTACTGACTGAACCACGTAGCCGTCCTCTTCCAGCGCGCGTCGGACCCGCTCGTCGAATCGTCGCCGGAGATCCGCCGAGAGTCGGTCGACGCTCGCGTCCTGATCCGACAGTTCGACGTCGGTGGTCTCTCCCTGTTCGACGAAGCGGTAGCGTCGACCGTAGCGTTCGCCGTTGTTACCGAAGACGACGACGTGCAGGTACGGTTCGTGGGCGATCTTCCCCGAGTCGTACTCCGTCCAACTGCCGATGGGGTGGATCGTCAGCGTCGCGAACTCCGAGAGGTTCGTCGCGTAGCGATGCAGCACGAGCGCCTCCTCGAGGTCGCGGCGGTCCCACTCGATTCGCTCGCCTGTCTTCGTGTTCTCGCCGACGACGCGGTCTGGCGTAATCTCGACGACCTCCCATTCGGTGATGTGGGCGGACTCGACGTCGCGGTCGGCGTCCTTGATCCGGTCGCCGACCCTCACACCGAAGTACACCGGTCGCCCCGGTCGCCACTCGATGTACAGCTCGTCGGGGAGCTCCCGCACGAGCGTCTCCCGACCCTGAATCGTCCGGTGCTCGACGTTCGTCGATCGGTCTCTCCCTGATGCGGACATAGCTAGACAGTAGCGCGCAAGGGGAATAACACCGTCTGTCACCCGAGCGAACAGTTCGGCCACCGCTCGACGACATCGCGCAGCTCCGCCGTCGCGTGGGCGTCGTACCACAGTCGTCGTCGCCACCACGGTCCCTTCCCCGAATCGTTGGACAACGCCGTGACGAGGCGGTTCGCCGTCGCCCCGGCGTCGGGACTCGACAGGGGAACCGCGTACTCGTAGAGGCGAGACGAGTCGTCGCCCTCGACCAACACTTTCGCGTCGACGGGGTCGCGCTTCACGTGGGCGTTGTTGTCGAAGGCGGCCCGCTCGTCCGCCGAGAGCGTCTCGTAGGTCTCGCCGGTGATCGCACGGGCGACGCGGAACTCGCCGACGAGGTACGCCCCCCAATCGGATGCGATCCAGTCGGCGGCCTCGTCGGGGTCGCCGTGGAACGTCAGCGTCGCGTAGAACAGTAGGAAGTCGCCGGCTTCGAGCTCGGACAGCGGGCCGGCCTTGACGCCGTGGTCGTCGCCGTAGCTGTAGCGTTCGCAGGTCGGATACTCGGCGAACTCCGGGTCGAGGTGGACGGGCGTGTCGCGGACGTCTTCGGGGAGGTCGACGTCGACCGCGAGGTCACCGTAGGTCGGAACCGGCCGTCGTGTCGGCTGTTCCTCCGGGATGGGGAGATACTCGAACCGACCGTCCGGATAGACCGGGCCACGGATGCCGGGGAGGTTCGTGTTCGCGCCGACGTTGATGGCGATGCTGCGCGGTCGTCGTGACATGCGAGTCGCTACGTCCACCGGGGTAAAAACGTCGTCTCTCCCGCTACGTGGTGGTCACGCCAACCGCCCGGCGCAGTTCCAGCAGAACGTGTACGCAGGGTCGGGTTCGTTCTCCTCGCCGCAGTGGGGGCAGTGCCGCTCGCTCAGCGTCGACACTGACTGCGGATTGACCCAGAGGCCCGTGGAGGCGTCGGTCCGCACGTGGTCGCGTCGACCGGAGTCGTCGACGGCGTCGCCGTCGCCGTTCGGTCGGGCCTGTGGAGTCGTCCGCTCGAACGGCTCCTCCCGCGTCCACAGGTACCGGTAGACGAGTACCTGGAAGACCACGAGGGCCACCGCGTAGAGGAATATCCAGGCCAGCCAGTCCATATCGTGCACTATGTTGTCAAGGGACTTTGTTGCTTCGGTCAGTTCTTTTATATACTGCGCGTCACCGGTTGGACGTCGGGAGACGCGTCGCTACGGGACGTGACACGAACGGAGAAGCCGACTGCCGTCTCAGGGTCGCTTGTGTGGCTTGATCGGACCGCCGACGTCGCGCTGGAACTCGTCGAAGACGTCGAGGTCCTCGGGGAGGTCGTAGGGAATTTCGCGTTCGTCCTGGTGGTTTTCGAGTCTTCCGTCGTCGATCGCCTCGGCCTCGTCTTCGAAGCCGGGTTTGATCTTCACGCTCTTCGCCGGCGCGCCGACGACGATGTGGTGGGCGGGGACGTCGCCCTGGACGTTCGCTCGCGACCCGACGATGGAGTTCTCGCCGACGTGAGTTCCGGCGCGGACTACCGCGTCGTACGTGATGCGGACGTCGTCCTCGACGACCGTATGGAAGTTCCGGACCTCGGTCTGGTCGACGACGTCGTGGTCGTGCGTGTAGAGGTGGGCGTCGTCGGAGATCGACACCCGATCACCGATGGTCAGCCGACCGCGGTCGTCGAGGTGGACGTCGTCGTGGATGACGGTGTTGTCGCCGACGCTGATGTTGTGTCCGTAGGAGAAACTGACGCCCTTGAAGATGCGGAGGCCGTCGCCCGCCTCCTCGAAGAGGTGGTTGGCGAGCATCTGGCGGAACCGAAGCGCGAACTCGACATTGTCGGCCATCGGCGTCGCGTCGAACTGCCGCCACAGCCACTGGAGATGCTTCGAGCGCCGATACTTCTCCTCGTCTTTCTCGGCGTAGTACTCCGACTCGAGCGTCGAGTTGCAGGGGTCGTACCCCTGGAGTCGGACGCGCTCGGCGGGAGTGACCTCTTCGCCCGCCTGCCAGCGTTCGTAAGCGTCGCGGTCGCCGAACAGGTCGACGAGCGTGTCCTGAACCACATCACAGGTGCTCTCGTCTGAGGAGAGTCGTTCGTCGACCTCTTCGAGAAACGCCTGCAGGCCGGACTCGGCCTCTACCGGCAGGGAGACGTGTCGCTTGGTCATGACACCTCGTTCGGCGGGACCGTTCAAATGGATTCGGGTGTGTGAAAAACGCGTCAGACCCCGCTGCGGGCGTGTGATTCATTCGCAGTCGGCGCGACCGTCGTGACCCTCTCGACGGGTGACGACGGCTCGGTCGAACCGGTCCGGCTAAGTGCGCCGCACCCCACCACCCGCATATGCACTACCGCACTCTCGGTGACTCCGGCGTCGAAGTGAGCGAAGTCGGATTCGGTGCGTGGGTCGTCGGAACCGACTGGTGGGGAGACCGCAGCGACGAGGAGACCATCGAGATGGTCCAACTCGCGCTCGACCAGGGCATCACCTACTTCGACACGGGTGACGTCTACGGTCACGGCGAGAGCGAGAAACTGCTCGCCCGCGCGCTCGGCGAGCACCGCGACGAGATCACGCTCGGGACGAAGATCGGCTACGACTTCTACAACAACCCGCAGGCCGGTCACGGCGAGATCCCGAAGAACCTCGACCCCGACTGGATCCGCACCTGCGTCGAGCGTAGTCTCGACCGACTCGACACGGACCACGTCGAGTATCTCCAACTGCACAACGCCAACGCCGACGAGGTGACGCCCGACGTGCTGGAGACGCTCGAACAACTCCAGGAGGAGGGCGTCGTCGACGCACTCGGCTGGGCGATGGGTCCCTCTATCGGCTGGCTCGCCGAACACGAACGCGCCGTCGACCTCGAGTTCGACGGCGTCCAGACCGTCTTCAACGTCTTCGAGCAGACGCCCGGTCGACACGTCCTCGACCACATCGAGCAGACGGGCGCGGACACCTCGGTCATCGCCCGCGTTCCGCACTCCTCGGGGCTCCTGAACGAGCACGTCCGTCCCGACACCGAACTCGAGGACGGCGACCACCGCGGCTTCCGCCCCGACGCGTGGTACGAGACGGGCTGGGAGAAACTCGAGACGCTGCGCTTCCTGGAGAGAGACGGTGAACGAACGATGGGACAGGCCGCCATCCAGTGGCTACTCAGCCACGACGCCGTCGCCTCCGTCACGCCGACGTTCTACACCGCCGACGACATCCGCGAGTGGGCCGCCGCCTCCGAGACGCCGCCGCTCTCCGACGAGGAGGTCCAGCGCGTCGAGGAGCTGTACCAGACGAACTTCGGCGTCGACCGCGACGACGGGATGGACAGCCTCCGCTCGTCGGTTGGCGGCGACGACATCCGAAACGCCGGCGTCGACAAGCAGGTCGCCGACGACTAGATGGACCGCACGCTCCGGCGACTGCTCGGCGCGTTCACCGCCCTGACGCTCGTCGTCCACCTCGTCTTGGCGACGCTGCTCGTCGCACACGCCCGCTACACCGGCCGCGACGACGGCGCGAAGTGGGCGCTCGCGACGCTCTGTGGTGGGCTGTTCGGCGTCGCTGGCTACGTCCGCGCCGGCGACTGAGATCCGTCTGAAACCCGCTTTTTTCGTCGCGCTACTTTCGGTTCACCCGCTACGTGTGAGTCTCGAAAAAATCACGCACGGGGTGTCGAGACTGCTTAGGCGAGGAAGACGTGTCGCGGTCGGTCCGCGAGCACGTCGCGGCCCCACTGGACCGTATCGCGGAAGGCGTCCGACCGGAAGAACCCCATCGCGTCCTCCTTCGAGCGCCACTGGCTCGCGATGAACATGTCGTTCTCGTTCTCACGGTTGACCATCAGGTCCGTCTCGTAGTGGCCGTCGGTGTCGTCGAGCAGTCCGCCGACGACGTCGAACTTCTCCACGAACTCCTCGCGGTAGTCGGGTTTGACGGTGTAGAACATCCCCATCGTGCCGAAGCCGGACTCCTCGCCCGCGCGCTCGACGATTCCGGGCAGCTCCGAGAGGAACCCTGCGGCGGTGTCGGCGGCGCTCGCCGTCTGCCAGACGCTCACGACCGCGCTACGGTCGCGCTCGTTGGCCTCGTAGACGGCGGTCTTGACGTGCGACCCGTAGTGATCGAAGTTCTTGCGCAGGCCGTCGACCTCCTCGAACAGCTCCTCCGGGTCGGTCTCCGAGTAGAGCACGGTCGCGTAGACGTCTTCGCCGTGCGGCTTCCCCGCGTAAATGTTCAGCTCTTCGAGTTCTCCGCGGATGTCGGCGTCGTCCGACTCGCTCTCGGTGTCTTCGCCGCCGTGGTGACCCGCCGCGTCGTCGTGGGGGCCACCCTCGCCGTGGTGACCGTCCTCGCCGTGGCCGTGCTGCTCGTTCTCGCCGCCGTGCGGGTGCGGGCTGTCCTCGCCGTGGCCGTGCCCGTGGTGGCTCCCGCCGCCGTGTTCGCTGGTCGGCACCGACTCGCCGTCGAGGTACGCACCGAGGTCTTCGGGCGGGAAGCGACGACCGACGTAGAACTGGCCGAACTCGCCGTACCGCGAGGAGGCCTCGTCGAAGCGCATCTCGTAGACGATGTCTTTGATGTGTGCGGGGTCGTCTGCGAACAGCGTCACGCCCCACTCGTGGTCGTCGAAGCCGACCGAGGAGGCGATCACCTGCTTGATCTTCCCGGCGTACTCTTTGCCGACCTCGCCGTGGCCGGCCATCAACTCGGCGCGCTCGTCGAACGAGAGGTCGTACCAGTTGTTCTCCTCCCCACGACGCTTGCTCATCGGGTAGAACGAGACGTACTCGTCGTCGGGGATCTCGGGCTTCAGTTTCCCCTCGATGTAGCGGCGGAGTCCAGCGTCGATCTCCTCTTTGTTCCCCTCGAACCAGTCGTCGGAGACGTAGCCGGAGACCTCGGTGACGGAGACGTAGGAGGTCGTCTGATCGGTGTATCCGGCGAGCGCCGTCCGCTCGAAGCGGCGCTCGGCGGTCGACAGCGCGTCGAGCGTCGGTCGGAAGTGGACGACCAACAGGTCGGCCTTGTGGCCGAGCACGGAGAAGACGGCGGAGGCTCCCTCGTCGGCGTCGGCGACGGCCTCGTGTTCCTCGAGGTAGGCGACGCCCTCTTCGACGGCCAACTCCCGCTCCCGCTCGGGCGCGTCGCGCCAGGCGTCCCAGTCGACGCTGCGGAAGTCGTGTAGCACGTACCAGCCCTCGTCCGTCTGGGGTGCGTTCGGCATGAGCGAGCCTTAGGACCCTTCGGTAAAGGGGTTTGCGTGTTCGTCTCTGTCGGCCACAGCGGTTTTTCTTCCCGATGCTGAACCCCTCCACAGATGCCGAGCGACGAACCACAGGGCGCGAGCCTCTCGTACAACAAGATCCTCGAGCGAGAGCTGGAGAACGCGCTCCGTGAGATAAACCGGCCGCCGAAGGGGGTGTTCCTTTCGGGGATCGCGGCCGGCCTCAACGTCAGTTTCGGCGCGCTGTTCATGGGGATGGCGCTGACGTTCTCGCCGAGTTTCCCCTCGCCGCTCGTGAAACAGGTGACGCTCGCGCTGCTGTCGTCTATCGGATTCCTCTTCGTCGTCCTCGGGCAGACCGAACTGTTCACCGCCCACACGACGATGGCCGTCCTCCCGGTGCTCGACGGGCGGACGGGCGTCCGGGAGCTCGGCCGTCTCTGGGGGAACGTCTACGTCTCGAACCTGATCGGCTGCGGGGCGTTCGCCGTCTTCGTCGCCGGCTTCGGCCCCGCGTTCGGCATCGTCACCCCGGCGGCCGCCGAGTCGCTCGCGACGGCGCTCGTCCGCCACCCGTGGTGGGTGATTCTCCTGAGCGGCGTCGTCGCAGGGTGGCTCATGGGGTTGATGACGTGGCTCGTCGCCGCGACGCGAGACACCGTCTCTCGGGTGTTCATCATCATCATCGTCGCCGCGACTATCGGCCTCGCCCCGTTCCACCACGCGCTGCTCGGGACGACGGAGGTACTGATGGGGCTGTTCCTCAGCCCGCTCGTCACCGTCGCCGACTACGGTCACTTCCTCCTGTGGACGACGATCGGCAACGCGCTCGGCGGGAGCGTCCTCGTCGCGCTCGTCAACTACGGCCACGTCAGACTCGCCGGCGAGGCTGTCGACGTCGAGTTCGAGTCGTCGGTCGACGAGGAACCAGACGGCTGAGACGCGCGATCGAAACCCTTTCACGAGCGCCACAGCAACCGACGGGCAATGCGGAAAAGTGGTCCGCCGAAGGGACTCATCTCGTATCTCGTGCTCGAACTTCTGGAGGACCGCCCCCGGTACGGCTACGAGATCCTCAAAGAGATCCAAGAGCTGAGCGGCGGTCACTGGGAGCCGTCGTACGGCTCCGTCTACCCCATCCTCTACAAGTTCGAGGAGGAGGGCTGGACCGAACGCGTCGACCGCGAGGACGAACCCGACCGCAAGTACTTCGCGCTCACCGACGCGGGTGCCGAGGAGCTGCAGGCCAAACGCGGCGAGTGTGGCACCCAGGCCCGCGAGTTCGCCGAGGTCGTCCTCGGCTTCTACCACGTCTACGTCGCCTTCGCGACCGACGACCGCTTCGCGGTCGACTGTCCGGACGACGACTGGTGTTTCGACGAGCGGTTCAGCTCCTGGATCGCCGAACAGATCATCCGTCACCACGAACGCGACTTCGGCCCGTTCGAACGCATCGACGACACGCCCGCCGAGTTCTACGAACGGTGTGGCGTCGACGACGCCGACGACTGATCGACCGGTTCGTAACCCACTGTCCCGTCTCCGTGTCGGAAGTCAGAGCGAGACGATGCAGTGGCCTCCTGTCCGGTTCGGGGTTCCGTTCGAAAGATCGAGAGTCGGCACACCGCTCGCGACATCTCCGTCGGGGATACCTATCTGATTAGATATATAAACTCACGACACGGCTCGTCAAAGAGTACGATGCTGTGTTCGTGGAAGATCTGAACGTTCAGAGTATGCTTCAGGGCGATGGAAATGCTCAGAACAAGCAGGACGCCGCGTGGCGACAGTTCATCACCTTGCTTGAATATAAGGGCGACTTGTACGGGACGCACGTCCTGCAGGTTGAAGCGCGAGGAACGACCAAAGAGTGTGCATCATGTGGTGTGGAGACGGCAAAGCCCATCTGGGTTCGTGAGCATTCGTGCCCTGCGTGTGGGTTTAAGACGGATCGAGACGCGAACGCGGCGATGAATGTTCTGCAACGCGGCTGTTCTGAATTAGGGCTGGGATGGCCCGAAGATACGCCTGTGGAGAGTGTGACCGTCCCCAGAAACGCATCGCGTTTCTGGCGTGCGAACGAGAGCTTCGCTCTCGTCAACGCTACGGACGCCGCTGATTTCCAGCGCGTGTCTGCAAGTCACGTC
>NZ_FODV01000008.1 GCF_900110465.1 Halogranum amylolyticum
TCGAACTCACGCGCCTCGACGACTGTCTTCGTCTCGCTCTCACTTTCGGCTGATACCGCGAACCGTTCGATGTGGTCTGCCTCGCTCATTGAGTCGTTCGATGGGACGCCAGCTCATCAAACGAGCGACTGTGGACAGATGCGCTGCCGTCGGTGACGCTCGTTCGTCACCTACTTACGGTCGAGAACGACTCGAGACCCTGAATTACCGCAAATAGGGGGGTCGAGCGGAAGTCGCCCACTACGGCAAGTATTGGAACCGACACAGCTGATGCTCGCAGGTATCATTTCAGGTGCTAACCTGTGTCGAAGCGTTCCGAGTGATGCGATCTGATAGCGGTTACCTCTGCGCTGGCCATCCTCGTTCTGCCTCACGACCTACCAAAAATTCTGATACTTTGATATGAAACGGGCCTCAGTGATGGACCGCTGTCTCGAACGACCATTCGTCTCGTCCGGACAGGTAACCTGCTGAATATGCGCTGTGAGTTCAGCACGACCAATCTATCGGGTTTAGGAAAGTACGTCATTCGATGTATGGGAACTTCTGCTAATCCCTATCAGACTAATGCTACCGACTTCAATTCGATTGGACCTTCGGGGCTTAGGACCTTGTGTAGTGACGTCTCCTCGTCCCTCTCTTCGAGTTCAAAATGGGGAACCACAATGAAGGCACGTACTCGGTCCTCGCCGCCGTACTGGTTGATGAGTTCTCGGACGCGATTTATCGTCGATTCAGGGCGTTGTTCGATGCTTGCCCAACGGTTGAGTTCTATCAAGACGAGATTCCCGTCTGTATCTTTTGCCACGAGATCCGGAACGACTGTATCACCCGGCGCATCCGGGTTCGCGTCCACAATCTCTAAACCTTTCTCTAACTGACCCGAGTTTTCGATAACCGCTTCTCGAAATTCTCTCGTTGTGAATGCACACTGTCGTTGCATTGTGCTCAACAAGCTTGGTTTAGTCTCGGCGATCGCTCTGAGTTCCGTGCTGCAAAGTCGAGTGTCGCCCTCGGTGAGTTTTCTCGAACCTTGTTTGACAGCCTTCGTCCGGTCGTCGACAGCGACATCTACTGTTACGTGTCCAACCACATCGTCTGGGTGTTCTTGCTCGTACGTTCGAACCAGGGCGTCCTCGATCAGATCTTCTGCTGAGGTATCCAGGACTTCGCTAACGCGAAGATAGAACGCCAGTGCAGAGACAACGTCATCGCGTAAGTCCTGCTCAAAGTTTGATTGCCCAAGATCCATCTGAATCTGGCTATCAAGCTCAGAGAGCTCTGACCACACATGAGTTCTAGACCGTTTGACTGTCTGCAATGAGGAGGTCAGATCATCAATGAGTTCAGGCGGGACTGACTCGCTTCTCCGAGTTTGATAATTGATTTCATCAACAACCTCTTTCAATTCCTCTCTGTCTGAGGACGTCTGTTGATGTAACCCTTCAAGCTCATCAATCACGTTCGCAATGCGATTCTGGTATTTGGAATCAAATTGGTCAGATTCAGCTAATTGTTCGAGATTACTCTGTGCCTGTTCGAGGTTCTCTAACCACTCTCCATACACGTCGAGAATCTCTACTGCGCTCTGTTGGATCGATTCAAGCTGGTTTTGATGTTGCTCATGTGATTCCTGTTGAAAGTCGTACCAATCATCACTCTGATTGGCTTCCTCGAACTGGCTGGTCTGGCGAAAATCGTCCGAATAATTCTCTGCTAACATCTCCAGTTCGTCCACTTGATTTCGCAGACTCCGTTTCGATCCATATCCGCTGAGGAGTGATCGAATATCCTCGACTGCGTTATTAAGTTCGTTGAGGTGACTGACGTCTGGTCCGAATACTTGCTTGATGTCTCGGAGTTCCATATGCTCGAATAGCATCCCGAGATCAATCGTGCCGTTCTGGGTGCGCTCACGGATTCGTTGTCGGTACTGTCGTGAGTGCTCGCTGTCTTCGCTCGCTTCGCGTAACTTCTCGCGCTGCTTCTTGGTAAGGAGCGCGTTGGGCCGATCAGTCATATTGTGAAGTCCGGTTGCGTTCTACATAATCCTAATGTATATAAACCCGTAACAACTGCATTTGTCGAATTGAATCGTAACATAACATATTACGTCTCTCGCTGATTATTTATAGTATGAGTGTGTAACGTATCAATGTCGCTGTCCATACAGCATCGCGTCAAGCTAACCACGGCCTGATCGGAGCCTATCCGAGTCACCATAGTCCGATGGCTACCCACGAACCCAACTCCCATCGCAAACTCGCAGAACACGTCCACGAACGCCACAGCCCACATGGGGAAGTCCTGGAGACGTTTGCGGATCTCAATAACGAGCCCAGTGTCCCCCTACACTCCACGCTAGCACTCCTTGCCGCCCGTCGATCGACCGTGGAGGGATCCCACGTATGAAACAAGAGATCAATCCCAGCGAATACATCGAAGAGAACCGCACAAAGATTCTGGCTGTTATCCGCGGGAGCGACGATCCGTTTGCACGAGCGTGTGCGTGGGCGTTGCTGGATCGACATACGCCAGATAACGACTACGAAACACTGCGGGATGAGCTTGAATTAGTATCCGAACAGAGGGCTGATTCGTAATGCTACTTGACTGCCGGCAGGAGATCGGCGTCGAGTTCGTCGGCGATGTCGACCGCCTGTTCGAAGAACTCGTCATCGTCGAGCAGCATCTGCGTGACCGCCTTCCGCGTGAGTACCTCCTCGAGGAACTCGTCGTCTTGTTGGAAGAGCTGCAGGGCCATGTCTGTGACCGTCGATTCGGCCTCAGCGAGATCTTCGTACGTATCGTGATCGAGCGCCTGGTTACACCACATACAGATCTCCTTGTCGCGCGGCGTCTGCTGGCGACACCGCGGACACGAAACAGGGGTGTAGTCCTGTGGATCTTCGGTTTCGACGTCTTGCCCATGCATCGAAGCGTACTCGCGGGCGCGGTCTTCACCGTACATCGCGACGTAGTGGGAGATGGCGTCACTCCCGCGCTTGCGCCCCTGTCGGTCCTCGATGAACGACTCGTTCTTCCCGAGTTTGGCGAGCCACGTCGCGTTCGACTTCCGGAAGTTCTTCGGCGTGACCGGCTTGTCGAGGTCGATACGGTCGGCAGCGCGTTTGAAGTAGCGCTGGAAGGTCGTGTAGCTCATGCGCTCGCCGTCCGACTTCACCCAGAGGTAGGCGTTATCGTCACCAGGACATGGATGATGATCGCCCAACCAGCGGTTCAGGTAGGGCAACGAGAGAATCATCGTCACAGAGCGCTGGCCGGTCTTGCCATCGACTTCGATCTCGACGCCGTAGTCAGTGTCTTTGACGTCGCCAACCGTCATCTCGTAGAGTTCACAGTGCGGCCGGAAGCCACCCTCAAACTGGACGGCGAACAGCGCTTTGTTGCGCACCCGACCGGTTCCCTCGTTGATGAGCGGGAGGACGTCGTCCTCCCAGTCGAGCATATCCGCTCGCGACGGCGTCGGGTTGTAGTTCCGCGGCGTGTTCGCGGACATCCAGCTGATGGATTCCGGTGGGTCGCCGTGTTTTCCCCGGCGGAGGGCATGCTTGCCCATCGCGCGAATGGCGAGCCGATAGTCGCACTTGGTGCGGGGATTGTCGTATTCCAGATTGATCCAGCGGACGAGGTCCTCTGCCGCGTCGCGATCCTCGAGCGCCTCAGTCAGTCCGCCGACCTGCTCGGCGACGCGGACGAGGTGACGCAGGAGTTTCTCGTGGCGGTTGTCGCTGTAGTCGTGCAGGTCGAACTGGTCGGAGACGGTGAGCAACGTGGCAGCGTCGTCGTCGCTGATGGTGTCGTCCTCATAGCGTGTCTCATCGTAGAAGTTGGCGGCCCCGCCGGCCCGGACGCGCTCCTTCAGGACGCGGATTCGTTCACGCTTGGGCATAACGTATACAACCCCACGGACGAGAAGGATTTAACCATGTGGCTAGAATCCCGGCCTAGGCTCTTCATCTCGTCTCTTCTCTCGAGAACCTGAATCCGAAGAGACGTCTCCTCTTCTGTCGTCACCCGACGTCCACAGTTCCGTCCCGCAGTGCTACGGGATCCGAGTTCCCCCCGTTCGGACCGTGAGATTCTCGATCAGCGTCGAGTTGACGCTGTTGCTCGCGACAAGCGTGACGTTCTGCCCGGCAGGAACGGCGAAGACGACCGTCGACTGTCCGGGGTCGACGGTCGTCGACTGGAACGTCCGTCCGTCCTCGCGGACGACGGTGATGGTGGTGACGTTCGACGCCTCGGGAGTTGACCGGAGCGTCGCCTCCACCCGGACCCCCGAAGCGGCCCACGACTCGGTAGGCGAGAGACGTTCGAAGACGGTCGAGTTGTCGACGTCGGCGGTGACCGTCGGGCCGACCGTGAGACAGCCACCGAGTGAGACTGCACAGACGACGACGAGCGCCATCGCCAGCCGTCTGCCGAGAGAGCGTTCCATGGAGACTCCACGCGGGCGTCGCGAAAAACGGTTCTGGCGTCGCGAGCGACGACGCGCTGTCGGTCGGCAACGTCTCTTAAGTGTGAGATGGCCGATAGTGTGGACATGTCACTCGAAGACCGACCGACGTGGGAGTACAAGACGATCGAACCGCCGAAGGGGTTGACCAAGCGGGAGGTCGTCGACCCGACCGACGAGCTCAACCGACTCGGAGCCGAGGGGTGGGAACTCGTCGGACCGCTCGACTACGACAAAGGTGGGACGAAGTTGTTGATCTTGAAACGCCGGGTCGCCGATGAGTGACCGAACGGAGAACATCGACCTCTCCGCACCCAGTCGACTCCGTGAGCGGACGGAAGTGAACGAGACGCTGTTCTGGCTCCTCCTGAGCGTCGACCGCCGGGTCATCGTCACGGGGTTAGCAGTCGTCGTGTTCGGGACGTTCATGCTGTTCGGGATCCTCAAGCCGACGCTCCTGCGGACGGCGATGGAGACGAGCGACATGGTCGAGACCGTGTTCTCCGGGTTGGTCGGCGCGATCATCACGAGTACGACGCTCGTGGTGTCGATCAACCAGCTCGTGCTCTCTCAGGAGATCGGGTCGCTCGGCACCCAACGAAGTCGGATGGATACGACGATGGACTTCTACCAGAACACCGACGAGTTGCTGGGAACGACCACACCGTCCGAACCGGCCGCGCTGCTGTGGAAGCTCATCGAGCGGACCGAAGAGCGGGCAGTCGACCTTCGTGACGCAGTCTCGGAGAACAGCAACGAGACCCTTCGCGACCAGGTCGACGAGTACGTCGAGGACCTGCGCGACAACGCCGAGACGGTGTACGGTGAGCTGGAAGACGCCGACTTCGGCACGTTCACCGTCGTCTCGCCGGGGTTAGACTTCAACTACGCGAAGAAGATGAACGATATTCGGCAGCTCGGTGAACAGTACGACGACGATCTCGATCGCGAGGAACGAAGAGCGTTCAGGGAGATGCTCGAGGCGGTGACGATGTTCGGTCCCGTCCGCGAGTACATCAAAGTGCTGTACATCCAGTGGGCGCTGGTCAAACTCTCCCGAGGGATTCTGTACACGTCAGTGCCCGCACTGGTCGTCGCCGGTGGCGTGGTCGTCTTCGTCGACGCGAGTACGTTCACCGGAACCGTCCTCGGTCTCGAGACGATGCTGTGGGTGGTCAGTGCCGCCTTCGTCGTCTCGATCACGCCCTTCTTGGTGTTCATCGCCTACGTGCTCCGACTCGCGACGCTCGCGAAGCAGACACTCACGGTCGGACCGCTCATCCTCAGCTGAGAGGGAGTATCGTCGGAGTCTGAAAGTTTCCCCGTGGAAATCGACGATAATCCCGACGAGTCGCCTACGTCCTCTTCGATCGGATTTCTTCTCGAACCGGTCGCCTTCGACCTCCGAGAAGCAGACGGTTGGACCGAGTCGACCCGCTCGTCGGAGTCGGTCGTGAACGAAAGAGGCCCGTTAGCTCGACCCACACATACTTAGTGTATCCGACACGAGTTCGTGGCATGGTCCCGTCCAAGAACGTCGGTGGTGCCGACAGAGTGCTCAGAGGCGTCCTCGGAACCTGGCTGGTCGTGGTCGCAGTCGCCGCGTATCTCGACGACAAGCGACTGACGGCCGCGACGGCGGCAGTCGCCGGCGCAGGACTGCTCCAGAACGCAGCGACGGGGTTCTGCGGCGGGAACGCGCTGTTCGGTATCGACACCACGAGCGACGACTCCTGTTCGCTCGACTGAGTGGTCGCCGGCGACCCATCCGATGCCATTTTTCCCGGGTCGCGACCCGACCACCGAGACGTCCATCGACGAGATGTCGAACGGCGACCGTCCGAGTCGGCGGGTCGAGGAACCGAGCGTCGACCACCATCGACGGACGGCGTCGATCTCTCTCAATCGAGAGCGTGGCCCGTGCCGAGATCGGCCACGTGAGTCCGCTACGGCGGCGATCGACGGCGTCGGGAGTGAGAGATGCTAGCCAGTAGATATAACGAACGACTACGATAACGGTAGTTTATTTCAAAATAACCGACGCCTTTGTAAATATTCATCCAGAAACGAGTAACGACAGATAACCTATGTCAAACGAACATACGAGCCAGCCCGCGAGCGGGGCGAGCGACACGTTCATTTACGTGGCTGCCGCGCTGGCGGCGCTGAACGGACTCCTGTTCGGTTTCGATACGGGAGTCATCTCCGGAGCGTTCCTGTACATCCAAGAGACGTTCACGATGTCGTCGTTCGTCGAGAGCGTCGTCGTCAGCGGCGCACTCGTCGGCGCCGTCTTCGGCGCGGCTGTCGGCGGGCGCCTCGCAGACCGAATCGGGCGACGACGACTCATCCTGGTGGGGGCAGCGGTGTTCTTCGTCGGGTCGTTCATCATGGCCGTCGCACCGACCGTCGAGATACTCATCGTCGGACGTATCATCGACGGCGTCGCCATCGGTTTCGCGTCGATGGTCGGCCCGCTGTACATCTCCGAGATCTCGCCACCGAAGATCCGGGGGTCGCTCGTCTCGCTCAACCAACTGGCGGTGACGATGGGGATTCTCGTCTCCTACTTCGTCAACTACGCGTTCGCCGACGGGCCGATTCTCGCGCTCGCCCAGGACGTCCTCGGTGCGGCCGGGTGGCGTTGGATGCTCGGTGCCGGGATGGTACCCGCGCTGATTCTCGGCGTCGCGATGCTGTGGATGCCCGAGAGCCCGCGGTGGCTCGTCGAAAAGGGGCGCGAGCAGGAGGCTCGGAACGTCCTCTCGCGGACGCGCAGCGAACAGCAGATCGGCGACGAGATCTCTGAGATCAAGGAGACCGCCCGCAAGCAGTCCGGAACCGGGCTGTCGGACCTCACGAAGTCGTGGCTCCGTCCGGCGCTCGTCGTCGGCGTCGGCCTCGCCGCGTTTCAGCAGGTGACCGGTATCAACACCGTCATCTACTACGCGCCGACCATCCTGGAGTCGACTGGCTTCAACAACTCCGCGTCCATCCTCGCGACGGTCGGCATCGGCGTCGTCAACGTCGGGATGACGGTCGTCGCCGTCCTCCTGATGGACCGTCTGGGTCGCCGTCCGCTGCTTCTCACCGGACTGGCCGGCATGTCGCTGACGCTGACCGCCCTCGGCGTGGCGTTCTTCCTGCCGGGGCTCTCGGGCGTCGTCGGCTGGGCCGCCCTCGTGAGTCTGATGTTCTACGTGGCGTTCTTCGCCATCGGGCTCGGACCGGTGTTCTGGCTGATGATCTCCGAGATCTACCCGCTGAAGGTTCGCGGGACGGCGATGGGTGTCGTCACCGTCGTCAACTGGGCGGCGAACCTGCTCGTCGCGCTGACGTTCCTCCAGCTTATCGACGTGCTGGGACAGTCCTGGACGTTCTGGCTCTACGCGGGGCTGAGCGTCGCTGCACTGGTGTTCACCTACTATCTCGTCCCCGAGACGAAGGGCCGCTCGCTGGAGGAGATCGAGGCCGACCTCCGCGAGAGTGCGCTCGGAAGCGAGACGACCGGCGACGCGTTCGGTAGCGGGTCGTCGACCGACGACGACTGAGACGCGAGAGCAGAGAACAGAGACGACCGAAGAGGCGGCCGCGACCGACTTTTTTAGCTGAAGTCCTCGACGAAGCGGTCGGGGACGTAGCCGAGCACTGTCGTCGGCAGGGCGGCGACGAGTCGCTCGGCGACGACGACGAGCGGTTTCCGGAGCAGTACGTACGTCGCCGAGACGGCGATGGCGACGCCGACGGCGAGCTCGACCGGGCCATCGAAGACGACCATCGGCGGGACGGCGAAGACGGCGGCGAGCAGCAGATCCTCGGGCGCGCCGTCGTAGCGGATCCACCGCTTCGGCGGGAGCCACCGACCGCGGAAGTGGTCGTAGACGGCCCGCTCGGACGTCGCCTCCCACGGTTTCAGTTCGAGGCCGCCGCCGAAGGCGTCCATCACAGAGTGAGTCGCCGCCGCGAGCAGGAACAGCGCGAGCGACAGCGAGGCGACGGTCGGCACCGCGAACGCGAGGACGGTCGCCGGCACCGCCGCCAGCGAGAAGTACACCGGGAAGTGCAGCGTCTTTCGGTGACCCGCATACAGGTCGAAGTCCGGGAACAGTCCGCCGAGTGCCGCGGCGGCGACCGGGACGATTCCGACGTCGGGCGCGACGAGAAACACGAGTGTGCCGAGCACGATCCCAGCGAGGGCGTGCGTGGTGGCCATCATCGGTGCCGGCTAGGCGAGCAGGTTACATATGGCTGTCGTGTCAGCCGGTGACACAGGCCGGGGCGGAGGCGAGCGCCGGCCGGATGCGCCCGACGGGCACTTAGGCCCCCCACACGATATGGACGGTATGGTCCTCCTTCGTCTCTCTCCGTGGACGACGCGGGCAGCGACCCGCAGTATGCAGGCCGCGATCGGCGGCATCCTCCTTGTGGGACTGTGGACCCGAAACATCGCCGTCGTCGTCAACGCCGTGTTGGCGCTAGCCGTGACGTTCCTCCCTGCGATCCTCGAGCGCGACTGGAACCTCCCACTCGATGCAGGCCTAACGCTGTGGATCACGACCGCCGTCCTCCTCCACACCGTCGGAATGTTGGGGCTGTACGGCACCGTCTGGTGGTGGGACCATCTGACCCACACCCTCTCGGCGACCATCGTCGCTGGCGTCGGCTACGCGACGGCACGGGCGATCGACGAACACACCGACGCCGTCGCCTTCCCGCCCCGATTCTTGTTCGTCTACGTGATCCTCTTCACGCTCGCGCTCGGCGTGCTCTGGGAGGTGCTGGAGTTCGCCGTCCACGGATTGAGCGGCTATTTCGGCGTCGACGCCGTGCTCGTCCAGTACAGCCTCGAGGATACGATCGTCGACCTCGTCTTCGATCTCGTCGGTGCGATCCTCGTCGCCCTGTTCGGGACGACGACGCTCCGGTCGGTCGTCGACACGCTCACCACCCGTTTGGCCGGTGGGTCGTCCGACGAACTCCGGTGACCACTCGCCGACGGGCGACAACGCCGTCCAGTCGGGACCTACCTTTTTGTGTCGGGTGACGTATGGTGTGGCATGCGATTCGTTATCGTTGGCTACGGGCGGGTCGGTGCACGGACTGCCCGGATTCTCAAAGAGGAGGGTCACGAAGTCGTTCTCGTCGAGAACGTCCGTGACAAGGTCGAACGAGCCCAAAAGGCGGGTTTCGAGGTCGTCGAAGGCGACGGCAGCAACGAGTCGGTCCTCCAGAAAGCCGACCTCGACAGCGCCGACGCCATCGGCGGGCTGACCGGTGACCCCAACATCAACTTCGCGGCCTGCATGATCGGCAAGGAACACGGCTGTCGGTCGGTACTCCGCATCGACGAGGACTACCGCAAGGAGATCTACGAGCAGTACGCCGAGGACGTCGACGAGATCATCTACCCCGAGCGACTCGGCGCGGCGGGGGCGAAGACCGCCCTCCTCGGCGGGAACTTCAACGCCATCGGTGAACTCACCGAGCGACTCCGGCTCTCGACGGTGACGATCCCCGATGGATCGCCGGTCGTCGGCCGGCGGGTCAACGACATCGACCTCCCGCAGTCGGCGCGCATCTACGCCCACGGCCGGGGTCGCGAGCCGATGACGATCCCGCTCCCCGGCACGCAGGTTGAGGCGGGCGATCAGGTCGCACTCCTCGTCGAACGGGACACCGTCGAGACGGTGCGGAAGACGCTACTGGGGGACTGAGAGCGGCTGTCGTAGCGGGCGACACCCAATAGTCATCGGCTACTCCCGAGGTTCGATTTTCGCGGAGAGAACCGACGAGCGGCTACGATCACCTCTGTGAGCAGCCGAAGGGAGAGAAACCGACACGACAGGCCGTCTCGGGGGAACGGACGGGGCTGACGTGCCGGCCAGATGTCGAACGGGTGGGGGGTGTGCCCGGGCGCGCAGGGTGAGAGGATGGGAACTGAGGCCGTCAACGCGCGCCCACCTGAGGCGTGTTCGGGATTCCTCTTAAATCCGCGTCAGACGCTCGACCGACAGACGGAAGCTACTTTTCACAGGAGTGTGTGTGGAGACTATGCACGGCATCGGTCCACCGCTCGTCACTCCGTTCACCGAGACAGGCGACGTCGACGACGACGCCCTGCGAGAGCTGGTCCACTGGGTCGAAGCGCGCGGCGTCGACTTCCTCGTCCCCTGTGGGTCGACCAGCGAGGCAGAGTTGATGACGACGGAGGAGCGCGCTCGTGTCGTCGAGATCGTCGTCGAGGAGGCCTCGGTCCCGGTGCTCGCCGGGACGGGTCACCCCGGTCTGCGCGAGACGCTCCAGCAGACGGCGCGGGCCGCCGAGGCCGGCGCCGACGCGGCGCTCGTCGTCACCCCCTTCTACTTCCCGCACGACGACGCCGCGATGGAGGCCTACTACGAGAGCGTCGCCGACGAGTCGGAGATACCCGTCTACCTCTACAGCGTCCCCATGTTCACCGACGTCGCACTCGACCCCGACGTCGCCGGGCGACTCGCCGCTCACGAGAACGTCCACGGGATGAAAGACTCCAGCGGCGACGTCGAGGCGTTCGTCCGCACCCACCGCCGCGTCGACGACGAGTTCGACCTCCTCGTCGGTAGCGGCGGCGTGCTCGCCAGTGCTCTCGACGCCGGGGCGGCCGGCGGCGTACTTGCGCTCGCGAACGTCGCCCCCGAGGCAACGGTCGAAGTGTACGACCGACACCGCGAGGGCGACCGGCAGGGCGCACGCGGGTTGAGTGCCGACCTCGTCGAGTTGAACCGTGCCGTCACCACGCGGTTCGGCATCCCGGGGCTGAAGGCGGCGATGCGAGCGCGCGGCGCACCGGCGGGCTACGCGCGGAGTCCACACCGACCGGTCGACGACGCGGCGCTCGACGAACTCGAGTCGCTCGTCGCCGAGCTCTGAACTTTCGCCGACGGTAACTCACACTATCGTTGCCCGCGTCGCCGTCGCCTTGAACGAGGCGACGACGTCGTCGCCGACGGCGATTCCGAGGCGATCGACGCTCTCGACCGTCACCAGCGCCGCCAGCGGCGACGCCGTCTCGACGTCGAGCGCGACGCGCACGACGGCCGCCCCGGCGTCCAGTCCGACGACGGTCCCCGCGAGACGGTTGCGGGCGCTCGTCGCGCCGCCGGAGGGGGCCTCATCGGGGGCGTGCAGCGTCACCGCGTCGGCGCGGACGCTCACCTGCACCGTCGCCCCCGCCGTCGCGTCCTTGTCGACCAGCGCGCGGAGCGTCCCGGCTTCCGTCTCGACGAGCGCGAGTTCGCCCGTCCGTTCGGTCACCTCGCCCTCGAACACCGTCTCGTCGACGCCCGCGGTCCCCGCCAGCGTTGTCCGCAGGCGGTCGAACCGCGCCAGCAGTTCGTCGCCGTCGTCCGTCAACTGGCTTCCGCCCCCGCCCGCCCCGCCGCGCCGACGGTCGACCAGCGATCCGAACGCCGACTCCAGCCGCTCGAGTCGCGTCAGCGCTCGCGACCGCGAGCGACCCAGTTCGTTCGCCGCGGCGCTGACCGACCCGTGGGTGGCGATCGCCCGCAGGAGGGCCGCGTCGTCGGCTCCGAACGAGACGTCGTCTGCGTGTAGCTGTGCCTCGACCCCAGCGTCCATAGTACAGACGGCGGGTGGAGCGACCAAAACGGTTCGCACTCCGCCCCAGTCGGACTGCGAAGCCGACCGCGGCGACGCCGGCGGCTCGACGCGACCCCGGAGCGAAACGGGTTTCAGCCGCCGTCACGACCGACTCACTCGAATGAGTACGACGACCGGCGGCTCGTCGGCGGCGGTCGACGGCACGTTCGGCCGCGGCGCGGTCGTCCTCGCCGTCGTGACCGTACAGGCCGTCGCGTTCGCGGCCGCCGTCACCGTCGAGCGACCGACGCTGTACGCACTGTTCGCGCTCGGTAGCGCCGCCGCGCTCGTCGCCGCCTCGGGGGGTGGCTGGCGGGGCGTCGCGGCCGCACTCGTCGGCAGCCTCGCACTGGCGGGCGTGCTCTGGTTCGTCGGCAGCCGCTGGATGCTGGTGTTGACACCGCCGCTTCTCACGCTCGCCGTCGGGCTCGGCGGCGACGGCGACCAGTGGGCCGGCGTCGCCGCGGCGACGCTCGGCACGGTGCTCCTCGTCGCACTCGGGCTGCCGCTGGCGCTCTTCTTCGTCCAGCAGGACGTCGCACTCGTCGCCGAGGCGGCGGCGGACCCCGAGGTCCACCGGATGCTCGTCCTGTCGGTGTACGCCCCGCTGCTGGCGGCGCTGGCGGCGCTCGTCTGTGGCGTCCCGCTCGCGTACCTGCTCCGAGAGGGGTTCCCCGGCCAGTCCGCTGTCGAGAGCCTCGTCGACCTCCCACTCGTCGTCCCGCACTCCGTGGCCGGCCTCGTCGTCCTGTTCGGCTTCGGCCGCGGGGCGGCGTTCCCCGAGATGCGCGTGCTCGGCACGCTGACGGGGATGGTGCTCGCGCTGACGTTCGTCAGCGCGCCGTTCGCCGTCAACGCCGCCCGCGAGGCGTTCGAGACAGTCGACCGCCGACTGGAGTTCGCCGCCCGCGCCCACGGGGCGAGTCGGTTCTCGTCGTTCCTCCGGGTGACGCTCCCGCTGTCGGCACGCGGGATCGTGACCGGTGGCGTGATGGCGTGGGCACGCGCCGTCTCGGAGTTCGGCGCCGTCGCCGTCGTCGCCTACACGGTGCAGTACGTCTCGCCGCTCACTCTCCGGGAGACGACGGCCCAGCACGCTCCCGTCTACATCTTCAACACCTACACCAGCCAGGGACTGCCCGAGAGCGGGGCGGTGGCGACCCTGCTGCTCGGCCTCTCGGCGGGCATCTTCCTGCTCGTGCGGTGGCTCGCCTTCGACGACGGAGGTGCGCCGTGAATCCCGGACGACTCGACGTCGACGTCCGCGCGCGGTTCACTGCCGACGGCACCGATCCGTTCGTCGTCGACGCGGCGCTCTCGGTCGCAGAGGGAGAGACGCTCGTCGTCCTCGGCCCGAGCGGCAGCGGTAAGAGCCTCCTCCTCGAGACAATCGCCGGCTTCCACGCCCACGAGGGGGCCGTCGTCCACGACGGTCGCGACCTGACCGACACACCACCCGAAAAGCGAGAGTTCGGCTTCGTCTTCCAGGACTACGCGCTCTTTCCGCATCTGACCGTCCGCGAGAACGTCGACTTCGGCAGCCGTTACCACGCCGGGACGGCCGACCCCGACGACCTGCTTGCGGAACTCGGCGTCGCCGACCTCGCCGACCGGACGCCGACGACACTCTCCGGCGGCGAACGACAGCGCGTCGCGCTCGCTCGCTCGCTGGCCATCCACCCCACGGCGCTGCTGCTCGACGAACCGCTCTCGGCGCTGGACGTGCCGACGCGACAGGCGCTGCGGGCCGACCTGCTCGACCTGCTCGACGGCGTGACGGCGCTCTACGTCACCCACAACCGGTCGACCGCCCGCGCGCTCGGGGACCGCGTCGCCGTGATGCACGACGGCGAACTCCTCCAGATCGGCACGTCCGAGGAGGTGTTCGAGTCACCCGCTTCGCCGTTCGTCGCGCGCTTCACCGGCGCGAACGTGCTCCCGGCGACCGTCTGGTCGACCGGCGACACCGCCGCCGGCGACCGTGGGAGTGCGGCGTCGTCGGTCGCGATCCGCCCGGAACATCTCGTCCTCGACCCCGCGACCCCCGACTGCGAAGCGACCGTCGAACGCGTCGTCCGCGAGGACGCCGCGTTTCGCGTGTCGCTCTCGAGTGCGACCCGGACCCGCAGCGAGCGAGTCGCGTTCGACGCGTTCTGCGACGACCCGCCGGCCGTCGGCGACACGGTCGGCGTCGGTGTGCCGACCGAACACGTCACCCGCTTCCGGGAGTAACCAAATAAAGTTACATCACACGGAGACGGACACTCGATTCGGTTGCTGACAAGGTTGATGTGAACCGGCGTCGAAGGGCGGCACACATGGCGATTTCGGTGGGAGGATACGGCGACCGGGAGCTGCAGTTCTCCGTCGACGAGCTGACCGGCGCGCTGGGAGATTCGGTTACGGTGCTCCCGCTGGTCGTCGCGCTCGGGGCGCTGACGCCGGTGTCGCTCCCGCACGTGCTGCTCCTGTTCGGCGTCTTCCAGATCGTGTGGGGGGTCGTCTACGGGCTGCCGCTGTCGGTCGAACCGATGAAGGCGCTCGTCGGGTTGACCGTCGCCGGCGCTATCTCCTATCCGGAACTCGCCGCCGCCGGGTTGTTGGCGGGCGGCGTGCTCCTCCTCACCGGAACGATTGGGGTGCTCTCCCGCATCGAGCGGTACGTCGGAACGCCCGTCGTCCGGGGCGTGCAGTTGGCCGTCGCGTTACTGCTCGCGCAGGCCGGTCTCGAACTCGGCGTCGGCGACCCGGCGCTCGCCGTGCTGGCCCTCCTCCTGACGCTCGCCGTCGCCGCCCTCGGCTACCGACGGTCGGCGACGCTCGTCGTCCTCGGCGTCGGCGTCGTGCTGGCCGCCGTCTCCGCCGGCATCCCCGCTCCCTCGCTGCCGTCGCCGACGCTGTTCCCCGCTGGCGCACCGCGACTCTCCACGGCAGCGGTCGAGGCATCGCTGGGCCAACTCGCCATGACCGTCGGCAACGCCGCCGTCGCCACCTCGCTGCTCTGTGCGGACCTGTTCGACACCGACGTGGAATCCGACGACCTCGCGACGAGCATGGGATCGATGAGCCTCCTCTCGGTGCCGCTCGGCGGCCTCCCGATGTGTCACGGCAGCGGCGGGCTCGCCGGGAAGTACGCCTTCGGTGCGCGGACCGGCGGCGCGAACCTGATCCTCGGCGCGCTCTACCTCCTCGCCGCGCTCGTGGCAGGACTCGTGACAGCGTTCCCGCTGGCGGTGCTCGGCGTCCTCCTCGTCGTCGTCGCGGTCCAGCTGGCCCGGAGTGCGACGGAGACGACGTCGCTCCCGCTGACCGTCGCGGTGGGTCTGACGGGGCTGCTCGTGAACGTCGGCGTGGCGTTCGTCGGCGGCGTCGTCGTCCACCAGCTGGTCTCGCGGCGGTGACCCGGACACGACGTGGGCGACGTCGAGACCGACGGCGACCGGTAACTGTCTTGTGGGTCGCGAGCGACGGTCGCGTATGAGCTGGGCCGATCTGTTCGACCGCGCCGCCGACTACGACGTCGACGAAACGGCCGTCGTCGACGCGCTGGAGGAGCACCGCGATGCCAGAGACTGAACCGAGTCCCGCCCGCGTCGTCGCCGACGCCGACGTTCTCGCCGCGGATCTGTTCGTCGACGGCGACGCCCGCCGGGCGCTCGACCTCGTCCGCCAGCACTCGTGGCTGACGCTCGTCGCCAGTGACGCGCTGCTCGACGACGCCGCGGCAGTTATCGAAACGCTCGGCGACGCCGGCCTCGCGAGCGACTGGCGCGAGGAGATCGAGGAACTTCGCGACCCGGTCGACCACCCCGACGGCGACCACCCCGGCCTCGCCTCTGCCTACCGGGGCGGCGCGATGCATCTCCTCTCGTTCGACGAGCGCCTCGGGAGCGTCCAGGCCGGCGCGAACCTCAAGGGTCGCGTTCCGCTGAGTATCCGCCATCCGAAGGCGTTTGCCACGCTGTTCGACGCCGAGAGCCTGTACCGGGAGGTCGTCGGCGGCGACTATCCGGGGCCAGACAGAGACCCGCGGATGTAGTTGGAGCAGTCGCTGCACTTATCTATCGAGATCTGCCTCACTGACGTTCGGCGAACTCCCGAAAATCGGAGACTGTCGACGTGGGCTTCGCTAGCGCTCGGCAAACAACCGCGAACGCTTCGCGTCCGGCGAGGTTCAACTCACTGCCGTTCGCTCCTGAAACCACTCCCCAAACTTCGCCAACGCCCGTCCGCGGTGGGAGATGGCGTTCTTCTCCTCCGTGCTCATCTCGGCCATCGTCTGCCCGTCGTGTTCGAAGATGGGGTCGTAGCCGAACCCGCCCTCGCCGCGCGGGGCGACGAGTCGGCCGCGGACGACGCCCTCGAACAGTTTGACCGGGAGCGGGTCCTCCTCTTCCTCACTCTCTTCTGCGCCGGCGGCCGCCGCGGCGACGCGGTCGTCGCGGTCGACGGGGTCGGGACTGGCGCGGAACTCCTCGCCGTCGCAGTACGCGAGCACGCACCGGAACTCCGCACGTCGGTTCTCCTCGAGTTCGCCCAGCCGCCAGACCCGCTCGACGCCGACGGTGTCCTCAACGTACGAGGAGTACGGACCGGGGAATCCGTCGAAGGCGTCGAGGAACAGTCCGGCGTCGTCGACGAGGACGGGTTCACCGACGTGGCGGTAGGCCTCGCGGGCACCGTGAGCCGCGATGGGGCCGAGTTCGGAACTCTGAATCTCCGTGTAGTCGAAGTCGAACTGCTGGACGTCGTCGGTGAGATAGTCGACTGCCTCCCGGACCTTCCCGGGGTTCGTCGTCACGTAGTTGAGCATATCCGACGGTGTGGCGGCGACGGCGAAAGAGCCACCGGTTGCGCGCTCCGAGGCGGCCGCGACGCTCCGAGGCGATGGAGACGATCGACGAGAACGCTGCCGCGAGAACCGAGGTCAGTTAGTCGTCGTCGACGATGACTTCGACGGGGTCGGTGTCGTCCTCGTCGGCGACCGCGCCCGTCTGGCCGCGGCGTTCGAGGAAGAGCATCGCGCCGGCCACCAGCAGGACGACCCACGAGTGCCAGTTGGCGAGGTTGAGGGTGTAGCCGACGCCGAACGGCTTCTCGACGAGCATACCCTTCCCTGGCTGCCAGTACGAGGAGAGCAGGCGGCCGATGCTCGGTCGTTCGAAGTTGTACGGGATTCCGAGAATCTCGCCGGACTGCGGTTTGTCTGCCATACGTGATCCGTACTCCCGGGCAGGATAAAGCGTTTTGGCTGTGTCGCCGAGCGCGGGGTGGTGACCGTCGTCTACGGCTGGTAGCGACCGCGCCCCTCGACCGTCCGGAGGCGTTCGAGCACCTCGTCGTCGCCGACGGCCGCGTACCCCGCCTCGAACGCCTCTCGGAGCGGGTCGGGGTCGTCCGCCGTCCCCTCGACGCTCTGCTCGAAGACGTGGAGGTCCATCGCGTGGTCCTCGACGTGGCCGGTGTGGAAACCGAGGCCGAAGTCGATGAGGAACGTGCGGGACGGCGAGCGACTGCCGTCCCGCTCGGGGGTGAACTCTCCGCCGACGCGGACGTTCCGCGTCGTCGGGTCGCCGTGGACGAGACCGGCGGCGTGGAGTCGACCGAGATGTTCGCCGACGTCGCGGACGGCGTCGACAGCGAGCTCCTCGGCGAGGTCACATCGGCCGACGCGCTGGAAGGAGATGGTCGCCTCCCGGACGTCGACGTCGTAAACTAGCGGCGTCGGGACGCCCGCACGACGCGCCTCGCTCGTGAGTCGCGCCTCCGCGACCGTCCGCTCCGTGCGGAGTCGGGCGTCGAGGGCGGGATGCCGGTAGGTCTTGGGGAGACGACGTTTGACGACCGTGTCGCCCTCGAACGAGACGGTCGCCTCCGCGCCTCGAACGTCTCCCGTCTCCGTCACCGCGCGAGCGACCGACTCCTCGTCGCCGCGCCACGTCACGGGCACCTGGTCGGGGCGGTAGTTCGGGTCGATCGAGGACTCCGCGACGGGCAGCGTATCGCCGGCCTCGTACATCTTCGCGCCGAGGACGGCGATCATCCCCGCGTTGTCCCGAAGGAACCGCGGATCTGGCGCGTAGAACTCCGCGCCGCGGGCCTCGCACATCTCCGCGAGCATCTCGCGGAGCCGAGCGTTTTGCCCCACACCGCCGCCGAGGACGAGCTCGTCGGTCCCGGTGAGCGACAGCGCACGCTCGGCGACCTCGGTGAGCATCCCGAAGATCGTCTCCTGCAGTCCGCAGCAGATGTCTTCGACCGCCTCTCCGTCGTCCTCAGAACTCTCCGAGTTCTGATGGGCTCGGAAATCGTCCGACGATTTCCGACCGTCGTACGCCTGCTTCGCGGCGCTCATGATGCCGGAGAAGGAGAAGTCCATCCCCTTGACGACGTACGGCAGGTCGACGTACTCGCCGTCTTTCGCGGCCCGTTCGACCTTCGGCCCGCCGGGGTGGCTCCAGCCGACGTGGCGGGTGAACTTGTCGATGGCGTTGCCGACGCCGGTGTCCATCGTCTCCCCGAGCACGCGGTAGCGACCGTTGTGATAGCCCAGGAGGTGAGCGTTCGCTCCCGAGGCGTTCAGACAGACCGGCGAGTCGAACCCCGACTGGTAGCGGCCGATCTCGAGATGTGCCACCATGTGGTTGACGCCGACGAGCGGGACGTCGAGCGTCTGTGCCAGCGACCGAGCGGCGGTGCCGACGATGCGGAGACACGGTCCGAGACCCGGGCCGCGGGAGAAGGCGACGGCATCGATAGTCGGAGCCCCCGTTTCGCTCGTCGCGACGGCGTGGTCGAGGACACTGTCGATCACGGCCGGGATCGCGTCGGCCATGTGCTCTGCGGCCTCACGCGGGTGGATGCCGCCGCTCTCCGGCTGGTAGGGGTCGGAGTCGATGAAAATCGAGTCGGCGTCGTCCTCGGCCTCAGTGTCGAACAGTGCGGCGCTTGCGGCCCACGCGGTTCCTTCGATGCCGAGAACGCGCATTTAGTCGATTACGCTTCTTCGGCTTCGGCGTCCGCCTCGCCCTCTTCGTCGGCCGTGATCTTGTTGCGCTCGAGCATATGCTCCTGCTCGACGTCACGGGCGAAGTCGGCCGTCTCGTAGACCTTCGCGTAGCCGACCGTCTTTCGCATGCCGAACTTCGTGTCCAGTTTGTGGACGACGACTTCGTCCGAGCCCTTGTCGAGTTTGGCCGCGAGACTGTCGCGGACCTGCAGACGGGAGGGCGTCGCGTCGTCGTGGACGATCTCGAATCGGACGTCGGTACGGTGCAACATGGGGTTCTCCTCCTCGGAGATGATGTCGATGTCCATGGTTCAGTTGCTACAAACTCCTCTCGAAACAAGTAAAAGGATTTCGACCTCGTGACGGCGTTTTTCGGAGTGTCGCAGCTACTCTCGTGTGCGACTCACTACCGCCCGAGGGCGAAACACCCCAGTCCGACAGAACGCGCTCGGAGTAGGGAGACACAGCCCCTGGTCGACGGAGGCGTGAGACTCGTGGTGAAAGCTGAGACGTCAGTCTAACCGAGCAAACGCCGCCTCGACGTCACCCTCGAACTGCGAGAGCAGTTCGCGGGCCTCGGCTTTCGTCTCCTCGTCGACCGGGACGTGGACCATCCCCTCGTCGGGTTGGCCGTAGACGACACTCGCGCCGATCGGCGCGGCGACGATGGCCGGCAGCGTCGCGAGGTCCTCCTCGCCGTCGACGAAGATGACCGTCGGGTCGGCGGCGTCGAGCGCCGTCACGAGCGCGTCGAGCAGCGCCTCCGAGAGCGTTGCCGGCGGGTTCTCGACCTCGATACGGTCGGCGTCACCGTCGAGCACCTCGGCGACCGCCTCGTCGACGGCGTCTCGCTTCGTCTTGCCGTCGATGACGGCGACGTCGGGGTCGCGGTCGGCCTGCCTGAGGTGAAAGGTGACGACGTCGCCGACGGCGACGATCGGTCCCTCCGTCTGGTCGGCATCCCGAAGCAGGTCCACGGGGTCGGTGTAGACACGACCCATCGGCTCTTTGAACGCACCACGGAGATCTGCGGGGAGTCGGAGCATCACCGAACCTTGAGCGCGTAGCCGCCGGGTTCGCTGACGTTCATCTCGGTGGCGACCTCGCTCTCCTCGGGGTGGGTGATGACGACGTAGCCCGCCCAGTCCTCCGTCAGACTCGACGACCCACAGCTGTCGCACGTCTGGGCGTCGGGGTCGTTGATGTAGTGACACTCACGACAGGCTTTCCGCTTCTTGGCCATCGCTTACCCCTCCGTACTGGCCTGGCGCTCCTCGCGCTTCTCCTGGAGCCAGCCGTGCTTGCCGAGACCGGGCTGTTTGGCCGTGAGCCCGATCTTGGAGTCTCGCGGGTTGCGCTCGTCGATGCTCTTCGTGACGATGCGCACGCGGACGGCGTCGTCGACGCCGAGCGTGTCGTTTGAGTCCGT
Organism: Halogranum amylolyticum; assembly: GCF_900110465.1. Lineage (GTDB taxonomy): Archaea > Halobacteriota > Halobacteria > Halobacteriales > Haloferacaceae > Halogranum > Halogranum amylolyticum. The sequence continues at coordinate 20,557 of NZ_FODV01000008.1, forward strand.
CGACGCGAGCTGCTGGTTCTCACCGTCGTAGGCGAGATACTCGTCGGAGATCTGCGAGACGTGGAGCAGTCCGTCCACCGGACCGATGCCGACGAACGCACCGAACTCGACGACCTCGACGACCGTCCCGTCGACGACCTCCTGCATCTGCGGGTCGTAGGTGATGGCGTCGAACTCCGCCTCGTAGTAGACACCGGGACGGTTCGGGAGCACCGATCCCTCGCCGATGTCTTCTACGTTGACGACGCTGACGATGCTGCCTACGTCCTCGTCCATGCGCCCTTCGAGTTTGTCCTGGAGCAGTCGCTTGACTCGCTGGGGAGTCACGTCCGCCAGATCTCGTGGCGGCACCTCGACCGTGTCCTTGAGTCGTACCTTCTTATACATATCCTCGTGTTATGGCTCTGTTACCGCGAGTGTGTTTCGCCCCCTGACCCCGACGACTCGAACGTCACGTTCGAGCAGTCGGTCCTGCAGGGGTCGGTCGTTCGTGACGACGCAGTCGCACTCGCCGCGGTCGGCGAGTTCGACGATGGCGTCGTCGGCGTACGATGCGTCCGTCTCGACCACGCGACAGTGGCGGGACGCCAGGTCCGAACCGACGCTGGCGGCGACGCCCTCCTGACCGTTCGACCCCGCGGCGAGCTTCTCGAGTTCGTCGAGCACCGCACGGGGAGTGACGAGGTCGGGCGTGCCGAACAGCCGGTCGAGTTCGTCGAACACCCGCACGTCGAGTTCGACCGGCATCATCAGCGCGTTCGTGTCCATGGCGACCGTGACCATCTACTCTTTCAGCGTCCCGATACCGATGAGTCGCCAGCGCGCGCCGACGCGGCGGTTGATGGCGATCTTCGCACCGAGAGGTGCACAGACGGGACGTTTGAGTTTGACCTCACACTCACCCTCGCGGGCACTGGTGACCGCACCGACGGTCGTCGCCGTCCCGACAGTGAGCATGAGCGGTTCGCCCGTCGAGATCTCCTCGATCTCGTCGTCGCCGCCGACGACCCGCTCGAGCAGGTCGACGTCCATCTCGAAGGTGTGCCACGTCGGCGGGAGCGTGCCGGGCTTGCCGGCGACCTGTCCCGCGAGAGCGTCACCCTTCGTGAGGCTCGGGTCGAGTCCGGTGCCGACGCCGAGCAGTCCGCCCGGGCGGACCTCGTCGACCTGCTTGCCGCCGGCCTGCAGCGACCGGATGGTCGTCGTGATCGGTCGCCACTCCGACTGGCCGCCCTCTTCGACCTCGCGGCCGGGACGGAGTTCGATCTCGTCGCCCTTCGTGAGCTTACCCTCGACGAGCGAACCGCCGACGACGCCACCCGTGAGATCCTCCCACGTCGTGCCGGGGCGGTTGATGTCGAAGCTGCGCGCGACGTACATCCGGGGGTCTTCGGACTCGTCGCGGTCGGGCGTCGGGATCTCCTCCTCGATGGCCTCGATGAGGAGGTCCATGTTGACGTCCTGCTGAGCGCTGATGGGAACGATGGGCGCGTCCTCGGCGACCGTTCCCTTCACGAACTCCTTGATCTGTTCGTAGTTGTCGACCGCGCGGTCACGGTCGACGAGGTCGACCTTGTTCTGCGCGATGACGATGTTCTCGATACCGATGATGTCGAGCGCCATCAGGTGCTCTTCGGTCTGCGCCTGCGGGACGTCCTCCGTCGCAGACACGACGAGCACGGCCCCGTCCATCAGGGCGGCACCCGAGAGCATCGTCGCCATCAGCGTCTCGTGACCGGGCGCGTCGACGAACGACACCGTCCGCAGCACGTCCGTCTCGACACTGTGTTCTTCGCACGTTTCGTCTACTGTGAAGCATTCGGGCTCGTCCGCCTCTGGACAGCGGCGGAACGTCGCGTCCGCGTAACCCAGTCGGATGGAGATACCGCGCTTCATCTCCTCCGAGTGCTGGTCGGTCCACGACCCACTGAGCGCCTGGACCAGCGTCGTCTTCCCGTGGTCGACGTGGCCGACGAGTCCGATGTTCACCTCCGGTTGTTGGGGATTTTCCGTCACCATTGACCTCCTGAGAGTAATCTTGGGGAAGTTTCGCCCCGAACGCGTGATAAAGTTGCTGTTCTCGTATCGGTCACGGCCTCGCTACGTCGCGTCACACGGTGACAGACCCCGCTCTCGACGTCGCTTCCGCTGACTCGAACGACACGGACTGGCACGATACAGTCAAACACACACCGACGCGGTATCAGCGTACCGGCGTTCGAGCCGTCGGCAGCGCGAGGCTTTTCTCCCGCCCAATCCAACGTCCGCCGTGTCCGAGTTCGGGTTCGAACTGGCGCTCTGCACGCAGCTCGAGACGACGACCGACGCGGTCGTCGCCCGTCAGCTCGGCGGCAGCGTCGCCGACCCCGGACGCCGGGTCGTCGACGTCGTCCTCGTCGGGCGCGGCCCGGCGTTCGACGCCCGAACCCGCATCACCGACAGCCGGATTCCGACGCTCGCCGTCGAGAGCGACGTCGGCGTCGGCGGCGCGGTCTACTGGAAAGACGCCTTCGACTGCCACCCCGAGAGAGCGAGAGAGCTCACCGACCGGGCGCTCTCGGTCGGCTTCTTCGAGCGCGAACGCCGCGGCGGCCGCGAGTACGTCCGGCAGACGGTGCGGTATCCGGACTGGTTCTCGACACTCACCGCCGTCGAGAACAAACCCGACCTCGGGACGCCGGGCGACCTCGAACGGCAGCTCCGGACCGACGCGAGCCTCGGCCTGTTCGACGAGGTGGTGTTGGCCACCGAGAGCTACGTCACCCGTGCCCACCTCAACCGGATCCCCGACGAGGTCGGCGTCTGGCGGTTCGACCCCGAGACGGGCGAGCGAGAGGTCGTCCGCGAGGCGGCGCCGCTCGCCATCGAGTCGATCGGCGTCGAACTCGGCGAGCGCCACGCGCTCCGGACGGACGTCGCCTTCGTCGACGCCGACTCGAAGGCGCGGGCGCGCCGCCGCGTCGCCGAGAAGGCCTACGGGAAGGGGTGGCGGAGCTACGACCTCCCGGCCTGTGCGCACGCGACGGCGACGGCCGACGGTCGCCCCTACTGCGACCAGTTCGACCGGGTCGTCGACCCCGGTTCGGAGTGTGGCGCGGCGTGTGCGGCACACGTTCCCGCCGATCCGCCAACGGCCGACCTCGACGCGCTCCGGGACGAACGGTCGCCGTGGGTCGCCGACCCGGCAGGCGTGGCGCGTCGCCAGTCGGGACTGGATCGGTTCCGGTGAGACGTCACGGGGAACGCACGACGTCGAGTCACAAAACTCATATCTCGGCCACCGGACCGGGCAGACATGCGAACCCGCCTCTCGGTCCTCTGTCTCGTGGTCCTCCTCGTCGGCACCGCCGTGCTCCCCGCGGTGACCGCGCAGTCCGACGACGCCGACGCGCCCGGCATCTGCCAGGCGACGGCGACGGAGTCGCCCGAGACGATGACCGTCGTGAGCGTACAGGGTGCGAAGTTCGACGGCGAAGACGCCGGGAAGAAGCCCGCACGCCTCGTCGGCGTCGGTGCCGACGGCGCGGTGAAGTGGGTCCAGCAGTCGGGGGCCAACCAGGGTGTCACCTGGGGGTACGACGTCGACCCGCTGGAGAACGGCAACGTGTTCGTCACCGCGACGATGAACAAGGGGACGGTCGTCTACGAACTCGACCCGCAGACGGGTGAGACGCTGTGGTCCGAGCGCCTCGACACGCACGACACCCACGACGTCGACCTGCTCTCGAACGGCAACCTCGTCGTCGCAGACATGCGCAACTACAACGAGAGCACCGGGGAGAACGAGGACCGCGTCTTCGTCTACAACCGCACGACCGACGAGGTGGTCTGGGAGTGGCAGTTCGACGACCACTACGGACCCGAGGTCGGCGGTAACTACTCGGACGACTGGACGCACGTCAACGACGTCGACCCCGTCGGCGACGACCAGTATCTCCTCTCGCCGCGGAACTTCGATCAGGTGGTCCTCGTCAACCGAACCACGGGGAACATCGACCTGCAACTCGGCAGCGACGGCGACCACGACGTCCTCCGGAAGCAGCACAACCCCGACTACCTCGAGTCGGAGGACGGCACGCCCACGTTCCTCGTCGCCGACAGCGAGAACGATCGCATCGTCGAGTATGAGCGGACGGCGGACGGCTGGAACCGCACCTGGCGCGTCGGCAACTCCTCGGTGTTCGACTGGCCGCGCGACGCCGACCGCCTCGAGAGCGGCAACACGCTTGTCACCGACTCCAAGAACCACCGCGTCGTCGAGGTGACGCCCGACGGCGAGGTCGTCTGGGAGTTCTACTCGCCGTGGCTCGTCTACGACGCGACCCGCCTGCAGGTGCCGGAGTCCGGCGGTCCGACGATGGCTGACCTGAACGCCAGCGAGCGCGTCACGCTGAAGAACGGGACGCCGCGCGAGAACGCCGACCTGACCGACTGCGACGAGGCGCTGACGAACTTCGAGAACAGCTACTGGCAGGAGAACCGCGAGAACGCCAGCACGTCGACGGCGACAGACGGCGACAGTGGTGGCGAGGACATCTCCACCAGTATCGTCGAAGACGAGAACGACGGGCTCACGGGCGTCACGAGCGACCTCGACTCGTTCGTCGTCGGTGCGGCGGCGCTCCTGCTCGGTCTCGGTGCGGCGGCGCTCCGCACCCGCGACTGAGAAGAGTCAAAGACCCGTTTGACATTACGGAACGGCTTATTCCTTCGATACCGTCGGTCGGCATATGCGACGAAGCCCTCCACTCTCGACCACCGCAGTCGCAGCCATCGCGATGGTCGCACTGCTCGTCGGCACCGCCGTCGGGGCCGGCGTCTACGCCGTCGCCGGCCCCAGTGACGGTCTCGCCGTACAGGCACCCAGTTCCGGCCCCGGTTCGTCAGGGTCCGGGGCAGCCGCTACCGACGAGACGGCCACCACCGCCGACGTCGCCGCCTTCGAGTCGGCCGCAGCGTTCAGAGACTATCTCGACGCGGCGGCAGCGCGCGGCGACGGCTCCCACGGCACCCGGTTCCTGAACAGCCCGCGAGCGACCGAGACCGTCGCCGTCGACGACACCGCCACGATGACCGCTGCCCCGACCTCGACACCGCAGGCGACCGCCGTGGAAGCCGAATCGACCGCTGCCGACGGGAGTGCAGGCGGCTCCGGCGGCTCCGACGTCGAACGCGTCTCCGGCACGAACGTCCAGGTGACCGGCATCGACGAACCGGACGTCGTCAAGACCGACGGCGAGTCAGTCTACTACGCCCGGGGGACGCGCCACGGGTTTCACCCCGGCAAACGGGGTGGCGTGACGCTCCTGAACACCTCCGAACCAGTCTCCCCCGCCCTGGCCGGCGAAGTCGATGCCTCCGGACAACTGTTGCTCTCCGGTGACACGCTCGTCGTGCTCTCTCACGAGTCCGTCGTCGCCTACGACGTCTCCGACCGCGAGAACCCCGAGGAACGGTGGTCGAAGCAGATTTCGGGGCGGCTGCGGACCGCTCGCCTCTCCGACGGACAGCTCTACCTCGTGACCGTCGACGGCCTCGACTACGACTCGCCCTGTCCGGTCCAGCCGTTCGGCGAGCGCGACGTCGAAATCGCCTGCACGCAGGTGTACCACCCGACCGACCCCGTCCCGGTGGACGCGACCTACACCACCACCGCTCTCGACCCTCAGAGCGGCGACGTCGCCGACTCGGTCTCGTTCGTGGGCGGACACGACTCGACGGTCTACATGTCCGGCGAGTCGCTGTACGTCACCTACACCGAACCACCGGAGTATGGGCGCGTTCACCTCGATTTCCTCCTGTCAGAACAGCGAGACCGGCTGCCGAATTCGGTCGTCGACCGCCTCGAACAGCTCCGTGAGTACGACCTGAGTTCGCGGGCGCGCTCTATCGAGACCGACCGCGCGCTCGGCGAGTGGTACCGGAGCCTCGACGACGACGAACGCCACGAGGTCCGAACCGAGTTGGCAAACGAGTGGCGAGAGTACCTCGACGACAACAAACGCGAGTTGACGACGACGGGCGTCGTCGAAGTCGGCGTCGACACCACCGGCGAGACGCCGAGCCTCGGCGTCGCAGGCGTCGGCAGCGTCCCCGGCGTGCCACTCAATCAGTTCTCGTTGAGCGAACATGACGGTAATCTCCGCATCGCGACGACTATCGAGGCACGCGGTACCGAGAGCGAGAACGACCTCTACGTGCTCGACGAGCAACTCGACGTCGTCGGCGAGGTCCAGGGAATGGGCCTCGACGAGCAGATCTACTCGGTGCGCTACGTCGGCGACACGGCCTACGTGGTGACGTTCAAACGCATCGACCCGTTCCACGTGGTCGACCTCTCGGACCCCGAGAATCCCGAGCTGAAGGGGGAACTGAAGCTCCCGGGCTTCTCCTCGTATCTCCACCCGCTCTCCGACGACCGGGTGCTCGGCGTCGGCGAGGAAGATGGTCGAGTGAAGGCCGTCGTCTTCGACGTCTCGAACCCCGAGAATCCGACGGTCGAAGACGACTACGTGCTCGACGAACGCTGGTCGGCGATTCGTGAGAGCCACCACGCCTTCCTCATGGACCGCAAGCACGGCGTGTTCTTCCTGCCGGGACGAGACGGCGGCTACGTCTTCGGCTACGAGGATGGACTGGAGCTGAAGAAGGTCGTCGGCGTGGAACGCGCCCAACGAGCCATCTACCTGAACGACTATCTCTACGTGTTCGGTCAGTCGGAGGTGGTCGTCGTCGACGAGACGACCTGGGAACGCGTGGTGACCCTGGAGTTGCCGGCGATGGAGTATCGGCGGGACGTGGTCGAGCCGTCCAGCGAGTGACGGGCGCCTCGACGACCGACGCGACTACTTGACCTCGTTGTACATCTCGTCGATCATCTCGTCGAGGTCCGGGTTGCCGCCGCCGGGCTGCTGCGGCGTGTAGCTGAACTCCCCGTTGCCGTCGGGTGCCTCGCCCGTCGTCCACGGCTGCTGGGGGTCCTCGCGTTCCTCGTGAGCGGTGGACATGAACGTGTAGTTGTACTCTTGATTCTCTTTCGACTGGTCGAAGCTGTTGGGGACGGGGCGGTGCTCGCCGAGCGCCTCCAGGGCGGCGTGCCACTGGTTCTGGTGCATCGTGTCCCGGGCGATGAGGTACTCGAGCATGTCTTTCATTCCGGGGTCGTCGGTGAACTCGTACAGTCGAGTCGCGAGCAGTCGCCCGGTGGACTCGGCCATCACGTTGGCGTACATGTCGGCCGCGAGGTTGCCGGAGGCGACCACGTAGTTACCCGTGAACGGGACGCCGTTGCTGTCGACGGGCATCGCGTGGAGCCCGGCCGAGAGCGCCTGTCGGGGCTGGCCCGAGCGCATCATCTCGTCGATCACCGCGTCGTCGCGCGCCGCCTCGCGGGCCTCGTCGGACGCCCCCTCGAGGTTCTTCGAGACGGCAGTCGCGAGCATCTCGATGTGACCCAGCTCCTCGGTGGCCGTCTCCATCAGGAACTGTCGGATCTCCTGTTTCTCCGCCGGGACGGCGAACGCCTGGAACATGTACTGCAGGGCGACGCGCATCTCCCCCTCCGCACCGCCGATCGCCTGCTGGAGCATCTTCGCGAACTGGGGGTTCGGCTCCTCGACCTCGACCTCGAACTGGAGCTCGTCGTCGTGGTAGAACATTCGATCGAGGCGACAACCGCCACGGCAATATCGGTGTGCGAACCAGTATCACTACCCGGTTGAGGTACAGTTTTCGGCGTCCGGACGTGGAAAAGCGGTCTGGCTGTATTCCCCTGCAGTTCTCCTTCGACCGCCTCCTCTCCTCCGACGAGCGCTCGCCGATCGGCGTCGACGCTGCCGGGACACGGATCGTGACGACCCAACGCTGATGACACCGACCCGAGAAGATCGGTCGTGTCCCGTCGACCGCCCTCCTCGACCGCTGCCGCCGGCCTCGTCCTCCTCGCCGCCCTCCTGCACACTGTCGCCGCAGGAGTCCTCTGGACGTGGTTCGGTTTCGACACCGGCGTCGCCGGCGACGAACCGTTCTTCGCGTACGTCGCCGTCGGCGCGGTCCTCCTCGGCGCGCTCCCGGCGGTCGCCGTCGCGACGAGGCGACTGCGCGCTCCCGCGCTCGTCGTCGCGGCGGCGTTCACGCTCTCGGCGTACGGAACGTGGTCGATCGTCGACTCGGGACTGACGCCCGTCGACCCGACGCCGTTCGGCTGGTATCTGCTCGGGTGGCCGCTCGTCGCCGTCGCCGCGCTGCTCGTCGGCGGTGGTGAGTACGGACTCCGCCGATATCGTCGTTCACCGACTGCACAGGTGAGAGTAGACGACACCGATATCGACAGGTGACGGTGACCGAGACGAGAGATTCTTCCGTCACACTATCTCCGGACTGTCGTGGAACAACGGTATGAGAACTCGTAGCATAGTTGGGCGTGGAGGGAGCCACCGATGGCAGAAGCCACACCGAGAGCCGAACAGCTCGTGAGAGAGTACGTGGAGATCTGGAACGAACGAGCGTACTCGAAGATACCCGACGTCGTCTCGGAGTCGTTCGTGATGTCCGACCCGGCCGCACCCGAGGAAGGCGTCCCAGGTCCCGCGAGGGAGGTCCACGGTCCCGACGGGTTGGAGGCGTTCGTCCGGGGAGTGGTAGACGGGTTCCCCGACTTCCGAGTGACGGTCGGCGATCTGCTCTCCAGCGACGACCTGGTGATGTACGAAGCGGAGATAACGATGACCCACGAGGGAGAGTTCGGTGGAATCCCGCCGACTGGACGGGCGGTCGAGGTCGGGGAGATGTCCACGTTCCGGGTCGTAGACGGTAAGATCCAGGAACACCGTGCGTACTTCGACCAGCAAGAGATCTACGAACAGCTCGGACTGACAGAGGATTGAGAGTGGCACGTCACCGACGACACCGCTGTCCTCGGCACGCGGTTCCGGTCGTCGTCAGCAGGTTTGGACAGATCCTCTGCCGCTCACAGTTCGTACTGCTCGCCGTCGACGGCGAGCGGTTCCTCGAACGCCTCCTCGACCGGGTAGAAGTGGGCGGTGTGGACCAGCCGTGTCGTCGCCGCGTCCAACTCCGCGGCCAACTCCAGTGCACCCTCTCGGGTCATATGTTTCGTGCCGAACGTCCGCGGGACGCCCTCGTCGTTCTCGTGGCGGCCGCCGATAGGGTGGTACTCACAGAGCGACGCCGGGACGATCCCGTCTGCGAGGAAGAGATCCGGATCCCGCAGGGCGTCGCGTGACTCCGCGGGGACGTCGTAGCTCGTGTCGCCCGACAGCGACAGCTTCGAACCGGTCTCGGGATCCTCGACGGTCAGACCGTAACAGACCAGCGGCGGGTGGTCGACGGGGACGAGCGTCACGTCCAAGCCGCAGATCCGCCGGGTCTCGAACGGCGTGACGTCGTGGACCGTGATGCGGTCGAGATAGTCGTACTTCGTTCGAATCGTGTCGGCGACGCTCTCGCCGGTCACGGGGTCGACCTCGTCGGCCGCGTAGACGGGCAGGTCGTCGAACAGCCGGTAGGCGTTGCCGAGGCCGTCGAGATGGTCGAAGTGGATGTGCGAGATGACCATCGCGTCGGGCAACGGCACGTCGTGAGTCAGAAACTGGTGGCGGAAGTCGGGGCTGGCGTCGACGAGCAACGACTCGGCCGTCCGCTCGTTCTCGACGTGGACGGAGAACCGCGAGCGCTCGACGTCCCGACGACGGGCCTCGGTACAGGTGTCGCAGTCGCAGCCGACGGTCGGCGTCCCCGTCGTGTCGCCGGTGCCGAGGAGCGTGACCCGCATCGGTCAGTGGTCGTGCGAGTGATCGTGGTCGTGGTCGTCGGAACCCCCTCGCCCGTCGCCGGCGACCTGTGCCCCCTCGCCGTCGATCATGTCCATGTTCTTCAGGTTGTCGCGTTCCTCGAAGTCGTCGACGGCGTCGAGGATGTCCTGTTGAGTCAGCTCCATCCGTCCTTCGGTGAGCGCCTCGAGCACTGCCTCCCGGAGCACCATCCGGAGGTCGCTGCCGGTGAGTCCCTCCGTGCGTTCGGCGACGGCCTCGGGGTCGAAGTCGGCGATCTCCATCTGCCGAGTGATGACCTGGAGGATGTCCGCGCGCATCTGCCAGTCGGGCTTCGGGAAGTTGACGATCTCGTCGAACCGCCGCCACGCCGCGGCGTCGAGTTGGTCGGGATGGTTGGTCGCGCCGATGAGCAACACGTCGTCGCGGATGAGCGAGATGTCGTCGATAGACTTCAGCAGCGTGTTGACCGCGCGCTTCAGCGCCGCGTGTTCGTCGCTGCGGCGGGTCTTCGCGACGGAGTCGAACTCGTCGATGAAGAGGATACACGGCGAGAGTCGCTTGGCCACCTCGAACGTCTTCTCGACGTTCTTGGCCGTCTCGCCGAGATACTGACTCGTGATCATCGAGAGTTTGACCTCGACGAACGGCATCCCGAGTTCGTGGGCCAACGCCCGCGAGATGGTCGTCTTCCCCGTTCCCGGCGGGCCGACGAACAACAGTTTCCCGATCTCGCGCAGGCCGATCTGTGCGAGGTAGTCGCGGTGCTCGATGGCGGTGACGATCTTCCGTATCTCGCCCTCCTGGTCCTCGGTCAACACGAGGTCCTCGAGCGTCATCTCGATCTCCTCGGGAGCGCGGACGTGGACGAGATCGAGCATCTCGGCGTCGCCCTCCTCGTCGGTGTCGAAGTACTCCTCGAGCAGCGAGTCGATCCAGACGCGGTCGGCCTGGATCGGACGGTTCTGGTCGCGCGCGTCCTCGTGGGTCACGTCGACGTCGTCGCGGTGTTCGACCGTGGCGGCGATCGTCGGGTTCGCGGCGATATCGTCGTCGTCTGCACGGTCGAGGAACCAGTCGAGTGCCATCTCGGGTTGCGTGAGCGAGAGTTTGCCGGAGAACTCGGTCCGCTGAGTGAAGAGCAGATCGGACACCGCCTCCCACGGATGTTCGACACCCGTCGCGGTCCGCGCCGTGTCCTCGGTCGCCGACAACGGTCGCTCGATGGCACCGTCCTTCCAGAACACCTGCCGGTAGCGAGGTGGCAGATCGTTCTCGTCTAGGTCCCGGTTTTCCGTGTAGAGGTGAGCGCTCAGAAGGAACTCGACTACCTCGAAGGCCGGGTCAGTCATCCGTGCAAACTTCCTGCCACAGAATCTTAAGACCGTCGAAGCGACGGAGACGTGACGCGACCCGAAGACGACACCACGGTCGGCCGACGCGAGACCACTCGCGTGCTTCACGAGTGGACGATCGCTCGCCGTGGCCCGCGCACCGGAACCGCTCCGGCCGTAGTACTCGGTTACGGAACTCGCGAATCGAGTGAACGAACGGGCAGAAAAACGTTGGAAAACCGGACGGAGTAGATAGGTTAACTCCTTAAATTTCCTTGTAAACCGGACACACAGTCGTAGAACCGGGTTCTAATTTTGTTTCTTCAACGATTAGCGTTTTACTACTCGATTCAGTCGAGTTATGACGTGAGAAGATACACAATCAGATCCACTAAGCGCATATTATCGGACGATCGTCACAGAATCTGTCACGGTCGTTCAGGAGTGGTCGCCGGTGGGTGACCCAGTCGAGACGACCTGCATGCGGTGTGCGGTCGGTTGTGGGCACGTCCACCGCGGCGCGGATATCGGCCACGGACTGGACGTCGTCCGCGGGGACGCCGCGCATCCGGTCAACCGGGGGCTCGCCTGTGGACGAGGCATCCGCGAGACGGCCGACCCCGAGGGCGAGTGGCTCACCCGCCCGCTCGTCCGCAAGGACGGCGACCTCGTCCGCGCGACGTGGGAGGACGCGCTCGACCGCGTCGCCGACGCCGTCGGGGGTGTCAGCGACCCCGACGACGTCGCCATCCTCGGCAGCGGTCAGCAGACGAACGAAGCGGCCTACGCGCTCGGCAAACTCGCCCGTGGCGGCGTCGGCACGCGCAACTACGACGCCAACACGACGCTGTGCATGGCGAGCGCGGTGACGGCCTACTACGACGCCTTCGGCAGCGACGCGCCGCCGCCGACCTACGACGACGTCCCCGAAGCGCAGACGCACGTCGTCTGGGGGGCGAACCCCGCGGTCGCCCACCCCGTGCTGTTCCGCTGGATCGCGGACTCCGCAAGCGACGACGACAGTCGCCTCGTCGTCGTCGACCCCGTCGCGAGCGAGACGGCGGAGGCCGCAGCCCACCACGTCCAACTCGCTCCGGGCGGCGACTTCGCGCTCGCTCGGGCGGTGCTCGCCCGTCTCGTCGAGAGCGGGGGAGTGGACGACGAGTTCGTCGACGCCAACACGGACGGGTTCGCCACCCTCCGGGAGTCGCTCCCATCGGTCGAGGCGGCCGCCGAGGAGGCCGGCGTCGACGTCGAGACGGTCGACCTCCTGGCGACGGCGTTCGACGATCAGACGCTCGTCTACTGGGGGATGGGCGTCAACCAGAGCGTCCGCGGCACCGCGACGTCGCGGGCGCTCGTCGACTGCTGTCTCGCCTCCGGGAACATGGGCCCCGGTTCGGGACCGTTCTCGCTCACGGGCCAGGCGAACTCGATGGGGACGCGCGTCTGCTCCTCGAAGGGGTCGTGGCCCGGCCACCGGACGTTCACCGACCCCGACCACCGTCGTCGCGTCGCCGAGAGGTGGGGGGTTCCGGTGTCCGACCTCCCGGACGACGCCGGCCCCGGCCCCGTCGGCATCGTCGACAGCGACCCCTCGGTCGTCTGGACCGTCGCGACCAACCCCCTCGCCGGGTTGCCGGACGCCGCGGCCGCTCGCGAGGCGTTTGAGGACGCCTTCCTCGTCGTCCAGGACGCGTTCCGCACCGAGACGGTCGAACTCGCCGACGTCGTCCTTCCGGCGGCGACGTGGGGCGAGTCCGACGGGACCGCGATGAACATGGAGCGGACCGTCTCGCGGATCCGCCCGGCGACGGGACTCCCCTCGGGCGTCCGCACCGACCTCGACATCGTCGCCGGCGTCGGCGCTCGCGTCGCCCCCGAGCTCTTTCCGGCACCGACGCTCGACCCCGAGGCGGTGTTCGACGAGTTCGCCGCGTTGACCGCGGGCACCGACGCCGACTGCTCGGGCATCGGTTACGATCGTCTCGACGAGGAACTCGCCGTCCGCTGGCCCGCACCCGACGCCGAGTCCAGCGGCGGCTACCGCTACTACGACCCCGAGACGGAAACGTGGCAGTTCCCCACGCCGACGGGACGAGCACAGTTCTCCGACTATCGGAGCGAGGAGACGCTCGACCTCCCCGAAGCGACGAGCGACGACTACCCGCTCACTCTGACGACGGCCCGCGAGGCAGACGGCTACAACACCGGCGTCCGCTCCCGCGGCGTCGACGACCCCGGCCCGGTTCCGGCGCGGGTCAACCCCGAGACTGTCGAGACGTACAGCGACCAGCTAACCGACGACCGGACCGTCCTCGAGTCGCCGCGGGCGAGCGTCCCGGCGGCCGTCGAGGCTGACGACGCCGTCCCGGCCGGGATGGTCTGGCTGCCGATCCACCATCCGATGACCAACCACCTCACCGTCGACGCAGTCGACCCCGAGTCCGACGAACCGAACTACAAACAGTGTGCCGTCCGCCTCGTCGCACCCGACCCCGAGGGAGGGACGGAGACGAGGGACGACACGCCCGCTCCGACCGGCGACCCGCTCGCCCCGGAGGTCCGCCGATGAAGATGACCAAGTGGCGGACGCTCGTGCTCGCGACGATGGCATTCAACCTCTCGTTTCTCATCTGGTTCTCCTTCGCTCCCTTCACCGGACCGATCGCCGACGAGTTCGGCCTCTCGCTCACCGACCTCGGCATCCTCGCCAGCGCCGCCATCTGGAGCGCGCCGCCCGGCCGCATGCTGACGGGGTGGCTCTCCGACCGCTACGGCGCGTCGTCGGTGTTCGCCATCGTCCTCGCCTACGTCGGGGTGTTCAGCATGGCGAGCGCCTTCGCCACCAGCTACGAGGTGTTCTTCGTCGAACGGCTGGTCGTCGCCTCGGCGGGCATCACCTTCGTCGTCGGCATCCAGCACGTCGCCCAGTGGTTTCCCGAGGAGCAGTTGGGAACCGCCGAAGGCATCTACGCGGGCATCGGCAACGCCGGTGCAGCGGGCGGGGCACTCGTCCTACCGCGCGTGTTCGGCCAGTGGAACGGCCCGCTGTTCGACACCGGGTGGCGCGCCGCGTTCTTTTACACCGGCGTCGTCGCGCTGCTGATGGCCGTCACCTACTACGTCGTCGGCCAGGACGCCGTCACGGAGAGGAAGGCAGAGGAGACCAGCGACTCGGCGACGCTCTCCTCGTGGGTCCACGTGGCGACCCGCTACGGCGTCGTCGCGCTCGCGCTCGGCTACGTGATGAGCTTCGGCCTCGAGATCTCGATGAACGGCTGGCTGCCGACGTACTTCCGCGAAGGGTTCGGCTCGAACCTCGTCGTCGCCTCGACGTTCGCGGCGACGTTCTCGCTGGCGGCCGGACTCCTCAGACCGATCGGCGGCTACGTGAGCGACTGGGTCGTCCGGACGGAGACGGACATCCTTCCCGTCTTCACCGGTCGCTACCGCGAGCAGTGGACCGTCCTCTGCATGGGGTTCATCGTCACGGCGATGGCGGGACTGACGCTCGCCGGCCAGACCGGGAGCGTCCTTCTGACCGTCGGCGTCGGCTTCCTCGTCGGGATGTCCTGTGCGTTCACCGAGGGAGCCATCTTCGCGCAGGTGCCGGCGATGTTCCCCGAGCGGTCGGGCGCGGCGGCGGGCGTCGTCGGCGGCATCGGCACGTTCGGCGGCATCGGCTTCCCGCTGGTCTACTCGTACGCCGCAGAGGTGGGAGCCATCCACAGCGGCTACGCCGTCGTCGCCGCCATCATGGTGCCCATCGTCCTCCTGAACGCCTACGTCGCCCGGCCGGAGATCGCCGAGCGCGCCCACGTCGACGGCTTCTTCGGCGAGAGCAGTGGCTCCTACAGCACGAGCGATGACTGAGGATGGACGGATGAGACCGGACACCGGTCGTACCGGTGTCATCGTCGCCGGCGGTCGGTCGACCCGGTTCGGCGGCGTCGACAAGGCGACCGTCCGTCTCGACGGCGTCCCCCTGCTGCGACGCGTCGCCGAGACGCTCGACCCCGCCATCGACGAGATCGTCGTCAACTGTCGGCGCAAACAGCGACCCACCTTCGAGACCATCCTCTCGGGACTCGACGTCGGGTTCGCCGAGGACCCCATCCTCGACCGTGGTCCAGTCGCCGGGTTGCGGACCGGTCTGCAGGCGACGACGGCCGAGTACGCGGCGGTCGTCGCCTGCGACATGCCGTTCGTCCCGACGGCGTTTCTCGACCACCTGTTCGCCGCGGCGCGCACGGACGCCGGAGCCGTCCCCGAGGTCGACGGCGAGCGCCAGCCGTTCCCCGCCGTCGTCCACGTCCGGGCGGCACAGACCGCCTGCACCGACGCCTTCGTCCACCGGGCGGGACGACTGTACGACGTGTTCGACCTGCTCGGACCCGTCGTCGTCCCCGAGCGAACCGTCGCAGCCTACGCCGACCCGGCGGCGTTCCGGAACATCAACACCCGTGCCGACCTCCGCGACGCTCGCGTGAGCGTGTGAGAAGCCACGGCCGGCCCGTCGAGAGTGGCCGGCTGATCCGCCGAGTGTCCGAACCCGACCTCCGACCGCTTTTTCTTCCCGCCGTGGACTGCTCCAGTTCCTCCGGTCGTTCGCTCCCGATCCGACCGTCTCTCACGCGCGACGTCCCGCGGCGACGACTACTCGAGAAGTCGACTACTCTGTTCTGTAACTACGTACAGAAACGAAACGTACGTCGAAACGAACGACTGATATTTGGACGAAGTACGTCCTTATATCCCTCTAATCCGCTATTAAAGTGACCGTCCGACGAATGCGTGAGAGTATTTTTTGAAAATTCCAACGATTACTATTATATGCTTTTGTTGAGCATACTTTAACCGTGAATTACGCTATGCACGTTTCGGTTATCAGTTCAAACGTAGACAAACGTAGAGAGGTGTTCGGAGACGATGGCGCATAAGAAAGAGACGTATAAGGAGGAGTTGTACGGCGACGCGGTCCGGGAGAAGATCCTGGAGTTCGCCGAGGAGGGGTTCGACTCGATTCCCGAGGACGAACACGACGAGTGGTTCACGCGGTTCAAGTTCTGGGGCGTCTTCCACCAGCGGAGCGGTCAGGAGGGCTACTTCATGATGCGGTTGACGAACGCGAACGGGCGGCTGAAGCCGGGACAGCTCCGGGCCATCGGCGAGGTCGCCCGCGACTACTGTACCGGCCCCGCCGACAACCCCGAGTTCGGCAACGGGTTCGTCGACCTGACGACGCGGCAGTCGATCCAGCTCCACTGGGTGCGACTGGAGGACATTCCCGCCATCTGGGAGACGCTCGAATCCGTCGGCGTCACCACTCGGTCGGCCGGCGGCGACACGATGCGTAACATCTCGGGCTGTCCGGTCGCCGGCCGCGACAAACACGAGCTCGTCGACACTCGACCGCTGCTCGAACGCTTCCGCGAGGAGCTCCGCGGCGACGACGAACTCGCCAACATGCCCCGGAAGTTCAACATCAGCGTCACCGGCTGTCGCGAGGGCTGTGCACAGGACGCCATCAACGACGTCGGGGTCGAGCCGGCGTTCAAGATGGTCGACGGGGAGGCGACGCTCGGGTACAACGTCCGCGTCGGCGGCGGTCTCGGCGGGAAGAAACCCCGGAAGGCGCGCTCGCTCGACGTCTTCGTCACGCCCGAGGAGGCGTACGACGTCGTCCGCGGATTCGTCGAACTCTACCACGACCACGGCGACCGCGACGTTCGCTCGAAGAACCGCGCCCGGTTCTTCGTCGACGACTGGGGGACCGAGCAGATCCGCGACCTCCTTCAGGAGGAGTACGTCGACTTCGAACTCAGGAGTGCCGGGACCGACGTCCGCGAGGAGTACAGCTACAACGCGGGGCGGCCGCCCGCCGAGGGGAAGGCCGACCACGTCGGCGTCCACGAGCAGAAGGACGGCGACTACTACGTCGGTCTCTCGGTCGCCGTCGGCCGCCTGACCGCCGAGGACGCCGTCGAACTGGCCGACCTCGCCGAGGAGTACGGCTCCGGGGAGGTGCGGCTGACCCGGCGACAGAACCCGCTGCTGGTCGACGTCCCGGAGTCGGAACTGGACGACCTGCTCGCCGAACCGCTGCTCTCGAAGCACACGCCCGAACCGAACCCGTTCCAGCGCGGCGCGATCGCCTGCACGGGGACGGAGTTCTGCTCGCTGGCGCTGACGGAGACGAAGGCGCGGACCGCCCGGATGCTGCGGTGGCTCCGTGACAACGTTGACCTTCCCGAGGACGTCGAGAACGTCCACCTCCACTACTCGGGCTGTACGGCCGACTGCGGGCAGGCCAACACCGCCGACATCGGTCTGCTCGGGATGCGCGCCCGCAAGGACGGCGAGATGGTCGAGGCGATGGACGTCGGCGTCGGCGGCGGCGTCGGCGAGGAGCCGAGTTTCGTCGAGTGGGTGCGCCAGCGCGTCCCCGCCGACGAAGTGCCGGGTGCCATCAAGAACCTCGTCGAGGCGTTCGCCGCCCACCGTGAGGACGGACAGACGTTCCGCGAGTGGGTCGACGTGACGGGGACAGAGGCGCTCGTCGAACTCTGCGAACCGGAGGAGACAACGTACGACGACCCGTATCTGACCGACGCCAAACAGTCGTGGTACCCCTTCGAGGACGACGAGAGCGCGACGGAGGCGGCGGAGACGCCCGCGGACGACTGACCGTGGCGGACTCTCGTGACTCCGCACCGCCCGAAACGAGCGAGACGACACGCGACGGCACCGCTGCGTCGGCCGAGCCGTCGTCGTCGACGCAACACACCTCGGCCGACGTCGCCCCGGAGCTGTTCGAACCGTAAGCAGGCGTGGTCGTCTCCGCGGTCGGGTCGGCGGTTCGGCGTCCGATAAACGATAAACTGTTTTCGGTGGGTTTCCGGTTCTCTGTGGGTTTATCATGCTAGACCTCCGAGGGGGAAATATGCCAACGCCAGTCATCGCGAAAGCGTACCGAACCCCGCAAGGGAGAGGCGGCGGCGTCTTCGAGGACGTCCGCAGCGAAGACCTCTCTATCGCCCTCATCAACGAGATCCTCGCCGAGACCGGCCTCGACAGCGACGACGTCGACGACCTGATGTGGGGCGTCGCCCAGCAGCGCGGCGAACAGGACAACAACGTCGCCCGCGTCATCGCCCTCCTCTCGGATCTCGGTGAAGGCGTCCCGGCGACGAGCATCAACCGCTGGTGTGCCTCCTCGATGCAGGCGATCATCAGCGCCTCCGACGCCATCGCCGCGGGCAACCGCGACTGCGTCATCGCCGGCGGCGTCGAGAACATGTCCCGCGTCCCGATGGACGGCGACTCCTACGAGCATCTCCACCCGCAACTCTCCGAGGAGTACAACATCTTCCAACTCCAGATGGGGATGACCGCCGAGAAGGTCGCCGAAGAGCACGGGGTGAGCCGCGAAGCACAGGACGAGTACGCTCTCCGCAGCCACCAGCGGGCCGCCGCCGCGACCGACGAGGGTCGCTTCGACGACCAGATCGTCCCCATCGAGACCGAAGAGGGGACCGTCAGTGAGGACGAGGGGATCCGTCGCGACACCTCGATGGAAGTACTTTCGGACCTGTCGCCGGCGTTCACCGGCGACGGCTCCGTCACCGCGGGCAACTCCTCGCAGATCTCCGACGGCGCGGCCGCGGTGCTCGTCACGAGCGAGGCGTTCGCGGAGGAACACGACCTCGAGATTATGGCGAAGGTGGGCACGAACAACGTCGCCGGCGTCGACCCGACGGTGATGGGGATCGGTCCGGTACCGGCCACGGAAGGCCTGCTGGAGCGAGCAGGACGCTCCATCGACGACTACGACCTCGTCGAACTGAACGAGGCGTTCGCCAGCCAGTGTGTCTACTCGCGGCGCGAACTCGGTATCGACGAGGAGAAGTTCAACGTCAACGGCGGTGCCATCGCCCTCGGCCACCCGCTCGGCGCGTCGGGCGCACGGCTCCCCGTGACGCTCGTCCACGAGATGATCCAGCGCGACGTCGAGCGCGGTCTCGCGACGCTCTGTGTCGGCTTCGGTCAGGGTGCGGCGATCGAGCTCTACCGATAGCGGTTCTGCGTCGCCCCTCTCGGACGACGGCGCAGACGGTCGGCCACGACGCATTAGTGTCGGTCGGCTGTACTTCGCGACAGATGTCTCACAGCACGGACGAACCCCGGCGAGCGACGGCGACGGACGGCGTCTCGCGGCGACGGCTGCTTCGGGCCGGTAGTGCCGCCGCCGCCGTCGCAGGCGTTCCAGCCCTCTCGGGGCTGGCAGGAGCCCAATCTGACGGCGAAGACGAAGAGAAAGACGACATCTACACGAACGGCGTACTCTCGAACTCGACACCAAAGTTCGGCAACAGCGACTTCACTGGATTGTACCTCCTCGTCGAAGACCCGCAGAACGACCCCGACACGACGGGCGTGAGTTCCTGCGACGTCATCGAGTCCGACGACCGAATCGCCGCGTACAACGCCACCATCTCGGAGAAGGTGGACGTCGGCGCGGAGTCGGAGGCCGAGGAGACGACGCTCTACATCCCGGCGCAGGACTCGACGGTCGAGACCGGCAACCAGTACGTCGTCAACAGTCAGACCGACTGCCCCGGCGGACACACCTCGGTCAAACTCGAACAGGTCGGGTCGAGTTCAATCGAAACCGCCGCGACGAACGGGACGGGCGAGACGACGACCGTGACCGACACCGCCGGAACGACGGACGACGGTCCCGTCACGGACGAACCGGAGTCCGAGACGACGGAGGCGTCAAGTCCGGGGTTCTCGGCACTGACGGGAGTGCTCGGGGTCGGCGCGGCTGGACTCGCCGCACTGAAGCGAGCGGGCAGTGGCGAGGACGACCAGTAACCGCGCTGCTCGTCGCGTTCAGTTGGCGGCAGATGTGACGTCCGTGTCCGCGGGGACGGTGCCGTCGTCGTTCCAGCCACGGATCTCGTAGTACTCGGAGAGCGCGTCCTCGAAGCCAGAGATCTCGTAGGGGAGCGTGTCGTCCGAGCGGTCGAAGCCGCGGGCGTTGTTGAACGCGCGTTCGAGCGTGACGACGCGACCGCCCACGTCGAGCAGGTCGTCGTAGTCGGCGTCCAAGAGCGTCGCGAGGTGGTCGCCGGTGACGAACCCCCGCGAGAACTTGCAGACCACCGCCGAATCCAGGACGGCGTTGTGGTTCTCCTTCTCGACGAGTTTCGGCGGCTTCCCCTCTAACCCCTCGGGGTCCATCGCCTCGTCTTTCCCGACGAGCGGATACTCGAGCGGGTAGAACTCGCCGTACATGTGGTCTGCACCTCTGTTCGCGGTGGCGAACGCGAGTCCCTGCCCGTTGAGTTTGCGGCCGTCGTGTGCGGCGAACTCCAGCCCCTTGACCGTCCAGTCGTCGACGCCGAGATTCTCGTGACAGCGGTGGACCCCCTCGGCCAGCGTGTCGCCGACGCCCTCGCGGCGAGCGATCTTCTCGACGAGAGCGTGGATCAACTCCGAATCACCGAAGCGATCCTCGCTGGCGAGGTAGGCGGCGATGACGTCGCCACAGGAGATCGTGTCCATCCCCAGGTCGTCACAGAGGTCGTTTGACTTCATCACCGAGACGACGTCGTCGACGCCGCTGTTGGACCCGAACGCCATCACCGTCTCGTACTCGGGCCCCTCGGTTTCGAGACCGGACGCCTCGTCCCGCGTCGGCAGTTTACAGGCGAACGCACACGCAGAGCAGGTGCCCTTCTTGTACTTCTTCTCGGCCACTCGGTCGCCGCTGATCCCCTCGACACCCTCGAAGGAGAGTTCCGAAAAGTACCGCGTCGGGAGTGCGCCGACGTGGTTGGCGTACTCGGTGACGCTCGTCGTCCCCGCCTGCTTCATCGGGTGGTCCGCCGTCGCCGCCTCCCGGTGGATCTCACCCGTGACGTCGGGGAGCTCGACCTGCGGGGCTGCGTCGCCGTCGAAGGTGATCGCCTTCACGTTCTTCGACCCCAAGACGGCGCCGAGTCCGCCGCGACCGAACGCCCGGTGTTCGGTCGTCATGACGGAGGCAAATCGAACGAGATTCTCGCCGGCCGGACCGATGCAGGCGACGTGGTCCTCGTCGAGGCCGTGCGTGTCGCGCATGTACTCGTCGACCTCCGTCACCGTCGCACCCGCGAGGTCCGGGACGTCCTCGAACCCGATCCCCTCGTCGGTGACGTGGATCGCGAGGAGATCGTCGCTCGCGCCCGTGATCTCGATGGCGCTGTAGCCCGCGCCGGTGAAGTTCCGTGAGAGGAACCCCCCGGCGTTAGTCGACAGCATCCCGTTCGTCAGCGGCGACAGCGCCGTCGCGTTCATCCGCCCGGTGAACGACATCTGGGAGAACTGCAGCGGTCCGGTCGCGAAGTACAGTCTGTTCTCCGGTCCGAAGGGGTCGGCGTCGGTCGGAATGCGGTCGGTCGCGAGTCTGGTGCAGACGCCGCGACCGCCGACGAACGACTCGAGGACGTCGTCGATGTCCTCGGTCCGGGAGGTTCGGTCGTCGACGTCGACAGAGAGCAGGGGCCCAGTTGCGTGTCGCATACGAGACGGTTGGCGAAAGAGTTCGATAAACGTTAGTGATAGTTTCGTGACCCGTCTTCGGCGGGCACGTCGGCGGGGACGGCGACCGCCCGCACGGGCGCTCCGTCGGCGTCGGCGAGTGCGAGCGGGAACGCCGAGAGTCGGACCCGTTCGGGGAGGTCGGCGAGGCCGGTCAGGTTCTCCAACAGGAGACAGTCGGCACGGAAGAGGATTCGGTGCGCCGGGAACGACTCGGCACCGGTCGGGTCCGGGCCGGCGGTGTCGAGACCGACGTCGTACCCCCGGTCGGCACACCACCGGGCGGCGTCCGGCGCGAGAGACGGGTGGTCGTCGTATCGGTCGGTCCCCCAGTGTGCGTCCCACCCGGTGTGGAGGAGGAGCAGCTCGCAGTCGGGGTCGGGGAGATCGCTCGCCCGAACTGTCTCGCCGGCGTCGAGGCCGGTGCAGTCGACGACGTGGGCGTCGAAGACGAACCGATCGACCGGATAATCGTCGAGCGTCCGGCCGTCGACCAGGAGGTGTGCGGGAGCGTCGAGATGTGTCCCCGCGTGGCTGTTCAGGTGGACGTCGCTGACGCGGTATCCGTCGGCCTCGTGGGTCGCCGCCGGTTCGACGCCGACCGGCGGGTCACCGGGGTAGACGGGCGTGTCGCTGGTCAGTGGATGGGTGAGGTCGTACACGGGAGGAACGTTCGTCGACCGAGCGGAAGAACGCTCGGTCGGCGAACGGTCGTCACTCCGATTTGGGGTGACAGAACTGCATCGCGTCGCGGACGGCATCTCGCCGTCCGAGAAGCGTGATCCGGTCGCCCGGCTGGAGCGCGTAGTCGGCGTCCGGCACCTCGATGGTGTCGTCGTGAGCGACGAGCGCGACGAGACAGCCGCCGGGAAGTTCCGGACCGATCTCGCGGATGGTGCGGCCGACGAGCTCCTCGGAGGTCACCTCGATCTCTTGGACGTCGCCGGAGCGACCGATCTCGCCCATCCAGTTGGCCAGCGCCGGGCGTTCGATGTAGTTGTCGATCGCCTGCGCCGTCGCCAGCGTCGTCGAGATCGTACGGACCCCGAGCTCCTCGAACGCCTCGACGTTGTCGGGGTTGTTGGCGCGGGCGATGATGGTCTCGGGGTCGAACTTCGAGGCGGCCAGCTGCGAGACCAGCAGGTTCGCGTCGTCGTCGCCGGTCGCGGCGACCACGATCTTGGCGTTCTCACCGCCGGCCGAGCGTAACACCTCCGTGTCGGTGCCGTCGCCGTGATGGACGGTGAACCCCTCGTTCCGAGCGGCTTCGACGATTTCTACGTCGTCTTCGATGATGACGACGTTCTCTCCACGTTCTTCGAGGCGTTCGGCGAGCGCGCGGCCCACCTTACCGCCTCCGATGACGAGTACACGCATTGGTATCACATCTAGGAACTCCGCGATCCGACGGGCGAACCCGGCCTCGAACACGACGGTCACCAGAATGACGAGGAAGACGGTGCCGACGAGCACGTCGGCGGCCTCCTGTAGCCCCTGGGCCCGCAGTTCGATGGCGAACAGCGTCGCGACCGACGCGGGGATGATGCCGCGCGGGCCGACGAAACTCATGAACAGCTTCTCCTCGCGAGTGAAGCGGTCGCCGACCGTCGAGACGAAGACGAGGAACGGGCGGATGAGGAGGGCGACGGCGACGACGACGCCGATACCGCCCAGCCCCAACTGCTGGAGGTTTCCGAAGTCCAGCAGCGCCGCGAGAGCGATGAAGACGAACGAGAGCACGATCAGGGTGATGTCGCCTTTGAACGCCGAGATCTCCTCCTCGTAGGGGACCTCCAGGTTCCCGAGGACGATGCCGGCCGTCGCGACGGCGGCGATGCCGGCCTCGGTGGCGACGAGTTCTGCCCCACCGTAGGCGACGAGCGCCCCTGCGAGGACCAGGAGACGGGCGTTCTGCGGCGCGTTGCCGGGCGAGAGGTCGACGTATCGGAGCGCGACGAAGATGACGGCGGCGACGACGCCGCCGACGAGGACGCCGACGCCGAGTCGCTGGGTGAAGTGCGTCAGGAACGCCCCGGGCTCGGCGATGCCGGCCACGAGGGCCTCGAAGATGACGACGGCGAGGATGGCAGCGGTGACGTCGTTGACGATCCCCTCCGTCTCCAGCGCCGTCTCGACGCGGTCGCGTGCCGGGACGACCTCCAGGATCGGCGCGATCACCGTCGGCCCGGTGGCGACGAGCAGCGCACCGATGAGGAACGACACCAGCCAGCCGACCGACAGCAGGAAGTGAACTGCGATGGCGGTCCCGACCAGCGAGATGGCCGCACCGACCGTGACGAGACGCACTGTCGCCGCGGGCGCCTCTCTGAGGCTCTCGATACGGAGGTGGAACGCCCCCTCGAAGACGATGATGGCGACCGAGAGACCGACGATGGCCGGCAGCGCGTTGCCGAACGAGTCGGGCGTGACGACGCCGAGCACCTCCGGTCCGAGGAGGATACCCGCCGCGATGAGGAAGATGATGCTCGGCACCTGCAGTCGGTCGGCGAGCACCTGCGAGACGACGCCGATACCGATGATGGCGGCGACGAGGGGGATGAGGTTCCCCGCTGCTTCGGCGGCCACTAGCGTCCCTCCATGTGCCTTTTCTGTCGACTGGCGCTTTTATAAACCTCCTCATACAGGGCGGGTTTTGCGGGGGATCGGCCGATCGTCGCCGACGAGTCCGGATCGAGGGGGTCCGACGTCGGCGGTCGACTACTCCGACGTGGGCGACGTCGTCTCGTAGAGCATCGCCACGTCGTCGGCGTAGCGGTCGAGGATGTGACGACGCTTCTTCTTCATCGTCGGCGTCAACAGGTCGTTCTCCTCGGTGAACTCCTCGGGGACGACCCGGAACTGTTTGATCTGCTCGTAGGACTCGAAGTTCTCGTTGACGCGGTCGACCTCCCGCTGGAGTCGCTCGCGGACGCGCTCGTCGCGGCACAGCGCCTGACGGTCGTCGGGGAGGTCGATCCCCGCGCGGTCGGCCCACTCGCGGATCGCCTCGACGTTGGGGACGAGCAGCGCGCTGACGAACTTCTTGCCGTCGCCGAGCACCAGACACTGCTCGACCAGCGGGTTCGAGGCGAAGGCGTCCTCGATGGGACCGGGGGCGACGTTCTTCCCGGTCGAGAGCACGAGCAGCTGTTTTGCTCGTTCGCGGAACTCGATGTAGCCGTCCGGGCGGCGGTGGACGATGTCGCCGGTACGGAACCACCGTTCGGAACCCGCCGACGCCCCGTTCGTCTCGTTCGCGGGGACGTCGGTGAACGACTGTTCGGTCTCCTCGGGGCGGTTCCAGTACCCCGACGTGACGTTCGGTCCGCGGACGAGGAGTTCGCCGACCTCCCCCGCCGCCTCGCGGCGCTGTCGCTCGCCGACAGCGCTCTCGTCGATGTGGACGTCGACGTCGACGACGGGCGGACCGATCGTCCCGATCTGTGGGTTGTCCGGCGGGTTCGCGGAGATGACGGGCGCAGTTTCGGTGAGTCCGTACCCCTCCAAGATGGGGAGTCCCATCCCGTGGTAGAGTGCACAGAGGTCAGCCGAAAGACTGCCGCCGCCGCTGATGAAGAGTTCGAGACGACCACCGATCGCCTCCCGAACCTGCGAGAAGACGAGGCGGTCGGCGAGGCGATGTTGGAGCGTCAATGCCGTCCCCGGGTCGTCGGTCTCGTGGTACGTCCGGCCGACGCCGACGGCCCACTCGAAGATGCGTTCTTTGACGGGAGACTCGGCGGCCTGCGCCCGAATAGCGTCGTACAGTTTCTCGTACACCCGGGGGACGCTCGTCCCGGTCGTCGGCCGGACGAGTTGGAAGTCCTCCCGGAGCGTGTCGGGGCTCTCGGCGTAGGCGACGGTGGCTCCCGCCGCGAACATCATGTAGTGGCCGGCGAGTCGCTCGAAGACGTGTGCGAGCGGGAGGAACGACAACGTCGTCGACTCGGCGGAGATAGACGGTCGGTCGGGGACGTCCGGGCGGGGGCCGAACCGCCGGTAACACTGGTTCACGTTGGCTCGGAAGTTCCGGTGGGTGAGTTCGACGCCCTTCGGCTGGCCAGTCGTCCCCGAAGTGTAGATGAGACTGGCGAGGTCGTCCATCGCCGGGTCGTCGACCCACGACTCGTAGGCGTCGGGGTCGTAGGCGTCGACGCCGAGCGCGTGGACGTCGGCCAGCGAGTAGATATCGTCTCGGTCGCGGACCGCCCCGGACATCCCGCTGCCGTCGGGAATCTCGTCGAGAACGACGACGAACTCGAGATCGAGGTCGTCCTCGACGGCGAGCACCCGCCGAAGACAGTCTGCGTTCTCGACGACGACGCCCGTCGCGTCTGGGTCGCCGAGGAGGTACTTCACCTGCCGTTCCGACGAGGAGGTGTAGACGGTGGTGACGACGCCGCCGGCGGCGAGCAGGGCGAAGTCACACTGCGCCCACTCCATCCTGGTGTGCGAGAAGAGTCCGACACGAGTGCCGTCGGCGACGCCGAGTTCGCGAAAGCCGGCCGCGAGTCGACGGACGAGCGTCTGCATCTCGTCGTAGGTGAGGTCGGCGTAGTCGCCCGCCGGTGCCACGGGGACGACGTCGGCGGCGACGAGCGAGCGGTCGTAGATGCCACCCTTGTACCGCTGGGCGACCCGGTCGGCGTTCCGCTCGACGCTCTCTTCGAACATCCGAGCGAGCGTCGTCTCCCCGAGCACGTCGCTCTCATAGTTCGCTTCCGCATCCCGCCAGTCCATACCACGGCGCTACGGGGGTCGGTTATAAAAAACCGGTCAGAATCGGAGACTCGTTGCCACGAGTTGAATCGGGCCCTACTACTCGTCCTGTTTCGCCCGGTAGTCCAGATAGCTGAGGACGCCTTTGACGTTCAATCGCTCCTCGTCGCGGGCCTTCCGCTCGCCCCAGACGTCGACCATGTCGGTATGATTCCGGAAATACTCGACGACAGCGTCGTCGTCGTCCAACTCCTCACGCTTCTGGCGGACGGCCTCGACCCACTCGACGAGCGTCCGCTTGTACCCCGCCATCAGTCGCTCGTCGAACTCGCGGGGGCCGAAGTGGCCGAAACAGAGCACGTCGGGGTCGCGTTCGACGATGGCGGAGGCGTCGTCGAGACACTGTTCGAGGTCGAACTGCGAGGGCGGGGTGGTCTGGCGGACCGTCCGCTCGCTGGGAACCCAGATCCCCGCGGCGTCGCCCGTGAACAGCACGTCGTCGCCGGTGTCGTGGAACATCACCTGGTGGGGGGCGTGGCCGGGCGCGGCGACGACGTCCAACTCCCGGTCGCCGAGGTCGATCGTCTCACCGCCCTCGACGCCCTCGATGCGGTCCTCGGGGACCGGTCTCGGCTCGGCGTAGAACTCCCACTGGTCGTCGACGGCGGCCTTCGTCCCGGCGACGAGCCGCGAGGGGTCGACGAGATGCGGGACGCCGATCTCGTGGGTCACGACGGTCGCGTTCGGGTACGCCTCCGCGAGGAAGCCAGCGCCGCCCGCGTGGTCGAGGTGGACGTGCGTCGGGAGGATGTACGCGAGGTCCGCTTCGCCGATCCCCACCTCGTCGAGCGCGTCGAACAGGAGTTCGTGGTTCGTTCCGATGCCGGTGTCGACGACGGCGGGGCGGTCGGCGTCGAGGATGTAGACCGACCCGTACGCCTCGGTGTCGTACATCCCCGTGTCGAGATAGTAGAGGTCGGTACAGTCCGGGACAGATTCGAGGTCGCCGATAGCCATGCGCAGGGAAGCGTTGCGGGCGACGAAAAACGTTCGGGCGACGGCCGGCCGTCGGGCGTCGACGACCAGACGTTATTTGTACTCGGCATCGCGAGATGCGACCGCATGCCCGGAGCGGAGGAGGTCGACGTCGCCGACGTGTCGCCGATAGCGTGGCGACTGCTCCGAACCGCCGCCGGGTACGAACAGCGCGAAGTGGAACGCGCACTCGACGACGTCATCCAGGCGCATATCTCGATGCTGGAGAACGACCGTCGCGGCCTCTCCCGGTCGCGCCGCGAAGCGCTGTTCGCCCTCTACACGAGCGAACTCACCGACGAACAGGTGCGTGCGCTCGTCGGCGCGTTCTGACCGTCGGAGCGTTTTGTGACACTTGTTAAACTATAACGATAATCCCAACCGATGTAAAAACCATTAAGTACGAGACTCGTCCACACTCCCCGTGTATCAATGATACGGGGACTCAGAGAGACGACGCAGGGTCGGATACTCGTCTTTGCGGTCGCACTACTCGGCGCGCTGGTCGTCGGTTTCGGCCCCTCACCCGAGGGGCTGTCGCTGAAGGGGCAGTACGCGCTCGCAACGATGTTCTTCGCGGCGGTGCTGTGGGTGACGGGAGTTATCCCACTCGCGGTGACGGCGCTTTCGATACCAGTTCTTCTGACCGCTTTCGGCGTCTACAGCGGCATCGATCCGGCGCTGGCCGGGTTCGCGGATCACCTCATCTTCCTCTTCATCGCGGGGTTCATGCTCGCGAACGCGCTGCAGAAGTACGACATCGACCGCCGTATCGCGCTGTGGATCATGAGCACGATGGGCGCGTCGCCGCGGCTGCTTATCCTCTCTATCATGCTCGCGACGGCGGTCCTGTCGATGTGGGTGTCGAACACGGCGACGACAGCGATGATGACGCCTATCGCGCTCGGCGTGCTCGCACAGGTGCTCGGCCGCGACGAGGTGAAGTCGGAGGGCGCGGACAAGGAGGACTTCTCTAACATGCAGATCGCGACGCTGCTCGGCACCGCGTACGCCGCCAGCGTCGGCGGCGTCGGGACGCTCATCGGGACGCCGCCGAACGCGGTCGTCGCGACACAACTGTCGGCGATGCTCGGCTACGAGATCGGCTTCGCGGAGTGGCTGCTGGTCGGTATGCCGATCGTCGCCATCACGCTCCCGCTGGTGTGGTACGCGCTGACGTTCGTCTTTTTCCCGCCGGAGATCGACGACGTGAGCGGCGCGCGACAGGAGGCGCGTCGCTACCTCGAGGAAGAGGGAGACCTCAGTCCGCGCGGCAAGCGCGTGGCGTACATCTTCACCGCGACGGCGGGGCTGTGGGTGCTCGGCGGCCTCGACGGCCTGTTCGAGTGGCTGGCCGGACTCGCCGGACTGAACGTTCCCGAGACGGTCTGGACGACGCTGTTCGGCGGCGAGGGGCCGACCGTCACCGGCGTCGAGGGCCACCAGGGGCTGCTCTACTACGTGATGGTCGGGCTGTACGCCATCCCGGCGCTCGTCCTCGCCGACACGGTGGAGTGGGAGGACCTCGTTGACATCGACTGGGGGACTATCCTGCTGTTCGGCGGCGGCATCTCGCTGGCCGACGCGTTCGCGACGACCGGCGCGACCGAGTGGATCGCGACGACCGTCTTCGGGTCGCTCACCGGCGCACCCATCGTGCTCGTCGTCGCCGCAGTCGTCCTCTTGGTGATCTTCCTGACCGAGATGACCTCGAACACGGCGACGGCGACCATCATCGTCCCCGTGCTCATCGGCATCGGCAGCGTCTTCGCGTCGACGCTCGGCATCTCGGAGGTCGGCTCCGCGGTGTTCCTCTCGGTCAGCGGGGCCATCGCCGCGAGTTTCGCCTTCGCGCTGCCGGTGGCGACGCCGCCGAACGCCATCGTCTTCGGCAGCGGCCACCTGAAGCAGGAACACATGATGCGGGTCGGCGTCGCGTTGAATCTCGTGATGACAGTCATTCTCACCGGCCTCATCTGGCTGCTGTTCCAGTTCGTCTGGCCGATGTTCCTCTGGTAGTTGCGACGCAGTCGGTCCGAGCGGACTTTCGCTCAGACGACGGCGTCGAGGATCCGTTCGCCGTGGTTCACCAACGGCGCGAGGTGACCCTCGCCCTCGAAGACCGTGAGGTCGCTACTCGGCGTCGCCGCGGCGAACCGTTCGACGCTCGCGACGGGGACCGACCCGTCTTCGGAACCGTGCCAGAACGTCACCGGTACGTCGAGCGTCGCGGGGCCGAACCCCCACGGCCGGTGCAGGATCGCCCCGTCGTGGGCGGGGCCGCGAGTCCCCTCTCGGAGCGACTCTCGTACCCCGGCGAGCACCGTCGCCCACACCGCGTCGTCGTCGAGTGCGGAGTCGTCGCCCGCAGCCATCTGTCGACGCATCCCGGCTCTGAGCGACGCCGGGCGGTGCGCCGCCTGCCAGCCGACGAACGCGAACCCCGGCCGAGCGAGCGCCGG
Organism: Halogranum amylolyticum; assembly: GCF_900110465.1. GTDB lineage: Archaea > Halobacteriota > Halobacteria > Halobacteriales > Haloferacaceae > Halogranum > Halogranum amylolyticum. The sequence goes on from NZ_FODV01000008.1 coordinate 50,488, forward strand.
GAACCGCGAGAGCGCACCGAACGCGACGCGGCCGAGCGGCCCTCTGTCGGCGAACGAGGGAGAGACCGACGAGTCGACGAGCGCGACGCCGGTCAGCCTGTCGTCGAGCGCGTGAGCGCAGGCCGCCGCGTGGGGGCCACCCGCGGAGAAGCCGACGACGCCGAACCGCTCGAACCCGAGGGCGTCGGCCGCGGCGGCGACGTCGTCGGGCCAGTCGATCAGTCGGCGGTTCGGCTGGAACGTCGACAGTCCGAACCCGGGGCGGTCGAGCGCGACGAGGTGGACGTCCGCCGTCGCCGCGGCGTCCGCGAGGAGTTCCCCGTCCAGTCGTGACCCGGGAAGTCCGTGGAAGAAGAACGCCGGGTCGCCGTCGGGAGCGCCGAACGTCTCGTACCCGAGTCGACGGCCGTCGGAGAGTGTCGTAATAGACATCTGTCACGTCGGCGTTCGTCCGGGTGGGTCAAATATCCACCCACGGCCCGAGAGACCGACACACGGATGCGATACGGTTTTCCCGCATCCGACTGAACTTCGAGCAAATGCTACACCGACGATATCTCCGCGAACACCCCGAGGAGGTCCGCGAGAGCCTCGCGAACCGCGGCTACGACGACGTCGACCTCGATCAGATCGTCGCCGTCGACGAGGAGTGGCGGGAGCTGAAGGCGAAAGGTGACGACCTGCGCCACGAACGCAACCAGGTGTCGAGCGAGATCGGCCAGCTGAAGGCCGAAGGGAAGGATGAGGAGGCCGAAGAGGCTATCGCCCGCTCGCAGGAGCTGAAAGAGGACCTGCAGGCGGTCGAGGAGCGCGCCGACGAACTCGAATCGAAACTGGAGGAGGCGCTACTGGAGATCCCGAACGTCCCCCACGAGAGCGTTCCCGTCGGCGCCGACGAGAGCGACAACGAGGAGCTCCGGCGCGTCGGCTTCGACGACCTGCGGGAACTGCCTGCGGAGGTGACGCCGCATTACGAACTCGGCGAGGAGCTCGATATCATCGACGAGGCCCGCGGCGCGAAGACGACGGGTGCGGGGTTCTACTTCCTGAAGGGCGAGGGGGCGATGCTGGAGCACGCGCTCGTTCAGTTCATGCTCGACGTCCACCGCGAGCAGGAGTACGTCGACCTGTTCCCGCCGATCCCGGTGAAGACGACGTCGATGGTCGGCACCGGCCAGCTACCCAAGTTCGCCGAGGACGCCTACCGCATCGGCGGCAGCGAGACCGAGGAGTACGAGGACGACGACCTCTGGCTCTGTCCGACCGCGGAGGTGCCGGTGACGAACATGTACGCCGACGACATCCTGCTGAAGGAGGATCTCCCGCTGAAACACCAGGCGTATACGCCGAACTTCCGGCGAGAGGCGGGCGAACACGGCACCGAGACGCGTGGCATCGTCCGCGTCCACCAGTTCAACAAGGTCGAACTCGTCAACTTCGTCGAACCCGAGGAGAGCTACGACCGCCTCGAGGCGCTGCTCGAGGAGGCGACCGAGGTGCTCGAGCGGCTCGGCCTCCCCTACCGGATCCTCGACCTCTGTACGGGCGACCTGACGTTCGCGTCGGCGAAGACCTACGACGTCGAGGTGTGGGCACCCGGAACCGAGTCGGACGAGGGTCCCGACCGGGGCGGCCGCTGGCTCGAGGTGTCGTCGGCGTCGAACTTCGAGGACTTCCAGGCGCGTCGCGCCGGCCTCCGCTACCGACCGGAGCGTCACGAGTCCGCGGAGTACCTCCACACGCTCAACGCGTCGGGCACCGCCGTCGGTCGCGTCATGGTCGCGATCCTCGAGTACTACCAGAACGAGGACGGCACCGTCGACATCCCCGAGGCGCTCCAGCCGTACATGGGTGGTCGCGAGCTCATCGAGGGTCACGAACCGGTCGGCGAGTCCGCCGTCGGCGCGGGCAAGAAGGACTGACGGGGACGAGAGGGCGACTGCTCTCCGCTGCGACGAGTGACGAAAAGAGCCGACACCGAGCGGTCAGTCGGTGTACGTGCGTAGCTCCGTGATGCGACCGTCGTCGAACTGGAAGACGTCGACGAAGCCGAACAGTTCGGCCCCGCCGTTGGTACATACCCGCCCACGAACGGCGAGTTCGTCGCTCTCGTCGTCGTCGCGGTAGATCACGTCGACGGCGTGTGAGGTGTCCTCGTGGGGGCGGTCCTCCTCCATGAAGTCGATGAACGACCGACGACTCGTGAACGACCGGTCCGGGCGCGTCTGTTCGAACGATGGCGCGAGGACGACGAGCAGCGCGTCGTAATCCCCCTCGTCGAGCGCGTCGTAGTACGAACGAACGGCTTCGAGGTAACCCATGAGGAAACCCACGCAGTCATCCCCCTTGATTGTCACCCACGAACGGACCGCTTTTGTCGCCTCACCGCCTCCTGCCCGACGTGGACCTGCACATCCGCTACGAGGGCGACGACGACCCCGAGAAGTGCACGGCGCGTCGCCTCGCGAAGTTCGACCTCGCCGAACTCCACGAGTCGCACCGCGCGACGCCGTACGGGGTCGTGCTGAACCCCCACGCCGAGCGGGCGCTGTCGCCGGCGGACGCCACGGAGACGCTCGTCGCACTCGACTGCTCGTGGGAGTCGGCCGGCGAGGCACGGTTCTCGTTACCCGGCGACCACCGGGCGCTGCCCTACCTCGTCGCCGCCAACCCTGTCAACTTCGGACGACCGATGAAACTGACGACGGTCGAGGCGATGGCCGCCGCGCTCGCCATCTTCGGCGAGTGGGAACGCGCCGAGGAGCTCCTCTCAAAGTTTAGCTGGGGACACACGTTCCTCGAACTGAACGAGGAGCCGCTGCGACGCTACTCGGAGTGTGAGGATTCGACGGAGGTCGTCGCCGTTCAGCAGGAGTATCTCGACCGCGGGAAGTAGTCTCAGCCTTTCATCCAGCCGCCGAGCGCCCCGGCGAGCGCGCTGTCGATAGCGAACAGCAGCGTCACGAAGACGCCGACGACTAACACGCCCGCGCCGCCGAGGAACCCGCCGATCGGGCCGGCGCCGAGACCGAGTGCGCCACCGAGCAGCGCGAGGACGAGCGTCAGCACGATACCCGTGATCGAGCCGGCGAGTAGGCCGTGCCACGCGCCGTTGCCGATCCCGCCACCGGCGAGGTAGCCCGCGGCAAAGCCGCCGATGAGTCCCGCGCCGATCTGGCCGACGAGCGGGAGTTGGAGGCCGATCGCGCCGACGACGAGCAGTACTACGAAGCCGACGCCGACCGCACGCCAGTCTGTCATAGCTGGACGTAGGCGACGAGCCCGAATAAATCGTGTGGCACGATAGGAAACCGGCGTGGTACGTGGGTTTCGAACGTGTTGACGTGTCCGTACGACTTCGAGGGGTACTCGGCCTCACGGCGTCCGAGACGTTCCCGAAGCAGAAAATAGACGTATCAGGGCCGGTGGCACGGCCTGTGTGCCTCGGTGAGACGACCACGATTGACCGTCATTTCACGAACTTCAGCAGGTCGTCGCGCTTCGCCTCGTGGAAGTGGTGTCGCAGCGTCTCCTTCAGCGGCTCTATCCGCCCGCGCTTGGCGACGATGGGCGCGATAGTGTCGTCCTTCCACTGCTCCCACGGGGGGTAGAGCCCGAGTCGGTCACAGAGGTCGTTCAGTCGTTCGTCCTTGTCGTCGACCTTGTCCATCTTGTTGACGGCGACGACGGTCGGAATGCCGAGCTCCTCGAGGAAGTAGAACAGCTCGACGTCGTGGGGGATCTCGTCCTCGCCGGAGTGGCGATCGATGATGTCGACGACGCTCTTGCCGTCGACGACGAGCACGCCCACCAGGATCTCCTCGGCGTGTTCCTCGATGTAGCGGACGATCTCAGTCTTGATCGCCTCGCGGTGCTCCTGCTCGACGCCAGACATGAAGCCGAACCCCGGCAGGTCGGTGAACATGAAGCTCTCGCCGGTCCAGTCGAAGTGGTTGGGCTGGCGGGTGACGCCGGGTTTCTTGCCCGTGTTGAACTTGTCGTGGCCGGTCAACTCGCGCATCAGCGTCGACTTGCCGACGTTGGAGCGCCCGACGAAGACTACCTCTGCATCCCTGTTCGGGCGGTTCTCGAACATACCCTCGCTACTCCGTGAGGCGGGATAAGGGCCGCGGGACGCGACGCCGGCGCGAGACGCAAACGCCAACGTGAGACGGCGAATCGCATCCGCACTCCGCAGCTATTTGTGCGAGAGCGCGCCAGTCGACGTATGGACAAACAGGCGCTCCGCGAGCGCATCTGGGACGAGTTGGAGGAGAGCGGCGAGGCCCGGTTCCCGTTTCCCCCCCACGGGCGCATCCCGAACTTCGCCGGGGCGAGCGAGGCGGCCAACCGGCTCGCCGACACCGACGCGTGGCGGGCCACCGAGGTGCTCAAGGCGAACCCCGACGCGCCGCAGTTGCCCATCCGCCGTCGCGCACTCCACGAGGGGAAGGTGGTTTACATGGCCCAGCCGCGGCTCCGTGACGAGAAACCGTTCATGAAACTCGACCCGACCGACATCGACGAGGAGAACCTCGACGACGCGGCCACCGTCTCGAAGATGGACGGCTACGCCGAACCGGTCGGCCCCGGCGCGCTGCCGCACGTCGACCTCGTCGTCTCCGGCAGTGTCGCCGTCACGGAACAGGGTGCTCGCGTCGGCAAGGGCGAGGGGTACAGCGACCTCGAGTTCGCCGTTCTCGCAGAGTTGGACGCCGTCGACGCCGAGACGACCGTAGCGACGTCGGTCCACGAGGTACAGGTCGTCGACGCGCGCGACGCGCCGGACCCCGAGGCCCACGACGTGCCGATGGATCTCCTCGTCACGCCCGATCGACTCGTCCGTACCGACTCGCCGTACCCCCGGCCGGACGGTGTCGACTGGGATCTGCTCGACGCGGAACGACGCGAGGAGATCCCCGTCCTCTCGCAGTTCGCACCGTAGGTCGGACGGCGCGCCCACCCAGAGGAACTTTCCCCTCGCCGAGTGGAGGTGACAGTGTGCGACTCGTTGAAGTGATGGTCCCAGCGGGCAAGCGCGAAACGGTTCTCGACGTCCTCGACGACGAAGAGATCGACTACGCACTCACCGACGAGGACAGCGGACGAAAGTACACTGCAGTCGTCAGATTCCCGCTTCCGGTCGGTGCGGTCGAACCCGTGTTGGAGAAACTCCGCGAAGCGGGCATCGAACGCGACGCGTACACGGTCATCATCGACGCCGAGACGGTGATCTCCAAGCGGTTCGAGCGACTCACCGAACGGTACGAAGAGTCCGACGAGGGGGACGGCGACCGTATCGCACGGGAGGAACTCGTCGCTCGCGCGGAGGACCTCGCACCGCGACTGTGGACGTTCATCATCATGACGTCGATCAGCTCGATCGTCGCCACCGCGGGGCTGCTGTTGGACTCGCCGGCCGTCGTCGTCGGATCGATGGTCATCGCGCCGCTCATCGGCCCGGCGATGGCGACGAGCGTCGGCTCGGTGCTCGACGAGGACGAGCTTTTCGTCCGCGGTGTCCGACTGCAAGTGCTCGGGGGCGTGCTCGCGGTCGCCGCCGCTGCCGTCTTTTCGTGGCTACTCAAGTTCAGCGGAGCGATTCCGCTGACGGCGGGAGAAGTGTTCGCCATCGGCGAGGTCCGCGAGCGCCTCGCTCCTGACGTGCTCTCCCTGGCCGTCGCCCTCGGCGCGGGCGTCGCCGGCGCACTCAGTCTCTCCTCGGGGGTCTCGGCGGCGCTCGTGGGCGTGATGATCGCGGCCGCCCTCGTCCCGCCGACGGCCGTCGTCGGCATCGGACTCGCGTGGGGGGAGCCACAGACCGTACTGGGCGCGGCCGTCCTCGTGCTCGTGAACTTCCTGTCGGTCAACTTCGCCGCGCTGGCCGTCCTCAGCTACCAGGGCTACCGACCGTTCCAGTGGTTCCGACAGGACGAGGCGACCGAGTCGACGTGGCGACGCATCGCCACCATCGGCGTCGTCCTCCTCGTGCTCTCGGCGTTCCTCGGCGGCGTGACGTTCACTACGCTCCAGACCTCGCAGTTCGAAGACGACACACGCGACGCCATCCAGAACGTCACTTCGGGGGCCGACGTTCGACTGCTCTCCATCGACTACGTCTACGGCGACTTCCCGGTTCGCCACCCACAGCAGGTGACGGTCACGGTAGGCTACCCGCCGACGGAGACGCCGCCGTCGCTCAAGTCGGAACTCGAACGGCGGATCAACGCCGCCTACGAGCCGCCGTTCGGCCTCGACGGAGACCACCACGTCGAGGTCGAAGTCCGCTACGTCGCCGTCGAGTAAGGCGAGACGGCGTGTGACGTGGCGAGCCGAGACAGAAGACATTTGTAATCACTCTCGAACCGTGAAACGATGTCGAGCGACAGGTCCTCACGTCGCGGGTTCCTCGCACTCGTCGGGGGTGCGGCGGCCGCCGGCTGTGCGACGCTCCCCTCCTCCGACGACTCGACGGCGACGACGTCACTACCACCGACGAGCGCACCGCTCGGCGACGCTCCGCCGGAGGGGTCGTGGCCGACGCTCGATCGCGACGCCGCCCGGACCGGGTTCGACCCGACGACGGCGGCGGCGGCGGAGCCCGCACTGACGTGGCGACGGTCGCTCGCGGGGCCGGCGACCTCGCCGGTCGTCGTCGGCGACACGCTCTATCTCACCAGAGGTGTGCCCGCCGACCGGGGCGCGGAGGCGACGCTCGAAGCGTTCGCACTCGAGTCGGGCGAACGCCGGTGGAGCGAGTCGCTCGGCGTCAGGTTCAGCGACTGGGCGCAGCCCGTCTACCACCGGGGCGTGCTGTTCGTCGCCACCGGCGGGGCGGCGTTCGCCCTCGACGCCGACAGTCGCGAACGGTACTGGCGGACGGTGTTCGAGGACCGGACGACTACGGACACACGAGGCCGGTCCGACACCGAACACCACAAGCTCGAGGGACCGATCGCCGCCACCGACGACGGCGTGTTCGTCTCGGACATCAGCCGCGCACTCGTCTGTTTGAACCGGGACGGCACAGAGCGCTGGCGGTGGGGCTCGAGACCGTACGTCCACCGCCCGCCGCCGGTCGTCGACGCGGTGAGCCTCGACGGGAAGAGGCGGTGGGCGAGAGAGACGTTCACCGACGGCGGGCTCCCGCCGGTCGTCGCCGACGACCGGCTGTACGTCGCCGACGACGACGGCAACGCCGCGGCCTTCGACCTCGAGTCGGGGCAGCGAGTGTGGGGGACGGAGCTCTACGACGAGGTCGACGGGAGTGGACGCCCCACCCTCGTCGACGGCGCGTTTCTGGTCTGCTACGTCGTCGACGGGCGCGTGACTCTCACGGCGCTGGACACCGAGTCGGGTGATCGACGCTGGCGACTCGCGCGCCACGCCGTCGGCGCGGGCGGACCGGTCGCCTCGAACGGGTGGTTGACGTTCGTCACGCGGACGACGGAGCGCGGCGGCGACCGCTGGACGGACGAACCCGCCGAGACGACGAGTTCGCTGTACGGGTTCTCGGCGTCGGCCACGGACGATATGTGAAACCGACCTTTGCGCTTAGCGCGTATTGAATATCGCGGCCGTCGAATAGCTCTCATGCGACCGTTACTTCCCGTCGTGTTCGCCGCGATGCTCCTCCTCGCAGGCTGTGTCGCTCCGCTACAGACAGACGGCGGCGTCTCCGCCGCCGGTTCCGACGACCCGGAGGTACCCCCGAGTATCTCCGTCTCCGGGACCGGAACCGCCTCCGCCGACGCCGACCTCGCGCTCGTCTCGGTGTCCGTGACCGCCCTCGAGGCCGACGCGGAGTCCGCCCGCGCCCGCGTCGCCGAGGACTCTCGGGCGCTGTTCGAGGCGCTAACGGACGCCGGCGTCGACACCGACGAGGCGGTGCGAACCACCGCGTTCCGCATCTCGCCGGAGTACGACTTCCGCGAGGGCGGCCGTGAGCTGCTCGGTTACCGCGCTGTCCACGCCTACGAGGTAGAGGTCTCACCAGAGCAGGCTGGCACGGTCATCGACGCCGCGGTCGGTGCGGTCTCCGGTGACAGCGACGGCGAGGACGGCATCGTCGTCGACGGCGTCCAGTACACGCTGAGCGAGGAGACGCGCGCCGAGGTTCGCGCCGAGGCGCTCGAGAAGGCCGTCGACGCCGCTCGCGCCGACGCCGACACCGTCGCCGGCGCGGCCGACGTGAGCGTCGCCGGCGTCCGCACCATCTCCGTCGGCGCCGACGTCGACTCGTTCCCGCAACCGCGCTTCGCCGCAGAGGCCGCCGACAGCGGGTCGACGGTGCTACAGCCCGGTCCGGTCGAGGTGACCGCGACGGTCACCATCAGCTACGACGTCGAGTAGACGCACGACCGCCGTCGACACACGCTACCACTGACACTCGCAGGCTCTCCACGCTCGCCACCCGGTCGGTGACCGACCCGACTCGAACAGACTCACGGGTCGCGAGACCGGCTATCCATCGGTCCTCTTTTGTTCGGTTTCCGACTCTCTAGAGAACGATATGCAGATGGGAACGGACACCCCCTCGTCGCGGTGCTCGTGATGCTGTTCGGGGGGTTCAGCCAGTCGAGCGACACCGGACTGTTCCTCGGAGACACCGGTCTCTACGTGATGGCCGTCGGGCTGTTCGTCGGCCTCCTCGGCTTCTGGCAGGCCGCGAGAGAAGCAGTCCGTGAGTAAGAGAAACCGGCTACGCCTGTCGCGACGGCGGGATGTCCGGCTCGAAGCCGACCGCCTCGACCGCGAGGTCCACCACGCCGTCGACGTTCTCGCCTTCGGTGACGCTCATGTAGGCGTCGGCGTCGACGTCGCGGGAGCGGTCGCTCTTGTTGCAGACGGTGAGCACGGGGATGTCGCGCTCGGCGAACCGCCGTTCGACGGCGTCGCGGAGTTCGAGCTGTGCCGCAAGCGGGTAGCCGCAGTCGCCGCTGGGGTCGACGAAGAACAGCACCGTGTCGGCGAGATGCTCGATGGCGCTGACGGCCTGCCGCTCGATGTCGTTGCGATCCGCCTCGGGTCGGTCGAGCAGCCCCGGCGTGTCGATGATCTGGTACCGGATGCGGTCGCGCTCGAAGTGACCGATCTGGACGCCTTTGGTCGTGAAGGGGTACTCGGCGATCTCGTTCGACGCGCGGGTGACCGCGTTGACGAACGAGGACTTGCCGACGTTGGGGTAGCCGGCGACGACGATGGCCGGTTCGTCCGGGCGGATGTCGGGCAGGTTCTTCAGCGCGTCGCGCGCCTCGCCGATGCGGAGCAGGTCGTCTTCGACCTCCTCGACGATGTCGGCCATCCGGGCGAACGCCTGTTTGCGGTGTTTGCGACCCGTCTCGAGGTTGGCGTTACGGAGCTTCGACTGGTACTCGCTGCGGAGCTCCGATATCTGTCGACTCGCCCACATCACCTCAGAGAGGCTCCGTCGCAGGTCGTCGACGTCGACGATGGCGTCGGCCAGTTCGTAGTAGAACTGGTCGACGAGGCTGAAGTCCGGCCACGCGACCGCGACGTTCTCGAGGTTGTCCGAGAGGATGTTCGACGCGGTGATCAGCATCGACTCCTGGGCCTCCAGACCGCTCTTGGCCCGGCCGGCCCGCGACGCCCGCGAGAACGCCTTGTCGATGAGCTCCTCCGACCGGGGCGTGGTCGGCAGGTTCTCGAAAATCATATTCACCAGTTCGTCGTCCGAGCGTAAAAGCCCGTTCGTTTGTCGACGCGCCCGATTTCGTGTGGAAGAGGCTGTCACACGAGAGTCGGTGCGACGCGGCTACACCACCCGGTTGACGGGTTCCTCGCGACGTCGGAGCCGCTCGACGTTCGTCCGCACCAACCCGGCGACGTCGCGGTGGTAGTCCCGCGTCTGCGCACCGGCGTGTGGCGTCACGACGACCTCCTCGAGATCCCACAGCGGCGACTCCGAACTCAGGGGTTCGGACTCGAAGACGTCCAGCGCCGCACCCGTGATCGCATCCGAACCGAGCGCGTCGACCAGCGCCGACTCGTCGACGACGGCCCCGCGCGCGACGTTGACGAGATAGGCGTCCTCGCGCATCGTCTCGAACTCCGGCGCGCCGAACAGCCCCTCCGTCTCCGGGGTGAGCGGCGTCGCCAGCGCGACGAACCGGGCGTCTTCGATGGCCTCGTGGAGGTTCTCGGTGGCGTAGACCTCGCGGACGCCGGGCACCGGGTCGGTCGAGCGGCGGACGCCGACGACGTCCATCCCGAGCGCGTCGGCCCGCTCGGCGATCCCCCGGCCGAGCGTCCCGAGTCCGACGACGCAGAGGCGCTCGCCCTCGAGCGTGAACGGTTCGGCGTAGGGGAGGTCGCGCCACTCGTGGTCGGCCTGCGCGTCGCGGTAGACGTGGAGGCGACGCGCGAACGAGAGCAGGTAGCCGGCGACCGTCTCGCCGATGGCCGTCCCGTGGATACCGGTGCTGTTGGTCAGCGTCACGCCCGCCGACTCGTACGCGTCGACGTCGAACTCGTCGTAGCCCGCGCGGATGCAGTGGACCCAGTCGGCGTCGAGGAACCCCGAACCCGGACCGAACGCGACGACGCCGTCGCCGGCGCCGAACTCCGTGTCGTCGTCGGCGACCGCGACCGCGACGTCGAGGTCGGCGAACTCGTCGAGCAAGAGCTGTGGTGGGAAGACGATGTCGACGGAGTCGTGGACGAACAGCCGATCGAGGTGCATGCGCATCGGTGCGGGGAGCGTCCTCAAGGAGATTGCGACTTCGGGGTAGAGTGTCGGACGCACCGCTCACGAGTTCGAGAGGGCGGCTCGGGAAAGTCCATCGTCACAAGGGGCTCGGTGGGGGTAACTGTCGTCACGGCCGCCCTAGAGGGGGCTACTGCGCGGCGGCTTTTGACGGTTGCCATCGCCGGTCGCCCGGTCCCGTCGAGAGTGACGAAAGCGTTCGGACAGTCGACTCGTATACTCTCTGAGAGTTATCAGAAGCAGCGTGCAACAGATAGAGGGTATATACAGCAGTTCGGTAGTGCCCGAGAGAGACTCTTCCTCGGGCTGGGGGTCGCAGTCGGGGGCAGAGGGGGATGTTCAGTCCTCCGACTTGTTCGAAAGCTTGAGTCCGGCGACGAGGCGAGCGGTAATGACCTGCTCGACGATGGCGAGCAACTGGGCGTCGTCAGTCGTGTAGTCGGCAAAAATCCCGAGCGGGATTTCACCGCCCGCCACATCATGGTGGCCACCGGCACTCCCGACGTCTTCGAACACTTCTCTGAGCACGTCCCCAATGTGGATGCGTGGATCTGGCGACCGCGCACTGAGGTGAATGGCGTCGTGGATGACCCCGAAGATGATTGTCGTGTCGACGCCCTCCAGCGTCGCGAGATAGTCGGCGGCCTGGGGGAGCGCATCCCGTTCGGTCGTCCGGCCGACGTGCGAGATGAGCACTGCCCCCTTCGTCATGCGGTTGTCTATCGCAGTCGAAATCGCGTCGATGGTTTCCCCTGTGACCGACGGGCTCGAAATCTGCCGAAGCAACTTCCGATCCGCGTGGGCGTGAAGGAAGCCCGCCGCGTCGTATTCCGCACAGGTCGCTCCCCGGAGAAACCCGAGGGTCTCGCTCCGGATGGCAAACAAGAGTGCTGTCGCGAGCGTATCGTCAAGGTCGACGTCGAGTTCACGCACGTACTGGGTGAGCATCGTCGCAGCGGCCCCGAGTTCCTCCCGGTGATCGACGAACCTGGCATCAATGCCTTCGGCAGGATGGTGGTCGATCACGATATCCACGGCAGTTCCCGGGGGAACCCGATTGTTCGCGCCCGGAACCGAGTGGTCGACGAAGGCCAGCAACGAGCCCGGAGGGAGATCCTGAATGGCCGCGGGATCGAATTGTTTGAGGTCGATCTCGAGCAGGTTGACGAACGCCCGATTCTGCTGGTGGGAAATATCGCCGCTGTAGAAGATGTGGCGCTCGTCGATGCCCGCCGCTGACGCAATCCGCCCCAACGCGAGCGCGCTCGCCAGGCAATCCGGATCGGGATTGTTGTGACAGACGATATTGAGCTCGCTGCCTTCGGTGAGGAGGTCGTGGAGTTGCTGGGCCGTGCTCATGGTCCTACCTAGACGCTCGAGCGAGTTAGGAGTGCGTAGCTGTCTTGCGTCGGTAAGGACAATCTCTCAGGCGACGATTGGTAGGAGATCCTGCAAGATGCGCGCTCTGTATCTAACGACGCAACCCGTCGATAGCGACTACTCCGTTCGTGACCGATTCGCGCTCTCTATTCAGCACACCGATTTCGACAGTTAAACGATGTGTAACGTCGGGAAAGTACGAAAGCTTACGCTAATTACTGTCGGGGTTGCTGTCGTTCCACGTCGCCATCCGCCGGTGCTCGGCGGCGATCTCGGCCACCTCGTCGGCGTCGAGCACGCCCGATTCAGTGACGAGACCGGCGACGAGGTCGCCCGGCGTCCGGTCGAAGATAGGGTTGCACACGTCGACGTCGCGGTCGCCGTCGTACACCGCCTCGGCGTCGCCGAACTCGGGGTGAAAGTCGTCGCCGGAGCTGATCTTGTCGCGGGCGGTGACGACGTAGAGGGGGACGTCCGCCCGCGCCGCGGCCAGCGCGAGCAGTCGCGTGCCGACCTTGTTGGCGACGGTCGCGTCGGCGAAGACGGTGTCCGCGCCGACAAACGCCGCGTCGACGGACTCCTCGGCGAGCACGTAGCCCGTCGCGGCGTCGGTGACGAGCGTCACGTCGAGTCCGGCACGGGCGAGTTCGTCGGCGACGCCGACACCCTCGCGAGCAGGCCGCGACTCGGCGACGACGACGCGGTCGGGTCGCGCCGAGAGCAACGCGCCGAGCACCGTCCCCGAGCGCGAGAGCGTGAGGACGGTCCCCGAGAGCAGTTCTGCGGCGTTCGCCGCCGCCTCCTCGTCGGCGCGGACCGCGTCGTCGACGGCGGCCTGCGCCCGGTCGCGTACCGCCTCGGGGATGTGACCAGCCTCGGCTGCCTCCGTCGTTTCAGTCGTCTCGTTGACCTCGGTCGCTTCACTCGCTTCGCTCATCACCCGGTCGATTCGGTTCCGCAGCGCGGCCATACTGGGACGTGCGTCCCGGAGCTCGCGGGCGACGGTCGCCACGGCCGCCCAGTCGTCGGCGACGGCCGCGCAGTCGCGGAGTACCTCGAGCGCCCGTACCGAGACGTACGCCGACCCGTGAGTCTCGTCGTCGCGGACGTCGGCGACGGTCGGTGCGACGGCCTCGTACGCCGCCCAGAGCGCGGGAACCGTCGCCCGATCGAGGACGGCCGGTGGGTGGACCCACTCGACGGCCGCCAGTTCCTCGTTCGGCGCGAGTTCGCCGTCGTCGTTCCACTCGAAGAGGAGGGGGTGGACCGTCCACTCGCGGTCGCCGTCGACGACCTCGATGGGGTCGCCCGCCCGGACGAGCGTCGCGTCGAGTACCCCGACTTCCTCGGCGAGTTCACGGCGTGCGTCGGTCAGCGCGTCGTCCGGGTCGCCCTCGACGTAGCCGGAGATCCCACCCCAGCGATCGGGATACGTCCCGACCGCGTCGCTGCGGCGGACGAGGAGAATCCGACCTCGATGGCGGAGAAAGGCGGTGACGACGTCGGTCATAGCTCTCCTTTGCCGTCGGGCACAACGACTTTTGCGGTGCTGAGCGGAGACCGGAGTATGGAACTAGCGCTCATCAGCGACACGCATCTGCCCGGACGAGCCAGCGACGTTCCCGACTGGGTACGGAGACGAGTCGAGGCCGCGGACCACACCGTTCACGCCGGCGACTTCGACGCGCCGGCGACGGTCGAGTTGGTCGAGTCGCTCGCCGACGGGAGCCTGACCGCCGTCGGCGGCAACGTCGACGGCGCGGACGTCGATCTCCCGGACGTCGCGACGCTCACCGTCGAGGGGGTCACGTTCGTCGTCACCCACGGCACCGGGTCGCGGGCGGGGTACGAAAAGCGCGTCGCCGGTCTCGTCCGTAACAAGGCCGGTCCGGACGCCGTCGGCGTCGCCGGCCACACCCACGAACCGATGGACGACGTCGTCGAAGGCGTCAGGCTGCTGAACCCGGGGACGGCGACGGCCGCGAACCCGGACGACGAGGCGACGATGATGACGCTCGACGTCGAGGACGGCGAGTTCACCGTCCACCTCCACCGCGAGTGAGCGGCCGGCGGCGTCGACACCGGTTCCCTTCGCCACCTTCGGCGGCCTTTTGAGCGCACGTCACACATCCTCGGTATGGAACTGTTCGCCGTCCCGGACCTCCCGGAGGTTCAACCGGGAGACGACCTCGGGGCACTCATCCGCGAGCGGGTCGACCTGCGCGACGACGACGTGGTCTGTGTCGCCTCCACCGTCGTCTCGAAGGCCGAGGGTCGACAGGCAGACCTCGACGACTTCCCGGCGGGGCCGCGAGCGACGGAACTCGCCGCTCGCCTCGGCGAGATCGCCGGCGAGGAGAAAGACCCCCGGTTCGCACAGGCGGTGCTCGAAGAGAGCACCGAGATCATCATGGAGGCACCGTTCCTCCTGACCGAGAGCAGGTTCGGCCACGTCGGCGTCAACGCGGGGATCGACCGCTCGAACGTCCCGGACGCCGATCTCCTCTTGCTCCCGACGCGACCGACCCGGAGCGCCGAGCGCATCCGTAGCGAGATCGAGGCCGATAACGTCGTCGTCACCGACACCTGCGGTCGACCCTTCCGCCACGGCCAGCGCGGCGTCGCAATCGGGTGGGCAGGGATCTCGGCGAGTCGCGACTGGCGTGGCGAGACCGACCGCGACGGGCGGGAGCTCGGCGTCACCGTCCAGAACGTCGTCGACGAACTCGCCGCCGCGGCCAACCTCGTCGCCGGCGAGGGTGCCGGAGGGACGCCCGTCGTCGTCGTCCGCGGGTTCGAGTTCGGCGACCACGCCGGCAGCGACAACCACTTCCGGGACGTCGAGAGCGACTTCGTCCGACAGGCGCTGCGCGAGTGGGAGTACGAGGGCTGATGTTCGGCGTCGAACTCACCCCCGAGCATCCCGTCTCGCGACTGACCGACCTCGGCGTGCGGGCCGAGGAGGAGGGGTACGACGTGGTCTTCACGAGCTGTCACTACAACAACCGCGACCCCTTCGCCGCCCTGACGAGCATCGCCGCGGCGACCGACGAGATCCGACTCGGGCCGGGCGTCGCCAACCCCTACGAGACCCACCCGGTGACGCTCGCCTCGAAGGTCGCGACGCTCGCGGAGACGAGCGACGGGCGGGCCGTCTTCGGCATCGGCCCCGGCGACCCCTCGACGCTCCGGAACCTCGGACTCGAGGACCAGCGCGGGCTCCGGCCGGTCATCGAGGCGTTCAAGACGGCCCGGAAGCTCTGGGCGGGCGAGCGCGTCGACGTCGACGGGACGTTCACCGCCCGCGACGCCGGGCTCAACTACGACCCGCCGGGCGAGATCCCGGTCTACGTCGGCGGCGAGGGACCGCACATGTGCCGGATGGCCGGCAAGCACGCCGACGGCCTGCTGTTCAACGGGTCGCACCCTGACGACCTCGCGTGGGCGCGCGAGCAGGTCGAGCAGGGGAAAGAGGACCGCCTCAGTGAGTTGGGAGCGTTCGACCTCGCCGCCTACGCCTCGGTGAGCGTCGCCGAAGACGGCGAGGCCGCCCGCGAGGCCGCCCGCCCGCCCGTGGCGTTCATCGCCGCGGGTGCCGCCCCACCCGTGCTCGCTCGCCACGGCATCGACGAGGAACTGGCGAGCGACATCGGCGAGAAGATCAGCGCGGGCGAGTTCTCCGAAGCGTTCGGCCTCGTGACGCCCGCGATGGTCGACGCGTTCTGCATGGCCGGCACTGTCGAGGAGGTCGGCGAGAGAATGGCGGCGGTGCGCGAACACGCGGACAGTCTCGTGGTCGGATCGCCGCTGGGCCCCGACCTCGAGGAGGCGATTACTCTTGCTGCGGCGGCTTCCCGGCTTCGAAGCTGATAGCGCCGCCGAACAGTTCGGCCACCGCGCCGAGCACAAGGTAGCCGAAGAAGGCGACCGAGATGCCGACGAAGATACTGCCGGAGACGAACGCGAAGATGGACAGCGGGTCGCCGCCGCCGACGACGTCGAACAGGAAGATCCGAACGAGGTCGACCACGCTCGTCAGCAACTGTACGATGAACTCCGTAACTGAGACCATGTCGAGTCCTTTGCAGTAGGGGTACTTGTGTGTTCGTGGTTGACGTGGGCGATCGGCGACTCGACGGAGCGGCGAGACGGTGAGCGCCGTTCGATCGGTGTCCAAAGACGCCGCGACGACCTCGCCGTCAGACGGGAGATTTCGGCGGTCGTGCTGAACGAGGGCGCACATGCGTCAGTAGAGTCAGCGATGACGAGATTCCTCTGAGGCGTAAGAGATGGGAACTACCGATACCGCGGAAGTCAGAGATCGTTGTGCCGAACCAACCACTGAGTCCGAACGGAACTAACGTATCCGTAGAGGGAAAAACTAAATCGGGCAGTAATTGGCCAATCATGGTATCATGTTCAACGATTTTTCAAAACGCCCGAGGCTTTATCCGCGTGAAGTGCTGTGTTTAGTGAAATGGAAACTGCAGTTCTTCACTCACACCGAGTCATCGGACTCGCGAAAGCGTTCGAGATGAACGGCCGCTCGAATCGACATCATGATTCAAGAGAAACTTGATCGGGATACGAGCGGCGAAGACGATCGATCGTCCCCTCCGCAAAACGAAGACGGATACTACCTCTGTTATCGGGAGTGTGAGGACGGGACCCCGTGTCAAAGAACCACGTTCACACCACGAAAACCCTGTTATCAGCACTTCGGCCGACAACCGGTGGAGATGGGAGGAGAGAACAGATGACCGAATCGAACGACAGGGAGACAGAGACAGTCTACAAATGCAGTAACGGGCGTTATTACGGTGATACGGACGTGTGGACCCGTCTCGAATCGGGAGCCTGGAAACCTTTTTGCTGGGATACGGAGTCTGGAGAAGAGTGGGTGGAGACACAACAGGAAGAGACACTCCTTCTGGTCCCGATCCCCCACAGCTCTCTGCCCGAGGAAGTGGAAACCGAACGTGTCTCTGCCGGTATCAGCGTCACTCTCAGTCGTTCCACCCATCCTGACGAACGATGAATAGACAGAGCCGCAAACTCCCCTTCGGGGAATCCCACGACTTCAGTCGTGTGGAGGATGTCGAGTCGATACGTCATCGTGTTCGCGAAATGGGAGCGACAGTCGTCACCCCTAAACAGGGTCGCCGACAGGACGAACCATGAACGAGGATCGGTCGCTGGACGACTTCGTGGAGAGCAACGCCGACGAAACCGGAGAGGACGAGAGCGAGAAGCGAGCGCAGACCGAACCGGCCACGCCGACCTACCGCTTCTCGCCCGAGGGCGTCGGCTGCGACGCCTGTGACGTCACGGTGCAGAAACGCTGGCAGGACGACGGACGGTTCGTCTGCGCCGACTGCAAGGAGTGGTAGCTACTCCGAGTCGTCGAGGTCGTCCGCGTCGTCCCGCCGCCTCTCACCGGTGTCCGTCTTCCGCTCGTCTCTCCCCATCTCCTTACGAATCGTCGACAGCTCGTCCTCGATCTCGTCGTCCGTCCGCAACTGGGCGAGCTCCGCCTCGAGATCCTCCTCGTCGTCGAAGACGCCGCGCTCCTCCAGCTCTTCGAGCGCCGCGGCGCGGGCCTCGCGCTCGTCGATCTCCTCGGCGGCGGAGTCGGCGTAGCGACCGGCCTCGCCGCCGACGTCGCCGACGCCGCCCTTCGCCGCGAGGTCGGCGTGAGCGGCCGTCTCGCGGGCGGCGGTCCGGGCGCGCTCGGCGCGGTAGTGGTCGACCCGACGTTCCAGCTCCTCGCTGCGCTCGACGAGTTCCTCCTGGGCGTCGGCGAGGTCGGCGATCTGCTCGTCGAGGTCCTCCAGGTCGTTCAACTCGCGCTGTTTCTTCCGAAGCAGCTCGCGGGCGAGGTCGTCGCGGCCCGCGGCGACCGCCTCGCGGGCCTGCTCGTTTCGCTCCTCGATCCGCTCCTGGAGTCGGTCGCGCCGCTGCTCCAGTCGTTTCTTCTCGGTGACGAGGTCGAGAATCGCCTCCTTGACGCGCCTCAGTTCGTCGCGGAGGCGTTCGACGGCGTAGTCTGCGCTCTCGGCGTCGTCTTCGAGGCGGTCGAGGAGGGCGTTCACGCGGGTGTTCAACAGGTCGGTGGTCCGGTCGGTGAGACCCATGCTTCGAGATAGCCGTCGCAGAACTTAGCAGTTGTCCGAGACGTGGAGCGCGCGAGGTGGCGAGCGCGTCACCCGAGTCGCGTCCCACCGCGGCCGAACCCCGTCGCGAACGTCTCCTCGTCGATGGAGAGTACCGTCGGCCGCCCGTGTGGACAGGCGAACGGTCGCTCGCACTCGCCGAGGCGGCCCAGCAGATCGGCCGCCGTCTCGCCGTCGAGCGTGTCGCCGGCCTTCAGCGACGGGTGACAGGCGAGATCCTTCAGCAACTCGTCGCGGGCGTCCTCGGGGTCGTCGCCGGCGCGGAGCGCGTCGACGGCGTCCCGGAACGCCGAGACGTCGGCCACGCGACCGAGCGGGGCCGGAAGCCCCGTCACTCGATACGTCCCGCCGCCGAACGTCGAGAACTCGAAGCCGAGTCGCGCGAGCGTCTCGCGTTCGTCGGCGGCGACGGCGGCCTCCGCAGGCGAGAGCGAGACGGTCTCGGCGGGGTCGACGAGCGCCGAGTCGACCGGCGAGTCCGCCAGCGCCGCTCGCAGTCGTTCGTAGTTGATGCGCTCGTGGGCGGCGTGCTGGTCGACCACGAGCAGGTCGTCGTCGGCCTCACAGAGCAGGTAGAGCTCTCTGAACTGGCCGATGACGGTCACCTCGTCGAACAGCGAGTCGCCGTCGACGCGTTCGAGCGTCGTCTCCAGATCCATCGCCACCTCGCCGCTCTGCCGGAGGTCGGCGGTCGTCAGCGCCTCGTGGACTGCTTCCTCGACGGCAGACTCGACTGCGTCGCCGTCGGCGAACGCCACCTCGTCCTTCGAGGGGTGGACGTTGGCGTCGACAAGCGCGGGCGAGAGCGACACCGAGACGACGGCGATCGGGTCACGACCCGAGGGGAGCAGCGTCCCGTACCCCGAGACGACGGCGCGCTTCAGCCCCGCGTTGCCGACGACCCGCCCGTTGACGGCGGCGTGGACGTGGTCGCGACGGGAGCGCGTCACCGAGGGGTAGACGAGCAGTCCCTCGACGGTGAGTGAGTGCTCGTCGCCGTCGATCTCGACCGCTGCCTCGTGGTCGAACGTCGTGCTCTGGCCGGCGACGGTGCGGTCGTAGACGCCGAGGACGGCGTCGGTGTAGCTCCCGGAGCCGGGCGTAGAGAACACGTCGCGGCCGTCGTGACGCAGCCGGAACCGGACGTCGGGTCGGACGAGCGCGTAGCGGGAGACGACGTCGCTGATCCGGCCGAACTCGGTGTTCGAAAGCGACTTTCGTCGGGCGGGCCGGTTGTGGAACAGCTCTCGGACCTCGACGGTCGTCCCGGTCGCCCGGCCCGCAGGCGACGTGGTCGTCTCGCCGTCCTCGACGAGCACCCGCGTGCCGCGTGGGCCGCCGTCGTTCGTCGTCACGTCGAGCGTCGCGACGGCGGCGACGCTCGGCAGCGCCTCGCCCCGGAAGCCGAGCGTCGAGACGCGCTCGATGTCGTCGCTCCCGCTCAGCTTGCTCGTCGTGTGGTGGTCCACGGCGAGTTCGGCGTCCGCCTCGGACATCCCGTGACCGTCGTCGGCGACTTTCAGCCGCTCGGTCCCGTCGCCGTCGACCTCGACGGTGACGCTCCCCGCGCCGGCGTCGAGGCTGTTCTCGACGAGTTCCTTCACGACACTCGCCGGGCGAGTGACCACCTCGCCCGCGGCGATGCGTTCGACCGTCTCGCTGTCGAGTCTTCTAACTGTCATCGAGTAGGTTCTTGAGGTCGTTCAGCGTGGTGAGCGCCTCCAGCGGCGTCGTCTGGGCGACGTCGACGGCGTCGAGCTCGGCGGCGACCGCTTCGAGCGCCGCCTCGCGTCCGTGTCGCGGTGTCTCGGCCCCGTCGCCCCCACCGACGCCGTTCGTCAGCGTCGTCTGCCGCCCGGCCTCTTGGGCACCCACCTCGCCGTGTCCGTTCGACCGTGGTTGGGGCCGCGGCGACTTGCGGGTTTCGTCCGGTGAACCCTCCTCGTCGCCCGGTGCGTCGTCGACGTCGTTTCTGTCTTCCGCATCGCTTCTGCCGTTCGCGTCGCTCCCACCGGCCTCGCTCTCGACCAGTTCCTGCGAGCGGGCGACGACCCGGTCGGGGACGCCCGCCATCCGTGCGACCTCGACGCCGTACGACGAGGAGGACGCGCCGGGTTCGACGCGGTGGAGGAACGTCACGTCGTCACCGTCGCTCTCCGCCGTGAAGTGGAGGTTGAACACGTCCTCGCGCTCGTCGGCGACGGCCGTGAGTTCGTGGTAGTGGGTCGCAAACAGCGTGTACGCGCCGACCTCGTCGTCGACGAACTCCGTCGTCGCACGGGCGATGGCCCGACCGTCCGCCGTCGAGGTGCCGCGACCGACCTCGTCCAAGAGGACCAGCGAGTGCTCGGTCGCACCGTGGAGGATGTCGGTCAGTTCGGCCATCTCGCGCATGAACGTCGACTGGCCGCCCGCGATGTCGTCACTCGCGCCGACGCGGGTGAACACGCGGTCGACGACGGGGAGCCGTGCGGCGTCGGCCGGGACGAAACTCCCGGTCTGCGCCAGCACGACGATCAGCGCGACCTGCCGCATGTAGGTGGACTTCCCGGACATGTTCGGCCCGGTGACGACGGCGACGTTCCCCTCGTCGCCGCCGAGTCGGGTGTCGTTCGGGACGAACTCCGACCGCGTGCGCTCGACGACGGGGTGGCGACCACCCTCGACGTGGATACCGCGCTCCCCGTCGGTGTGGAACGTCGGGCGGACGTAGTCGTTGTCGACGGCGACGGCCGCCAGCGTCGCGAGCACGTCGAGTTCCGAGAGCGCCGCGGCGACCGCCTGCACCCGGTCGGCTTCGGCGGCGACGTCGCTCCGGACGTCGGTGAACAGCTCGTACTCCAACTTGTCGGCCCGCTCTGCGGCGCCCAGAATCTCGTCCTCTCGGCGTTTGAGCTCGGGCGTGTAGAACCGCTCGGAGTTCTTCAGCGTCTGCCGGCGCTGGTAGTCGTCCGGAACCCGATCGAGGTTGGGGTTCGTCACCTCGATGTAGTAGCCGTGGACCTGGTTGTAGCCGACGTCCAGCGAGTCGATCCCCGTCCGCTCGCGTTCGCTCGCTTCGAGGTCGGCCACCCACTCGCGACCCTCCCGTTCCGTCCGCCGGAGGTCGTCCAGTTCGTCGTCGAACCCCTCGCGGACGACGCCGCCCTCCGTGATCTCGACGGGCGGGTCCTCGGCGACGGCGCGGTCGATCAACTCCCGGACGTCCGCGAGTTCGTCGAGCGCGTCGCGGAGTTCGCGGAGTCGCTCGGCGTCGACGTCGCGCAGCTCGGCTCTGAGTTCGGGGACGACGTCGAGCGTCGTCTTCAGCGAGCGCAGGTCGCGGGCGTTCGCCCGACCACGGGAGACCCGCGCGACGAGTCGCTCGACGTCGTAGACGTCTTTGAGCCGTTCGTGAACCGCTTCGCGGACGAGCGGCGTCTCGACGAACTCCGCGACGGCGTCGTGCCGCGCCGCGATACGTTCGCGGTCGA
Organism: Halogranum amylolyticum; assembly: GCF_900110465.1. Classification (GTDB taxonomy): domain Archaea; phylum Halobacteriota; class Halobacteria; order Halobacteriales; family Haloferacaceae; genus Halogranum; species Halogranum amylolyticum. The sequence continues at coordinate 72,240 of NZ_FODV01000008.1, forward strand.
CGAGCGGCCGGCGGAGCCACTGGGTTAGTTCCCGACGACCGAGCGCACAGGCGGTGTCGTCCAGCACGTCGACGAGTGCGTGGCCCGAACTCGCCCCACGTGTCTCGAACAGTTCGAGGCTTCGCAAGGCCGTCGCGTCGAGTCGAAGCGACTCCCGCGGGTCGTAGCGCGTCACCCGTGAGACGTAGTCCAACCGTTCGTCGCCTTGCGTGTACTCGGCGTAGGCGAGCAGGCCGCCGCACGCCCGGAGTTCGGCGTCGTTGGCGACGACGGCCTCCGGGGAGGGGACGTACCCGGCGAGCGTGTCGCGAGCGGAGTCGGGGTCGAAGGCGTCGGCGTCGAAGTCGGTCACCATCGCCTCGGCGGCGACGACGTCGGGGTCGAAGGCGTCGGCGTCGACGTCCGACCCGAAGAGCAGCTCGGCGGGTGCGACGCGTTCGAGTTCCTCGACGATTCGCTCGCGGTCGGCGCTGGTGACGAGACACTCGCCGGTAGAGACGTCGACTGCGGCCAGCGAGAACACGTCGTCTTCGCGGGCGAGGGCGGCGACGTAGTTCGTCGTCCCCGCCGACAGCAGTTCCTCGTCGACGACGGTGCCCGGCGTGACGATTCGGGTCACCGCACGGTCGACGAGTCCGGAGGCCTCCTCGGCGTCCTCCACCTGGTCGGCGACGGCGACGCGGTAGCCGGCGTCCAGGAGGCGTTCGACGTAGGAGGCGGCGTTGTCGATGGGGATGCCCGCCATCGGGTAGGTGCCCGTCGAGTCCTCGCGTTTGGTGAGCGTCACCTCGCAGATGCGGGCGACGGCCGCCGCCGCGTCGCAGAACGCCTCGTAGAAGTCGCCCACCTGGAAGAGCACGAGCGACGCCTCGTACTCCTCACAGAGGGCGAGATACTGCGACATCATCGGCGTGAGGTCCTCGCGGACGGCGACCATCTTCTCGGGTGGGCCGGTCACCGAAGTCATGTCCGAACGGGGGTGACGAACGGGCTTAAGCGACCGGGAAACGAGTCGGTAGTCGAGATGCAGTCGGACGAGGGGACCGCGTTACCTCCCGGCAGAGTTAGGTGGTTTCCGTGACAAGAGAGCCTGTGAATCGTGTGCACGGACCACGAACGGCGAACCACAGTCCGGCACAAGAGACTTATCAGCTGCCGGAGCAGTGTTCGGCGGGTCCCCAGAGATACAAATGACTGACGCAGAGACGACCGAGGCCGAAGTCAGCGACCGTACCGCACTCCCAGTGTCCGAGGCCGCCGACCTGAGCGCGCGCATCACCGAGAACGTCGAACGGGTCATCGTCGGTCACCACGACGCCATCGAGCACATCCTCATCGCCACGCTCGCCCGCGGTCATCTCCTCTTGGAGGACGTGCCGGGCGTCGGCAAGACGATGCTCGCACGCTCGCTCGCGAGGTCGGTCGACGGCAGTTTCAAGCGGGTGCAGTTCACGCCCGATCTGCTACCGTCGGACGTCACCGGCGTGAACGTCTTCAACCAGCAGACGCGGGAGTTCGAGTTCCAGCCCGGACCCGTGTTCGCGAACCTGGTGCTCGGCGACGAGATCAACCGCGCGCCGCCGAAGACCCAGTCGTCGCTGCTCGAGGCGATGGAGGAAGGACAGGTGACCGTCGACGGCGTGACGCGCGAACTCCCCGACCCCTTTACCGTCGTCGCGACGCAGAACGACGTCGAACAGGGGCGGACGTACGACCTGCCGGTCGCCGAGATCGACCGGTTCATGAAGAAACTGCGACTGGGCTACCCCGACGAGGCCGCCGAGACCGACATGCTGGGCCGGGTCGCCGGACGACACCCCATCGAGTCGCTGGAACCCGTCGCGACGGTCGAGGAACTCCGACGGGCACGTACGACCGTCGCCGAGGTCGAGGTGTCGGAGCCAGTGCGTAGCTACGTCAGTCGACTCGCGGGCTACACCCGGAACCGCGCGCAGTTGGGCGTCAGCCCCAGAGGGAGCATCGCCCTGCTCCGGGCCGCACAGGCGCGAGCGGTGCTCGACGAACGCGACTACGTCGTCCCGGACGACGTCCAGACGGAGGCGCCGACCGTCCTCAGCCACCGCATCGTCACACAGTCGGCGACGGAGACCGGAGGGGCGGTCGTCGAGGACGCCCTCGACGCCGTCGCGGTCGAATGAGGCTCACCCGCCGCGGGAAGGCGCTCGTCGCCGTCTGCGTCGGCGGGTTCGTCCTCGCCGCCCTCTTCGGTGCCCGCGCGCTGAACGCCGTCGTCCTCCCCGGCGTCGTCGCGCTCGCGGCCGGCGCGCTCCAGATCCGGAGTCTCGACCCACCGACCGTCGACCGCGACGTCCCAGGGGACGACTTCGTCGGGTCGACACACGAGGTGACCCTTCGGTTCCGCGACGTCGGCCGCCCGTTCGTCGGCACCGTCACGGACGAGGTCAGCGAGGGACTGACGAGCGAACAGCGGGAGACGACGACCACCGTCGGCGACGGACCGGTCACCTACTCGGTCACCTACGAGACCCGCGGCGAGCACCGACTCGGTCCCGCCCGCGTCGTCGGTCGGGACGTTTTCGGTCTGTTCGAGCGAGAGCTCCGCTGTTCCGGCGACGACTCGTTTCTGGCGTATCCGACGGTTTACGGCGTCGCCGGCGGGGTCAGACGTGACCTCCTCGCCCTGCACGAGACCGACAGCGCCGACGAGCGCGCGGAGTTCGACAACCTTCGGGAGTACGTCCGCGGCGACGCACTCAGAGACGTCCACTGGAAGTCCAGCGCCAAGCGCGACGACCTCGTCGTCCAGGAGTTCACCGCCGACCGCGACCTCGTCGACGTCACCATCGCCGGCGGCACGACGGCCGCGGGGGCCGACCGGTTGGCCGAGGCGGTCGCGAGTCTCGCCGCGGCTCTCAACGACGCGGACGTCCCGGTGGCGCTGGCGCTTCCGAACGGGCGCGTCGAGGCCGACGCCGACCGCGTCGGACGGACGCGCCTCCTCGAACACTGCGCACGGGTCGTCGACGGGCCGGTGCCGACCGACGAGGCGGACGTCGTCGTCGAAGCACGCGACTCGAGCGTCGAGATCAGACTCAGAGACCGACGGCTGACGTTCGACGACGTGCAGGGACGCGAGACGCTGTCGGCGACGGCGGATGGACCGCCGAGGGGGACGACCGCATGACGGCTGTCTCCAGAGACGGAGAGGGGGGCGGGGTCGGAGGCGAATCCGGCTTCGACCTCCGCCAACCGGCGCTGCTCGGGGTGGTCGCCCTGACGCTCTCGTATCTGAGCGTGCTCTACCACGTCACGGACGTCGTCGGCGGCAGCACGACGCTGCTGCTCGTCGTCGGCGCGACGCTCGCGCTGGCGACGGTGCTCGGCCGGTTCCTCCGCGTGCGGAGCGCGCTCGTCCTCACCGCGCTCATCCTCGGGGGCGGGCTGGCCGCGTACTTCTTCTCGGTGCCGGCGAGCAACCGGGCGCTGTTCACCGTCGAGCGGGTCGTCTCGGACACGGTCGCCCTCCTGACCGGGCTCTCTGTGCTCCGACTGACGAAGGCCGGCACGTGGGCGCTCGCCATCGCCCCCGGTCCGGTGTTTCTCTCGTGGTACCTCGCCGTCCGACGGAAGTACGTCTGGTCGGTCGTCGTCGGCGGCGGCGCGCTCGTCTTCTTCGTGCTGACGGGCGACGCCGGGACGACGACGACGCTGTTCGGCGTTGTCGGCGCGGCGGCCGCCGTCGGCCTCGCGACGCTCGGTGACCGCAGTGCGTGGGCCGCACAGCTCGACACGCTCGCGCTCGTGTTGGCGGCGATGGTCGTCCTGTCGGCGACGCTCTCTGTCGTCCCCGGCGGCGCGGCTCAACCGCTCCTACAGGACCGGGGGTCGCCGACCGTCGAGTCGAGTCTCGTCTCCTCGAACGACCAGGTGAACATCCTCGGGAGCATCCGCCTGTCGCCGGAGGTCCGCTTCGAGGTCAGAAGCGACTCCAGGGAGTACTGGCAGACCGCCGCGTACGACCGCTACACCGGCGACGGCTGGGTGCGCTCCGGCGAGGACGAGGCGTACTCGGGGCGACTCGGCGGGCCGCCGGGGAGTTCGCGAACCGTCGTCCAGAACGTGGAGGCGAAGACGCAGATGTCTGCGCTGCCGGCGGCGTGGAGGCCCGTGAAGGTCGACGGTATCTCGGAGTCGTCGCTTCGGGTCACCCACCAGGGGAGCGTCGTGACGACGGAGACGCTGGAGACGAACGACAGTTTCCAGGTCCGCTCGGAGGTGCCGCGCTACACCCGCGAGCAGCTCCGCCGCTCCGGCGACGACTACCCCGATCGCGTCGCGGAGAACTACCTCCAACTGCCGGGCACCACCTCGGACCGCGTCCGCGAGCAGGCCGCGGAGATCGCCGGCAACGAGACCAACGCCTACGACAAGGCACGGGCCATCGAGCGGTATCTCGAGTCGAGCAAGGAGTATTCGCTGACGGTCCAGCGACCCGACGGCGACATCACCGAGTCGTTCCTCTTCGAGATGGATGCGGGATACTGTACCTACTACGCGACGTCGATGGTCGTCATGCTCCGGTCACAGGGCGTCCCGGCGCGGTTCGTCACCGGCTACACGTCGGGCCAGCAGGTCGCCGACGACAAGTACGTCGTTCGTGGACTCGACTCCCACGCCTGGGTTCAGATCTACTTCCCCGAGGTGGGGTGGGTCGACTTCGATCCGACGCCCGGCGACGCGCGGGAGAACGCCGAGAACGCCCGACTGGAGGAGGCGCGCCAGAACCAAGCGGAGGGCGTCGACACCGACGAGACGACGCCGGAGACGCCGACGCCCGGCGAGGAGGACACCGAGACACCGACGCCCGGCGAGGAGGACACCGAGACATCGACGCCCGGCGAGGAGAACGCGACGAACCAGTCGACGACGAACCGATCGACGCTGAACCCGAACCGCATCCTCAGCGACGCGGCGGGCGGGGGGTCGTCGGCCGCGACGAGTCCCGTGACGACGCCCGACTCGAGCGGCGGACTGCCGTCGCTGCCGTCGCGTGAGACGCTCGGGGTGGGACTGGCGCTGATGGTCGGACTCGCCGCCGGAGCGCGACGGACCGGCGCGACGACGCGGGTCGCACGCTTCGTCTGGATGTACTACCAGGGGGCGCGACGTGATCCGACGACCGACACCGAACGAGCGTTCGGTCGGCTGGAGTATCTGCTCGAACGGCAGTACAGGCCGCGTCGGCCGCGTGAGACGCCGCGGAGCTATCTCACGGCGCTATCGAAGGTCGGCCTCGACGAGCGGGCGACGGAGGTCGGGCGTCTCTACGAACGGGCCCACTACGGGCCGGGTGTCTCACGCGACGAGGCGGACCGCGCAATCGAACTCGTCGACGAGTTAGTCCGCGAGCAGTTGCCGGTCGTCGGTCGACGCCGGAACTGATCGCGAACAGTCGTCGTCGCCGTCTTTTCCGCCGGTGTGCAAAGTCCCGATACTGTTTAATATCCCCATCGTGTAGATTGGGACTGTAATGTCGGAAGTCTGCTCGACGTGCGGGCTGCCCCAGGAACTCTGCGTCTGCGAGGACGTGGCCAAGGAGTCCCAGGAGATCAGCATCCGCATCGACGAGCGCCGCTACGGAAAAGAGGTAACGATCATCGAGGGGTTCGACCCGAAAGACGTCGACATGGACAGTCTCTCCTCGGACCTGAAGTCGAAGTTCGCCTGCGGAGGGACGGTCGAGGACGGCTCTATCGAGCTCCAAGGCAACCACACCGGCCGCGTGGAGGACTTCCTCCGCGACAAGGGCTTCAACGTCGCGTGATCGTACTGTAACGCCGGCGCGTCGAGCGATTTTTTCCAGAACCGTACCGAGAGCCACTGCACCGTGGGGACAACTGTCATTAGCCCGACCGGCGAACGCTCCGCATGGTCCGTGGCGTCGTCTTCCTGGTTGTCCTCGCGACGCTCGCGGGTGCCGTCGCACCGGTCGCTGGCACCGCGCCGAGCGACGTCGACGCCGACCGGACGGCGCGGCTGACGCAGTCGTCGACGGCCGAGACGCTCGACCTGACGACGACGTTCCGACTGACGCCGAAACGCCCAGGAGAGGTGGCCGTGGTACTCGAGTACGACGTCCCGAGTCGCGTCACCCGGGTCGAGACGCGCCTCCCGGCGAACGCGACGGTCGTCTCCAGCGACGGGTTCACGCGGCAGTCGACGGGCCGATACCGCTGGCAGGGCGACACCGACCGGCCGAGGCTCACCTACCGGCTCTCGGTGAACGAGACGGCGAACGGCCGACTCCCGCTGGCCAGCGACGGGAGCTACCTCTTCGCCGACGTCGGCCCGTGGGCGCTGTTCCGCCGTCCCTCGGCGGGGACGCGCTGGGCGTGGCACGGGAGCGAGGTGTCGCTCACGCGGTCGACGACCGTCGACGGCGAGGGCGTCGTCGGCAGCGAGTTCGTCTTCCTCGGTGAGTACACCGACCACCGACGCGAAGCCGACGGACAACGGTTCCGACTCGTCGTCCCCGAGGCGGCACGGCTGTCGGCGGAGCCGTCGGCGATCCTCGACAGCTACGCCGACGCCTCTGATCGACTCCGCGTCGGCGAGCGCGACGATCGGGTGTTGGTCGTCGCGGCACCGACGGAGGGGATAGAGTGGGGCGTCCGCGGGCTCCACACCGGCGAGTCGGACATCTGGGTGCGGGACCACGAGTCGCTTTCGACGCCGAACAACGTCTGGCTCCACGAGTACGTCCACAGCCGGCAGTCGTATCGGCCGGCGACGAAGATCAGGTGGCTCACCGAGGGGAGCGCGACCTACTACGCGGCCGCACTGACGCTCCAGCAGGGCCGAATCGGTTACAGCGAGTTCGCGGGGTGGCTCGCACTCGGCGGGAGAGATCCCTACGCGGAGACGGTGCTCGCGACGCCCACGACGTGGGGACGGGAGGGCCACTACCACAAGGGAGCGCTTGTCGCGGGCTATCTGGATTACCGCATCCGCGTCGCTTCCGACGGTGAGGCGTCGCTCGACACGGTGCTCGCGGCGACGAACGATCACGAGGGGACCGTCACCGCCGAGCGGTTCTGGAGGTTCGTCGGCGACGCGGGCAACGCGTCGGTCCGCGAGGACGGAACACGGTACGCGACGACGCGAAACGCCCCGTCGACGTGGACGCACCCCCAGCACGTCGACGCGTTCGGCCCGTTCCCGCCGCACGTCGACGCGCGGTTCACAGTCGACCCGTCGACGCCGGCGCGCGTGACCGGACCGTACCGGAACGGGACCGTCACGCGCGCCGGCGTCGTCCTCGTGCCGAACGAGACGCTCGAACTCCCGGTCGACGTGACCAACGACGGCGGCAGTCGAGGGTCGTACGACGTGGCGGTTCGCACCGATGGGCAGGTCGTCGAGCGACTCACGGGCGAACTCGACTCGGGAGAGACGGCGACCGAGACCGTCGGTCGGACGTTCGAGACGACGGGGACCTACACGCTCACGGTCGGCGAGGAGCGGTACACCGTGTTCGTCCGCGACCCAGCGGAGGCGCAGGTCGTCGACCTGTCGGCGACGCCGCTCCGGGTCCGTGCGGGCGAGGAAGTGACCGTGCGAGCGACGGTGAGGAACCCCGAGTCGCGTCCGGCGGCGACGACGGTGACGGTCAGACTCGACGAGGAGGTCGTCTCCCGCCAGCGGGTGCGTGTCGACGCCGAGAGCGAGACCACCGTGTCGACGACGGTGATGCCGTCGATCCCGGGGACGTACCGGCTCGACGCGGGTGGGCCGACGACGATACTCGTCGACGTCGTCGCCGCGACCGACGGGACGGCGGCCGCCGTCGACGAGGGAGCGACCTCGGCGGCGGGCGAGTCGTCGACGACGACGCCCGGGTTCGGATGGGTCGTCACGCTGTTCGCCGCGGTCGTCGGGATTGTCGTGACTCTCGTCGCGGCGAGGTGGCGGACGCGGTGAGTCCGGGGCGCGAACCGGAGAACAGCGAGCGGGGAGCGAAAAGCGAGACGAGTCCGAGAACGCGAGAGAGGGGAGGGAGACCGCTCAGAACGGCGCGTCGGGTCCCTCGTCGGCCGTCGCCTGTTCGACGTCGGTCTCGAGGTCGCCCGACCAGGCGTCGAGTCCGCCGGCCATGCTGTCGACGCGGGCCTCGCCGGTTCCCTCGTAGGACTTGATGAGTCGGGCCGCCTGGACGCTCGCCTGTCCGTGAGGGCAGACGGTGACAATGTGGTCTGCACCCTCGAGCGACGCGATGCGGTTGGGGAGTTCGTTGAAGGGGACGTTCTCGCTGCCGGGGATATGTCCCCGAGAGAACGACGCCGGTTGGCGGATGTCGACGATTCGGGGTGGGGCGTCGCTCCGAAGGAGTTCTTCGACCTCCTCGGGGGAGATTTCGCCGTCCATACAGGCACCAAACGACCGAGGTGGATAAGTGCCTCGCCTACAGCAACCCTTCGTCCTGGGCGAGCAGGATCCCCTCGACCGTCGCGTCGTTGGTCGGTGACGCGCGAGCGACGTCGAGCGCCTCGTCGACCGGGATCGACCGCGGCGTCAGGAACTCGTTGGAGTCGAGTTCGCGCTCGCCGAGTTCGAGCCCCTCGGCGAACACGAAGCCGCGGCGGTGCCGGAGCAGCCCGGTCGAACACCAGAACTCCTGCAGCAGCGACGTGCTCGACGGGTCGAAGCCGGTCTCCTCGCGGAGTTCGCGTGCGGCGGCGGCCGTGAACGACTCGCCGCCCTCGACGATGCCGGCGGGAAGTTCTAGTTGCGTCTCGCGGATGGTCGGCCGGTACTGTTCGACGAAGAGCACCTGCCCGTCGGTGACGGCGACGACGACGACAGCCGTCGCGAGTTCGGCCCAGTAGTACTTCTTCCGACTCCCGTCGGGCTGTTCGACGAGGTCGTAGCCGCCGGTGAACCAGCCCGTCTCGTACTCGACTTGCGAGTCGAGGACGGGCCACTCGGGGTCGGGAAGCTGTTCGTGTCGACGGCCGTCTGACTGCTCGCTCATGGGTGGACGACTTCGACACGGTAGCGCTCGCCCTTATACTCCACGAGGACGGCGTCGCCGTCGCGGGCGTCGGGGTTCTGGACGACGAGCGAGTCGAACTCGTCGAACGGCGAGTGGGTGAACGACCCCTTCAGACCGAGCGGCCCCTTCCGGTAGCCGTCCGATCGGCCGTCTTCGAGCGCCCCCGTCAGGTAGGGGTAGCGCCGGGCCGAGACGTTGCTGACGTCGACCGTCTCGACCGACTCGTTCGTCCTGTCTGCTGTCTCGGCGGTCAGATAGTACGGATCGCCCGTCCCGAGATAGCTCGGCAACGCGCCGAGCGCCAGCAGGGCGACGACGACGAGACCGATACCGACGAGGAGATTTCGCGTTACGCGTCGCACGGGTGGAGTTGGGGAGCGGTGGGTATGGTGGTTTCGACCGCCAGCGAGAGACTACTCCTCGAACGCCGGTCGATAAATCCGACCGAACGCCTGTCGCCGGAGCGTCCCCACGGCGGCGTCGCGCTCCTTCTGGTAGGTCGCGGCCACGGCCGTCTCCGCGAAGGGGGCAGCGTGCCAGACGACGTTGTCGACGTTCTCGCTACCCGTCTCGTGGATCTCGTAGTCGGGGTGGCTCTCCCGCCACTCGTCGAACGCCGCTCGGTCGCCGACGTGAACCTCCAAGAGCGAGGCGAACAGCGCGTCGCGGGCCGTCTCGACGACGTCACTCGTCACGCGGTCGCGGTACTCCTCGCGGTCGAACGCCATCGCCCGCACCGTCTCGCGGACGACGACCTGAGCGGCGGGACCGGCGTCTGCGTAGGCGTCGCTCGCCTCCTCGATCGTCTCGGGTGCGTAGACCCCCTCTGTCTCCATGTTCGGGTGGTCTCGCGCGCGACGCTTACACCTTTCCGTCTCTCGGTTCGGTGGCTACTGCTCGTCGTCGTCGGCCGCGTCCGTCTCGGCGGGGTCGTCCGCGGCGTCCTCGTCGCCCGCCATCATCTGCTCGGTGAGTTCCTGTGCCTCGCGGAGCACCTGCTGGGTCTCGCCGTCGAGGTTCCCCCCCTGCCGGATAGCCGGACCGCCGCGACCGCCGGCGTGGTCGTGCGGGTGGTCGTGTCCGTCGGTCGTGTCCTCGAACACTTCCTCGAAGTCCCGCTCGTCGGCGTGGTCGACGACGCGGTCGGCGAGTTCGGGAGCGTTCAGCTCGCTCCAGCCGTCGACGTGGTCGTCCAGCCACGTCTCGTGGTCCTCGTGGCGGAGCAGCGCCGTGAACGCCAGATGGTTGGCGAGATGCTTCCCGTCGCGCTGTGGCACGTCGCAGACCGGGCAGGCGTATCCCATACGCGCCGTTCGACACCGAGAGACAAAAGGAGCGCGCACTCCGAGCCCGTCGGCGGCGTCACCTGTCGTTGCCGTCGGCGTCGACGGCGACGTCGAGATCCGGGCCGGCCGGCGTCCCCGTCGCCCACTCGTCGAGGTCGAGCACCATCACGAGCGCCGCCTCGCCGTCCTGATAGTAGCGGGGGACGCGTCGCATCGGTTCGAACCCCTCGTCGCGGTAGAGCGCGAGCGCCGGGTCGTTGCTCTCGCGGACCTCTAGTTTGACGAGGCCGACGTCGTCGACGAACAGGTCCGTGAGCGCTCGGTTCAGTAGCGTCCGGCCGATGCCCTGTCCGCGGGACTCCGGGTGGACCGCGAGGTCCTTGATGTGGCCGATGTCCCGGCCGTAGTTCGGGACGACGTCGGCGACGGTGTAGCCGAGGACGACGCCGTCGCGTTCGGCGAGGAGAAACCCCGACTCGTCGAGGAACTGCTCGAAAGCGGCGTACGGCCACGGTTGGGAGAAGCACTGCTTCTCGATGCGGAAGACGTCCAGCAGATCCGCGCGCTCGACCTGCCGGATGGAGAGCGGCCGACTGTCCGCGGGAGCAGTTGTCACGGGCCGACGTTAGCACTTCACCGCTAAAAACGGTGCGGCTAGACGACTCGACGTCCGTTCCGTGGTATCCCCGGCCTACCGTCGGTACGGAGTGTGTACGACACACACAGTCACTCCAGAGTTATACCGGCGACCGTCGTCGTCTCAAGACGAGAACGACGGGTCGACGACCCGCACTCACCGACCACATGCCCTCCACACTGCGAGAGACGGCCACTGGATTCGCCCGCACCGGAGACTGGCTGGACGTCGTCGAACACGGCGAACACGTCTCCTGTGCGCTCGTCGAACTGGACGCGATTCGAGACGACTTCGCCGACTCGGTCGCCGCGTGGGAACGCTGGCGGCCGAAGGCAGACGAACGACTCCGTCGCGACGTCGGCGTCCGCACCGCCGACCACACGAGCGGCCACGGCGACGACACCGAGCGGGACCCCCGCTGGCGACGGGGACTCCGTCGCGTCGAGCGGTTCCTCTACCTCCACGTCATGACGCTCGTCTCGCCGTACTACTTCGACACGCCCCACCTCCACGCGAGCATCGACCGCCACGACTCGCTGCGTCGACGACAACGCTACCGACTCGACATCTCCGTCGTCGACGACGACCTCCGTGCTCGGATGCGCGAACTGCTCTACGAGTACGAGACGTCGGTGCCCCGGTGGCATCTCGCCGCCGCGAAGACGACCGAGACGGTCGTCGCCGCCGAGGGTCACGACCTCTCGCCGCGAGAGGAGACGGACGCCACCGACGCGCCGCTCCAACACGCGGTCAACCTCTCGCAACTGCAGCGAGCACACGCCCCGGCCGACGACTGAGTGCGAACGGAGGATGGAGCAGCGCGCGAACGCTGGCGCTCACAGCGCAGCGTCGAAAAAATGGGGACGGTCGTCGGTGCAGGAGACTCAGTCGTCTGCGGGTGCAGCGCCGGAGTCGGACTCGTACTGCTGTTTCGTCCACGAGAGCTTGCCACCGGCGGCGAGGATCTTGCGCTCGCGCTCGGAGGCCTTCAACGTGGCCGTCGCCTCCCAGTCGTCGTTCACGCGGACCGTGAACTCTTCGGCACCGGACTCGACGGCGTCGGCGACGTCGTCGACGATCTCGACGTCGTCACCCTGCTCGATCTTCTCGTACGTCTCCTCGTCGATGGTGAGGGGAACGATACCGAAGTTGAACAGGTTCGCCTTGTGGATGCGGGCGAACGACTGTGCGAGGACGCCCTCGATGCCGAGGTACATCGGGCACATCGCGGCGTGCTCGCGGGAGGAACCCTGCCCGTAGTTCTCGCCGGCGACGAGGAAGCCGCCGTCGGCGTCCGCGGCGCGCTGGGCGAACGTCTCGTCGACGCGCGAGAGCGTGAACTCCGAGAGCCGCTCGATGTTCGAGCGGAACTTGAGGATGTCCGACGTGGCCGGGATGATGTGGTCCGTCGTGATGTTGTCCTCCATCTTCAGCAGCGCCTCGCCCTCGATGTCGGCGGCGAGCGGGTCCTTCAGCGGGACGTTGCCGATGTTGGGGCCCTTGATGAGGTCGTCGTCGATGGCCTCGTCGGGCGTGATGATGTCGGACTTCGAGCCGTCGTACTTCTCGGGGAGCTCCATGCCGGGCGCCTCGAGGTCGCCGAGTTCGTCGGCGAGGTCACGCGGGTCGACGATCTCGCCCTTGATGGCGGCAGCAGCCGCGACTTCCGGCGAGCAGAGGAAGACGGAGTCGTCCTCGATGCCGGAGCGACCCTCGAAGTTGCGGTTGAACGTGCGCAGCGAGACGGAGTCGGAGGCGGGGACGTGGCCGATACCGATACACGGTCCACACGTCGCCTCGGAGACGTTGACGCCTGCGGCCATCATCTCGGCGGTCCAGCCCTGGCGGGCGAGCATCTCGCTGGCCTGCTTCGAACCGGGTGCGACGATCATCTCGATGTGCTTCGCGATCTCGCGGTCCTTGACCATCTTCGCGGCCGGGAGGACGTCCTCGTAGCCGCCGTTGGTACAGGAACCGACGATGACCTGCTCGACGCGCTCGCCCTCGACTTCGCGGACGGGAACGACGTTGTCCGGCATCGACGGCTTGGCGATGAGTGGTTCGAGGTCGGCGAGGTCGATGACGACCTCGTCGGCGTACTCCGCGTCCTCGTCGGCCGAGAGTTCGACGTACTCGTCGCCGCGGCCCTGGCGCTCCAGGTAGTCTTTCGTCTTCTCGTCGGTCTCGAAGAGAGAGGACGTCGCGCCGAGTTCGGTCCCCATGTTGGTGATGGTGGTCCGCTCGGGGACGGTAAGCGACTCCGCACCCTCACCGGTGTACTCGAAGACCTTGCCGACGCCGCCCTTCACGCTGAGGCGACGGAGCATCTCGAGGACGATGTCCTTGGCGGTCGCCCACTCGGGGAGCTCGCCTTCGAGTTTGACGTTGACGACTTCCGGCATCTCGACGTAGTACGCGCCGCCACCCATGGCGACGGCGATGTCGAGGCCACCCGCACCGATCGCGAGTTCGCCGAGGCCACCGGGCGTCGGCGTGTGGGAGTCCGACCCGAGCAGCGTCTTGCCGGGGGCGGCGAAGTTCTCCTTGTGGACGTTGTGACAGATACCGTTGCCCGGACGGGAGAAGTAGGCACCGTACGTGCCGGCTGCCGAGCGGAGGAAGCGGTGGTCGTCCGTGTTCTTGAAGTCGAACTGGTAGGTCTGGTGGTCACAGTACTGCGCGGCGAGCTCCGTCTGGACCTCGTCGAGGTCGAGCGCCTCGAACTGCAGCCAGACCATCGTTCCGGTCGTGTCCTGTGCGAGTACCTGGTCGATCTCGATACCGATCTCCTCACCCGGCGTGAGGTCGCCCTCGACGAGATGATCGTCGAGGATTTTCTCTGTGAGCGTCTGTCCCATAACGTCCGTTGGTCGTTCCTCTGCGGATATAAATCCCGCGTGTTTCCGTTCCAATTACCGTGTGAAATAAGCGCTGTCCGGCAATTTTCGCGCGTGGTTCTAAACTAACTCGTGTCTGAGTTGTAATCCTCTGCAACGAGTCAGCAGTTTTTTCGTCGGGTGAGTGGACGAACGACCATGTACAAAGCCGGGTCGTTCGTCGCAGAACACGTCAGTCCGCTCACCGAAGCGCAGATCCAGCCCAACGGCGTCGATCTCACGCTCGACGCCGTCTTCGAGCAGCGCGACCCTGGCCGCATCGGCGTCGACGGGAAGGAGATCGGCGAGCGGCAGGCCGTCGAACGGGAGGAACGGGACGAAGGAACCGACTCGTACTACCTGCCGGCGGGTGGCTACATCGTCCGCTACGCGGAGACGGTCCACATCCCCGAGGGTCACGTCGGCTTCATCTACCCGCGGTCGTCGCTGATGCGGAACTCCTGTATGCTCAACACCGCCGTCTGGGACGCCGGCTACGAAGGGCGAGGCGAAGGACTGCTCCAGGTGCACCACGACGTCGAACTCGAACGCGACGCCCGGATCGCGCAGTTGGTGCTCGCCGAGGGGAGCCACGACGACGCCTACGACGGGAGCTATCAGGGCGAGAACCTCGAGTAGTCGACGTGTCTGCACGGCGAGACTGTCACCCCGGTCGATCACGTCCCGAAGTCATCTCTTTTCGGACAGTCTAGCCACAATCAAGCCCTCAGCGAGCGATATCTCTCTTCGGAGGAGGGAGACACAATGGTAGAGACAACACAGGTACGAATCGGGCACTGCTGTCCAGACGCGTCGGGCGTGGACATCTATCTGAACGACGACCGGGCGTTCGACAACGTCAAATTCGGGAACGTCAGCGAGTACGCCTCGTTGCAACCGGGCGAGTACGAGATCGCGGTCGTCCCGAAGGGTGAAGACCGCTCGAAAGCGGTCATCGACGAGACGCTGACCCTGAAGCAGGGTCAGGACTACTCGGTGCTCGCGACGGGGTTCGCCGACGACATCCAGCCGCTCGTCCTGACCGACGAGAACGGGGACGTCCCGCAGGGGAAGTGTCACGCGCGCTTCGTCCACTGTTCGCCGGACGCCCCGAAACTGGACGTCCGAACGACCGACGGGCAGACGCTCTTCGAGAACGTCGGGTTCCGGAAAGCGAGCAACTACGAACCCGTCGACGCCGGGACCTACGACCTCGAACTGTGCCGCGCCGGCACCGACGAGGTCGTCCTCGAACTGTCGGACTGCCAGTTCGAGGGCGGCGAGACGTGTACGGTGTTCGGTATCGACACCGCCTCGTCGCTGGAGGCGATTATCACCCGCGACGCCGGGTCACCGGCGGCGAAGGGCGGCGGGAAGCGCGGTCGGGCGTACTGACGACCGACGTCGACAAAGTACGCCACAGAGCCGGTTTTTTAATTCAGAACTGACGAGCGCAGAACGACTTATCTCTGTTGCCGGCAGCTACGTGTCGTGAATACAGGGGACGTTGGAACTCTCGGTCTCGGCGTCGTCTTCGGATTCGTCGGCTGGTCGTTGTTCAGTCCGCTCGGGGCAGTTCCCGCATTTCTCGTCGGTACGTGGGTCGGTGGAAGACTGGCGACGTTGAGCGAGCAGATCGAGTCGTTGGAAGCGCGGATTGTGGAACTAGAAGCGGAGCGAGATGGGGGACGTGTGATTGCAGAACCGAACAACCGCCGTGGCGCGTGGCTTCGCGGCGACGGCCGCGAACCACGCACGCGAGGTTTTCGCGAGCATCGCGAGCGAAGGGCAGCAAGAGCGAAGCTCTTGCGAGGGATGACTGAGTGAACGAGCACTGCGAGTGAACGAAGGAATCGGTTGGGGAGGGTGTGGCCGTGCTGTCAGGGCGGGACTTTCGAGGTGTCCGTAGCGTACTTGCCACTGCAAGGTAGCACATCAACGAAAGTGGGCCGGGAGGGACTTGAACTACGCCCAGACGTGCTCGCTCACTTACGTTCGCTGCGCGCGACTGGTCTGCTTCAAGTCCCTCGTAGCCGCACACTGCAACACGCGAGTGGCGAGCACACGAGGTGCTCGCTGGCGTGTAGGTTCCGTAGAAGCGGGCCGGGAGGGACTTGAACCCCCGACCGTCTGGTGTCTCCCGCAACCACGCGCAAAACCGCTCGCGTAGTCACGATAAAAGCCAGACGCTCTGCCGAACTGAGCTACCGGCCCTCACTTCCACCTTACTGCACTACCGTATAAGCGTTTACGATTATCTCGAAGCCCTTACCGCACCACTCCTCGTCACCTCATCCATGACAGACCTCCGGACGTTCGCCGAAGCCCTCCTCCGATTCGACACGACAGGCGGCGACGAGGCCGCCGCGCAGGCGTGGTTCCGCGAGCGACTCTACGATCTCGGGTTCGAGACCTACGAGTGGACCGCCGACGCCGACCAACTCGCCGAGCACCCCTCCTTCCCCGACGACCCCGCCGACATCGACGTGGCGGATCGACCGAGCGTCGGTGGCGTTCTGGAGTTCGGAGACCCCGAGGCGGGCAAGACGCTCGTCCTGAACGGCCACGTCGACGTGGTGCCGGTCGAACGCGACCTCTGGAGCAGCGATCCGTTCGAACCGACGTGGATCGAAGACGGGGAGAACCTCCGAGCACGCGGCGCGGCGGACATGAAGTCCGGACTCACGGCGTGCGTCTTCGCGGCACTGGCGCTGCGGAAAGAACACGACGAGCACGAGTCCCTCGATGGCCGCGTCGTCGTCGAGTCCGTCGTCGGCGAAGAGGAGGGTGGCATCGGTGCGGCGGCCGCGGCGCTCGACAACCCCTACCCCTTCGAGCGGGACGCCGCGCTCGTCGCCGAACCGACTAATTTGCGGGTCGTGACGGCGACGGAAGGGAGCGTGATGAAGCGACTCCATCTCACCGGTCGGTCCGCGCACGCCGCGACGCGGTGGGTCGGCGAGTCCGTGCTGCCACACTTCGAGACGGTTCGCCACGCCTTCGAGGAGCTGGAGCAGGAACGAGGCGAGTCGGTGTCACATCCGCTGTACAACGAGTTCCCGATTCCGTGGCCGGTCGTCTTCGGAACCGTGCAGGCCGGGTCGTGGGCGTCGACGGTCCCGGCGGAGTTGACGGCTGAGGTCCGCATCGGCGTCGCCCCGGGCGAGACCGTCGACGAGGTCGAAACACAGTTCGAGGAGCGACTGGCCGAGGTCGTCGCCGACAGCGAGTGGCTCTCGGCACGCCCGCCGAAGTTCGAGCGGTTCTCCGTCCAGTTCGAGGCGGGTGAGACCGCCCCCGACGAGTCGGTCGTCGCGGCGCTCCGAGGCGGGATGCGAGAGGCGGGACTCGACGACACCGACCCGCGAGGTGCGACCTACGGGGCGGACTCGCGACACTACGTCGCCGCCGGGATCCCGACGGTGCTCTTCGGACCGGGAACGATAGAACAGGCGCACTACCCCGACGAGACGGTCCGTTGGTCGGACGTCGAACGAGCGCGCGAGACGATTACCGCGAGCGCACGGCGCTATCTCTCCGCGAAGTAGTCGTCGAGGGCGTCGGCGACGACGTCGCCGGGCGTCCGGTTCTGCACCGACGCGCGGCGGCGGAGTTCGTTGTACAGCTCCGGCGGCAGGTCGAGACCGATCCGCCCCGGTCTGACGCCGTAGCCGCGGAGCGCGTCGGCCGGATCGGTGCCGTCGTTGATCTCGCTGGCGATGGCGCGCACCTCTCGGACCGTCAGGTCGCTGTCGATGGTCGCCCACGCGAGTGTGAACCGCGCCTCCCCGGGGACGCGAGCGATGTGTTTCGCCGCCGTCGGCGCGATGTGGCCGCGGGCGACGTGTCGCCGGATCGACTGCGGGAGGTCGTGCACCCGCGCCCACTTGCGGATGAAGGCGATCGAGGCGACGCCGTCAGTCCGTTCTGCGGCGGCCTTGTAGGAGCCGACGCCGCGGACGAGTGCCGCACACGCTGCCGCCCCGCGGAGCATGTAGACGTTGTCCTCGGCACCGGCGGTATTCTGCGCGAACGCGCTGACCGTCTCGGCGGCCTCGGCGACGCTCTCGGGGTCGTCGGGGTCGAAGCCGACCGCCTCCGAGGCCCGTTCGCCGGTGACGGCCGGGTCCGCACGCACGACGGGCTCGCCGACCGGTTCTTCGCGGTCGGCCGGCAGTCTCGTCTGCGGCGACTCGTCTGTCATACAGTGTCAGATTGTGTGGTTGCTACCAAAAGCATCTCGCTGTCGCGTAAGATTTGCACAGGTGGGTCGGTTCGTGGTACGTCGGTGGGTTACGAAGTGGCTACTCGTCCGCTTCCTCCCGGCGCTCCGAGAGATGTTCCCAGATCTCGGTACAGCCGGACCCGTCTTCGAGGTCGTTCAGATGGGCGTCGTGTCGCTCGTCGGCGTCGTTGAGTTCGGCTGCGGGCTCACTCATCGGTCCGCGCCCCCTGCGAGGGTTCGTACAGTTCCGGGGCGACGTCTGCGGAGACGTGGTCGCGAACGTCGCGGTCGGGTTCGTGGCTACTCATCATCACCTCGTTAGACGAGAACGTCCATAAGGCCGCCTCTAGACGTAACCTTCACCCCTGCTCCCGCGTCCCAGACTGTGTTGCCGGTATCTCTGACGACGAATTTCGTCGAAACCGCACGACGGGGTCGGTACCTACACGAACCTTCCCGTCGCGAACTCGCCGCAGGGTTTGCAGTCGCCGACTGCTACAGGAGGGTGGAGGACGAACGAGAGAGTATGTCCGTCGCCCTTCGCATCCTCGACGACGGTGCGTGGATCTCCGTCAACGACCACAGAGAGGTCAGCGTCAGCGAACTCTGGCGGTTCGTCGATCCGGAGTTCTGCGCCTGTCGCCTCCCCGATATGGTCGTCGAGAACTTCATCGAGGTCGGCGTCGACGGCCGCACCGTCGAGGTCCGCGTCTACGGCCAGTGTATCGCCTGCGGAGCGAAGGAGACGACCCAGTGGCTTCCCGTCGGGCGAATCCGCGACGGGGAGTTCCACGGCCTCGACCGCGAGAACGTCCTCGCACCGACCGGCGTGACAACGCGCCGAGAGTAGGCAACAATCTCCTGTTTGTGGGAGCACCGGGAAGGGTTGACGGCATGCGCGCCCCCTTACGTATGTGTCCAAAAGGGAGGCACAGAGATGCCTACGGACGTCGAAAACTGGAAGTCGGAGGTGTACGGCAACGAGATTCGAGAGCACCTCCTCGAATTTGCCGAGAAGGGGTGGGACTCGATTCCCGAAGACGAACACGACGCCTGGTTCGAGCGCTTCAAATGGTGGGGGCTGTACCACCAGCGCAACGGACAGGAGAGCTACTTCATGATGCGGATCGGGACGCCGAACGGCGTGCTGACGCCGGGGCAGACCGAAGTCGTCGCCGAAGTGGCAGACGAGTACGCCCGCGGCCCTGCCGACAATCCCATCTTCGGCGACGGCTACGTCGACTGGACCACCCGCCAGTCGATCCAACTACACTGGATCAAACTCGAGGACATCCCGGAGATCTTCGACAAGCTCGAATCCGTCGGGCTGTCGACCCAGCAGGCCTGTGGTGACTCCTGGCGGAACATCGTCGGCTGTCCCGTCGCCGGCAAGGACAAGCACGAACACGTCGAGGCGCTCCCCGTCGCGATGGAGCTCAACGAGGAGTACAAGGGGAACGACGACCACTCGAACCTCCCCCGGAAGTGGAAGGTCTCGATCACCGGCTGCCGCGAAGGCTGTGGCCAGGGCGACATCAACGACCTCGCGCTCGAACCCGCGACGAAGGAGATCGACGGCGAGGAGGTCAAAGGGTTCAACATCCGCGTCGGCGGCGGCCTCTCGCGGAACGAACCGCGACTCGCCCGCGACATCGACGTCTTCGTCACGCCCGAGCAGGCTTCGGAAGTCTCCGGTGCCATCTCCGCGCTCTTCCGCGACAACGGCGACCGCGAGAACCGGTACAACGCCCGCATCAAGTTCCTGATGGACGAGTGGGGACCGGAGAAGTTCCGGAACGTCCTCCAGGAGGAGTACGTCGACTACGAACTGAAAACGGCAGGGGAAGACCTTCGCTCGGAGTACTCCTACAACTCCGGCTACGCCAACGGCGGTCACTCCGACCACGTCGGTATCCACGAGCAAGCCGACGGCAACTACTACGTCGGTCTCGACGTCCTCGTCGGTCGGATGGGCGTCGACGACACGAAAGAGCTCGCCCGTCTCGCCGACGAGTACGGCTCCGGCGAGATCCGCATCACGCAGCGGCAGAACGTCATCGTCACCGACGTCCCCGAGGAGAAGCTCGACGCGCTCAAGCAGGAGGACCTGCTGGAACACTACTCGCCGGACCCTCATCCGTTCATGCGCGGGTCGGTCGCCTGTACGGGCACGGAGTTCTGTTCGCTCTCCATCGTGGAGACGAAGAACCGCCAGGTGCGCTACGCCCGCTGGCTGAAGGAGAACGTCGACCTCCCCGACGGCGTCGAGGACTTCCACATCCACCTCTCGGGCTGTACGGCCTCCTGCGCACAACCGCAGATCGCCGACGTCTCCCTGCGCGGCATGAAGACCCGCAAGGACGGCGAACCGGTCGAGGCACTCGACATCGGTCTCGGCGGCGGTCTCGGCGAGAACCCGCACTTCGCCGACTGGGTCGCCCAGCGTATCCCAGTCGACGAGGTACCCGGTGCCATCAAGAACCTGCTCGCGAACTTCGAAGAGCAGAGGGAAGGAGGCGAGACGTTCCGCGAGTTCGTCGAGCGCACCGACGAGGAGAGCCTCGCCGACCTGATCGAACCCGAGGAGACCAGCTACGACGACCCGATGATGCACAACACGAAGATGACGTGGTACCCCTACGCCGACGACGACTCGATGGACGCGAGTCCCGCGCCGACGGACGGCGAGGGTAACACGCTGCCCGCGGACGACTGAAAAATCCCGGCCAAAAAAGGCCGCGAGGCCTGCGAGGCCCGAGAGGCCCGAGCTTCGCGGTGAGTGAACTGGTTCCTACCGCCGTCGTCGCCTCACTGCCCGCCGCCACCGAACAGCACCATCGGATCGCGCGTCTGGACCCAGACGCGACCGTCGCCTTCCAGCCGCGTGACGAACCCCTCGCCGCCGAGCAGCGAGGATTTGATGTTCGAGTCCTTCGTTCGCGAGACGGAGAGGCCATCCGTCCACGCGAGCAGGTGGTCCTCGTCGACGACGAGCGGGTCGTCGGGAGTGACAGTCTCCTCGCGCACCGCGCCGAACGCCGAGACGAATGCAGTGCCGGAGCCGCCGAGTCGCAGGACGGTGAGTTCACCCGACGAGAAGAAGTTCCCCGCCTCGTTGGCGGCGGTACTCCGCTCGACGTCGGTCGTCCACGCGAGCAGCCCACCGGACTGCACCTTCACGGGGCCGGTCTCGTCGAGGTCCAGTCGAGTGATGTCGCCGAGGTAGTCCGGGGCGAGAACAGTCCGTGACCCGTCAGCCTCGGCTTCGAGGAACGTCGTGAGCACGTCGAGTTCGTCGGAGATGGCGCGTTTGAACATCCCCCCGAGGCCGCCCTCGCCCGCGTTCGTCTCCGAGCGGATGGCGTCGCTCCGCGTCACCATCGAACCGGGGTCGACACCGATGCGGTCACCGGCATCCATCGTCACTTCCAGCGTCGCGTAGCTCCGTCCGTCGGCGATCTCGAACTTCATACTCGCGAGTATCTCGGCCTCGTATAAATTATTGGTGAGGTGAAATGTGAGAACGACGAACGTCGCGACTGCCGAGTCCCGAACCGTCGGGTCGAGGTCGGAGGGTCCGCTACGGCGTCCGATAGACGCTGATGACGCCGTCGTTCTCGACGACGACGCGGAACTGCTCGACGTCGAACTCGAACCGCCAGTGTCCGCCGATGACGTCGCTGTACCGGTCGAACAGCGCGTCGAGCGCGCTCGGGTCGATGTACTCTGCGAGCGTCCACCCCGTCGCCGTCGGTTCGGCGTCGTCTGCCGCCGCCACCGCCGACGCGACCGCGGTACTGAGCGGTTCGCCGCTCTCGTGGGCGTGTCGCGTCATGTGAACCAAGGACTGCTCGGAGGGGACAGTCACTTGCGTTCGTGCCATTGTACCAGAATGTTCTCGGGAGAAGATAACTGTTCCCCCGCCGGACTCCGTGGCGACAACCGTTTGTACGCGAGGGTCCCACGAGTTCCCATGCCCGACCGACTGCTGCGCATCAACGCCTACACCACGTTCGACATGCTCGACGGCACCGCCACGGGACACGACTTCGAAGAGGCGGCCTTCGCGGTGCTCAACGTCACGGCACCCCGCGAGAACCCCGACCACGTGAAACTGGAACTGGAACTCGACAACACACAGTTGGACCGCCTCCCCGCGCACGCCGACCGCGTCACGCTCTCTGCGGATCAGGCGCGGACGCTCGCCGGCGAGTTAGAGAAGTACGCTGACCGCGTCGACGCCGCCCGAGACGAGGAGTAGCGCCGTCCGTCGGCCCACAGTCGCCGACCCGCCCCGACTCGTTCTCACACGCTCCGTGTCCGACGACCGCCGGATCGACACCACCTCGGATAGACAGTGTCTACCGTGTCCTCTTCTGACGCGTGTGAGTGGCATATTGTCACGCTAGATCGCCACCCAACGAAAATAAGTAGTAGCGAACACAGCGTTTAGTTGAGGAACCCAACACATGGGCTGTCAGTATCTCGACGTGCGTTCTCGTATCGGCTCGACGACTCCCGGTTTCGGTGCCCGCAATACACACAATGCGGGCGTCCCGAAACCGGGGGTGCGGCGATGAGTTCCCGCGGTACGCTCACTCTCTTCGGTGCGGCGTCGGTGTGTCTCGGCACCTCCTTCGTAGCCATCAAAGCCGGACTCGCGACGGTGCCGCCGGTGCTGTTCGCCGCCTTCCGGTTCGACGTCGCCGCCGTCCTCCTCCTGGCGTTCGTCGCCGTCGCCTACGACTCGTGGCTCCCTCGAACGCGCAGCGACGTCGTCGGCGTCGTCGCCAGCGCCGTCTTCGTCGTCGGCGTCAACAACGCGCTGCTGTTCGTCGGCCAGCAGTACACCGCCAGCGGCGCGGCAGCCGTCATGTACAGCCTGATGCCGGTCGTCTCGCCGGTGTTCGCCTACCTCGCGCTCGGCGACCGGGTCGCACGCTGGGACGTCGCCGGCATCCTCCTGGGACTGGTCGGCGTCGTCGTCATCGTCCAACCCTCGCCCGACCAACTCGGCTCGGGGACGTTCGGCCAGTCGCTCGTCCTCCTCGCCGCACTCAGCGTCTCGCTCGGGAGCGTCCTGCTTCAGCGCGCCCGACCGCAGTTGGCGACGCTGCCGCTGTCGGCGTGGGCGATGCTCGTCGGCGCGGTCGGCCTCCACGTCGCCAGTCTCGTCGTCGGCGAGTCGGTGGCGACGATACCGTGGACGGCGGAGACGATCGTCGCAGTCGGCTACGTGGGCGTCCCCGGGACGGCCGTCGCCTACGGCGCGTACTTCCTGCTCATCGCGGAGGCCGGACCGGTCCGCGCCAACCTCGTCTCCTACGCCGTCCCCGCGGTGGCGTCGGTGACGGCGTGGCTGCTGCTCGGTGAGCAGCTCGCGGCGACCACGCTGGTCGGCTTCGGCGTCATCCTCGTTGGCTTCGCGGTGCTCCAGCGCCGACAGCTCCGTACGGAGATCGACCGCCTCGTCGCGACCGTCGAACGCGACGCGAGACGGTTCGACGCCGACCGCGACGACTGAGCGAGCTCCCCACCTCACTCTTCGGACCGAACCTGTCGCGCTCAGATGTCCTGGAGTCGTCCGTCCAGTTCGACGTCCAGCCCCCGCTCACGGGCGTAGGCGACGATGGCGTCGTACTGGACGCCGTGGTCGGCGACGACGTCCTCCCGGGTCGGAGCCGGGAACTGCTCGGCACCGACGACGAACCCGTTGGTCGCGAGCGTGTACGTCGCCGCCGGGTCCACCGGATCGCCTTCGTGGGTCAGTTCGACGAGCTCCATCGCCTCGCGGTCCCACACGACCGCCAGCCCCGAGACGTGGCCGAACCAGCGCTTGCCGTCCAGGTCTGCCGAGAGCGTGGCCGCACGCTCGACGAGCGCACGTAGGTCGTCCCCGCGGACTTCGGCCGTCCGGAGTCGCCCCGCGAACGGCGAGAGGCCGACGAGGTCGGCGACGGTCACCTCGCCGTCGAGCGACGGGCCGTCGCGCAGTCCGCCGGTGTTGGTGAAGGCGACGTCCGCGTCGGTCACCCAGCGGTAGGCGTCGGCGACGAGGTTGCCGACGCGACACTCCCCGCCGAACCGCCGCTCGCGGTCGCGGACGATGGGGTCGGACGCGACGGCGACGACCTCCGAGAGCCCCGTCGCGTCCATCAGCGTCCGGAGTCGGTCGGCGACGGCGGCGTCGACGGTCGTCTCGGTGACGTCGTGGCGCGTCGCCGTCGCCCCCGTTTCGTCGAGTTCGACCTCCCACAGCACCGCTCCGTTCGGGCCAGGGCGAGTCAGGAGCGTCCCCGCGACGCGGTCACGGCGTTCGCTGTGGAGGTGGCCGCCGAGAATCACGTCGACGTCGACGGTGCGGGCCAGTTCGTCGTCGCCGCGGCCCAGATGTGAGAGGACGACGACGTGGTCGACGCCGCGGGCGCGCAGGTCGGCGACGGTCTCGCGGGCCGCCGCCACGGGGTCGGCGAACACGAGGTCGGCGGCGGGGGGACACATCGCCGGCGTCTTCGGGTCGGTGAGACCGAGCAGTCCGACCGAGGTTCCGTCGCGCTCTATCACGAGGCCGGGTGCGGCGTCGGCGAACCGTCGCTCGCCGTCGGGCTCGTAGACGTTCGCGCTCAGCCACGGTTGGGGAGAGTCGGCGACGACGTCGCGGGTGTTCGCGGGACCGAAGTCGAAGTCGTGGTTGCCGAACGTCTCGGCGTCCGGGGCGACGGCGTCGAAGAACTCCAGCGCCTGCCGTCCCTCGGTCTCAAGGGCGAGCACGCCCGGGGCGGTGTCGTCGCCGGTACCGACGACGAGCGTCCGGTCGTCGCGACGGGCGTCGATGGTCGCGGCGAGCCGACCGATCCGGGTCGGGTCGTCGTAGGCGTTCTCGAGATCCGAGTAGTGGAGGAGGCGGAGAGTCATACGACCGAATCTGTATACTGTGTGAAAAATCTTCAGGCCGCGAGAGACACAGCGTGTGCCACCAGTCGGAGCTTCGTCGGCGACTCAGAGTTCGCTGCCGAGTACCGTCGCCCCGGTGAGTACGGGGACTCACACCGGACAGAACGCCAGCGCATAGGCGGGGTCGAGCCGTTCGAGTTCCGACACGGGCGTTCCGGCGTCGCGTGAGTCTGCAGACGATGGCGGCCCGTCGAGAACGGACCCCGACTCACAGCTCGACGACGTCGCCGACCGCGGGCGCGCTGGCGTCGTAGTCGTCCTCGCGCAGCTCGGCGGCGAAGCTCTCGCAGTCGTCGCCGTGGTTGACGAGCACCCGTGTCCCTTCGTACGGGGCGAGGAACTCTCGGAGCCCGTCGTGGTCGGCGTGTGCGGAGAAGTCGTAGGACTCTGCCCGCGCCGAGATCGGCATGATCCGCCCGTCGATCTCGGCGCGACCGCGTTCGAGCAGTTCGCGACCCGGCGTCCCCTCGACCTGGTATCCCGTCATCGTGATCTTGTTCGTCGGGTCGCCACGAACCTCGGGTATGTACGTCATCGCCGGGCCGCCCGAGAGCATCCCGCTCGTGGTGACGACGACGGTGTTCTGTCTCGCGATGCGCTTGCGCTGGCCGTCGCGTCCGGTGACGAACCGGGCGTGGGACGTCGCCCGGCTGAGGGCGTCGGCGTCGCGGACGAACTCGGGGTGGTTCCGCAGCATCCGAGTGACGTCCTTCCCCATGCCGTCGACGTAGCATTCGAGGTCGTGGGCGTCGCAGACCAGCAGCATCTCCTGGGTGCGGCCGATGGCGAACGCCGGGACGACGACGGTGCCGCCCTCCCACATCGTCGTCTGGAGGCTCTCGGCGAACCGGCGTTCGACCTCCTCGCGCGGGTCGTGGTCGACGCCAGCGTAGGTGCTCTCGCAGACGACGACGTCGGCGTCGGGCCGTGCGGTCGTCCCCGAGACCAACCGCTGGTCCCCGGTGTGGAAGTCGGCCGTGTAGAACAGCCGCGTGTCGCCGTCGTCAACGAGGACGTGCGCACTGCCGGGGATGTGACCGGCGTTGTAGAGCGTCACCTCGTGGCCCGCCGCCTCGAACGTCTCGCCGTACCCGTGGGGGTTCGACACCTGCGTCATCCGCTGGACGTGCGTCTCGGTGAACGGGCAGTCGTAGGTGCCGCCGTGCAACTTGAGCGTGTCGCGGGCGAGCGTCATCGCGAGTTCGTACGTCGGCGGCGTCCAGTGGACCGGTGGGCGACGGTCACCCGAGAGGAGCGTCGGCACCGCGCCGACGTGGTCGAGATGACCGTGAGAGACGACGACCGCTTCGGGGTCCGGGGAGGCGACGGGGTACTGCGGCGGGTTGCCGGTCAGCATCCCGTAGTCCAAGAGCAGGGCGTCGTTGACGAGGATGGCGCTGCGCCCCACCTCGCGTGCCCCGCCGAGGAACTGGAGTTTCATTGCCAGCGAGTAGCGACTCGGGGCCTATTCGTTCGTCGGTTTCGTGACGTGGGAATCTAAGTGTCGCCGTCGTGGTAGCTCAGCCGTGACGCCCTCCACTCCGCTCTCCCGCCGTGGGCTTCTCGGTCTGGCCGGCACGGCCGCCGCCGGGAGCGTCCTCCTCGACCCCGCGTGGTTCCGCAGCCCCCAACGACTCGACGCCACCGTCCCAGACGACGCGTGGCCGATGGCCCGCCGCGACCCCGGTCGGACGGGGTTCGCAGAGCGGGGGCCGACCGAGGACGTCGGCGTCGCGTGGGCGCACGAACTGGACGACTCCTTTCCCGGCATCGGTCCGCCCGTCGTCGTCGCCGACGGAACCGTGTTCACGGCGACGCGCTGCCTGGTCCACGCGCTCGACGCCGAGTCGGGCGAACCAGACTGGCAGTACGAGTTCGGCAGCGACGGCTGGCTCGGGGGCAGAGCGCAGTTCGTCCAGAGTCGGCCGGTCGTCGACGACGAGGGCGTCTACGTCAGCGCCGGGGTAAGTCTGTTTTCGGTGACCCACGGTGGCGGGTCGCGTTGGCAGTACGAGACGACCAGCAGTTTCGATCGACCGCTCGTCGCGGGCAACACGGCGTACTTCACCTCGGATCTCGACGACGACACGCTTCTCGCACTCGACACGGCGACGGGGCTCACCCGGTGGCGGGACGCGCCCGCGACGATCCGGCCCGAGGCGTACGCCGACGGCGTGGTCGTCGGTGCGGCGGTCGAGGACTCGGAGACGACGCTCGGCGCGCTGTTCGCACAGACGGGGCAGACGCGCTGGACACGCGATCTCCCTGTCGGCGACAGCACTCGACTCCTCCCGACCGTCTCTGACGGCACCGTCTTCTACGGGACGGGGACGCTCTACGCGCTCTCGCTCGACGACGGGTCGACACAGTGGAGACGGGACGTCAGCGAGGAACCGAGAGGTCTCCACACCGTCGTCGACGACGAGACGGTCTACACCGTCGCTGCCGATGCCGGGCGGGTCGTCGCCCTCGATGCCGACACGGGCGAGACACGGTGGGAACACGCCGTCGAGGCGCTGCGAGCGACGCTGTCTCCGGCTGTGACGGACGACACGCTGTACGTCTCGGCGGGACCGATGGTCGTCGCTCTCGACACCGAGGACGGGTCGGAGCAGTTCAGGCTCCGCGTGCCCGGGAGTGGGGCGGAGTTCTTCGCGTTGGCAGCGGGGACGCTCTACGCCGGGAGCGGGCAGACCCTCGTCGCGCTCCGGGAGGGCGCACGATGAGCGAGAGCGGGTGGAACGCGACGAAACGAGCGTTCGGGGAACTCGGCCGCTTCCTGCTCGTGGTGTTCGGCCTGAGCCACGTGGCCGGTGTCGGACTCGCGCTCGTCGTCGCCCCGGCCCTCGTCAACGAACCGTGGAACCTCGCGACGTCGTGGGCGCTTCCCGTGACCGGTGTCGTCGTCGTCGGTCTGCAGCGGATGGACGTGCACCCTACCGTCCGTCAGACGTGGACGTTCGGCGTCGCGGCGCTCGTCGGCTTCCTCTGTCTCCGCCTCGTCGGCGTCGGCGACGTGCGACTCAGCGGATCGCTCTACCCGGTGCTCCACGGACTGCTGGCGTACGTCGCCGTCCTCGCGTTTGCCGGATTCGTCGCCGATGTCGGCGCAGACGACGTGCGGCGACTGGCGAAGACCGGAGACTGACTCGCAGTGGGCGAAACTACTCGTCGCCCGTCTCCTCGTCGTACCTCACCGCCACCGCCACCTCGTTGCGCCGCATGAACGGCGGTGTGAAGGGGTCGTTGTACTGCAGGAGGAACGGGTCGCCGCGGCGGTCGACGTCGTGCTCGGCGAGCGTGTCGAGGAGTGCAGACTGCTGCTTCGCGACCCGCCCGTCCGTCGCGTACCACGAGAAGGCCTTCACGGCGAGCGTCTGCGACGGTTGCACGACCAGCCGGACCCGCGAGTCGGTCGGCGTCGGTGCCGTCGCCGGCGTGTAGTCCGCCGGGAGGTAGAACGACATGGTGACGTCGCCGCCGTCGCCCGTGGTGCGGACGGGTGCGGTCATCGATACGTCCTCGTTCGACTCGCGCTCGTCGGCCGCGCGGTCCGTGCGTACCGGTGTAGTCATCGACACCGACTCGCCGCTGCTCGCTTCGTCGGCGTCGCTGGCGACGGGGGCCGTCATCTCGACGTCCTCGCTCGACTCGTTCGCGCCGGAGATGTACCGGAACAGGCGGCGGAACGCTTCTTCGTTACTGTCGGCCGTCGTCTCGACGAGCACCGTCCGCGGGTAGCGTCGGATCTCGACGTCGCCGACGGTGGCGACCGACTCGTACGGGACGCGTTCGGTCGTCCGGTTCACGTACAGTCCCCACCCGATCCAGCAGGCGAGTGCGCCGCCGCCGACCGCGAGCAGTCCTTTCGAGAGGTGTCGCATAGGGGAACAAGGCGCGCAAGCGACAAAACGTGTCCGTTCACTTCACCGTCACGTAGGTAAGAAATGCGATGGCGACGAGTTGGAGGCACCGGAGCGCGAGGATGGCCGTCTGGACGACCGGGTCGCCCGAGTAGAGCATCGTCGTACTGAAGAAGAAGTAGATGGCCAGCGCGTTCTCCAAGAGCATCGCCACGCCGAAAGCGATGAGTCCGAGCGTCAGCGTCGACTCGAACGTCCGATAGTTCCGTACCCACACCGCCGTCAGGACGGACAGAAGCAGGATGCTCAGCCCGGACAGCGCGGTCGCGATCGTCAGCGTCGTGCTCATTGCCATGGTTAGTCCATCTTCGTCAGAATCTCTTCGAACTGCTCGCGGTGTTGCTCGAAGCGGTCGGTGAGAAAGTACATGGTCCCGTAGGACTCCTCGCCCTTCTCGACGACGTCGTGCTCGACGAGTAGATCGAGGTGGTAGCGGACAGTGTTGTACTCGACACCGAGAACGTCGGAGAGTTGGTTCGCGTTCCGAGGGCGCTCGATGAGCGCACGGATGATTCGCGCCCGGTTCTCACCGCCGCGCATCCCGGCCAGCAGATACCAGAGCGCTTTCTCCATCCGATCTCACCTCTACTATCTGAGAGAAGCGGGATATAGGTAGTCATCGCCCCTGGACGGTCCGCGACACCCACCCGGACGGCCCACTCGGAAACGGCGAGGCCTCCTCTCGTGACTGGAGTGTCCCGGTCCCGTCAGTCGCCCGGACGACCACCTCGTGTTCGTCCGCCGGCCGGTCGTAGCTGTAGAGCCACTGTCGCCAGACGTCGGTGCCGGGCAGCGGTTCGGAGAGCGTCGCGTCGGCCCACGTCCGACCCCCGTCGACCGAAACTTCGACGCGTTCGATACCGCGCGTCCCGGCGTAGGCGTGCCCTGCGACCCGCTTCCGGCCGTCGCCGAGATCGGTGACGACGTGGAGTTTCGCGACGGTGTTCACCGGGCCGGTGCCGTGCCAACCGCGTTTCTCCCAGTAGCCGTCTTCCGGCCGTTCGAGAATCTCGATCTCGGTGAGCCACTTCACGTTGATCTCGCCCCAGTGGCCGGGGATGAGCGCCCGTGCGGGGTAGCCGTGGCCGACCGGGAGCACGTCGCCGTTCATGCCGAACGCGAGAAAGCCGTCTCGGAGGGCCGACAGCGGGAACTCCTCGTAGAAGCCGTCGGCAGCGCGGAGCATCACACAACAGCCCTCGGACACCCCGGCCGGTTCGACGAGGTCCATGATTGGGACGCCGGTCCACAGCGCGTTGTCCAGTTTCTTCCCGTTGAGCGACTCGCCGACGCACCGCAGCGAGACGAACCGGTGTTCCGGGTCCATCGTGGCGACGTCCGCGTAGCTGTAGCTGACCTCCTCGTCGACTGCGCCGGTAACCGTCAGCGTCCACTCGCTGGCGTCGACCGTCGGGTTCGTCGAGTTGATGTCGACCTCGTAGAACTGGTCGCTGACGAGGGGTTCCAGCCCGTCGACAC
The DNA here is from genome assembly GCF_900110465.1 of Halogranum amylolyticum. GTDB lineage: Archaea > Halobacteriota > Halobacteria > Halobacteriales > Haloferacaceae > Halogranum > Halogranum amylolyticum. Next base: position 102,654 of record NZ_FODV01000008.1, read on the forward strand.
CGAGTGACTTCTCGGTCGCCTCGGCCAGCAGTGCGTCGACGTCCGGCCCGGCCCACGGTTGGCCGACGTCGACTGTCGACTCGGTGGTCGACGACTGCCGCTGTCTCTGGGCACCGAGGACGTAGCCGCCGACGGCGAGCGGGAGCGCAGTCGCGACTGCTGCGAGGACGCGCCGTCGTTCGGTTCTCGGGTTACCGGACTCGCTTCCGAGTGTCGTGGGCACCCCACGAGTCGCGACGAGGTCGGCGACGGCGACGACGACGCCCGTCGCGACACCTGCGCCCAGCGACGAAACGAGTGCGCCGGTCACCACGAACGCGACTGCTGCCACCGATGCCGCCGCAACCGGCCCGGCGACCAGTCGGTCGAGTCGTCGACCGAGTCCGAGCGCGGCCAGCGCCGCTCCCGCGAACAGGAGAACCGAGAGGACCAGCGCCGTCACCACGTTGAGTTGACTCCCCAGGTCCCCGAGCACCACGATGCCGAACGTGATGACCGACCCGGGAAGCCGGCGAGCGAGAAAGCCCGCGATAGGACCTGCGACGAACGCGGGCGTGAACGATGCGACGGCGAACGAACCGGCGACCCCCGCTGTGCCCGCTAACAGTGCCACGAGGGCGGTCCATGCAGGAGGGAGGCGGTCGGCGAGGGTGCGTGGTGTTCGAGAGGCCATAGCGCGGAGTAGATCGGTCGGACGACCGTCGTTACCCATCCATCGTTTCGCCCGGCGTGACGGTGAGTTTGACGACGGAAGCAGTATCCGGGTAGTCGTACCCGTCGTCGACGTCGCTGATTCGGCGGACCGTTCCATCCTCGCTCGGCCCGGTGTCCGGCCCGGACTGCCGCGGGGCCTGGTTCGGCCCGACACCGGGTTCCTCGTTCACTTCGGTCCCGGCGTCCCACAGCAGGAGCAGCTCGGTCTTGTCGCCCTCGATGGGTTGCTCATCCTCGAACAGCGGGATACCCGCCGGTTCGGGCGCGTAGAACAGGTCGTTCGACTGGACGAACATCGTCGCCAGCGAGAGTCGTTGGCCCGCGTGAGCCTCGACGGAGAACGTGTACGCACCGCCGGGACCGATTGGACCGGGTGTCTCGCCACCCTTGGGGACGGCGGCCGAACCGGCTTTGTCGACACTCATCGATACCTCTTCGACGAGTCCCGTCGGCCCACCGTCCTCGGCGAGCATCTCCAGTCCGTCGCCGGCAGCCTCACCCTCGGTGAACAGCGAGACGTCCGCTCCGTGGACTGCGTAGGCCACGGGAGCGAGCACCATCGGGACCGGACCCTCTGACGTCCGGAGCGACTCTTCAGTTCCAACGTTCTCGACGCGAACCGTGAACCTCGTCGCCATCATCTCCGACGACTCGGTCGTCGTCTCGTTCATCCCGTCGGTCATCTCGGAGGACGTCGTCTCCGTCATCTCGGCGTCACCCATCCCGTCGGTCGTCGTGGCTTCGCTCCCGCCGCCACCACCGGTACACCCGGCTATCGCCACCGTGCCGACTGTTCCGACACCTAGCAGGAACCGCCGCCGCGTCGTACTTTGCGACATGACGAGAGAAGAGATGTCGTCTTCGACGATATCAATTTTTCAAACTCGAACTCAATTCGAATGAAACTCTCTTGTAACTCTCTCTAGAGTTGGGCACAGTATGCCGACACGCCGGTGGACTCATCTCGTCAGCCACCTACATCACCGCATGGTCAACACCGAGACACAGTCACTGCTCTCGGAGCTCGCCGCCCGACTCGACGCGACGGCCGAGCGGCCGATGCGGCCCGAGGTGACCCACTGGGTCGCCGAAGCCGACGCCGTCGCGAGCGACGTCGCCGATGCGGACGCCGACCTTCCGGTCGACGTCGTCCGCACACGCGTCGGGCACGTCAGAGAGCTCCTGTCGCACGTCGAGGAGACAGGCGACGAGGAAGCCGACGAACACGTGACGGCGGCCAAGACGCTCGCCGACGAGGTTCTGGACCGACTCGACTGAGGCGTTCACACCACCACAACACACTTCTCGAACAGCCGGAACAGCTATCGACCGACGACTCGCCGAGAGACGGTAGGTCGCCTGGGCAACCAGCTACTCTCGCGGGACGCGCTCGACCTGGAACTCCCGGTAGTCGCCGTAGGCGACGTCGAGCGCGCCGAGCCACCAGTTCCAGCGCGACGGGAGAGCGGTTCCCTCGGGGGCGTCCGCGAGGTTTTCGATCACTTCCTCGACCGTCAGCGGGCGGCCACGGTCGGCCTCGTGTTTCCCGGAGTCCGAGAGGTCACGAGCCTGTCGGGCGACGACGCGTCGCTCCGCGTCGGTGCCGCCGAACGCCGATTCGAGCGCCGTCTCGAGCTCTTCGGGGTCCATGTCGGCGACGAAGCGGTCGACGCACGTGAGTGTTCGCCCTACGCGACCCACGCCAGCAGAACGAACAGCGCCCCCCACGCGGCGAGCACCCAGCCGATGCCGTCCGTCTGCGTGGCGAATTCGAGCGCCGCCGCGACGGCGACGAACAACAGCCCGATCCCGACGAGGATCGCCCGGTCGGCGGTCAGTTTCGGTTCGCTCGCCTCGTTCCGTTCGCTCAACTGTCTCAGTGCGGGGCGAACCTCGTCGAACACGTCCGCGGGGACGACCAGTCCGAACGGTGCGTCGAGCGCGTTCCCCTGCGTGTGACGGAGCGCACAGACGACGTACGGGCCGAGTCGGAACGATCGAAACGACTTGAGCCCACTGAGGTCGTGTTCGAGTCGTCGGTCGTCGTGCTCGCGGGTGAGCACACCGGTCTCGGTGTCGAGCGTCCCACCCTTCGACCCGGTGGTCGCGACGGTCCACGCGAAGAGGCCGACCACCGTGTAGACGAGAATCAGCCACGGGGCCGCCCCGAGGCTCAGGAAGAGCGCGAACCCGACCGGCGTCGCGAGCGCGAGCCACCGGAGTTCGAGCTCCGGGAGGTGGTCGCGGAGCGTCCGTTTCTCCTCGTCCTCGCCGTAGCGAAGCGCGTACCAGAGGTAGAGCAGCGAGAACGGCCCGCCCACGACGAGGACGACGACGAAGAGGAGGACGAACTCCAGCGACCCGCCGAGCGCCACCGCGGCGATAGCGAACGCGAGCGAGAGCGCGACGGCGAGGTAGACGCCGGCACCGACGTGTCTGACGACCGCGGCGAGTCGGCCCGGCGGCCGACCCGACCACTCGACCGTGGAGGGGACCATGCGGTGGGCTACTCAGCTACTCGACAAAAGACTGGGGTCGAGCGGTCAGTTCCACCACTCGCTGCGCCGCTCGCGGTAACTCGCGTCGCGGAACGGGTCGGGTCGTTCGGCGGCGTCCTCCATCCCGAGCCCGTAGGCCAGCCAGTTGCCGACGTGCCAGCCCACGGCGGGCGTGTCGAGGTCGACGAGCGTGATACGGAGCGTGGCGTAGGTCTCGATGGCGCCGTCGCCGTCGGGGTCCGGACCGAGCGTCTGGAAGCACGAGCCCGCACCCTGTCCGCAGGGAGAGGTCTCGCTGAACTGGACGACGACGTCCGCCCGCTCGGGCGAGTCGACGAACCGGAACGAGAGGTTGCCGGGGACGCTGTTGCTCCCGTCGGCACCGTTCTCGTAGTAGGTCAGCGCGTGCTGGACCTGCTCGCGCGTCGCCGCCGGGTCCGAGACGTTCCGCTCGTCGACGTAGACGGTGAACTCGGAGTCGGGCCACGGGAAGTCACGGTCGGTCGCGTTCGGCTGTTTCGGGGTGTAGAGCACCGACTCGGCGCGCATCACGTCCTGTGGGGCGTCGTCGTGGCGAAGCCCGAGCGTGTGTCCGAGTTCGTGTCTCAACACGAGCGTCGTCGACTCCGTGGAGAGACCAGTCTTCACGTAGACCTGTTCGGGACGGTCGATCTGTCCGGCGTCGGTGACGAGCGGGGCACAGCCGACGGCGTCGTGGGTGTCGCCACAGGCGGGGACGTCGTCGACGAAGTTCACGACGAGATCCGGCTCCTCGGCGTCGGGGACGACCCGGTAGTCGACGTCGAAGCCGGCGTACTGTCTCGCCCGTTGTTCCCAGTAAGCGGTCGCAGCCTCGACGACGTCGACGTGCCCCCGGTCGGCGGGCCCCTCGACGCCGACGACGAGCGGGTCGTCGCCCCACGGGTTCGGCTTCGCCGGGACGGCCGTCCCGGCGGCGGCGGTCGCGTTCGCCGTCGAACCTACGGGGGTCCCCGTCGCGGTCGCCGTCTCCCCGCTGTCTGCTAGCGGATCGTCGGTCGTCGGAGGAGCGGCGTCGTCGAACGTCACGCCGAGACAGCCCGAGACGAGTAACAGACAGACGAGAGCGAGTGTGAGCGCCGCGTTCCGCATTGTTTCATTCTCCGTCGGACGAACGTAAGAGCGTTGCGGCGCAGGTCACTACCTCGGTCTGTCGGCCGACGTCACACCGGTCAATCGTGGGTCGTCGGTCGGTGACAGTCGAAGGCGGCGGTCTCGACGTGTGCGCCCTCCAACTGGAGCGTGGCGTGGTCGACGCCGAACCGGTCGCCGAGCAGTCGCTGGGTCTGCCCGAGAATCGCGTCGCCGTCGGCCTCGGCGGTCGTGACGAGATGACCGCTCAGCGCGACCCGCTGTGAGTCGAGCGCCCAGACGTGGAGATGGTGGACGTCGGCGACGCCGTCGACGGCGGCCAGCGCCGCGCGTATCTCGTCGACGTCGAGTCCACGGGGCGTCCCCTGCAAGAGGATGTTGAGACTGTCGCGGAGCAGGTCCCACACAGAGTAGGAGACGAGCGCGGCGACGACGAGCGCGAACACCGGATCGAGCACGTACCAGTCGGTGACGAGGAGAGTGAGACCGAGAACGACGGCGGCGACGCTCCCGGCGGCGTCGGCCAACAGGTGGAGGAACGCCCCTTCGACGTTCAGCGAGTCGCGGTGACCCGAGAGCACCCACGCGGCGACGAGGTTCGCGACGAGGCCGACGACGCCCACGGCGACGACGAGCGACGCGTCGACCGGACGTGGGTCGCCGAACCGCCGGAGCGCGTCGTAGACGACGTAGCCGACGACGCCGAGGAGAAACAGCCCGTTGACGAGCGCGCCGAGCACCTCCGCCCGGTGGTAGCCGTAGGTGCGCCGGGCGTCTGCCGGGCGGGTCGACACCCACGCGGCGAACAGCGCCAAGAGGAGACTGGCGCTGTCGGTGAGCATATGCGTCGCGTCGGCGAGGAGCGTCACCGAGTCCGCCAGCAGCGCTCCGACCAGTTCGACGACGAAGAACGCGGTGTTGATCGCGAGGGCGACGAGGAGCGCCCGCCGACTGGCGGCCGCGTGGTCGGGGTGACCGGCGTGGCTACCGTGCCCGGCGTGCCTCGCGTCCTCGCCGTGGCTGGGGTCGCCGGACATCGGAGCACCTCAGTCGTGGTCGGTGTGACTGTGGTCGGCGTGGTCGTGGCCGTCGTGACCCTCGTTGCCGCCGTCGCCGTGTTCCCACCCGTTCGACTCGGGGGAGACGCCGGCGAGTCGCATCGCGTTGCCCGTGACACCGAGGCTCATCCCCATGTCGCCGACGACGACGGCGACGATGACGGAGACGAGACCCAGCGGCGCGCCGACCGCGAGGACGGCCTTCACCGCGAGCGACGCCCAGATGTTCTGCCGGATGACGCTGTTGGCCTGCGAGGCGAGGTCGTAGAGGTAGGGCATCCGCGTCAGGTCGTCGGCCATCAGCGCGACGTCCGCCGTCTCCAGCGCCGTGTCGGTGCCGGCCGCACCCATCGCGATGCCGACCGTCGCCGTCGCCAGGGCGGGCGCGTCGTTGACGCCGTCGCCGACCATCGCGACGCCGCCGTCGTACTGCTTGCGCAGGCGTTCGACGACTTCGACCTTCTGTTCGGGCAGCAGATCCGCCCGCACTTCGTCGACGCCGACCTGCTGGGCGATGGCCTGCGCGGTGCGTTCGTTGTCGCCGGTGAGCATCACGACGTGTTCGACGCCGAGTTCGCGCAGTCGTGAGACGGCCCACTTCGCCTCCGGGCGGACCGTGTCGGCGATGGCGACGACGCCCTCCAGTTCGTCTTCGGTGCCGACGAGGACGACCGACTTCCCCTCGGCCTGCAGTCGGGGGATGGTCTCGTTGACGAGATCGAGGTAGGTGCCGTGCTCGCAGTCGCGGGGGGCCGCGGCGTCGCCGTCGTCGCCGGCGACGATTGGACCACTACCCGTCGCCGCGCCGCCATCGGTCCTGATGTGCGTGTGCTCCAACTCGAAGCCGAGCTCCGCGAACAGACCGGGTTTGCCGGCGTAGTGGGTCGTTCCGTCGAGGTCGGCCTTCACGCCCTTGCCGGTGATCGCCTCGAAGTTCGCGATCTCGCGGTCGGGGACGCCGTGGCGCTCGGCGTGGTCGACGATGGCGGCGGCGATGGGGTGTTCGCTGCGCTGTTCGAGCGCGCGGGCACAGCGCAGGAGGTCCGACTCGGACGTGCCGTTGAGCGTGATGACGTCCGTCACGGCGAGTTCGCCGGTCGTGAGCGTCCCCGTCTTGTCGAAGGCGACGGCGTCGACCTCGCCCATCGCCTCGAGGTGGTTTCCGCCCTTGATCAGCACGCCGTTTCGAGCGGCGCTCGTGATACCCGAGACGACCGAGACGGGCGTCGAGATGACGAACGCACACGGACAGGCGATGACGAGCAGCGTCAGACCGCGGACGAACGCCTCGGTCCACGTGACGCCGAAGACGGTCGGCGAGAGCAGCGTCGTCCCGATCGCGAGGGCGACGATCACCGGCGTGTAGTAGCGCGCGAAGCGGTCGACGAACTGCTCTGACTCCGTTCTGTTGGACTGGGCGTCCTCGACCATCTCGATGACGCGCGAGAGCGTCGACTCCGCCGCGGTCGTCGTCACTTCGATCTCGAGGTAGCCGCTCTCGACGATGCTGCCGGCGTACACCTCGTCGCCGGCGGCCTTGTCGACAGGGACGCTCTCGCCGGTGATCGGCGACTCGTCGATCGGACTCGACCCCTCGCGGACGACGCCGTCGATCGGTACCTTGTCGCCGGGGCGGACGACGACCGTCTCGCCGACGGCGACGTCCTCGACGGCGACGGTCGTCTCCTCGCCGTCGCGGAGCACCGTCGCGGTGTCCGGCGACAGCTCCATCAGCTCTCGCATGGAGTTGCGCGCTCGGTCCATCGAGAACCGCTCGAGCAGTTCGGCCACGCTGAACAGCACGGCCAGCGTCGCCGCCTCGAACGGCAGGTCGACGAGCAGTGCGCCGACGATCCCCGTCGCCATCAGGAAGTCGATGTCGAGATTGCGGTTCTTCGCCGAGTAGTAGCCGTTACGGACGATGGCCTGTCCGGCAGCGAGGACGGCGGCGAGGTAGAACGCCCACGCGACGGTGACGTCGCGGCTGAAGACGGTGACGAGCGTCACGTCGAGACCGGTGAGCAGGAACTCGACGACGATTCCGAAGAGCAGGAACACGGCACCTGCAATCGTCTTCAGTGCGCGGGGACTCCGCCAGACGGCGCTCGAGGAGTCGTCGGTGTCGCCGGACTCGACGGCGTAGCCAGCGCCCTCGATGGCGGCGACGACCGACCCGCGACTCGTGCGGGCCGGGTCGTAGGTGACGAGGACGCGCCCCGTCGTCGGTTGTGTCTCGTACTCGACGACGCCGTCGACGGTGGCCAGCGCGTTCTCGACTTTCCCCGCGCAGGAACCGCAGTCCATGTCGGGGACGTCGAACGCCTCCTGCTCGCTGTCGGCGACGGCGTACCCCGCACCCTCGACGCGCTCGCGGATGGCGTCGGGTCCCGTCACTGCCGGGTCGTACTGGACGACGAGCGTCCCCGTCGTCGGCCGCGGGTCGGTCGCGTGGAGCCCGTCGAGACCAGCCAACGCGTTCTCGACTTTCCCCGCACAGGAACCGCAATCCATCTCCGGTACCGACAGCTGGAGCGTCTCGCCGCGCTCGGCCGTCGGTGTCGCGTCGGCGTGGACGTGGCTCTCTTCCGCCTCGTGGCTACAGCCACACGAACCGCCGCCGCAACTGTTCTCCGTCTCGTCAGTCATTGGCTGAGCGTAGTAACTCCGGGAGTATTAATCTCTCTGCCACAGCTACATCAGTGGATAATACAGATTAACAATTTTTAACGACATCGTTAATAACTCGTCGCTCGAAGTCGTCACTTCGGGGTCCGTGACGTGGCTGAGAGGAGTAAGCCCCCTTCTGTTCCTCCCGACATTCGGCTGAGCGTCCGCGTCCGTCGTCCGGACTACCTTCGGGCGGCCGACGACACACGAATCGTGTCCTCGGCCGCCGCGTGGCGCGGACTTGCACCGGCGAGGATTCGCCGTTCCATCCGTTCTCGGCCGTCGGTGGCGGGCGTGACGCCCGCACACGGGGAGATGCTGATCACATCTCGCGACCCTCGACGGGTTAACTCCCCTTCCTCGCGGTCGGGTTCGCACGTCTCATCGGTCGGGCCGAGTGGTCTCGTTTCTGTTCCAGAGCCAGTCGTCTCCGACTCCGGGCTTGCGCCCGGTCACCTGTCCGGACGGTGGGGGGACTTTCCTCATGCCCCGCAGAACGGGGCACGGGGGTCGGGCTCTCTCTGCCGACTGGACCTAGCTTGGCCACTTAAATAAGCCGTTCGATACCGTTAACCGTCTCCTAATATTCCTCATGATTCATCTTGTCCGAAGGGAAGCGTTCAAGTCTCTCGGTACCTAGTGTGCGGGTATGTCCGAGGCGCAGACCGTACGCCTCTCCTACGAGGATGGGGCTCGGGCGGTCGAACTAGCGCGGGAGTCGGTCGAATCGTACGTTCTTCACGGGCAACGTGAGCAACCCGGCAGCATGCGGGACGCCTTCTACAACCGCACCGGGGCGTTCGTCCGGATAACCTCGACGCGGGGTCGAGGTCGCGTGCGCGGCTGTGCGGGCACCTATCGAGGAAAGAACCAACTCGGTCACGCCATCGTCGACGCGGCCATCCAGGCCGCCTCCGGCGACTCCTGTGGCTCCGAAATCGAACCGCCCGAACTCCAGAATCTCAACATCTCGGTCTGCATCGTCTCGAACCACATTCTCACCAACGACCCGCTCGCCGATCTCGAACTCGGCAAACACGGTGTCGCCGTCGACAAGGGTGGTAACCACGGCTGGCTCTACCCCACGATCCCCGTCGAGAACAACTGGAGCGAGGAGAAGTACCTCAGTCGCGTCTGCCGCAAGGCCAAACTGTCGCCGCTGGCGTGGCAGGACGACGACACGATGGTGACGCTCATCGAGGGACAGGTGTTCCGAGAGCGTCCCGACGGCGGCAGCGTCCAAGAGCTTCAGATCAAGTAACGCCGCCTCTTCTCACCCGTTCGCCGAGATCGGAGGGCCCGCCTCTCGAAGACGGACATCCGCCACGACGAGTGACTACTCTTGGGTCGCGGTTCCGAACCCCGTCAGCGCCGCGTCCTCGACCGCCCGTTCGGCCGCCGAATCCAGGTCGAACGCGTCTTCGGCGACGAGTTCGCCGTCCCGGAGCAGCGGTTCCAGCAGCGACTCGGCGTCCGCCGGCGCCTCTCGCCCGCGGAGTCCGACGTGGTGGCCGCCGTCGGCCGTCCGGTAGACCTCCTTCACACCCGAGAGTTTGCCGCGTTTGGCCGCCGGTTCGCCCTCGATCTCGACGATGTCGAGCGCGAAGTCCACCGGGTCGGCGTTCGAGACGTACCCGCCGACGCCGAACCCGTCGACGACGTCGCGGAGTCGTCGCAGGTCCGCCGGCCCGAGTCCGCCGCTGACGAAGATGTCGACGTCGTCCTTCCCACGGGCTTCGAGTTCCCAGCGCACCTCCCGGCAGATGTGCCGGAAGTCGCCGCGGCGCGAACTCGTCGTGTCGAGTCGGACCCCCGAGAGGCGGTCGCCGAGCGCCTCGACGGCCCGGACGACCTCGTCTTTCTCGTCGGAGTAAGTGTCACAGAGCGCGATACGTGGGACGTCCTCGTCGACGGCCTCGTCGAACGCCAGCCACGCCTGCTCCTGGTTGCCGCGGCCGAACGCGATCAGCAGCGCGTGCGGCATCGTCCCGCCTGCCTCCCGACCGAGGACGTCGCCCGCGGCGACGTGCGAGAAGCCGTCGAACCCCCCCAGCAGCGCGCTCCGTTCGACCATCGCCGCCATCGACGGGTGGACGTGGCGCGCACCGAACGACAGCACCTGGGAGTCGGGTGCCGCCCGGCGGGTCTCGAGGGCGGCGGTCGCGATCCCCGAGGCGTGCGAGAGGAAGCCGAGGAGCGACGTCTCCAGACGGCCGAACTCGAGGTACGGTCCCTCGATTCGCATCACCGGGCCGCCGTCGAACAGTCGGCCCTCGGGGACGGCGTCGACGTCGACGGCATGTCCCTCCAGGAGATGCGCGGCGTCTTTCAGTCCGGCGAGGAGCTCGAATCCGCCGTCGGGGAACTGGTCGGCGGTGACTTCGGCGACGACGTGGGGGTTCTTCCCCGCGTGGCGGAGCGTCGTCTCCGTGCGGTCGAAGTAGGCGTCGGTGGCGCGACCCGACAGGATGGCCTCCTCGTCGACGATGTCGAACGCGGTCATTGGGCCCCCTTCTTTCGGGGAATTGAAAAAGACACCCGTTCGGTCGGTGACGTCGAAGAGAATCCGTCTTCGATGTCGGGTCCGGTACTCAGTTCCGCCGGTGGACGGCGGCGAGTTCCGCCACCGACGGGGCGTTGACGATCGTGACGCGACTGCCCCGATGAGTCACTCGGAAGGCGTCGCCGAACGGGCGGTCCTCGGGGACCCGGTAGACGCGCGGAGCGACGCGTTCGCCGCCCAGTTCGTCGACGAGGATGCTCTCGTAGGCGGAGACGAACTGACGGGCGTCCCGCTCTGTGTCCCACTCGAGCGCCCAGACGTAGCCGTACTCGTTCTGGCCGCTCTCGTACGGGACGACCCGGTCGCCGCCCCACCCGGCGCTCGCCGGATGCGTGTAGTTGTACGCGGAGTAGTCGCTCTCGTCCTGCCGGAACGACGCCCGGTCGACGTAGCCGTTCTGCCACAGCATGGCGTACAGCGACGCCTCGCCGACGGTGTCGGCCTGCGGGTTCAGGTCGAACCGGGACCAGTTCCCCGCAGAACGATCCGGGACCGACACGTCGACGGGAGCCTCGTCGGGGTACGTCTCGGGATGAATGAGCTGCTCCGTGCTCGCCGGGGAGTTCTCGTAGACGGCGTCGACAGCGTCCCAGCCGCCGCGTCGGTACAATCGGTCGACCAGTGCGGGACCTTCGCTGTACGGCGTGTAGACCGTGACGAAGACGCCGGGGACCGAGAGGCCGCTCGCGCCGCCGCTCGTCCCCGACTCGGGCGTCGGGACGCAGTCGAACGTCCCGCGCTCACACCGCTGTTCGTACAGATACTCGACGTACCGCGCGTCGCCCTCGACGATGCCGCTGCGGGCGAGTTGGCCGTCCTGCGTCCGGGCGTCGTTGCCGAGGCCGAACTGCTGGTCTTGGAGCGCGTGGACGAGTTCGTGTGCCAGCGTCGCGCGGTCGATCTGTGGCGTCTCCGAGTCGCTGACCACGACGATGCGCTCGCGACTCGACGAGTAGAACCCCGCGACCGACCCGCCGTACAGCTCCTCCAGCACGTCGCTCGCCTCGCGGTCCTCGCCGACGAGGAGCAGCGCCTCCCACACCTGGTCGTTCCACGCCCGGTACTCGGCGTTCCGGTCGCCCTGCGTGGACCGACCCTGTCGGCTCTGTCGGTACTGTTCGCGGCTGACGACGTCGACGGGGACGGGGCGCTCGAACTCCAGCCCGCGGATGCGTTCGACGCGGGCCATCGTCCGCGCGACGAGCGCCTCGCGTTCGTCCGCGTCGAGTCCGTCCGACTGGTCGACGTCGAGCGACTCGTTGTACCAGTAGCCGTTCTCCCAGCCGAGACGGTCGCTCGGCGGGTCGTCAGGCCACTCCCAGTCCGGGTCGGCGGCCGTCGGCGGCGTCACCGGCGCTGCACACCCGGCGAGCACGACGAGGAAGACCGCGAGCACGGCGAGTTGTCGGGACACGTCGACTCTCGGTCGGCCGTCGACAAAGGTCGTTCGCCGACGGCGTCGCGGTGGACCGGGAGCGCGACGGTGACTCGCTGCCTGTCGGGCCCTCTCCCCGTCAGTCGTCGTTCGCGGGTGCGTGGACCCGCGAGAGGTCGTCGACGGTCGGCGCGTTCGTCACGACGACGGTGTCGCCGCGCTGGACGACGCGGAACGCGTCGCCGAACCCGTTGGGGTCGTCCTCGGCGATGCGGTAGACCGTCCCCGGACTGTCGGCGTCGGCGACCTCGCTGGCGTTCCGGTGGTCGAGCAGCTGGCCGTAGCCGTCGCGGAACTCGTCGGCCGACGACTCGTTCTCGAACTGGATCGTCCAGACGTAGCCCGTCTCGTCGTCGGCGTTCACGTAGGAGACGAGTCGGTCGCCCGCGAAGCCGTCGGTGTACGGGTTGTCGTAGCTCAGCGGGTCGAACTGTCGCGGGTCGCCGCTCTCGTTCGTGTTGAGCCACTGTTCCGGCGAGACGATGCGTGCCCCCGGCTTCTCGTACAGCGGCGTGACGAGCATGCTCGCGAGCCCCGCCTCGCCGACCTCGGCGTAGTTCGCCCGGCCGTCGACGTCGATGCGCTCCCAGGACCCCGACGTCCGGTCTGTGACTGTCGGTTCCGTCGGAGCGTCGTCGGGGTACTGCTCGGGGTGGATGACCTGCGACGTCGACGCCGGCGGGTTCTCGTAGACGGCGTCGACGGCGTCCCAGCCACCCGCCTGGTACGTCGCGTAGACGAACGCCGGCCCGTCGGAGTAGGGCTGGTACTTCAGGAGGTACGGGCCGATGGCGGAGAGGCCGCCGGAGCCGGTGTCGCTCGCGTTCGCGCCGCCGCCGCTCTGACCGGCCTGACCGCTCTCGCCGTCCGCGGTCTGACCGTCGGTCAGACAGGACCACTCGTCGCCACACCGCTGACCGTACAGGTAGTCGACGAGGTTCCCGTCGCCCTCGACGATGCCGTCGACGGCGTTGTGGTCCTCGCGGGTCGACTGCTCGTACGAGGAGATGTCGAACTGCTGGTCCTGCAGCGCGTGGAACAGCTCCTGAGAGAGCGTCACTTCCGAGAGCTTCGGCGACTCGGAGTTCCCGCTGACGAGGACGATCCGCTCCTCGCGCGGCGAGTAGTAGCCGCCGATGGCGGCCTGTCGGTTCTGCGTCTGGACGGCCAGCGAGTCGGTCGACTCGTTGATCATGAACAGCGCCTCGAACTTCGCGTTGTCGAAGCGACTGCGGTTGGGCGACGTAGTGTTGTTGTTACTGGGGGTCGAGAACTCGTCGCGGCCGACGACCTCGACGGGGACCGACCGCTCGAACTCCAGTCCACGGATGTACTCGACGCGGGCCATCGATCGGTTGGTGACGGCGGCGAGTTCCGAGTCGTTCAGTCCGTCGGACTGATCGACGTCGATCGACTCGTTGTACCAGTATCCGCCCTCCCAGCCGAGACGGTCCTCGGCGGGGTCCGAGAGGTCGGCCGGCGCGGGTTCGACGTCGGCGTGGACGTCGTCGTCGGGGACGACGGTGTCCGAAGCGCTGCCGGAGTCGGCGAACGGGACCGACCCGACACAGCCAGCGAGCAGTACGAGAGCAACGGTAGCGAGAGCAGGGAGGCGACGCACGTCTGTGCCGACGTTGGGGGTCGAGACGCAAAGGTCTGCTGTCCGAGCATCTCTCGGACGTCCACAAAGTCACGTAAGGCGTGCGATCGAGGCGGTGCCAACGCGTCAGCGACGGCCGACCGCAGCAGCGAGCGCGACGAGTACGACTGCGAGCGCCGTCAGGGCCGCGAGGACGCCGAGCCCGGGGGCGGTGGTCGACGACGTCTCCGGCGCGGTCGTCTCACGCTGTCCACGCGGGCGGACGTCGGCGAGGTCGTCGGCCGTGGGCGCGTTGACGACGGTGACCGTGGTCCCCTGGCGGGTGACTCGGAACGCGTCGGCGAACTCGCCGTCCTCGACGACGTAGACGTCAGACCCCTGCGACTCGGCCCCGTTCGCCCGCAGCATAGAGAGGTACGTGCTGCGGAACTCGCGGGCGTCCTTGGGCGTGTCCCACTCTAAGAGCCAGACGTAGCCGTACTCGGCGTCGTCGCCGCTTCCCTTGGCGTATGGGAACAGCCTGTCGTTCGCCCACCCCTCGGTCGGCGTCGACTGGTAGTTGTAGCGGTCGTACCGGCTCTCTCTGTCGGCGATACGCTGCCACTCGAAGCCGTCGAACCCCTCGGTGGCGATTCGGTCTTGGTACCAGAACATGGCGAACAGCGATGCCTCGCCGACGGTGTCCGACCCGTTCTGCCCCTCCTCGAACAGCGACCAGCCGTCGCGGGCGCGGTCGGTGTAGTCGATGGGCACCGGCTGCTCGTCGGTCCGGTGGATCACCTGTTCGGTAGAGACCGGCGGATCCGCGAACCGGTCGTCGACGGCGTCCCAGCCGCCGTCCTGCCGCAGGTCGTGGACGTACGGCGGCCCGTCGGAGTACGGCTGGAAGATGGTGAGGAAGATCCCGAGGTTGACGTCGCTGTCGCCGGGACCGCTCCCGCCCGAACGGGGCGTCTCGACGCACTCCCACTCGCCGCCGCATCGGTCCGCGTAGAGCTGTTCGATGTAGTTGGCCTCGCCCTCGACGACGCCGGAGACCGCGAGGTCGCCGTCCTGCGTCTTCCCGGTGTAGGTGTCGCTCGACAGGTTGTGGTACTGGTCCTGCATCGCGTGGACGAGTTCGTGGTGCAGCGTCGCGTTGTCGACGACCGGTTCGTCGGGCGAGTCGGTGACGATCTTGATCTCACTGTCTTTCGGCGAGTAGAACCCGGCGACTGCCGACCCGAGCGTCGACCCGAGTTCGCGCTGAACGTTCTCCTGTTCGCCGGTGACGAACAACGCCTCCCACACCTGGTTGTTCCACGCCTCGAAGGAGGCGTTGGTCTTCGACTGGTTCGCGGAGCGCTGTCTGTACTGCTCGCGGGAGACGACCGACACCGGCACCTCCTCTTTGAACTCTCGGTCTCTCAGGTGCTCGACGCGAGCCATCGACCGGGCGACGTACGCCTCGAGTTCGGCGTCCGAGAGCCCGTCAGACTGGTCGATATCGATCGACTCGTTGTGCCAGTAACCGTTCTCCCAACCGACGACGTCGCTGTCGGGGTCCGGCGGCGCGTCGGTCTGCTGGGCGGCGGCGTCTGCGGTCGCGACCGGCACGAGACCGGCGGAGACGACGAGCGAGACGAGACAGAGGGCGAGGAACCGTCGCATACTCGGGAGTGGGACCGGTGTGTGAAGTACCTTGCCCGCGTACGGCGGTTCGAGGAGTTTGAGTCCACTCGTCTCGGCGGCACTTCGACTGTGCTCCGAACCGACGTTGTCGTGTTCCTCGTGTTTATGTAATTGTCAGGCGCTAAAACCCCGTTCTTCAGGGCGGGGAAACAGCGCCGTCTTTGGTTGTGAACACTGTGAACCGAACGTACAACTGCTCACACGACGTTTCTGTGACTGTCGTTGCGATGGTTCCTCCATCGTGATTGACTGTCCGAAAACTGGCAGTTGACTCGGTGTTTGCCTCATCAAAACGTAATCCTTCGGACGACCCAACCGACACAAAATAATCAGATAACTCTGAGTCCTCGTGGAGAGGATAGGAGTAACGGTAGCGTGGCCCTGCCAGCACTTGTCGGGTGTTAAACCGCAAATCTCCCAACTCAGCGGGCCTTTGCTCGTGGGAAGCCCCGCCGTTTACGGCGGGGAGGAGGTCACTCTAGCTCCGGCAAAACAATCACACATGAGAATCGGTCCCGGAACGAAAGTCGTCCTCCTCGACGCGTTCCTCGCCGCCTCCACGTTTCTCCAGTACTGGTTGACTCGACAGTTCACGACGAGCGACGACTGGTGGATCGCTGGCGTCGTTGCGCTCGTTACGTTCGTGCTGTTCACTGCCGCCGATAGGAGTCGCGTCGGCCTCTGGGCGCTGGTTGCTGCAGGGTTGCTCGCGATGGCGGCGTTCGTCTGGATGGGTGCGACCGGCACGCTCGGAACGTACCCCTTCGGATGGTTCTTCCTCGGACTCACTATCGCGATAGCCGTGAATCGCTTCGCTTTCGGCGTGGTTCGCCCCGTCCCGGAAGCACGTCGCCGCCGCGTGGATCCATCATACTGGGTGAACGAGTAACGAACCGAGCCAACCGTTTTGCTCCTCTCTCCCGAACCGACAGCTATGAGCTTCGACCCCGACCGCACCGCCGTCGTCGTCGTCGACATGCAGAACGGGTTCTGTCACCCGGACGGGAGCCTCTACGCACCCGGAAGCGAAGACGCGATCGACCCCGTCACCGACGTCGTCGCGATCGCCCGCGAGGCCGGCGCGGCCGTCGTCTACACGCGCGACGTCCACCCGCCCGAACAGTTCGAGGGGAACCACTACTACGACGAGTTCGACCGCTGGGGCGAACACGTCGTCGAGGGCTCCTGGGAGGCCGAACTGGTCGACGAGCTCGACGTCCGCGAGGAGGACCACGTCGTCGTCAAGCACACCTACGACGCCTTCCACCAGACCGAGTTGGAGGGGTGGCTCGACGCCCACGGCGTCGACGACCTGCTGATCTGCGGGACGCTCGCGAACGTCTGCGTGCTCCACACCGCCGGCAGCGCCGGCCTCAGAGACTACCGACCGGTGCTGGTCGAGGACGCGCTGGGGTTCATCGAGGAGGACCACCGCGAGTACGCCGTCGACCACGCCGACTGGCTGTTCGGCGAGCTGACGACGCGCGACGAACTCGGCCTCGAGTGAGTCCGAGCGTGCGAGGAGTCACCGAAACAGTCGGTAGGCCGCCTGCCCCGTCGCGACCGCTTCGGTGCCCCCCTCGGGCGTCGGACTCTCGACGGTGACGGTGCTGACGCCGATAGAGCCGCCCGCACGGACGACGTCGGCAGTCGCGGTGAGGTTGCCGGACGCCCGTCGGAGGTAGTTCACGTTGAGGTTCACCGTCACCACGCCGCCGTCCAGCGGGTCGTCGAGCATCGTCCGCTGGGCGACCCCGCCCGCCGTGTCGATCAGCGTCGCGGCGACGCCGCCGTGCATCCCCAGCGAGTCGGCGTCAACCTCTCCGGCGGGGGGTTTGTTCGTGAGTTTCTCGTCGAACGGGACGGTCATCACGACGCGTCCGTAGTCGATGGCGTCGACGGTCGTGTTCAGCCACGCGAGGAAGTCGTGACGGTCCTCGATGTACTCTTGGACCCAGCGGGCGGTGTCCGCGGGGAACTCGTCTGTCGGCATACCTCCACCACACGGAACACGGGTTTGTAGTCGTCGGTCGGCGGCGTCGACCGCCAGACTCGACGGGAACCGGGGGAGGGCGGGGAGTTGTGATGCGTCGGCCAAAACGCGTTACTGCCGGAGACACCACCGCCCGAACATGAGCACGTACACCGCGCTCGTCGACGTCGCAGATGCCAACGTCCAGAACGTCCAGGAGTTCGCCTCCGTCTGGGGCGACATCAGACAAGACATCGAGGGCTGTGGCGGCGAACTGCAGGACGCCTACGCCATCCTCGGCGAGCACGACTTCCTCGTGCTGTTCGAGGCCGAAGACCAGCAGGCGGCGCTGCAGATCGCTCTCTCGATGGAGCGGTACGGACTCGACACTCAGACGATGGAGATCATCCCCGTCGAACGGTTCGGCGAACTCGTCGAGGACATCTAGGCCGACAGAGCGAGGTGACCGGCCGTCGAAGTGAACCCCGTGACCGGAGACGACGGCCCCGAGTACGACACTGATTTTCGCGACCGTCCCGAGGAGTACCGCGTCGGTCGCGGCGAGGAGGACGTGTTCAAGATCGGGCCGACGAGGCGGGTGAGGCTATCTACGAGCGCTTCTGCGAGTACC
Source organism: Halogranum amylolyticum (assembly GCF_900110465.1). Lineage (GTDB taxonomy): Archaea > Halobacteriota > Halobacteria > Halobacteriales > Haloferacaceae > Halogranum > Halogranum amylolyticum. The sequence continues at coordinate 120,594 of NZ_FODV01000008.1, forward strand.
GCGAGAACGACGAGTTCGTCGGGATGGACATGGCGCGGAAGTACCTCCAGATGGGATACACACGGGCGATGCGCTACGCGCGGTATCCCGGTGGCCGGAAGTACGGCGACGATGGAGCCGAACGCGACCCCGAACACTGGGCCGACCACGACAAGCGCGAGGCGGCGCTGGGGTACGAGGTCTGGTGGAACCGCGTCGAGGACAACGAGGCCTACCAGCGGGCGAAGGAGGCCCACCGCGAACGCGTCGACTAACCGAGTCGGACCGGGTCGTCGGTCGGCCGGATCGTCAGTTCGACCGCGTCGCCGACGGCGAACTCGTGGTCGAAGGCGACGAGTTTCGCGCCGAACGCGGCGTCCTGCGCGGCGAAAAGCGAGAGACCGACGATGCGCTCGCCGTTCGCGAGCAGTTCGACGTCGTCCCACGCCACGTCGCGTCCGTCGGCGACGCCGACCGGCGTGCCGAGAAACGAGAGCGGACCGCGCGGTCCCTGCGTCGCCCGCGGCGTCAACACGCCGCCACCGCCGTAGTGCGTGAGTCCGCCGTCGAGCACCGCGCCGTCGTCGGCGGCGATACCGACGAACGACTCGCCGGGTGCGGGGTGCGTCGGGGCGTCGAGCACGGCGTACGTCTCGCCGACGGCGACGACCTCGCCCGTCCCGTCCCACGCCAGCGGTTCGACGTCGACGGCGACGTCGACGGGCAGCGATCCCGAGGCGCGGTACGGGTTCTGCCCCCGTTCGCGGAAGCCGAGGTGGACGTGGTTGTCGACCCACTGACCGAAGAACCCCGAACGGACCATCTCCCCGAGCGAGTCGCCGACGGCGACGACGTCGCCCGCCTCAACCGCCGGGTCGACGTGGAGGACGCGCGCGAGAGCGTCCCCGCAGTCGAGGACGATCAGATGGTCGTGGTCGGTCGCGTACGAGCGGTCCGGACAGCGGACGGTCCGCGTGGCGACGACCTCGCCGGCGACGGGCGAGATGCCCTCGTTCGTCTCGGGGTAGAGATCGATCGCACAGCCGTGGTCGTGGGCCGGATACGGCGAGTTGTACAACGAGAAGCGTCGGTAGCGCCGGAGGACGTCCGCCGAGAGCGTGACCGCCATGGACGCTCTCGGCGACGGGAGCGCTTAGGTACGTCGGGTTCTATCGTCGACTATGCGCGTCATCCGCGGGCGGGCGGCGACCCCCGAAGCCGACCGGGAACTGACCGCCGAGCTGCTCGCCGAGGTGGCCGAGCGCGGCGTCCCGGCCATCCGCGTCTGGGCCCCCCACCGACAGGTCGCCTTCGGGCGGCGGGACAGCCACGCCGACGGCTACGAGCGTGCGAAGAACGCCGCCGAGGAACGCGGCTACCCGGCCGTCGAGCGGAGCGTCGGCGGACGAGCGGTCGCCTACACGGGCGAGACGACGCTGGCGTTCGCCACGGCGGTCCCCGTCGACGACCTGCGGCAGGGGCTCGACCGCCGGTACGAGGAGACGACGACGACGGTGCTCGACGCCCTCCGCGACCTCGGCGTCGTCGCCCGACGCGGCGAACCCGACGAGTCATTCTGTCCGGGCGCGCACTCGGTGCAGCGCGACGGGAAGCTCGCGGGCATCGCCCAGCGCGTGACGAGCGGGTCGGCGCTGGTCTCCGGCTGTCTGCTCGTCGCCGAGCGCGAGGAGGTCGTCGACGTGCTCGACCCGGTGTACGACGCGCTGGACGTCCCGTTCGACCGCGACTCCGTGGGCACCGTCGCCGACGCCGGCGGCCCCGACGACCCCGAAGACGTTGCCCGCGCCGTCGAACGAGCGTTCGTCGGCGACGACGAGATGGACGTGGAATCCGTCGACGACCGATCCTGACCCCACTGGCGCGCGCTGGCAGTCGCTCCGTCGACTGCCGAGTGCGTGCGAGGGACGAGGGAGAGAACGCAGTGAACGAGCGAATCGGTTGGGGAGGGCGTGGCCGGTGCGGTCTGCTGTCTCTCGGTGTATTTCGGGAGTCGTGGAGCACTCACCGAGACTACCTCACGACGAGCAACAGAGCTAACAGATATCACAGTGAGAGGTCGGTAGTGAACCACGCGAAGCTCTCCTGACACCTCGGACTCGCGGGCGGTGCACTCACCGCCGTGGCGTCGGGGTCTCGTCTCCCCTCGGAGTGTCGAACAGACCTCGCGCTCGCGACGAACGCGCTGGGTGTCGTCGGTGGCCTGATCCTCGTCGTCGCCACGGCCTCCATCCTCCTCGTGTCGACTCGCCGGAACGACTCCTCGATCGAACACTCTCCACCCGAAGCCACGACCTTTAGCACCCGGCGACGAACACTCCCGATATGCTCTTTCAACACGCGACCCTCGCCGACGGGCGGACCCGCGACGTCCGCGTCGAGGGTGAGCAGATTGCAGCGGTCGACGCCGACCTGACTCCCGCAGACGACGAGCGCGTCGTCGACGCCACCGACAGACTCCTGCTTCCCGGCGCGATCGACGCGCACGTCCACTTCCGGCAACCGGGGTACGAACACAAAGAGACGTGGGAGACGGGGTCGCGAAGTGCCGCCGCGGGCGGCGTCACGACGGTCGTCGACCAGCCGAACACGTCGCCGCCGACGACCTCCGGCGAGGCGTTCGACGAGAAGGCCGCGTTCGCCGAGCAGTCGCTCGTCGACTGGGGGATCAACGGCGGCGTCACCGGCGAGTGGGACCCCGACTCGCTGTTCTCCAGACCGCTCTTTGCGCTCGGCGAGGTGTTCCTCGCCGACTCGACGGGCAACATGGGTATCGAGGCCGACCTGTTCGCCGACGCCGTCGCCCGCGCCGCCGAGGAGGACGTGGTCGTCACCGTCCACGCCGAGGACGCCACGCTGTTCGACCAGTCGGCGAAGGAACGCGCCGCCGACGACTACGACGCCTGGAGCGCCTACCGTGCTGCCGAGGCCGAGGCGGCCGCCGTGGAGCGGGCGCTGGCGGTCGGCGGCGACTCCGCCGCACAGATCCACATCGCCCACACCTCCACGCCCGAGGGCGCAGACCTCGCCCACGACGCCGGGGCGACCTGCGAGGTGACGCCGCACCACCTCTTTCTCTCCCGGGACGACTACGACGAACTCGGGACGAAGGGGCGGATGAACCCGCCGCTGCGGAGCGAGGAGCGCCGCGCCGGGATGGTCGACCGCCTCGTCGACGGGACGATCGACGTCGTCGCGACCGACCACGCGCCGCACACCGAAACCGAGAAGGACGCCGGCATCTGGGACGCGCCGAGCGGCGTCCCCGGCGTCGAGACGATGCTCCCGCTGCTGCTCGAAGAAGCTCGCAACGGGACGCTCTCCCACGAGCGCGTCCGGGACGTCACCGCCGCGAACGTCGCCGAGATCTTCGATCTGCCCCGGAAGGGGAGCGTCGAGGTCGGCAACGACGCCGACCTCGTGCTCGTCGACCCCGAGGCGAGCAGGGAGATCCGCGGCGACGAGCTCCACTCGAACTGCGGGTGGACGCCGTTCGAGGGCCGACAGGGCGTGTTCCCCGAGTTGACCCTGGTTCGCGGCGACGTCGCCTACGAACGCGACGGGGACGGCGGCGAGTCGTTCGGTGACGCGGCGGGACAGAACGTCCGGCAGTAGGTAGTTACGGCCGCGGTTGCCGCGAGCGGGCGAGGCGACTCTACTCGACCAGAGAGAGAAGTACGCCTCGCTGTGGCGTGCGCAGACGGGGAGTGAACTGCCGCAGTAGTGGGGTCTGGTGTGCCGCTTCGTTGCCCTGTGCGACAGAGTCATCTGCGCGAGGCCGACTGACTGACTGACCGCGGAAGTCGGTCGAGAGAGGGTGCTCTACACCGCGACGTCACCACCCGAACGAGACGGCCCACAGGCCGACGACGACGAGGAACAACGCACCGAATCGGTCGGCAGTTCGCCCGGCGTCACTGCGTTCGGCCGTGTCGAAGAAGGGGTCGAGCCGGTAGAGGAGCGACGGGTCGGAGAACCCGACCACACCAGTGACGATGGCGACGACGCCGAGTGCGACGAGGGAGGGGTGTTGCACGGCCGAGAGGTTCTCAGAACGATGTAAAAAACGACGGGCTGGTCAGACTCCACCGACGACGACCGTCGCCACCGCCGACCCGACCATCACGCCGAAGCCGAAACTCCCGATCCGAGCCATCGCGCGGCGGGAGTTCGTCTCGGTCCACCCCGACGCCGCGTCCAACTGGTCCTGCATCGCCTCGACGCTGTTGGCGGCGAGGATCGACCCCGACCAACCCAGCAGTCCGAACCCGAAGGCGAGCGCCCCGAGGAGAAACACCGTGTCGCTCGCGGCGCGGACGCTCCCGAGTGCGACGACGGCGGAGAGGAGTCCGGCCGCGCCGACGACGAGTCCGACCGCGAGGGCCAACCCGACGAGGCGCAGTCGGGACATCTAGTCGACCGCTTCCCGCATCCGCGGGTCGAGCGCGTCGCGCATCCCGTCACCGAGCAGGTTGAAGCCGAGGACGGTGATGGCGAGAAGCAAGCCGGGGAAGAACGACCACCACCACTCGCCGGTGAGCAGCCCCTGTTTGACCCCGTTCGAGAGGATGAGCCCCCACGAGGGCGTCCCGGCCTCGGCACCGAAGCCGAGGAACGAGAGCGCCGCGAGGTCGAGGATGGCCAGCCCGAAGTTGAGCGTCGACTGGACCGTGATGGGAGCGAGGCAGTTCGGCAACACGTGCCGGACGAGCACCCGTGGGTCCTTCGCGCCGAGCGCGACGGTCGCGTCGATGTACTCGTCTTCGAGCACCTTCAGCGCCGCGCCGCGGACGACGCGGGCGAACCGCGGCGTGTAGACGAGCGTCAGCGCCGTCACCGCGCGCCACAGGCCGAGTTCGTCCGGGAAGATGGCGACGAGCGCCAGCGCGAGCAGCAGCGACGGGAACGCCAAGAGGACGTCCATCGTCCGCATGATGACGTTGTCCGTGATGTCGCCGTAGTACGCCGCGACGATGCCGAGGCCGACCCCGAGCGTCGTCGAGATGCTGACGGTGACGGTGCCGAACATCATCGCGAGCCACGCGCCGTAGAGCACGCGACCGAAGATGTCGCGCGCCTGGAGGTCGGTACCGAACGGATGTTCTGCGCTCGGCGGGGCGAGACTGGGGTTCGTGCCGATCTGCGTCGTCTTCAGCGTCGCAAGGTCGGGTGCGATACCGACGAGCGCGCCGAAGCGCGCGTAGAGAGCGATGGCGACCATCGCGAGGATGATGAGCATCCCGGCGACGGCGAGGCGGTTCGACAGCAGATCAGAGAGGAACGGTGACGCCTGCAAGCGAGCGAGAAAGCCCCGCTGGGTGGCAGTGCGCTCCGCGTTCTGTGTTTCCGTGCTCATTGTTCGATCCTCGGATCGAGATACGTGTAGGTCAGGTCGACGCCCAGGTTCACCAGCGTGAACAGGAACGCGAACACCAGCACCGTCCCCTGGACGAGCGGGTAGTCACCGACCTCGATGGCGGTGACGAGTAGAGTTCCGATGCCGCCGATACCGAACACCGTCTCCGTCAGCACCGCGCCGCCGAGGAGCGTGCCGAACTGGATGCCGATGACGGTGATGACGGGGATCATCGCGTTCCGGAACCCGTGTTTCATGATGGTGATCTTCGCGCCCTGCCCCTTCGCGCGGGCGGTCCGCATGTAGTCCTGGCGGACGACCTCGAGCATCGACGAGCGCATCATCCGGGAGATGAGCGCCATCGAGTAGATGCCGATGACCGCCGCGGGCAGCAGCATGTGAGCGAGAGCGGACTCGAACGCCCCGAACCCGCCGCCCGTGAGCCCGTACACCAGCGAGTCGAGCGTGATGAGCCCCGTGTAGACGGGGACGTCGTAGGCGGAGGCGATACGACCGCTGGCGGGCAGCAGGTTGAAGAACTGCGCGAAGAGCAGGATGAGAAGCGGCCCGCTCCAGTAGATGGGGACGCTGATCCCCGTCAGTGCGCCCACCCGCGTCAGGTGGTCGGTGGCGGTGTCCTGTTTGACGGCGCTCAACACGCCCAGCGGGATTCCGAACAGGATGCCGAGGATCTGTCCGTAGACGGCGAGTTCGAGCGTGACGGGGAGTCGTGCGCGGAGGACGGTCAACACCGGGACGCCTCTGCGGACGATGTACGAGTCGCCGAGATTCAACGTGACGATGTCAACCAGGTAGCGGCCGTACTGGACCCAGATCGGGTCGTTCAATCCGAGTTCCGCTTCGACGGCAGCCACCTGCTCGGCCGTGGCTCGTTGGCCGGCGATGACCCGTGCCGGGTCGCCGGGGCTGAGATGGAGGATGGCGAACACGAGCGTCGCCACTCCGAACAGCACCGGAACGAGCAACAGCAGCCGCTTCAGCAAGAAGCGTTTCGAGACCATAATGAAGGAACTGAGAGTTGGTTACTTGAGGCTGACGAGGTTCAGGAACGGCCCGCCGATGGGCGCGAGCGTGAACCCTTCGACGCGGTTTCCGACTCCGCGCAGTTCCTTCGCGTGGTCGATGAACACCCACGGTGCCTCGTCGTGGGCGATCTGTGCGGCCTCCTTGTAGTTGCTCGTGCGGGCGCTCTCGTCGTACGTCTTCTGCGCCTCCTCGACGAGCGACATGAAGTCGGTGTTGGCCCACCCGGCGGAGTTGAGCGTGTTGTACCCCTCCGCGTCGAAGCTGACCCAGTCCTGTCCGTCCGGCACGTCGTCGGTGGAGACGCCGGGGTGGAGCAGGCTGTAGTAGAAGTTGTCTGGGTCGGCGTTGTCAGTCATCCAGCCGAGGAAACAGGCGTCGTGGTTACCCGCCGACGTGTAGTCGAGGAACGGGTTGAACGACTGCTGGTTGATGCTGACCTCGATGCCGACCTCCGCGAGGTTCGACTTGACCGTCTGGGCCGCCTGGATGGGCGAGGGGTTGTACGTCCGCGGGTTCTTGAACGTCGCGAGCTCGAAGCTGAACCCGTCGCCGTAGCCCGCCTCCTCGAGCAGCGACTGGGCCTGGTCGAGATCCTGCGGATACGGGTCGAGGCTCTCGTTGTAGCCCATCACGTTCGAGGGGATCGGCTGACTCGCCTGCTCTGCGATCCCCTTGTAGATGGTGTCGACGATGGCCTTCGTGTTGACGGCGTAGCTGATGGCCTGGCGGACCTTCTTCTCGCGGAACGCCTCGACCTTCGCCATGTTGAACGCCATGTAGCCGATGTTGATGCCAGCCTTCTCGACGAGTTCGGCGTTCGAGGAGTTGTCGACGATCTTCGACGCCTGCGCGCCGATGCCGTCGATGATGTTGGCACCGCCGGAGTCGAGCGTCTGGGCGCGACTCGTGTTGCTCCCGACGGCGGTGAAGACGACCTCGTCGACTTTCGGCGCGTCGCCCCAGTAGTCGCCGTTTGCAGAGAGACGAATGCGCTGGTTGGAGTTATCCCAGTTCTCGAACTGGAACGGTCCCGTCCCGATAGGGTTGCTCTTGAGGTCCGTCCCCATCTCCTCAATGGCCTTCTTCGAGAGGATGGAGGCCGCGAACATCGCGAGGTTGCGGAGGAACGGCGCGTACTGCTGGCTCAGCTGCATCGTCACCGTGTAGTCGCCGTCCGTGGTGACCTCGTCGACCCAGTTTCCGAGCGTGAACGGGCCGTACGCGGAGATGTAGTCGTCACCCGGATAGTGTTCGTAGTCGGGGTTGACGAAGCGGTTGTACGTCGCGACGACGTCCTCGGCGGTGAACTCCTCGTCGTTGTGGAATTTGACGCCCTCGCGGAGCGTCAGCGACGCCGTCGTCCCCTCGAGTGACCAGTCGGTCGCTAACCCCTCCCGGAGCGACGTCTCGCCGGGCTTGAACATGATGAGCTGATCGTACACCTGGTTGGTGACCTTCACGTCCTCCCCGCTGGTCGTGTTCTGCGGGTCGAGCGTCCCCGAGTCGTTCCCGCGGGCGTACGTGAGGACGTTCCCCCCACCGCTGCCGCCGTCTCCGCCGTCGGAGGCGTTCCCCCCACCGCTGCCGCCGTCTCCGCCGTCGGAGGGACTTGTCTCGTCGGGGTCGGCTGCACAGCCTGCGAGGGTTGCTGCGGCCGCCGCACCGCCGGCCGCTTTCAGGAAACTGCGACGATTGACAGCGCTATCGCGTGGCATACGGGCACAACAAACACGACGTTCCTAAAGCTATCGATAATAATTCCGGGAGATATCGAGAAAACCACTCGGAAACAATTCCTCCGTCGAATTATATTTCGTTCACTATCTTTCCGTATATATGTTCTCTCACAGGTCGTAGAGGTGACACGCGGCCGGATGGGGGCCGTCGTCGAGGTCGGGGTTCTGTCGTTCACAGACGCTCTCGAAGCGGTCCCGGAGCAGCGTCTCCGCCGTCTCCCAGTCGTCGCCGGCGACGGCGGCGAGCGCGTCGTCGACGACGGCGCGGTTCTCGCCGGTGAGTTCGGTGTCGAAGAGGTGGTTCCGCAGGGCCGCGACGGCGGGGCGACCGCCGTCGGCGGCAGTGGCCTGCGGTGCGTCGGCCGTCCGGTCGCCGTCCGCCTCGACGGCCTCAAGGTCGAGACTCCGCGACTCGACGCGCTGACGGAGGTCCATCACCTCGCGGAACGTCTCCTGGTCGATGACGACGTCGTCGGGCGGGATCACCTGCGGGCAGCGCGTCCGGAAGTGACAGCCCGACGGCGGGTTGATCGGCGAGGGGACGTCGCCTTCGAGGATGATGCGCTCCCGCGAGACGGTCGGGTCGGGGACGGGGATCGCCGACAGCAACGCCTGCGTGTAGGGATGTTTGGGGTTGTCGAACAGTTCGTTGGTGTCGGCCGTCTCGACGATCTCGCCGAGATACATCACGGCGATGCGGTCGCAGATGTGCCGGACGACGGAGAGGTCGTGAGCGATGAACAGGTACGTCAGCCCGAACTCGTCTTGGAGGTCCTCCATGAGGTTGAGGATCTGCGCCTGCACCGAGACGTCGAGTGCGGAGACCGGTTCGTCGGCGACGATGAAGTCCGGGTCGACGGCGAGCGCGCGAGCGATGCCGACGCGCTGTCGCTGTCCGCCGGACATCTCGTGGGGGTAGCGGTCCACCTGTCCGGCCTCGAGACCGACAGCCTCCATCAGTTCGACGACGCGGTCCTTACGCTGCTGACGCCGGGACTTGTCCTCTGACGGTTCTGCCTCGGGCAGATCGTGAATCTTCAACGGTTCGGCGATGATCTGTTTGACCGTCATCCGCGGGTCGAGACTCGACATCGGGTCCTGGAAGATCATCTGCATGTCGCGACGCTTCGCCCGCATCGCTGACCCGTCGAGGTCGGTCAGATCCTCGCCTGCGAAGACGACGCGGCCGTCGGTCGGTTCGAGCAGTTTGAGCAGCGTCCGGCCCGTCGTCGACTTCCCGCATCCCGACTCGCCGACGAGACCGAGCGTCTCGCCCTCGTAGACCGTGAAGTCGACGCCGTCGACCGCCTTCACGCTCGCATCCTCCAGTCCGAGCCACTCGTCGAGTAGCCCGTCCGCCCGCGAGAAGTGCTTCTTCACACCCTCCGCTTCGAGGAGCGGCCCGCCGATCTCGTGATCGCCCGTCGAGAGCGCCTCGTCGCTCCCGTACTCGTCGGTGTCGAACTCCTCGAGGATACACTTCGCTCGGTGGTCCACGTCGTCGGGGCCGTGCTGGAGATGCGGGATCTCGCCGTGGGTACACTCCTCTTTCGCCCACGGACACCGCGGGGCGAAGTGGCAGCCGTCGGGCATGTCGACGAGGTCGGGGACGTTGCCTTCGATCGGCGTCAGTCGCTCCTTGTCCTCCGTCGGGATCGATTCGAGCAGGGTGTAGGTGTAGGGGTGAGAGGGGTTCTGGAAGATCTCCTCGACCGGTCCCTCCTCGACGATCTCGCCGGCGTACATCACGGCGACGCGGTCGCACGTCTCGGCGACGACGCCGAGGTCGTGAGTAATCATCAGCACCGACATCCCCAACTCGTCTTGGAGGTCGTTGATGAGTTCCAGGATCTGCGCCTGGATGGTGACGTCGAGCGCCGTCGTCGGCTCGTCGGCGACGAGCAGTCGCGGGCGGCAGGCGAGCGCGATGGCGATGAGCACGCGCTGGCGCATCCCGCCGGAGAACTCGTGGGGGTACTCGTCGACGCGGGAAGTCGGTTCGGGGATACCGACCTCCGAGAGCACTTCGACCGCCCGTTCGAGCACCTCCTCGTCGACCTCCTTCCCGCCGAGCTTCGGGAGAAGTTCGCGGACGCCGTTGAGCCACGTGTCCTTCTTCCGGCCGCCGTACTGGTGGAGGCGCAGCGACTCTTCGACCTGCTCGCCGACGGTCAGCGCCGGGTTGAGCGAGGTCATCGGGTCTTGGAAGATCATACTCATCGCGCCGCCACGGACCGCTCGGAGCGCCTCCTCGGGCGCGGCGGTGAGGTCGATCCGGTCGCCGTCGACGAACTGTGGGTTCGAATACTGGTCGCGGAACTCCGCGGCGAGGTCGGGTTCCCGGAGCGTCACCTCGCCGCCGACGATCCTGCCGGGATCGTCGACGAGCCCCATCGCCGAGAGCGCGGTGACGCTCTTGCCCGACCCGGACTCGCCGACCAGTCCGACGGTCTCGCCCTCGTGGATGGTGAGGTCGACGCCGTCGACCGCCTTCACCTGACCGCGGTCGGTCGTGAACTGCGTTCGGAGGTCCGACAGAGTGAGTAAGTCAGCCATTACCACAGGATTGTCCGGGCGGGGCGCAAATACCTTTTCACATCTATCGGCCGCGTCAAATCTCGCCCGTGGCGATCTCGGCCGGTCGCCAGACCGGACCGACCTCCGGTCCGATCTCACTGCGACGGTAGCGACGGGAAACGAACGTTTTTCCCGTGGCCCCACAGCAGAGTGTGGCATGGACAACCATCCGCTCGAAGGGGTGCTCGACGTCTGGGAGGGCGTCGTCGAGGACATGGAGGCTACGGCGGCGGAGTACCGCGAGAACGGTTGGGAGACGCTGGAGCTACATCCCGGCGACGTAAACCCGCTGCCCGCCGTCGAGGAGCGCACGGAGGGACGGTTCGGACTCGACGTGCTCGTCCCCGGCGAGGAGTACGAAACCGTCTCGACGCTGGTCGCGGACGCCGAGTTCGACGAGTACGAGGTGTTCCGTGCACAACGGGGTGGCGTCGTCTTCCTCTTACTGGTGACGAAGTCGACGGCGGCGGAGCAGGTCGTGTTGACACCGCTGTACTACGGCGTCGAGGACGCCCGACTGATGCTCGAGCGCGCCCGCGAGGCGGACGTGCTGTACACGCACGTCCGTCCGCTCTCGGGCGACGAGCACGTGACGTTCACCCAGCAGGACCCCGAGTTACTGTTCCCGGAGTAGTCGGCGGCCGCTCTCGACGCCGCGTCTCCCGAGGAGAGTGCCTGAGAGCTCCTGCGAGACTCCGCTTCCCTACCCGTCGGGCGGTAGCCGACAGCCGCCGCTTCGTCGTTCAGCGACCAGACAGTCGAAAACGAGACACGAGAGAACGCGACGGCTCAGGGTTCGTGGACGTGCCCGCACTCGGGGCACTCGACTTCCTCGCCGCGGAGTTGTGCGCTCTCCTCTCGTACCTCGCGCATCACGCGCGAGATGCGGTCTTCGGCTTCCAGTTCGTCCTCGACGGAGAGGTCGACCCCCTCGACCTCCAGCAGGAACTTCGCGATCTCGGTCACCTCGTACATCATCTCGTCCAGCTCCTCGGCCGTGAAGAAGCCGCACATCGCGCCGTAGAGGAACGTCGCGCCCGACTGTTTGATCTTCCCCTCGAACGACGAGCGGGCCTGGTTGACCGCCTGCGGGGTGTAGGTGTCGGTCATGAACGGGACGAGTCGGGGGAGGTTCTTCCCGATCTTCGTCATCTCGACGCCGGTCTCCGTCCGGAAGTCCGCACAGAGACGGGCGATGGCCCACTCGCGGGCGGTGATGTACGTTCGGTCGCGGAGGAAGGAGTTGACGCGGTCGTACTGCGCGCCGTCCATCTTCTTGAACCGCTCGTACTTGCGGACGTCTTCGGGAACGTCGCCGGCCGGTTGCTGGGTCGTCTCCGTCTCGTCGCCAGCGGTCGCCGGATCGCCTGCCTGCGCCGCTGAATCGTCCGCCTCCTTCGCCACCGAGTCGGCCGTCTCCTCCGCCGCCGAGTCGTCCGTCTCCGAGGTCGACGGCTCCTCGTCGAACTCTGCCGTCGCCGCGGGGTCCTCACTCATATCCGCCCTTGCCGGGCGGGGTCTAAAAGGGTTGTCGTGCGTCGAATCGGGGGGGATTCTGCTGCAACACGAGAAACTGTTTTCTATCACGACGCCGACCCCTCGCCCATGAAGGTACTGCTGGGCATCGGCGGGAGTGAGGACTCCATCCGCGCGCTGGAGCAGACTGTCGAGCGTGCGCTGGCGGCCGGAGACGATCTCACCGTCGCCATCGTGGAGAACCCCAACACCGACGTCGCGCCCGACGAGATCGAATCGGAGGTTCGAGCGGTGCTCGACGAGGCGGGACTCGCCGCCGACGTCCGCCACGTCGAGGGCGACCCCGGAAGTCACATTGTCGATATCGCCGAGGAGGAAGGATTCGAACAGATCGCCCTCGGCGGCGGCGAGACCAGTCCGATGGGGAAGATCAACATCGGCGGGATCGCCGAGTTCGTCCTCCTGAACTCCCACGTGACGGTGAAACTGGTGCGATGAGCGACCGAATCTACCCCGAGGCGCCCGCCGAGGCGTTCACCGAACCGCCAGTCGAGTTCGAGGACCGCGAGGGACGAACGATCGAGATCCGCTCGTACGACGCGGCCGCCGACACCGACGCCGACGAGGAGTTGGAGGCGCTCGTCGAGATGTATCTGGAGTTCGACCCCGCCGACCGCGCACAGGGGATCCCTCCCGGCCGCGAGAGCCGCGTCCGCAGCTGGCTGGAGAACATCCTCGACGGCGACTGTCTGAACGTCATCGCGTGGGACGGCGACCAGGTGGCCGGCCACGCGACGCTCGTACCCGCTGAGGACGACGCCTACGAACTCGCCATCTTCGTCCTCCAGAAGTACCAGCAGGCGGGGATCGGGACGAAGCTCATCGAGGTGCTACTCGGCTACGGCCGCGCCAACGACGTGGGGAAGGTCTGGCTCACCGTCGAGCGCTGGAACCGCGCGGCGGTGTCGCTCTACAAGAAGATCGGGTTCGAGACGAGCGACGCAGAGAGCTTCGAACTCGAGATGACGCTGCGTCTCTAAGGGGGGCGTCGTCTCGTCTCGGCGAGGCTGCCGGTCGTCACTGCGACCGTGACGGGTCGGTAGTGTCGACCGCCGTCGACGCCGGTTCCGTCTCAAACCGACAGGATCGGCTGTGTCGCGTACAGCAGCACGTACTCGGCGGCCTTCTCCAGCACCTCGCTCGGGTCGTCGGACATCGGTTCGCGGGGGACGACGACGAAGTCGGCGTCGAGGTCCTCGGCGGTGTCGAGGACGACGCTGCCTGGGTGACGCGTCTTCACTCGCGTCGAGAAGCCGTAGGCAGTCGACGTCGTGAGTTTCACGTCGCTGTCGGCAGCGATCTCCTTCGCCGAGGTGGTGAACGACTCGGTGTCGGCGGCGACCTCCTCCTCGTCGACGACGCCGTTTTCGATGGCGCGGACGATGTCTTCGCCGAGGACGTAGACGGTGTGAACCGAGGCGTCGTACTCCGCGGCGATGGCGACCGCGTACTCGACGGCAGTCGTCGACTCCTCGCTCCCGTCGACCGGGACGAGCACGAGGTCGATGTCGAGTGCATCCATACCTGCCCCTGCGAACCGGGACGGCAAAAACACTCCCCCGTTCGTCGTCGACCGATGCGGCGCAGTTTTATGACACGGGCGAGCGAACGCCGCGGTATGTTCGACCGCATCGTCATCTCGACCGATGGCTCCGAGAGCGTCCGCCGGGCAGTCGACGTCGCCCTCGACCTGGCCGACCGGTTCGACGCCGAGGTGCACGTTCTCTCGATCGTCGACACCGGCGAGGTCGAGTCGTCGCCGGACCGCCTCCGCGAGGAGATGCGCGACGCACTCACCGAACAGGCCGAGGAGGCACTCGAGAGCGTCCGCGAACTGACCGACCGCGACGTGCAGACCGCCGTCCGCGAGGGGCGACCGGCCGCGGAGATCACGTCCTACGCTCGCGAGGTCGACGCCGACGTCGTCGCGACGGGGACGCGGGGTCGACACGGCGAGAACCGCTTTCTCATCGGCAGCGTCGCCGAGCGCGTCGTCCGAACCTGCCCCGTCCCGGTGTTGACCGTCCGGCAACTGGCCGACGAGGAACGCTGAGCGGCCGGCCGCAGACCGAGGGCGGCGGCCCGGAACACGGAGCACGGGAGTTTTCACCCGTCGCACCGACTCGTCGGTATGGACGACGATCTCATCGACAGCAGTCGCCTCCCGCTCTCGCGGAAGTCGCTACTCCCGGGGACCGGATTCTTCTATCCCGACTCGCTTGACGAGGACCGAGACGACGAACGCGTGCAGGAGGCGGTGGAGGGTGCGGAGGTGGTCGTCATCGCCGACGCCGACGCCGACGGCCTCGGCAGTGTTGCACTCCTTCGTGAGATGTACGACGCCGCACTCGACGTCGAACCGTTCGAGGCGGCCATCGCCGAGCGGTTGGCCGGCGAGGAGTGGTCCGACGAGGAGGACGAGGAAGACGACGACGCACCCGAATCACCCGTCGCGCTCGTCGGTGCCTCGCCGCACAACCTCGAAGACGAGATGGCCCGCGTCGCCGAGTTCGCCGACGACGGCGTCGAAGTGTACGTCTGTGACCTCTGTCCGGACCGCTACGAGTACGTCGAGGAGGAGTTGGCGGACCTGTTGGCACACGCCTCGTCGGTGCGCTGGTTCGACCACCACCAGTGGCGCGACGAGGTCGCCGCGGAGGTCCGGGAGGCCGGCGTCGACCTCGTCGTCGGCGAGTCCGAGGAGGAGTGCACCACCGACGTCGCGCTCCGCTCGCTGGACTACGAGTTCGACGAGAAGTTCGTCGACCTCGCCACCGTCACGCGTGACCACGACCTGTGGCTTCGGGAGGACCCCCGCAGCGACGACCTCGCGGACTACGCCTACTGGACGGGTGCAGAGGAGTACGTCACCGTCGTCGGCACGTACGGCGCGGAGTTACCAGAGATCGTCGAGGAGTACATCGCCGAGCGTCGCGTCGAGAAAGAGCAGCTCATCGACCTGGCCGTGAGTCGCGCAGAGATCAAGGAGGTCGGCCCGTGGACGGTCGGCATCACCTACGGCCGCTGTTCGCAGAACGAGGTCGCCGAGGCACTCCGCGAGCAGGGCACCGACGCCGCGGTGATCGTGAAACCGGCCGGCAGCGCCAGCATCCGCGGCACCGAGGGGTTCGAGCGCTGTCACGAGGTCGCCGCACAGGTCAACGGCGGCGGCCACCCGAAGGCCGCCGGCTGCAAGCCCGACATCTACGACGACATGCTCGACTACGCCCACCACTGGTCGACGCAGGGCTCTGCGGCGAAGCGCGTCATCCTCGCCGCGTTCGAGCGGTTGGCCGAAGAGGAAGCCGAAGAAGTCGACGACGCAGAGGGCGACGTCGTCGACGAGGGTGAGTCGGACGGCGACAGCAGTGACGAAGAGTCAGCCGACGGCGACGACGAAGGCATCGAGACCGAGCGATAGCCCGTCGAACCCCCTCCGTTTCGGGTCGAACGACGACTGAACCCCTTCGTTTCGAGTCGAAAACGAGCCGAACAGCCGCGATCCCGACGTTACTTCTCGCCGACGACCCAGCGGTCGGAGTAGGCGGTGCCGCACTCACACTGCGCGTAGGCGTGGATGACGTCGCCCTCCTCGTAGAGACCGCCGACCTCCTCGTTCTGCTCCTCTGCGAAGGCGAAGACGAACTTCACGTTGTGGTTCTCGTCGGGTTCGGCCTCGGGGCAGTCGCCGCCGCCGAGATCGGCGCCGATCTCGCCGCGGTTGCCCATCGCACCTTGGGCGAACTCCATCGCGTCCATCCCGGTGCCGGAGGCGAACATCCCGCGGCCGTCGTCGCCGTCGACGACGAGGACGACGCCGTTCTCGACCTCCTGGCCGTAGTTTGCGATCTTCCCTTCTTCGTCGAGATACTCGTGAGTGAGAAAGAGTGCAACGTCCTCGAGGCGCTCGCCCGCGAGGAACTCGTCGAGTTTGCTCATGGGGAGGGTTCGTTCGTCCAAGGGTAAAAAGCGCCTGTCCTCTGTTTTAGCTGGCTGGTGACTGATACGTTTCTTCGACGGTGCTGGATAGAGAGTCTATTCAGCAAAGTAGTAACCTGACAATACATAATACAGTTCCAACAAATGAGTGTAACTGTGGTTGACTCCACGTGAAAGGGTCGCTCAGCCTGGCCAGAGCGCCCACCATCGCGGTGGGTGGCCTGAAATAGAGCCACGATGGTTCAAATCCATCCCCTTTCGTTCTGTTCCCCGTTTGGGCTTCGTTGGTGTGAGAGGAGAAGTTCAGTGACCGACTTGCGCGAGCTATTCAGCACGACAATTCTGTCGGCCGAGAGAAGTTTTGGCTGCGTTTCAACAGAGTCGGTCGACGTGAGAGAGTCCCCCTCGAAAGCCCCGAGTCGCTGAACTCGGAAGTCTGGCGAGACCTCCGGTCTCACTGCTTCCTGCTCGCACTGCTCGCAGGAGCCTCGCTGTGCGCGCTCGCTTCGCTCGTGAAGACCTCGCGCGAGTGGCTCGCGGCAACGCGAGAGCCACAGGCTCTTGCTGGCCTTCGCTCGGGTCCCTCGCGAAGACACGCAGGCCGCGCAGCCACGCGCCACAGTTGTCACTGAGCACGTCGCGAGTCCACCGAAAGGTCAGCACGACGACTAGTTGTCTTCCAGTTTCTCCGCGATCGACGCCAGCGAGTCGTTCGGTTTCTGTGGGACGTCGTAGACGACGCGCTTGCCGGGGACGCGCACGCCGTAGAAGAACTCCGGTTCGACTTCGTCGACTTCGACGCTCGAACCCGGGTCGCGGCCGGTCGTCCCGCACCACTCGACGAGGCGGTTCTCACTCTCGCCGGGGTTGCGCGCGAGACGCTTGTTGTCGTACGCGCCGCGGACGAGCAGACCTTCGGCGTCTTCGACGACAGGTGCGTGGTACGTCTCGCCGCCGAGCGAGAGGCGGACGACGTCGCCGCCCGAGAGCGAGAGTTCGCTCGGGAGGCGGAGACAGGGGCGGGTGGTGCCGCCGCTGCGGACGATCTTCGCGCGGACTGTCGAGACCGACGGGTGGTCGCTGGGGACGCGTTCTGCCATTGAAAGAGAGAAGAGACGTCTACTCGTCGGCGTCCTCGTCCTCGTCCTCGGCGTCGCCCTCGCCGAGCGCGGTTTCGACGTCGCCCTCACCGAGCGCCTTCACGTTGATCTGGACGGTCTCCTCGGAGACCTCGCGGCCGCGGACGGTGATGCGCTTGCGCTCGCCGTCACGGGACGGCTTGTAGCCGACGCCGCCGTCGAGGAGCACTTCCTTGAGGTTCGGGCCGGCGACGTCCTTTCGCATCGGACGACCTGCCTTGTCCGAGCCACCGGTGAGTTCGAGCGTGAACCCGTCGAGACCGACGGCCGCACCGTCGACCTCCTCGCCGAGCGAGCGCCCGAGGAAGCGGTTGGCGTCCTGTCCGTCTACGTCCATCTGATACGTGTTGCCGGAGTCGGGGTCGGCGACGACGACTTTGAAATCTGCCATAGGCGGGATGAAACGGTCGGCGATAAAAAGTACGTCGAAACGGTCGCCGCCGAACGCCGTTGGCCGTGAGAACAGTGACCGTGGGCCGTGTCGCTCCCACAGTAGCCTCGGTCTACGCCGACTGTCGCTTCGGCGGCCGTCCCAGTGCCTCCTCGACAGCAGCGACTCGATCTGCAGTGTGCTCGCTGCGGTCGCGGCGGTCGTCGATCTCGAGCGACGTGATGATGCGGTCGGTGTCGACGGCCTCGTGAGCGGCCTGCGCTGCGGCGAACACTTCCGCGGTCGACTCCGCCTCGATCACGGTGTCCATCGCAGTCGTCTCGTAAGAGACGTCGAAGTCGTCAAGCGCGGCGACTGCGCGAGCGATCTCCTCGGCCATGCTTCCCTTGTGTACCGGTGTGATTTCCAGTCGTGCGATGACAGTCATCTGTGGAACCTCCGATTGCGGGGAGGGCGCAGAGCGCGTCGTCCCCTCTCGTGATAGACACTAGCGACGGGCAAATCGTTTTGTACGCGTTCGACAGAACGACCGTCGACGACGAACGCTGAGAACTGGACTCGGAAACGGCTCGCTATCCCTCGAACCCGTCTTCCCACCGGAACGTTCCGTCGCGCTGGACGACCTCGCCGTCGACCTCCAGTCGGGAGTCCTCGCTCACGTCCGTGATCATGTCGACGTGGACGGCCGACTGGTTCGCCTCGTCCTCGTGGCCGTCGGGGAAGTTCGAGCCGTAGGCGCGGCCAACTGCCAGATGAACGGTGTCGCCCATCTTCTCGTCGAACAGGATGTTGTCGGTGAAGCGGTCGATGCCGCGGTTCATCCCGATGCCGAGTTCGCCCAGTCGGCGGGCCCCCTCGTCGGTGTCGAGGACGTCTGCGAGCGCCTCCTCGCCCGACTCGGCCGAGAAGTCGACGACCTCGCCGTCCTCGAACGTCAGATGGACGTTCCGGACGCGCTTGCCCGAGATGGTCATGGGCACGTCGAAGAAGACGGTGCCCTCGGTAGCGGTGGGGGCAGTGAACACCTCGCCGGAGGGGAGGTTGTGGGAGTCGTAGACGACGGAGGCCGCGGAGTTGACGGCGACGCGGTTCTCGATCGACATCGTCAGGTCGGTGTCCTCCTTGACGATGCGGACCTCGCTGCCCGCGTCGAGGACGTCTTTCATCTCGGCCATCTGCTCCGCCAACTCCTCCCAGTCGCGCAGGACGGCGTCGTAGACGAACTGCTGGTACTCCTCGTAGGCCATCCCAGCCTGCTGGGCGAGCGAGCGAGTCGGGTGGACCGTCGACATCCAGTCGGTCTCCATGCGGGCCTCGCGGATGCCGGTCGTCGCCTTCGAGAACGCCTGCTGTCTCTCGCCGGGGACGTCCGCCGTCGCCGACGTGTTGCGGCCGCCGCCGAGGAACAGGACGGAGTCGGCGTTCTCGTAGAGCGCGAGTTCGTGTGCCGGGTCGTCGTCGAAGTCGCCGTCGTGCGCCTGCAGGTACGCACGAGAGACTTCGCTGGAGGCGTAGGTCGTCACGACGTTCGCGCCGCGGTCACCCAGCTTCTCGGCGACGGCGACGGCCAACTCGTGGGCGTCTTCGGCGACGGAGAGGACGACGTCGTCGCCGCGCTCGATTCGAGCGCTCCAGTCGACGAGGGTCTCGGCGTGGTCGTGGATTCTCGGGTCCATACCGCCCGGTGGACTGGCGTCGTGAAAGTCCCGACGGTCCGTGTGGTCTCGGTCGGCGACGCGGTTCCGGCGAGAGCGACGGCTGGCCGCGGGAACCGCAACCCCTACCTCTCCGGACGCGACAGCCCACACCATGCAACTGGGCGTTATCGGACTCGGACGGATGGGGCAGATCGTAGTGAACCGCGTGCTCGACGCCGACCACGACGTCGTCGCGTTCGACCTCTCGGCGGAGGCGGTGGCGACGGCAGCAGACGCCGGCGCGGAACCGGCAGAGTCGGTCGAGGACCTCGTCGACCGCCTCGGCGACGACAGACGCATCTGGCTCATGGTCCCCGCAGGGAAAGCCGTCGACGCGACGCTCGACGAACTGGCACCGCTACTCGACGCCGAGGACGTCGTCGTCGACGGCGGCAACTCCCACTTCGAGGCGTCGACACGCCGCGCGGAGTCCGTCGACGCGGCCTACCTCGACTGCGGGACCTCCGGCGGCCCGGCCGGCGCAGAGCTCGGTTTCTCGCTCATGGTCGGCGGTCCCCAGTGGGCCTACGACGAGCTGACACCCGTCTTCGACGCCGTCGCCACCGGCCCCGACGGTCACGACCGCATGGGACCGGTCGGGTCGGGTCACTACGTGAAGATGGTCCACAACGGTGTCGAGTACGCGCTCATGCAGGCCTACGGCGAAGGGTTCGAACTGCTCGCCGAGGGGCGCTACGACCTCGACCTCGAAGCCGTCGCCCGCACGTGGAACAACGGCGCCGTCATCCGCTCGTGGCTGCTCGAACTCTGTGAGGAGGCGTTCCGCGAAGAGGGGACCGACCTCGGCGACGTCTCCGACCACGTCGCCGGCGGGTCGACGGGAACGTGGACGGTCCAGGAGGCGCTCGAACAGGAAGTTCCGGTGCCGCTCATCTACCAGGCGCTCGCCGAGCGGTTCGGCAGTCGTGCACCCGAGACGGGCCGGTTCTCGCGACGACTCGCGAACCGACTCCGGTACGGGTTCGGTCGGCACGAAGTCGCCCGCGAGGAGTAGCCCCGCGAGCGGATTCCCACGGGTGAAACGAGTGGGAACGAGACAGAACGTGCTCTGTCGGAGCGAGCGCAGAGCAAAAGGTGGGAGCGAAGACGCGAACAGAGTCGGCCGTGGACGACGATTCTCCCGAGTCACTGTCGTACGACAGCGGACGCACCAATCATAACCCTGTTAAACCCACACTCCGAACCCCTCGCTATGGCAGAGGTAAATCTACTGGGAATCGGCCTCGGCGCGACGCTGACGCTCATCGCCGTCGCCATGCACTTCTCGAAGGGGACTGGATGGACCCCGACGCAGGACATCTCACAGGACGTCCTCGAGAAGCGCGCGTCGACGGTCCCCGAGACCGACTTCCCCGAGCCGATGAACCGCGCCATCGGCGGTGGTGGCGGCGCTGCCGCCGGCGCGGTCGCCGGTGAGGAGGGTGCCGAACTCGAAGAGGGCGCCGAAGAGGAAGAACAGAGCCCGGCAGACATGCCCGAAGACGAGGTCGAGTACTTCGAGATCGAGTTCGTCAAGGAGGGCAAGACGATCGAACTCGCCAGCAACGAGACGATCCTCGATCAGGCCGAAGACGAAGGGATGGACCTTCCCTACGCCTGTCGACAGGGACAGTGCGTCTCGTGTGCCGCCCACATTCCGGACGGCCCCGGCGACGACTACGTCACCCACTTCAAACAGGAGACGTTCTCCGACGATGAGATCGGCGAAGGGTACATCCTGACCTGCGTCGCCTACCCGAAGGCGTCGTTCTCCATCGAAACGAGCGAAGCGCCGTAACCGGGTTCGATTCGCGGCCGATACGATCTTTCGACTCCCTCTCTGCTTTCTCACGTCGTGACGCCACTCCGGTTCGGACGGTGTGGAGCGGACGAAGTCACCGACTGTGACTCCACAACGGTTAAACGGAGGTAGAGTGTACGAACTGGCGAGGGCCCGTAGCTCAGTGGACAGAGCACTTGGTTCCGGACCAAGATGCCGCGGGTTCAAATCCCGTCGGGCTCGTCATTTCTCGTGACGCTCCAAAGTCGGCCACGTCTTCGTCGCAAAGCGGTAGAGTTGTCGCCTCGACGAGAGACGATTGGATTCTCTCGTCACTTCCGTCCCAGAACATTCACGTCCGCCACCCGAGACTACGAGCTATGGCCAGTGTGGCGTCGCTTTCGGAACCGGAGGTCCTCGCACACACGAAACGCCGTCTTTTCCCGGACACAGAGGAGCCGAACACCTACTCTGTCGTCGATACGCAGTTCGCGATAGAGGAGTGGCTCCCGGGACAGCCGATCTCGTCAGAGGTACGTGAGCAGCTGGCACCCTTCAATCACGTTCGGTTGGGTTCGGGCTATCCGGATCTCGTCGGGGTCCGTCTCCTCGGGTCGGATCTTCTCGCAGTGGAACGGTTCGGCGACCAGCCACCGCTCGTCGCCGTCGAGGCGAAAGGATACACCGATACCGGTGCAGTCGACGTCGAACGGGGGGTCAGACAGGCGTACGATCGCCTCCACGAAGCCAACGCCGCCTACGTCGCAGCACCTGTTCGAGCGATCTCGCAGTCGGTCCGGACGCTCGCTCGCGAACTCAACGTCGGTGTGCTGGGCGTCGACACTGGAGGTGCTGTCGAACCGCTCGAAGTCCCGCGTGTCGTCGGGAACCGAACCTCCGACGACGCGACGGCTATCCGTTTTCAGGCGACGGCACAAGGCGTCGCCGACAAGTCGTTCGGTTTGAACCATCCGAAGAACTATCTCGGCGTCCCGCTCGCACTCTACCACGACGACGACACCGACGAGCTCCTCGCCGAAGAGTCGTGGGAGCGACGACCGATGCCCGCCGAGGAGCGACCTTTCTCGGGCTGATCGAAGAGAACCCGGACCGAACCGAGCTCACGTCGCTCGGCGAGGAGGTCGTTCGGTTCGCGCTGCACCGCTACGGGTCGGCCGACGCCGCACTCACGTCGTTCGAAGACTGGCGAGGGTCGCGGAATCGGTTCTGTGACCTCGCGCCGGAGTGGGGACTGGTGACCAGACGCGTCGTCTGGGCGTATCCGGCGACCCAACTCCTCGTCGAAGAGCTCCAGACCATGCACGACGACGGAGTCGACGAGCCGTCGCTCGTCGACCTCGTCGAGTGGCTCCACGTCCAGCATCCGACGTTCACCGTCGAGCTGTTCCTTCGCGGGAGCGACGACGTGCGCAGTAGGGTGCTCGACGAACAGGGTGGTCTTCGGGTGAGAGAACTGAACGACGGAACCGTCTTCCACTCACCGACGGTGTTTCAGTTGAAAGCGATGCTCTATCACGGCGGCATCCTCATGGAACGAGGGGCCGAACCCCACCGACTCGATCCAGAAACCGACGTCTGGGCGCTGCGCGAACCACTGGAGTTCATCTAAGAGGGATGTGGGTCACTCAGGTGTGACAGTCGTCGTCTCGTCGTCGCCGTGGTCGATGTCGACCGTGTGTCGCGTATGTCGGGCGTGAATCTCGGCCCAGCGCCGAGCGGGGCGTTCGGACAGAAACTCGTCGCCGTCGGGACACTGCCGACAACGGGCGACCCACGGACTGACGCTGTCGGGGAAGTGTCCCGTGTGACGCATGTGGTCGAGAGCGAACTGTTCGACGGACTGGTTTCCGACCTGCAGGTCGTCGAGTTCGTAGGAGAGCTCCCACTCGCAATTACAACGACTGCAGGAGACCGTCGGTACGTTGTCGTAGTCGGGCTCGCCGTCGTCACTCTCGTCGGACACGGTTCTTCGTATGCAGTGACTTCCTTTCTGTGTGTCGGTACGACCGGTGGTCGACACGCTGAAACTCGACAAGGAGACTGGAATAAACGGTGGCGTGACCGGCGAAAGTCAGACCGGTCACGACGAACGTGCAACGCTGTCAGACGAGGGTTGTGAACCTCTCGTTAAATCCCCGTTTTCTGTTCGATCGGATCGCTTCCGTCGCTCGATCAAAGTCGGTCGACCGCTTCGACTCCCGTCTGAGGCGGGAGACTGTACGTTCGAAACCGTCGTCCGTCCGTCAGAGGCCTCGACAACTCAGTCGAACCGAACCTCGAGGCGGTCCCATCACACCTGCTCGCTGCTCACGTACTGCGGTGAGAGCGTACCGACCCGTGTGTGAACTGCGAACCGGATAACCGGCTTCGTCGAACTCACAGGCGAACGTCCGGACTGTGAACGACAGGTGTCGTCGGTGGCGGCCGATACAAGCGAGCCTCGACAACCGACGAGGCGGCTCTGGTGGGTGTCGCCACCGTCATTGCCGCGGTCGTCGTGCATACACCGTCTGCTCGCTGTGCGAGCGGTCGAACCTCCATCCGTCGCGTTGGATTTGGAGATACGTTCCTCACCGACGAGTGTCCGTCGTTCGGAACGGTCGGTTCCGGTCCAGTAGTCGTCGACTGCGCTTACGGAAGCAGCCCTCACGACGGCGACACGACTAATATCGCCGAGAGTTGGACCGACTAGCAGCGTCGTCGGTTCAGTGGTCTCCGTCTCATCGCCGAAGTCCGTTCGAGTACTCGGTCGCGAACGACCGTCGACGGCTGGTAGTCGGGCCCCACCGTCTTTGTTAATCTCGCACAAGAGGTGTACAGATGCGAATCCCATACAGTGGTTCTCTCTCGTAGTGTCTCGGAAAGCATACTCTCTACTGCGAGCGAAACGTTGCGGGATCCGGAGAAACGGCCGAAGTCTGGTCCTAACGGGGCGACGACAGCTAGGTCTTTCGATCCAAAGACCGATAAGAGAGTGACTAACTCGACGGTCCCTCGTAAGTCGACTCCGACGTTAGTGTCGGTCACCGCCGAGGAAGACGGACGACGTACTAAGCAAAAAAAGCGAGATGGCGAGAAGGACGAACGACGCAGTTAGTACCGCGAGGGCAGGTACGCCATCCCGACGAGGAGCACCGCGACGGATCCACAGAGGATGACGATCCCCCAGAGTCCGTTGACCTGCTCGTGGAACTCGGCGATACTGTTCGTCTGCATTCGGTAGCTCTCGAAGTTCTGCGTGAGAGCGACCGTCTCGTTGTCTTGGAAGTGGACGAGGTACGTCTGGTTACCGAGGGTGACGTTCCCCTCGTCGCTCAGTTCGGCGGTGTTAGTCTTCTCTCCTGTCCACGCCAGTGTGACCGACTCGTTTTCGACCGCGTCGACCGTCGTCTCGTTACCCTGGTACGTCAGCGAGTCGTTCTCGCTGTACTGCTGGGTGGACGGTTCGGGGAAGTACTCGTCGACCGGGACGGCGTTCAGACTCCCGTCTTCACCTTCGACGAGCACGACACGTTCGCCGTTTCGCATGACCGTCTGGTTGTCCGCTGCGGGATCGTTCTGGAGGACCTGCGTCTGGTTGATCTCCTCCCGAAGGACGAAGTCCGTCGGGTTCCCCGACGTCTGCTGAACGAGGACACGGTAGGTGGTGTTGTTCTGCCCCATGTTCACCGTCGTGTTGTTCTCCCACTGGGCGGTGTAGCGGGCTGAGTCGTTCACCCACGAGACTTGCCCGGAGCGGACGAGTTCTCCACCGCCACCACCACCGCCGTGGCCGCCACCACCGCCACTCTGAACCTCTGCAGAGATGCTCGTGACGTTGTACGTCTGTCCCTCGACTTGGAAGGTCTCTCCCTGACTGAGTTCGTATTCGGGGTTCTCGAACCCGATCGTTGGAGTCTGGGCGGTCGCGATGAGCGAGTAAGCGCCCGCGCCGATGACCAGGAAGAGCGCGACGTAGATGGCCGCAGCGCGTCGTTGCATACGTGGGCCAAAGGCTACCCGGCGTATAACGGTTACTTTTCGGCTGACAGACCTTCGGTCCCGTGAAGTTGAACGGACCGACTCACGAGCCGCCCCGACCGGGAAGAACTTCGACGAGCAGTACGAGAAATACGACACCCACGGCGACGACAGCGACCACGAGGCTCTCGAGACTGAGCGGGAAAAGCGAGGAGACGGCAACCACACCGGCGCGTAGTCCGCAGCGGATCGCGGGACGCCACGGGAGATGGAGATACGCGAGGACGGTTATCGAAACGGCGAACACGTAGTCGAGAGTGTCTAAGTACGCATTGGTGAACTGACGGCCAACGAGTCGGTCTCTCCCTTGCGTACGAGAACTAGCGAGTTAATCTTTCGGCTGTTGGGGTTGCTCTAGAGCCTCATCTCTGTCGTTGCGAGCGCCGAGTTATCTGCAGACAAAATCGATGTCTCCGGAACGGTAGGTGGCGTCTCTGATTGGTCTCAATCGGAGATAGAGAAGCCAAGGGCCGGATTTGAACCGGCGATGGGCGGCTCTGCAGGCCGCTGCGTTAGGCCGGACTCTGCCACCTTGGCGCAGTTGACCGTAGAGTAGTAGCGCGCTTAAGCCTAGCGGTCTCAGGTCGACTGCTTCGTTCGATTACGCCCGATCAAGCGGTTCCCACCTTCGCGCCGCCAGGCGCGATGGTGGGCCCTGTCTGCTGATGCTGTGCCGTCGCTGCCGCGGTACTGTCGTTGCTTGTGTGATACTGACTGTTTCGTCGCGGACGCGGGGCTGTCGGTAGCTCGTCGCAGACGCGGTGCTGTCGCTGTCCGGTGCTGTCGCTCGTCGCTACAAATGAAATAAGCCCCCGAGCACCGAATGCTCGGGGGCTGAGATATGAGTGGAGGCGGCGAAGAAGTGTTTCCAGAGGGTCTCCCACTCCAGTACTTGCTTCCACGCTGGTGAGCTTAACTTCCGTGTTCGGGATGGGTACGGGTGGAACCTCACCGCTGTGGCCGCCTGAACGCCGACCTACGGAATCGAACCGTAG
>NZ_FODV01000002.1 GCF_900110465.1 Halogranum amylolyticum
CGCTCTTCTGTAGGAGATTGTTGATACAGTTCAGCTGTTGCTCTAGAATCGAAGAGGGCAAGGGCACCGCGTTAGCGGTGTCCGACACGAATGATTCCGCTCGATGTGTTTGGTTCGGAATCGCTCGCAGCGGACCTGCTCCAACAGGTTCGCTGGCGTGACGGCGTCGAATGCCCCCGCTGCCGTTCTGACCGGACGGTCAGAAACGGCAGCTATGGGGCGTTTCAACGCTATCTCTGTAAGAATTGCGACCGCACGTTCAACGACAAGACGGGCACAATTTTCGCTCACTCGAAGGTTGCGCTCCGCAAGTGGTTGTTCTCAATCTACGCGTTTCTGCGCTTCAACACGAGTCTTCGCCAACTTCAGCGAGAGATCGGTGTCACCTACAAGACGATGCATCAGCGCGTCGAGCGCTTTACCAGAGCGCTCGACGCGCCTCAACTCGACCTCGTTGGACCGGTCGAAATCGACGAAGTGTACGTCTCTGCGGGGTTGAAAGGCCGCGAGCGCGACCAAGAGTCGCGCTCGCGTGGCCTGTCCACGCGCGGACGAGGTTCGTACGAGGGAGACAAACCACCGGTCTTCTCCATCGTTGACCGTGGAACGGGACAGCGATACGTCGCCCCAGCGAAATCCGCTGACGAATCGACAGTGCGACTCCTGCTGGCGGACCACGAGGAGGAGTCGCTGACCGTCTACACTGACGGATTTCGGGCATACGACCCACTGGAGGACGACGACGAATTCACCCGCGAATACGTCGTCCACGGTGACGGCGAATACGCTGATGGAGACGTTCACGTCAACACCTGCGAGAGCCACGCGTCGCTGGCGCGACGGTGGCTCTCGCCGCATCGAGGCGTCTCGAAGGACAAGTTGACACAGTATCTCCGCGCCTTTCAGCTACGCAGCGAACTCTTCAGAAAACCCGGTCGAAAAGCACTCAAACACGCTGTCAAAGCGACTCTCTGAAATCAACAATCTGCTACACATGAGCGACTGGAAAAGACAAGTGGAAACCATCACCCTTGAAATTTTAGGTGGAAAGAACCACACCCCCAGATAGTCACGCGGTAGAAGCTCTGAAACCCGAGAAAAAGAGTAGGGTATCAAATAGTACATATAATTTGATGTCCTAAGCAACACTCATAGTAGGGGTGCAAATTTGCCACCCCCGTCTGAACTATTACTAAAATCTGATAAATGACGAGAAAAGTAACCTAATCTTGACCGCGCCGTCATACTACCCATGGGACCCCCCGAGTAGAGCAGATTGGTGGCTCCCGAGTTTTGTTTATAGAATCTGATAAGACCCGTCTGAAGAGTCACGGTCCCGGCTCCCCTAACCTGAAGATTGAATCCTGAATCTGGTTAGAGAATCCTGAACCCGACCCCTGAACGAGAATAGTGACACCCCATTCTGAATGTGACAAGGAACACCCCAGAATGATCGACGATAAAGACACACCCCGGAACAGTAGCGACGAGAATAGAATCACGAACAAAGCACAACAGAACACACCCCGGTCTAAGCGCAAAATACCAGACCGATGAATCAGAAGGCGTCGCGGAATGAAATCACGGTCAATGCTCACCACACACCGGAAAACATGGACGCGACAGAATGCCGGGGAACTGCTGAACGCGAAAACTGTGGGAGCCAAATCACGTCTAAGACAGAAGGGGGTCCAAGTCTCACAAGAACAGAACAGACAGCGCGTCGCGAATGAAGATCGAAGAGAAGCACACCGTCCCGCGAATGAAAACCGAGGTTAGGGGGGAGACAGCGCGTCGCAAATGAAACACACCCAAATCTACAACAGAAACCACAGTCAAACTCCCGATTTCAACAAACTGATATACCTCATCGCGAATGAAAACCTGGGATGAGACACACAGCACGTCGCAAATGTATTCACTGACAGATTCCTCCCGGGGTGACATCAGTAACACGAGTGGGGTGGACGCGCCATAACACGAACACAACTGAACCATCAATCAGATTACCCGGCAGTGACGGTCTGAACAACGACAATACTGCAAAACCCGAATTTTAACAGGCTAGATATGCAAACACAAACCACGATGCTAACGAACCAGTTAATCCGCGAAAAAGCGCAAGAGAGCATTGACTCAGGCGTGTACGACCCTGAGGGTGTCGCGGAAAAGTTGGAACGACACGCGCGACAAATCCGTGACCTGCACGGTGTCCCGCGTCCAGATGATTCTAACGATTAGTTCGGGAGCTCGATCTGATTTTCTCGCGTCTCGGGTGAGTCACGACCAGCAAGGCCACGTGCCGCGAAGTAAGTACGATGTGTCGTCGGAGTCGTTTGGGGGGGGGGGGTTCTCATACCGCGATTATTTTTTTCTCACGGGGTTTTCGAGGGGTGGGGTTGAGACGCGGGATTTTGTCGGGGTTGTCGTGAACCCCGCGCAGACGGTGAGCGTGCCGTGAGCGGGGGGTACGGCGTCGCTCGCTCACCTTGTTCACTCACTTTGCCGTAAAGGTGGCGTCTTACTCGTCCTTTGACAGTATAGGTATATAAGTGTTGTTGTTAGTTTGTTTATGTGTTTCCTTGTTTTGTGTTGTCGTACTTACCTGTCAACGTGTTTTTGTTAGTGTTTTGGTGTTGCGGGGTGGTTTCGGACCAGAACCACCCCACTTGATTTTGAAACAACCCCAGTTTGGGGTGGTTGTGTGTAAGGTATTTAAGTATGGGTCTACGACCACAGAATACAATGGGTAAAAAATTGAACTATCGCGTTGACGAGAACGTCGCCGAAATGTTTCGGGAGGCTGTCGAGAAGAAGCACGGGCAGGTAGCGTATAAGGCCGGAGATGAGTTGTCCCGATTGATGCGTGAGTGGTCCGAGACCGTGCTAAACGGCGAAAGCGCGGATTCGGATGAGCCGTCGAATGAAGACCTTCTGGAAGCTATCAATGAGCTTAGAGAGGAGTTCGAGGACGGGATCGTTGCACCCCCCTCCCCCTCAAAACCCCCGCGAGAAAAAAATAATCGGGGGGATGCCGAAACCACCCCAAGTTCAGACGATTCTGAGTCAGATTCCGAGTCAGATTCGGAATCTGATGTGGAGTCGGATGGGGGTCAGGACATGGACGCGTCCACGCCCACACGTGAGAAGCCGTGGCTAATCACGGATTACAATCCATATGATTTCAACGGTGAGATATCATCGGAGAAGTTCGACGAGCTTCACGAAACCGTGAAGAGCGGGGGTGACGTGCCTAACGACTTAGTGATCAATCCGGAGCATGTCGAAAAAACGAATGTGCCGAACACGACGGTTGGCACGCAGACGGAGATTGTGTTGGGGATGTTGCGGTACGATTCTGGTGGGCCGTATTCGAAATCCGAGTTGTCGCGAGTCATTAAGACAGTCTGGCCGACGGATTACTATTCGAATCCGAGTGACGGGAGTCTGATTAATCGTGTGTGGGGTCAGATGCCGGATCATCCGTTCAAGTCTGGGTCTGCGGTTGACATGCATACGATTCAGAGTGACGCGAATGAGAAAGCGGCGCGTGAGGTTGCGTTGGCGAAGAAAGAATTGTCGAAGGTTGACAGTGTTGAATCGGTTCGCGAGCGGGACGAACTAATCGAAAGGGTGGAAGAGCAGGAGGATGTGGTTGATGAGTTGACGGACACGTACCAGCTTGATGGGATTCATCAAGAGGGTATGCGCGATGTGATGGATGACTTGGAGGAGGCCCAGGAGACGATGACGGAGAGTATCCGTGAGTCGCGTGAGCAAGACGTGCAGGATGTTGCTGACAAGGTTCGAGGCTACGTTGACGACTTGGATGAGACAGTTGATGAGTCGGATGTTGTCGACATTGTTGAGTCGGCACGCAAGTCGGCGTCAACGTATCTTGACGTTGATACGGACATGCAGGCAGCGGATGATTTGTCGGTGCGCATGATTGCGGCTGAGTCGTCGTCATCGTCGGATGACGTGACTGACCTTGGTGTGTCGACTGCGCCGGTTCGAGATGCGCTTGATGAGGTTGAGTCTGCGGCGGAGGATCGTACTGAGTGGTTGGAGGAGAATGACCCGACGCGGAGTTTAGATGACATCCCTGAGGATGCGTATCGGCAGACATCCAACCGTGACTTCAGCAAGGTGGACGCCGGGACGCGTGACGGTGATCAAATCGTCTTCGGATCTAGTCTGCATCCACGTGAGAAGGCGCGTGTGGTTGTTGATGTGTTAGGGTATGACTTCGCGAATGATGTTATCGGGACCATCCATGTCTACGCAGTTGGGGGGGATGATGTTGCTGATGCACTTGAGGAGACTGTGCTTGACGAGTTCAGTGAGGATACGGATGCGGATGCTGAGACGATGCTGGAGAATGCGGACTTATGATACGGTAGATGTGCGTCGCGTCCATGTTCGCGTGTGTGTTTGGTTGCTGTTTCTGTGATGGGGTTGGTTTGGGTTGTGAGTGTGGTTGTGTGCGGTTTGTTTGCTGATTCTGAGGGATGCATCCTTTGAGCAGAGTTTTGATTGTGAGTGGTTTCTGAGAGATGGTTTGTTATTCTAAATGTTACCAAACCAATGTGAGTCTTTATAAGTGAGTCTGCGATACAAGAGGGGCGACAACAATGAGTTCGGCGACGAGAGGTAGTGAGGATGGCAATGACGTGGGCATTGCCTCTGACGGAAGTAACGGTGAACAAGAAGAGTTGGAGCGACTTGCAGAGCGAGAGGACGCTACGGGGTGGATCGCTCGGGCAATGCTGTCTGGGAAGACTTAATCCACGAGTGTTTCAATGGATTCCTCAACGGCTTCTCGTGGTGCTTCAAATCCGCTGAAGTGGTGTTCGAGTTCGTTCTCGGACAAGTGCGCGGACAAGACGCTGTCCTCCCCCTCAAACAAGTTGTTTAGCGTCTCTCGGGCTTCCGCTGCTTCTTCATCAGTCCCCTCGATTTGTTTTTTCACAAGACCAACTGCCACCCGTGCACTGACCTGTTTGAACGTTTGAAAGCCTAGTTCTCCAATATTCCGAGGTTCGTGTTGACGGAGATAATGAGTCAGATCGTCATCTTCTTCGGCGACATCGAAGAACGCTTGAAGCCACTGGGGACGGGCATCGTCGGAGACCCGGAGATGACACCGTGGGCATTGCGATGTCCCGGCAGCCATGATGGTGTCGCAACGCGGGCATTTGATGGCTTCTTCTTCGACGTCGATATCGACGTCTGCGTCGATGTC
Source organism: Halogranum amylolyticum (assembly GCF_900110465.1). GTDB lineage: Archaea > Halobacteriota > Halobacteria > Halobacteriales > Haloferacaceae > Halogranum > Halogranum amylolyticum. The sequence continues at coordinate 5,246 of NZ_FODV01000002.1, forward strand.
AGCGGCTCTAAGCAGTGATTTGATTTGGTCGGATTGGTTGATGTGTTCGTAGCGCTCGTGCTGATTAGTCCCTTCTGTCCAGTCCAGGTTGTGTTCAATGTCGCCAGGTCCGTATTCGTCTTTCTTGCGCATCCATGTTGCTCTTGCGTGCCGGAATGCGTGGTTATTCACCCTCTCAGGGTCAATCCCGGCTTCTCTCGCGATTCGCTTGATTTTCACCCTGAACGATTCCGGGGTCATATGCTCACCGTAGTGTTTCTCGCTGTCTTGTCGGCAAAACAGCGCGGCGTCATCGTCATCAGCACACGGGTGTTCGGAGAGCCACTTGTCGACATACCCGCGAGCGACGGTCAAGGGCTTCTTGCGTCCATCTGCACCTTTGAGTCCGGTTGCGCCAGTAGGTGTGGTTAAAATTGCGTGAGTGTCCTCTATTGGTTCGTAATCCCCGACTCTAAGTGATGCGAGTGCAGTAACTCGGGGAGCGGCTTCCCAGTATGTGGCGATAATCGCTTTTTGACGTGGTTTTGATGCTGTCTCAATCAGCGTTGAAACTTCACTGAATGACAGTACGACGTCTTCATCGATTTTGCTCTGGTTAACGCTTGGAACCGTGAGATTGTCTGCGACGTCTAAGTTGTGATGCCTCGAAAAGTAAACAAATGCTTCAATGTACTTTCTTCGTGTGCCATCTGCGTAGCCGTTCTCGGAGTCGTAGTCACGGCCCATCTCTCGGAGAACGTTCTTGAATTCTCTCCGGTCAAGTTTCCTGAGTGGTTTCTCAGCGTTAGCAGATAGTCGTCGGAGTCGACCTATGTAGTCGCGTGTTGTTGCGGGGGTCGCGTCCAGCGCGTCAATGTAGTCGACAATGTCTCCCTTGTTGGGGTCGTCAAGAGAGTCCATCACGAGATTGAGTTCGCGTTGAACGTCTGATTCGTAGTTGGCTACGTCAAGGTCGACCATTTTGTGTCCAACAATTGGTGTTTGGAACATCAACCTTGGGTACGGATTCCAGTTGACGCTGCCGACGACGACGCGGTCGTCGGCGACGACGGCCTTCGCGTGGATCTTCTCGAACCGGCCGTCGGGGGCGGCGACGCGAGCCTCCAGCGGCAGGTTCCGACGTTCGGCCCGCTCGTTCAGCCAGTCGACGAGTCGGCGGTTCTCCTCCGCGACGTACCACGTCCCCGAGAGAAGGATCCGGACGTCGACGCCGCGCTCGGCGGCCCGGAGCGTCGCACGGAGGAACGGGTGGTGGCGGCCGCCGACCGTCGGCTGGACGACCGAGACACGTTCGGTCGCGCTGTCGACGACGCCGACGATTGCTCGCTCGGCGTTGCCGGGTGCGGTCACGAGCCGCACGCGGTCGACGGCGACCGAGCGAGAGTCGAACTGCGCCCGATACGTTCCGTTCGCAGACCGACTCGCGGTGAACGATCGGCCGCGGCGGAACTGCGACCACGGCGTCGTATCCGGCCCGGTGGCGTCGGTCCGAAAGACGGCGGCGAGTTCGTCGGCCGTCGCCGTCGACGCGACGCGGACGCCCCACCCGCGGTTGCTTCGGCCGCCCGTCCCGCTCGGCTTCCAGTTCTCGGTGAGCACGAGCGCCCGGTCGTCGACGACGGCGTACTTCGGGTGGTGGTAGTCGTACCGTGCACGCTCGCCACCGACGACGGCGACGTCGACGCCCGCCGCTTCGAGTCGGTCGAGTGCGGCCGCCTGTCGGATCGTCGTCCCGCCGACGGGCGCGTCGTCGACGAGCACTCGGACGCGAACGCCGCGTTCGGCGGCCGCGACGAGCAGGTTCGCGACGTGGGGCGAGGCGAACGTGTAGCCGGCGAGGAGGATGCGTCGGTCCGCGCTCCGGAGCGTCCGTCGCGGGACGTCGGGGGCGTCGGGAAGCACGAACGTCTCGGCCGTCGTCGACCCCGCGACGGCGACCGACCGGGGGGAGAACCCGAGCGGTCGCCACCGCGGCGTTCGATCCCGGCGCCATCGCTCTCCTTCGGGTGCGTTCTCGTAGGCGACGCGGTCGACGACGACACCGTCTCGCTTGAGTCGGAGTCGCTCACCGCCGTTGGCGAGTTCGAACGCCGCCGGCGCGCGGACGACGCGCCCGGTCGTCCCGTTCGGGAGCGCCGTAGGCGTCACGGTGACGACGAGACGGGTCGGACTGCCGTTCGAACCGGTCGCGTCGGTCGGCAGCGCCACCGTCGCCTCGCCGTCCGTGAGCGTCCAGTTTCCGGACCGCTCGGCCGAGAGGCCGACGACGACGAACTCACCGCGGTCGCCGTCGGCGAACGGGTTCGGGTACAGCGAGACGACGTACGCGTCTCGGTCGTCGTGCGGCGGGGACGAATCGGGTGGGGGCGAGGCGGCGGAGGCGACGCCACCCGAGGGTGGACTCATCGCTACACAGAGAATGACGAGTACACAGAGCGTAGCGGGACGAGACACGCGAGGCGGTGGTCGCCTCCTCGAACAAAAACGTTCGGCGCGGAGTGGGGGCGCAGTCGCTCCGGACGCGGCGGTGGGAAAACGAGGGAGACCCGTTCAGGCCGTCTGCTGGACCGAGAGCGCGTCGGAGGCCTTTTCGGACTCCGACTGGACGAGGTACGAGCGGTCGTCGCCGTACTCGGCGGCCGCCTCGAGCGCCTTCTCGGTGCCGATCTGTCGGAGTGCCCACGCGGCGCTGGCGCGGACGGTGTCGTTCTCGTCGTCGGCGAGGACGTCCGTGAGCGGGTCGACGGCACGGGTGTCGCCGAGGAGGCCGAGCGCGCGGGCCGCGTACGGACGGACGTTCTCGTTCTCCATGACGAGTTTGTTCGCCAGCGGCTGTGTCGCGCGTTCGTCACCGATCTCGCCGAGCGCCTTGAACGTCACCTTCTGCAGTTGGGGGTCTTTGTCGGCGTCGACATACTCGACGAGCGTCTCGACGGCGTCGGTCGCGCGCATCTTCCCGAGCGCCTTGATCGCGGGTTTGTTGCGCTTCTGTGCGCGCTGGTGCATCGCGTCGAACGCCGCCTGGTCGTTCATGCGGATGATCGACTCCAGGCAGTTCTCCTCCATGAAGTCCGACTGGAAGCTCTCGAGCGCGAGTAGGACCATCTCGACGTTCCCCTCCTGCTCCCATCCCTTGACGGCAGACCACTCCGGCGGGTAGTCCTTGTAGTGACCGAGCACGTCGTAGAACCCCTGTACCTGGAGCTGCTCGCGGGTCTCGAGGTCGTCCCACTCCTGGGCGTCGTCGAGGTCGGACTCGAGGTCGTCGGCCGCCTCGACGAGCGTGGCGATGGTCTCCGCGTCGTCGTCGGCGTCGAGGTCCGCGGCTTCGATGGCCGCCACGGCGTCGTCGAGTGCGGCGGTCAGTGCGCTCTCGTCGGTGCCGTCGACAGATACGGAGGTGTCGAGGATGTTGTTCACCGAGTCGACGAACGACTCGACCGCCGTGACGATCTCCGTCTCCCCGCGTTCGGTCCAGCGGGTGTCGGAGATCTTCGTCTCGGCCTCCTCGACCATCTCGACGACGTCCGCGGCGTAGGGGCCGCGCTGCGCTTCGAGCTCCTCGCGGAGGTCCGAGAGCGTACCCTCCAGTTCCTCGCGGACGTTCTCCTCGTCGTCCTCGTCTTCGTCCGGTTCCGGGAGGTCGGCGGCCTCCAGGTCCGACTCGATGTCGTCGAGTTCCGCTTCGACGTCGTCGAGGTCGTCCTCGGTCTCGGCGGCCTCCAGGTCCGCCTCGGCGGCCGACAGCCGTTCTTCGAGGCTTTCGGCCGAAATCTCGTCTTCCGCTGCGCCCGAATCCTCGGGCGCGTCGTCCCCGTCACTCATATGTTGGACGTCCGTGCGACGGTGAAAAGAGCGTTTCCCTTTGCGAACCGCTCGGCGGTGCGTTCGAAGACGGGCGACCGCACCCTACCTCCGTGGGAGACCATGACGAAACCCACGTCGTTCGCGGACGCCCTACCGGTGTCGGTATCCGACCGCCACCGGCACGATAACATATGTCATGCAGGTATATCTCTCTAGCGGCTGTCGAGACGCTTTTCGTCTACCCGGACGAGCACCCCATATGCCGACCGTCGCCGTACCACAACTCGCCGTCAAGGACCTGTCGGTCGACACGAACGTCGCCGAAATCGTCGAACGGGCTGACAGACTCGAAAGCGGCGTCGACGTCGCACTGTTCCCCGAGTACGCTCTGACGGGGTTCGTCGACGACGACCGACTGGCCGACGTCGCACTCGACGCCGAGGGGCCCGTCCTCGACCGGGTTCGGGAGACCGCCCGCGACAACGATCTCGCGCTCCTCGTCGGGTTCGTCGAACGCGGAGACGGACGGTGCTACAACGCGACGGCGTACGTCCGACCCAGCGGCGAGACGACAGTCTACCGCAAGCGTCACCTCTGGGGGAGCGAACGCGACGTCCTCACGGCGGGCGACGAACGAGTGATCGTCGACACGCCGGCAGGACGCACCGGGATACTCACCTGCTACGACCTGAACTTCGTCGCCGAGAGCGCGGCGTTCACGCGCGAGCGGGTCGACGCGCTGTTCGTCACGGGCGCGTGGCCCGCGGCTCACAGCGAGAACTGGCGGCTCCTCCTCCGGGCGCGGGCGCTCGACGGCGTCCGGTGGGTCGTCGGCGCGGGCCGAACCGGTCCCCATCGGACGACGGCGACGCCACCCGCGGAGTACGCCGGACGGTCGATGGTCGTTCGACCCGACGGGGCCGTCGCCGCCGCGGTGAACCGGGACGAGCGGGACCTCGTCGTCACGCTCGACCCGGCGGTACTCGCCGAACAGCGGGCGTTCATCCCGATCTTCGACGAACGGGTCGAGTAGTTCGGGTGTCGAGAACGACGTCGGTCGTCAACTCGACGGTAGTTGTCGGTCCGTCCGTGTATATCGTGAACACGTGATACACTGGCATGGGCTATCGGCGTCGGCAATTGGGAAGAATTGTTTAGGTAAACCAAAGATTGGTTTTCGGGTCGTCAAAGTTTATATGGCTCGCGTGCTAAGGGGAGAGTGTAATGAGTACTCAGAAGAACGTCCAGCAGAAGGCGGGTACAGTCGAAACGAGTCCGGCGCTCCGACTCGATCAGGAGAAGGCCGAACAGCTCGTCGACGCGCTGAACACGGACCTGGCGGCGACGTACGTGCTGTACCACCAGCTGAAGAAGCACCACTGGAACGTCGAGGGTGCGGAGTTCCTCGAGGTCCACGAGTTCCTCGGGGAGGCCGCCGAAGAGGCAGAAGAGGCGGCCGACGAACTCGCAGAGCGCGCCCAGGCGCTCGGCGGCGTCCCGATCTCGGGGATGAAAGACCTCCAGGAGGCGGCACCAGTCTCGCCCGAGGACAACGACGTCTACGACATCCGGACCTCGCTGTCGAACGATATGGAGATGTACGGCGACATCATCGAGACCGTCCGCGAACATATCGAACTGGCGACGAGCCTCGGCGACCACGCTACCGCCGAGATGCTCCGTCTTCACCTCGTCGAACTCGAAGAGTACGCTCACCACATCGAACACTACCTCGAAGACGACACGCTCGTGCTCGAAGAAGCGACGCACTGATCGGAACCGGTCGAGGAAACGAGTCCACTACAGTCCGCTACGTCCGTTTTTGTGCTGACGCTGGAGAGTGTCCGTAGAACTACCGCTCGAGGTCGACCGCGAGATCCGTCGCGATCCATCCGTCGGTGTTGTTCTCCTCGGTGAAGACGAACCGGTCCGGAGACGACTGGTGGACAGAGATCGTTGCTCGTGAGGTGTCGATGTCGGTGTCGGCCAGCTGCTCGGCGCCGTCACGGCCGTCGGTGACTTCCATACACGGAGTTAGGCGAGCCTAAAGACAAATAGGTTTTGGTTGCCCTAAATCGAGTTCGGGCGTCAGCCGGACGGGGTCGACGGTCTCAGAGTGGTATCCACGAGCTCTCGAGCGCCCCGTCTTGGAGCGTCCAGCGGTGTTCGGGGAGCCCGTCGCGGACGCGGAGCTGGATGACGGCGTCGAAGCCGGGCGCGAGCGTCTCGACGATCGGTTCGGAGCGCGACAGCGGGAGGTGGTAGTGTGCCATCCCGCTCGACGCACGGACGCGGTTGCCGACTGTCTGGACGAACCGGCGTACTGCCGTGGCGTCGTGCTCCGAGAGCAGCGGAGCGAGCGAGTCGAAACAGAGGCGGAGTTCGCCGTTCGAGAACCCCCCGGCGTGGCGTTCGAACGTCTCGATCTCCTCTTGGATACACCACGCGAGAGAACCCAGTCGTGTCGTCTCCAGCTGCCGCCGTGCGATTCGACCGGGCGTCGACGTCGAAGGGACGGCGGCGGCCGTAGTTCTCGTCTGCGTCGTTCGGTCGATCACTCGTACGGTCTCGGGGCCGACGGCACCGTGTCCGATTCTGGCGTCTGCGTGGGTTGCGTCGGTGAAGACGAACAACCGACGACGCGTCTCGGCTACTCCATCCCCGAGGAGCCGACGGGTCGCTGCGTCTCGAGCCTGCTCTGCGGGCGACCCGACGACGAGGAGATTGCTCCCCCGTCGTTTGAGCTCCTGCAGTGACCGAGCGAACGAGTCGTTCCTATCACCAACGCTCCCCATTACTTTCTTATAATTGTTACCTTAGATAATAAGTGTTGCGGGGGCGATTGTGACTCGTCCCTGAGTGAATGGAGGTCTCGTTCTCCGGTGTCAACAGGGGTTTCAGCCGTCGCTGCCAACGACCGACGATGACAGAGTCGCTTTTCAGTCCGTTGTCGCTTCGGGAGACGACCGTCCCGAACCGTGTGATGGTGTCGCCGATGTGTCAGTACTCGACGGCAGACGGCGTCGCCACCGACTGGCATCTCGTCCACCTCGGTAGTCGCGCGGTCGGCGGGGCGGGCGTCGTCATGACGGAGGCGACGGCGGTCGAAGCGCGCGGTCGCATCTCGCCACACGACCTCGGCATCTGGAACCAGGAGCACGCCGACGCGCTCGCACCGGTCGCGGAGTTCGTCCGCTCGCAAGGGAGCGTCCCGGCCATCCAACTCGCACACGCGGGCCGAAAGGCGTCGAAGAGTCGACCGTGGGACGGGAGCAGACCGCTCTCCGCGGACGACGGCGGGTGGGAGACGGTCGCTCCGTCGGCGGAGCCGTACCCCTACGACGACGATCCGCCGGGACAGCGTGCGATGACGGCGGCCGACGTCGAGGACGTCACGCAGGCGTTCGTGAAGGCGGCGAAGCGCGCCGACGACGCCGGTTTCGAGATCGCGGAGGTCCACGCCGCCCACGGCTACCTGCTCCACGAGTTCCTCTCGCCGGTCACCAACGACCGCGACGACGAGTACGGCGGGAGCTTCGAGAACCGCACTCGACTCGTCCGCGAAGTGACGGCGGCCGTCCGCGAGGTCTGGCCCGACGACAAACCCGTCTTCGTCCGTATCTCCGCGACTGACTGGTTACCCGACCGAGAGTCGTGGGATATCGATCAGTCGGTCCGCCTCGCGCCACTGCTCGCGGAGGCGGGTGCAGATCTCGTCGACGTCAGCGCGGGCGGCATCCACCCCGACCAGCAGATTCCGAACGCGGGACCGGGCTACCAGATCCCCTACGCCGAGACGATCAAGGAGAACACGGAGCTCGCCGTCGGAGCGGTCGGCGGCATCACCGAGGCCGAACAGGCCGACCAGCTAATTCGCAACGGTCGTGCCGACCTCGCCATCGTCGGTCGGGAACATCTCCGTGACCCGTACTTCACGCTCCACGCGGCACAGGAGCTCGGTGCCGACGTCGACCTCCCGGTGCAGTATCGCCGCGGGTTCGACTGACTGGGTTCGACCGATGGGTTCGACCGAGTCGGACTAGGGTCCGCGCGCGACCAACCCTTTTGGCTGTGCCCGTCGAACGGCCGAGTATGAGTTCCCGTGACGACGACCTCGTCGACCTGCTCGACGACCTCGAACTGACGCTCGGCGACCTCCGGGACGAACTACAGCGACGCCCCGAGGCCCGCCGGACGTTCCGACCGCCGACCCCGAGCGAGATCCTCCGGTTCACCGACGAGTACACCATCCCGACGGTCATCACGATTCTCGAGGTGAACATCCGCGCGCTCGAACTGCTCCAGAAACTCCTCCGACTGGCGAACCCCGAGGGAACGCTCCGGGAGGGGAGCGACGAGACGCGCCGCCGCGTCCGGACCGTCCGCGACGACGCCGTCGACGGTCTCGACCGTGCGCTCTCCGAGCTCCAGCGCGCGCTCGCCGAGGCGGACCTCCCGGACGACCCCGAGTCGCGGAACATCGTCGAAGACGCACGAAGTCTGACCGACGAGATCGAGCGCCGCATCGAGGAGAGTCGCTCCGGCTCGCGTACGCGGTCACGGAGTCGCTCGCGCAGTCATTCTCGGCCGGAGAGCCGCAGAGGGTCGTCGCAGCGGAGCGACCGTAGCGGACGCTCCGGCCCCGTCGAGATCGCCGTCGACGAGGAACCCGACGGCGGGCGGGACGTCGAGACGGACGAACCGGAGTCCGTCGACGACGAGATCGACGTCGAGTCCGAACTCCAGTCGATCAAAGACGAGTTGGACGACGTCGACGGCGACCAAAGCCGAGACGACTACTGAGCGTCACTGCGTACCGCTTTCGACGTGGTAAAACGAGCGAAGGTCACTCTTCGAACCGGCTTCAGCAGACGAACCTGTGGTCAGACCGGCACGAACCCCCGACCCCACGTCGGCGCGATGAAACGCGCCTACTGGGTCGGCTCGAACCTTCGTTCTGAACCAGTTTCCGCGCGACGGAGCGCGCTATTGGACTGGTTCAAAACGATACCCGTCCCACTCCTGGCTCTCCGGTTCCCGGATACCGGCGCCGGGTTCGCGGAGTTCCTCGCAGTAGACCGGTTTCACTTCGTCGCCGATGTCGACCTCGTCGGTCGTCATCTGGCCGAGCGCGCGGACGGGTTCGCCGTCGACGTCGAACTCGACGATTGCGAGCGTGTTCGGCTGGCGGACGCCCGGCGGCGTCGCCGTCGACGTCGTCCACGTGACGACCTCGGCCGTGTACTCGCTGAGGTCGACGGTGCCGACGGACTCCTCGCCGTCGGGACCGAGTGGGTGGCCGGGGTAGGTGATGCTTCCGTCCGAGTAGCGGTACGCCTCCAGTGGTGGGTTTTCGCTCATTAGTTGCCCTCCAGAATCGTGGTCGAAACACAGTTCCCGAAGCCGCCGACGTTCGTCGCGAGGCCGACGTCCGCGTCGACCTGCCGCGGCCCCGCTTCACCGAGCACTTGCTTGTAAATCTCGTACACCTGCGCGACGCCCGAGGCACCGAGCGGGTGGCCCTTCGATTTGAGGCCGCCGGACGTGTTGATGGGGAGATCGCCGTCGCGTTCGGTGACACCCTCCTCGACTGCCTTCCACGCCTCGCCTTTCTCGAAGAAGCCGACGCCCTCCGCCTGCAGGAACTCGAGGATGGTGAACATGTCGTGGAGCTCCGCCACGTCGACGTCTTCGGGACCGAGGTCCGCCATCTCGTACGCCTGCTGGCTCGACTCGACGACGCCGCGCATCGTCGTCGGGTCCGAACGCTCGTGAACGACGTGCGTGTCGGTGGCACCGCCGACCCCAGAGACGACCGCGTAGTTGTCGGTGTACTCCTGAGCGACCGACTCGGGACAGAACATCAGTGCTGCACTCCCGTCCGTGATAGGACAGAAGTCGTAGAGTCGAAGCGGGTCGGCGACGATAGGCGAGTCGAGCACCGTCTCGAGGTCGACCTCTTTTTGGAACTGTGCGTGGGGGTTGTCGACGCCGTTCTTGTGGTTCTTCACAGCGACCTTGGCGAGACTCTCTCGCGGCGCGTCGTACGTCTCGAGGTAGAGTCGCGCTGTGAGTCCGGCGAAGCTCGGGAGCGTCACGCCGTGTTTGTACTCGACCGGGTGTGTGATCGAGGCGATGACGTCGGTCGCTTCCGCCGTCGTCCGGTGGGTCATCTTCTCACCGCCGACGAGCATCGTCATCTCGCTTGCGCCGCTGGCGACGGACTGCCAGGCAGCGTAGACGCCGGCGCCACCCGAGGACGAGGTCTGGTCGATGCGGGCCGTGTAGGCCGGCATCGCTGCCAGGTCGTGAGCGAGGGCGTTCGGTATGCCCGTCTGCCCCTCGAACTCGCCGCTCGCCATGTTCGAGACGTACAGGTGGTCGATCGCGTCGGGCGAGACATCGGCGTCTTCGAGACACTCCTGTCCGGCCTGCGCGAGCAGTTCACAGATCCACGCGTCGCGTTGCCCGAACTGGGTCATCGACGCGCCAATGATTGCTACGCGTTCCATACGGGACCCGCGCAACGGAACGCTTTACAGTTTTCCCCTCTGACAACCGAAACCTGTCTCGGGTTCTTTATCTTCCGACCGTCCGGACTGGACACATGGATCTGGAAGACGTTGCGCCCACCGTCGGGGTCGGTGCCTGCGTCGCACTACTCGTCGCACTCGGAATACCGTACGTCGCCGTCACCGACGCGGGTCCCACCCTCGGGGCGTACTACGCCTCGGGCCCCGTCGGCAGCGGGGGCATCGCTTTCATGTCGCTTCTCACCGTCGTCGTGCTGCTTTCGGGGACGCGCGGGACGGCGGAACCGGATCTCGTCGCCGGCATCGCGCTCGTCCTCGGCGTCGTCACCTTCGCGCTCGCCGTCCTCTGGGCGGTCTCGGTCGATCCGACCGTCCTGTTCAGTTTCCCGCCGTCGGCCGCGTGGATCGCGAACCACCGCTGGGTCGTCGTCGCCCTCGCGGCGGTTGTCCCTCTGGCTGCCGCCGGCTACGCTCGCGGCGTCCTCTGGAGGTGAGGGGCGCCCGGAGACTCGCAGAACCGTTCCCCTCGTCAGCCGGTTTTCGGACCGAAGTCGAAAGGCCCTTATGAGGCCGACGGATACAATGAAGTGGACTAGGTCGGGCAGTTAGGCCCTGCTCACTTCCCGCAATAGAGTCTTTAGCGGGGACCGAACGACGGGCGCGTCCGGTCTGACCGGCACGGGCCCCGAAAGCCAACGTAGAAACCTCGTCCTGCGGGGACAGCGGCTCGACGAAACACGTCCGCAGGGACGTCGACTCGTCGTTCATCGGTGGCACTGGGTCAGGCGCGGAAGCGAGCAGCCCACCGCCGGACGTGCGTCGCTCGTAGGGTCGCGGGGTGGAGGAGGCAACCGGGATTACCCGTGCCGGAACGCCGGGCAACCCCGTCCTGTCCGCATTCATACTTCATTACAATCGATAGCTTCGACTGTCCCCGTTCCGAAGTGACTGCTATGCCCGAAGCTACCGCAGCGGCCACTGCGAACGGGATTATCGCCCACTACAACGAGACGGACGGCGAGCGACTGCTGACGTTCGATCGTGACGGGCGGACAGCGGCCGTCACCCAGAACGTTGAGGGGTACGCCATGTTGAAAGTACGACCCACCGCCGACGGTGACGAACTCGAACGGTACTACGGGTTCGAGATGGCGCTGGACCACGCCGCCGAGCTGCTCGGCGTCGACGTCCACGACCTGCCGATCCCCGACGACGCTGCCGACATGGGGATGTAGCGGTCGCGCCTCCCGACTACTTCCGCCAGTAGAACCGCGGCCCAAGGAAGAGATACCCCAGCGCCAAGAACAGCAGGCCGAAGGCGAACACTTCTCCGGGGTACCCCGTGAGGAGGATCGCCAGCGCCTGGACGACGCCCATCACGAGCGCGTCCTGCCAGTGAAGGTCCGGATAGTTGATCGTCGTCACCATCATCACCGAGAGCACGCCGACGAGCGGGACGAGGACGACCGGGTCGGCGAACCCGGCGAGCACTCCCGCCGAGAGGATCGTCGCTGCGAGCGTCGTCGGCACCCCTTCCGTCGAGTCGGACTTGCTGTCGTAGGCGGTGTAGAGGCCGAGTCGAGTGACCCCCATCGCGACGAACAGCGCACAGAGTCCGGCGGCGACCCACGACCGGAGCGGGTCGAACCCCCAGGTCGCCTGGACCACGCTCACGACGAGCACCGCGGGAGCGACACAGAAGGAGGCGACGTCGGCCAGCGAGTCGAGATACGGTCCCGCCTCGGAGCCGCCGAACTGCCGGGCGAGGACACCGTCGAGACCGTCGGCGACTGCACCCAGGAGGACGACTCGGGCCGCGAGCGTCGGGTCCACCAGCGCGGCGACGGCGGCGAGGAAGCCGAGCGCCGCGTTGCTGACGGTGACGTAGTCGGCGACTCCGAAGTGGCCGACGAACCGCGGTTTCATGTCTCTGCAGTCGGATAGGACCGGTTTACGTGTTTATATCCCGCGGCCGGACGTCCACAGACGGACGGAGGGGAGACGGTTTCGACGCGTGAACCACGCCGCATTTATTCGTCGCGTCCCGAAGGTCGGATATGCAACGCAGGGCGTTTCTCGCGAGCGTCGGGACGGCCGGACTGACGGCCGTCGCCGGCTGTGCGAGCGTCGGCGGGTCCGAGGGCGACGTGTTGATGCGGGCGACCGCCTTCGACCCCTTCGAGTTCACCGTCGAGGTCGGCGACACCGTCACCTGGTACAACGGGAGCACCCGACTCCACACCGTCACCGCCTACGAGAACGCTATCCCCGAGGAGGCGGCGTACTTCGCGAGCGGTGGATACGAGGACGAGGCGGCCGCACGAGCGGCGTGGGAGAACGGCAACGGCGGTATCACGAGCGGCGAGACCTACAGCTACACCTTCGAGGTCCCCGGCGAGTACGAGTACGTCTGCATCCCCCACGAGCAGGGCGGGATGGTCGGCACTATCGTCGTCGAGGAGTAGCGAAAAAGTCGGAGAGTCGGTGTCGAGAGTCGCCCCGTCGGCTGCGACGGCGTTACTCTTCTGCGGCTTCGTCGACTGCGACGTCTTCCTCGTCGACGTCGACTGCGGCCTCTTCCTCGGCGGCGACCTCTTCGGGTCGGGCTTCGAGGTCGAGCTTCTGGATCTCGACGCGGCGCAGCGGGTAGATCGTCTTGGCCTCGCCGTAGATGGCCGACGAGAGTCGACCTTCGACGACGCTGTCGACGAGTTCCTCGAAGGTGCGGTCCTGAGCGGCCTCTTCGACGAGGTCGATCATGACCTTCCGGATGGCCTTCTCCTGGCTGTTGTCGGCCTTCTTCGTCGTGAGGGCGACGGGCTGAACCTGCACGCGGTAGTCGTCCTTCGTTAGGACGGTCACGTTCACGTCGATCTTCGACGCACCGCGGCGCACGAGGCTCCGCAGGTAGTCACGGGTCAGTTCGTGCTTGATGAACTCGGTGTACGCCGAGTCGCTGCCGACGTCCGTGATCTTGAACGTGAGCTTCGTGTTGTTCGCACCGGCGTCGCCCGTGAGTTCACCGAGGGTGACCTCGATGGTGCGGCCGTTGATCTGTTCGACTTCGTCGGCGAAGGTCTCGCCGAGCTCGGCCCGGTCGAACTGCTCGGGCGCGAGAATGCTGTACCATCGCTTGCCTTTCTTCTGCTTGGATACTGATCGTTCGCTCATGAGTTGCTGTGTCGTGTTGCGTTGTCTGCGACCGTCTCTGCGACGGTCAGGTTCACCACGTAGTCGTCGACCGTCGCCTGCAGGCCGCCGGTCGTCTCCCGCTCGATGACCGTGACGATAGAGTCGTCCTCCACCGTCGTCGTCATCGAGTCGGTGTTGTCGGGAGTCACCGCTTCGGCGAGGAGACGAGCGTGCTCGTGTTCCGTCTCGAGTCGTGCCCGTCTCATCGCGTCAACGCCTCCCGGACCGCCGTGATGAACTCGGTCGTGTCCGTCTCTGTGTCGAACCGCGCTTCGCCACGCGTGTCGGTACCGCGTCCCGTCCCGTCGAACGACGCTGCCGTCTCGGTCATCACCGTGCCGAGGTCCCGGTCTTCGATGCTCGCGGCGGCCGCCCGACCCTCGGCGTCGTCCGACGCCGTGTCGGTGACGACGAGTGCGACGGGTTCCGGCGACCGGAAGTCCCGAAGCAGTCGTGCGACCGTCGGCAACGCCGTCGCCGACTCCGCGTCTGCGTCGACGCGAGCGACGAACACGCCGTCGTACCGGCCGGTCGTCGCCTCCCGAAGGAGTCGGTGAGCGGCGACGGCGTGCGCGCGCCACGCGTCGAGTGCGGCGGCCCGCGCCACGTCGCCGTGACCGAGTGCGAGCGCTACGCCGGTGCCGGGCTGTTCGCGCGCGACGGCGTCGAGCACGTCGGCGTAGCCACCGACCGTCTCGAACGTCCCGTCGGGTATCGCGTACGGGCGGAGTGCCCGTTCGACTGCCTCGGCGGCGCGAGCGGTCGCCTCGTCGGCCGTCGTCGCGTCGATGGCGACGACGGAGGCGAGTCGGCGGTGTGCCTCCTCGCCGAGTTCGGCCGGGAGGTCCATCTCCGCGAGCATCGCCCGGACGCGTTCGACCTCACCCGAACTGGGCGTGTGGACGAGCGTCGAGTGGGCGATGCCGTCGCTGACGTCGGCGGTCGGCACCGCGAGTCCCGGTCGGCGTTCGACCGTTCCGCGGCGTTCGGCCGCGTCGAGCATCGTGCCGCTGCCGTCTGCGCCGACGGTCGATTCGGCGGCGACGACGCCCGCGAGTCCGAGAATCGGGTCGGGTTCGACGCCGAGCTCCCGGGCGACCTCGAAGGCGGTCACGCTCGCGGGGCGACTCGCGCCAGCGAGTGCGACGTCGCCACCGGTCAGACCGACGGCGACGGCGAGTCCGTCGTCGGCGGCGCGTCCGTCGTCAGCCGCGAGAGCGGCTGTCGTTCTAACGTGGAAGGGGGTTCTGACGCTCCGACAGGCGGCGGCGAGGATGCCACTGGCTGCCAGCGAGTCACCGTCCGCGCTCGCGACGACCCGAACGAACGGGACCTCGTGGAGCGCCGCGGCGACGTCGGCGGCGGGGGCTTCCTCGGCTGTGGAGCGCGCGGTCGACATGAACTGTGCTTACTCGAGAAGCTCGACCGCGTTCTCGTAGCTGTATTTGAAGTCTTCGTCGAGCTTGTTGCCCCGGTAGTAGTCGACGAGCCGTCGGATCTTCGACTCCGTGTTCTGGAGTGCGCGCTTGTTCTGAGCGTCCTGCTGGTTCTCCTCGACGTGTCGGCGCAGGCGGATCGCGCGTTCCATGAGGTTCCGGAGGTCCTCCGGAATCTCGGGGGCTGCGTCGTTGTCCTCGAGGATTTCGGTGACGCTCTTGTCGGTGACGAGCTTCACGTTCGGGACGGGCGTGCCTTTCACGCCTTCGTCGCGAAGCTTCAGACCGATTGCGGCGGGGTCGTGACCCTGCTCTGCTAGTTCGACGACGCGCTCTTCGACGGCATCGGCGTCGACGTCGCTCCATTCGGGGGCTTCGTCTGCCACCGGCTTGTCCGAAGCGGACGAGCCACGGCGGCGGGTGTGCATTCGTGCCATTGTTGTGAGTTGGAACGCACAGACCGCAGAAAGCGTGTCCGGGAGCCGCTACGAACGGCTCTCGGCGCACCTCCGTAATCCCAAGCCCGCAGATGCGGGCGAGTCAGAGTTACGGCCGTGCTGTTCCCGTCTTTACATCCTCGCGTCTCGGATTAAACGGTTTCGACTTCAGCGAGGGGGAAACCGAAGCGTCCTTTAGGCACCTCGGGGTAAGAGAAGGTGCGGGCTCGTAGATCAGGGGTAGATCACTCCCTTGGCATGGGAGAGGCCCCGGGTTCAAATCCCGGCGAGTCCACTTCTCTTTGTCTCGCTTCGCTCGACCCGTTCAGTGGCCTCGCCTAACTCCCAGCGAGTTCACGTAGTGTCGGCGAAGAAGATAATCGACTACACAAGAATCGTAAGACGAGTTGGATAAAGTCGAGGCGACAATGCAGACGTCTCCAGTGGGCCTCGTGGTCGGAACTCGTTATACGCAGGGCGAGATCGAGGAGATGTTCGACACCGGGTTCGGCTATCAGATCTCGGGGATCAACCCGCGACGAGACGACCAAGACGGACGGTACGTACTACTGTTCGCTAACGAGGACGGCCCGTACAACGATTCGGTGACTGCGGGACGGTTCGAGTACGTTGGCGAGGGACTCCGCGGTGATCAAAGTGAGACGTCGCCGGGAAACTCGGTTCTCGTCGACGCCGTCGACAGCGACTTCCCGGTTCACTTCTTTTACCAGCACTCAGACCTCGCTGGGTGGGAGTATCAGGGACTCGTCGACGTGCTCGGGTGGGAGTCGCGACGACGAAACGGTCGAGAGATTCTCGTGTTCACGATGGAGCATCGAGAGGAGAAAACGAGCGACGTCGCCGCCGACGTAGAAGAACAACGAGAGCGGTTGAGAACACGACTCACTTCGGAACCGACACTCACAGCCGAGACGGCGGAGTTCACCGACCAGCAGCGACGTGTTCGAGACAGTGCGTTCGCGAGGCTCGTCAAAGAGAACTACGAGCGGACATGTGTCGTGTGTGGGGAAAAGTCGAGAGACTCCGAGTGGGGATCCCGAAGTCGAGGCGGCGCACATCTACCCGAGATCGGAGAACGGTGCTGATGACCCGAGAAACGGACTCGCGCTGTGCAAGCTGCACCACTGGGCGTTCGATAGCGGGTGGCTCGCTGTCAGCGACGACTACGAGATACTGGTCAAAGACGTTCCGAGCGAGACGGATACTACGATTTCATGCAGTTAGCGGGCGACTTGTTGCAATCTCCCGAAAGTCTGCGTACACACCCAGCACAGGTGTATCTCGAAGCTCACCGCACTCTCCACGGGTTCAACTAGCTCCGACTCCGCTCCATCTCCAACTCCCTCAGCGTATCCGGCGTATCCAACAATCGTTCCAACCGTTCGTCGAACTCGTCGTCATCGATTCGCCCTTCAGCGTAGCGGCGCTTTAGCAGTGCAAGTGGATCTTCTGTCGGGCCCTCGACGCCGTTCGACTTTGCGGTCTTCGTCTCTGACTCCCTCTCCGAGTCCGACGAGAAGAGATTCCAGAACGCCTCGTCGTCTTCGAACAAGTCCAAGAACGTCAGCCAGGCGAGACCGTAGAAGACCCAGAACCAGAAGCTGAGTCCTGTAGAGCTAGCGACGAGTGCGACGATGCCGACGAGACCAAGGACGATAGCGACGACGTGTGCGAATTTCGAGTCGAGGAGGGACTGTGCATCGACCAAGTGAGGACGTTGACAGCGAGCATACTAAAGAACTCACTCACAGCGCCGTCGCTCGGGTGGACAGCATCCGAGAGAACACGTCGTGACTCGATCGTTCAGACGTTGATGTGACCTTCGCGTCGGAGCTGGTCGGCTTCGGACTTCTCGTAGCGCCACGTGACGTCGGCTTTCTCGTCCTGCCAGTCCCACGGCTCACAGAGGACGATGTCGTCCTCGCGGATCCAGATCCGTTTGCGCATCCGGCCGGGGATGCGACCCATGCGTTCCTTGCCGTCGTTGCAGCGGAGCGTGACGCGGCCGTGGCCCTGCATATTGGTTACGACGGCGAACAGCTCGTCATCGTCGGGCATGCGAAGGTTCCGACGCCCAGATTCTTCGCTCATAGTTCGAAGTTGTCGTCGGGCCAATTAAATCGTAGCATTCTCCGGTTCGAAGATGGGTTCGACCGCAGTCGGGAGACCGACAGGTCACTCGATACGGAGATACATCCCCTTCGAGGCGGGCGCGGTCGGTTCGAAGCCGAACTGTTCGTAGAAGCCGTCGACGTCGGCCACGAGGTTCACATATGCCGACGGCGGGGCGTTCTCGTGCAACCAGTCGACGAGGGCCTGCGTGATCTCGGTGCCGAGGCCCCGTCCTTGGTGGTCGGGGTGGACGGCGATATCGGTGAGCTGGAGGACGGTCGCACCGTCGCCGACGATGCGTCCCATACCGACGACGTCGCCGTCGTGGACGACAGTGACCCCGTAGCAGCTGTTCGGGAGCCCACGTTCGGCGGCCTTGAGCGTCCGTGACGTCATTCCCGCAGCCTCGCGAAGGGCGACGAACTCTTTCGGTGTTGGGAGGCTCTCGCGGAGTGCGTAGGACATCGTTCGGTCGTCAGCCGGCGAATAGTTAGGTGTGTATATCGGCGTGCAGTCGGGGGTTCGATCCGTGACAGCGTTTCTCCCTCGACTCCGGAAGTCGAAGCCCTTATTAAGGGAACCACAGAAGATGTGGATGCGTTCGAGGGCTCGTAGATCAGGGGTAGATCACTCCCTTGGCATGGGAGAGGCCCCGGGTTCAAATCCCGGCGAGTCCATCAGATATTATCGACACAACACGACGAGCGAAGCGAGGAGTCTGTGTCGACAAATCGGAAGACGCGAGGCGGGATTTGAAGTAGAGAAGTCGCAGCGCGCGGCGAAGCGAGCAGGACTGTTTTCGCGTAGTTCGAATCCCGGTGAAGTCCCACCTGCCCGCTCGCACGCCAAGTCCACCTTCCACTCGTGGAACATCGATACCAACTTGACCGTGCGTGAGACCACTGCAGTCTCACGACGTACAGCTTAGGGCTGTTTTTTTATGCACCGGTGACATTCTGGTAGACAATGATTTCGTCTGGGCGCAGTGACTCTCGTCGGAGGTGGGAGTCACAGAGGGGGAGA
Source organism: Halogranum amylolyticum (assembly GCF_900110465.1). Classification (GTDB taxonomy): domain Archaea; phylum Halobacteriota; class Halobacteria; order Halobacteriales; family Haloferacaceae; genus Halogranum; species Halogranum amylolyticum. The sequence goes on from NZ_FODV01000002.1 coordinate 23,807, forward strand.
GGGCAAACGGAGACGTTAGGTATCGTGTTGTTACTTGGACTCGTCATCGCTGGGACGACTATCGTGGTGGCGCTCGGAGGGACGGCGGTGTCGGACGCACAGGCACGCTCGGACGTCGAGCGTGTCTCGAACGCGATGACGCTCTTCGACTCACAGTCGGCGACCGTCGCGCTCGGTGAGTCGGCCGTCCGGACGGCGCGGTTCGGCCAGTCGAGCGGAAACTTCCGTGTTGACGACAACGCCGGACACATAACCATCGTTCACCAGAACTACGACGGGTCGGGGACCGATGAGACGCTCTACGATGCCTCACTCGGGAGTGTCGTCTACGAGACGCAAGATGGCGGAACCGTCGCGTACCAAGGTGGTGGCGTCTGGCAGACCGACGCGGGCGGGAACACCGTCATGGTCTCTCCGCCGGAGTTCCACTTCCGTGACTCGACGCTGACACTGCCTGTCATTCGAGTCGCTGGCTCCGGCAGTGCCTCGGGGACCGTCGAGGCGACGGTCAAAGAGTCCATCCGTGGGAAAGCGGTGTACCCTGCGGTGGGAACGACGTATCCGAACGACGACCCGTTCGCAAATCCCATCCAAGAGGGGACAGTCGCGATCCGGGTCCAAAGCGAGTACGCTGAGGGATGGGCCGAGTACTTCGAGACACGGACCGACGGGACGGTGACGCTCTCTGGAGATACCGCCGAGGTGGTGCTCGAATCAGCCGGCACCGTCGGTGCGTTCAGTATGCCCGCCGAAGGCAATGGGGTCGACGTACGTGCGATGAAAGACAGTGATCATCCGAACGCAGACTTCTCGGTCACGCTCGCCGAAGACGGCCACTTCAACAACTTACACTGGTCACTCTATGCCGACGAAGGCACTGAAAAGCTCGAGTTCCATGTCTACGCGGACGACAAGTGCAAGGGAGGAAGCTACGACGGAACCGTCGACCTGAGCGTCTTCTACAGCGACGAGAGCGGCTCGTACGAGGGATGGCAAGGAGATTTCGACCCTTCGAGTGATGCGGTCGATGTCGATTGCAGCGCGGGCGAGATGACCATCGACCTGACGAGCGCGACGACCGACCTGGAGTACAAGCAGATTCAAATGACCGGCAGCGACAACAAGTCCTACATCCCCCATACGATCACCTCCACTCGGAGCACGTTGTAGACGTCCGACGACGAGGACACGTCGCTCGCGTAGAAGTTCGCGGTCGACAACGATGACCCGGTCGGCTCGGCAACACCGTCACCGTTGGCATCAACGCCTGGGTTATGCAGTACGTCGTCGTCAAACAACGTGACGTACGTCGAGGTGGTGACGGCGTTGTCACTGGGCTCACCGCGGGAGATGTACCGAATCTCGCGGAAGCCACCGCCCGGTGGCTGATAGCCGATGCGGACGTTGTACGCGATGCCGCGCGGGCCGTACGTCCGGTCGAGCAATCGCCCGAACTCGATGCCCGGCGGCGGCGGTGCGTTGGTGTAGTAGGGCCGTCTCGGCCCTGCGTCGTGGAACCGCCCGTCAGCCTCGTTCCAGAACAGGACGGCTCGCTTGAGCGACTCGTCCTCGGCAGCGTGTGAGAGGACGCCCGCGGTCATCGACTCCTGTTGGTTCTCGATGTGCTGACTCGACGTACTGGCCGACAACGGGGTCACCGCCGTTACCTGCAGCGCGAAGACGACGCTCCCGACGACGAGCAGTGCCGCCGAGATTGCCTCCAAGGTATGGGCCTGTGCTCGCATCTCACCACATCCTGACGAGCAGCGTCACGTCGGTGTTGGCCAGCGAGACGATACGGTGAGCGACGACGACGGAACCGGTGTCCGTCGGTGGGTCGCTCGTCTGCTCGACGAGCAGTTCGTCCACGTCGCACACGGCGGCTCCCTCCTCGACGAGTGACTCACTGTCGGTGTCCCAACAGAGCGTGGTCGCGGCGTCGTCGTCGTCGAGGTCCGCGACGAGCATGACGTCGACCGACTGGGTGTCGCCGACGCTGATTCGCTCGGTGAGGTCACTACCAGTGAACCGACACGTCGTCGGGCTGGTGTCGCCGAAGAACGCGACGGTACAGTCAGTGTCGAGCGTGTACGGCTCGTTCGGATCGCCTAACAGGTCCGTCGAGAGCTGTGTGGCGACACGGTCGGCGGTGACCGTCTCGCGCTGGATGCCTTCGTACGGGTCAAGCATCCCCGGGATGAACGCGACGACGAACGCAACCGCGAGTAGGAATACGCCCGCACCGATCGCGAAGTCGATTGTCGTCTGCGCGCGTGACCGTCTCATCCGACCACCATCCACACGAGCAGTGCGATCGTCTGCAACACGACGACGAACTTCACGCCCGAGACGATGTCGGCGTCCGTGAGGTAGCCCGAGATGAACCCCGACAGGATCGCCTGTAGCGTGACGGCGTGGAAGAACAACACTGAGAGGAGGTTCGGATCGACGCCGCCGCCGAAGTCCATCCCGCTGCCACCGCCCGCGCCCCCACCGCCACCGGAACTCGCCTGGTCGGTCAGTCCCGCCATCACATCGAGGAACTGCGTCTTCAGGATGGCCATCACGGCCAAGAGTGTGAGATAGGTCATCACGATGATGACCACCTGCATCCGCGTGCGGGACTTCCGCTCGCGGTCGATGTCGTCTTGGTTCTCGGAGGCCTGCGCGGCCGTACTCAGCACGTCCGTGATCTGGCTCGACGCCTCCTGCGCCTTCGTGATGAGCTTGACCGTCCGCGCCAACCGGGGGATGTGGTACTTGTTGTTGAACTCGACGAGTGCCTCCTTGAGACTCATCCCGTAGTTGACCTTCCCGTGCATCACGGCGAACTCGTCGGCGAGTTTCCCCGAGGAGGTGTCCGAGACGGTCTCGATCGACTCGAGCAGCGTCTGCCCGGTGTCGTTCGCACTCGACAGTTTCCGGGGGTTATCCGACAGTTTGCCGATGACGGCGGTCCGCGAGCGGACGTTCCACGTGTGGAAGACGGCGAGCGGGATCGCAACGACATATATCGGGACGTACACCCAGATGAACGTCCCCCAGACGGGCGCGTCGACCATCCCGTCCCAGGAGGTCGGAGCCGACCCGCTCGCGACGGCGAGACCGACCAAGACGACTGCGGCCGGGACGGTGAGAAAGAGCGTAAAGAGCGGGAAGTCGCGGAAGAAGTAGTGTGGGCGACGCAACAGCTCTTTGGTCTTGTAGGTCCCCTCGCGGGACTTGATGCGGTCGAACACGCCGTGGTCGCCGACGAAGCTCTCGACGAACCCGAGGTGGAGAAGCCCCTCTTTTCGGCTGTCGTCGAGGCGGGCGCTGGAGTCGGCAGGGCTGAGATAGCCGTCGCCGATCTCGTCCTGTTTGACCGTCGAGACGAGAACGAGGAAGCCCGCTCCCGTGATGGGGATGAGCCCGTACACCGTCGCATAGAGCATTACGTCGTCGGCGTTGCCGAGCATGCTCATGATGACGAGGATGATGATGAGAAGCAGGGGAAACAGCGAGAGCGTCATGTACATCTCGCCGAACAGTTCGAGCGTCTCCAGCGTCAACTCCTGTTGCTGTTTGGCCGTCCGCATGTACTTGTCCTTCTTGTCGTCGAGGAACTGTTGCATGTTCCCGCCGGAGTTGACGATCGAGAGCATGTCGGTGAGGAACTGCGAGAGTTCGTCGCTCGGCGTCTCCATCGCCTGATTGCGGATGGCGGTCCGGTAGTCGACGCCGAAGTACTCCGTCTCCTGAACGATGCTCTGGAACTCCTTTGCGACCTCGCCGTAGGTGTCCTCGGCTTTTGCCATCGACTCCAGCACCTCTAACTGATTGAGTCCGCCGACAAACAGCGCGTACATGAACGAGACAGAGTCCGAGAGCAGCATGTTGATCTCGCGTTTTCGGGCACTGGCCTTCGAGTAGGGGATGGCGACGAGCGACCCGAACCCGAGTCCGAAGCCGACCGAACCGAACACCAGTCCGGGACGTCCGTGGTGGCCGCCGTCGACTCGAGGTCACCGAGTGCGTCCGCGACGCTCCCGCGGTCGGTCCCGCGATAGTCGGGGAACAGCTCCTCCTCTGCACGACGGAGCAGCTCGTCGGCCTCCGCGAGGATCTCGTCGGTCGGCTCCGGCCGCGGCACCATCTCCTCCTTGTCGGGGTCGATGTCGATCAGCACCGACTCCATCTCGCGGAGATCCTCGAGACTCCGCTCGAGGTCGTCGGTCGCCATCAGCGAGATGATGGTGTCGGGGTCGTTGATGAACGCCTGAAACGTGGCGGCGACCTGCGTGTACGTGTTCAACCCGTTGACGAGGAGGTACGCGAGGACGACCTGTCGCTGGAACAGTTCGTCGTCGAGCGTCGCCCTGTTCCACCCGCGGTCGAACATGATCTCGTCGAGCGTGTTCGAGTCGCCCATGTGGAGGAACTCGTCGGTCTCGGCCTGCCACTGATAGACGTCCTGGACGTTGATCTCGTCGTTCTCGGCGTCGTAGTGGTTGATCTCCGTGAGCGACTTGTTCCGGCGTACTTTCCGCCCCTGGACGCGCGTCGACGTCTGAATGGAGACGAGATCCAGCGCCGAGAACATCGTCTTCGAGACGTTGATCGGGTCGGTGGTGAACCGCTTGAGCACCTCGCCCACCGAGTCGGCGTGGAACGTGGTGTAGGTGGTGTGGCCGGTCGACATGACCTGGAAGAGCGTCCGCCCCTCCTCGCCACGGATCTCGCCCATGACGATGTAGTCGGGGCGCTGTCGGAGGGCGGCCTCTAGGAGGTCGAACTCGTCGACGTCGCCCTTGTCGTCCTCGGAGAACGACGGCCGCGTGACCGAGGCGATCCAGTTACGCTGGGGCAACTCGACTTCGCGAGTGTCCTCGATGGAGACGATCTTCGAACTCGACGGGATGAAAAGCGAGACGGCGTTCAGCGACGTCGTCTTCCCAGAGGCCGTCCCGCCGGCGAAGATGAGCGACTTGTTGTTCTCGATGCAGAGCCACAGGAACGCCATCTCGTCCAGCGAGAACGTCTTCCAGTTGATGAGATCCAGCGGCGTGAACGGGACGTCCTTGAACTGACGGATGGTGTAGTTCGTCCCGTGGTCCGACACCTCCCGACCCAGCGTCAACTGCGCGCGAGAGCCGTCGGGGAGCGTCGCGTCGACCTGCGGTTGGCGCTTCGAGATCCCTTTCCCCGACCGCTGGGCGAGTTTGACGACGAACTCGTCGAGCTCCGTCTCGCCGTGGAGCACGTTCGAGATGATCTGTTCGTACTCGCCATGGTAGACGAACACCGGCGAGTTGTAGCCGTCACAGGAGATGTCCTCGACGTTGATGTCGTGTTTGACGGCGTCGATCCGCTCGTAGCCGATGAAGTCACGCGTCAGGTAGTACAGCAGTTTGTTCACCTGATACTCGGTGAGCGTCCGGGCGTCCTCGGCGAGGACGGCCGGTTCGGGTCGGGCGGCGATGCCGTCGAGGTTCACATCGTCGACGGCGGGCGGCTGATACCCGAACAGGCGGAGGATGCGACTCACCGACCCGTCAGCGTCGTCGTCGACGTCGAGATCCAGTCGATCCGCGACAGTGTTGGCGAACCCGCCGTCGTCGTCGCGGCTGTAGAGGTCGTAGCGGTCGAGCAGGCGGTACGTCTCGCGTTCGATGACGTCCCGGCGACTGTCGTCGCCCGCCGCGACCACGTCCGTGTCAGAGTACTTGATCGCCGTCCGGAGTTTCCCGGTGAGGAACTCCTTCAGGTCGACCTCGATCTCGTTGAGGTACGGTTCGACGACGTAGTACTTCTTCTCGTTCTCCTTCGTCGAGTGGAAGACGACGACGAACGCGTGGGGTTCGTTCACCCAGTAGCGTTCGACCTCTCGGAAGTGCGTCTTCTTCGGCATCGGGACGGTCTTCTCCAGGTCGTACCGATTGGCGACGGTCGTCGCCCCCTCCTCGGTGTGGAAGAACGCGTCCTCGTCGATGCCCTCGACGACGTCGACGGTTCGCTCGTCGACAAGCGCCGTCATCTCCTCGCCGCGGTCGTGGAGTCGCGAGAGCGTCTCGTCGAGCCTCCCGTGTTCGTAGTCGAGATACTCCGAACGGTCGAACGGGACCTTCTCACCCTCCTCGTCGTACGGGGCGGAACCGTCTTCCTCGTAGTAGTAGAGGCGCTTGTGGTGCTCCCACAGCCACTCGTCTTTGACGACCAGCGTCGTCTCCGGGTCGCAGAACGCTTCGAACGTCTCGTGGAGGCGTGCCGCGTCGCCGCCGCCCTCTGCGAGTCGTGGTTCGAGATCGTCCGGATGGAACCCCAGATGCTCCGCCGGGTCGACGTCGACACGTTCCCAGTCCGCTGCGGTCGGCGTGTGCGTCTCGTCGTCCGCGTCGCAGCGGTCGCTGCCCGGTGCGGGACCGACGTCGGCGTAGAGTTCGTCTGCAACACCCTCGGGGCCGTACTCCTCAAGGTAGTCCCGCCACGTGTACGACCCGACGACGGCCGTCTTCGGCGCAGTCGCTCCCTCCTCGTTCTCCCCCGACGACTGCTCTGTGTCGACGGTCCCCTCCAACTCCGTGGCGGAACCGTCGACCCCGTCTGTAGCCATTGTCAACAACAGGCCGGTAGAGTTAAAAAAAAGTCTTCTCCCAGAGAAAGTGTTGGAAAGAAGTCTGTTAAAATACTAGAGAGGTCCGTGGGTGACGACGAGCCACCGCGTACGGCAGAACGCCGGCGAGATACGAAGTCGCTCGCGACGTGCCGCCGTCACTCGGAGAACAGCGGGCGTGACGGGACTCTCGCGAGCGAGTGAAACGAACGAGACGGCCGTGGCGGGATTCGGAACCACGGTCGCTCACTCCGTGCTCCCTGCTTCGAATCCCGCGTGTCGTTTGCACGCCTCGCTGTCGCTCGGCGAAAAACGGACGTGGCGGGATTCGAACCCGCGATCGAGAGGTTAGGAACCTCTCGCCCTGTCCACTAGGCCACACGTCCCGGCGGAGGTACGAAAGCACACACAAAAAGCGTGCGCTTCCAGCCGCAGAGAATCGGCCCGATCCGGTCGGGCAGAAGGGAGTTAGTTATTGCGCTCGGTTTCGGTCTCGCGCTCGGTCACGGCGTCGCGGTCGGTGTCGCGGTCCGCCTCGGTGCTGTCGGCACCGATGTCGGGCGTCGGTTCGTCTTCCTCGTCGTCTCGCGAGCCCTTGCCCTGTCGCATCTGTTCGAGTTCGTCTTCGACCTCTTCACGGCCCTTCTGGAACTCACCCATCGCCTGACCCGTCGAACGGGCAAGCTTCGGAATCTTGTTCGCGCCGAACAGCAAGACGAGCACGAGGAGGATGATGAGGAGCTCCGGCCCGCCGGGGATCGGTCCGAACAGTGGAATCACGGTGTCAATCATCTCTACCCCTGCCTAACCATGTATCGATTATAGGCTTTTTGCTCGTCGCGGTCGTCAGAAACTGAGCCGACACCCCCACCCTCGTCGTCCCTGGGTGAGTTTTTCACCCAACCGACGTCGAGAGCACAAACATCATCATTCGAGCGACTGTACGCCGAATCATGGTAGACGTAGGCGACGACGCTCCCGACTTCACCGCACCGTTCGTGACCGACGAGATCGGCTCGAAGACGTTCTCCGACGTGCTCGACGAGGAGGCTCCCGTCGTGCTGGCGTTCTTCCCCGGCGCGTTCACCTCCGTCTGCACGGACGAGCTGTGCACCTTCGAGTCCGAACTCGCCGCCTTCGACGACGTCGGTGCGTCCATCTACGGGATCAGCGTCGACACCCCCTTCGCACTCCAGGAGTTCAAAGAACAGAACGACCTCTCGTTCGGACTCGTCAGCGACACGAACAAGGAGATCGTCGCCGACTACGACGTCGAGATGGACTTCGACGACATCGGCTACTACGGCGTCGCCAAGCGCGCCGTCTTCGTAGTCGACGGCGACGGAAAGGTGACGTACGAGTGGGTCAGCGACGACCCCGGCGTCGAACCCGACTACGACGAGGTCGAGGCGGCCGCCGCCGCCGCCGCAGGACAGCGCGCGTCAATGAACTAACCGAACCCCGAGGACTTTTTCTCGCCGGCGCGTCAAGCCGTAGCCATGAGTAGCGACACAGAGGACGTCGGTGAGATCGACGGTACGGACGGTGCGCGAAGCTACGATCCTGACGAGGAACACGCCTTCCCTGACGAGAAACTGAACGAGGTTCTTCCCGCCATCAAGAACGACGTCGAGATCACGACCTATCTCAAAGCCCAGAACGTCAACGCGGTGACGCGGAAAGGATACAACGACCACGGACCGAAACACATCGAGATCGTCCGGAACCGGGCACTGCGGCTCTACGATCTGCTCAAGGCGGGCAACGTCGAGTTCAACGGTGCACAGGACCAGCATCTCGACGAGGCGGACGAGTCGGTCATCGTCGCGCTGGCGGCGACGATCCACGACATCGGCCACGTCGTCCACCGCGACAGCCACGCCTACTACTCCATCCCGCTCGCGGCGGATCTCCTCGACCGGTTCCTCCCACAGTTCTACGACACCGAGGAGGCCGTCCGTATGAAGGCAGAGGTGCTCCACGCCATTCTCTGTCACCACACCGAGGAGGACCCGCTGACGACGGAGGCCGGCGTCATCCGCATCGCCGACGCTCTCGACATGGAACGGGGTCGCTCGCGTATCCCCTACGAGAAGGGCGGTCGCGGCATCAACACGCTCTCGAGTCAGGCTATCAACAGCGTCACGCTGAAACCCGGCGAGGGAGTGCCGGTGCTCGTCGAGATCGAGATGGTCAACGCCGCCGGCGTCTACCAGGTCGACAACCTCCTGAAGGCGAAACTCCACAAGTCGCGGCTGGAGGACGACATCCGTATCGTCGCGGTCAACACCAAAGCGGACGACCAACTCGTCGAACGGATCGAACTCTGAGGAGACAAGCGGGGCCGCGAGACGCGTCGTCGCTCGCACTTACGAACGCGGCGAACGCGTCGGTGAAAGCGCCGTTTTTCAGGCCGAAGATCGTCGCTGTAAGCAACTGTGTCGTCAGGGTTGGGTCGCTCGGTGGCGCTGTTTCGTGACCGCGAGTTCGCTGCACTGGCAGGGACGGCGTTCGCCCGAAGTCAGGCGTACTCGACGGTGCTCATCGCACTCGCGCTGTACGCCGAACAGTTCGACACGACGGGGTTCGTCGAGGGGCTGTTCGGGACGTCGTTCGCGCTGGCACAACTGCTCATCGTCCTGCCGCTCGGCCGGAAGATCGACACCGGCAACGCGAAGCGCTTCCTCCTCGCCGGACTCGTGGTGAACGTCGCCGTCTTCGGCGGCTTCGCTCTCGTCGAGAACGCGACACACGTCGTCCTGATGCGTGTCGCACAGGGCGTCGGTGCGAGCATCCTCTGGATCACCGGATCGACGGTCGTCGGCGAGATCAGCCCCGACGACCAGAGCGGTCGCTGGCTCGGATCGTACAACCAGGTCGCCGCGTTCTCCAGTCTCGCCGGCGACGTCGTCGGCGGCTACCTGCTCTACGCCTACGACTTCCGGCTCACCTATCTCGTTCTCTCGCTCGTCACCATCGGGGCGTTCGTTCTCGTCTTCGCGTTCCTCCGGGACAACCCCGGCGGGAAGACGGACCCCGCGGAAGCGACGAGCGTCGAGACGTTCCGGACGCTCCTCGGGCGGCCGATGGTCCGGGCACTCGTCTCCTTCCGCCTCACGTTCAGCTTCGGGAAGATGGCGGTCATCATCTTTCTCCCCATCCTCGCCCGCACCGAGTTCGGTATCAGCGCCTTCGCTATCGGCTGGATTCTGGCCGGCGGAAAACTCACGAAGTCGATACTCCAGGGGTACACGGGTGAGTTGACCGACCGGATCGGTCGAAAACCGTACTTCGTCGCGGCAGGCGCACTCCTCTACGGAGTCGGGACCGCCGCGATCCCCCTCTCGTACGTCGCGGAGGGGACACTCAACCCGGTGACGGTGGGATTCGCCGGCAACACGGTCGAACTCGGCGGCGCGTTCTTCGCGCTGTTCGCCGCGTACGGGTTGCTCGGTGTCGCCGACAGTCTCCGACTGCCGGCGAGTATGTCGCTGTTCGTCGACGAGGGCGAACGGTTCGACTCCGTCGCTAGCAGCATGTCGCTCCGGTCGATCTCGTGGAAGGTCGGACAGGTGATCGGACCGGCCGTGGTCGGGATCATCATCGACCTCGTCTCGACGACCGCGGCGTTCCTCACCGCGGCCGGGTTCATCGTCGTCGCGACCACGGTGTTCACCGTCGTTCAGGCGCGGGAACGGCAGACGACGGCCACCGTTTCGACGCTTGGAGACTGACGAGCGGGTGAGTTCGGTTCGATTACACGACGTTTCGGCTCATCCCCGTCTCGGCGTCCTCACTGTCTACGCCGGTGGCGACGCCGCCCGTACCGACGGTCCCGGCGTCGGAGTCGACAGCAGTGTCGCGCTCCGCGTTCGCTGCCGCTCGGATCTCCTGTTCGATCTCCTCGCGACCGCGGCGGAACTCGCCCATCGCTCGTCCGCTCGCGTGAGCGAGTTCCGGAAGCCTGTTCGCGCCGAAGAGGAGGACGATCACGGCCAAAATGATGAGGAGTTCGGGACCGCCCGGGATGGGTCCGAACAGTGGGACGCTGTCGTACATGACAGCCACAGTACGATTGCGAACGAGATGAACTTCGCTGTCGACCGTGCGACACGACCCGTCGCCGACGGTGTCCCCGAGGCGGTGTGCGGTGACCAGGGGCGTTGGACTTGAGGAGACCCGGAGTGTTTTGCCGGTCGCGACCGAACGACGAGCGATGGCTCCCGACGGCAGCGTCCGAGACACGACACTGACCGCGCTCCGACACGGGCTGGTCCACCGGTCGGCAGACGAGTTCGTCGTCGGCGTCGTCTGCCACCCGCCGAGCGCGCTGCGCGCCGTCGTCGACGAGTGTGAACCGGCGCTCGCGCCACCGGCCGAGGTGCTGGAGACGTTCGAGCGCCGCTGCGAAGCGTTCAAACGCGGAGGGTTGTGCGACGAAGGCGCGCACAACGCCGCGTGGGAAGACGTCGGCGTCGACGACCGGTACCGCGACCTCCTCGAGACCGATCCCGGCGCAAGCGATGCTCTCGACCGACTCCGAGATCGACTCGAGGCGGGACAGTCGCTCCTGCTCGTCGGCGACGAACCCTCGGAGAACCGGCGGAGCCACCGGACGATACTCCGAGAGCGACTCGAACGAGTCGAGTGAGTCTCACCGGAACGGGTTGACGCCGACGAGCGCGTCCGACAGGGCTCGCGAGACGGGGAGTGCGAACGTCCCCTCGACGGAGAAGAGCACCAGCCCGTTGGCGAGCAGGTACACCGACATTGCCCCCGCCGCGACGCCGAGGAGGACCGACCCGACGGGAAGCGCTCGGTCGTCATCGCCGAACAGTTCGGTGCCGACGAACCAGCCGGCGACGACGAGCCCCAAGACGAACGCCCCGAGTCCGTAGAGCTGGACCGCTTCGCCCTGAACGGCGTCGAACAGCGCGAGCGCCCCGAGATACGCCGTTGGGAACACCTCGATACGTTAGTACAGCGCGAAGAACAGCAGCGCCGACGGGAGACTCGGCGTCTACAGTTCTTGGTCGGTCGGTCGGATGAGGATCTCGTTGACGTCGACGTGCGACGGTTGGCCCACGGCGTAGGCGATCGACCGGGCGATGTCGTCGGGGGTGAGCGCGTCCATCGCCTCGAGTGCTTCTTCCGCCTGTTCTTGCTGCTCGTCGTCCGGGATGTGCTCGGCGAGTTCGGTGTCGACGAACCCGGGTTCGATGAGCGTCACGCGGATGTCGTTCTCGCCAGTAACTTCCTCGCGGAGCGCCTCGGAGAAGCCGTTGACGCCGAACTTCGTCGCGTTGTAGCCGCTCGATCCGGCGTACGCCTTCCGACCGGCGACCGAGGAGACGTTGACGACGTGTCCCTCGCCCTGTTTCTGCATGATCGGCAGTGCGGTGTGGGTGACGTTCATCAGACCCAGGAGATTCACCTCGACCATCTGCCGGAAGTTGTCGATGTCTGCGTCTTCGACGCGTTCGAGCAGCATCACGCCGGCGTTGTTGACGAGGATGTCGAGGCTCCCGAACTCCTCGTACGTCCGGTCGACCATCTCCTGTATCTCGGCTTCGTCAGTGACGTCGGTCGGAACGACGAGCGCCTCGCCGCCGTCGGACTCGATGCGGTCGGCGAGCTGTTCGAGTTCGTCCTCGCGTCGGGCGGCGAGCGCGACGCTCGCACCTGCTTCGGCCAACGCCTCGGCGGTCGACTCGCCGATACCGGAGGACGCGCCTGTGACGAGTGCAGCCGTGTCGTCGAGATTCTCGGTGATTGCGTTCATCGGACCTCCATCTTGGACGGTCACCGGAAAGAGGGGTCCGCTGGGGGAGACACTGACCGGCACTGTCGGTCGGGGCGGATTCGGCCGGTATGCGTGTTCCGTGGTGGTGTGACACAAGGAACCGACGCGCTATATCGGGACGAGACGCGCCGCTCGTCGTGCAGAATACAGAGAAGTGCACCGGCCGGGAGTTGAACCCGGATCGTTGGCTTGGAAGGCCAAAGTCATGCCATTAGACCACCGGTGCGCACTCGTCGTTTCATCCTCCCCCATTAAGGATGTTACCCTTTTCAGTCGTCGCCGAGGCTGAACGCGCGGGCCGCCTCTCGGAGCGACGGCGAGATGGCCGGCGTCTCCTCGGTAGCGACGGGACCCGACTCCCGGATCTCGTCGAGGCTCTTCGGGAACTCTCGGAGGTCGTAGTGGATACCGATGCCGGCTTTCGCCCCCTGACCCATCGCGACCGGAATCTGGTTGTGGCCGGGGACGAGGTCGCCGACGGCGACAACGCCGTCGACGCTGGTGCGACCGTGGTCGTCGACCGCGACGGTGCCGTCGTCGTTGATGTCACAGCCCAGTTGGTCCGCGAGGTCGTTGTTGTACTCGGAGCCGTACATCGGGAAGCCGCCGCGATACTCGCGGACGGTTCCGTCCTCGAACTCGAAGCTCTCCAGCCAGCCGTCCTCGCCCTTCGTCATCCCGGCGATCTCCTCCTCGACGACGTCGACGGGGTGGGCGCGGAGCTGTTCGTCGGTCTCGTCGCTCCATTCGGGCTCCTTCCCGCGGAGCAGCAGGTCGACCTCGTCGGTGAAGTTGAGCATGATCATCGCGACGTGGGCGGCGCTCTCGCCGTGACCCATCACGTACACCGACTCGTCGACGAACATGTAGGCGTCGCAGTGCAGACAGTAGTGGAGACCGCGACCCGTCCGCGGGAGCGGCGGGTCCGGTCGCTTGTCGGAGAACCCGGTCGCGAGCACGACGCTCTCGGTCAGGTATTCGCCGTCGTTCCCGCTCACGCGGAACCGACCGTCTTCGAGCCGCTCGACTTCGGTGACGAGGTCCCTGTGGAAGGTCGCCCCGTACTCGGCGACCTGCTCGCGTGCGGTCTCCAGGAACTCGTTGCCGGAGACGTCTTCGGTGATCCCGATGACGTTGTGCGTCTCCATCATCATCGCCGCCCGCCCGCCACCGCGGTCGACGACCGCAGTGTCGTGCCCCAATCGTGTCGTGTACAACGCAGTCGTCAGACCCGCCGGGCCGCCGCCGACGACGACGACCTCGTACTCGACGGTGTCGGCTGCTTCCGTCTCGGACATTGTCTACCCAATCTTGCGGCTGGTGAGATTTAAGTACATAGCAACTGTGCGCACATCGTATCATCCCGTTGTATGATGACAGTGACCACACCGCTATAGTACGTGAGTTACCCACGACCGAAGTCGTGGGCTTTCCCCCGCAAGGGTTTCGTCCCACATGATTTGGAAGACGCGGTACGTCTTCCGTCATCACGAGACGGCGAAGCCGTCTCGAATGACTTCGTCCGCCGTCGGGGGCGGGTTTCACGACGGCGGGTTGGTCACACGGAGGGGTTTCTTACGTGGTTTTCCGACCCGTGGTCTGCGTCCGACGCCGTCTCACACCACTGTAATCATCGGTGGACTCCCCCCGCTTCATTGTCGGAGAAGCCAACGAGAGAGGCGTAGTGTCATCCGTCCCCGATTTCAGGGCCTCTCCACGGAGGCCCTTCCACAGTTAACACAGTTGACCGACTGGGAGTGTGGTATGAATGTAATTAAATTTATATTTGGCGCTTTCGGTGGCGAAACCAGTCGTGTTATCGACGGCGGTTTATCGACCATTGTCGGCTTCCTCCACGGCTCAAGCCGTGGGGTTCCACCTTGAACTATGTGTGAGTGGCATCGATCGCGGTCACAAACTGGATTGGCCGCGTGTTATCGATCAGAAAGACAGCTCGCTGATGGACGTGCGATATATCTTCATACCCGTTGTTAATTGCGCCGTAGCGTTCGCCTACCTGCTTGCTCGTGTCGGCAGGTAACGGATAGTTGATGTGATGTTGCTGTGCGAACTACTCATGCGCGTGAACCGCCTCGGGGTCAAGCTCCGAGGCACTCGCCTTGCTCATCTATAGAGATTCTCGACTCTCGAAATGCTGTGAGCGTCATCTGCGCCGGTACGCTCTTCTCACGGCGAGTCGTGGCCGTGTCGCTACGGCTCCCGTCCTCTGGCGAGTCATCGCCTGCAGATCTCCACGGCAGGCTCTCTCTACGGGTCGACCATTGTGCTGTGAAAAGAGAGTGATTGATATTCAAACTATTTCGTTCAAAATTTTGAGTGCAAATTTGACTCTGACTAGTTCAAAACCACGCTGGCGATACTCTCTTCTCAAAGAGGAAAGTGTAGTGAGGTGCGAGGAGTGGGCGTGGAGCGAGTGGGAGAGACATTGCGCAGAGAGGTGGGTATTGAGTTGAGTATGAAGAGTTACCAAAGAGAGTGGAGAGATTGAGTGTCTTCTCTGAGGAGAGGGTTCAGTACATCACAAAGCCGGTTAGTTGAGACTTCTGCTTGCAGAAAGTGTGTCTCCGACCCAGCAAGCAGACGGTGAAATCCACAAGAATCATCTGCTTAATTTCCTCGCCAACTCCCTTGATGGAGAAGTCGCTCTTTCCCTCGCTGAAAACGCCATAGTTGACGCTGAAGACATCTACGAGGAGTCCTCGTTGGCACTTGACAAGAATGTCGCTCTCGAAGAGGTTCAGATCGACTGAGACTCCCACGAGAGGAATCACACGATTTCAGTCGCAGATAGGTGTCAAACGGCGGTGACGTCTCGATCAGAGTATCATATTACCAACCAAACCCGATGCGACATCGCTGTCAAACTCCACTCGCTGTGACCGCTTTGGTCTACTAGAATACCGGCTGTGTCACCCGTTCTTCCGTGCGGTTCTCGACTGGGTTCGCTCGTCGTTGGAGTGCTGTGTCATCGTCGGAGTGAGTCTCGTCGTGGGTAGGCGGTCGCCGCCCTCACCGACCAGACGGCTTCCCTGGTTTCTTCCCCGAGATGACCTCGACCTCGGTGTGCTGGACGAACCGCTCGTCCTCCAGTCTGTTCAGGTACGCTCGGAGGTCCGAGTCGAACGCCTCCTTCTCCTCGCCGAACGTCGCCGGCGAGCAGAACGACAGCGAGAACACGTAGCCGACGACGCTGTCGACATCCCACTCGCGTTCGACGGCGAGCGTCGACCGTCTCACCGCCCGCCGACGACGGCGTAACAGTTGCCGCTGGAGACGAACGTCTCGACGACGTCGAGGTCGCTCGACTTGAGGTCCGCCTGGAACTCTTCGGAGTCGTAGATGTGGTAGTAGCGCGGCACCGTCTCGCCGCCCGGGAGCGTCCAGTCGACGGTGGTGTCGAAGCCCACCTCGGCGTCGAAGGTGTCGTGTTCGGTGCTCCAGACGCTCACGACCGCCCGCCCGTCGGGGGTCAACACGCGAGCGAGTTCCGAGAGGCTGGCGACGCGCGTCTCACGGGACTGGAGGTGGTGGAGCGTCGCGACATACACCGCGAGGTCGAACCCGTCTGCGACGAACGGCAGTCGGGCGGCGTCGCCGTGGACGAGATCGACCGAGAAGTTCCGTTCTGTGGCTCGTACCCGCGCCTCCGCGAGCAGGCCGCGACTGACGTCGAGTCCGACGACCCGTTCGACGTGGTCGGCGAGCAGTTCCGCGTGCCTGCCGTTACCACAGCCGAGGTCGAGTGCCCGCCGCCGGTCGCTCCCCCACTCGTCGACGAACTGCTCGACCTCCGGCCAGGCGTACTCACGGGTCGACGCGAAGTGCGCGGCGATGCGGTCGTACGTCGCCTGTGGGTCCGCGTCCATGCGGTGAGGTTGGGGCGGTCCGATAAAGGCCCGCCGACTCGGCGGGCGTCGACTCAGACGACGAGAAACGCCGCGTAGGCGACGACGAGGAGGACGACCCCGTGTTTCACGCCGTCGGCGACCGACTCCTCGCCGAGTTGACCGGCGACGAGTCCCGAGCAGACCGCCTGGACGACCGACGCGTGGAAGAACAGCAGTCGGTAGGCGTCGGTGTCGACGTCGCCGATACCGCCGAAGACGCTCCCCGTGGGGAGGCTGCCCGTGGCCGACCCACCGCCGACCGTCTGGGTCGCCTCGACGGCCGGCAGGAACGACACCGACAGCGCGGCGACGATGCCGAGGAAGACGAAGAAAGAGATGTAGATGACCAGCAGATAGGTCACCATCTCGGTGCGTCGCTCCCGACGGAGTCGCCAACTCGCCTGCGCCTCGTCGGCGGCGATGCGGAGGACGGGAGCGACGTCGTCGGTCGCCCGCATCGCGTTCGTGACGAGCGTCACCGCACGCGCGACCGTCGGCGATGACGTGCGGGCGGCCATCCGGCGGAGCGCCGTCTCCGCGTCGGCCCCCCACCGGACGTCCCGCCACGCCCGCTCGACCTCCGGCGTCAACCCGCCGAGGTCGCTCCGGGCCACTCGCTGGAGGCTCTGGACGACGGTCACGCCCGCCTCGTTGACGCTGGCCATCCGATCGAGGAAGTCGGGGACGGCGGCCTCCATCGTCCGGAGGCGACGCTTCCGAACCTCGTAGGCGAGTGCGAAGACACCGAGGACGAAGATCATCGCCTGGACGAGCGGTTCGTCGACCGCATCGAGCACCGCGGCGAGATCGAAGCGAGCGAGCGACGACCGGACCGACCAGTCGACGCGCCAGACGACCCACAGCAGGCCGAGCGGGACGGTGAGCGCGAGCGACCGCGTGGGACGGCTGAACGCCGTCCCCCACGGATCGTCGAACCATCGCCGGAGCGGGCGGAGTCTGTCGTACGCACGCAGGCGCTGGTGGTTCGCGGTCGACGCCTCGTTCGCGGTCGACGTGCCGGAGACGGCTCCACCGTCGGGGGCGAACCGGCGAGCGCCGTCCGTCGGTCGGTCGACGAAGTGTCTACCGTCGCCCGACCCCGGCGTCGGAGTCACGCTGTCGACGTAGACGACCAACCCGGCGGTGCCGAGCGGGATGGCCACGTAGCTGACGAACCGGACGATCCCGAGCGTGTCCTGAATGACGAGGCCGACGACGACGAGGGTGGTGATGAAGAAGAGCGGGCCGGCGACGAGGACGGTGACGTACACCTCCGCGAACGTCGCGAGCAGTTCCAGATACTGCTCCTGTTGGGCCCGGGCCTCCTCCTGATACCGCTCGTACTGTCCGTGCAGGAACGTCGAGAGGTTCCGCCCGCTGGAGAGGACGCTCGCGAGGTTCTCGGCGAACTCCCCCAGTTGCTCGCTGGGCGTCCGGCGGGCTACCCGTCGCAGCGCGGTCAGCACGTCGGTACCGAAGGCGTCCATGTCTCGGACGGCGACGTTCACCTCGTCGGCCGCGGCCCCGTACACCGTGCGGTTGTCGACGAGCGTCGCGAGCACGTTCGGAACGGACATCCCGCTGCGCGAGAGCGCGTAGACGAACGCGACGGTTCGGGGGAGCGTCGCCTCGATGGCGCCGGCCCGGGCGACGGCCAACTGATCGAGATACAGCCACCGTCCCCAGTACGACCCGACCGCGAGCACCGTCCCGACGGTGGCGCTCGCGAACAGCAACAGACCGAACAGTTCGCCGAGCGCGAGCGACGGGAGCGTCGCGAGGTCGCCGAGGAAGCTGAGTGCGGCGGGGAGCGACGCCCGGATCTCGTCCGCCGACACCGACAGTGCCGACACGACGCCGGCGGCGAGATAGACGCCGAGGACGCTCCCGACGACGCCGAAAAGCGTGCTGTACAGCAGCGTCCGCGACGCGTACACTCGGTGGGTGACGCCGACGTGTGCGGCGTGCATCCGCCGTCGCTGTCGCTCCGCGCCGTCGGCCGTCTCGACGTAGTCGCCGAAGAGCGCCAACCCGAGGCGGGTGACGGCGAGGCGGACGCGGTCATCAATGTGGTCCAGTACGACGACGAGACAGACCACGCTGACGAACCCGAGCGGAACCGACCAGAGCATCAGCTCCGCTCCGTGGCCTCGAGGCCGTCGACGAGTCGAGCGGTCGCCGCCTCGGGGTCGGCGTAGTACTCGTTGACCAGCGCGGTGAACCGACGGTAGTCGTTGACGCCGCGTTCGTGCAGCGTCTCGAGGAACCGTTCCCGTCGTCGGACCTCCGCGAGCAGTTCGGACCGCGACCAGCCGCGTTCGGCCTGGATCTCCGACAGCAGGTCACTGTCGCTTCGGGTGAACGTGTCCGTCTGGACGTCCCACTGGAACGCCGAGGAGTAGTCCAACTCGCCGGTCCGCTGGTCGATGCCGCCGATCTCGCCGACGACCTTCGAGCGCCGGACGCGCTCGCCCTCGAGGCGGGTGAGCGTCTGCACCGAGAGGAGATCGAGCGACTGGACCATCGCCCGCGGCACGTTGATCGGTTCGTTCTCCAACCGGTTTATCACCGTCTCGATGCTGTCGGCGTGCATCGTCGAGAACGTCGTGTGGCCGGTGTTCATCGCTTGAAACAGCGTCACCGCCTCCTCGCCGCGGACCTCGCCGACGACGATGTACTCGGGGCGGTGCCGGAGCGCCGACCGCAGCAGATCGTACATGTCGATGTCGGTGCCGTCGTGAAGCTGCTCGCGGGTCACGCTGGCGAGCCAGTTGTCGTGGTGGAGAGAGAGTTCACGGGTGTCCTCGATGGTGAGCACCTTCGCTCGCGGCGGGATGAACATCGACACCGCGTTCATCGCGGTGGTCTTCCCGGAGGCCGTCCCGCCGGCGAAGATGAGCGACTTGTTGTGCTCGATACAGAGCCACAGGTAGGCCATCGTCTCGACGGAGAACGTCCCGTACTCGATCAGGTCGATCGGCGTGAACGGTTCGTCGGCGTACTGTCGGATGGTGAACGCCGACCCGCGCGGCGTCACCTCCCGGCCCAGCGAGAGCTCCGCCCGTGACCCGTCGGGGAGCGTTGTGGAGACGACGGGGTTGCCGACGCTGACGTGGCGGCCCGACCGCTGGGCGAGACGGACGACGTAGTCGTCGAGTTCCTCTCCGGAGAAGACGACGTTCGTTTCTATGTCGGTGTACTCGTCGTGGTAGACGAAGACGGGGAGGTCGTAGCCGTCACACGAGACGTCCTCGATGTGAGAGTCGTGGAGGAGCGCGTCGATCTTCCCGTAGCCGACGAAGTCCCGATAGAGGTAGTAGAGGACGGAGTGGTACGTCGTCGCGTCGACGTCGACGCCGTACTGCTGGAGCAGCGCCGTCAGCTCCTCGCGGAGCACCGACTCGCCGACCACGTCGTCGGCGTCGGTCTCCGGCGCGCGGTACAGAAGCGGGTCGCGGATGTCGACGACGATGCGGTCCAAGAGCGCCGCAGTGAACTCGTCGGTGTCGGGTTCGACGACATGGTAGCGGTGTTCGCTGGCGTCGGCGTCGTAGGTGACGACCGCGTAAGCGAACGGCGCGTTCACCCAGTAGCGGTCGACCTCCTCGTGTCCTGCCGGCGTCGTGAACGTCGAGAGTGTTCGGTCCTCGCCCGGCCGGAACGGTCGACCGTCGACGGTCGACCCCCGGAGCACCTCCATCGCGCGAACCACGTGTCGTCGGAGTGTCGAAAGCGACCCCTCCTCCGCCTGCGTCTGCGCCTTCGACCGGGGTTCGTCTCGTGATATGTGGCTCCGATTCAATTGAACCCCTCTACCGTCTGGCATCACTTAAAACCGAGCACGGGACCGACCGACGGACCGCCGGAATAGTACGGCGCGGAAACTCGTTCAATTAACTACATAGGAGCTGTAGCCCCGACTCCGGGTGTGTTATCTACTGTCGGGGGCGTTACGTTCATACGCTGGGCTATCTAAGACCCGGTACGGAATGAGGCGTGACTACTTCGAACTGACTGTCGAACATATTGACTGGGTCGACCACGGTGCGGACCCCGAGAAGCCACTCGTCCGCATCGACTTCCACGGACCGGAGGAGTTGCTCCGAGAGGGCCTCACGGGTGCCGAAGACGAACTGCTCTCCGCCGGCGAGACCGACGTCGCCTTCCGTCTACAGGCGTCGCTGGACGACCCTGACGCGACGGGCGTGGTCGGCGTCACTAACCGCATCACGGGTGACTTCGTCCTCGAACTGAACGAGGACGCCGACGACGTCCTGAAGTTCATCCGCGCCGCCCGCGAGTACGGCGCGTCGACGGACGTCGACGACGGTCGATACCGGGTTGAGATCACCGTCGACAGTGAACCGCTCGTCACCTACGAGAAACGTACTTTCCTCGTCTACGACGCCGACGGGAGTCTCCTCCGCGCGAAGAGTCTTATCCCCTCCGGCGTCGAACTCTGAGCGTCCTCGTGGCCTTTCGGCGGCGCAGTATCGACCGAAACCACGTCACCTAAAACCTCACAGAGACGTACACATTCCCGTGAGAAACGTCACTGACCGCACGAGCAACCCCTTCGGAATGCGGCCGTCCTGCGAGCAGTTCGTCCCGGGGTACGGCGACGCCAACGCAGACTTCCACGTCGTCGGCGACCATCCGGGTCGTCACGGCGGCGTCGACAGCGGCGTCCCGTTCACCGGCGAGAGCGGGTTCCGACTCCAGCGCGCACTCGTCGACGGCGGCCTGCTGCGCAGCGTCGGAACCGAACCGGGGATGCGCCGCACGTTCTTCTCGTATCTGCACATGTGTCTCCCCGACGGCGAGGGTGACCCCAGCGAGTCGTCGTACGGCGACATGGAGCGCTTCTTCGACGCCGAGCTCCGCGCCATCGCCGCACACGTCCTCCTCCCGGTGGGCGAGCGGGCGACGCGGTACGTCCTCGAGAACTACACCGCACGGGCGCACAAGACGACCGTCGACATGGAGACGCTCCACGCGATGGAACTCCGCGGGAGCGGCTTCCTCGTCGTCCCGATCCGGGACCCGAGCGAGTGGGACGACAGTGATCACGAAAAGCTCGTAGACGCGCTGCAGACGCTTCGTTCGACCGATTTCCGCCGCGAGGCTGACCTCGGGCGGTTCCTCGCCGGCGACGACCCGTACTTCGTCCGGTAACTGTCGCTAACAATTGTGATTGTTCCGTGATTCTCAGCGGGATTGTGCAACCGTCCAGTAAAAACTCTGAGATATTTGTGATGTTCGTATCTGTCCGTTTCGACGCCGTGGTTGATTGCCAAGCGAGTGAAAATATTGCACCGTCTGGCTGGTATTGGTAGGAACGTAGCACTTTTTACAGCGTCCGTCCAAGAGGATGCTGGCGCGCGTGGTGTGGAACGACAGACCGCCGATGCGCGCCGGGTAACTGCGAGACTGGTGCTCTTCGCAGTTGGCTTGGTCAGTCACAGGCCCGCGCTCTGCGCGGGTCTGATGTCACTCGAACTTCTGAGAGTAATCGACGCCCTAAGAGCCGTCGGGCCGTCAGGCCGTCGGATCGGCCGTCTGGTCGCGGAGCTCCGTCCGTCGGATCTTCCCGGTGACCGTCTTCGGCAGGTCGTCGACGAACTCGATCTCGCGGGGGTACTCGTGGGCCGACAGCTCGTTGCGAACGTGCTGTTTGATCTCCTCGGCCAGTTCGTCGCTCTCCTCGTAGTCCTCGGTGAGGACGACGTACGCCTTGACGATATTGCCACGTTCGGGGTGGGGTTTGGGGACGACCGCCGCCTCGGCGACGGCCTCGTGTTCACCGAGCGACGACTCGACCTCGAACGGGCCGATGCGGTAACCCGACGAGAGGATGACGTCATCGGCCCGTCCCTCGAACCAGATGTAGCCGTCCTCGTCCATCCGCGCGAGGTCACCCGAGAGATACCAGTCGTTTACGAAACAGTCCCGCGTCTGCTCCGGTTTCTGCCAGTACTCCGCGAAGAAACACGGGAAGTCTCCACGATGGGCGATCTCCCCCGTCTCGCCGCGCGGCAACTCCTCGCCGGTCTCTGGATCGACGATGGCCGACGTGACACCCGGGAGCGGTTTGCCCATGCTTCCCGGTCTGATCTCCATCGTCGGATAGTTGTTGACGACCATGTTGCCCGTCTCGGTCTGGCCGTAGGTGTCGTGGATGGTGACGCCCAGCCGCTCTTCGCCCCAGTCGACGACGCCCGCCGAGAGCGGTTCGCCGATAGACAGCGCGTGTCGCAGATCGAGGTCGGTGCCGGCGAGCACCTCCTCGTTGGCCCGCAGCATCCGGTAGGCCGTCGGGACGCTGAACAGCACGGAGATGGGATACTCGTCGAGCAGGTCGGCCCACGTCGCAGGGTCGAACTCGCCCTCGTAGGTGAACAGCGTCGTCCCCCAGAACCACGCACCGAGCGTGTTGATGGGGCCGGTCAGCCAGCCGAGGTCGGCCGTCGACCAGTAGAGGTCGCCCTCTTGGAGGTCGGCAGCGTACCGCTGGGTGGCCGCGACGCCGGCGACCCAGCGGTGTTTGTGGAGCACGCCCTTCGCCAACCCGGTCGTCCCGCTGGTGTAGTAGAGTAACGCGTCGTCCTCGCCGCCAGTCTCGGCGGCTTGGTACTCGTCGCTCGCGTCGGCCATCGCCCGCTCGAAGTCGACGTCGTCGTGTCGTTCGTCGCCCCGGGCCTCGTCCGCGCCGAGGACGATCACCGTCTCGACGCTGGGGGCGTCGTCGAGCGCGCGTTCGACCGTCTCCTCGTTCTCGGCCGTGGTCACGACGAGTTTCGCGTCACAGTCGTCGAGGCGGTAGGCGATGCCGTCGGGACCGAACCGCTCGTTGACGCTCCCCCAGACGGCACCTCGCTTGAGCGTGCCGACGAGCGCGACGTAGTGTTCGGGGACGCGCGGCATGTAGGAGAACACGCGGTCGCCGCGGTCGACGTCGAGCGACTCGAGCACGTTCGCGAAGCGGTTCGACTGTCGTTTCAGTTCCGCGAACGTCAGCGACCGTCGGTCGCCGTCGGTGCCGACGTACCGCAACGCCACGTTCTCCCCGTCGGCGGCGTGACGGTCACAGACCTCGTGACCGACGTTCAGTCGGTCGGGGGCGTCCCAGTCGGCTTCGGCGTAGATATCGTCCCAGTCGAACGACTCGTAGGTCTCCTCGTAGGAGTGAAGGTTGTGTTCTGACATCATCGAACATGACGGAAAGGGAGATGATAAACTCTCGGCCGTCCGGCGGGGCAAGGTTTTGCCCCTCCGGCACCTGAGAGAGGGATGGAACCACGGCAGTCACGGAACCCGATGGGACGCCTCCTGCGGACCTACGGGCGTGACCACTGGCACGCGCTCGCGCTGGGACTGCTCGCGAGTCTCGTCGCGCGCGTTGCCGACCTGATGCCACCATTGCTCTTGGGACTCGCCGTCGACACGGTGTTGCTCGACGAGCGAGCGTTCGATCTCCCGGGCGTCCCGACGGCGTGGCTTCCGGCGACGCCCGCGACGCAGTTCGTCCTCGTCGGTGGGCTCGTCGCTCTCTCGTTTCTCACGAGTTCGGTGTTCCACCTCCTGCGCGGACGGGCGCTCAACCGTTTCGCCCAGCGGGTCCAGCACGACCTCCGGGTCGACAGCTACGACCGACTGCAGCGACTCGACTCGGCGTTCTTCGACAGTCGGCAGACCGGCGAACTGATGAGCATCCTCTCGAACGACGTCAACAACCTCGAACAGTTCCTCAACGGCGGCGTCGACGGCGCCTCCCGCCTCGGCGTGATGGTCGGCGGCATCGTCGTCATCCTGCTGGTGCTCGACGCGTCGCTCGCGCTCGTCGCACTCGCACCCGTGCCGTTCGTCGCCTACTTCACCTACCGCTACGTCGGCATCTACCAACCGACGTACACCGCGGTGCGGGAGAGTCTCGCCGACCTCTACTCGCGGCTGGAGAACAACCTCGGCGGCGTCCGCATTATCAAGACGAGCACTGCCGAGACCTACGAGCGCGACCGCGTCGCCCGCGCCTCCTGGGACTACTTCGAGAAGAACTGGGCGGCGATCCGGATCAGCACGACGTTCTTCCCGTCGCTCCGCGTCATCGCCGGCGTCGGCTTCGTCCTCACCTTCCTCGCCGGGGGGTTGTGGGTGCTACAGGGGTCGGTCGCTGGCGTCGCCGGGTCGCTGACGGTCGGGACGTTCGTCACGTTCATCTTCCTCACGCAGACGCTCGTCTGGCCCGTCTCGGAGTTCGGCGAGATCATCAACCTCTACCAGCGGGCGAAAGCCTCGGCCCGGCGCATCTTCGACCTCGCCGACACGCAGGCGGCCGTCCGCGACGCCGACGACGCCGAACCGCTACAGGTGACTCACGGCACGGTCGAGTACGACGGCGTCTCGTTCGGTTACGGTCGCGGGACGGTGCTCCGCGACGTCGACGTCACGGTTCCCGGCGGGACGACGCTCGGCATCGTCGGCCCGACGGGGGCGGGTAAGTCGACCGTCGTCGAACTGCTCGTCCGGATGTACGACCCCGATTCCGGTGCGGTGCGCATCGACGGACAGGACCTCCGGACGGTGACGCTCGACAGCCTCCGATCGGCGGTCGGCTACGTCAGCCAGGACCCGTTCCTCTTCTACGGCACCGTCCGGGAGAACATCGCCTACGCCCGCCCCGACGCGAGCGAACGAGAGGTCGAGGACGCCGCTCGGCGGGCCAACGCCCACGAGTTCGTCCGGAACCTCCCCGACGGCTACGACACGCTCGTCGGCGAGCGCGGCGTGAAACTGTCGGGCGGGCAGCGGCAGCGCATCTCCATCGCGCGGGCGGTGCTCGCGGACCCCGACGTGTTCGTGTTCGACGAGGCGACGTCCGCCGTCGACACCGAGACTGAACTCCTGATCCAACAGTCGATCGCCGACCTCACCGCCGAGCGGACCACCGTCGTCATCGCCCACCGCCTCTCGACGGTTCGGCACGCAGACACCATCGTCGTCCTCGACGACGGGCGGGTCGTCGAGCGAGGAACTCACGAGGAACTGCTCGCGCGCGACGGTCTCTACGCCAACCTCTGGGCGGTACAGGCCGGACAGATCGACGACCTCCCGCCGGAGTTCGTCGCGCGCGTCCGGGGACGGGCAGCGGAGATCCGGACCGACGGCGACGGCGACGAGGGGGCCGACGAGTCGACCGACCAGTGAGACAGAGCGGGCTACCCGTCGAGCGCGACGAGGTCGGCCGACCCGTTGGAAACCGACAGCCGGAGGCGGTTGCCGCCGTCGCCCAGTCGCCCCGTGATCCGTCGAGACGTCCGCTCGAGGTTCGCGAGTTCTAGCCCGTCGACGTCGACGGTTCCGTTGCCGGCCGTGAGCTCTACCTCGGCGTCGAGTGAGGGGGGGACGGCCACCTCGACGGAGCCGTTGGCGGTGGAGACGTCGACGTCCTGCCGGATGTCGAGCACCTCGACGTCGACAGTACCGTTGGCGGTTCGAACGCCGTCGACGCCCCGACAGCCGCTCGACTCGACGGTGCCGTTGTTCGTCGTGAGCGTGACGAACCCGTCGACGTCGGTGGCGGTGACCGTCCCGTTCTGGCTCGTGATCGTCGCGTCGCCTCTCGTCCCCGTCGCTTCGACGGAGCCGTTCTGCGTCTCGACGCTGGAGACCGAGAGCGACGCCGGGACGCGGATATCGAGGTCGACCGCGACGCGACGTGCCCGGTCGGTGGCGTAGTCGACGCCGACCGAGAGCGTCCCGTCGGCGACCTCCGTCCGGACGGTCGCGTCGTCGAAGGCGTCGCGACCGACGAGGCTCCGCTTGGTAGCGGTGAGTTCGACGGTGTCACGGTCCCGCGCCTCGACGGTCACCGACCCGTTGCGGCCGGTGACGACGAGTTCGGTCGCGTCGGCGACGTCGACGGTGTCGGTCGTCCGCTCGCGCGCCTCGACCGAGGCGGCGTTACAGCCGGCGAGCGCCGTCGTCGCCGTCACACCGAGTGCGAGGAAGGCACGTCGGGAGCGGGCGGAGGGGGAGTGAGGGAAGCGAGGCATCACCCGAAGCCAGACGGGACGGTGACAAAAGAGTATCTCGACCGACCGGATAGCCGAGCGGTTCAGAGTCTGTCGGCCAGTTGTCGGAGCGCGATCCCGCCGTTGGCGCGGACGGGGTTGCCGTGGCCGACCGCGAGCACCTCGGTCTCGGGGACGTTGTCGGCCAACTTCCGGATGCTCCGCTTGACGTCGCGGAGGCTGTACGAGAGCACCCACGGCGAGGGGTGGAGTTCTCCGTCGATGGTGCGGACGAGGTCGCCGACGAACGCGACGTCGTACTCGTCGTGGACGTAGGCCGTGTGGCCGGGGGTGTGGCCGGGCGTGTGGTGGGCGACGAACGGGCCGATCCGCTGACCGTCGTCGACAGTGTGGACGGGGAACGTCGGTTCCGAGAGGAGCAGGCCGGTCAGCCGCTGGAACAGTCCCTTGTGGTTCGTCAGCGGCGGCGACTGGGTTCGACGGAAGTAGTCGGCGTCGGGGGCGGCGAGATAGACGTCGGCGTCGAGGTCGAGTTTCCCGAGCGTGCCGACGTGGTCGAGGTCGTAGTGCGTGAGCAACACGCGGTCGATGTCCGCCACGTCGTGGCCGACGTCTTCGATACGCGTCCGGATGCGATCTGCGTCCCACGGCGTCCCGGCATCCACGAGCGTCAGCACGTCGGCGTCGACAAGATAGGCGTTGACGCCACGCAACCGCATTCGCCAGACGTGGTTCGGCGGAAGTCCCATACGTTCACACGGTGACGCCCGGGGTGAAAGAAGTTAGCGTGTCGCCACGAGATATCGCCCGACGTCACCGAGGAAGACGAGCGCCGCGGCGACAGGGAGCACGACGAACAGCGCGAGGTCGACAGCGGCCGCCGTCGGCGACAGCGCCCCGACGGCGAGGCCGACGAGCGGACCGAGCGCACCGAACAGATACAGCCACGCCGTCCCGCGGCCGAACTCGACGACCGTCGTCACGAGGGCGGCCGGCAGGAGGAGCGCCCCCAGCGGGAACAGCAGTGCGAGCGAGGGATCGGCCGCCAGCGACTGGACGACTGCCGTCGGCGACCCGAGCCCCCACCCGGTGGTCAGCGCCGCCACGGGGTCGGCGGCCAGCCGAGCGAGGAACGATTCGAGGGCGGTACCGCTGGCCAGCGCGAACTGCGCGAGCCCGGCGACGTAGACGCCGACTGCGAGGCAGACGGCCACCCACCGGTTCCGTAGTCGCCGCCGCCGTTCTGACGACGTCGTCGACCCCCGTGGCTGGTACCGCCGTCCCGTCGTCTGTGAGGAGCGTGCGGTTCGGGTCGTCCCCGTTCCGCCGGCAGCGGAACCGTTCGCCGTCGACGACGATGACGTCGTAGAGCGCGCGGACGACGTAGACCGCCGCGAACCGGACGCGGTCGACCGGTCGTTCGTCGCGCTCGAAGACGCCGTAGCGGTCGACCGAGAGGTCGTAGACGTTCGCGAGGCCGTGGACGTTCGCGAACTGGAGGCGGTCGAACCGTCGGCGGCGTTCGCGGAGGACGAGGAAGGAGAGGAAGACGGGGTGTCCGAGGTGTTCGACGAGTTCGACGAAGATGGCGACGAGGTGGGCAGTCCCTTCATCCGCTCTCGGACGTACGTCTCGTGACCGAGACGGTCGTAGGCCGACCGTTCCGTCTCGTCCCGGAGCACGTCGTACGCGCGGCGAACCGTCTTGAACTGCGTTCCGGCGCGAGCGTCGGCGTTGACGTCCGGATGGTACTCGCGGGCACGCTCTCGGTACGCGCGTTTGAGTTCGTCCTCCGTCGCGTCTTCGTCGACGCCGAGTAGGTCGTAGAAGTTTTCGGGCATACCCTCTGACGAGGACGGCTACGATATGCCACGCTTTCAATGTATCGGGAAACCGAGCAAAATCAACTCTGGCTGCTCTCCGAACGAGCGTCTCGCCATCGAGCGGTGAGAAACGAGAGGCGAGAAACGACGTGAGCGGCTACTCCAGCCGCTGGCCGGCCGTCTCGCGGTTTCTGAGTCGCTGGGCCTCGTCCCAGTCCTCGAAGATGCCGTACTCCGTCATCGTCGTCATCCCGGCGAGCGCCGCGCGGAGTTTGAGACCGACCAGCGGGATGTCGGCGACGGCGATGACGACGTCGGCCTCGATGACCGCTCCCTTCCGGAGGATGACGTCCACGAGGTCGACGAGCGCGTCGTCGTCAGACTTCGTCGGACGCATCGGGTCCCTCCTCTCCGAGTTCGGGTGTGAACGTGTACGGCGGCCACGGACCGGTGAACCGGACCTCGATGCCGGGATCGGCGGCGACGTCGTCGAGCAGCAGTCCGACGGCCTCCTGTTCGTCGTCGGTCGCGAGGACGGCGAAGCGCGCCAGCACGTCGACCTCTTCGTCGGCCCCGCCGACGTCAAGGCCGACCGTCGACCGCTCGCCGAGGTCGACGAGCTCCGTCACCTCGCTCCCGATGCGCTCAGCGAGGTCGGCCGCCTCCGCGCGGCGCTGTTCGCTCAGCAGTTGGTCGAGACGCGTCTCGTACTGTTTGTTCAGGAGGAACCCCGTCCCTTCGTCGGCGGAGTCCCGACGCTCGGCGAGCTGCTGCAGTTCGTCGTCGGCCGCTTCAAGTTCCTCGCGTGCGGCGTCCTCGTCCCAGACGACCTCGATGCGGTACTCCCAGCGCCCGGCGAGCGCCTCGAGGTGGTCCGTCAGCGTCGCTTCCTCCTCGCGGAGCCACGACCGGACCGCCTCGTCGTCGCCGCGGACGATCGTGTCGAACTGGAACGGCAGCGGCGTCCCGAACGCCTCGCCCGCGTCGTCGACGACCGACTGGTGGGCGAGGATCCACCGCTGGATCTCCGTCGCGGAGTCCGAGTCGTACAGGGAGCTGCAGTCGTGGACGACGGCGACGAGGCCCGCTTCACGGATCACGCGGACCTGCTCGTCCTCGAGTCCCGTCGTCGACAGCGACCCGTCGCCGTCGGTGACGACACAGTAGAGGTATCGCCCCTCGTCGAACGAGGTCTCGGGCTCACTCACGGGTCATCTCCCCCAGCACCGCGCCGCGGCGGTCGTGGTCCATCTGTTGAACGGCGTCCGAGACGAGCGAGTCGAGGTCGCCGCGCAGGCGGTCGACGTCGTCGTCGATCCCCTCTTCCTCTTTGAGTCGCTCCAGTTCGTCCTCCATCGCCGCGAGCTGTCGGCCGAGGCGCTCGATCTCCTCGTCCGTGAGCGACCCCGACTCCATCCGGCGGATCGCCTCCCGTTCGAGCGCGTCGACCAGCAGTTCGACGACGGTGACGACGAGCGTCGTCAACCCGTTGGTCGCCTCGTCGCCGTCGATGTCTATCGTCGTCATCGGTCGTCGGTGCCGTCTGTCTCCGTCGTCTGCTCGGCGGCCCGTTCGTCCGTCGTCTCGTCGTCTTCGACCTCGTCTGCGTCGGTCCCGTCGTCGGGTGACTCCGCTTCGTCGCTGGCGTCGGCGTCGGTGCCGGTCTCGACGACCGTCTCCTCGTCGGTCGTCTCTTCTTCTTCCTCGGGGTCGACGGTGCCGACGCGCGTCGACAGGCCGCGCTCGGGTGGTTTGCGGAGGTCGCGCCGCTGGGACGCCTCCTCGACGCGTTCCATGTCGGTCCCCTCGGGGAACTCCAGCCCGTACTGGGAGGCCGTCTCGAACGAGGCGATCGCCGCCCGGAGTTTGATGCCGAGCAGCTCCGTCTGTCCGACCGAGACGGCGATGTCGGCGTTGATGACGACGCCTTTGTCGAGGAGCATCTCCACGACGTCGGCGAGGCTGTCCTTCTCTCGGGTTGGGGCTGTTCCGTTAGTCATCGTCGTTTTCACTCCGTTCGTTCGCGTCGTCGAACCGCTGGCCGTAGATGCGCGGGCGGTTCGGCGCGTTCGAGTAGCGCGTCTCCTCGGGCACCGTCGAGAAGCGGGTCGATCCGCCGAAGTCCGACCGTGACGTGGGCATCGTCGAGACGGCGGTCGGGTTCCGCGAGTCCGGCTGTCCCGCCGGCTCGGTTCGCTCCTGGTTCTTCTCGACGATCTTCTCGAGTCGCTCACGGGCGTCGAGGATGCTCCCGCGGAACTCTCCGACCGAATCGCTGATCTGCTTCTGGATGGCCGCCTGCTTCGATTCGTCGGTCTCCAGCATCCCGAGTTCGGGTTTCGACAGTCCGTCGTCCTCGTCCGCGGCGTCGGCCGCCGCCTCCTCATCGTCACCGACGAGGTCGGCGGCGTCGTCAAGCAGCCCGTCGTCCGTCTCGTCGTCGTCGGCCGCCGCCTCCTCATCGTCGTCACCGACGAGGTCGGCGGCGTCGTCAAGCAGCCCGTCGTCCGTCTCGTCGCCGTCCGGCTCCTGCTCGAACACGTCCTCGACGGCGTCGTCGAGCTCGCGTTTGTTCCGCCAGAACTCGCGGACGTCGACCGCGTCCCAGAGGTCGGTGAGTTCGATCAGTTCGTTGAGGTTCCGCAGTTCGATCGCCTGTTTCGGGTCGCCGCTGGCGACGGCGTCCGGCAGTTCGTCGGTGTCGACGGTGTCCGGGAGTTCGCTCGCGTCGATCGCGTCGGGGAGTTCCTCGAAGTCGACCGTTCCCAGCAACTCCTCGGCCTCGCTGGCGACGACGCGGAGATCCTCGAAGATCTCCGCGGCGCGTTCCTGCGACTCGGGGTCGTCGTCGAGGTCGAGCAGTTCGCGCAGGAGCGCCTCCGTCTCCTCGACGAGTTCGCCCGCATCGACGACGTTGTCGGTGGCCGCGTCGACCGCCTCCTCGACGGCATCTGGGGCGTGTTCGACGGTGACGACGTCCTCGACGTCGTCGTCTCCGTCCGTAGACTCCGATTCGTCTGTCGACTGCGACTCTCCGTCTCCGTCGGGCGTCTCCTCCTCTGTCGTCTGCTCTTCGTCGTCGGTAGTATCCTCACTCATGGGTCTGGTCTTCCTCGGCTTCGAGGTGGAGTTCGAGTATGCCGTTTCGGTACGCGCCCGCGACGACCGTCAGTCCGCGACGAGGCATGTCGACGCGCGTGAAGACGGTGTCGTCAGTGCTGTCGTCTGTGCCGACGACGAGCGTCCGTCCGTCGACGCCGGTGACGACCGTGTGGCCCTCGGCCTCCGGCAGGTCCAGGTGGACGATGAACCCCTCGTCGGTCTCGCGGATGCTCGTCGGCGAGTCCGGCGACACCTCCGGACGCGGCGTCCGCTCGTCCATCTCGTCGTGACGGGCGTGTCCGATGTGGATGGAGTAGTCAGCGATGCCACGGTCGGAGCTCACGCGTCCCCGTCGGGTCGACTCGCCCTGCTGTTCCATCTCCTGAAGCGTCTCCAGGAAGCGACGGAGCGAGCCGAGAATCCCGCTCTCGCGGTCGGGTCGATCCTCCGGGCTGTCGTCCGATCTGTCGGGTGTGTCGTTCGTCATCGTTTCACCTCGACTCTCCCCTGGAGGTTCTCGTGGGCCGCCTCGGCGACCTCCAATCGTTCCTCCAGTTCGGTTCGTCGCTCGCGGTACTCGGCCTCGGAGCGCTCGCCGAGTTCGTAGAGCAGTTGGTTCTCCTTGAGCTCGTCGCGGATCGCGTCGAGGTCGTGGATCTCTTCGACCGCCATCGAGTGGATGGTGTTGAGCAGCGAGACGAACGGCTTGAGGAGGAGGTCGTCGACGAGGAGCATCTCACTGTGCCGCCCCGATCTCGATGTCGACGAAGTTGTACGGCGCCCATGGGCCGCTGTACTGGACCGAGAGGTCCTCGTAGTCGTCCCGAACCGCCTGGACGGCCTCCGAGAACGCCTCCTGGTCGTCGTAGTCGACGAGGTACGCCCGGTTCAACACGAGCCGGTCGCTGAAGAGGTCGTTCTTGACGTCACGCTCTGCGGCCGCCGTGAGTCGGTCGGCGACGTCCTGGAGGATCTCCTCGTCGACGGTCTCGCCCTCGTCGACGACGACTTTGACGCCGAGTTCGACCATCCCGTCGACGTCGAGCAGTGCCTTCCGGAACGCGCGACGGCCGCTCCGGAGGACGCTCTTGAGCGTCCGTCCGGTCTTGAACACCATCCCGAACTGCATCGGGACGACGGTGCGGCCGTCGCCGGCCTCGATGACTTCGCGAAGCACCTCGTCGTGTGCGCGGACGTTCTCGTCCGACCGTTCGGGTTCGAGCTCGTCGATGTCGCTGACGACGGCCGACAGCGTCCGGTACTGGACCGTCCGGATCGGCGTCCCACCGTTGACGCCCGAGACGTCCAGTTCGAACTCCTCGTCGTCGACGACGCCGTAGGTGTAGAGATGATTTTCACTCATGGGGCCACGCTATCGGTATAGCTTCTCCCAGCGCACGGGTATGGCTTTCGGCCGGCGGCGGAGACTGTGAGTAGAGACGGCCAGTGTAGTTAAAAGGGAGGCAAGAGTCGACCCTAGTATGCCCGCATCAGCATCACCAAACTCGTCAAGCCTCGCGGAAGTGCTCGACCGCATCCTCGACAAGGGGATCGTCATCGACGTTTGGGCACGGATCTCCGTCGTCGGTATCGAGATCCTGACGATCGAGGCGCGTGTCGTCGCCGCGTCGGTCGACACGTTCCTGACGTACGCCTCCGAGATATCGAAGATAGAGCAAGCCACCCAGACTGGCGACCTGGACGACATCCGCGACCTCGAGATCGAGACGACCTCGGCCCGGAAACACGAGCAGACGATCGAGAAGAGCCGAGCGGGCGTCGAAGCGTCGTCCTAACGGCGTCGCCTGCTGACCACTCACCCAACCGAGGTTTAGTTTCGTGACAACGGACATAGACGAATCGGCAGATATCGAATCAATCGACGGCATCGGGCCGAAGACAGCGGAGGCACTGGCGGACGCAGGCGTCGAGACGGTCGGAGATCTGCGCTCGATCGACCGGAGCGAACTGTACGATATCGAGGGCATCGGTGCGGCGACGGCGTCGCAGCTCTTCTCATTCGTCGACGGGGACACGTCGGACGGAGACGACGAGACCCGAGAAGGCGCCGAGTCCGACGAGGAAGAGTCTGAAACCGACTCGGAGACCGAAGGTGACGAATCCGAATCTGACTCGGAGACCGACGCCGACGCCGAGTCCAGCAGTGACGAATCCGCCCCCGACTCGGAGGCCGACGCCGACGCCGAGACCGAAGGTGACGACGAAGACGTGGCAGACGACACAGCTACAGACGACACGACCGACGACGGAGCGTCGACGGGATCGGTCGGCTTGCTCGACATCCGCAACCAGACCGTCGAGTTGGCCCCCGACCTCATCAACCGAGACCTCGACGGGATCATCGAGGTGACGCAGCGCGGCGACCAGTGGGTGTCGGTCGTCGAGATGATCGAACGGAAGTCCGTGCCGGACACGCAGGACATCCTCGGCCGGTACGAACTGGAGTTCGACGAGGCGGGGACGCTCACGGGGTATCGCCGCGTCAACCGCTACCGACGCAACGAGTCGAACCCCGACGAGTTCTGATCCCCTCGTCCCACCGCTCTTCCGACGTGAAATGAGGAACCCTCATAGTTCCGCGTCTCGACCCGCGAACGTATGAAGCGCATCCAGCTCGGCAACACCGTCTTCGAGGGGAAGAACGACGTCTACCTGCTCGACGGCGACCGAACGGTCCTCGTCGACGTCGGCGTCTCCCTCCCGGACGTGCGCGAACAGTTGCGCGACGGACTCGC
Organism: Halogranum amylolyticum; assembly: GCF_900110465.1. Lineage (GTDB taxonomy): Archaea > Halobacteriota > Halobacteria > Halobacteriales > Haloferacaceae > Halogranum > Halogranum amylolyticum. The sequence goes on from NZ_FODV01000002.1 coordinate 57,822, forward strand.
CGCACACGATCTGACCGTCGCCGACGTCGACGAGATCTTCCTCACACACTGGCACCACGACCACGCCGGCCTCGCCGGCGAACTCCAGCGAGAGAGCGGTGCCACCGTCCGAATCCACGAGGCAGACGCACCGCTCGTCGCGGGCGACGAAACCGCGGAGAACGACGACGACGAGCGCCTCCGGGCGGCGCTCGACGACTGGGCGATGCCCGTCGAGTCGCGCGAACGGCTGCTGTCGTTTCTCGACTCCCACGACGAACTCGCCGGCGAGGACGTCGACGTCACCCCCTTCACCGACGGCGAGACGTTCGACGTGAACGGACGGACGCTCGAGGCGGTCCACCTCCCGGGCCACGCCGCCGGCCTCTCCGCATTCGCCTTCGACGGCGAGTCCGGTCGCGAGGCGTTCGTCGGCGACGCCATCCTCCCGAAGTACACCCCGAACGTCGGCGGCGCGGACCTTCGCGTCGACTCGCCGCTGGCGCAGTACGTCGACAGCCTGCTGCGACTCGTCGATCTCGATCTCGCCCGCGCGTGGCCCGGTCACCGCGACGTCATCGACGACCCCTCGGCCCGCGCGCTGACCATCCTCGACCACCACCGAGAACGCACCGAGAACGTCGTGAGCGTCCTCGCCGAACACGGCCCCTGCGACACCTGGACCGTCAGCGCCCACCTGTTCGGCGACCTCGACGAGATCCACATCCTCCACGGCCCCGGCGAGGCGTACGCCCACCTCGATCATCTCGCCCGCCACGGCGTCGTCGAGCGCGACGGCCGCGAGTACGAACTGGTCGACGAGACGGTCGACGTCGACGCGCTGTTCCCGGCCGTCGAGCGCTGATCGGGGCACAGCTCCTCGATTCGACTCGCGGCAGTTCACCACTCACTGTTATTTTGGCCCCATCCCTACCTGCCCCCGTGTGCACACTCACTATCGCGTGGCAGGTGTTCGAGGACGCGCCCGTTGCCGTCGCCGCCAACCGCGACGAGGCGGTCGACCGACCGTCGGAACCGCCGGCGAGGATCGAGGACGACCCGGCTGTCGTCGCCCCGCGCGACGTCGACGCGGGCGGGACGTGGGTCGGCTACAACGAGTATGGGCTCTTCGTCGGGATCACCAACCGCTGGGTGACGGGACTCGCGAGCGAGCGGTCGCGCGGCTTGCTCGTCCGCGACGCGCTCGGACAGGAGAGCGCCGAGGCGGCGCTCGACCTCGTCGCCGACGCCGTCGACGCCCACGAGTACGAGGGGTTCAACCTTGTCGTCGCCGACGCCGACGCGGCGTACCTGCTGGAGTGGGACGGCCACCTGCACGTCCGCCAGTACGACCCCGGCGTCCACGTCGTCGTCAACGTCGGCACCGACGACTCGTTCTTCGTGCCGGACCGCCGGCCGGAGATCGGACGACGACAGGCCGCGAACGCCCGCGCCGTCCGCGACGCGCTCCGGCCCGAGGCGGGCGAGACGGCCGACGCGTGGCTCGACCGCGCGGCCGACGTCCTCGCCGACCACGAGTACGGCGTCTGCATCCACGCCGAGCGGTACGGGACGCGCTCGTCGTCGCTCGTCAGACTCGGACGCGACGACGACGGGACGCTCCGGGCGGGCTATCGGTTCGCGCCGGGGCCACCCTGCGAGACGGACTATCTGCCGGTGGAAAGCCAAATATAAGGAGGGGCCACCTCCTTGTAAGAGTATGAGCGAGCACACGACGTCGGGGTGGTTCGCGTGAGCGCCTCCGAGACGGAAGCCGAGCTCTCGGAGGACGAGCGTGCCGGACTCGAACTCATCCGCCAGTCCGGCGGTATCCACCAGAGCGACTTCTGGAAGGAGTTGGACGTCTCCTCCCGGAAGGGGAGTCGGATCGCCGAGGCGCTGGCCTCGACAGGACTCATCGAGCGCGAGGAGACGGTCTACAACGGACACAACACCTTCTACCTCCAGCCGGCGGCGAAGGATCTCGACTTCTCACTTCTGATGGCGGGCGACATGCTCTCGCCGTTCATCGGCGAGGAGGAGATCAACGCCAACAGCGACGCCTTCTCGCAGTGGCTGATGAACCTCGCGTACGACGACTACTGACGCCGGAGTTCCGTTCGAACGGCCGTCCTCCGTTTTCGCTGGGAAACCAGACGAGAGAGCGACAGCCGGTGCCGTCGCTCGTCGTGATCCTCACACGGCGGTCGCTCGGCTACTGAGATACCGAGAACGAAAGAACGGGTCGGCGGGACTTACTCTTCTTCCTCTGGCTCTTCGTCGGCGGCGGCGTCCTCGCTGGCGAGCACGTCGTGCTCGGCGAGGATGTCGGCGAGTTCCTCCTCGGAGGGCTGGCTGAACTCCTCGGTCTCGACGTCGACGGTGGCGACGCCGATACCGGTGGGCGAGAGACCTTCCTCGTTGACCTCGCCGAGCGCTTCGACGGCGAGACCGACACCGGCGTCGAGGTCCATGTCCTCGCGGTAGTGTTCCTCGAGGTAGTCGCGGATCTCGGCGCGGTCCGCACCGATGGAGACGGCCTTCCACTCGTAGGGCGTTCCGGAGGGGTCCGTCTCGTAGAGCCGGGGCGTCCCCTTCTCGACGCCGGCGATGAGGAGGGCGACGCCGAACGGACGAGCGCCACCGACCTGCGTGTACTGCTGGATGTGGTCGGTGATCTCCTTGGTGAGCGTCTCGATACCGATGGCCTCACCGTAGCGGAGGCGGTTGACCTGCGCCTGCCGACGGGCGAAGTCGATGAGTTGGCGCGCGTCGGCGACGTGGCCGGCGCTCGCGACGCCGATGTGGTCGTCTGCCTTGTGAATCTTCTCGACGCTGGACGGCTCCATCAGCGGCGATCCGCTGCGTTTGTCCGCCGCGAGGACGACGCCGTCCGCCGTCCGGATGCCGATGCTCGCTGTCCCTCGCTTTACCGCCTCACGTGCGTACTCGACCTGGTAGAGGCGTCCGTCGGGCGAGAAGATGGTGATGCCGCGGTCGTACGCTTGCTGTTGCGCTTGTCCCTGCATAGAGTATCACTCGAAATCGAGTTCCGTCGCTCCCACGAACCCCGACGGAAGACGGACGTCGAGGACCGTATCCCGTGCCAGGGCGGTCCGGTCGGCGTTCGCGAACACGACGCTTCTCTCCTCGGGAACTCCGGCCGGGCGTCGTAAATACCTTTCTTCACAGGCACGTACCGTGCCCGAGACGCCGCGCACCCGGAGGCCGACCGGCTGTCCGTCGACCTCGTCGATACAGGCCAGCGCCGCGCGCACCTCCGAGACGTGTCCGCGACGGGCTCTAACGACCGTCTCGCCGACGCCGCCAGAGAAGTGGAAGTCCAGCACCGTCAGGTCGGCGTCGGCACTTCCTGCGTCGCCGACGAGGTTCTGGGCAGCGAACCACAGTTCGCGCTGGAACGACCCGCGCGAGAGGTCGGCGTCCGGCCACGTCTCGAGCTCGACGGCGAGATACCGCCACCGCGGTCGGATATGTTTCGGGAGGTGTTTCATTCGGCGTCGCCGACTCCGTCGACTTCGCCGCGCTCGCCGCTCTCGTCGGGATCGTTCGCCCGTTCGGCGACCAACACGCCCACCTGGTCGTGGACACGCTCGACGGCGGTGAGTGCGAATCCGGCGTCCGTGAGCGCGTCGGCGAGCGTTCCGACCGTCGCCGGGTCGTCGACCTCGGGGCTGTAGAACGGGTCGTCGGGGTTCGGTTCGCCGAAGAACATCACGTCGCCGAGGACGAACCGTCGAGGACGGAGGTCGGCGACGACCCGGATCGCCTCGCGCTTCTCCTCGTCGGAGAGGTGGTGCATCGCGAAGTTCGAGACGACGATATCGACATCGTCGTCGTAGTTCGGGTCACGGAACCGTCCTTCGCCGAACTCGACGTTCTGGATACCGCGCTCGGTCGCTTTCTTCCGGGCCTGTTCCATCATTCCCTCGCTGATGTCGCGGCCGACGACGCGCTTCGCGTTCGGGGCGAGTGCGAGCGCGATGGCACCGGTTCCGGTGCCGAGATCGAGGACGACGTCCTCCGGACCGGGATCGGCGTAGTCGACGACGAGCGAGGCGCAGGCCTTGTACTCGTCGCTCGACTGAGACTCGTCGTAGTCGGCGGCTATCTCGGAGAAGCGGTCGGCGTGTTCCTCAATCGTCTTCTTCATATCTGCCCCGTTCGACACCCGGGGCAATGAACGACTCGGACGTCAGTCGCCGGTTCCGCTCGGCGAGTCGCCCCCACTCGGCGAGTCCCTCGCGGATCTGGTCTTCGGAGAAGCCGATCGTCTCGCCGACGGCGACGAGTTCGCGTGGCGCACGGAGTTGGAGATGCGACTGCGGTGTCGCGCTGACGACGTAGGGCGCGTCGTACTGCTCGACGAGTTCGCGCAGCTTTCGGAGGTTTCTGATCGCTCGGACGCGGTGGCCGCCGTCGAGACGGAGCACGGGGCCGAGGTCGAACTCAACGCGAACGCCGTTCTCGTTTGCCGCCCGCGCGAGGACGTGGTTGAAGTCCCCGTCGTCGGCCATCGGACGAGTGAGCACGTCCACCCGCTCCTGCTCGACGGCGAACCGGTTGAGGGCGTTCGTCCCGCCCCGAAGCAACAAGAGCGTCGTCTTGGGTCGGTAGTTGCCGATGCCGCCGCTGGCCTGATCGGGCGTGTCGGCGACGACTTCGACGCCGTCGACGACGTCGTAGCCGGCGTCGCGGAGCGTGGCGTAGTCGGGCGTCGCCTCGCGAGCGCGGACTACGACCCCCTCGTAGCCGTAGCGGGCGGCCGTGTCGGCGAACCGTGCTGCCGTACTCTGACCGTCGGGGTACGCGTAGACCGCCTCGTACATGGGTAGACGATGGCGACTCTGGGGTTTGGTGATTACGGTTCGGGGAGCGAGAGCGCGGTGGAACGAGCGCGGTCGCTCGCAGCAAAAGGGGAGTCAGAAGGTGGCACGGGTGCGGTGAGCACCGAGGTGGCTGGCTGGTACATGCGCGGACGAACGCGACTGGGGCTGGACAGTACGCGTCCGGATGCTCACCGACGTTTGACTCTTTACTCGAAATAGAATAAATGTTTTGGTGATGGACTTCAGAGAGGGAGGTATGAAAGCCATCGCAGTTCGTGAAGGAACGAGCACTCCGGTAGTCATTGACAAGCCCATTCCGGAGCCACAGGAAGGAGAGGTACTCGTGCGGACGCTTCGCGTCGGCGTCGACGGCACCGACCACGAGGTCATCAGCGGCGGCCACGGTGGGTTCCCGGAGGGAGAGGACCACCTCGTCTTGGGCCACGAGGCGGTCGGCGTCGTCGAGGACCCGAACGGAACGGAGTTCCACGAGGGCGAGGTCGTCGTCCCGACGGTCCGGCGGCCACCGAACGGCACCAACGAGTACTTCGAGCGCGGTGAACCCGACATGGCGCCCGCGGGTCAGTATCACGAACGCGGTATCGTCGGCGCACACGGGTTCATGGCGGAGTACTTCACCAGCCCCGTCGACTCGCTCGTCCGGATCCCGCCGTCGCAGGCGGAGATGGGGTTCCTCGTCGAACCGATCTCGATCACGGAGAAGGCCGTCGAACTGGCCGAGGCGTCGCGGTCGTCGTTCGGCTGGGAGCCCGAGTCGGCGCTCGTGCTCGGCAACGGGAGTCTCGGACTGTTGACGCTGGCGATGCTCGACGACGACGAGAACTACGAGCGCCTCTACTGTCTCGGCCGTCGGGACCGTCCCGACCCGACCATCGACATCATCGAGGAGTTGGGGGCGACGTACGTCGACTCTCGACAGACGCCGGTCGACGAAGTTCCCGACGCACACGAGGAGGTGGACTTCGTCTACGAGGCGACGGGCTACGCAAAACATCCGTTCGAGTCGGTCCACGCGCTCGCACCGAACGGTGTGGCCGCGCTGCTCGGCGTCCCGAGTTCGTGGGAGTTCGAGATCGACGGCGGGGAGTTCCACGAAGAGATGGTGCTGCACAACAAGGCGATGGTCGGCAGCGTCAACTCCAACGTCCGGCACTTCGAGGCCGCCTCGCGGACGCTGACGACGGTGTCCGACTGGTTCCTCGACGAACTCGTCACTGGGGTGTACGGAATCGACGAGTTCGAGCGGGCGTTCGACGATGGGGACACCATTATAAAAACCGCCGTCCAATTCAGCGCGTATGAAGAACGTTGACGACCTCATCGCGAGTGCCGCCGAGTTGGCCGAGCGAGGGCTGTCGAAAGGTGAGATCGCAGACGAGTTGAACGTCTCGCGGGAGACGGCGAGTTGGCTCGTCGAGCGCAGCGGCGCGTCGAGCACGCCCGACCTGTCGAACGACGAGACGAGCGAGCGGTCCGGCGGTCCCTACGACATCCACGTCGACTGGAGCGCGCTCGGCCGCGACAGCACCCGACTGACGTACCTCAGTCAGGCGATGGCCGACCTGCTGTCGAAGGAGGGCGAAGAGGTCGACCTCACCGTCGGTATCGAGAAGGCGGGCGTCCCGATCGCGACGGTCGTCTCGCGGGAACTCGACACGGACCTCGGCGCGTACGCCCCGCGCAAGCACCAGTGGGAGGAGGGTGACATCGAGGATCTCGGCGGGAGCTTCTCGCGGAACTTCGCACAGATCCGCAATCGCGACTGCTACATCGTCGACGACACCATCACGAGCGGGACGACGATGAAAGAGACCATCGAGGCCGTCCGCGAGGAGGGTGGCAACCCCGTCGCCTGCGCGGTCGTCGTCGACAAACAGGGCGTCGAGCAGGTCGAGGGCGTGCCAGTCCACTCGCTCATCAACGTCGTCCGCGTCGGCGACGACGAGTAGTTCGACCGCTCGAAGGACTTCAGAGTCGAACGGTGACGCAACCCCTTTGTCAGTCGCTCCCCTACGAGTCCGTATGACCTTCCAACCCGGAAGCGACCTCAGCGGCGAAGAGGTACAGGAGCGCGTCGACGACGCTATCGAGAACAACCACATCGTTCTGTTCATGAAGGGCAACCGGCTGATGCCGCAGTGTGGCTACTCGATGAAGGCGGTCGAACACATCGGCCAGTACGAAGATGAGTTCGAGACGATCGACGTGCTGCCGGCGCTCGACCACTACCGTGCCGCACTCGAAGACCACAGCGGTTGGGAGACGATCCCGCAGACCTACGTCGACGGCGAGTTCGTCGGCGGGAGCGACATCCTCGAGGAACTCGACGAGCGCGGCGAGCTAGAAGAAACGCTTGCCGGTAACTGATTCTCGTCTCCGGGGACCGAGCCGAAGCAAAGAGTAGGTCTAATAAGCCTACGGCCCCAACAGACGGGTAGGTGCAGTTGGATTAGCGTCGCGGGCGTTGCAATCAACCACTTCCAGTAACCCATGTCAGGCCGTGTATATCGACTCCACTCGACACTCGAACTGCCTCTCGAAGACGTCGAAACCTACTTCGAGAACGACCCAGACCTCCCGCCGGAGATCGCTGACATCGACATCACGAGGCGGAACAACACACTCATCATCAAGGCGGTGGCGTCCGACGAGAGCCTGAGCAAGTACACCCCGACGGCGCAGTTGAAGGCGAGCGTCAGCGAGACGCGCGTCTACGAGGAGGAGCCGCCACGCCCGGGCGGCCCGCAGTGGGGGCAGGAGGAAGAAGAGGAGATCCCCTCGGAACTCGTCGAGTTCGCCTGCTTCAAGGGCGACCGCGAGACTGTGCTCCAGAATACGGCGCTGCAGTACCCGATGTTCCTCGTCCTCCGCGACATCGCACGTCAGGCCGAGAAGGGGACGCTGACGGCGATCACCGAACTCGACGGCGAACTGCAGGCGACTCGCATCGTCGAAGGCGACCAACGGCCGGCGAGCATCGAAGTCGTCGAGACTCCCTCGAAGGAATCCAACAGCGGAAACGGTGTCAACTGGCGCGACAACAAGTTCATCAGTTAGAGTTCGCGTCGCGAGCGACGCCCGTGGTCTTCACCACACCCCTCTCCGTTTCGGTACCCGACCGTCTACAACGACCCGCTCAGCCGTGTGTGGCGGTATCATTCGTCAATCAGCTCGTCGGGCAAAAAGCACTTTAGGCTGCTAATTATATCTCATTACACGATGGCAGCGAACTTCCCGGACTACCTCGACATCGACTACAGCGACGGCGAGGGCGAGACGCCCGAGGACTATCCGAGCATCAACCACAAACTCGAGAAGGCTATCGAGGTCACGAAGCAGGGTCTCGAACAGTACGAGAACCCGGCCGTGATGTGGACCGGTGGCAAAGACTCCACGCTCACGCTCTACTTCGTGAAGGAAGTCGCGGAGCGCTACGACCTCGAACTGCCGCCGACGGTGTTCATCGACCACTTCCAGCACTTCGACGAGCTGATGGACTTCGTCGAGCACTGGGCCGACGAGTGGGACCTCGAAGTCGTCTACGCGCGGAACACGGACGTCGGCGACTACGTCGACGAGAACGGCCTCACGCCCGGCGACGACATCCCGATCGAGGACCTCTCGGAGCACAACCAGCACCACGTCCGCAACATCCTCGAGTACGAGGAAGACACCTTCCCGTTCCTGCTCGACACCTACGTCGGCAACCACCTGCTGAAGACGGTCGCGCTCAACGACGCGCTCGAGACGCACGACATCGACGGCATCATCTCCGGCATCCGCTGGGACGAGCAGGAGGCTCGTGCCGACGAGACGTTCTTCAGCCCGCGTCACGACCCCGAGATCTACCCGCCGCACGACCGCATCCAGCCGATCCTGCAGTTCGACGAGGCCGACGTCTGGGAGACCTTCTGGCACTTCGTGGTGCCGGAGACGGTCGAGGAGTTCCCGGACGACGGCTACGTCCCGCAGGACTACGACGACCTGCCGAACGGTCTCAGCCACGAGGACATCCCGGTCTCCCCGAAGTACTTCGAGGGGTTCCGCTCGCTCGGCAGCGAGATCTCGACGGACAAAGCCGACTCCGAGCCCGCGTGGCTCCAGGACCTCGACAACACGACCGAACGCGCCGGCCGCGCCCAGGACAAAGAGGACCTGATGGAGCGCCTGCGCGACCTCGGCTACATGTGAAGTCGGCCGCGTAACACGCCGACAGCTGTCTCCTCCCGTTTTCGCCACCGACGAGCCGTGGCACTGCTACGCAGTGGCGACGCAAACGTGATGCTCTCTGCGAACGATTCGTAGTGTGATATGACCAGCTTCCCCGAGTATCTCGACCTCGACTACACAGCCGGTGCCAACCAGACGGCCGCGGACTACCCCTCTCTGCTCGACAAGATGGCGAAGGCCACCGAGGTGACGCTCACCGCGCTCCGACAGTACCGCAAGCCAGCGGTGATGTGGACCGGGGGGAAGGACTCGACGCTCGTCCTCTACGTCGTCCGCGAGGTCGCTCGCGAGCACGACTTTGCGGTGCCGCCGGTCGTCTTCCTCGATCACTTCGAACACTTCGACGAGGTCGAGACGTTCGTCCGCCACTGGGCCGATGAGTGGGACCTCGACCTCGTCTGGGCGGCGAACGAGGACTTCCGACGACTCGGCGTCGCGCCCGGCGAGTCCATCGCCGTCTCTGACCTCAACGAGACGAACCGCCGCGAACTCGCCCGTCTCGGCTACGAGGGCGACGAGTTCGTCCTCGACGCCGACTCCTTCGAGGGGAACCACCTGCTGAAGACGGTCGCGCTCAACGACGTCGTCACCGAACACGGCTTCGACGGCATCTTCTCGGGCGTCCGCTGGGACGAACAGGAGTCCCGAGCCACGGAGACGTTCTTCTCGCCCCGCCACGACTCGGAGAAGTACCCGCCGCACGACCGCGTCCACTCTATCCTCCAGTTCGACGAGGGCGACGTCTGGGACGCCTTCTGGCACTTTGTCGTCCCCGACACCGTCGAGGGCTACCCGACCGGTCACGTCCCGGAGAGCGCCGACGACCTCCCGAACGGCCTCACCGCACGCGACCTCCCCGTGAGTCCGAAGTACTTCGAGGGGTTCCGCTCGCTCGGGACGGAGTCGGGGTCGGGCAAGAGCGACGACCGCCCCGCGTGGCTGCAGGACCTCGACAACACGACCGAACGCGAGGGCCGTGCTCAGGACAAGGAGAATCTGATGGCGCAGTTGCGCGACCTCGGGTACATGTAGCGCGACCTTTTTCAGCGCCGGGAATCGCACGCCTTCGGCGTGCTCAACCCGGCTAAAAAATGTCGCCTTCGCGGTTCTACCGCGAAGGCTCGGAAGACGCGACGCGTCTTTCTTCGATCAAAAAGCCCGTGAGGCTCACTTTTTTGCCTCACGGTCCACAGATAGGATTCAACCGCAACCACACCCACCTGCACCGACAACCACACACCTGTTTTCAAGTGTTTCAGTGCTGCACCGGCAACCGCAGACTGTTTAACGCAATCGTCGCTTACTCCGAGGCAATGACCGACGACTGGGTGAGTCTCTTCTCCGGCGGCAAGGACTCCGCGTGGGCGCTGTATCGGGCACTCGAAGAGGGGCTGAACGTCTCGCGACTTCTGACCGTCCACCCGGACGGCGATTCCTACATGTACCACGTCCCGGAGACGCGACTCGCACGCCTCGTCGCCGAGAGCGTCGGCATCGACCTCGTCGAGGTCGAACCCGGCGACTTGAAGGCCGAGTCGGCCGAGGACTCCGGCGCGCAGGGCGACGCCGAACTCGAACCGCTCGAAGCCGCCCTGACCGAGTTGCAGGACGAACTCGACCTCGCGGGCGTCACCGCCGGGGCCGTCGAGAGCGAGTTCCAGACGCACCGAATCGAAGGGATGTGCGACCGACTCGGCATCGACCTCTTTGCTCCCCTTTGGCAGGAAGACCCGCGCGAACTCGCCGACGCGATGCTCGACGCCGGGTTCGAGATCGTGATCGTCCAAGTCGCCGCGGGTGGGCTGGACGAGTCGTGGCTCGGACGGACGCTCGACGAGGAAGCCCTCGGAGAGCTGGAGGAACTAAACGAGAAGTACGGCGTGCACATCCTCGGTGAGGGTGGAGAGTTCGAAACGTTCGTCGTCGACGGCCCGCACATGGAGCGTCGTATCGAACTGGAGTACGACACCGAGTGGGACGGGACGCGCGGGCGGATTCGGATTACTGACGCTCGGTTGGAGTAGGCGAGACGACTGAAAAGGCTGCTTCGAGGGCGATGTTAGACGTCGTCGGTGATCTTCGTGTGTGCACCGATGAGCGCGCCGGCGAACTCTAGTCCCTCAATTCGGGTCCCTTCGTCGATGATGGAGCGTTTGATGTCGGAGTCGACGATGGTCGTATCGGCGAAGACGATGGTGTCGTCGAGTGTGGAGTCGGTGACGGACGCGCCGGCCATCACGTGGACGTTCTCGCCGAGTTCGGAGTTCTCGATAGTCGCCGTCTCGTCGATGTAGTTCTCGCCGCCGAGCTGCCAGGCGACCGCATCGAGATAGCTGTCGGGCGTGCCGATGTCGAACCACGCGCCGTCGAACGTGAAGGCGTGGACGTCCTCCTGGGACTGGAGCCACTGGATGAACCAGCCGGGTTCGTCGGGGTTGTTGCCGTCTTCGAGATAGTCGGAGAACTTCGGGAGGTCCTCACGACGGAACGCGTAGCAGGCGATCGAGACGAGCGTGCTCTTGGGATCCTCGGGTTTCTCCTGGAAGTCGACGACGCGCTCGCCGTCGAGTTCGACGAGGCCGTACGACTTCGCCTTGTCGTAGGAGCCGACGTCGTAGGCGGCGAGCGCGGGCGTCCCCTTGGACTCGAAGTAGTCGATGAACTCCGACATCTCGAAGCTCAGGAGATTATCGCCGGCGACGACCAGCAGGTCGTCGTCGACGCCCTCGCGTTCGATGAGTTCCTCGATCGCGCCGACGACGCCGAACTTCTCGTCTTCCGCGCGCGTCTCTTCGACCGAGAGTGTGGGTTTCTCGTAGTCGCTCTCCGCGAGGTACTCATCGAACTCCTCGGCGAACGCCTCGTTGGTGCTGACGAACACCTCGTCGACGCGGTCGTCTTCCTCGAGGTCCTCGAAGATGATGTCGATGACCGTATCCTCACCGACCGGTAGCAACATCTTCGGGCGGTGCTTCGTGATGGGCCACAGCCGGGTCGCGTACCCGCCGGCTAGCACTACGGCTTTCATATCTGTCCACTTTCGCCCCGGTAGTATGGTTCTTTCCCCCGCGACGAATAGCGCAATCGCACAACAGGAAACGGTTTGTCCCATCGGCCACTACTGTCTCCCGATGGACGCGACGACGACGCGACAGCGAATCGCCGAGACGCTCCGCGAGAACCCTGCGACGGCGAGCGACCTCTCCCAGACGGTCGGCGTCCCTCGGTCGTCGGTGTACGACCACCTCCCGCACGTCGCCCAGTCGCTCGACGACACCGACGAGCAGTTTCTGGTCGCACCGCCGGAGTGTCGAAACTGCGGATTCAGCGCCTTCGACGACCCGGTAAACTACCCCTCGCGGTGTCCGGACTGTCGCAGCGAGAGCATCGAGGAGGCCGTCTTCAAGATCGAGTAGCCCGCCGGTCCGTCGGTCTCGGCGCTCTCGAAGACGTGGACACCACGCTATCGACAAGTTGAAACACGCGACGAGAGAAACCAGAGGCATGGAACTGCGGGTCATCGAGAAGACCGACGAGGAACTCCGCATCGAGATCGCCGGCGAGGATCACACGTTCATGAACGTGCTCAAGGGCGCACTGTTGGAGACGGAGGGCGTCGCCGCCGCGACGTACGACGTGAACCCCGAACAGTCCGGTGGACAGACCGACCCTATCCTGTCGGTCAAGACGGAGTCGGGCGTCGACCCGCTCGACGCCGTCGCCGACGGCGCACGGAGCGTCCGGGAGATGACCGACTCCTTCCGCGACGCGTTCACCGCCGCGTAGTCCGAGCGGCCGATAGACACAACCCTCTCCCGCTGTTCGTCTCTCTTAGAAGCGGGACCTCACCGACTCTGTCGTCGCCGGTGAGCGACTGCCAACGAGGAACGCCTTCAGGATGTCTCAGGTTGCACGTACGACAGTCGATCGAGAAACCGGTGTAAAAGTCCTCGCGAGTTTCGCTGCTGCCAGCGTCTTGCTGTACTTCTTCGGCGCCGTCATCGGATGGGGCGAGATCATCGCGACGCTCAGGAAGGCGAAACTCGAGTGGCTGGTGGTGGCCTGTCTGTCGTCGACGCTCTGTCTCGTCATCTGGGCGAAGTCGTGGGACGTCATCTTCGGGGCCGTCGACGTCGACATCCCCCTCAGTGCGCTCGTTCCGACCTACTTCGCGGGGACGTTCGCCGACTACGTGACGCCGTTCGGGAAGGCGGGCGGTGGACCGTTCATCGCCTACATCCTCTCGACGGACGGCCGCGTCTCCTATCAGGAGAGCCTCGCCGGCGTCGTCATCGCGGATCTGCTCAACATGCTGCCGTTCTTCACGTTCGCCGGGTTCGGGTTCGTCGCGCTGTTCGTTCAGGGGTCCGTCCCGCCGCGGGCGGAACCGCTCGTCGGCGGACTCGCCCTCCTGGCGTTCGGGATCCCGGTGGCCGTCTACCTCGGCTGGCGACACCGCCAGGTGGTCGAGCTACTCGTCGTCGGCCTCTCACGGCCGATCGCCGCCCGTACCAGCCGTGTCGACGTGGACTCGCTCAAAGACCGCGTCGACGAGTTCTACGACCGTCTCGACCGCATCGCCGCCCACCCGAAGGAGCTCGCCATCACGCTCGCGTACTCCTACGTCGGCTGGCTGTTCTTCGCCGCGCCGCTGTTCCTGGCGGGACAGACGATCGGCGTCCACATCGACCCAGCGCTCGTCCTGTTCATCGTTCCGGCCAGCACGCTCGCCGGCGTCGCACCCACGCCCGGCGGTCTCGGCGGCGTCGAGGTCGCCATCGTCGGCCTGTTGGTCGCGCTCACGACGGTCAACACGGCGACCGCCGCGGCCATCGCGCTCGTCTATCGCGTCGCGAGCTACTGGTACGTTCTCGGTCTCAGTGGGATCGCCGCGCTCTACGAGATCTACACCCACTGAGCGCCGCACACTGACCGACCGAGAAGCGCCCTCCGGGCTCAGTTCGTCGGCGGTTCGTACGTCTTCTCGCCCGCGCGGATCTCGACGTCGAGCCAGTTGGCCATCGGGACGAGCGGACACTCGTAGGCCTCGTTGTAGGCACAGAAGGGGCTGTACGCGCGGTTGAAGTCGACGACCCACCGCCCCTCGGCGGTTCGGTCGTCGGCGTCGAGTTCGAGATAGCGACCCGCCCCGTACGTCTCCTCGCCGCTGGTCTCGTCGCGGAACGGGAGCCAGAACCCCTCGTCGTCCGCGCCGCGGCTGTAGACCTGCAGCGTGCAGTCGTCGCCGTCGACGGTGAAGCCGAACTCGCCCCACTCGACGTACTCGCGTTCGCCCTCGGTCGTCGTCGCGACGGTAATCGTCTCTTTCGTCTCGTGTTCTCGGATCTCGACCTCGAAGCGGTAGTCGGGGTCCGGGTCGAAGTACGACAGCCCCTCGAACCCATCGCGCTGGTCGGCCGGGAGCGGCGACTGCGGATGATCGCGGAAGAACTCGTCTTTGTCGGCGCGGTGGCGCTCCAGATCGTCCCGCCAGCCCTTGGGTGTGGTCATCGACTGTGGCGTACGGCGGCGAGTAGCTTGAACGTTCGGCGGTGAGGCGTTCGGCGCTCGGCTACAGCCGAACCGGAACGTCACGCTCGTCCAAGTACTCCTTGACGTCCTGGATCGAGTACTCGTCGAAGTGGAAGATGGAGGCCGCGAGACCGGCGTCCGCGCCGGCTTCGGTGAACACCTCGTACATGTCCTCGGGGCCGCCACAGCCCGAGGAAGCGATGACGGGCGTCGAAACGTCGTCACAGACGGCCTTCGTGAGCGGGATGTCGTAGCCGTCTTTCGTCCCGTCGGCGTCGATGGAGTTGACGAACAGTTCGCCCGCGCCGCGGGACTCGGCCTCGCGGGCCCACTCGACGACGTCGATTCCGGTCCCCTCGCGGCCGCCCTTGATCGTACACTCGAACCAGCAGGACTCGCCGTCGACGTCGGCGTAGAACTCGCCCTTCTCGTCGAAGCGACGGCGGGCGTCGACCGAGATGACGATACACTGGTTACCGAACGCCTTCGCGCCCTCCTCGACGAGCTCGGGGCGCTGGAGCGCGGCGGTGTTGATAGAGACCTTGTCCGCACCGGCGCGGAGCGTCTCCTTGATGTCCTCCTTCGTGCGGATGCCGCCGCCGACGGTCAGCGGGATGAACACCTCGTCTGCGACCCGCGAGACCGTATCGAGCATCGTCGCCCGCCCCTCCGCGGAGGCAGTGATGTCGAGGAAGACGAACTCGTCGGCCCCGGCCTCGTTGTACCGTTTGGCCATCTCGACGGGGTCGCCGGTGTACTGCAGGTCCTCGAAGTTGACACCGGTGTAGACCGCGGGGTTGCCGTCCTCGTCTAAGTCGACGTCGATACAGGGGATGATGCGCTTCGTCAGCATTTGAGTGAGTGAGGCTTCGTCAGTTGCGGGTTTGACGGTTTCGACTACGGCAGGTCGAGTTCGCGTCCGACCGTCGGACGAAGCCGCGCCTCGAGGGTCGATAGAACGGGAGTGTCAGGCAGCCGCACGTCTCCGCTTGCCCGGAGGTGACGTTTTGGAGGGTGATGCGTGCACTGCCTGACGTGAGGTCGGTGCCGTCGTCCGGTCGGGGGACCGCCGACGACGAGTCACCGACGGGACGGGAGTCTGCCTCGCATCACCCGTCGATGGGATGGGATGGGATGGGATGGGATGGGATGGGATGGGATGGGATGAGTACCTCTGACGTGCGACCCGTCGTCCGTGTACGTCGTTGGGTCGCATCGGAATGACCGTTCTCGACGAGTATAATCTACTTGGCCGTCTCGGAACCGTCAAGCTACAATCGTGGGTCTCGTCCCCACGCGAATGCGCAAACGGTATAGCACAGAGTCCACATAGTCGTTCGTCTCGAAGGCTTCTACGTCGGCGGCAGCAATCGATCCCCGCGAGAACGACGGCGGAGCGGAGACGTTTACGCCAACTCGTACGTTTACGCCAACTCGTACGTTTACGCCAACTCGTACGTTTACGCCAACTCGTACGTTTACGCCAACTTGTACACCCGCGCCTCCCACGGCTGGAGGTCGGTCGGGTCGACGCTGTCGACGTCGTCGATGTCGTCGTAGTTGGCGGCGAGCAGGTCGGCGTCGGCACCGGCGACCGACGCCGGCGGTTCGAACTGCGTCGACGTGTCCGACACGTTGAGTGCGACGAGCGCCTGTTCGTCGCCGAGAGTACGCGTGAACACCCACAGATCATCGTGGTCCGGGAAGAACAGGTCGTAGTCGCCGTAGACGAGCACCTCGCAGTCGTGTCGGAGATCGACCAGCCCTCGGTAGTAGTGCCACACCGAGTCGTAGTCGTCGCGTTCGGCCTCGACGTTGACCACCTCGTAGTTCGGGTTGACCGGGATCCACGGCTCGCCGTCGGTGAAGCCGGCGTACTCGTCGGTGTTCCACTGCATCGGCGTCCGCGCGTTGTCGCGACTGCGACGTCGGACGACGTCCAGCAGCTCGGCCTCGTCGGAGAACCGACCGTCCTCGCGGGCCAGACGGACGTTCTTCAGCGTGTCGACGTCGCGCACCTCGTCGAGACTCTCGAAGGGGTAGTTCGTCATCCCGAGTTCGTCGCCCTGGAAGACGTACGGCGTCCCCTGCAGTGTCATGAGCAGCGTCCCGAGCAGTTTCGCCGACTCGGCGCGGTAGACGCCGTCGTTGCCGAATCGCGAGAGGATGCGCGGCTCGTCGTGGTTGCCGAAGAAGATCGCGTTCCACCCCTGGTCGCCGAGCCCCTCCTGCCAGTAGCTCATCGCCCGCTTCAGCTCCGGGAGACCGAACGTCCCGTGGCTCCACCGACCGTTCGGGCCGAAGTCGAGTCGCAGGTGGTCGAAGGTGAACGCCATCGACATCCCGTCTTCGGCGTACGATCGCGCCTGTTCGGCGTCGATCGCCGCCATCTCGCCGACCGTCACCGCGTCGTACTTCTCGATGACCTTCTCGTGCATCTCCGAGAGGTAGTCGTGGATGTGCGGGCCGTTCATGAAGTGGTCGGCACCGACGACGAGCGCGTCCTCGTCGTCGCTGTCCGGCAGCCCCTCGGGCTTCGACAGGAGGTTGATGACGTCCATCCGGAAGCCGTCGATCCCCTTCTCCAGCCACCACTCCATCATGTCGTAGATCTCTTCGCGGACCGCCGGGTTCTCCCAGTTGAGATCCGGCTGTTTCTGGTCGAAGATGTGGAGATACCACTCGCCGGTCTCCTCGTCGTAGCTCCAGGCGGGACCGCCGAAGAACGACTCCCAGTTGTTCGGCGGTGCCTCGCCGCTCGGTCCGTACGGGCCGCCCTCACGGTCGACCTTTCGGCCTTCGCGCCAGATGTAGTAGTCGCGATACTCGTTGTCTTTCGACTTCCGGGACTCCTGGAACCATTCGTGTTCGTCCGAGGTGTGGTTGACCACGAGATCCATGATGAGTTTGATGTCGCGGTCATGCAGTCCCTCCAGCAGCTCCTCCCAGTCGCTCATCGACCCGAACTCGTCGTCGATGGCGCGGTAGTCGGCGATGTCGTAGCCGTTGTCGGCACCGGGAGACTCGTAGACGGGGTTGAGCCAGACGACGTCGACGCCGAGATCGTCGAGATAGTCCATCTTCTCGACGACGCCGGGAAGATCCCCGACGCCGTTTCCGTCCGTATCGTTGAAGCTCCGCGGATAGACCTGATAGATGACAGCTTCCTTCCACCACTGTCGGTCGATGTCTGGCCCGGTCATTAGCGATACTCGCCGCTGGGTATCCTTTGATTCATCGGTTCGTTAAACGTATGACAGTGAGAAACAGAGTTGTGAGGACGAAAGTCTCAGGACAACCGGTAGACTCGCGCCTCCCACGGGCGGAGGTCGAACGCCGTCGGATCCGTGCCGACGTCGTCGTAGTTGGCGATGAGCAGTTCGGTGTCGAGAGCGTCGATCTCACCGGCGTGCAGCGGTAGTTCGTCGGTGTAGTCGGCCGTCGAGTGCGTCTCGTCCTCACGCGGGAGTCGGAACTGCTGTTCTTCGCTCGTGAAGTTCAACACGACGAGCAGCCGCTCGTCGTCGAGCGTCCGCGTGTACGCCCACAGGTCGGTGTGACTCGGCCAGAGGTCGTCGTAGCTGCCGTAGACGAGGACGTCGTAGTCGCCGCGGAGGTCGATGAGGTCGCGGTAGTAGTGGAACACCGAGTTCTCGTCTTCACGGGCGGCCTCGACGTTGATCTCCTCGTGGTTGGGGTTCACGTCGAGCCACGGTTCGCCGTCGGTAAAGCCGGCGTGTTCCTCGTCGGTCCACTGCATCGGCGTCCGCGCGTTGTCGCGGCTCAGCATGGCGACCGAGTCGCGAACCGACTCGAAGCTGTCGACGACACCCTCCTCGATGGCGTTCCGGACCGGGTTGAGCGTGTCGACGTCCTCGAAGTCGTCGAGGCTCTCGAAGGGGTAGTTGGTCATCCCGAGTTCCTCTCCCTGGTAGACGTACGGCGTCCCGTGAAGAGTATGCAGCAGCGTCCCGAGCAGTTTCGCCGACTCGACGCGGTACTCTCTGTCGTCACCGTACCGGGAGACCATCCGGGGTTGATCGTGGTTGTTGAGGTAGTTGCTGTTCCACCCCTCGCCCTCCAGCCCCTTCTGCCAGTGACGGAAGATATCTTTCAGGTCGGTCAGATCGTAGCCGTGGTACTCCCAGATGTCGCCACCGCGATCGAGCAGGACGTGATCGAAGTGAAAGAGCATGCTGAGGCCGTCGCCGTCGCGGCCGACGTACTGCTGGGCGTCGTCCATCGACACGTCGCCGACCATCTCGCCGACCGAGAGCAGGTCCTCGGAGAGGACGCGGTCGCCCATCTCGCCGACGTACTCGTGGATCTTCGGCCCGTCGAACGTCGCGTCGAACCCGTCGGGAGTCGGCGGGTCGTTGTCGGTGACGCTCGGCGGCTTCGAGATGAGGTTGATGACGTCCATCCGGAAGCCGTCGATCCCCTTCTCCAGCCACCACTCCATCATGTCGAACACTTCCTCCCGAACCTCCTCGTTCTCCCAGTTGAGATCCGGCTGTTTCACGTCGAAGAGATGCATGTACCACTCGCCGACCTCCTCGTCGTAGGCCCAGGCGGGGCCGCCGAAGAAGGACCCCCAGTCGTTCGGCGGGGCTTCGCCTTCGGGGCCCTGGTGGCCGGTCCAACCGTCGACGTCGGTTCGGCCCTGTCGCCAGAAGTAGTAGTCGCGGTAGTCTTCCTCGCCCGCGCGGGACTTCACGAACCACTCGTGCTCGTCGGAGGTGTGGTTGACCACGAGGTCCATGATGAGCTTGATCCCCCTGTCGTGGAGTCCGTCCAGCAGCTCCTCCCAGTCGGCCATCGTCCCGAACTCGTCCATGATCGACTGGTAGTCGGCGATGTCGTAGCCGTTGTCGGCGTTCGGCGACTCGTAGACGGGGTTGAGCCAGACGACGTCGACGCCGAGTTCTTCGAGATAGTCGAGGCGTTCGACGATGCCGGGGATATCGCCGACGCCGTCGCCGTCGGTGTCGTTGAAACTGCGCGGGTAGATCTGATAGACGACCGCCTCTTTCCACCACTGGCGGTCGATGTCTGCGCTGTCCATAGCTGGTGCTCACACGCCGATGGTATAGTTGTATTTTAGTAGCGGCGAAACTCACGGTGAGATATGAGCGACCACACCGAGGAATACGACAGCCACGATCACGGCGGAAACGAAGCGGGCCGCGTCACGTCCCCGATGCAGGAGTTCTCGATGAGCCAGGTCGGCACGGGCGTCGCCGTGACGCTCGTCGGCCTCGTCGTCGTGTTCGGCGTCCCGCTACTTCTGGGCTGAGACACCCCTCCGTTCGATTTTCCAGCCTCGCACTCGACGCCGGAGCCACGGTGCCGGAGAAGCGAGAACGGACTCGTCGTGGCGCTACTCCAGCTCGCGCTCGATGACGTCCCGCAGGTCGGCGATCGCGTCGACGTCGTAGGCGAGTTCGTCGTCGCCGACCGAGAGCGAGAGCGTCCCGTCGGTCGTCGCCGACCCGAGTTCGGTGACGGGTGCGACGCCCTCGAACGCCGCGTAGACGGCCTCGGGGTTCGTCGTCTCGACGACCGCGCGACCGGGCGTCTCGTCGAACAGCGCGACGACGTCCGCCAGTTCGACGTCGGCACCGGCGGTGTCGGTGACCATCTCGGCCAGCGACACGGCGAGGCCGCCGTGGCTCACGTCGTGGACGGCGAGCGTCGACTCGTCGTCGGCGACAGTCGCGAGCGCCGAGACGAGTTCTCCGGGGTTCGCCGGTAGCGCCGGGAAGCGGTCGGTGCCGCCCATCTGAGCGAGATACTCCGACCCGCCGAGCGACCCGCCCGACTCGCCGACGAGCAACAGCGTCCCCTCGCCCGCGAACGCGGCGGGCGGGGCGTCGTAGCCCGCCTTCGTGCCGAGCATCGCCAGCGTCGGCGTCGGCGGGATCGGCCCGGAGACGGAGTCGTTGTAGAGCGAGACGTTGCCGCCGACGACGGGAGTCGAGAGGCTTCGGCACATGTCGGCCAGTCCGTCCACGATCCCTTTGAACCCGCCGTAGACGTCGGGTTTCTCGGGGTTGCCTCCGTTGAGACAGTCGACCGCGGCGAGCGGCGTCGCCCCCTTCGCCGCGAGGTTGGTGGCGTTCTCCAGTGCGACCGCGCGAGCACCCTCGTAGGGGCTCGCGCTCGTCCAGTTGGGGTTCGCGCCGGAAGAGAGCGCGAGACCCGTCCCCGCCTCGCGGAGGGCGACGATGGCCGCGTCGTCGCCCGGCCCGACGCTGGTCCGGACGCCGACCTCGTGGTCGTACTGGCGATAGACCCAGCGCTTGCTCGCCGTGGTCGGACTGCCGACGACGGCCTCGAACGCCTCCGTGAGACCGGCTTCCGGAAGGTTACGCTCCTGCGGCTCCGGACTCACCGCGTCGAGATCGTTCATCGGCGCGCCGTCGGCGAGGAACTCGGGAGGAACGTCGACGACGACCTCGCCGTCGAACGTGCAGACGTAGTTGCCCTCGGCGACCTCGCCGATGACCGAACAGCCGAGGTCGTACTTCTCGGCGATCTCGGCGACGCGGTCGACGTCCTCCGGCGCGACCTCGTAGCACATCCGCTCTTGGGACTCCGCGAGCAGGATCTCGAGCGCCGACATCTCGGGTTCGCGCTGGTGGACGCGGTCGAGGTCGATCTCGGCGCCGAACCCGCCCTTGGCGACGAGTTCGCTGGAGGCACCGCCCAGCCCCGCCGCACCGAGGTCGCGCGCCGAGCGGATCAGTCTCTCGTCGACGAGGTCCTCGTTGGCTTCGATGAGTAGTTTCTCCGTGTACGGATCGCCGACCTGGACGGCCGGGCGGTCTTCGGTCTCGGCGTCTTCGGCGAGGTCCTCGCTCGCGAAGGAGGCGCCGCCGAGCCCGTCGCGGCCGGTGGCGTTGCCGACGAGGACGAGTTTGTTGCCGGCCTCCTGCGCTTCGGCGGTGACGAGACGATCGGGGGTGGTCAGGCCGACGCAGGCGACGTTGACGAGTGGGTTACCGACGTACCCCTCGTGGAAGTCGACGCTGCCGGCGACCGTGGGAACGCCGATACAGTTGCCGTAGTGGCTGATTCCCTCGACGACACCCTCGAAGAGGTAGCGCGAGTGTTCGCGATCGAAGTCGCCGAAATACAGTGAATCTGCGAGTGCGATGGGGTACGCACCCATCGAGAGCGTGTCGCGGACGATGCCGCCGACGCCCGTCGCCGCGCCGTCGAACGGATCGACGTAGGAGGGGTGGTTGTGGCTCTCGATGCCGAACGTGACGTAGGTCTCGTCGTCGCCCTCGTAGAGCGGGACGGCGACGACCGCGGCGTCGTCTCCCGGACCGACGACGACCTGGTCGCTCTCGGAGTCGAACGCCGAGAGCAGCGGGCGCGAGGAGCGGTACGCGCAGTGTTCGCTCCAGAGGTTCTCGAACAGCGCACCCTCGGCGGGCGTCGGGTCCCGACCGAGTTCGTCCCGGATGAGGTCGTGATCCGTGTCGGGTAGGCTCATTCACCTTCCTGTTGAAAGAGGGGCCGTTAATGCTTTTCTATATGCACATGCGTGCACAATAATCACGGTACGAGGCGCACACGCCGCCAACACGGCCGCGTCTCTACCAGCGACTCGGGGGTCGTGGCGTCTCGAGACGGGAAGCTCGGGGCGCCGGCGTGTGCCACTGACCCAATCCGGTACACATAACACGGTCGGTCGTTTCAGAGTTCACCAATGAACGAATCACTCGTCTGGGGTGGACTCGGCGTCCTGTTGGCCGTCGTCGGACTCGGCATCATCGCACCGGATTTGCTCGCGGAGTTCCAGCACGGTGGGTTCGGTAGTCCGATGGTACTCTACGGGATCGGCGTCGCCGCCGCAGCCGTCCTGACGATCCTCATCGTCGTCCCGAGCGTCGTCGCCAAAAAATAAGCCGCTCGGTACGTCGCTGCACTCGTCGTAAGGGATCGAGTCGGCGACTCCCGCCAGTCGGCTGACGTGAGAGACGGTCGGACCGCGGAGCTTTTTTACGGGTGGTGCCAACGAACGTCCGTGTTATCGGTCGAGCTGCACACGCACTCGTCGCTGTCGTACGACGGGCGAGACCCGGTCGATCTACTGCTGGAACAAGCGGCCGCAGTGGATCTCGACGCCATCGCCATCACCGACCACGACGAACTCGACGCCAGCCTCGAAGCCGTCGAGCGAGCGCCCGAGTACGGACTCGTCGGCATCTCCGGGATGGAGGTTACGAGCGCCGCGGGACACGTCCTCGCGTTCGGCATCGACGACCCCGTCCCCGCGGGCCTGTCGTTCGACGAGACGCTCGATCGAATCCGCGAGCAGGGCGGCGTCGCAGTCATCCCCCATCCCTTTCAGAAGTCACGCCACGGCGTCGCCCCGCACGTCACCCGCGAACAGTTGGCGAACGCCGACGCTATCGAAGTGTACAACTCCCGGCTCCTGACCGGACTCGCGAACCGGAAAGCCGAGCGGTTCGCGGCCGATCGAGGGCTGCCGATGACCGCCGGCAGCGACGCGCACATCAGCGAGATGGTCGGGCAGGCGATCACGGAAGTCGCCGTCGACGAACGTAGCGCGGAGGCGATCCTCGACGCCATCGTCGAAGGACGCACCAGCTACGTCGGATCGCGCACGCCGTGGCACATCAGTTTCCGACAGGCCGCTGGCGGCGCGAAGCGGCGGATGAAACACGGCATCATCGACCTGCTGTGATGCGCGGTGCAGATGAGTCGTTCGTCCGCGACGCGCTCGACGCCGGCGACCCGCTGCCAGGGACGGCGGGGTTCGCGGGCGAGGTCGACGGCTGCCTCGTCCGCGACGTGCTCGGCCGGCAACCGCTCTTCTCCGAACGCGGCGACCACCGTCGCTGGAGCGTCGACCGGACCGACCTCGACGATCCACGGCGCGTTCCGGCGGGTGTCGCCCGAGACAGCAACGGCGACGAAGTGGTGTGGCGGCTCCCCGACCCACCCGTCGCTGACGCCGACGTCGCGGTCGACGCGGTCCGCGACGCCGTGTTAGCGAGCGTTCGCGACGTCGACGACGACGGCCTCGCGGTCGCGTTCTCCGGCGGACTCGACTCCGGACTCGTCGCCGCGGGTGTCCCCGACGCACCGCTCTACGTCGCCGGCTTCGAGGGGAGCCACGACGTCGCCGCCGCGATCGCAGCGGCCGACGCGATGGACCGCGACCTGCACGTCGTCGAGTTTACACACGCGGATCTGAAGCGTGCGGTGCCGAAGCTGGTCTCGGCTATCGGGCGAGATAACCCGATGGATATCCAGATAGCTCTTCCACTGTATCTCACTGCGGAGCGGGCGGCGACCGACGGCTACGACCGACTCGCCGTCGGACAGGGTGCCGACGAGCTGTTCGGCGGCTACTCGAAGGTGGTCGACCCCGCCGCCGACCATCGCGTCGACGCCGACACGGTTCGCGGAGCGACGCGCGAGGTGATCGCGACGCTCCCGGACCAGCTGGAGCGTGACGTCCTCGCGTTGCGAGCAGCCGGCGTCGAACCGGTCGCGCCACTGTTGCACGACCGCGTCGTCGACGCCGCGCTTCGACTTCCAGCGGAGTTGCTGGCCACGGCGGACGAACGGAAAGTCGCGCTCCGACGG
Source organism: Halogranum amylolyticum (assembly GCF_900110465.1). Taxonomy (GTDB): domain Archaea; phylum Halobacteriota; class Halobacteria; order Halobacteriales; family Haloferacaceae; genus Halogranum; species Halogranum amylolyticum. The sequence continues at coordinate 82,064 of NZ_FODV01000002.1, forward strand.
GCCGCGACAGACGTACTTCCGGAGTCGGTTCGGACGGCGGAGAAGAAGGCGGTCCAGTACGGAACCTACGCCGCACGGGAACTGGACCGACTCGCGCGACAGGACGGGTTCAAACGACGGATGGACGACCACGTCGGCCAGTACGTCCGCTCGCTCTGCGAGGAGTAAGAAGGTAGCGAGCAGGCGACACGCGGTAGACCTAGACGCGTGGCGGTGTGTCGCACGGTCGCGGCGTCGCCACGCGGTCGCTCGTCAGCGCACGGCCGCTCTGGCTTCGCTCTCGCACTTGAAGTTACAGCTATCCGCTAGCCGTACCGTTCTCCGACCGTCTCGATAGCCTCGACGCCGATCTGCACTGTGTCGGGGTCGACGTCGCTGGCACGGAGCTCGTCGACGCCGTACCAGTCCCAGATCTCCGACTCGACCTCGTCGTCGCCGTCGGGGTCGATCTCGCGGCCGTCGACGTGGGCGAAGTAGACGTGGTCGACGTGTTGGTGGCCGACCGTCCCGTCCCCGTGGACGTTGATGTCGTAGAGCATCATGTGCGCCGGTTGGGGGAGCGGTTCGCCGGCGGGGGCGTCGACGTCGGCGACGTCGGCGACCAGCGTCGCGTCGAGACCGGTCTCCTCGCGAACCTCACGGAGGCCGGCCTCGTGCGGCAGTTCGTCGCGGTCGACGTGACCGCCGGGTGGGACGCGGATGTCGAGTCGGCGGTGGTGGTGGAGCGCGGTCGCACCGTCGTTGACGATGTACACGGTCGCAGTGAAGTGACGCGTCGTCTCCATACCGGCCTCTCCCGCCGGAGAGGACTTGCAGATTCCGACTCGCGATGGGAGACTCACTCGGACGAACGGCGAAAAGACAGTGCCCGGAGAGTGTCGCGTGGAGAAGAGACCCGGCTCCGCTCAGGGCATCTGAACCTGCTCTTCGGCTTCGAGCAGTTCGTGATACCGGTTGCGGATGGTGACTTCGCTGATGTTAGCGACGTCCGAGACCTCGCTCTGTGTGACCTTCTCGTTGGTCAAGAGCGAGGCGGCGTAGACGGCGGCCGCGGCGAGCCCGACCGGCGACTTCCCGCTGTGGACGCCCTCCTCTTTGGCGTTCTTCAGCAGCTGGCGGGCGCGTCGTTCGGACTCGTCGGAGAGTTCGAGGTCGCTCGCGAACCGCGGTACGTAGCTGCCGGGGTCTGCGGGCTGGATCTCCAGTTTGAGTTCGCGGACGACGTAGCGGTACGTCCGGGCGATCTCGTCTTTGTCGACGCGGGAGACGCTCGTGATCTCGTCGAGCGAGCGAGGCGTCCCAGCCTGTCGCGCTGCTGCGTAGAGGGAACTCGTCGCGACGCCCTCGATGGAGCGGCCCGGGAGCAGGTCGTCGCTCAGCGCGCGACGGTAGATGACCGACGCCGTCTCGCGGACGTTCTCCGGCAGACCCAGCGCCGACCCCATCCGCTCGATCTCGCCGAGCGCCTGCTTGAGGTTACGCTCCTTGGAGTCGCGGGTGCGGAACCGCTCGTTCCACGTCCGCAGTCGCTGCATCTTCTCGCGCTGACGACTGGACAGCGAGTTGCCGTAGGCGTCTTTGTCCTGCCAGCCGATGTTCGTCGACAGCCCCTTGTCGTGCATCATGTTGGTGGTCGGGGCACCGACGCGGGACTTCTGGTCTTTCTCTTTGGAGTCGAACGCCCGCCACTCGGGACCGTGGTCGATCTCGTCCTCGTCGACGACAAGGCCACAGTCCTGACAGACCGTCTCACCGTTCGACGTGTCTGCGTTCAGCTGTCCTCCGCACTCCGGGCAGCGTAGCTCTTCCGAGGGGTCGGACTCGGACTCTGTCTCTTCCTCACGCGAACGGGCACGCTGGCCCGTGTAACTTCGGACACTTTCAGTCATTGTGGGATGGGGTGGGAGAGAAGGGTCTCTCTGGTTCGATGCAATCATCTGTTGGGCTCTGAGCAACTTAAGTCTGGTGACCAATCGTGTGAAACAATCCCGTGGAGGGCAGTGCGGAGCCGCGTCGTCGCCTGATCTCGGTCTCGGGGCGACAGCGGAACGACACGGAAGCGGCGTCGGCGACGAGCGGGATGAGCGCGTGGCTGGTGGGCGTCGCGGCGCCGCACCGAAACCCTTACTCCCGGCCCGTGGCACCCTCGAAGTATGACCCAATCCCGCGTTGACGCAGCCGAGGTGCGTCACGTCGCCGAGCTGGCGCGGGTGAACCTCGACGACGAGGAAGTCGAAGAGTTCGCCACGCAGTTCGCCGACATTCTGGAGTATTTCGACGCGCTCGACGAGGTACCGGAGGTCGACCGCGAGTCCGACCTCGTGAACGTGATGCGTCCCGACGAGGTCCACGAGGGGCTCTCACAGGAGGAGGCGCTCGCGAATGCAGCCGAGACGGAGGACGGCTTCTTCAAGGGGCCGCGGGTGTCATGAGCGGTCTGAACGCCTTCATCACCGAGGAGACTATCGACGGCGAGGGCGACGGACCGCTCGCCGGCAAGTCGGTCGCCGTCAAGGACAACATCAGCACGAAGGGGCTCCGGACGACCTGCGGCTCTGCGATGCTGGAGGACTACGTCCCACCCTACGACGCGACGGTCGTCGAACGCCTGAAGGAGGCCGGCGCCGCCATCGCCGGTAAGGCCAACATGGACGAGTTCGGGATGGGGACGACGACGGAGACGTCCGCCTACGGCCCGACGAAGAACCCGGTCGACGAGTCGCGCGTCCCCGGCGGCTCCTCCGGTGGCAGTGCGGCGGCCGTCGCCGCCGGCGAGGCCGACCTCGCACTCGGCTCCGACACGGGCGGCTCCGTCCGCTGTCCGGCCGCGTTCTGTGGCGTCGTCGGCATCAAACCGACCTATGGGCTCGTCTCCCGGTACGGCCTCGTCGCGTACGCCAACTCGCTCGAACAGATCGGCCCGATCGCGCCCACCGTCGAGGAGGCCGCCCAACTGCTCGACGTCATCGCCGGGCCGGACGGGCGCGACGGGACGACCCGCGAGGAGGGAGCCGACTCGGACTACGCCAGCGCCGCCGACGGCGACGTCGACGACCTGACCGTCGGCGTCCCGACCGAACTGCTCGACGGTGCCGACGAGGGCGTCGTCGAGACGTTCTGGGACGCCATCGACGACCTCGAGGCGCAGGGCGCCGAGTACGAGGAGGTCTCGCTCCCCTCTGTCGAACACGCGGTACAGGCGTACTACGTCGTCGCGATGTCGGAGGCGTCCTCGAACCTCGCCCGCTTCGACGGCGTACGCTACGGGAAGTCCGGCGGCTACGAGGGCAACTGGAACGAGTCGTTCGCTGACGCCCGCGAGGAGGGGTTCGGTGCGGAGGTCAAGCGTCGCGTCCTCCTCGGGACCTACGCGCTCTCTGCAGGCTACCACGACAAGTACTACGCGAAGGCCCAGGACGCACGCGCGTGGGTGAAACAGGACTTCGACGAGGCGTTCGCCGACGTCGACGTGCTCGCCTCGCCGACGATGCCGGTGCCGCCGTTCGAACTCGGCGAGAGTCTCGACGACCCGCTGCAGATGTATCTCGCCGACGCCAACACCGTCCCGGTAAACCTCGCGAACCTCCCCGCCATCTCGGTCCCCGCAGGCGAGACCGAGGGACTCCCGGTCGGACTGCAGCTCATCGGTCCGAAGTTCGGCGAGGAACGGATCGTTCGCGCGGCCAGTGCCGTCGAACGGTAAGGTCGAGCGATCAGGAACGTCTTCTGCAGTGTTGTTTACTTCTGCCCGACACGTTCGACGAGAGAGCCGTCGCCGTCGCTCGTCGACGAGTGAGATCCGATGAGAGAATGGCGACGATGGCTGAAAACTCAGCCAGTCGCCCTGGTCCCCGCTGACGCTTCGGCCCTCCAAGAACGAAGCGTCGTATTGGGCAAGCAGTGCAATACACATAAGGTTGATGGCCCCGAGCACTGGTCGCCGTGCGAGCGCAGAGACAAGCGCGTGAAGAGAGTCACCGTCGAGAGTGCGACGGCTTGGCGAGCACGCACAGGAGTACGAGCCTCTCTATCGAGTATCAGCCACGGAAGAGGTTCATCACCTCGTCGACGACGTCGGACTCGACGGCGACGACGTAGCGGTTGCCGGGGTCGAGCACCGTCTCCGGCCCGCCGATGCGGTTCCCCGCGTAGTCGACGATGATGAGACTCCCTCGTGGCAGTCTGATCTCGCTGAGTTGTCGACCGGCGGCCGGTGCGCCTTCGGCGATCTCCACCTCCAGAATCTCGACGTCGCCGAAGACGTCTTCGACCGTCCGGACGCCTTCGCCCGTGATAGCGTTGACAGCGGCGCGCGCACCGGTCCGCTCGGGAAAGACGACCTCGTCGACGTACTCCGTGTAGAGATCGTCCGGACGCGCTGTCGTTCGTAGTACGGTTCGGACGTCTGCCAGTCGCTGGGCAGCCATGCAGATCGCGAAGTTCGTCGGTTCGTCGTCGGTAAGCGCCGCGACCACGTCACTCCGCTCTGGCTGCGCCTGTCGGAGGATGGAAGGACGCGAGGCGTCACCCTCGATGATCGTCGCGACGTACTCGTCGCTCAGGAAGGCACTTCGCTCGGAGTGGTCCTCGACGAGTGTGACGCTGTGGCCGCGGTCGGCGAGCAGTTCTGCGGTGCGCACGCCGACCTCGCCGCCGCCGGCGATGACGACGCGCAGGTCTCGTGTCGGGTCGTCGGTACTCATGTGGGGTCCTCCTCCAGGTCGAGGGGTTCTGCCTCGGCGATCTCGGGTTCACGGCGCTCGCCCTCACCGTACCCTCGGCGGGCCAGGAGCAAATAGACGACCCCGCCGGTTGCGAGCCACCCGAGCGCCAACAGCCAGGTGAAGGGGTCGATGAAGAGGCTCAAAAAGAGGTTACAGACGATGCCGAGGATCGGTGTGTAAGGGTACAGAGGGAGCTCGAACGGCCGTCGGAGGTCCGGTTGCTGGCGACGCAATCGGATGACCGCGACGTTGACGATGGAGAACCCGAGCAGCGAGAAGAGACTCGCGAGGTTGCCGACGACCCGGATGGGGACGACGAGGACGGCGACGAGCATCACGACCGCGCTGGCGACGATGGCGACGAACGGCGTCCCGTAGCGGTAGTGGAGCCGACCGAGCGCGGCGGGCAGTTGACGCTCGCGACCCATCGCGAACGCGACCCGGCTCGATCCAATGACGACGGCGTTGAGCGCGCTGACCGTCGAGAACACCGCGCCGAAGGCGATGATGGCCGCACCGGTTCCGACGAGCGGGAACGTCGGCATGAACCCCTCTGCGGCGCGAGCGACGGCAGTCTCACCCGCTGCTCCCAGTGCCTCCGCGCCGAGCGTACCGATGGCGACGAAGACGACGAGGAGATACACGACGACGGTGACGACCACGCTGAGGACGATGGCCCGCGGGATGTTCACGGTCGGGTTCTCGACCTCCTCGGTGACGGTCGCGATGAGGTCGTACCCCTGGAAGGCGATGAACGTCAGCCCCATCGCCGGGAGGAGTGCGACCGGTCCCGCTTCGGGAAAGAACGGACGGAACTCCCCGACACGGGCGACCGAGAACCCGAACGCGACGAACACGCCGAGAATGGCGATCTTGACGAGCGTGATGACCGTCTCCGCACCGCCGCTCGCTGCGGTCGACAACGCGTTCAGTGCGACGAAGCCGACGACGACGAGCAGTGCGTAGGCGACGGGTGGACCGGGCAGGTCGATACCGTAGAGATGGCCGAACTCCACGAAGTTAGAGGCGAAACCGAGTGCGTACAGCGCTCCGGCGATCATGTAGGTGAACCACCGCGTCCACCCCATCACGAACGAGACGGGTGCGGAGAACACCTCTCGGACGTAGGCGTAGCCACCGCCGTTGCGCGGGATGGCCGCCGCAAGTTCGGCGTACGCCAAGGCGGTGAACGAAGTGACGACGCCGTTCAGCGCGAACACGAGAATGACGGCCGGGCCGGCGATGTTCGCGGCGAGGCCCGTCAGGACGAAGATACCGGCACCGATCATCGCGCCGATGCCGACCATCGTCGCGTCGAGTAGCCCCAGACTCGTCGCGGGTGCGCGCTCGCCAGCGTGGCTCACGGGTCGAACCCCGCGGATCGGTCGTCTCGTCGGTGACACGGAGGCATACCGTGGTAGTTGGTAGCGTGAACCAATAAACGTCCGAGTCGTATCGTAGCCTCTGGTCGGTCCGCGTCGAGAACGGGAAAATATCGGCAGAGAGCAGCCATCGACGACCAATCCGCCGCCCGTCTGCCGGCCTTCGTCTATCTAAGGAGTCTTATGTCTGCTGGGTTTTCTTGCTCCTACCGAACAGATGAACGCGAATCTATCGAAATACGTAGACTACCGGGCGAGTCTCGGATTTCTCGGGTCCGTCATCAAGTACATGGCAATCCCGCTGGCGGTTCCTATCGCCGTCGCGCTCTACTACGGTGAGAGCCTCGTCCCCTTCGTCGTAACGCTGGGAGTGATGCTCGGAGTCGGCGTCGGTCTAGAACGGCTTCACTCCGAACCCGACCTCGGTCACCGCGAGGGGTTCTTGTTGGTGAGTCTGACCTGGTTGGTGATCCCCATTGTCGGGGCGATTCCGTATCTCGTCGCCGGGGAGGGAACCGTCGCCCATCCGGTGAACGCACTCTTCGAGAGCATGTCGGGGTTCACGACCACCGGATCGACCGTCCTCGGCGAGATCTCCTTCGAGCGTCACTCGCGGTCGATACTGATGTGGCGACAGTTGTCCCAGTGGCTCGGCGGGATGGGGATCGTCGTCCTGATGGTCGCCATCCTCCCCGAACTCTCCGTCGGTGGCGCACAGGTGATGGACGCGGAGGCGCCGGGGCCGTCCCTCGAGAAACTGACGCCACGAATCCGGGACACCGCACAGGCGCTCTGGCGGATCTACATCGGCTTCACCGTCGCGGCGCTCGCGGTCTACTACGGTCTCCATCTCGCCGGAGTAGCTCCGAACATGGACTTCTACAACGCGGTCGCCCACGCGTTGACGACGATGCCGACCGGCGGGTTCTCTCCCGAGGCGCGGAGCGCCGAGGCGTTCTCACCGGCGATCCAGTGGGCGATCACCGTCTTCATGATCGTCGCCGGGACCAACTTCGCGCTGTTCTGGTACGTCCTGAAGGGCGAACCAGGTCGGCTGACGGGGAACACGGAGTTCCGCACGTATCTCACGGCGATGGGTGTCGTCGGGACGGTGCTGGCGACGCTGCTGTTCGTCGGGATCGGTCTCCAGACGACGCCGACGAACGTCGGGGAGATTCCGGGGAACCTCGAACACTCGCTCCGACAGGCCGCCTTCCAGACGGCTGCGATCGTGACGACGACGGGGTACGCCAGCATGGACTTCAACACGTGGGACCAGTCGACGCAGCTGATCCTCCTCTTCGCGATGTTCCTCGGCGGATCCGCCGGGTCGGCCGCGGGGTCGATCAAGATCATCCGCTGGTATCTGATCCAGAAGACGATCGTCCGCGAACTGTTCACGACGGTCCACCCCGACGCCGTCCGCCCGCTCAGGCTCTCCGACGACGTGGTCGACGAGGGTACCGTCCGCGGCCTGTTCGTCTTCACGATGACGTTCCTCCTCATCTTCGCCGTCTCCGCGGTCGTCCTCTACCTCGATGGACTCCGAACCGGTGTCGAACTGTCGGCCATCGAGGCGGTGAGCGCCACCATCGCGACGCTCGGCAACATCGGACCCGGCGTCGGGATCGTCGGCCCGATGAACAGCTTCCTCCCGTTCTCGAACGCGGCGAAACTCTACATGGTGTTTCTGATGTGGATCGGCCGACTCGAGATCCTCTCGGTGCTCGTCATCTTCACGCCGTCGTACTGGGGGTCCTGAGCAGAAGGCGGGGAGTCGTAACTCGACTTCGACCTCGACCTCGACACCCGTCGTGTCCCTCGTTACACTGCCGCGGTAACCGCCTCTGCACTGTCGGCTTCGAGGAAGAGAACGACGTGGTCTCCGCGTTCGATAACCGTCTCTCCACGTGGAGAGACCAGTTTCCGGTTGCGGGTGATCGCTCCCACCACGACGTCCGCCGGGAGGTCGGGAACCGACTCCTGAATCGGCCTCCCGACGAGTGCACTCTCGTCGTCGATCTCGACCTCTAGCACCTCGGCACTCTCGTTCTCGATGAAGGCGAGCTTCTCCGTCATCTGCTCGCGGGTGAAGCGACTGATCTCCTCTGCGGTTACGGCACGCGGGTTGATTGCGATGTCGACGCCGACTGCCTCGAACAGTTGACGGTAGTCACCGGTCTCGACGACTGCGATGGTCTGATTCACACCGAATCGCTTGGCGAGCAAGGAGACAAAGAGATTCTCTTGGTCGCTCTCGAGTGCAACGACGACGACGTCTGCTTCGCCGAAGTTCTCCTGTTCCAGCGCGTCACTGTCGGTCGCATCAAACTGAAAGACGAGCGTATCGGTCAACTCCTCGGCCACTTCCTGCGCTCGACTCTCGTCCGATTCCACCAGCCGCGGACTGAGACCTCGTTCCTCCAGTAACCGAGCGGTCTGGTACCCGATCTCGCCACCACCAATGACGAACACGCTCTCGGTGTCGTTGGCTGCCTCCGTCGGCGACACCGTCAGCGCGAACCGGTGGACACTCTCCGGAGGACCGATGACGACGACTCTGTCGCCCACGTCGAGTCTGCTGTCACCGCGCGGTAACTCGACTCGTTCGTCCCGAACGATTCCGGCGAACGTGAGCAGCTCGAAGCGGTCGGCCTCGCGAACCGTCTGACCGACGAGCGGGCTGTCTTCGTCGAGTTCGAACTCGGCCATCTGTACGAGTCCGTTAGCGAATCTGGCAACGTCGACCGCGGCCGGGAGGCCGATGACCTGCACGATGTCCTGAGCAGTGAGCAGGTTCGAACAGACCATAAAGTCGACACCGAACGCACCGGGTTCTCGTTCCCACGTCCGAAGAAATCCGACCTGTTTGACTCTGGCGATAGTGAACGCGTCGCCGAGCACTTTCGCCGTTCCGCAGATCGCCAGATTGGTCTCGTCGTCGTCAGTACTCGCGATGAGGAGGTCCGCACTTCCGACGTCTGCCTCCTCTAACGTGTCGAGCGACAGGCCATCACCCTGGATTGCGAGGACGTTCAGCGAGTAGTTCAGTTCAGTCACTTGCTCACCGTCGACGTCGACGACGACGACCTCGTGGGAGTCTGCCAACCCTGCAGCGATGTTCGATCCGACCTCGCCGGCACCGACGATAATTACACGCACGGTCGACCGCCTCGCTCTGCGTTCATACGTAGCGATGACACACCACTCGCATCAAGATTGTCGTCTCGAAGCGGTGTCGTCCCCGTCATTCCCGAGACGTCGTCAGCGACCTACCGCCGCCAGTACTCCGGCGTCAAGAGGACAAGCACGGGCAGGATCTCAAGTCGACCGATCCACATCAGGAACGTCATGAACACCATCGAGGCGTTCGAGAAGGGGAGATAGCTCCCCATCGGACCGACGGTACCGAACCCCGGACCGACGTTGCCGAGCGTCGCCGCGGTCGCGCTCATCGTTTCGAGCACCGAGAGCCCGAGGTCGACGCGAGCGGCGTCGAGAAACAGCACGCCGACCGAGAGGAAGAACAACACCAGATACAGCAGCGTGAACGCGTAGATACCGCGGAGGGCGCGCTCGTCGAGCGCCCGGCCCCCGAGTCGGACGGGGCGAACTGCGTCGGGGTGAGCAGTCGTGAACAGTTCTCGACGGACCGATTTGAGGATGACGTACCAGCGGACGACCTTGATCGCGCCACCGGTCGACCCGGCCGACCCGCCGACGAACATCGCAAAGAGGAGGACGTACTGTGCCGGGGCGCTCCACGCGTTGAAGTCCATGCTGGCGTACCCCGTCGTCGTCACGATGGAGACGACCTGGAAGGCGGACTGCCGAACCGACGGCTCGAACTGCATGACGACACGGTCGGTGTACTCCGCGAGGTAGGCTGCGTCGTACGTCTCACCGGCGGGCACCTGCCCGACGAAGCCAGCACCGACGAACAGTATCCCCGCGAGTACCGCCGTCAGCGACGCCATCACGCCGAGGTAGAACCGAAACTCCGTGTCCTCGAACAGGCGGTCGAGGTCGCCGGTGAGCGCGTGCCAGAACAGCGCGAAGTTGGTCCCCGCGGCGACCATGAACGGGATGATTATCCACTGGGCGGCCGCCGAGAACGCCTCGATGCTCCGCGCCTCGGGGGAGAACCCGCCGGTCGGCATCGTCGTCAAACCGTGAGCGACGGCGTTGTAGGCGGTCATCGCCGGGTCGATGCCGGCGAGGTTGAGCCCGTAGAGCAGCAGGATCTCGAGCACCGTGAAGCCGAGATACGCTCCCCAGAGCGCACGCGCCGTCTCGGCGATGCGCGGGGTGAGCTTTTCGATGCCGGGGCCGGGTGCCTCGGCGTCCATCAGCTGCGCCCCGCCGACGGAGAGTTCGGGGAGGATCGCGACCGCGAGGACGACGATCCCCATCCCGCCGAGCCACTGGGACAACTGTCGCCACATCATGACGCCGCGCGTGTGCGAGTCGAAGGAGATGTCACCGAGGACCGTCGCTCCGGTCGTCGTGAACCCCGACATGCTCTCGAAGAGCGCGTTCGCCGGGTTCGCGAGCGTCGACTCGGGGTGGACCGGGTCGAAGACGAGCGGGACGCCGTGGGCCTCGACGAGGTAGGGGACGGCACCGACCATCGCCACCGCCAGCCAGGTGACACCGACCATCAGGAACCCCTCGCGGGCGCGGATGTCCGGGTCGGGTCGGAGTCGCTCGAGTCCAAACCCGAGTGCGGCGGTGACGGCCATCGTCACGAGGAACGGGATGATCGTCTCGCCGTATATCAGGGCGACGAACACCGGAAACGCCAGTGGCGCGACCAGATACTTCAACACGGTGCCGACGAGACTGAGACTGGCACGATAATCGACACGCAGTCTCACGGCCCGACACGCTCCTTCGTTCGGAACACAGACGTGCGTCGAACTTCGCAGATATGAAGATACTGTTCGGGAACGACCCAGTGAGTGAGTGACGTGGAGAACCCGTCGGCGTTCAGAGTTTCGCGGTTACCTCGTCGACGACGGCCGCGTCGGCGAAGACGACGACGTGGTCGCCGGACTCGACGACGGTGTCCCCGCGCGGGACGATGAACTCGCGGTCGCGCGTGATAGCGCCGATGACGACGCCGGTCGGCAGTTCGCCGACTGCGTCGCGGATGGCCCGTCCGGAGAGGACGCTGGCGTCGTCGATCTCGATCTCCAGCACCTCGGCTTTGTTCGACTCGATGAGCGCGATGTTCTCCGCACCGCCCTCGCGAGTGAACCGGGTGATCTCCTCTGCGACCACCTCGCGGGGACTGATCGCGACGTCGACGCCGACCGTCTCGAACAGTTCGAGGTAGGAGGTGGTGTCGATGACGGCGACCGTCCGCTCGGTGCCGAGTCGCTGCGCGAGCAGCGTCACGAGCAGGTTCTTCTCGTCGGAGTCGAGGGCGGCGACGACCATGTCGGCGTCGCCGATGTGTTCGCGTTCGAGGAACGCCATGTCGGTCGCGTCCGACTCCATGACGACCGTGTTCGGAAGTTCCTCAGCGAGTTGGCGCGCCCGGTCGTGATCCTGCTCGATGAGCCGTGGGCGGAACCCCCGCTCTTCGAGCAGTCGGGCGACGTGGTAGCCGATCTCGCTGCCGCCGACGACGACGACCTCCTCCGCCGTCCCGGGCGACTCGTCGGGGGCGATCGTCTGTGCGAACTCCTGGACGCTGTTCGGACTCCCGATGACGACCACCCTGTCGTCCGGCCGGATCACCGTCTCCCCACGGGGGATCTCGATGGTCCCGTCGCGGAGGATCGCCGCGAACGTCAGCGAGTCGAAGCGGTCGGCCTCCTGGACCGTCTGGTTGGAGATCGGGCTGCCGTCGGGGATCTCGAACTCGGCCATCTGGACCTGTCCGCCCGCGAAGGGGTCGACGTCGAGCGCCGCGGGCAGCCCCACGATGCGGACGATCGACTCCGCGGTCAGGAGGTTCGTACAGACCATGAAGTCGATGCCGAACGCCTTCTCCGAGCGCTCCCACGTCCGCAGATACTCGGTGTTCTTGATGCGGGCGATGGTGAACGCGTCGCTGATCGCCTTCACCGTCGAGCAGGCGACGATGTTGGTCTCGTCGTTGTCCGTCGACGCGATGACCATCCCGGCGCTGTCGACGCCGGCCTCTTCGAGCGTCGCGACGGCGGTCCCGTCGCCTTGAATCGCGAGGACGTCCAGCGAGTAGTTCAACTCCTCGACCCGTGCAGGGTCGCGTTCGATGACGATGACCTCGTGGGTGTCTTCGAGGTCGGCCGCGATACTCGACCCGACCTGTCCGGCCCCGATGATGATCACGCGCACGGTCCGGTCGCCCCTCTGTTCATGGCCCGCCGTAGTCTCGCAGGTCGTATCACTATTTCCATTGCGGGATCGACGGGAGAACGGAGTTCTGCAGCCTCTTCGCTCTCGTTTAACCAGTTATAGGGGTTGTCGTACCCGGCCGGAAGACCAGAGATTCCCGGCGAGCCACAGGGTTCGGTTCTCACGGAGAAGATCTCTGAACTGCTACGATAACCTCTCTCAGAGGTCGCTCGGTCTGTTCTCGATGGTCAAATCCACACGACGGCGGTTCCCTTCGAGATCGGCGACGATACGCTCGACGATGCGTTCGGCCTCCTTGACGACTACCGGTTTGACCTTGTCGAGCACGCGGTCGAACGAGATGAACCGGGGGAGATCGAGCGCGTTCGAGTTCGCGGAGTCGGCGTCGAACCGGATCTCGAACCAGACGCGACAGGCGGTGTCGGCGTCCGCCGGGGCGTCCGCCGGGAGGTCGTCGAGTTCCTCGATCCGCCAACAGCCGTGGGCGTGGATGTCCTTGACGATCTTCCAGTCGATCCGGTCGGGCGGCGCCAGTTCCGTCACCTCCGACCGTGCCGTGTAGGTGAGCTTCCACCACGCGAGTCGGAACTCGTACTCCGTGCCCGGCCCGCCGTCGCCGTGGCTGCGGACCTCCTTCAGATGCTTCGAGTAGCCCGGATACCGCGAGAAATCCAAGAGGAAGTCGTACACCTCCTCGGGTGGCACGTAGACGACGGTTGTGACGACGATTTCGTCCACGCCTCCCGGTTTGGCGCGTGTCACCTAAGGTTTGTGGGGCGAGCGGTCCGTCGAGGCGAACGTCCGCTCGGGGGCGCTCGTTGGTCGGAGCATCGGCTCGTAGGCCGTCCGCTCGCTCGACGAAACCGCGTCACCCGATAACCTGCACCGGTCATTTCGGCCAGCCAAAAAACCGGAGCGCTTTTCTGTTTTAGGTGTGCCAAAACGACCATGCAACGTCGAACGTTTCTCGGTGTCGGTGCGAGTGCGCTGACTGTCGGGTTGGCAGGATGTGCTGGTTCGGAGGGTTCAGAAGCGACGACCGGCGAACCCGAGACGAACGGGTCGACCACGAACGGGACGTCCGAAGGGACGGCCGACTCGGAGTCCGGGTCCTATACGGTGTCGATGGTGCCGGTGGGCGACGTGACGTTCGAGGCCGTTCCGAAGTCGTGGCTCGTCTACGAGTCGGGGTACGCCGACATGGGTGTCGCGCTCGGAAAGGCAGACGGACTAGCCGCAGTCGGAAACAAGGCCCGTTACCACACGCAGTATTACGACCAACTCGACGGCGTCAGCGTCGACAAAGAGGGGCTGACCCAGTTGGTCGGTGAGAGCGCCCAGATCGACAAGGAGCTGTTCTACGAACTCGACGTCGACGTCCATCTCGTCGACCCCAACTGGCTCACGAGCGGGTCGTCGTTCGGTCTCGAACAGAGCGACGTCGACGAACTCTCCGAGAGCGTCGCGCCGTTCATCGGCAACACCATCTTCCGGCGGACGGACAGCTCCGCCTGGCACAACTACGACTACTACACGATGTACGAGGCGTTCGAGAAAGTCGCCCAGATCTTCCAGGAGCAGGAGCGCTATCAGGCGTTCAAGTCGTTCCACGACAACTACGTGGACCGCGTCCAGTCGGAGTTACCGGCGGAGGGGGAGCGACCGAACGCGCTTCTCACCTTCGCCGCCGGCGACGAACCCGAACAGTTCTACCCGTACCGTCTCAGCGACCAGGGGACGAACAAGAAGCAGTTCCACGACCTGGGTATCAAGGACGCACTCGAGGGAACCGGCATCGACGGTCTGTCGACGAGCGACCGCGGCACCGTCGACTACGAGGCGATGCTGGAGGTCGATCCCGACGCCATCCTCGTCCGCGGCCACGAGAGCAAGACGGCCAAGCAGTTCCGGAACACCGTGCTCTCGTTCATGCAGCAGCACGACGTCGCCTCACAGCTCACCGCAGTGCAGAACGAGATGGTGTTCCGCGGCGGTCCCATCTACCAGGGTCCCATCCAGCATCTGTTCACGCTCGAGCGCGCCGCGACCGACTTCTTCCCCGACAGCTTCAGCGGCGAACTGTTCGACCGCGGCAAACTGTCGAGCGTCATCAGTGGGTGAGTGATCACAGTGGCGAGTGACACACAGAAGACAGAACTCACCTCGGCGCCGAGGTGGTGGCCCGCGTGGCTCGACGGGTCGCTTCTCACTCTCGCCGTCGGCAGCTGCCTCGTCGTCCTCTGCTCGACGCTCGTTCAGGTGAGTTTCGGCGCGTTCACCATGTCGATCCAGCAGGCGTGGCGCGCGGTGTTCGACCCGATCGTGTGGTCGAACCCGTACGTCCTCTTGCAGTTCTTCTTCGGGGAGGGCGTCGCGACGACCGTCGCGAACCTCACGGGGCTGTCGACAGCGAGCGTCGACCTGTCGAAGGAGACGCTTATCGTCTGGAACATCCGACTCCCGCGCGTCGTGGTCGGTGCCCTCGTCGGGATGAACCTCGCCGTCTCGGGAGCGATCTTTCAGGCGGTCACTCGCAACGAACTCGCGAGCCCGTACATCCTCGGCGTGAGTTCGGGGGCCGGCCTCGCCATCCTGCTCACGCTCGTCGTCTTCACCGGCTTCTCGACGTTCCTCCCGGTGTTCGCCGCGCTCGGCGGGACGACGGCGTTCCTCGTCGTCTACGCCATCGCGTGGAAGAACGGGACGAGTCCGGTCCGACTCGTCCTC
The DNA here is from genome assembly GCF_900110465.1 of Halogranum amylolyticum. Classification (GTDB taxonomy): domain Archaea; phylum Halobacteriota; class Halobacteria; order Halobacteriales; family Haloferacaceae; genus Halogranum; species Halogranum amylolyticum. The sequence continues at coordinate 97,245 of NZ_FODV01000002.1, forward strand.
GCGGGCGTCATCGTCTCGACGATCTTCGGATCGCTGCAGACGGCGATGTATCTACTGGCGAGCGACATCAGCGTCGTCCAGAGCGCCATCGCGTGGACGACCGGGTCGCTCACCGGCACCGACTGGGAGCAGGTCCGGATGATCCTCCCGTGGACGCTGTTCGCGACGATACCGCTCTCGATCGTCGCCTCCCGGCAGCTGAACGTGCTCCTGCTCGGCGAGAAGACGGCGAAAGCGCTGGGGATGTCCGTCGAGCGCGTCCGATTCGCGCTCTCGGGTGTCGCCATCCTCGCCGCGAGCGCCGCCATCTCGGTGGCCGGCATCGTCGGCTTCGTCGGTCTCATCGTCCCGCACGTCGTCCGAAACATCGTCGGCAGCGACTACAAGCGACTCGTCGTCGGCTGTCTGTTCGCCGGGCCGGCGCTGATGGTCGCCGCCGACGTCGGCGCACGACTGGCGCTGAGCCCGACGCAGATCCCCGTCGGCATCGTCACCGGACTCGTCGGCGGGCCGTACTTCCTGTATCTCATGCGCAAGAAAGAACGGTTAGGTGAACTATGAGCGACGAATCGCTGGAGTCGCCGGTCGGTCGCGAGCAGTTGGACGGCGACAGAGAGCTCCACGAGACGGATGCCGCCGAGGCGACGCATCTCCGCGGCGAGGAACTCGCCATCAGCTATCCGACCACCGAGAACCCCGTCGTCGAGTGCGAACGCGTCGACATCCCCGCCGGAGAGGTGACGGCGCTCGTCGGGCCGAACGGGTCGGGGAAGAGTACGCTCCTGAAGACGATGGCGAAGCAGTTAGACGCCGACCGAGGCCACGTTCTCCTCGACGGGGCGGAGGTCCGTGACCTCGGGACGAAAGAACTCGCCCGGCGACTCGGACTGCTGTCGCAGGAGAACGAGGCACCGGGGAGCCTCACGGTCGAGGACCTCGTCTACCACGGTCGCTACCCGCATCGTGGCTTCTTCGAGTCCGTCGGCGAAGACGACGAGCAGGCCGTCGAACGGGCACTCGACCTGGCGGGCGTCGACCATCTCCGCGACGACGAGGTCGGCAACCTGAGCGGCGGTCAGAAACAGCTGGCGTGGATCGCGATGGTGCTCGCCCAGGAGACCGACGTCCTCCTCTTGGACGAGCCGACGACGTATCTCGACTTACACCATCAACTGCGCGTGATGGAAGTGATCCGGACGTTGAACCGTGAACGCGACGTCACCGTCGCCGTCGTCCTCCACGACATCGGACAGGCCGCCCGGTTCGCGGACAACCTCATCGCCATGAAGGACGGCGGACTGTACGACTGGGGGCCGCCGCGGAAGGTCGTCTCCGAAGAGCTGCTACGGGACGTGTTCCGCGTCGACGCCGACGTGGACGCCGACCATCCGACCGGGCCACACATCTCGCCACACCGCGCGCTCGACGACGAGTAGGTTTTGGCCCGCCTAAAATTCGGAGTGATTTTGTCAATTTAGGCTAGCCTAAAATCATGGCTGAAGAGACGAATCAGACGCGACGGCGGTTTTAGAGCTGTCTGTCGGGGTTACAGGGAGTATCGCATTGGCGGGATGTACAGGTACGTCTGGAGACGACGCGGCGACGGAGACGACGAACACGATGGACGACTCCACCACGGGGTCGGGTGAGACGAGTCAGCAGACCGCGGAGTCGAGTTACGCGGTGACGATGGAACCGATGGGGGCCGTGGAGTTCGAGGCGGTCCCCGAGTCGTGGGTCGCCTACAAGACCGGTTACGGTGACATGGGCGTCGCGCTCGGCATCGGCGACGGGGTGGTCGGCGTCGACCGTCCTCATGAGTCGTTTCGACTGCTGAAAGAGCGGTTCTACAGCCAACTTCCGGGGTTCGAACTGGATCTCGACGACACGACGAACATCCGGGCCGACGGCATCGCGCTGATGAACGGGGGGTCCGACCCCGCGAAGGGTGTCTTCTACGCGATGGACCCGACCGCGGCGGGCTACGAGATGAAGCAGTACCGTGACCTCGGCATCCGGAACGCCTTCGATGGGGTCGAGACCGGTGAGTTCGGAAGGACGGACTACGAGACGCTCCTGGAGGTCGACCCCGAGATCGTCGTCTTCCACTGGGGCGTCACCTACGAGAAGGACGCCTTCGAGTCGCGCTTCGTCGAACCGCTCGTGAACCACGAGGTTGGCAAAGAGCTCACGGCAGTGAAAGAGGGGAATCTCTACCCCGGCGGGACGGCCGAGCAGGGGCCCGTCATCAACCTCTTCCAGACCGAGATGCTGGCACAGCAGCAGTACCCCGAGCAGTTCGGCCAGTATCCGGGGCTGGGCGAGATCCCCGACCGAACACTGTTCGACTGCCAGCGGGTCGCGGACATCGTCACAGGGGAGCTCTGAGATGACGAGACGAGTGGACGTTCAGAATCGAAGCTCCGAGCTACTGGTGGCCGAAGTGGGAACGTCCATACCAACTACACCCGAACGAGGAAACGATGACGGACGACACGGTACGACAGACGACGGCAGGCTCTGGTACGAGAGAGGAGATGGACAGCTACGACGTCCTCGTCGTCGGCGGCGGGGTCGCCGGGTCGACGGCCAGTGTGTTCACCGCTCGCGCCGGGCTCGGAACCGTCGTCGTCGACGACGGCGAGTCGATTCTCCGCCGGAACGCCCACCTCGAGAACTTTCCCGGCTTTCCGGCGGGTGTGAACTCGAACCTGTTCACCGACATGCTGGAGGCACAGTCGACGCGGAACGGCGCAGATCACCTCGACGGTCGAGTGACGGAGGTTCGGCGTGTCGAAGACGAAGCAGGAGAGGAGACGCCCGGAGGCGACGCGCGGTTCGTCGCGACCGTCGCCACCGACGAGTCGGACGACACGGAGCTCGCCGCACGGTTCGTCGTCGTCGCCTCGTGGGCCGACGTCGACTACCTCGACGGACTCGACGTCGACGTCCGCGACGCAGGGAGCAAACGCTACGTCGACGACGACGGCCTCGGCCGGACGAACGTCGACGGCGTCTACGTCGGCGGACGACTCGCCGAACGCTACCACCAGGCGATCGTCGCCGCCGGTCACGGCGCGGAGGTCGCCATCACCCTGATCCACGACTCCGAGACGCCCTACTACCACGACTGGGTCGCTCCGGAGGGCTACTTCACCGACCGCGGCCGCGAGGTCCCGCCCGGCTGTGAAGAGATCTCGGAGACCGAACGGCAGGCACGCGAACGGGAGTCGATCGCGGCGATGCAGGAGTACTTCGCGGAGCCGCATCCGGAACCCCAACGAACCCACCCCAGTCTCGTCGACGACGAGCTCGGTCGACTCTCCGACGAGTGACGTAGTCGCCGATCAGTGACCCTCCCACACCAGTTTTCAAATGTTTCAGTCGTCGAGAGGGGGGAGGGTGGATGACGGTCATGAGATGAGTATATAAACGAACGCGCTCTCTCGCCCCGACACACCAGTTTTCAAATGTTGCACTCGGCCGCTGTCGGGTGGTTTCTACTCTCTACCTAACCAGCAATAATAACATATATAGTAAAGTTTATAATATATAATAGTTTAGGCAGAGAGAGGAGACGAGTGTCGACGCCGCCGAGACCGTCTATAGATTCGGTCGTCGACGCGACTCGTGAGGTCGTGGACTCTCGACGGTCGGATCGTCTTTCCCGGTTACCCTCGCCCGCACCCAGCAGTTGAAACTCGCTGAGAGAGAGGCCGGATGGAGGTGAGACGGGAAGTGACAGCGGGACGTCCGACCCCCTCCCCCTCCTCACACGCAGAACATTTGCAAACTGCTGTGGGAGGGTCACTCCCTCCCCTCCGCTCTCGCTCGGAACATTTGCAAACTGCTGTGAGAGGGTCGTCGAGGCGTTCCGGAGACGGGGAATCATTTGAAACACGTGAAGCACTTGAAAAAAGATAAGTAGGGCGCACTGGAGCGTCGAAGTACATGGCACCGGATTCTATTTTCGAGGACGAGGCCGAGGTCTTCAGGAACATCGAGGTCCTCGAGGAGGACTACACCCCCGAGACTATCCTCTGCCGTGACGAGGCCATGAGCGAGTACATCAACGTCCTCAAACCGATCTACAAGGGTCGACCGCCGCAGAACGCGTTTCTATACGGTGATACGGGAGTCGGTAAGACGGCGGTCACCAACCATCTTACGAACCAGCTCGAACGCGACATCGTCCAGAAGAACGAGGAGGCCGACGACCCCATCAACCTCACCATCGTCAAGGTGAACTGTCAGAACCTCACCTCGACCGGTGAGGAGACCTCCTCATATCAGGTTGCCATCGCTCTCGTCAACGAACTCCGGTCGCCGAAGGACATGATCGCCTCGACGGGGTACGCCCCGCAGGCAGTCTACTCGATGCTGTACGACGAGATCGACGAACTCGGCGGGACCGTCCTCATCATCTTAGACGAGGTCGACCGCATCGGCGGCGACGACACCATCCTCTACGAACTGCCGCGTGCCCGTGCCAACGAGAAGATCGAGAACGCCCGTATCGGCCTCGTAGGCATCTCGAACGACTACACGTTCCGAACCAACCTCTCGCCGAAGGTGAAAGACACGCTCTGTGAGACCGAGTTGAAGTTCCCCGCCTACAACGCGAACCAGCTCCGCGAGATCCTCCACGACCGCGCCTCGCGCGCGCTCCACGACGGCACCTACACCGAGGACGTCATCGCGCTCTGTGCGGCGCTCGCGACCCGGGAATCCTCCGGCAGTGCGCGGAAGGCGATCAACCTCCTCCGGCGGGCCGGCGAGATCGCAGAGAACACCGGTACTACCAGCATCACGGAGCGACACGTCCACCAGGCGAAAGACGACCTCGAGTACGGCGACATGGTCGACTCCATCACCGACCAGGACGCACACAAGCAGTACATCCTCGCAGCCGTCGCACATCTCTCGCAGGCCGACCGCACCCCCGCGCGGGTGAAAGAGGTCCACAGGACGTACGAACACGTCGCCGACAGCTACGGCGCGGACCCGCTGAGCCAACGCGGGATGTACAACCATCTGACGAAACTGGCGATGCTCGGCTTTCTCACCTCCCACGACAACAACGAGGGGATCAAGGGCGGGCAGTACTACGAGTTCGAGTTCAGCGACGAGGTCGACTCGAAGAAAGTCAGCGAGGCGTTCGAGCAGATGGGGCTCACGTGGCAGTCCTTCCAGATTCAGCAGCGTCTGTAGCTCTCTACCGGGAGCATTTGAAAACTGCTGTCTGTGTCGGAGTCTCGTTCCGCTGTAGGCGCTCTCTCTGGTGAGCACTTGCAAACCGGTGTTCTGCCCGGGTCAGACGACGCCGACCCTATCGTCGCGTGAGAGGGTTTCCGTCGAACCCTGATCAAGTCGGTTTCACGACCGCCGAGAGAGACACCGTTAAATCGCACCGAACAGAACCACGAACGAATGCTGGAAGGAGTGAACGTCGCCCTCGGTGTGTCGGGCAGCATCGCCGCCGTGAAGGTGGTCGAACTGGCCCACGAACTTCGGCGACACGGGGCGTCGGTCCGCGGAGTGATGACCCACAGCGCACAGGGTATCGTCCACCCGTGGGCCGTCGAGTTCGCCACCGAACACGACGTGGTGACGGAGCTAACGGGCCGCGTCGAACACGTCGAACTCTGCGGTCGCGACGGCTGGGCCGACGTCCTGTTGCTCGCGCCGGCGACGGCGAACACGGTCGGGAAGATCGCCGCCGCTGTCGACGACACGCCCGTGACGACCTGCGCGACCACCGCCCTCGGCGCCGACGTGCCGGTCGTCGTCGCTCCGGCGATGCACGAACCGATGTACGACCATCCGGGCGTGCTGGACGCCATCGCCCGCCTGGAGGAGTGGGACGTCGACTTCGTCGACCCGCGTGTCGAAGAGGGGAAGGCCAAGATCGCCACCGAGGCGGCCATCGTCACCGGCGTCGCGAGCGCGACTACCGAGAAGCCACTCGCGGGGACGAAGGTGGTCGTCACCGCCGGCGCGACGAGCGAACCGCTCGACCCGGTTCGCGTCCTCACCAACCGCTCCTCCGGGAAGACCGGCCGCGCCGTCGCGCGCGCCTGTCACGTCTTCGGGGCAGACGTGACGCTCGTCCACGACGGACCCGACGTCCACTACGCCGACGTCCGCCGAGCGGAGACGAGCGCGGAGATGCTCGCCGCCGTCGAGGCCGCCTGTCGCGACGCCGACGCGCTCGTCTCGGCCGCCGCCATCAGCGACTACACCGTCGACGCGAGCGACGAGAAGATCCGCTCGGGCGAACCCCGGACGCTCGAGCTCGTCCCGACCCCGAAGCTGATCGATACGGTCCGCGAGGAGTACCCGAGTCTCACCATCGTCGGCTTCAAAGCCGAGACCTCCGGCGACGACGAGGCGATGGTCGAGGAGGCCCGTCGCATCCTCGACCGCGTCGGGCTGGCGTTCGTCGTCGCCAACGACGCCTCCGTGATGGGCGACGACGAGACGCGCACCCTGTTCGTCCGTGGAGACTCGACCGAGGAGTTCGCCGGGAGCAAAGCAGCCCTCGGCGAACGCGTCGCGGCCGGACTGGGCCGCGAACTCGACGAGGCGTAGGTTCCGCAGCGTTCTCGACCGGCGAGCGACCACGGTTTCTGTTTCCACGCCGGGCGCGCGCGTTTTCGTTCGTCTCCCGAGTCTCCGTACTCCCGTTCGTTCCTCAAACGTCCGCGCTTCCGTCCGTTCGTTCGGGAATCGTTTCCGCTTCTGTCCGTCTGATACTGTACCCACAACCCCCGACGAGAGATGAGAATAGTTTTGCGTCAATAGCTACTCGCTCCAAACGATTAGTTACTATGTGGAGTCGAACAGAGCCGAGGGACTGTCGACCCCCGGACAGTCACCAAACGAGGTGGAAAACCCGTGGCGGATGAAGCGAGCGCACACGTACTCGTCCCGGTCGGCGAGTCGCCGACGCTCCGTAACACCGTCGCCTACGCCGTCCAGACCGCCCGCGAGCGCGCCGAGGAGACGGGCGAAACAGCGATCGTCCACTTCGTCTACCCCGCAGTGTGGCGGGCGGTAGAGCCGACCCGCGCGGAGAAGTTCGAACGCGCCGAAGAGCTGTTGGACCGCGTCGAACTGTGGGCCAAGGAGGACCTCGCCGGCGACGAAGAGGCGGAGGACCGAGCCGCCGAACCGGTCATCGACGTCGAGACGGCGATCGTCGGGGACGAGGACTATCTGTTCAGTCCGGCCGACTTCGCCCGCGTCATCGTCGCCTACGCGAACGAACACGACCTCGACCGCATCGTCGTCGACCCGGAGTACCAGCCCGGCGGCAACGCACCGATGCTCCGTCCGCTGGAGTTCGAACTGTCCCGGAGTGACCTCTACGTGGAAGAGGCGCCGGTCGAACGGCCGGCACGGCGAGGCGTCCTCGTCGGTCGCGAGAGTCTCAGCCAGTATCTCATCGTGTTCGGGACGTCCTACCTGTTCTACCTCACGCTGGGTGGGTTCAGCGGGACGTTCGACCTCGTGACCGGGGCGATAAGCGCCGGCATCGTCACACTCGTCCTCGGGCAGATCTCGTTGAAGGGACGTCCCGACCTAAAGCGGATCCCCGGCGAATTCGGCCGGATGCTCCTCTATATCCCCTATCTCGTCTGGGAGATCGCGAAGGCGAACGTCACGTTGGCGTACGTCATCCTCCACCCGCGACTCCCGATCGACCCGAAGATGGTCCAGTTCAGAGCGGCCGTCTGGAACGACCTCCCGGCGACGACGCTCGCGAACAGTATCACGCTCACGCCCGGGACGCTCACCGTCGAAGTGAGTCAGCGGGAGTTCTACATCCACTCGCTGACCCGCTCGGCCCGCCGCGACCTCCTCGAGGGGGCGCTCGAACGCGCCGTCCGGTTCGTCTTCTACGGTCGCGCGGCCGCGCGAATCCCGAGTCCGCGAGAGCGGGAGGCCGAGCGCGAGGACCAGCAGTCGACACAGCAGGACGCGCCGACGGCCACCGCCGCAGGCGAGGAGGGTGAGGAATGAGCGCAGCGTCGGCGTCGCCGCTCGTCGCGGACGCGCTGCTCGGCGCAGCGGGTGCGTTCGTCGCGCTCGCCATCGTCGTCCTCTACCGCGTCGTCACGGGGCCGACGATGCAGGACCGCGTCATCGCGGTCAACGTCATCGGGTCGAACACGGTAGTGATCCTCGCGTTGATCGCCGCCGCGTTCGGTGAACCCGGCTACCTCGACGTGGCGCTCGTCTACGCGCTGTTGAACTTCCTGATGAGCATCGCCATCTCGAAGTTCACGGTCGAGCGGGGTGGTGTCATATGACGCCCGTCGAGATACTGATAATCGCGCTCGCCGCCGGCGGCGTTTTCTTCGGCTTCGTCGCGGCGGTCGGCATCCTCCGGCTTCCGGACCTCTACACGCGTGCGCACGCCGCCTCGAAGAGCGACACGCTCGGAGCGGTGTTGAGTCTCGCTGCGGTCGCACTCGTGTTCGGGGCCGACACCGCGACGGTGAAGGCGGTGTTCCTCGTCGTGTTCATGTTCGTGACGAACCCGACGGCCGCCCACGCCATCGCGCGGGCCGCCTACGACCAGGGGATCGAACCGTGGACCGAGGAGGACGACGACCGGGGCGCGACGGCGACCTCGGAAGCTTCCCGATCCGACGAGACGGGTGAGACCGGTTCCGTCGCCACCGACGGCTCCGGCGTCGCCACGGGAGGTGACCGATGACGCCGGTCGAGGCGACCATCCTCGTGTTCGTCATCGGCTGTGCGCTGGCGACGGCCGTGTTGCGCGACATCCTCGCGGTGATCATCGCGTCGGCCGCCTACAGCCTGGGTATCGCCATCCTCTGGGTGCTGCTGCAGGCACCCGACGTGGCGCTCACGGAGGCCGCCGTCGGCGCCGGTATCATGACGCTGTTGTTCCTGTTGACCGTCGCGAAGACGGTGAACCCCTCGACCGACCACCTGTTCGAGCGTATCCGACCGCGGACGTTCGTGGTGCTCGTTTGTTTCCTGGGGGCGATGCTGGTGACGGTGCCGGCGCTCCCCGCCGTGGGCGACGCCGGGTCGCCGGTGGTCGACGGCGAGGTGACGAACTACTACCTCGACAACGCGTACGAGGAGACCGAGGTCGAGAACGCCGTGACGGCGGTGCTCGCCGCCTACCGTGGGTTCGACACCCTCGGCGAGGCGGCAGTCGTCTTCACCGCCGGTGTCGCGGTGCTGCTCGCCCTTCGACGGGAGGCGTTCGTATGAGTCACGACGATCGGACGGACGGCGGGACGGTCCGCACGTCGACGAACAACCGCATCTTCCGCACGGAAGACCAGACGCCGTACGTCGAGAGTACCATCATCATGACCACCGTACGAGTGATCGTCCCGTTCATCCTCACGCTCGGACTGTTCGTGATGTTCCACGGGGCGGACTCGGCGGGTGGCGGGTTCCAGGGCGGTGTCATCGCCGGCACCGTCGTGTTGCTGTTGGCGTTCGCGTTCGGGATCGAACCGGTTCGCGACTGGCTCGACGCCGCCCGGTTGCTCGGACTCGTCACCGCGGGTCTGTTGACGTTCCTCTTCGTCGGGTTCGGGGGGCTGGTGTTCGGCGGGTCGTTCCTGCAGTACACCGCCTACCCTATCTCGCACGCGAGCAAGTACGGCATCGAACTGGTCGAACTCGGTATCGGGGCCGTCGTCGCCGGTATCATCACCGGACTGTTCTTCCTCCTCGCGGCCGGGTTCGACACGAACGAGCCGTTGGAGGACGACCAATGAACGCGAACATCCTCTTCACCCACTACAACTACATCGTCGTCGCGTTGCTGTTGACCACCGGTGCGTACATGCTCGTCGAGACGCCGAACCTCGTCAAGAAGGTCATCGGGATGAACATCTTCCAGTCGGGTATCTTCCTGCTCTTCATCACCTCGGCGTACCGGACCGGCGGGTCGCCGCCGCTTCTCGGTCACGGCGGCGAGGGAACGACGTACGTCAGCCCGCTGCCGCACGTGCTCATCCTGACGGCTATCGTCGTCGGGGTGAGCCTCACGGCGGTGGCGCTGGCGCTCGTCGTCCGCATCTACTCCGAGTACGGGACGCTCGACGAACACGTCCTCCGGGAGGTGCGTGCCGATGAATGAGCTCCTGCCGCTTTTGGTCGCCATCCCGCTTCTCGGCGCCGCGCTCACGCTCGCGGCCGGCTTCGCTTTCGAGCGACTCGGGTGGCCGCTCTGCTTCCTGACGTCGCTCGTCCACGTGGGGCTGGCGACGGCAATCGCGGGGACCGTCTACGCCAGCGGCTCGCCGCTCGACCACGGTGTCGGCGGCTTCGCGCCGCCGTTCGGCATCGAACTCGTCGTCGACGGGTTCAACGCAGCCGTCATCGTGCTCGTCTCGGCGATCGCCGTCAGCGTGCTCGTCTACGCGCGCCGTGCCGGCCCGCACTCCGTGCCGTTCTACACCGGCTACCTGCTGCTGCTGGCGGGGCTCTCGGGGATGACGATCACGGGCGACATGTTCAACCTCTACGTCTTCCTCGAGATCACCGGGCTGGCCGCCTACGCACTGGTCGCGACCGGCGACGACGGCCGCGCGGCGGTCGGCGCGCTGAAGTACCTCCTCGTCGGCACCGTCGGCGCGTCGCTGTTCCTCCTCGGGATCGGCTACGCGTTCATCGCGACGGGGACGCTCAACATGGCGGATCTGGCGACGAAACTGGCCACGGCCGACCCAACGCTCGTCGGGGCCTCGTTCGCGCTCGTCGCGACGGGACTGGCCGTGAAGACGGCGCTGTTCCCGCTGCACACGTGGCAGCCGGAGGCGTACGCCAGCGCACCGGACAGCGTCAGCGGGCTCATCGCGGCGCTCGTCTCGACGGTCTCCGCGTACGCGCTCGCACGCGTCACCTTCAGCGTCTACACCGTCGACTTCCTCACGTCCTCGGCGTTCGCCCAGGAGTTCCTGCTCGCGCTCGCCGCGCTCAGTATCGTCGCCGGCAGCGTCCTCGCGGTGATGCAGACCGAAATCAAGCGGATGCTCGCCTACTCGTCGGTGTCGCAGTTCGGCCTCGTCGTCGCCGGCGTCGCCATCGCCAACGAGGCGGCCGTCACCGGCAGTCTCGTCCACCTCGTCGGCCACGCGGTGATGAAAGGTGGGCTGTTCCTCGCCGCGGGCGCGCTGGCGACCGTCGCCGGCGCGCGTACCGTCGACGAGTACGACGGGCTCGGCGCCCGTGCGCCGCTTCTCAGCGCCGCCTTCGCCGTCCTGTCGCTGTCGATGGTCGGCGTCCCGCCGGCGGTCGGCTTCGTCGGCAAGTGGTACATCGCACTCGGCGCGATCCAAGCCGAATCGTGGCCGATCGCCGTCGTCATCCTCGTGAGCACGCTGCTGACGCTCGCGTACTTCCTGCGCCTCATCGAGCGGATGTACTTCCGCACGTCGACGACGACCGAGACCACCTCGTCGTCGGCGACGGGGACGGGGACGGCCGCCGTCGCAGACGGCGGTGACGACGCGACCACCGACGACCCGACCGACGACGGCCTGGCCCACCCCTCGCCGGGGATGATCGCCGTCGTCGTCGTCGCGGCGCTGCTCGCGGTGACGCTCGGCCCGCTCGTCTCGACCTTCGAACCGCTGCTCGAACCGACCCTCGAAATCCTACTCCAGCAATGACAGACATCGCATCGCTCAGACCGCTCGCGGCGGTCGCCGTCCCGGCGGTCGCCGCCGTCGCCATCCTCGCGTCGGGCCGCCGCCCGAACGTCCGTGAAGGGTGGACGATCCTGGCCGCCGCATCGACGCTCGCCCTCGTCGCGAGCATGGTTCCCGGCGTCCTCGCCGGCGACACGTACGTCACCGACCTCGGGGCGTTCGTCCCGCTCGGGAACGGGAGCGTCGACTTCGTGCTCCAGGCCGACGCGCTCGGCCTGCTGTTCGGGCTGCTGGCGAGCCTCCTCTGGCTCGTCACCAGTTTCTACAGCATCGGCTACATGCGCGGCCTCGACGAACACGCACAGACACGCTACTTCGCCTCGTTCGCCGCCAGCGTCGCCAGCGCCGTCGGCGTCGCGCTCGCGTCGAACCTGCTCGTCCTGTTCGTCTTCTACGAACTGCTGACGGTGGCGACCTACCCGCTGGTCTCACACGACGAGACCGCGGAGGCGCGCGCCGCCGGCCGGAAGTACCTCGCGTACACGTTCGGCGGCGGCGTCGCCGTCCTCGCGGGGACGGTCCTGATCTACGTGCTCGCCGGGAGTATCTCGTTCACGCCCGGCGGCATCGAAGGGCTCGCAACGGCCGACCCGACGCTCGGACGCGCGGCGTTCGCGCTCCTGGCGACCGGGTTCGGCGTCAAGGCGGCGCTGATGCCCGTCCACTCGTGGCTGCCGGACGCGATGGTCGCGCCGACGCCCGTCTCGGGGCTGCTGCACGCCGTCGCCGTCGTCAAGTCCGGCGTCTTCGGCATCGCGCGCGTCGTCCTCGAGGTGTTCGGGCCGGACACCGTCTCGAACCTCGGCGTCGGCGTCCCGCTGGCCGCCGTCGCGGCGTTCACCCTCTTGGCGGCGAGCGTCATCGCGCTCCGACAGGACAACCTCAAACGCCGACTCGCCTACTCGACGGTGAGCCAACTGTCGTACATCGTGCTCGGACTGGGCATCGGCGCGTCGATGGGCGGCGACGCCGCGAGATACGCGCTCGTCGGCGGGCTGCTGCATATCCCCGCCCACGCGTTCATGAAGCTCACGCTGTTCTTCTGTGCGGGGGCGATCCACGTCGAGACCCATACCGACGACATCAGCGATATGGCGGGTATCGGCAAACGGATGCCGCTGACAATGGCCGCCTTCGGCGTCGCGGCGGCCGGGATGGCCGGCATCCCGCTCGTCGCCGGCTTCGTCAGCAAGTTCTACCTCCTCATCGGTACCGCCTCGGGCGGTGCGGTCGCGTTCACCGTCGCGCTGTTGGTCTCCGGCGTGCTCAACATCGCGTACTTCTGGCCGGTCGTCTACCAGGCGTTCTTCGAGAGCGAGACGCCCGACGGTCACGACCGGAAACCACTCATCGAGAACCCGCTCGGCGGCCGCTCGGCCGTCGCCGCCGACGGCGGCGAGCGTAACGGTGGGTCGAACCAACACGGTGCGACCAGCGGTCGACCGCTCGCCGACTCCGACGGCGAGTACGCCGTCGACCGGAACCCGAGCGACCACACCCGTCCCGGCGAGCTCGAGACGGACACCGGCGAGACGGTCGATCGCGAGCACGAGGAACGCGAGGGACGCGACGACCACCACGTCGACCACGCCGACCACGACCACCACCATCACGGCGGACCGCCCGCTGGCGGGTGGGAGCGTCGCAGTTGGCTCGGCGGCGAGGGGTCGTGGTTCGTCGTCGCACCCATCCTGACCGCAGCGACCGGGTCAGTCGTTCTGGGTCTCGTTCCCGGACGCGCGGTCTTCCTGCAGCTCGTCGAGTACGTCGTCTCGGCGGCGACGGTCGTGGGGGTGTTCGCCTGATGGAGGCGTTGACCGCGATCCCGCCGTTCGTCTACGTGCTCGTCGCAGCGCTGCTGCTGCCGTTCGTCCCGCGTCGTGTCGGCCACGCCCTCGGCGCGCTCGCCACCGCCGCAGTCGTCCCAATCGCGTTCCTCACGCCCGCGGGGACCCACTGGGCGGTGCAGCTGTTCAGCTTCGACGTCGTGCTGTTCAACGTCGACGAGTTCTCTCGGCTGATGGGGATCATCTTCGGCTTCATCGGCGCCGTCGCCGTCCTCTACTCCTCCGCGACGGAGGCGTCGAACGAGCAGACCGCCTACGCGCTCACCTACGTCGGCACCAGCGTCGGCGCGGTGTTCGCGGGCGACTGGCTGACGCTCGTGTTCTTCTGGGAGCTGATGGCCGTCACGAGCACCCTCCTCGTCTGGGACTACGGCGGCAAGGCCGTCCGCGCGGGCTTCCGCTACGCCGTCTTGCACGGCATCGGCGGCAGTCTCGTCCTCGCGGCCATCGTCTGGCACTACGCCGAAGTGGGTTCGTTCCTCTTCAGCGCCTCGACGGGCATCGTCGGCGGCGGCCCCGCGGTGCTTGCGCTGGCCGCCGTCGGCATCGGCGTCAACGTCGGCTTTGTCGGCCTGCACGCGTGGCTGCCGGACACCTACCCGCGGCCACACGTCGCCGCCAGCGTCTTCCTCTGCGTCTACACGACGAAGACCGGCGTCTACGCGATGTACCGCGCGTTCCCGGAGGGTCACCTCTGGATCGCCTACATGGGCGGAGCGATGGCTGTCTTCGGTGCGACGATGGCCGTCCTCCAGAAGGACATGCGCCGACTGCTCTCGTACCACATCCAGTCGCAGGTCGGCTACATGATCGCCGGCGTCGGCATCGGATCGACGATCGCGACCGCCGGCGCGTTCGGCCACGTGTTCAACCACATCCTCTATAAGAGCCTGCTGTTCATGACGGTCGGCGTCGTCATCTACCGCACCGGCGAGGAGAGCCTGAAGTACGTCGGCGGTCTCGCCCGTGACATGCCGGTCACGACGGGGGCGTTCGTCGTCGCGGCGCTCTCCATCGCGGGCTTCCCCGGCTTCAACGGGTTCGTCAGCAAGGGGATGATCATCGCCGAGGCCCACTACAAACATCTCGACGTGCTCTGGTATCTCCTCTTGGCCGGCGGGGTCGGCACGTTCCTCTCGTTCATCAAACTCGGCTGGTACGCCTTCTACGAGGGGAGTTACGACGGGGAGGTCCGCGACGCCAACGCAATCCAGAAGATCGCGATGGTCAGCGTCGCGGTGCTCTGTATCGTCTACGGACTATTCCCCGACGCGCTGTTCGCCATCCTCCCCGGCAACGAGGGTGGGTTCGACTACACGACGTACACGGTCGGTCACGTCCAGGAGGGGCTGATCCTGGCGGTGCTGGGCGTCGTCGGCTTCGCGATCCTGAAGAAACCGCTGGACCGCATCGGCCGGGTGCCGGACGTCGACGCCGTCTACAACCCGCTTGCGTTCTACGGTACGCGTGGGCTGGTCCGCGGCGTCACCGAGACGTACGCCGCCGTCGACCGCGCGGCGGTCGCCTCCGCGGCCGGCGTCACCCGGACGCTCCGGAACCCAAAGGCGGTCGTCCGGCAGGTCGCCGGTCGAACGGAGACTGACGCGACCGACGACGACGAGTCCGCGTGGCCCGTCTCGCTGCACGCGGGTATCGGGACGAGCATCCTCCTGTTGGTCGCGGTCACGACGGTCGGCATCGCGCTGTTGGTCGTCGCGTAGACGCGTCTGTCCCGTCTCCGTGGGGTGCTTTCGGACCGTCCTGCCGTGAGACAGCAGCACGAACGGCTCCAGAATCACAACCATTTATCCCTGCCGGCAGAAATTGTCGTCATGGACCAACTGCGGCAGTCGCTGCTTGACGCTCCGATCATCGAGAAAGGAGAGTACGAGTACTTCGTCCATCCGATCAGTGACGGCGTTCCGATGCTCGAACCGGGCCTGCTCCGCGAGATCGTCATCAAGATCATTCGCAAGGCGGAGCTGGAGAACGTCGACAAGATCGTCACGCCCGCCGCGATGGGCATCCACATCTCGACGGCCGTCTCGCTGATGACAGACATCCCGCTGGTCGTCATCCGCAAGCGCCAGTACGGACTGAAGGGCGAGGTGCCGCTCTTCCAGCAGACGGGCTACTCCGAGTCGGAGATGTACATCAACGACGTCGAGGAGGGCGACCGCGTGCTCGTCCTCGACGACGTGCTCTCGACCGGTGGGACGATGAAGGCGATTCTCGGCGCGCTGAAGAACGACGTCGGCGCGGACGTCGTCGACGTCGTCGCCGTCATCAAGAAGGCCGGGCCGAACGAGCTCGACGACACCGACTACGACGTGAAGACGCTCATCAACGTCACCGTCGAGGACGGCGAGGTCGTCATCGTCGACGAGTACGGCGACGGGTAGCCGACGTACCGAACTCCCCTTTCTGTCGCGACGGCGTCTCTCCTCTCGCGAGCGACGCGTCGAGCGGTCCACGTCCGGGGGATAGTTACCGCGAGACGTGGTCCACGATCGCACACCGGTCGCGGCCGGACGTTCCGCGGCCGGACGCCTTTTTCAGCGCGAGCGCGAACTAGGCGTGTATGCCATCCGCACTGTTCATCGTCAGCGAGGAGGGGTACTGGGCCGAGGAATGTATCGAACCGCTCACCACGCTCGATTCGGCCGGTGTCGACGTCACCGTCGCCACGCCGTCCGGCAACCCGCCGGTCGTCGACGAGCGATCGCTCGATCCCGACGACATCGGCGAGGAGGAGGCCGAGCGCCTCCGCGAGATCCACGAGTCCGACGACCGCCTAAACGACCCCGAGCCGCTCGCGACGGTCGAGGCGGGTGACTACGACACCGTCGTCTTCCCCGGCGGTCACGGCGCGGAGTGGGACGTCAACCAGGACCGCCACGCGCGACAGGCGCTGCTCACCGCCGTCGGCGGCGACGAGGGGAAGGCGCTCGTCGTCTGCCACGCCGTCGGTATCCTCGGGTTCACCCGCGAGGCCGACGGCTCGCCGCTCGTCCAGGACCGTGACGTCACAGGCTTCCCGAACGAGTGGGAAGAGGGGATCGTCGACGAGCACGACAACCTCGACGGGCGCAAACTCCCCTACTGGGTCGAAGACGAGGTGAAGGCCGCAGGCGGCAACTGGGACGCCGAACTCGACGCTGACACGAGTGTCACCATCGACGGCGACCTCGTCACGGCGCGCGGTCCCGAGTCCAGTGCCGCGGCGGCGCAGACGCTGCTCGACGAACTCGGTATCGAAGCATAGATCCGGACTGAGACGTTCGGTTCCCCCCGAACTCTGGCTATTCTTGGCTGAACTGCTCCGGCGAGCGCGCCGCCTGTGCGACGCGTACTGCGGCGACGTTCTCTTCGACGTCGTGGACGCGGACGATGTCGGCACCGCGGTCGGCGGCGATCGCCGTCGCCGCGACGGTCGCATCGAGGTTGTCGCCGGCCTCCTGTCCGAGGAGTTCGAACATCGACTTGTGGGAGTGGCCGACGAGGATCGGGCAGCCGAGCGCGTCGAACTCGTCGAGTCGTCCGAGCAGTTCGAAGTTCTCGGCCTTCGACTTGGCGAAGCCGAGACCCGGGTCGACGATGACGTTCTCGCGCGGGATACCCGCTTTCTCGGCCAAGAGGACGCGTTCTGCCAACTCGTCGACGACGTCTTCGACGACGTCGTCGTACTCGACCTCTCGCTCCGGGTCGACCGGTGCGTCGAGACTGTGCATCACGATGACCGGTACATCGCGTTCCGCCGCCAGGAAGCGCATCTCCGGGTCCTCGAGTCCGGTGACGTCGTTGAGGATGTCGGCTCCCGCGTCGAGTGCGGCGCGACCGACGGCGGCCTTCCGCGTGTCGATCGAGAGGTGGACGTCGAGGTCGGCGAGCGCCTCGACGACCGGGACGACGCGGTCGATCTCCGCCTCGACGGGGACCTCTTCGGCCCCGGGTCGCGTGCTCTCGCCGCCGATGTCGATGATGTCGACGCCGGCGTCGACCATGGTCTGCGCCTGCTCGACGGCAGCGTCCCGATCGAAGAACTCCCCGCCGTCGTGGAAGCTATCGGGCGTCACGTTCAGGATGCCCATCACTGCGGTGCCGTCTTCCCACGGATAGCCGCGAGAGGGTTTCTCGACGCGGATGCCGAGCCGCCGACGGATGTCCTCGCCGAGCGCCTCCAGGCCGAACGGCTGGCCCTCGAGTTTGTCGACGAGGCGGTTGAACTGCGAGAGCGACCCCATCAACACGACGGAGGAGAGTTCGCCGTCGGTCATCAGCCCCGAGGTGGCACACTCGCCGCCGAGACTCAGCATCTCCTCTTTGAGATACTGGGCCTGTCGGCGCTCGACGCGGAGTTTCAGCGACCGGTGGACCGCCTTTCCGCGCATCCGCCAGACGCCCGGTTCGGTGACGTGGGCGCCGCGGAGCACCGTCTCGGCGTCGTCGAGGTTTCGAACCCGCTTCGGTACCTCCAGTCGGGTCCACGTCGTCCGCGCCTCGGCGACGCAGAACAGCGACCCGGTGACGAGGATGCAGTCGTCCGGTTCGGCGCGCTCGCGGACCTTCGCCAGCGACCCGGCGACCGAGACCCCCGCGTGGACGTCGTCGACGCCGGCGTTCTCGAACACGCGGGCGAGCACCTCGGGGTCCTCGGCGCGCGAGAGGTTCGGCTTGCAGGTGACGACCGAGTCGGGCGTCGGGAGCGCCCCGGCCATCTCGCGGTGGTCCTTGTCGTGCATCGCGGCGAAGACGATATGGAGGTCGTCGTACTCGTCGGCGAACTCGTCGAGCGTCGTCGCGAGTTGGGCGCAGGCGTCTGGGTTGTGTGCGCCGTCGAGGACGACCATCGGATCGCGCTCCATCATCTCGAACCGACCGGGCCAGTGGGCGTTCCGCAGGCCGCGGGCGATCGTCGGTTCGTCGACGTCGGCCACCAGTCGGGCGAGCGTGCAGGCGACGCCGGCGTTCGTCGCCTGATACGCACCGAGCAGCGGCAGTCGAGATTCGACGTGCCAGTCGGGGCCGTCGACGGTGACCGTCGACTCGGTGTGGTTCACCGGTCCGCCCGAGCGGGCCGTCACGTCCATGCCGTCGTCGGCATCGCCGACGGTGACGACGTCGCCTGCCTCGCGGCGGATCACTTCGAGCGCCTCGCCCGTCGCCGCCGTCACGAGCGGTGCGTCCGCCGGGGCGACGGCCGCCTTCTTCGTCGCGATCTCCTCGACGGTGTCGCCGAGCACGGACGTGTGCTCCAGCGAGACGTTCGTCACCGCGCTGGCGACGGGGTCGACGACGCTCGTCGCGTCGAGTCTCCCCCCCATCCCGACTTCGAGCACGCCGACGTCGACGTCGCTGCGTCCGAACTGCCAGATACCCATCGCCGTCACGACCTCGAAGAACGTCAGCGGCTCGCCCTCGGCCGCCCGCTCGACGAGGTACGGCTTCGCCTCGTCGACGAACGCACAGAGCGCCTTCTCTGGGATCTTTCGTCCGTCGACACGGATCCGTTCGCGGACGTCGTCGAAGTGAGGCGAGGTGTAGAGTCCGATGCCGAGACCGGCCTCGCGGAGGATCGACTCGACCATCTTCGCCGTACTCCCCTTCCCGTTCGACCCCGCGACCTGAACGAACCGGACGTCCTCGTGGGGGTCGCCGAGGTGCGCGAGCAGCTCCCGAACCGACTCCGTGCCGGGTTTTACCTGAAACCGGCGGAGGTCGAACAGGAAGTTCGCTGCCTCGTGGTAGTCCATACCCGCACCTCAGTCGGCGGCCGCTTTAGATTGTCGAAGGCTCGGGGTCGACTCAGGCTGTCCACTCGTCGACGAGTTCCTCGACCGTCTCCACCGGCACGTGCAGCGCCGACGAGTTCGACGCGAACGACTCCCGGACCCGGTCGTCGCTCGGTTCCGGTGTCGACCCAGGGAACCGCCCCTGCCCCATCGTGCTCGCGTAGGTGAGTCCGACGACGTCGCCGTCGAGGGTGACGAGCGGCGACCCGCTGTTGCCCTGTGCGCTCGGGACGGACGAGCGGAGCGTGTCGCCCGACCCGAGGACGCCCGTTCGTCCGCCGAACCGGCCGAGCGAGATGATCCAGTTGCCGACGCTCCCCGGGTGACCGACCTGCACGAGCGGTTGGTCACGGTCGAGACGCTCCGCGGCCCCCGTCGAGAGCGTCGCCGGCACCTCGTCGTCGGTCCGGAGCAACGCGACGTCGGGGTCGCGAGAGGCCTCGACCAGTTCGAGGGCGAGGGTGTCGCCGTCGACGGTGTAACACGTCACCTCGCCGCCCTGCGAGACGACGTGGCCGTTGGTCACGACGTGTTCGTCGTCCAGTATCCACCCCGTTCCGACCGAGAATCGGTTTCCGGCCCGGAGCTCGAGGTAGACGACCGCCTCGCGCGTCGCGAGTCCGACCTCGCGGGCACGCTCTCTGGTCTCTTCGTCGAACGCGGAGTCCTCCGGCCGCGTCACCGACGACGGCCGGGGGTTCGTCTCCGCCGCACTCGGACGGATGGCTGGAGGGAGCTGTTCGCGGGGCGGGAGATACCGGTCGGGGATCGACGTGTACGTCGCCAGTGCGGTCCCCCCGGCGAACCCGGTGAGCATGCCGAGGAACCCGCGTCGTGTCGCCATATCCGCTCTCAGGACTCGACAGGTATGTACGTGGCGGCCGTCGGCCGGTGTGTCAGTCGCTGTCGGGACGCTCCTCGTGACAGACAGCTCGACCCGACGACGTTGCCGGCGGCGTGTGACCGTCGCTCCGCGCGGTCAAATGGTGTGAGTTTCCATATGTGACCGTCGCCGCCGACGGTGACGAAACCCGGCGTCGATGCCGACTTTCTCGCCCCCACAAGAACCTGCTGTGTATACAGGCAGGCGAGGGTTCCGTGGTCGGCCCGTCGTTAGAGACACGATGTTCGGTGCATTCTCCATCGGTAAGAAGGCAGCAAAGTACGGGTACAAGAAGTTCGGCGTTCCGGGCGCGGTAGTCGCCGGCGCAGGCGGTGCAGCCGGATACGCCGCGTTCAAGAAGAAGACGAAATCCGCGGTGAAAGAGGAGATCGACGACGACGACGACGAGAACGCCGGTGGCGGCCGACCCGGTGACGAACACCTCAGCAAGTCGCCCTGAGTGTGTCGACGCCGGGCCGAGAGGGTTCGTGACGTACGACGGCAACAACGCCTTTCAGTCGTCCGCGCGTCCGTCGGGACGTAATGTCGGACTACACGCTGCACGTGCCGTCGATCCGCGGTGTGACGACAAACTCGCCTGATCTGCCCTACAACGAAGAGGACTTCCCGATGGACGACATCGCGGACCTCGACGACTACTTCCTGCTGTCGACCTCCGGCATCCCGCCGGAGGACTTCGACGATCTGCTCATCCCGGTCGCCCACGTCGACCAACGACTGAGTCTCCCGCTCCTGCGACGTGCGATCGACGAACTCGAGACGATCGACGACATCGACCCGGAGAAAAAAGCCGAGACGATCGAGATGATCCACGACCTCGCGGAGTGCTTCCCGAACGATAACCTCGGCGACGACTGAGCGAGCGTTCGTTCCCTCTTTTTCATCGAGTTCAAAAGAAAAACACGTCTCCGACTCTCTGGGTAGAAATTCCCCAATATATCCACACAGATATCTGTATATATTCCCAGAAATCTGTTTGGGAAGATCTGGAGAACAGTGATCTCCTCTCGTTCTCGCCAGCAACTCCGAGGAAGCAGCGTGTCGGACGTCGGCGTTCTCAGTCGCGTCGGGTCCGCTCGGTCACGGTGAAGACCGTTCGCGACGGACGTCCACACTCCGATCGGAGGCTGTGACTCGCTGTTCCAGACTCTCTCATTCCGTTCAGTCGTGACGGAAACACCGACGCCCGGTGAACGCCATCGCGATATCGTGTTCGTCGGCGGCTTCGATGACGTCCTCGTCGTT
The DNA here is from genome assembly GCF_900110465.1 of Halogranum amylolyticum. Classification (GTDB taxonomy): domain Archaea; phylum Halobacteriota; class Halobacteria; order Halobacteriales; family Haloferacaceae; genus Halogranum; species Halogranum amylolyticum. Next base: position 118,744 of record NZ_FODV01000002.1, read on the forward strand.
GACCGACCCGCCGGGCTGGACGACGGCGGTGATGCCGGCTTCCGCGGCCTCTTCGATCCCATCGGGGAACGGGAAGAAGGCGTCCGAGGCCATCACGGCACCCTCGGCGTCTTTCCCTTCGGCGTGTTCGTCTGCCTTCATGGCGGCGAGTCGGACTGCGTCGACACGAGAGACCTGTCCCATCCCGACGCCCACGGTCTCGGTCCCCTTCGCGAAGAGGATGCCGTTGGACTTCACGTGCTTCAGCACCTTCCACGAGAACAGCATCGTCTCCAGCTCCTCCTCGCTGGGTTCACGCTCGGTGACGACCTCCAGCTCGTCGACCGTCGGCGACCACGTGTCGCGCTCCTGCACCAGTCGACCGCCGACGATCGGTTTCTCGGTGAACCGCTCGCTGATCTCGCCGAGGTCGCCGACGTCGAGCACGCGGAGGTTGTTCTTCTCGGTGAGGACGTCGAGTGCAGCGTCCGTGTAGTCGGGTGCGACGACGACCTCCTTGAACGAGTCGACGATCTGTTCGGCGGTGGCGGCGTCACACTCGCGGTTGAGCGCGACGATGCCACCGAAGGCGCTCATCGGGTCCGTCGAGAGTGCGGCCTCGTAGGCGTCGGCGAGGGTGTCGGCCGTCGCACAGCCGGCGGGGTTGGTGTGTTTGATGACGGCCGCGGCGGGTTCGTCGAACTCTTTTATCAGGTTGAGCGCGCCGTCGGCGTCGTTGTAGTTGTTGTACGAGAGCGCCTTCGCCCCTTCGTTTAACTGGTCTGCGTGGACGACGCTCGCCTCGTCGCAGGCGGCGTCGACGTAGACGGCCGCGTCCTGATGCGGGTTCTCGCCGTAGCGGAGCGACGCTTCGAGGTCGTTGGAGATGAGACGTCGCTCGGGGAACTCGCCGCCCTCGTCGCCGTCGACGTGGACCGTCTCGTCCTCGACGGTCACGCGGTCCTCGGCGAACCAGCGAACTGCGCGGGGGTACGCCGTGAACTCCGCCTCGTGGAGCACGCGCTCTTTGAGACTCGCCTCGTTGTCGTCCTCGTAGACCGGGACGGCCTCCTGCGTGACGATGGGGCCGCCGTCGACCTCCTCGTCGACGACGTGGACGGTACAGCCGGTCATCCGGACGCCGGCGTCGAGCACCTGCTCGTGGGCGTCCATCCCGGAGAACGACGGGAGCAGCGAGGGGTGGACGTTGAGCGTCGTCGGCGCGTCGTCGATGAACGCCTCGGTGAGCACGCGCATGTAGCCGTCGAGACAGACGATGTCGAAGTCGTAGCCGTCGAGTCGGTCGAGCACGCGCCGTTCGTGGTCCTCGCGGGACTCGTCGTCGCCGCGTGTCACCACTTCCGTCGGGATGCCGCGCTCGGAGGCTCCTTCGAGTACGGGTGCGCCCTCCTCGTTCGTGAGCACGACGCTCAGTTTCGCCCCGCCGGGGGCCTGGTCGGCGATATGCAGTAGGTTGCGTCCACGGTTGCTCGCGAGACCGGCGATCTTGAGCATGTATGAGTGACCCGGCCGTGAGAGAAAAACAGTTGCGGTTGCGACAGACTAGATGTGCAATTTCGTGTGTATATAACCGGCTCCGACCCGGATACCTGGCTCGATGTATGCACATTACTGCTACCATCCATCGACACGCTTTTGCGCTCACCACCGACACCACAGGGTATGACCGACCTGCCGCGGAGCGACCCCCTCGCCGCCGTCTCGCCGCTCGACGGCCGATACGCCCGCCGAACAGCACCGCTGAGTCCCTACGCCAGCGAGTCGGCGCTCATGCGCGCTCGCGTCCGCGTCGAAGTCGAGTATCTCCTCGCGCTCGCGGACCTCGATGCGACGCCGCTCGCACTTGACGGCGGCGAACGCGCCGACCTGCGCGCGCTGTACGAGGAGTTCGACGCCGACGACGCCCGCCTCGTCAAGCAGATCGAGGTGGAGGGGACCGAGGAGTTCACCGCGACCAACCACGACGTGAAGGCCGTCGAGTACTTCATCCGTACGGCGACCGACGAGTCGGTCTACCCGTGGATCCACTTCGGGCTGACCAGCGAGGACGTGAACAACCTCGCTCAGCGCCTGCTCGTGAAACCCGCCGTCGAGGAGGTGCTCGTTCCGGCCCTCGGCGACGTGCGCGACGAACTCACCGAGCTGGCGCAGGACAACCGCGACCTGCCGATGCTCGCACGCACGCACGGCCAACCCGCGACGCCGACGACGTTCGGTAAGGAGATGGCCGTCTACGCCGCCCGTCTGGGGAAGGCGATAGCCCGCATCTCCGAGGCGGCCGACGGCCTCGCCGGCAAACTCGCGGGTGCTTCGGGCACCTACGCCGCACACGTCGCCGCCTACCCCGACGTCGACTGGCAGACGTTCTCCGAAGAGTTCGTCGCCTCGCTCGGACTCCAACACACGGCGCTGACGACGCAGGTCAACCCGTGTGACGACCTCGCGGAACTCTTCGACGCGCTCCGCGGCGTCAACAACGTGCTGGTCGATCTCGACCGTGACATGTGGCTCTACATCTCCGATCGCTATCTCGGCCAGCGGACGGTCGACGGCGAGACGGGGAGTTCGACGATGCCGCACAAGGTCAACCCCATCGACTTCGAGAACAGCGAGGGGAACCTCTCGAAGGCGAACTCCGACCTGACGTTCCTCGCCGACTACGTCACCACGTCGCGTCTCCAGCGGGACCTCTCGGACTCGACGGTCAAGCGCAACGTCGGCGCGGCGTTCGCCCACTGTCTCGTCGGGTACGGGAAGACGACGAAGGGACTCGGCAAGGTCGTCCCGAACGAGCAGGTGATGCGCGAGGAACTCGAGTCCACACCGGAGATAATCGGCGAGGCCGTCCAGACCATCCTCCGACGCGAGGGCGACACCGACGCCTACGAGCGCGTCAAGGAGTTGACTCGCGGCCAGCGCGTCACGCTCGAGGACTTCCACGACCTCTTCGCCGACCTCGACGTCGACGAGGGCGTCCGCGAGGAACTGCTCGCGCTGACGCCGAGCGGCTACACGGGCGTTGCCGACGAACTAGTCGACGAACTAGAGTGACGACCGGTCTTTCGATCCGGCCGGAGGCGTGCTAACACGCGGCAGCTGGCGTTTCTCACCCTCTGAGAACGGGGATCTGGTTATATCGAAAACTGGACCATCCGCTGTAGTATGAACGCCGACAGAATCGGTGCACCCGGAACCGGCATCTCACGACGCGACTTTTTGAAGGCGACCGGGGCGGGCGGCGCCGTCGCAGTCGCGGGCTGTGCCCAGGCTCCGATGGCACAGCAGGTTTCGTCCTCCGCTGGCGGGCCGCTTTCGACCACCCAGGCCGACCTCCCGCTCACCGGCCGCCCGGAGGTCGTCGACCTCGACGAGCGCGGCGGCGAGGTGACGCTCCGCTCCGTCACCGCCCGCCACGACGTCCACCCCGGCGAGAGCATGAACGGTCCAGTCGTCCTCCCGCAGGTCTGGGCGTTTCAGGCCGACGACGGAACCCCCTCCGTCCCCGGCCCCATCCTCCGCTGTACCGAGGGAACCGAGCTGAAGATCACGCTCGACAACTCCGACAACGTTCACCCGCACACGCTGCACTTCCACGGCGTCCGCAAGTCGTGGATGAACGACGGCGTACCGACGACGACGGGCATCACGGTCATGCCGGGCGAGACACACACCTACACCATCCCCGCGAACGTCGCGGGGACGCATCTCTACCACTGCCACTTCAACACCCCGTTCCACATGGACATGGGGATGTACGGCATCCTCCGCGTCGACCCCGAGGGGTACGAGGAGGCCGACAAGGAGTACTTCATGACAGTCAAGGAGTGGGACTCCCGCCTCTCGCGGCAGTACGGCGGCGAGAACGTGAAGTACTCGCTCACCGACCGGATGGGCGACGTGTTCACCATCAACGGCCGGTCGGCCCCCTACACGCTCCACCCCGAGATGGGGTCGCCCGTCATCGTCGACGCGGGCGACACTGTCCGCATCCACTTCGTCAACGCGGGGTTCATGAGCCACCCGATGCACGTCCACAACCACCGGTTCAAGGTCGTCGAGAAGGACGGCAGCCCGATGCCCGAACCGCTCCAGTACCTCCAGGACGTCGTCAACGTCGCCCCCGCCGAACGCTACACTATCGAGTACGTCGCCGACGCCGACCCCGGCATCTACCCGATCCACTGCCACAAGGTTGACCACGTCCGCAACGGCAACTCCTACCCCGGCGGGATGCTCACCGCGACGGTCTACACCGAGGCGATGGACACCGAGATCTTCCGACAGGTGATGGACAAGGCGGGGTACGAGCTATGAGCGGCGTCAGTCGACGGAACTTCCTCCGTGCGGGTGCGGCCGTCGGCCTCGCCGCCGCAGCGACCCCGGCGGTCGGAACGGTCGCTGCCCAGGAGAGTCCAACGCAGACGTTCGACGGCTGGCTCGACGGCGTCGACAACTACGACGGCGTCGTCGACGCCCGCGGCGAGTCGACCGTCACCGTCGACGTCGGTACCCAGGCCAACGGCGGCGCGTTCGGGTTCGGTCCGGCCGCCGTCCAGGTCGACCCGGGGACGACGGTCCGCTGGGTGTGGACCGGCGAGGGCGGCGTCCACAACGTCGCCGCCGACGACGGGTCGTTCGCCAGCGAGTTCCTGAGCGACGAGGATGAGACGTTCGAGTACGTCGCCGACGCCGAGGGCGTCGTCAGGTACGCCTGCGAACCGCACGCCGCGATGGGGATGAAAGGCGTCGTGGTCGTCGGCGAGGTGCCCGGCGTCGAAGCCAGCGCCGCCGCCGAGAGCACCGGGCCTGACCCGGCGGCGGTCTACGGCGACTGGTTCGACGACGTCGACAACTTCGCCGGCACCGTCGACCGCCGCGGCGAGGAGGTCGTCACGGTCGAGGTCGGTGCAGCGGGCAACGGCGGCGCGTTCGGCTTCGAACCGGCCGCCGTCCAGGTCGATCCGGGGACGACGGTCCGCTGGCTGTGGTCCGGCGAGGGCGGGTTCCACAACGTCGTCGCGAGCGACGGTGCGTTCGAAAGCGAGATGAGCGGTGACGACGGCCACGTCTTCGAGCACGTCGTCGAGGGTCGCGGCGTCGCCACGTACGCCTGTGAACCCCACGTGGCGATGGGGATGAAGGGTGCGCTCCTCGTCGGCGACGCGGCGACCGCCGGCGGCCCGGCGTCGCTACAGTTGACCGGTACCCACCTCCTCGGTGGCGGACTGGTGGCGGCGGCGTTCTCGCCGATCGCGCTGTGGGTCTTCATGCTGCTCCACGGGACGAACGACGGCGCGGTGGGAAGCGGACGGACCTACTACCCGGACACGACTGCTCGCGGGTGGGACGACACTCCTTCCGACGAGTCGCGGTCGGTCTGACCCTGTTGCGTCGGCTCCGCACGCCCCCTGGTGGGTTTGTTTTGCTTGCGACCTAATCCGGTTAACAGACCGCTGATGTCTACTGCTCTCGACGACACCGCTTGTCTCGTCTGGTCGTCGAACCGCGTCGACGTCCTCTCGGACGTGTCACGCGTGTGGCGCCAGCATCACACGCCAGTTCGCATGCGCGTTCGGCGACATCGGCGACCGGATCTTCGGTTGTATGCAGCGTCGAAGCATGGCCGAACTCCAACGGGAGGACGGTAGCGTCCCGGTCTGACGAGCGATAGACTTTTTGACGTGTCGCGTCTCTCAGTGAGCGTATGAGCCCTCCAACCGACACCGACGCCCACGACTTCGGTGACGAGCGTGGCTGTCCGAAGTGCGGTCACACCGACACCGAGATCGACTCCATCGCGACGACCGGCGGCGGTCTCTCGAAGATGTTCGACATTCAGAACCGGAAGTTCACGGTCGTCTCGTGTACCAACTGCGGCTACTCGGAACTGTACCGCGGGCAGTCGACGAACGACGTCGTCGACGTCTTCCTCGGCTGACCTCCGTCGTCCGCTTTCACGCTTTTTCGGGTGCTAACAACTCACGGAGCGTCGTCTCTACCGCCGCAGCGGCCGTCCGGACCTCCTCGATCCGCACGTACTCGCGTTCGGAGTGTGCCACCGCGCCCTCGTCGTCGGCGAGGTCGCCCGGCCCGAAGACGACCGTCGGCGCGGGCGCGAAGTACGACGCCTCGGTCGCGGCGGTGAACGGACGCACCGCGCCACCGGACCCGCCGCTCGCGTCGTTCGCGGCCGCGGCGAGCGTCTCTACGAGCGGGTGGTCGGGGTCGGTCGCGAACGCCTCGAGGAACGGCGTCGGCCGCTCGGTCAGTTCGAAGGCGACGTCGACGTCGTCCGGCACCGCCGCGCGGAGTCGTGCCGCGAGCGACTCGCGGAACCCCTCGGCCGTCTCCGGCGGGATGGTCCGGCGGTCGACGACGAGTCGACAGTCGGCGGGGATCTGGTTCGTCGCCGACCCGCCGTCGACGGTCGTCGGCGTCAGCGTCGCCGCCCCGAGCGAAGGGTGAACCTCGCGGTCGTCGTCGAACGTCCGGAGGACGCCCAACACCTGTTCGAGTGCGAAGACGGCGTTCGCGCCGGAGTCGGGTTCGGCGGCGTGGGCGCTGACGCCGGAGAGCGTGACCGTCCCCTGGAACCGCCCTTTGGCGGCGTTGCAGACGTCGAGCCCGGTCGGTTCGCCGACGACGTAACAGTCGCCGTCGAGGTCGAGCGCAGCCGCCCCGGTCGACAGCACCTCCTCGTCCGGCGTGACCGCGAGCGTCAGCGTCCCCGACTCGCCGGGATCGACGGCGAGGAAGCCCGAGAGCAGTGCGGCGAGCGGCCCCTTCGCGTCACAGGAGCCACGGCCGCGGACGACGCCCGCCTCGTCGTCGCGTTCGTAGGGGACGTGCGGCGTGACGGTGTCGACGTGCGTGTTGAGGACGACGTGCGGCGACCCCGTTCCCTTGCTGGCGACGGTGTTGCCCGCGTCGTCGACGGTCGCCTCGACGCCGTGATTCGCCAGCGTCTCGACGAGGAACTCACGCATCGCCGAGACGTCGTCGTGTGACTCGATGCGGACGGCGGCGTCGAGAAAGTCGACGGGGTCGAAGCTCACGACTGGGCTGGCGGTTCGCGGGCGAGCTCACCTGCGTACTCGTGGGTGACCCCTCCGCGCAGCGTCGCCGGAGCGTCGTCCGGTACCGAGATCTCGAGGTCGCCACCCGGCGGGCTGACGGTGACCGACTCGGCGTCGTCGACGAGGCCGAGCCGCTTCGCCGCGGCGACGACGGCGACCGCGCCGGTTCCGCAGGACTGCGTCTCGCCCTCGATACCGCGTTCGTAGGTCCGCTGGTCGAACCCGTCGCCGCTCTCCTTCTCGGCGGCGAACGTCACGTTCGCCCCCTCGGGGAAGACGTCGGCGTAGCGGAGCGTCGGGCCGACCGACTCGAGGTCGACGTCGTCGGCATCGTCGACGAAGATGACGACGTGTGGGACGCCCGTGTTGACGGCCGTGACGGGGTGCCCCTCTAACTCCTCTTCGACGAGCGGGTCGTCACGAGCGAGCGGGACGTCGCGTGGGTCGAACGCCGGGACGCCCATCTCGATGGTGACGCTGCCGTCGTCGTTGACGGTCGCGTGACGGGTGCCCGCCTGCGTGTCGACCATCACTTCGTCGCTCCCGGTCCGTTCGGCGGCCCACGCGGCGGCACAGCGCGCGCCGTTGCCGCACATCGCGGCCGTCGAGCCGTCCGGCTGGACGAGCGTCATGATGACGCGCGGCGGCGAGTACTGCTCTTCGAGGGCGAGAAAGAGCACGCCGTCCGCGCCGACGTGGCCGTCGTCACCGACGTCGAGGTCGACGCCGACGCCGGTCTCGCGGTCGCAGTAGGCCGTCGCGAAGGAGTAGCGGTTCGGGATGAAGTCGGCGGCGTCGATGATGATGAAGTCGTTACTGGTTCCGTGGTACTTCTCGTAAGATACGGTTCGATTTGCTTGTAGACTCATGCTTCGTCCTCTAGCTTGGTCAGGTCGCGTACCCGCTCGCGTCGGCGGACGAGTCGCGAGTCGCCCGATTCCAGTGCGACTTCCGCCGGCCGCGGCCGCGAGTTGTAGGTGCTTGCCATCTCGTAGCCGTAGGCGCCGGCGTTGCCGATAGCGAGCAGGTCGCCGCGTTCGGGACGCGGCAGTGGTCGGTCTTCACACAGTACGTCTGCACTCTCACAGATAGGGCCGGTGACGGTGACAGATGTTGCCACCCGGTCGCTGCCGGTCAGGTTCGAGAGTGCGTGGTAGGAGTCGTACATCGCCGGGCGCAGCAGGGTGGTCATTCCGGCGTCGACGCCGACGACGGTGGTGTCTGACGCCTCTTTGACGGTGTTCACCCGCGTCAACAGCACGCCCGCGTCGGCGACGACGTAACGGCCGGGTTCGACGGCGAGCGTCGCGTCGACGTCGCCGATCGCGTCGCGTGTCGCCTCCGCGACGGCCTCCAGGTCGAGCGGCGGTTCGTCCTCGTGGTACGGGACGCCGAACCCGCCGCCGACGTCGACGAACTCCAACTCGCCGACCTCGCGAGCCAGCTCGCCCATCCGTCGGACGAGTTCGCGGTGGTTCTCCAGGTCGTCGCCGGAGATCCCGCTACCGGCGTGGGCGTGGATACCGACGACGTCGAACTCCTCGCGTGCGGACGCCAGGAGCTCCGCTACCCGGTTGTAGGGGACGCCGAACTTGGCGTTCGCGCCGGTCTGGACCTTCTCGTGGTGGCCCGCCCCGACGCCCGGGTTCACCCGGACACAGAGTCGACCGTCGAAACCGCGTTCGCGCAGGCGGTCGACGGTGTCTGCGGCCCCGACGGTGACGGTCAGATCGGGGTGTTCGTCCCGCCACGCATCGACCACGTAGTCGAGGTCCTCGGCTGGCGGGTTGACGGCGGTGTACTGCACCTCGTGGCCCTCGTAGCCGGCGTCGAACGCGCGCATCACCTCGCCCGCGGAGGCGCACTCGGCGGCGAGTCCCGCCTCGCGGACGGTCTCGAGCACCGCACGGCCGGTGTGAGCCTTCACGGCGTAGCGGACCTCCCCGTCGGGAAACGCCGCTCGGAGGCGCTCGCAGTTCTCGCGGACTCGATCGAGATCGATCGCGTACAGCGGCGTCCCGTGGTCGTCGGCGAGCGAGTCAAGTCGCTCTCCGTCCCAGTCGGCCAGCCGTCGGATGTCGGGGTTGTCGGTCATTCAGATCAGTCGCGGAGCGCTTCCTCGCGGCGGGTCGCGTCGATAGTGTCTTCTTCGACGTCGAGGGCGACGACGGCGGGTTTGTACGCACCGCCGGCGAACAGGTCGTGGTCGCCGAGCGAGGACTCGACGAACCGAGTGAACGCGCGGCGCTCGGCGGGGAGTTCGCCGTAGAGCACCTCCTCCTCGACGAGGTCGTAGACGGGGATGCGCGGCGTGAGCAGCGTGTTTTCGCCGACGATGGAGTTCTCGCCGACGACGAACCCGGACGTCACCCGGCAGCCGGCACCGAGCGAGACGCCGTCCTCGACGATGACCGGCGCGTCCTCGACGGGTTCGAGCACGCCGCCGATGAGCGTGTTCGCGCCCAACTTCACGCCCTCGCCGATCTGCGCACACGAGCCGACGGTGTCACAGGAGTCGACGAGCGTCCCGTCGCCGACGTACGCGCCGACGTTGACGAACGAGGGGCTCATCATGATGCAGTCCTCGCCGAGGTAGGCGCCGCGGCGGATGGTCGTCCCGTCCGGCGTGTTGCGCGTCCCCCGGTCGGCGAGATCATCGGTGTCGCGCAGCGGTAACACGTCGTGGTAGCGGACGTCGCCGTACTCGCGCGGTTCGGTGTGTCGCAGGCCGAAGTTCAACAGGATCCCCTGCTTGACCCACTCGTTGACCGACCACGCGTCGGGGCCGGTGCCGCCGTCGTTCTCGGCGGCGCGGATCTCTCCCGCCTCGAGGGCGGCGAGGAACTCCTCGAGCACGTCGAGGTCGGCCGTCTCGGCGCTGTCGGCGTCGACGTCGTCGGTCCGGTACTGCTGCCACAGGTCGTCGATATCAGATTGCAAACTCATGTGTCGGTAGTGATCGGTTAGCTGTTGATTACGTCGAAGAAGTCGTAGCGGCCGGCGTCGCGGCCAGTCGTCCACATTGCTGCGTCGAGTGCGCCTTCGGCGAAGACGCCTCGCGACTCCGCGCGGTGCGTGAGTTCGAGGAGCTCGTGGTTGCCCGCGACGAGCACCTCGTGCTCGCCGGTGACGTCGCCCGCACGGCGGGCGTGAACGCCGATCTCACCCTCCTCACGCGGTTGCTCGCCCTCCCGGCCGTGCGTCCGGTGGGTGAGCTCCGAGCGGACGTCCTCGACGTCGTCGAGGATGCTGTTTGCGGTCCCGGAGGGGGCGTCGCGCTTCCCGTTGTGGTGGGTCTCGGTCACCTCGATGTCGTACCCTGGGAGCGCGCCGACCGCCTCGCGGACGGCCTGTCGGAGCGCCGCCACGCCCCGGGCGAAGTTCGCGGCCTTGAGCAGCGGGATCTCCTCGGCCGCGTCGTCGAGTGCGGCCTCGCCTTCGGGGTCGAACCCGGTGGTGCCGACGACGGCGGCGACGCCCGCCTCCGCGCAGGCGGCGACGTACTCGACGCTCGACTCGGGGCCGGTGAAGTCGACGACGACGTCGGGGTCGCGGTCGGCCAGGAGCGTCGGGAAGTCGGCCGCGTCGTCGACCGCGACGCCGGCGACGGGGTCACAGTCACTGCGGTTGACCGCGAGGACGACCTCGACGTCGTCGCGCCCGTCGGCCGCCTCGACGACCTCGCGGCCCATGCGCCCGCCGGCGCCGGTGACCGCGAGGCGGATCATCGGTCGGCCTCCAGTCCGACTTGCTCGCCGTCGAGCGCCGCGAGCAGTTCGCGGAGTCGGTCACGGTGCTGTTCGGAGAGTCGCGACAGCGGCGGCCGCATGCGTGCGGTGCCGTGGCCGCGCATCTCCATCGCTTCCTTCACCGGGATTGGGTTGGTCTCGACGAACAGCTGTCGGGTCAGCGGGCCGAGTTCGTGGTGGAGTTCGCGAGCGCGCTCGAAGTCGCCGTCGAGCGCCGCGTGGACGAGCGCAGTGGTGCGCTCCGGTTCGACGTTGGCGACGACGCTGATGGTTCCCGCCCCGCCGACCGAGAGGACGGGGAGCGTCATCCCGTCGTCGCCCGAGAGCACGTCGAACGCCTCGTCTCGCGTGCGCTCGACGACCTCGGAGATCCGGTTGAGGTCGCCGCTGGCGGCCTTGTAGCCCGCGACGTTCTCGTGGTTCGCGAGTTCGACGACGGTGTCGACGTCGACGTTCCGGCCCGTCCGCGAGGGGACGTTGTAGACGATCTGCGGGACGTCGACCGCGTCGGCGATGGTGCGGTAGTGCTCGAGCATCCCGGCCGGTTCGGGCTTGTTGTAGTACGGTGAGATGAGCAGGAGGCCGTCCGCGCCGGCGTCGGCGGAGCGCCGTGAGAGTTCGAGCGCCTCGTGCGTCGAGTTCGATCCGGACCCGGCGATGATCGGGACCTCGTCGACCTCGTCGACGACGGTCTCGACCACCTCGACGTGTTCGTCGTGGGTGAGCGTCGCGCTCTCGCCGGTCGAGCCGACCGGGACGAGCCCGTCGACGCCGGCGTCGACGAGTCGTCGTGCGTCCGTCCGCAGCTGTTCGAAGTCGATGTCGCCTTCGGGGGTGAACGGCGTCGTCATCGCCGGATAGACCCCATTGAAGTGTGTGCCTGTCATGTGTGCTGTGTCTGTCGTGAAGCGTCGGTTGTCGTCCGTACCTCGGTCGGGGGTTCACCCGAGACAGGATCGCCACTCCTGCAACGAGCGAGATTACGGACGTTTTTTCAGAAAAGCGAACGCCGCCGCTGTCGTGTCAGGCGTGCCCGTGGCAACAGCGGCGTGTGTCACGTTTAGCTTACTGTCGTTCTGAATCATATAGCTTACGTCGATAGCGAGTTCTGCCAGGAGAGCAGCGAACGGAGCGGGAACAGAAGCGAGGAGGGCGGGGTGGGATGTCAGACTGGATGGGGTGAGAGCGGGCTGGGACGACGGATTCTCGCAGACGACGTGACTACTCGCCCTCCGTCGAGACGGTGAGTCCCGTCGTCTGTGTCGCGCCCTCGTCGTCGGTGACGCGGAGCGTGACCGGGTAGTCACCACAGGCGTTCAGCGTCAGTTCGGCGGTGTCGCCCGTCTGCTCGAACCGGCCGTCGCCGTCGAGGTCCCACTCGTAGGTGGCGATCTCGCCGTCTGTGTCCGTCGAAGCCGACGCCGTGAACGTCACCGTGTCGCCGCGAGCGAGGTCGAGTGTCTCGGCCTTCGACGGCGTCGTCTCGATGACAGGTGTCGGTTTCTCGTTCGGTGGCTCCTCGGAGGAGTCGTCCTCGCCCTCGTCGTCGGTCGGCACGTCTTCGTTCTCGTCTTCTGGTGGCTGCTGGTCGTCCTCCGCCGGCGGCTGCTCGCGATCGTCGTCGTCTTCAGGTGCGCCGGCGTCACCGTCGAACAGTTCCTCTTCGGCGAGTTTGCGGACGACTGCCTCGTGCCACTCGACCCGCGTCTCGAGTGCTGGCCCGCTCGAGAGCGTCTCGACGAGGAACCCGAGGCTGTCGAGGTCGCGAGCGACCTTGTGTGCGAGGAGTCCGTTGGGTTTCACCTCCGGAGCCGAGAAGTAGCCGATCTCGAAGTCGTTCGTGTCGTTCTCGACGTAGTTCTCGTTCACGTGTCGGACGGCCTCGCCAGCCTTGGCTGCTGCCTCCACGTCCAGAGAGCGGAAGACCGCCTGGCCGACACCGTCGCTCGCATCGCCGTCGTAGAGTCTGAATGACTCCTGCAGATCGACGAAGACGTCCGGGTCGTACTCGGTGATGACGTTCCAGATGGTCTGTGCCAGTTCGTACGTCGGGTCACGACCGGTCGGAAACTCGCGGTTCAGGTCGACGCCGTCGGCGGCGGTTCGCGTCCCGCGCTCGATGGCGCGAGCGTTCGCTCGCGGAATCACGACGAGCTGTCCCGACTCGATCTCCCACTCGGCGATGTTGGTGGCGGCCCGGTAGCCTCCCTCCTCGTCGCCGTGCAGTCCACCGACCACCACCACGGTCGGGCCGTCGGCGTCGGCCGTCGTGACGTGGACGGCCGTCTCCGCGGCCGTCCCCTCCAAGATCGAGAACGACCCGTTCGTGACGGAGCCCGAGTCGCCGGCGACGGTCGACGCGCCGAGTCCTGCAAACGCTACACCCGTCGTGGCGAGGAACGCTCGCCGCGTCGGTTCGTGTTCAACCATTTCGACCTTCAATTCTCGAATGTCGGTGTTTGCTATACGTCCCGTAATATCGCCGTTTCGACCCGTTTGAAACAGTGGCACGGTTCGAAACAGATGGAGTTATACGTGTGACAGCGGTATCGAAACGGCACACGACCTCGTCTGGCAACTGCTCTGAAGTTCATTTTCCACGACTGTTCGGTGGTGAATCTTCGTCGAGAGTGACGGACGCAGTGGTTGTCGCGAGTGGCGGTCGTCAGAGGCGCTGGTCGTTCGGGAGCCGCGGTCGTCGGCGTCGACGACGCTCCGATCGCGTGGCCGGACGAAGCTTCTATGCCGCTCCGGGCGGTTTTTCCGGTAATGGCCGATATCCATCCGAGCCAGCGCGTCGCCGTGCTGGCAGACGCGCAGAACCTCTATCACACCTCCCAGAGTCTCTACTCGCGGAACATCGACTACTCGTCGCTACTGGAGAAGGCGGTACAGGGACGCGAGCTGACGCGGGCGATCGCCTACGTCATCCGGGCGGACTCGCCGGACGAGGAACGGTTCTTCGACGCGCTCGTCGACATCGGGTTCGAGACGAAGATCAAGGACATCAAGACGTTCGGCGACGGGTCGAAGAAGGCAGACTGGGACCTCGGCATCGCGCTCGACGCGGTGACGCTCGCGAACCACGTCGACACGGTCGTCCTCTGTTCGGGCGACGGCGACTTCGCGCGGCTCTGCTCGCATCTCCGTCACGAGGGCGTCCGCGTCGAGGTGCTCGCGTTCGGCAACTCGACGGCCGACGAACTCGTCGAGGCCGCGGACTCCTTCGTCGACATGTCCGAGCGCGAGGAGACGTTCCTGCTGTAGTCGTCGTCACCCCGTCGGCGCACTCCAGACGCCATCCGAAGCCGCTTTCCCGGCGCGTCGGCAACGGCTCTCTATGAGTGACGCGGAGGAGCTGGCGGACCTGCGGATCGTTGCGGACTACCAGTTCGGTGCGGGCGCCGGCGACGCGCTGTTCCCGACAGACGAGGAGCTTCGGGTCTCGCGATCGACGAGCGGTCGCCCTCGACAGATCCACGCCGGCGACGGGCGACTCGTCTCCTACGGCACCGACGGCCGATTCACGCTCGGCGTCGCCGGCGGCCGTCGACTCGTCGAAGCCCGAGAGACACCCGCAAACCGCGTCGTCGTCGGCGACGAGAGCGAACCGTTTGTCCGCGACGGGAAGAACGTGTTCGCGAAGTTCGTCGACGGCGTCGACCCGGCGATCCGCCCCGGTGACGAGGTGGCGGTCGTCCACGTCGACGGCGACCTGCTCGGCGTCGGCCGCGCGGAACTCTCTGCGGACGCCATCCTCGACTTCCAGTCGGGGATGGCCGTGAAGATTCGCGACGGTGCTGGCGAGAAGTAGGGACGTACCGACTCCTCAGAGGTACGGGCCGAGTCCGAGCGCCTCTATCAGCGAGACGCCCGAGAGCACCGCTCCGAGCAGGTAGCCGCCGATGGCTCCGCCGTTCAACAGCGGTAGTCCGGCGTGGGCACGACCTTTCATCACCAGCCACAGCAGAACGCCGAGACCGAGGAACGTTCCCACCATCGCGAGCAGCGCGGCGAGGTTCAGCGCCGGGAGAACCGCGAGGCCGAGGTTGCCGGCGTCGAGGAAGAACGCCGCGCTGGCGACCATCACGGTCGGCATCACCGCGTCGCCGAGGCCGATGAAGAAGGCGTCGCGGTCGACGGCGTCGGGCGAGACCGCCTCGCCGCGGGACTCGTCGGTCGCCGTCTCCGTACTCGACGTCTCGACTGCCTCGTCTTTCGACTCCGTCGACGCGTCCTTCCCGCTGCCGTCGGTGGCGGTGTCGCTGTCGGAGCCGGTCGTCTCGGCCACACGGTCGTCGAGAAGCGAGTACGACAGCGTCAGCGGGATAACGAGCACGACCGGGATGTTGAGGTCCATCACGCCCTCCGCGAGATCGAGCATGTGTTCGGTGCCGTAGACGCTGATGGCGTCGTAGACGGCCAAGAGTGCGAGGAGGACAACCGCAGGCAGGAGCCCGAAGCTGATACCGAACAGCCCTGCCGCGCCCGCGCCCATCAGCACGCCCGCCGTGTCGATGACGTACCACTCGGGGTAGACGAGCAGCGCCAGCGACACGAGCGCCGCGAGGCCGACGGCGACGATCGGCGGGGCGACGACGCTGAAGACGTACCACGCGAGCATCCCGCTCGTCAGGACGATGATGCCGCGGACGACCTGATCGAGGTTGTACTTGAACGCCGCCAGCATCAGCGCCGTCATCACGAGAATGGCACCGATGTAGAGCAGGCTGTTCGTCGGGTCGGAGGGGTCCTCGATGGTCTGGTAGCCGGCGGCGTCGAACGTCGGGACGAGCGCCAGCGCGCCCAGTTGGACGAGGAGGAAGATGAGCGCCGCGAGCGCGGCACCCCAGTACGCGCGGGAGTTCATGCTCGCCTCTCGGCGGTGGTGATGCTTTGCAGTTGTGGATGTCGCGTCGTGAGTCTCACAGCTTGGCCCACCGATCGCGTCGGCGACTACTCGTCGTTCGGGCGCTTCCCGCTGTCGGTCAGCCCATCGTCCCGCACCAGCCCCGTCCCCTCGATGACCGTCGCTAACCCGCGCCGCAGCCGTTCGGAGACCGACTGCGAGCTGATGCCGAGCTTCTCGGCGACGTCGGTACAGGTGGTCTGTCGGGGAACCTGGAAGTAGCCGTCGCGGAAACAGTGGCGGATTGCCTCCAGTTGGGCCTCGGTGAGCCCGTACGGCGTCCCCGTCTCCGTCGGTTCGGCGTTGTAGATCTTCTCGACCCGGAACGACCGGTGGCGCTCGTGCGACCACTCCCGGATCCGTCTGAGCGAGTCTCGGTCGGGAAACCAGATGCGGTACCAGACGCCGTCGTCGCTGACGATCGCATCCGAGAGCGTGGCATCCTCGTCGGTGATGACCGACGTGATGCTCTGGTCGATCCCCTGCGTCGTGTAGCTGACGCGGAACAGTCGTCCGTCGTCCGCGCCGTCGAGTCGCCGGACCGTCGCGATCGTCGGGTCGACGCCGAGTCCGTCCTCGAAGCTGTCGAGCGCCGGCCCCTCGGCTCGGAAGATGAGCTTCATCGCGCCGTCGGGCGGCATCCGGTCGTCGATGACCGTCACGGTCGTCGACGGGGCTTCTTCGAGCGCCCGGCGGAAGATGGGCGTCTCGGACGTAAACTCGACGATTGGCATCGGTATACGTACTCACTCTAGCGGGGCTAAAAAGACCTGATGGCTCCCGAGGAAGACAGTTCCGTCGACGACAACGTGACGCAGAGACGACGGTGATGGACCGAGAGAGATGTCGTCCGTAGCGCGCTCGTCTACAGATGAGCAAGGCGAGTGCCTCGGGGCTCGACCCCGAGGCGGTTCACCGGGTGTACAGTTTCTGGCCGACGAGTTCGGCCAGTCGGACGCCGCGGTCGGTCGCGACGGCGACGTAGGGGCGGTCGACCGGGCCGAAGACGTCGACGACGCGGCCGACCCGGGAGAGTGATTCGTCGACGACGGCCGTCCCGATGTCGGGGTGATCCTCGTCCTCGCAGTGGACGATCGCGAGGTTCTGTGCCGTCCGTGAGACGCTGCCGACGCGCTGCATCAGTCCCGGAGGATGCCGACGTAGGCGGCGACGGCGGCCACGAGGTCGTTCTTACTCGAGTCCTCGGCACCCTGGACCAGCACCCGGCCGCGCTGTTCGAACTCGCGGGAGTACGACTTGTCCCGTTCGACGACGGCGTCGTACCCCACCTGCTGGACGGCCTTCGCGATCTCCTCGACGGTCGGCTCTTCGACGGCGTCTTTCAGCGGGACCCGTCGCCCCTCCGACCGCGTCTTCCCGGCGTCGATGTACGCGGGGTAGATGACGTTCTCGACCATACCGGAAGGCCGCAGTCCGGCCGTAATACGGTTGTGGTCCTCGGGTGTCGTCCACTCGGACGACGCCATCACCGACGCGGAGTGTTCCGAGAACCCGCCCTCGAAAGCTCGCCCTCCAATCTCACCCGTGGTGGGTTGGTCGAGTCGCAACCACGGTGGAACGGAGAGCTATCGTCGCAGAAAGCGAGGAAAGTCGTCGCTACCGGCGGCGACGGGCGAGCAGCGTCGTCGCGGCGAGGGCGACGAGCGCTGCGACGACATCGAAGCCGGGACTGTCGGCGCTGGTCTCGGTGGTCTGCGTCGCGTCGGCCGTCTCGCCACCGTCGGCGGCGACCGTCTCGTTCTCTGCCGTCCCGTCGCTCGCCGTGGCGCTGTCGTTCGACTGCGCCGACACCTCGGACTTCGTCACGAACTGCTCCTCGCCGTAGGCGTCGGGGTGGAAGCCGGCGGTCATGTTGCTGACCGTGTAGGCGACGCTCCGGGGAGCGGGCTGGTTGAGGTAGTTCACTTCGAGCGTCACCGTGCTGTCGTTCTCGGCTGCGGGCGTGCTGGCGTAGGGTTCGGAGTCGAGGATCGCGGCGCCCTCGGGCGACGTGATCAGGACGACCTCCGGCGCGAGTTCGATCACCTTCTCGTCGCTCAGCTGCGGGTAGCCGCTCAGCCCCTCCTCGGCGACGACGTTGGTGCCGCCGGAGGCCGTGATCATCGCGTCGATGAACGTCTCCTCGCCGGCGACGTAGCCGCCGCCGAGCGGGTAGATGACTCGCGGGTTGTCCGCACTCTCGGTGGCCGACTGAGCGGCCTCGACGTTCTGGTTCATCCACGCGTTCGCCGTCGCCGCCCCCTCACAGTTGCCGGTGAGCTGGCCGATGACCGTCGTCTTCGCCTCGATGTTCTCGATGGACGTCGCCGCCTCGAAACGGTAGACGGTCAACCCGGCGTCGCGGAGTTTCGTCACCGTCTCGTTGCCGATAGTGTTCGGCGCGAGCACGAGATCCGGCTCCGTGCCGACGACCTTCTCGACGTCGACGCCGAACCCGGCCGCAGAGACGTTCGTCCGCGAGTCCGCACCGTCGAGATAGCTGGCGAACTGCGAGACGCCGACGACCTGCTCGCTGCCGCCGATCTCCCACATCGTCTGGGCGGCGCTCGGCGCGAGCGTCGTCACGCGCTCGGGGCGCTCCTCGACGGTCACTTCGGTCCCCGTCGCGTCGGTCGCGCTGAAGGGGAAGCTACACTGCGTCTGCGTCTGTGCCACTGCTCCCGTCCCGCTCCCGGCCGCCGCAACCGGAGTCACACCGGTACCGACGACGGTGAGCGTCACGAGAAACACGAGAACTGTCGAACGGATCGAGCGAGTGGTTCGCATCGTCCGACTGGACTCACTAACCCAATAAGTATTTGCCTAATGAAAGTGGGGTTTACTTCATGCAGACGACGACGAAGACCGCCGCCTGGTCCGCCGGACTGGTCGCCCTCCTGGTGCTCGTCGTCCTCGTCAGCGCCGGCGTCGGCCCCGTCTCGATCCCGGCGTCGACGGTCGCGAAGACGATGCTGAACGCCGTCGCCGTCCCGACGTCGGTCGGGTTCTCGCCGACCGGCGTTCCCGTCGCCGGGACGACGCTGCCGCTCCCGTCGCCGGAGGTCGGCACCGTCCACCCCTTCGGGTTCGACGTGAAAGACAGCCACACGACTATCGTGACGAAGATCCGACTCCCGCGTATCGCGCTCGGTGCCGTCGTCGGCTTCGCGCTGGCCGCCGCGGGGGTCGTGATGCAGGGGTTCTTCCGCAACCCGATGGCCGACCCCTCCATCATCGGCGTCTCCTCGGGAGCGGCCGCCGGCGCGGTGCTCTCGATCGTCGCTCCGTTCACGCTCCCGCTCGGCCTCGAACTGCAGGGCGCGGCGTTCCTCGGCGCGGTGCTCACGGCGTTCGGCGTCTACCTCATCGCCACCGAGAACGGCAAGACCCCCGTCGCGACGCTGTTGCTCGCGGGGGTCGCCGTCCAGACGCTGCTCGGCGCGGTCACCTCGTTCATGCTGCTGCACAGCGGCGAGAGCCTCCGTCAGGTGGTCTACTGGCTGATGGGCCACCTCGACAACACGTCGTGGAACGAGGTGCTCGTCGCCGCCGCCGTCACCTCGTCGCTGTTCGTCGTCCTGCTCGTCTACGCGCGGGACCTGAACGTCCTCCTCCTGGGTGAGGAGGACGCCCACAGCCTCGGCATCGAGGTCGCCCGAACGAAGAAACTGCTGCTCGCGGTGGTGAGCGTCGTCACCGCCGCGGCCGTCTCCGTCTCCGGCGTCATCGGGTTCGTCGGTCTCATCGTCCCGCACATGCTCCGTCTCGTCGTCGGTCCGGACCACCGCATCCTCCTCCCGACGTCGGCGCTGGCGGGGGCGTCGTTCCTCGTCGCCACCGACACCATCGCCCGGTCGGGGACGGCCGAACTCCCCGTCGGCATCGTCACGGCCACACTCGGTGCACCGTTCTTCCTCTATCTGCTGCGTCGACAGGAGGTTCACCGGTTATGAGCGGCGAGACTCCGGTCGACGCCCCGCTGCTCTCCGTCGACGACGTCGCCGTCTCGCTCGGCGGCGTCCGCGTCCTCGACGGCGTGAACGCGTCGGCCGACTCGGGGACCTTCGTCGGCCTCGTCGGACCGAACGGCGCGGGGAAGACGACGCTGCTCCGCACGCTGAACGCCGCACTCACTCCCGACCGGGGGACCGTCCGGATCGACGGCGCGGACGTCTCGGGCCTGTCGGCGAAGGAAGTGGGCCGACTCGTGGCGACGGTGCCGCAGGACACCAGTCTCTCGTTCGACTTCAGCGTCCGCCAGACCGTCGAGATGGGGCGGACGCCGTATCTCTCGCGGTTCGGTGGGATGCGACCCCGAGACCAGGAGACGGTCGAGCGAGCGATGGCCCGGACGACGGTCGAGCAGTTCGCCGACCGCTCCATCACCGAGATCTCCGGCGGCGAGCGCCAGCGCGTGTTGCTCGCACGGGCGCTCGCGCAGGACACGCCGCTGTTGCTGCTCGACGAACCGACGGCCAGTCTCGACATCAACCACCAGGTGCGGACGCTCGAACTCGTGCGGGACCTCGTCGACGACGGGAAGACGGTCGTCGCCGCAATCCACGATCTCAACCTCGCGGCGCACTACTGCGACGACCTCCTGTTGCTGGGCGAGGGCCGCATCCTCGCCTCGGGCGCACCCGAGTCGGTGCTGACGGAGGCGACGCTCGAACGCGCCTTCGGGGCGAACGCCGTGGTCTCCAGACACCCCGTGACGGGGTCGGTGTACGTCACCGCGCTCCCCGACCGACCGACCGGCGGCGACGCGGAGGGACGTATCCACGTCGTCGGCGGCGGGGGGAGCGCGGCGCGTTACCTCTATCTTCTCTCGGCGGCGGGCTACGAGGTCTCCGTGGGCGCACTCAACGAGGGGGACTCCGACACCGAGACGGCGCGGCAGCTCGGGCTCGACGCGGTGACGGTCGACCCGTTCGCGCCGGTCGACCCGGCGACTCGCGAGACGGTGAGAGAGCGCATCGAACGGGCGGACGTCACGCTCGTCGCCGACGTCGAAGTCGGCGAAGGTAACCTCGCGAATCTGGAGGCCGTTCGGGCGGCCGACGAGGTGGTGCTCGTCGAGACGCGACCGTTCGCCGAGCGGAACTACGCCGGCGAGACGGCCACGCGCATCTACGAGGGGATCCGCTCGCGGGCGACGGTCGCCACGCCAGACGAGGTGGTGGGTGCGGTCACCGACGCCGTCGCCCGCGTCCGTTCTCGGTCGCCGAGCGGTCCGGCCCGATAGTCGACGCGTAACTCGGGGTAGTCGTCGCCAACAGCGCCGTGTCGACCGTCTCCTCACTCGTACGCTCGGTTCGGACGTCGCTACCGGTTCCGCTTTCGGCTCTCCCCGGCACGCGCTGTAACACGCCGATAAACGAGTGGTTCGCCGGGTAGGTGGCGAGTACTCATCGCCGTCTCTCGCTTTCTCTCTATCGGGGATCCCGATTGCAACTCGCGCTCATCGGCGTCGGGCGGGTTGGCGGTGCCGTCGTCGACAGTCTCGCGGCGTACGACCGACTGTTCGACGGCGGCGTCGTCGCCGGCACCGTCGCGGTCGACACGGCACCTGCGGACCTGGCAAGCCTCCGCGCCGTCTCCCGTCCGGCTCGAGTCGTCGTCGGAGCGGCCTACCCCTGTCGCGACGGCGTCGACGGCGACAACGAGCTCGGGGCGAGCATCGTCGCCGAGGACATCGACCGGGTGCTCGCCGGCGTCGACTACCTCCCCTCTCACCACGTCGACGCCTTCCTGGTCGTCGCGGCACTCGGCGGCGGGATCGGCGGCGGTGGCGCACCGGTGCTCGCCCGCGAGCTCCGCCGGCTCTTCGAACGACCGGTGTACGGACTCGGTGTCCTCCCGGGCGTCGACGCGGACGACGCGACCGCACGACGGAGCGTCCGCTCGCTGGTCACGTTCGTCCGCGAGGTCGACAACCTCCTGCTCGTCACGGGCGACGACCAACAGGGGCAGATCGACGTGACCGAACTCGCTCGACGGGTCGTGGCGGTCTTCGGGACCGACCGGAGCGCACACGCGGTGTTCGGCGGTCGTCCGCCGGGACCGTCACGGACGCCCGACGGCACAGACGAGCGATCGGACGCGAACACGGCGCACGACGAACGCGACGGCGACGTCCCCCCCGGGTCGGACGACGGCGACGCCGTCACGCTGGAGACCGTCCTCGAGGCAGGGACGCTCTCGACGCTCGGGTACGCCGTGGCACCACCGAGACAGCCTCGCCTCGTCGATCGGATTCGGCAGCTTTTGAGGCAACCGACGGCAGGCGAGGCGAACGACGACTTCGTCCGAACCGTCCGGGCGGCCGCCACCGGCGGGACGGGAGGTGACGTCTCCCGAGCAGCGGGGGCGTGGGTCGTCGTCGCCGGACCGCGGCGGACGCTCTCGCGGTCGGAACGCGGCGTCGACCGCGGTCGCGAGTGGCTCCGCAGCGCGACCGGTGCGGACGCGGTCGGCGGTCGGACGGTGATCACGGAGGACGGCCCACTGACGGCGACGGTGGTGCTCTCGGGCGTTCGAGTCGTCCGGCAGTTGACGAGACTCTGGGAGCAGGCGGTCGCGACCGGGAGTCGCGACGGACGCGACCGGCGCTCGAGCGAGCCGCCGAACTGGCAGGACCGAACGTTCGACCCGCTTTTCTGAGTGATTATCGGCGCGCGAGCCCGAAACCGGAAGACGCCGCTCCGACGGTACACGCGGCCTAACGGGCTGGTAATCGCCACGTACCAGTCTTCAGCATCCCCATACATACTGTACCATAGACAGAATGTATGATGTATGAGCACGTCACCCGCGGTGAACGTTCACACAGAACAGAACAGCGAACTCTCTCGAGACGTGAAGTTCACCGTTCTCTCGAACGCGCGCCGTAGGGACGTCCTACGGCTCCTCCGTTCGTACGACGAACCGGTCGGTATCCGCGACCTCGCCGAACGGATCGCCGCCTGGGAGAACGACACGACGCCCGAAGCGGTCACCTACAAACAACGCAAGCGGGTGTACACGTCACTGCACCAGACGCATCTGCCGGCGCTCGAAGACGCGGGGCTCATCGAGGCCGCTCGCACGTGGGAGGGGATCACGCTCACGCCGCGAGCACGGGAACTGGACGCTTACCTCGACGGCGAGCGCTCGACGTCAGAGTGGTCGAACTACTACTTCGGCTTCGCGAGCGTCGGACTCGCGGTGACCGGCGTCGCGTGGGTCGGTCTCTACCCCTTCTCGCTCCTTCCGGGATTGGCGTACGCGACGATTCTCTCTCTCGTCTTGTTCGTCACGGCGCTCGTCCACGCCCGGACCGTCCGGCGCTGAGCGGGCGAAAACGTCACCCTTACTCGGGGTCGTGGCGTGGCTGAGTGTATGAACGTGCCCTGTGTGCGCGTTCCGCGCGAGGAGGGGGAGGCGACTCGGCGGCTGCTCGCCGACGCCGACCTCCTCGATCACGGCTACGACATCGTGGTCGACGCGGACGTGCTCTACATCCCGGTCGTCGACGCCGAGCGGGTTCCCGACGGCTACGACGTCGTCGACCACGACGCACCTGCGCGCGAGGAGCGTCGACTCCCCGCGGACGTCCTCGGTTTCGAGCCCAGTTACGAACGGCTCGGCGACATCGTCATCGTCGACGAGGACGACCCCGAGCGCGCTCGGGCTATCGCCGAGGCACTCGTCACGTCGGACATCCGCGCCGAGACGGTAGTCAACCGCGCATCGAAGATCAAAGGCGAACTCCGCGTCCGCGACTGGGACGTGCTCGTCGGCGACGACACCGAGACGGTCCACCGCGAGTACGGCTTCGAGTTCCTCCTCGACATCTCGACGGTCTACTTCTCGCCGCGTCTCGCCACCGAACGCCACCGCGTCGTCGAACAGGTCCAGGCCGAAGAGCGCGTCTTCGACATGTTCGCCGGCGTCGGCCCATTCGCTATCCCGTGTGCCGCCCGCGGCGCGGAGGTCGTCGGTGTCGATCTGAACGAGGCGGCGGTCGACTATCTGCGGGCGAACGCCGAGCGCAACGGCGTCGCGGACCGCGTGACGGCGATCCACGGCGACGTCCGCGACGTCGCCGCCGACTACATCGACTGGGCCGACCGCGTCGTGATGAACCTCCCCCATAGCGCCGACGAGTTCCTCGACACCGCCGTCGCCGTCGCCAGCGACGACTGCGTGCTCCACCTCTACGACATCCAACACGAGGACGACCCGTTCGGCCCCGGACTGGCCGCCGTCCGCGCCGCGGCCGAACCCGAGTACGACGTGGAGGTGCTCGAAGAGCGGGTCGTCCGTTCCTACGCGCCACACGAGTACAACGTCTGTCTCGACGCCCGGTTGACGCGTCGCGAGTGACATGGCGCACCGACGCACGGTGGCGTGATTCCGGAACCCTTATTGAGGTATTGCCGGTAGGTAGGAGTGCGTTGGAACGGCCGACGCGATGTACGCGCCGGTGTAGCTCAGCTGGCAGAGCGATTCCTTCGTAAGGAATAGGCCGAGGGTTCAAATCCCTCCACCGGCTCTTCTGACGCGACAATGACGAGGAGCGGCGCGGCGGTCCACGCCGCCAGCGCCGCGAGGGAGTCACCCCGAGAGATCGGAGAGCGACGGCGAGTCGGCTCCCCTCACCCCCTTTCGGTCGGACTGACACCGTGAGCGCAGCGAGTCGTTACCCGACTCCGAAGGTGGTGTTCCGAAGTCTCCCACTAGAGGAGCGCTCCGGAACGCGATCCACCCGTCGACTCGGGATAGGCAGTGAGCGTGCCTACACCCGGGCGTGGCATCCCGGCATCCACCCACGCTATCTGTGATAGCGCAGGCGTCTTGAAGGAGGACATCGGACTCAATATTCCGACTGGGTGTTATCACACCTATTTATTAGGGCCGTCGGGGCACATCTGCTCTTCGTCACTCACGACGAGCGTGTTCTCTATCAGACTCGCGTAGGATCGTCGAAACTGCTTCGAGAGGCTCTGTTGTGTCGTCTCGAGGTCGTCTGCGAGGTCCGTCATGTTGACCTCTCGGGGCACGTCGTAGTAGCCGCATTTATACGCTTCGACGAGCGTCTCTCGCTGGGTGGGCGTGAGGCCGTACTGTCCGCCACCCTTCGGTTGTGAGGGGCGATACAGGCGGTCGAGGACGAAGGGGATCTCTTCTCTCTGGCAGTAGCTGTGGAACTCCGACACCGACTCGTCGTCGTCGAACCGGATCCGGAGCGTCCACGTGTCGTCCTGACCGCTCGCTTCGAGGATCGCACCCCCCTGTTCGATGTACGCGTACGCCACTCCCTCCGCGTGTTTCGTCCACACCCCTCGGTACGACGTGCCTCGTTCGAACTCGTCCAACTGGACGACTTCGTCGAGCGTCGGATCGTCTCGAAGTAGCGCATCGAACCGCTCTTTGTCGCCGTGGTGCACCCAGAAGAACGGGACGAGTCTGTCGTGTGAGTGCGCCACGACGCGCTGGAGCTCGACGACCATCTCGGGAACCTCTGTCAGCGTCTGGCCGAGCAGGAACGAGTCCGAGGGGACCGTGAACTCACCGATGACGCTCATGGGTCCCGTTTGGTCATCGTACGCAAAGTGTCTTGTTTCAGTAACGGACAACGTTCCGGGCGTTCACATCTTCGGACCCGGTCGGACCAACCGTCGTGACTTCGAGTCGACGAGAGCGACAGTGAGATCGAATCCGACTGACCCGCGTCAGCCGAGGAGTCGGACGAGCCCCCACGCGAGGCCGAGTGCGACGCCCGCACCGAGGAGGTTGGCTCCGGCGTTCACCACCGCCCGCGCCGGCTCGCCCGTCTCCCAGAGCCGGACCGTCTCGACCGAGAACGACGAGAACGTGGTGAACGAGCCACAGACGCCCGTTCCGAAGAACAAGAGAAGCGTCTCGTCGACGCCGAGGAACGTGACGACCCCGAGGAGGAAACTACCGAGGACGTTCACGGCGAACGTCCCCGCGGGGTACGCCTCAACGTCGACCAGTCGGCTCACGTAGTGTCTGAGCAGCGCGCCGAGCGCGCCGCCCGTGCCGACGACGTGCGCGGGGTCGAGTTGGATCACTACGACCACCTCCGGTCGAGCGCCCGAGCGAGCGACCGCCCCAGCAGCACGCCTGCGAACCCGAGCGCGTAGTTCGCGACGACGTTCGCGACCAGCCACGGCGGCGACGACTGGGCCGACTGCAGCGCGAACGTGCTGTAGGTGGTGAACGACGAGAGGAAGCCGGTGGCGACGACGGCGCGCGTCTCGTCGGCGAGGACGCCCGAGTAGAGCGTCGCGTAGAAGATACAGCCGAGCGCAAAGCTCCCGAGTGCGTTCACCGCCACCGTCGCGTACAGTCCGGGGAGGAGGAGATCGACGAAGTACCGGAGGTTCGACCCGGCGAACCCGCCAATCGCGATCAGGGCGAGCGACTCTACTCGAACGAACGGATGTGTTCTCGTCTCAGACATGGTCTGCGTCCAGCAGGAGTCGTCGGCCGCCGAGTCGGCAGTCGAGTGGATAGACTCCGTTGTCCGGTCGGTCGAGAGGACAACAGCGGCCGGTAAAATCCCTCTGGAGTGCGCCGTCGACGCGGATTCGTTCGCCCGTGGTGTTCTTATACCCACGTTACCACTACACACGCGATGAAATCCTGTTCGGAGTGCGGAACCGAGGTTCGACGCACGGAACCTGCCGAGTCGGAGTTCGGACTACCCGCGTTCGACGGCCGGAAGTATCCCGACGACTGTCCGAAGTGCGGCTCTCGGTTCGCCTGACGGAACCCGTTGCCGCGAGACGGAGGGATTCAGAAGCGTTTTACACGTCAGTCGCCTCCGCCCAGCGCACGAAGTATGAAACAGTGTTCACGGTCGGGGTGTGCGTGGCAGACGTTTGCCCCGTCGCCACGACTCGCCAGAGAGCAGTATCTTTCTCATCTCGTCGAGGCCCACACGCGCGAGGTCGACGCCGACGTCCCGGAGGGGATGGTGCAGGTCCACGTCGGCGACGAGTGGGTGACTGTCTCGCCCGACGAGGCGACCGATCTCCATCGGTATCGGAGCAGTCACCGATAATACCACAGTCGATCCCAGCGTCAGTATCGTCGGCGTCGCTGTTGCTGTCGCCGTCGTCGTTGGCCGTCGCTCGTCGGTCGTTCGGGGGTCGGCGGTCGCGCGACGCAATCAGTTGGCACCCCGATGCGTCGCGGGACCGCGCTTCCGGCAGGGTGGAATGGGGATGACAGACAGCCCGTCGGAAGCGTCTCCAACAACACCTCCTTAGTTGAATACCGTTTGTCCCGTGTCAGATATTGCGTGCCACGGGTCGTTTTATTTGGCTGCTCGTCTTCGTTCTGCTAGTCTCGAACGAGCATCGGCCGTCGCCGGTCCCGGTCGGCTCCGCTCGTCGACTACACTCGCTGGATCGCCTGTTCGATGCGGTCGACGCGTCCGGCCAGTCGTTCGACGTCCTGTCGGTTCCGAACGAGCGTCTGTGCGGGGTGCATCACCTTGTGTCGGAGGTCGACGAGACCGCGGAGCTGCTGTTGGAACTGGTTGCTGGAGTCGAACGACGACTGGGCGACGAGGCGATCGGAGTTCCGGTACGCCTGCTTCATCTCGTTGAGATACATCCGGTCGACGACGTGGATCTCGAGGCCGTCGTCGCGGGCGGACTCCCAGTAGTCGACCGTGTCGTCGCTCACCACGTTGAGAAAGTCGTCGGCTCGTGGACCTGACGAATGTGCCGGGCGAGCCGACTGTCCAGTTCGGCGACGAGCGTGTAGAGCATGTTCTTGACCTCCCGGCGGTTCAGATCGGCGAGCGTCTCTCGAACGCGCTTCTTATACAGTCGCCCCGACGACTCCCGGGTATGCTCACGTTCATCGGACTCGGGCTCTACGACGAACGCTCGATCACCGTCGAAGGCCGCGACGCACTCCGGGCGGCGGACCGCGCCTTCGCGGAGTTCTACACCAGCAAACTCATCGGGACGACCGTCGAGGAGCTCTCCGAGCACCACGGCGTCGACATCGAGGTCCGCGACCGCGCCGGCACCGAACAGGACCCGACGCCCATCCTCGACGCCGCCGAGGAGGAGGACGTCGTCTTTCTCACCGCCGGCGACACGATGATCTCGACGACGCACGTCGACCTGCGACTCCGAGCGGTCGAACGCGGCATCGAGACGCGCGTCGTCCACGGCGTCACCGCCCAGTCGGCAGCCTCCGGACTGACGGGACTGCAGAACTACCGCTTCGGGAAGGCGGTCACGCTCCCGTTCCCCTACGCCCACGGCGGTGACGACGTTCCGCAGAGCGTCATCGACAGCGTCGAGGCGAACCTCGAACGCGGCCTCCACACGCTGGTCTATCTCGACATCAAGGCTCATCGCGAGGAGTACATGACCGCCTCGACCGCGGCCGAGATGCTCGCCGACGGCTGGGAGGACCAACTCGCGGTCGTCGTCGCTCGCGCCGGGAGCCCCGACCCCTTCGTCGCCGCCGACCGACTCTCCGCGCTCGCCGACCGCGAGTTCGGCGACCCGCTCCACATGCTCGTGATTCCGGGCGACCTCCACCACGTCGAGGCGGAGGCGCTGGAGACGCTCGGCGGCTGTCCCGCCGAGCTGCTCGACCCACTATAGAACGGTTCTCGAGACGCAAAAGTGCAGAAGTACGCAGCACTGTCGAACGGGACGAGAACGGAACTGACTGCGACTGCTTCTATCGGTCGGTAGCTCGTCGACTCGTGCGCTGTCGACAGCGACGGCGACGCAGATGCCGACGCCGACACCGATGTGTTGACCAGCCTATCGCTCGAACCGTTCGACGCGCTCGCCGCCGTCGGCCCGCGGCACGCGGAGGTCGAGCGCGTCCTGGAGGTCGTACTCCTTCTTCGTCGCCATGTAGAGGACGTCCTCGATCACCGTCAGCAGTTCGGGGAGTTCGCGGACGACGACGTAGGTCAACCCGACGAGGACGAACACGGCCAGCACCTGACTGATGATGCGGTCGGAGATGAACCACGACACCATGTAGGGGTCCGAGGAGCCGAACATGAACAGCACCTCGTCGACGAAGAACTGCAGCGACTGGTTGCCGAAGGTGATGCCGATGAACGTCGTCCGGGCGAGGTTCAGCGCGTAGATGACTGGCACGGCGATGGCCAGCGCGCGGAGTTTGCGCTCCAGCGGTGCCTTCACTGCGCCGATGAGCCCCGCGAAGATGGCGATGCTGCCGAGGCCGGTACACGCCAGCACGATCTCGAAGTGGAGGCGGTGGCCCTCGGGCGTCTGAAACAGGAACGCGCTGGGGTAGCCGCTCTCGGTGCCCATCACCACCTCGGGGTGGTAGCCGAACAGCCCCATCAGGAACCCCGTCTGGTCGGCGACGGCCTGGATGAGGAACTGCCGCGGCGCAGGGATGGTGAGCCCGCCGATCACGATCGCCGGGATGGTCTCGAACGGCAGGTAGATCAACCCCATCACGGCGACGGCTCGCGAGAGCACCAAGAGCGTCTCGCGGCCGCGGTAGAGCAGCCATCCGGCGTAGACGCTGGCCGGGACGGCCACGATGGTCAGAAAGCCCTCGATGTAGCTCTTGTGCTCGAAGATGAAGTGGGGGATCAGCTGTAACCAAAAGAGGGCGAACAGCACCCACGCGCCGGCGGTCGTGACGCGTGCGACCCGCTCGTCGTACCGATCGAGCAGGACGCCCGCACCGAACAGCAGGATGACCGCCCACGCGAGGGCGTCGGAGAGAGGACCGGGCATAAGAGATGTAACGATTTGATAGAATAAATCCCTTGTCGTTGGTAGTACGACGCATGCGCAACCGTAGATCGTCGTGAGCTTCAGAAGAACCGATAGCCGTCGCTGGCCGGCGTAGCGTCGCAAAGAAAAATTACTGCAAAAGACCGGCGTGAGCCGGTGGTTCAGTCGTTAGTCGCGACGGACTGCGAGGAGCGCAGCGCCGGCGAGCGCGATCAGGGCGACAGCGACACCGAAGCCGGGCGAGGTGGTCTCGGTGGTCGTCGTGTCGTCAGTGCTCGGCGTTTCGTCGGTGCTGGGCGTCTCGTCGGTGCCAGGCGTCTCGTCGGTGCCAGGCGTCTCGTCGGTGCCAGGCGTCTCGTCGGTGCCGGGCGTCTCGTCCGTACCAGTCGTCGTCTCGTTGGTGGTCGTCTCGTCGCCACCTTCGACGATGGTCGCGTCGTACTCGTAGTCTTCCGCGTCACCGCTCAGGCCGGGGCTGGCCGAGACGGAGGCGGTGAAGTTCGTGCCTGCTTCGAGCTCGGACGTGTCGAACTGAGCCTCGAACGTACCGTCGTCAGAGACGTTGACCGTCTGACGGTTGACGAACGGGTTGTCAGCGCCGGACTCGGACTGGATGCGGACCGAGATCTCCGAGCCAGGTGCGATGGAGGTCTCGCCCGTGATGGACGCGTTCTCCTCTGCCGTCACTTCGACGACGTCGTCGTCGTTCGTGTCGAGGGAAGCGTCGCGCTCGACGACTTCGAATTCGGTGGATGCGGTCTCGTCGTCCTCAGCGAGGTCGCCCTCGTTCACGGTGAGCGTCGCGTTCCACTCGCCTTCGAGTTCTTCACTGGTCTGGAAGATGATGAACAGGTTGTTGGTCTCGTCCGAGGGGACAACCTGAATTCCCTCAGTGTTCAGGAGATCAATCTCGTCAGCTTCCTGATTCTGTCCGGGGTTGACTTCAGTCAGCGTGACTTCGACGTCATCCGTACCGGCTTCGAGTGCTCCGTAGATACCGGAGGTCTCCGTGAACTGGATGACTGCGTAGTCGGAGCTCGCGATCGAGCTGTCCTGCGTGATGACGCCGTCCTCAACTGCAGCGAGGACCTCCTCGTCATCCATGTCGCTGTCGATGTCGTCGGCGTTAGCCGCTGCGGTCCACGACTGGGCGCTACCGGTGTTGCGTTCGACAATGGAGAGCGAACCGATGTCGTCCGGGTTCTCGAGTTCACCCTCGCCGCCAGTTGCCACGTAGAAGTCGTAGCTACCGGTGTCGAGCGGACCCTCGATGCCAGACGGCTCGGACGTGACGTCGATACTGTCTTCCGTGTCGTCTGCGTCAGCGATGCTCAGACCGGCGTTGTCGTTGTTCGTGTTGTACGTGTCGACGGTGACGTTGACGACGCCGTCGTCGTTACCGTCGGTGATCTGCGCGACAGCCTCGTAGCCGTCGTCGTCCTCGTTTCCGACTTGGACGTAGGCCGACTCAGCGTTCTGGAGGTTGACCTGAATTTCACCTGCGTCACCCTGCTCAACTGCAACGCTGCTGTCCGAGAAGGAAGCAGACTCATCACCAGCGTCGGAGACGGTGATCGAGTCGGATGCAGTCGCCGTGGTGTCCGTGACGGAGAAGTTCAGTTCGTAGTCGCCATCATTGACGTCCGTGAAGTCGACGTTGTTGGTCGTACCCTTGTTGAGCGTGACCGTGATGATGTCGTCTTCCTCGTCGACGTTCGTGATTTCGTAGTTCTGGAAGATGTCCTGCAGGTCGTCCGAGTCGAGACCGTCTGCGGAGACTTCAGCCTTGAAGTCGCCTGCACGGTTCGACGAGATGACGTCGAGTTCCGTCTCGGCATCACTCGTGTCACCGTTCGTAACGGTGCTGTCGTCAAAGTCGACATCGAAGTTCTGCTCAACGAGTGTGAAGCTCGGGCCACCTTCGATCTGGTACGTTTCACCAGCTTCGAGGTCACCCGTGTCGATGACTGCGTCGCCATCGGCGTCGGCACTCACTTGCGTAGCGAGAACCGTAGTCTCTCCTTCATCGTTGGTTGCATATACGTCAATTGAATCGCCTTCGGAGTAGCCGCCGAATGCGACGACCTGACCTGCGTAGAAGGCGCTCTGGTCCTCATAGCGCACGTCAGCGTCGCCGTCGTCGACGTTAGCCGCAGCGCCGACTCCAGCGAACGCGATGGTGCCTGCGAAAACAGACGTAACCATCAGGGCTGCCAGGAGCAGGCCGCGAATCTTTTTGTTAGTGTTTGTCATGGTTTTGGTTGGTTGTCGGGTCGGCGGATGCACCTTTCTCCCACCCTAGAGACCGAGGACGCCCAGCGACGCCACGTCGGCGCGCCGGACTTGGGCTGGGGTACTC
This sequence comes from Halogranum amylolyticum, assembly GCF_900110465.1. Lineage (GTDB taxonomy): Archaea > Halobacteriota > Halobacteria > Halobacteriales > Haloferacaceae > Halogranum > Halogranum amylolyticum. The sequence continues at coordinate 150,609 of NZ_FODV01000002.1, forward strand.
GCTACGTCCACCATGGGTAGGGGTACATTGGAAAGGTAAGTCTCTCGTTATAAATGCTTTGTGGTAAATAGAGTGTTATGCCATCCCCTCTCACGCCCATATTCGGGCGGTAGAGGCCCTCTCGCCAAATTCGATACGTAAATACTTTGTGCAAAAAGAGGTTCGCTGTCGGACCTGTGTCAGACGGTGGTACGACAGACTCTCTGATATCTCTGTCTGAAGCTACTGTTCATTTCGTTCGGGATAACGGACTGTTTTCGCATACTGACTGCGAGCGAGGGTGGATCGAGGCGGTCGGCGTGAGTACTGACTGGGCGGTTCTAGACGAAGTTCTGACAACTCCTCGAAAGCCCCCGTACTCTCGACTCGAGCGACTCGCTGTGCTCCTCGTCACTTTCATTCGCTCGTTCCTGCGGTGCTTGCGTCGTCCTTCGTCGAGAGTACGGCCCCTTTCAGTGCCACCCGGAGAGATTGGTCAGTCGGTCGGCGCGCGTGGCTTCGCGGCGTCTCGTCCGCACACCAGAACGCTTCCCGTTCTGGGAACGCAATCTGCTGGGGAGGGTGTGGCTGCTGCGGGTGGGACTGAAAGGGGCGAGTCGCTGGACGAAGGCAACCGACGTAAGCACGCGCAGCGAGGTTCCCGAGTCCAGCGACTCGGGGCTTTCGCGGTGTTCTCGGTTGTTGCGGTTGCCCGACGCTACCGAGTGGTAGAGACGACGGCTCTCAGAGCTGCCTTCGATAAAAACCTAGAATCACCTGCGACGACGTCGACTCAGTTCGGGAACAGCGACCCGTCGAAGTCCCGCTCCAGCACCTCGATCTCGTGGCCGTCCTGGTCCTTCGTGAACGCGTAGTTGTTGTCGCACTCCTCGGGCGTGCGGTACTGTTCAACTTCACGCTCCTCCAGCGTCTCCCAGTAGTCGTTCAGGTCGTCGGCGCGCACGGCCAGGTGCCCCCAGGCGTCGCCCATGTCGTACGTGCGCCCGTCGTAGTTGTACGTCAGTTCCACGGCCATCGCCTCGTCTGCCGCCCCCTCGGGCTTCATGAAGTAGTTCGCGAAGGAGTCGGACTCCCAGCGACCCGTGTGTTCGTACTCGAACTTGCGGGTCCAGAACCCCAGCGCCTCGTCGGCGCCCTCGACGCGGATCATCGTGTGGTCGAGGCTCCACTTCGCGCCTTGCTCGGGGTCGCGCTTGACGATCTCGACCTCGTGGCCATCGGGGTCTTTCACGAACGCGTAGTTGTAGTCACACGACTCGGGGTCGCGGTAGTCCTCGACGCCGGCGTCCATCAGCTCCTGGTAGGACTCCTCGAGTTCACCTTCGGGTACGCGCACGGCGATGTGTCCCCAGGCGTCGCCCATCTCGTAGCTGTTGTCGCCGTGGTTGTAGGTGAGTTCGAGCATCGCACCCTCCTCGTGCATCTCCTCGGGACCGAGGTAGACGTTGGTGAACGTGTCTGCCTCCCAGCGGTCTTTCTCTTCGTAGTTCAGGTGGGTCGTGTACCAGTCGAGGGACTCTTCGAGGTCCTCGACGCGCATCATCACGTGGTCGAGCGTACCGGACATACCCCAACTCTCGGTTGCTGCGTCAAAAAGCGTGCCGGAGGCGGCACTGGTGGGGGGCGTTCACACCCGCCGCAGCGGCGGTGTGACGACGCGCGTAAGTAGGTGCCGACCGAAAATTTCCGACACCGTGTCCTCGCTGCCGAACCCGTTTCGACTGCTGATCGTCTCCATCGGTCTCGCGCTCTCCCGACTCGGCCTCCTCGACCGCGCCCGTGCGATTCGGACGGCCGACCTCGCGTGGCCCCGTATCGTCACTGGTATCGCCCGCATGTCGAAGAACGCCGTCGACGTGGCGATGGTCGGGGTTGCCGCCGGCACCGCGGCCATCACCGGCGTCGGCATCGCTGGCCCCTATTGGGGGCTCGCCTTCTCTCTCGGCGGCGGGATCGCCGCCGGCACCATCGCGCTCGTCTCCCAGCGTTTCGGCGCGGACGACGGCGAGGGCATCGACCTCGCGGTCCGGGCCAGCACCGCGCTGGTCGTCGTCGCGACCGTCCCCGTCACGCTCGTCTTCTCGCTTTTCGCGACCGACCTCGTCTCGCTCATCAACGGCGACCCGCAGGTCGTCGAGTACGGCGCGACCTACCTCCGCATCGTCGGCTTCGGCGTCCCCTTCGCGGGGTTGAACCTCGTCGGCAGTCGCGTGCTCGTCGGCAGCGACGACGCCTACATCGCGATGGTGCTCCGCGGGAGCGGGGCCGTCATCAACGTCGGCGTCAACGCCGTGCTCATCTTCGGCCTCGGGATGGGTGTCGCCGGGGCCGCACTCGGCACCGTCCTCTCGAACGTCGTCGTCGCCGGCGCGTTCGCCCTCGGGTTGACGCGCGGCCACCTCCCCGGAATCGGCGCGTTCCCGGTCCGCATCGACCCCGTCGGCGCGTACTTCGACCTCGACACGTTGCGCGACCTCGTCTCCATCGGCCTCCCCGTGATGGGGCGGAACCTCGTCTGGACCGTCGCAGAGTTCCCGATGCTCGCCATCCTCTCCAGCATGGGCCAGCCGGTCGTCGCGGCGTTCGTCGTCGCCCGCCGCATCTGGGGCATCATGAACACGCCCGGCTGGGGGTTCGGGCTCGCCTCCTCCAGCCTCGTTGGACAGGCGCTCGGTACGGGCGACGAGGACACAGCCGAGACCTACGGCCGCGAAGTGATCCGCTTCGCCGTGGCGACCTACCTCGTCTCGGCCGTCCTCGTCGGCCTGTTCGCCGAACCTATCGTGTCGCTTTTCAACCCCTCGGCGGAGGCCTACCCGATCACGGTCTCGCTCGTCTACGTCGCCTGCGTCGCCGTCGTCCTGCAGGGCGTCTCCGGCGGCGCGGCGGGGCCGCTCGACGCCAGCGGCGACACCCGCTGGGCGTTCGGCAGCCAGTTCCTCGGGATGGCCGGGTCGATACTGCTGGCCGCTCTCGGCGCGGCGGTGCCGGCGGTCGGCCTCACCGGACTCTACCTCGCGTTCCTGGCGGAGACGACGATACCGGCAGTACTCAACTACTACCGGTTCGACACGGGGACGTGGAAGAAGGTCAGTCGGAGCTACCGTCCCAGCGCTCCGGCCGACGACTGACGGCTTCGGTCGCTCGCTGGGACTGGGTCCGACTCGGCAGCCGTGTCGATGAACGCTCGTCCCGACGGCTCACGACTCACCGTCGCCATCGCCGGACTCTGGACGTACCGGCCACCTGTAGACGTACCACGCGACGCCCCACAGCAGCAGCGCCCCGAGCGGCCACGCGACCCGTCCCGGCTGCGTCGAGAACCCGCGGGCGAGTTCGAGTTGCGTGACACCGGCTAAGACGAGCGCGACGGCGGTGAGTCGGGCGTCCTCGCGGCCCGTCGCCGCACCGACGGCGACGCTACCGACGGCGACGAGATAGCAGGCCACGCCAAGCGGCCACGCGAGGATGTAGTCGGGCAACCCCTGCGTGAACAGCAGAAAGTCCGCGAGCGTCGTCACGTGCAGCGGGTCGACGGTGAGTAGCCCCCACGGGAAGACGAACGTCGCGCCGCCGCCGACGAACGTCTGGACCGACCACGGGACGACGGCGAGAACGAGAACGGCGAGCAGTCGGCGCCGTGTCCCGGACGAACGTTGAGAAGTCGAGTCCGGTGCGGCGGGCGAGTCGGACGAGTCGGGTGGGGCGCGAGAGGACGCGCTCACCGCTGGGCGACGATGCGGAGGACGTCCTCGTCGGCGAGTTCGTGGTCCTTTCCGACCTGTTGGTCGTCGTGTTTCGCGCTCGACCCGGAGACGCGGGCGAAGCGGAAGCGGTCCTCGAACTTCTTGCCGAGTTTCTTGCAGGCGGTGCCGACGGTGTCGCCCTCCATGAGCACGAGCGGCTCCTCGTAGTCGACGCCGCGACCCGGCTTGTCCATGTAGATGCGGATGAGACCGAGCGCGTCCCAGATCTTCTCTTTCAGCGCGTCCAGTCCCTTCTCTTCGACGGCGCTGATGAACACGACCTCCTCGGGGTCGAGACCGATCTCGCGGAGTTCCTCTTCGACCGTCGGAAGGTAGTCGGGGTCGATGAGGTCCGCCTTGTTGGCGGTGACGATCGAGGGGAGATAGATGCGGTTGTCCATGATGCCGTCGATGAGTTCGTCGACGGTGATGTCGCCGCGGACGGTCACCTCTGCGTTGACGTACCCGTGTTCACGGAGGATTCCTTTGATGGTTTCTTCCTCGAGTTGCACGTCGTCGGTCTTGGTCACGCGGATACCGCCACGGCCCTTCTTCGTGATGAAGATGCTCGGGGGCTCGGTGTCGAGCCGAATCTTGTTGTGGTAGAGTTCCTCGCGAAGCCGTTCGTACTTCTCGATTTCGAAGACAGAGAGCATGAAGACGACGAGATCTGCGGTCCGAACGACAGAGAGCACCTCCTTCCCACCACCGCGGCCACCTGCCGCGCCTTCGATGAGCCCCGGCACGTCGAGCACCTGAATGTTCGCCCCGCGATACTGCAGCATCCCGGGGTTGACGTCCAGCGTCGTGAACTCGTACTCGCCGGTCTCGCTGTCGGCGTTGGTGATGGCGTTGATGAGCGTCGACTTGCCGACGCTCGGGAACCCGACGAGTGCAACCGTTGCGTCGCCGGTCTTTTCGACGGCGTAGCCGACGCCGCCGCCGGCGGAGGACTGGTTCTCCAGTTTCTCTTTCTTCTCCGCGAGCTTCGCCTTCAGGCGCCCGATGTGTGCCTCCGTGGACTTGTTGTAGGGCGTGTTGGCAATCTCCTCGCGGAGCTCGTCTATCTCCTCCTCGAGACCCATTACCTACAGTTCCGCCGCGTCACTCGAAAAACCCTTTCCTTCGTCTCTCCCGCATTCGCGTACGCACGCTACGCACGTGGTAGGTAAGTACGTCACTTCGACACGATTATCCGTCGACCAACTGTGTGGAAAAATAGCCCATGCCCGATCCCGCCCGCCTCCGCGACAGCACGGAGATCGTCCTCCCCTGTGGTTCGCTCGACGGGCTTCGAGACGAACTCGAAGCCGAGTTCACGGTGTCGGTGTTCTCCCGGAGCGAAGCGCAGTGTCGCATCGTCGGGAGTCCCGTCGAGATCAAAGCCGTCAACGACTATCTGGCGCGCCACGGCGTCAGCCTCCCGTAGCCGAGACGCCGCCCTTCCGAAGCGCTTTGTAGGCTCCGGTCTCTACGGGGCGTATGGACGAGAACCCCGGATTGAGCGACCAATACCGGATGGCGAGCCCGTGGCCACTGTTCATCGCACTCGGAATCCCGATCGCAGAGATTGGAATCCTCTTCGACCTCGCCGCCCTCTCGGTCGGCGGCCTGCTGTTGCTCTGTGGGAGTATCGCTGGGATGGCCAAGGAGGCGGGGTACGCGAAGACGCCGTGGCGAGCGCTCGCCGTCTGTTCGGTGCTGCTGTTCGCGTTCGGCGGCCTGTTGTTGTACGCCGACACGGTGTCGACGGCCGAAGGGATTCGGTTCGTCGCCCGCGGCTACGCGGTCATCGCCGCCGGCGGACTGCTGCTGCTCGGGAGCGTCGTCGGGACGACGTTCGTCCAGAAGTCCAGCCCGGCCTGACCTGCCGTCGCATCCGCTCGCGGCACGTTCGTCGGTCGAGCTCGCAGGAACGAGCGTGAACCAACAATCTATTTGATGGGCGTCTGTAACAGCCAACCATGGCAGCCAAAATCTTCGACAAGGAGACCATCCTCGACCTGACGGTGAACATCATCCCGCTGGGGATCATCGTGTTCTTCATGCTCCTCTTCGCTGTCTTCAACCCCTTCGGGTTCGACTTCCTCGCGTCGACCATCTCGTACGGTCTGCTCATCGTCCCGCTGCTCGCACTGGGTGTGCTGACCTACCTCTCGGGGAAGGCCATCGCCGGCGACGAGAAGCGCTCGGAAGTGTTCCTCGCCGGACAGGCGACCGTTCCCGGATCGCAGACGCTCGAAGAGTACGAGGAGCAGGCCGAACTCTCCGACGAGGAACGAGCACAGCTCGCCGAACAGGAGTCGACTACCGAACAGGAGTCGACTACCGAACAGGAGTCGGCCGCTACCGAACAGGAATCTACCGCCGAGAACGACGACTGACGGCTGTCACCCGAATCTTTCTTTACCTTCCACTCCTCAGTGGCTCCCATGGAGATTAACGGACAGTTAGCACTGACGGTGCTCATGGGGGTTTTCCTCGTGGCCGTCGCCGCCTGGCTCACCCGGGTGGAGAACTGGCGCTCCTACACACCGCTCGCCAGTGGTGGAGGCGCGTACGGACAGGAGAGTGGGCACGCACACGAGAAACCGGGCGGACTCATCCGATGGCTGACGACCGTCGACCACAAGGACATCGGGATGCTGTACGGACTGTACGGCGTCATCGCGTTCGTCGTCGGGGGGCTCATGGTCGTCGTCATGCGACTGGAACTCGCCGACCCCGGGATGACGCTCATCTCGAACTCGTTTTACAATTCGCTGCTGACGAGCCACGGTATCACGATGTTGTTCCTCTTCGGGACGCCGATCCTCGCGGCGTTCTCGAACTACTTCATCCCGCTCGTCATCGGCGCAGACGACATGGCGTTCCCGCGGATCAACGCCATCGCCTTCTGGCTGCTGCCGCCCGCCGCGCTCCTCATCTGGGCCGGGTTCCTCATCCCGACGAGCGACATCATCCCAGCGCAGACTGCTTGGACGATGTACACGCCGCTGTCGGCCGGCGTCGGACAAGGTAACCAGGCCAACGCCGGCGTCGACCTGATGCTCCTCGGGCTGCATCTGTCCGGCGTCTCGGCGACGATGGGGTCGATCAACTTCATCGCGACTATCTTCACCGAACGCGCCGAGGAGGTCACCTGGGCCAACCTCGACATCTTCTCGTGGACGGTGTTGACCCAGTCGGGGCTCATCCTCTTCGCGTTCCCGCTTCTGGGCAGCGCGATGGTCATGCTGCTGCTCGACCGCAACCTCGGAACCCCCTTCTACACGGGCGAGGGAGGTAACATCCTCTGGCAACATCTGTTCTGGTTCTTCGGCCACCCCGAGGTGTACATCCTCGTGCTGCCGCCGATGGGGATCGTCAGCTACGTGCTGCCGCGGTTCTCCGGACGGCGGCTGTTCGGGTTCAAGTTCGTCGTCTACTCGACGCTCGCCATCGGTGTGCTCTCGTTCGGCGTCTGGGCACACCACATGTTCGCGACCGGCATTGACCCGCGACTCCGCGCGTCGTTCATGGCGGTGTCGCTAGCGATCGCGATTCCCTCCGCGGTGAAGACGTTCAACTGGATCACGACGATGTGGAACGGCCGCATCCGGCTCACCACACCGATGCTGTTCTGTATCGGCTTCGTCTCGAACTTCATCATCGGCGGCGTCACCGGCGTCTTCCTCGCGTCGATCCCGATCGACCTCATCCTCCACGACACCTACTACGTCGTCGGTCACTTCCACTACGTCGTCATGGGTGCTATCGCCTTCGCCGGGTTCGCCGGCCTCTACTACTGGTACCCCCTCTATACGGGGCGGATGTACCAGCGGAAACTCGGCAAGTGGCACTTCTGGCTCTGGATGATCGGGACGAACGTCACGTTCTTCGCGATGATCCTGCTGGGCTACGGCGGCATGCCGCGTCGCTACGCGACCTACCTGCCGGAGTTCATCACGCTCCACCAGGTCGCGACGGTCGGCGCACTGCTGTTGCTCGTCGGCGGGTTCATCTGGACGTACAACTTCGTCATCTCGTGGCTCGAAGGCCCGGTCATCAAGGACGGCGACCCGTGGAACCTGAAAGAAGACGGTCTCTACACGGCCGAGTGGGACTGGTTCGACCGCAAGCTGCAGACGAAGATCACCGACGGTGGCGAAGAACAAGAAGTCGCCACCGACGGCGGTCAGGAAACGGACGACACCGACGCGTAAGCGATCTGGAACGCGCTCCGCTTCGTAACGTCTGGGTTTGTCTTCTCCTCTCTGTCTTCGCACGCCCGAGCGACGGTGCTATCGTTCCGGAGGAGAGATTACTGAGCGATTCCGACGACGGAAGTCTGCCTATTGTGAACGACGGAGGACTGCGAGCGCTCTCGCTGTCGACGAGTCACTGAAGAAAAGCGGAGGCGAGCGCGGTCGTGCGTCCTGTTCAGACCGCGAGAATGACGCCCGTCGCGAACATCAGCAGTGCGACGCCCGCGAGCACGATGCCGAGGAGATCCTTGTCGGTCATACCTGCACTCGGGGCTGCGTCGACAAAGACCCGTCGATACTCGTAGTCCGCGGTTCTCCCGTCGGCTCGACTCCCGAGGCGTTCCCGAAAGGGCTAATCGGAATCAGCCCCGCGTTTCGAACGTGCCACAACGAGGCTTCCGCGGCCGACGGTTCGTCTTGGGGCTCTATCTCGCACTCGTCAGCGTCGGCGGTGCCGCAGGCTACCTGACGGCGACGTTTGTCGACAACCTCAAACCACCGGCGTATCTGTTCCTCGTCGAGTTCCCACCGACCCAACTCGGCTTCGCCGCCTACGGCGCACTCACTCTCGCGACCGTGCTCGGCGTTCCGCTGTTGCTCGTCGTCTACGTCTCGCAGTCCATCGACGACCCCGACTCCGTCTCCCCGAAAAACTAAGCCGTCCGACTGGCTGTCTGAGAGTATGTATCACGTGGTGCTCGGTGTCGACGACGACGAAGCGCACGCCCGCCAGTGCGCCCGAGACATCGTCGATCTCCCGGGAGAGAGCACAGAGAAACGAGTGACGATCATCCACAGTTTCAGCGACAACCCGAGCGGCGCGTCGGCGACGCAGATCGCCTCGGTCCGCGAGGCGAGCGACCTCTTCGAGGCCGCCGACGTCGAGTACGACGTCGAAGAGTCCAGCGGCGACCCGGCGGAGGCCATCATCGACGTCGCCAACGACGTCGACGCCGACCTCGTCGTCGTCGGCGGACGCAAGCGCTCGCCAGCCGGGAAGGCGCTGTTCGGCAGCGTCACACAGACGGTGATCCTCAACGCCGGGCGACCGGTAATGGTGACCGGCGTGACGAAGGAAGCCTGAGAGCGCCGGCGCTCCGGGATACGGCCGCGGACGCGTCACGCGACGTGAGCCGACCGTCTCGTCGCCCCCGTCGAACGCGTCCACCGTGTCTCAGAACCGCTCCTCGCCGAGGGTATTTTATGCGACGCAGTCGCACGGAGTGGTATGGAGATACGCGAGGCGACGACCGACGATATCGACAGTATCCGACAGGTGGCACGCGACTCACTGATGGAGTCGTACAGTCACGCGCTCGACGAGTCCGTCATCGACGAGTCGGTCGAGGAGTGGTACGGCGAAGAGCTCAGCGGTGAGTTCGACCGTGAAGACGCAGTGTACCTCGTTGCCGACGACGACGGAGCAGTCGTCGCCTTCTCACAGAGCTATCTGCGAGGACAGGAGGGGACGACCGGCGAGATCAACTGGCTACACGTCTCGCCGGCCGCCCGCGGTGAGGGTCTCGGAGCGCGACTCCTCACCCGGACCGAGGAGATACTTGTCGACCGCGGTGCGACCCGACTCACGGGGAAAGTGCTCACCGTCAACAAAGGTGGGGCGGAGTTCTACGAGGGACACGGCTACGAAGAGGGCGACACCCGGAAGGTCGACCTCGGAGCGGAGTCGTTCAACGAGCGGACCTATCTGAAGTTCCCCGGCGCCGAGGGCGAACCGCGGGCACCGCTGGACCCCCGGCAGATCGACGACACCACGGTCTACGTCGCCTTCGACGAGAGCGATCGCGGATCGGTCGCGCCGCTCTACGTCGCCTACCTCGACGAGAACCGCGCGGAGCGCTACGGCTACTTCTGCGGCCACTGTGAGAGCTTCGAAGTGTCGATGGACGCAATGGGTCGCGTCGTCTGCAACGACTGCGGCAACAAGCGGCGACCGTCGCGGTGGGACGCGTCGTACCTGTAGATCGGCGACCTCCTCTCACGCGGTCCGACTCGTGCGGTTTCGCTGGACCCGACGCTCGTCGGCCGTTCTCCGGGCGCTAAACTGTTTTCCCCCACATTCGTCTCGGCACAATCGACGCTGCAGTCTACCGACGGCGATCGGACCGAATTCGACGACGGTGAAGACTGACCGATACGGAGCCACGCTCTCGAACCGATACGAGACTGCCACACTTTTTTCCACGCGGTCACATCCTCCGGTATGACTCACGCACTCGTCATCGGCGGAACGCGTTTCATCGGCCGCCACACTGTCGACGAACTCCTCGCACACGACTACGACGTCACCATCTTCAACCGCGGCACTCACGACAACCCCTTCGCCGACGACGAGCGGGTCGAGCACATCGAGGGCGACCGTACCGACGACACCGACCTCCAGACCGCCTCGCTCGCCGCCCGCCCCGACGTCGTGATCGACTGCGTCGCGTACAAACCGGCCGAGGTCGAGCGCGCCGTCGAGGTGTTCTCCGACGTCGACGCCTACGTCTACGTCTCCAGCGGCGACGCCTACGGTCGCGAGGAGATTCCCAAACGCGAGGGAGAGACGCCGCTGCGACCGTGTAGCTCCGAGCAGGCCGACGACGAGTCGAGTGAGACCTACGGCAACCGGAAGGCGGAGGGCGACCGCGTCGTCGCCGCGGCAGCCGAGAACGGCGTCGACGCGATGAGCGTTCGCCCGTGTATCGTCTACGGTCCACACGACTACACCGAGCGGCTGGACTACTGGCTGGACCGCGTCGACAACTACGACCGAGTCGTCGTCCCGGGCGACGGCCAGAACCTCTGGCACCGCGCCTACGTCGAGGACGTCGCCAGCGCGCTCCGCGTCGTCGCCGAGGAGGGGAGTCCGGGGGAGGCCTACAACGTCGGCGACCGTCGCCTCGTCACGCTCGAAGAGCTGCTGACCCTCGCTGCCGACGCGATGGACACCAACGTCGAGGTGGTCCACGCGGGCGAGCGCGAACTCGCCGCCGGAGGCCTCGAGCCGTCGTCGTTCGTCCTCTATCGGGAGTATCCGCACGTGCTCGACACGAACGAACTCGCGAGTCTCGGCTGGGAGTCGACGCCGCTCGCGGAGGCGATGGCACGGACGGTCGCGGAACACCGACGGAGCGACCGCGATGGCGTGGAGCACGACCCCGGACGCGACGCCGAAGAGCGGGTGCTCGGCGTGCTAGAGACGTTCTGAGAGAACTCGGAGACGATCTACCCGACGACCGATCCGAGCGAATCGATCTCCCTCAGACGTCGTCTCCGTATCGGTTCATCTCGGTGACCTCCTCTTCGAGCCACTCGCGGAACCACTTGACGCGCTTGAGTCGCTGGTGGGCGATGCTCTCGGCGGTGTCGCTGACGATTCGCGTGGAGTGGTCTTTCCCCCGTTCGAGGACCCGCTGGACCATCTCGGCGGCGTCCATGTGGGTTCGAGCCTCGTAGCCCATCCGGAGGAGCATCAGCGCCGTCCCGTTGGCACCGACCTTGTCGAGGATGTCGGCCTCGATGAGACACTGCGTCTCCAGAGAGACGTCCGAGAGCGGTCCCTGATAGGAGTGGTCGGTGATCGACTGACACACCTGATCGATGAACGACTCCGGGAACCCGCCGCGCGCCGACAGATATTCGCGGGCGACGCGAGCCCCTTCCTCGGCGTGGACGTCCTGGTCGGCGTCGAGTTTGGCGATGTCGTGGAACAGCGCGGCCACTCTGACGACGTCGACGTCCGCACCTTCGCGCTTCGCGATGTGATTCGCGAGGTCGACCACATTGAGGATGTGGTTGAACCGGTAGTCGGCGCTGTGCCAGGGGTACCACCGCATCCTGCCGCCGTCCTCTTCGTTCTCGACGCTCGCAGCGAGATAATCGTAGACAAACCGCTTCATCTCCGCGAACTCGTCGTCGGAGACGGAGGACTCCTTGATCTCAACGCCCACGGAGACACCCCCGGAGGCAACGTTCCTTACTCATTGTTATCGAAGAAGAGGGTCGTTCCGGTCTTAGGCGTTACGACAGGTTTTTGTTCTCTGGACGAATCTTGGTTCGAAGCTCCGACCGGCCGTCGGCTCGTGGGGTCGACGAGCGAGCAGAGCGCTCTCGGCGGAGCCGCGTCGTTCCGAGCAGACAGTCTCACTAGACGTGACGGGTATCTACGGCTACGACCGATGCGCTGTTTCTGACGAGGTCGACACCGCTACGTTCGAGACCATCAACGTCCGAGATCACAGCCGAGCGCGTGGCCGACGACCGGATCGTCCTCGAGCGAACCTGTTTCTACAGTTGACGTGACGCCAGAGGCGTCTCGAACCACTCGACTCCGAGGCGGTTCACGTTTCCGAGCGGTTCGCATCGTGCTCACACACCCACGCGTCGTCCCGGACTCGGAGCCGATAGCCGAGCGAACGGAGGAACGCCGCCGCGGCGTCGGCGTCGCGGTCGGCGTCTGCGACGGCGTGTGGCTCGAAGTAGACGACCGGTCGGTGACGGCGTAACGTCGTCTCGGCCCCGCTGAGGACGTCGTAACCGAACCCTTCGACGTCGACCTTCAGATGATCCGGCGGCGGGACGTCGCCGTCGCCGACGAGGTCGTCCAGTCGGACGACGGGGACTCTCATCTCGTCGCGGACGCGTGCCTCCCAGGCACTGGCGTTGTCGGCGTCGAACGACCCCAACTCGTCGTACGTCGACCGATAGAACGGCCGGACGCCGGAGTCGTCGCCCGCGCCGACGGCCCGAACGTCGATTCGGTCTCCGAACTCGTTGCGTGCGACGTTCGTCCGCAACTGCTCGCAGACGGCCGGGTTCGGTTCGAAGGCGACCACCCGCGCGGCGGGTTCGGCCGCAGCGACGGCGAGTGCGTAGACGCCGGTGTTCGCCCCCACGTCGAACACCGTCTCGTCGGGGCCACAGCGGGCGAGTAACTGCCGTAGGAGGACGTCTCGGCCGTGTTTGTTGACGAGTTCGTAGCTCCGGAAGCGCGCGCCGTCGACGCGTTTCGTCGGAGCGAACAGTTCGTAGCGGTGATTCGCGGCGACCGCCGCGTAGTACGCCGAGAAGACGGGATACCGACCGGCCCGAAAGATCGCTCTCGCGACGCGACGCGGAGGCTCCATACCGACCACTCGACCAGCAGCCTCTTCGTCGTTTCGGGGGTCGAACCCCGATTCCGTGGGGTGGTTATTTAGTGATTGGCCGAGTGACGATAGTCGAGGGCAGACCAATGGTACGTCAAGACGGCAAACGAAACTTCGTGCTCCGGGAAGAGAACGGTACCGAGGACAGCGTCTTCAGCGGGAGTACCCCGCGGCAGGCGGCACTGAAAGCGGCGCGTCGACTCCCACCGGCCCCGAGCGAGGAGGAGGTCGACGGTCGTGCGGAACTTCGCCTCCGGGAGAAAGGCACCGACAAGGTCCACATCTACAACGGGTGGGCGTGGAAGGAAGAGAAACCGAGTGACGGCCCCGACTGGATGCCGGAAGTCGTCACGCGAGCGAACGTCTCGAAAGAGGGAATCGAACACCTCGACTGAGACGTCGCTTTTTTGGCAGTCTCGCGACGCTCCAGAGCGGTCGGCGTTCGTAGTAGCCGAGGCCGTACTTCTCCTTGAGATCGTGGCCGACCGAGATCGCCAAGCGCGACCGCTCGCCCCACTCGATCGTGTACATATCGTTGCGGACGAGTGTCTGAAGCTCGCGTTCATCGCTGTCCTTCCAATACCCGAGTGGTGACGGGTCTTCGCCGTCTTCGAGGAGCTTGAAGAAGCTACGCCACGCTTCGTCGCTTTTGCGGATGATCTGTTAGGCGTAGCGCTGCCGAGGACGCCCTTGTACTTCACCCTGTATTCGTCGGCGTCAACACTCCAGACGTCTTCGTCGTCGAAGAAGGCTTGGCGGCGGTGGTTGGTGAGTTCGTTCCACAGCGCGGCGGACGCATCCAGCACCTCGTAGAGACTCGGCTCGTCCCTCTCTCGGAGGGGGCTGAACCACGAGGACTCGCTTCGCTCGCCCCCTGGGCGTCGAATCCGCCGTCCGCTATTCGTTCTCACTAGATTCGGGTAGAATAGTCCCGAGCGGATTCGAACCGCTGTCCTGGGCTCCAAAGGCCCAGATGATTGGCCACTACACCACGGGACTCTGCACCTACTGCTCCGTCGGTTACCGTAGAAAAACTTCGGGTTTCGATTCGTCTCGGCGACGTCGCTGGAGCGTCTGTCGGCGGTGTCGTTCCCGCGGGAAAAAGTCGACTCTTCGCCCGCCCGGTCAGGGGTGAATCGCCCGCACGTCCACCTGATCCATCGGCGACCGACACGCCGGGCAGTACAGCGCTGCTGAACGACCCTCTCGCTTCGCTGTCAACCCCCGGACGACGGGCCAGCTGAGTTTTGCCCCGCACGACTCACACGTGAGGCACGAGTTGGTCTCCCCCATTGCCATGCTATCAACTACCACGTCATCCACAATATATTTTTTCCGACCGTGGAGCGTCGAGACACAACCGAGAGAACTGACCGACCTCGCCGCTACTCGCGGACGGGTTCGACGGAGTACCCCCCACAGTCGGGGCACACGTGATACTGGAGTTCGAACTCGGTACCGCAGCCGTGACAGCGGTACGCCGGCAGTTCGTCGTGGGAGAGCCCTATGAATCGTCTGAGACGGCTGAATCGCTGTGTCGTCCCACTCATAGACGATGCCTCACAGTCCACTCATATAATCATGCGGGGATTCGATCGAGCGCGTCAGTCCGCGGGTTTCTCGCTCTCCAGTTCCAGATACTGACAGGCGTCGGTTTCGGGGTCGAAACAGTCGGGACACTCGGAGTTCCGGTCGATGATCGTGTCGAGTCGCTCGGCGACCGTGTCGTCGATGACGCTCTCGAGTTCGCGCGCCTCCGCACGGAACTCCTCGACGTCCAGCACGTTCGCGAGGAATCGTTCGATGATGCAGTACGTCTGGAGCGCATCTCGCGCACGGACGATCCCCTCGTCGCTCAGGGTGACACCCTTGTACTTCTCGTGCTCGGCGAGTCCACGCTCTTCGAGTTTACCGATCATTTCGTTGGCACTCGCCGGACTCACGTCGAGCATATCCGCGAGCGCGCCTGTCGATGCCGGTCCGTCCTCCATCTGCTGGAGGAGGTAGATCGCCTTGACGTACTGGTCTGCCGTGTTCATTGGTTCACCTCGCTCATTCCCGCGTCTCCATGATCTTCGTCACTTCTTCGACGCCCTGCGCCTCCTCCTCGCGAATCTCACGGAGGACAGTGAGTAGCTGCTCGCGGTCGACGGAGAACTCCGCGTCGCTCGACTCGATTCCGTCGATGAGGTCGTCGTAGAACTTGTAGGCCGTCTCCTCGTTGCACAGCTGATCGTAGAGGACGCCGTCGAAGTCCTCCGGCTTGGTCTTTCCGTACTTTGCCTCGACCAGCGTCTCGATGTCCTCGAACGGGATGCTCTCGGCGTCGAGGTCGTCGATGACCCGCTCCAGTCGCTTGCGGTGGTCGGCGGACTCCTCGGCGGCGTGTTCGAGCAGTCCTTCTAACTCCTCGTCGAGGTGGCGGTCCTCCTCGGCGAGCGACTGGTAGTGGTGGTAGGCGCGCGCCTCGACGACCTCCTCCAGCACGATGCCGATCTGGAGGAGGCGAGCGAGTTGGTGGTCGGAGGTGACCTGGTTGCCGACGCTCACGCGAGACACCTCTGGTTCGAGCGCGATACCTCGTTCATACACCACCTTCTGGGTGGCACCGACTTAACACCTCCACCTTTCGACTCCCATTTTTCACGCTGCGCTCGGTCGTCGGCCCGCTCGCTCGCGGTAGCCCGTTCACGTCCTCGACAAAGCATTTACTGGACCGTCGTCCAGTCTCGGCCATGTGTCCTCGAACCGCCCTCCTCGCTCTCCTCGTCGTTACGAGCGGCTGTCTCGGAGTCGCACCCAGCGACGACGGCACCGCGTCCACGGCGACGTCGACACCGACACAGACGACGGCCGGAGCGACCACCTCGTACTTCGACTGTCCGTACTACCTCTCGGTCGACACCGTCACCGAGACCGACGTCTCGCAGTCCGACCGCGTCGTCGCCTACGAGAACCTCACCGACGCACGCCGAGAGGAGTTCGACCGACTACTGGAGCACGAGAGCGTCGAACTCGAGACGCTCCCCGATCGGTGGAGTGCGCCGACGGTCGTCGAACACGGCGGCGCGCACTACGAAGTGGTGGCTTCGACCTGCTGACGCGTGACTCGATCCGAACCGAGCAGTCACTCACGACGGCTGAAAGAGAGAAAAACCGAACCGCAGAGCCGCGTTATCGGAGACGTGCGCTGATGAGTTCCTGCAGGTCCTCGCGGAACTCGTCGACCTCGATCTCCTCGAGGACGGGCACGAAGAAGCCCTCCACGAGCATGTTGCGCGCCTGCTCCTGCGGGATGGAGCGCGACTTCATGTAGAACAGGTCCTCCTCGTCGACCTGTCCGACCGTCGCCGCGTGGGACGCTTCGGTGTCGTGGTTGTTGATGATGAGCTTCGGAGAGGCGTCGGCCTCAGACTGGTCGGAGAGCATCAGCGTGTTCTCACGCTGGTAGGAGTTCGTGTCCCACGCGTCGCGACCGACGTCCTGGACACCCTCGTACACCGAGCGTGCCTCGTCGTCGAGGACGCCGCGGGTGACGAGGTCGGCCGTCGTGTGCTCTGCCTTGTGCCAGACGCGCGCGTTGACGTCGAGATGCTGGTCGTCGTGACCGAAGAACGCTCCGACGATCTTCGTCTCCGAGGAGTCGCCGTTGAGCTCCGTCTCGATGTCGCTGCGGGTGAGCCGCGAGCCGAGGTTCCCCTCGATCCAGTTGATCGTCGAGTAGACGTCGGCGTCGCCGCGCTTCAGCGTGTAGGTGTAGGTGTCCTCGTCCAGGTTCTGCAGCGACCCGTACTGAACGTAGGAGTTCTCACCGGCGACGATCTCGACGAGGTTCGAGAAGTACCGCTCGCCCTCGACGCCGCTCTCGCCGCTCTCGATGGCCTCGAGGATCGTCACCGACGACGACTTCTCGGTCACGACGAGCGTGTGGCTGAACAGCGACTTCGAGTTCATCTCGGCGCGGATCTTCACGTCCTCGGCGTCGACGTCTTCGGGGACGTAGATCAGCGTGCCGGTGGTGAAAAGCGCCGCAGACAGCGCAGTCAGGTAGTTCGTGTCGGGGGCGATGGTCGAGCCGAACGCCTCCTCGACGATCTCCTCGTGGCTGTCGAGCGCCTCGGTGAACGAGAGCACCTCGATACCTTCGGCGGTGACACGCTCCGTGGTGTCGGCCGCGTTCAGCGGGTCGACGAGCTCCTCGAAGTCGAGCGCCTCGAGGTTCGTCCAGCGACGACCGGGCGTCTGGATGACGTCCGGCAGCTCCAGCTCGTCGAGCGAGTCGAGCGCCTCGAGGCGGGCCTCGAGGAGCCACTCCGGCTCGTTCCGTTCGTCCGAGATCGTGCGGACGGTCTCCTCGGAGAGCTCCGCGGGAAGTGCCTTGCTCGACATGTTACCCGAGGCTCCCCTCCATCTCGAGTTCGACGAGGCGGTTGAGTTCGACCGCGTATTCGATGGGCAGTTCTTCCGTGATCGGCTCGATGAAGCCCGAGACGATCATCTGTTTGGCGTCGTCGTCGTCGAGGCCACGGCTCTGGAGGTAGAAGACGTCCTCGTCGCCGATCTTCCCGACGGTCGCCTCGTGGGCGACGTCGACGGTGGACTCGTTGATCTCCATGTACGGCATCGTGTCCGAAGTGGACTCGTTGTCGAACATGAGCGCGTCACACTCGACAGACGTCGAGGAGTTCTTCGCGCCGTTGGCGATGTGGACGAGGCCACGGTAGTTCGTCCGACCGCCGTCCTTGCTGATACTTTTGGACTCGATGGTCGACTTCGTCTCCGGGGCGTTGTGGTAGACCTTCGCGCCGGTGTCGATGTTCTGTCCCTCGCCCGCGAAGGCGATGGTGATGTGGTTGTCCGAAGCACCGCGGCCCTTCAGGATGGAGGCCGGGTAGAGCATGGTCGCTTTCGAGCCCATGCTGCCGGAGATCCACTCCATGCGGCCACCCTTCTCGACGATGGCGCGCTTGGTATTGAGGTTGTAGGTGTTCTTCGACCAGTTCTGGACGGTCGAATACTGGACGTGTGCGTCTTCACCGACGAAGACCTCGACGCCGCCGGAGTGCAGGTTGAACGCCGAGTACTTCGGCGCGCTGCAGCCCTCGATGTAGTGGACTTCGCTGCCCTTCTCGGCGACGATGAGCGTGTGCTCGAACTGGCCCATCCCTTCGGAGTTCATCCGGAAGTACGCCTGGACGGGCATGTCGACCGTCGTGTCTTCGGGGACGTAGACGAACGACCCGCCGGACCAGATGGCGCCGTGGAGCGCGGCGAACTTGTTGTCGCTCGGGGGGACGCACTTCGTCATGAAGTACTCCTTGACGATGTCTTCGTGTTCCTGGACCGCCTGGTCCATGTTCATGAAGACGACGCCCTTCTCCTCCCAGCGCTCCTGCATGTTCTGATAGACGACTTCCGACTCGTACTGCGCGCCGACACCGGAGAGCGCGTTCTTCTCGGCTTCCGGGATGCCGAGTTTGTCGAACGTGTCCTTGATGTCGTCCGGCAGGTCGGTCCAGTCGTCGACGCCGCCGCGGGTCTCGACGTCGGGGCGGATGTACGGGACGATCTCGTTGACGTCGACCTCCGAGAGGTCCGGCTGGCCGGGCCAGTCGGTCGGCATCGGCATCTTCTGGAACTGCTTCAGCGCGCGGAGGCGGCGCTCGAGCATCCACTCGGGTTCGTCTTTGTCCTCGGAGATGACCCGAATGGTCTCTTCTGTGAGGCCTTTGTCGGCCTGGAACGACGAGTTCTGCTCCTTCTTGAACTCGAAGCGAGCTTCCGTGTCGGTCTCTTTGAGGTGGTCTTGATCTGAGCTCATATGTTGTGTTCGTGGTTGCAGCCGTATTACGCTGTCTCGTAAACTTCCTGACGGACCCAGTCGTACCCCTTGTCCTCGAGCTCCTCGGCGAGGCTGGCGTCACCGCTTTTGACGACCTTGCCGTCGAGCATGATGTGGACGTGGTCGGGTTCGACGTAGTCGAGGATCCGCTGGTAGTGGGTGATCTGGAGGATGCCCGTCCCCTGTTCGTCACGCAGCGCGTTGATCCCGTTCGAGACGTCCTGTAGCCGGTCGATGTCCAGCCCGGAGTCGATCTCGTCGAGCACCGCGATAGACGGTTCGAGGATCGCGGCCTGAAGAACCTCGTTCTGCTTCTTCTCCCCGCCGGAGAAGCCGGCGTTCAGGTAGCGCTGGGCGAACTTCTCGTCCATGTCGAGCAGCTCCATCTTCTCCTTGAGGATCTGCTGGAACTCGGCGACGCCGACTTCTCCCTCGTCGACGTTGCCTTCCATCGGGGAGGTGTCGTAGCCGGACTCCTCTTCTTCTTCGGCCTCGTCGCCCTCGTCGTCCTCGAAGAGCTCTTCGCGCTCCTCGAGCTTGGCGTTGAGCGCCGTCCGCAGGAAGTTCGTCATGGTGACGCCCTCGATCTCGGCGGGGTACTGGAAGGCGAGGAAGATACCCAGTGCGGCCCGCTCGTTAGGTTCGAGTTCGAGGAGGTTCCACGTCAGTTTGTCCTCGGGGATCTGGAAGTCGTCGCCGAAGTCGCCCTCTTCGAGCTGGAGTAGAACTTCACCTTCGGTGACCTCGTAGGCGGGGTGGCCGGCGATGACCTTCGACATCGTCGACTTCCCGGACCCGTTGGGACCCATGAGAGCGTGGATTTCGCCGGAACGAACCGTCAGATCGACGCCCCGGAGAATCTGTTCACCGTCCTCCTCTGCGACCTCTGCGTGGAGGTTTTTGATTTCGAGTGTTGCCATTGTTGGTTCGTTTCCTCGTGTGCGAACGGTGGGGAGTGCCACCCATAATGCTTACGCATTCACCCCCTGCGAGTTTTTTGGTGGAGAAATTTATTTTCCGAATGTGAAAAGGGACTGAGGGCGTAGGTCAGATTCTCCACTCACCGCATGCGGCGCGAACGACCGGATTTCCGGTCACTCGCCGACCGTTACATGAAGCTTCCGAGCCCCGTCTGTTCCTGTCCGGACTTCACCTCGTCCCACGACACGCCCAGCGCCTCGATGACGCGTTCGATAGGACCTTTCAGCGTCTTGTCGAGCATCTTGTCCCAGTCGACCTCGAACTCCTCGGGGATCTGGTCCGCGTACTCGAAGCAGATGACGTCCGGGTTGCGCTTGAATTCGGCGTACAGGTAGTCGTGCTGAGGGTCGAACCCTTCTTCGGACTCCATCCGGCGGAAGAAGGAGGGGTGAACCTTCTCCAGGTACAGTCGCTTCGGCTTCGACCCGCGCTGGAAGTTGGTTCCGAGCATGAGGTTCGCGTACTTCGCGCCGCGGACCTGCGCTGTGTCCGTGTCGTAGTTCTCCAACCGCTTGCCGATGCCGCCGGGGATGCCGATGCGGTCGTACGCCATGTTGCCCTCGCGGAAGTCGTTGATGACGTCGTGGACGTAGTCTTTCACGACGTCGGTGTCTTCCCCGTGGACGATCATCTCCAGAACGTCTTTCTGGACCTCTTTCGTGATGGGTGCGATGTCCGAGCGCTTGTATTCGAAGCCGGTGATGTCGACGTCGTCGACGTCTTTCCCCTCCTTCCAGACGATGTGGCCGGCGTATCGCTTCTTTTTGCCCGCCTGGAAGAACCGTCGGTAAAGCTTCTCGAACTCGATCTGGAAGCGGTGCTCGTCGGCCCCGAGTTCCTCGCGCGCGAAGTCGTCGTACGCGGCGTTGATGTGTTCCTCGATCTCGAACGACTGCTCGATTGCCTGCTCCTTGGACACTCCCTCTCCAAGTTCTAACATGACTGAGTCCGTATCCCCGTAGGCCACCTCGTACCCGATCTCGTTGGCCGCCTTCTCGGTGAAGTTGATGACCTCCCTCCCTGTGGCGGTTACGGCCGCTCCCATCTCCTTGTCGTAGAGGCGGAACCGGTCCCATCCCAGAACACCGTATAGGGAATTCATAATAACTTTGACAGCCGACTGCTGCCGGTCGAACTGCTCGTACGCGGCGCTACTGGGGTCGTGTTCGTTTCGCAGCGCCTTCTTCTCCTCGCGTTCGGTGAGCAGCTCGTCGACCATCGACCGGATGATGCCGTCCGGTTCCTTCCGGAAGTGTGTCCCGTTGGGTGCGCGGAACGTCTCGCCGTCGTACGTCTCGGGGTCGACCTTCGTCTCCGGACTCGCGTTCGTCGTCACCATACACATCGGGTACAGCGACTTCAGGTCCAGCACGGTGACGTTCTCCTTGACGCCCGTGATGGGGTCGAAGACGGCCCCACCCTCGTAATCCTCGGATTCCGCCTGTCCCTTCGACGGGAGGGCGAAGTTCCCGTGGACCTTGTGGAGGACGTAGATGTCGACCGCGTCGCCCGGCGTCGGCGCGTCTTCGAGCAGACAGCCGACGAACGTCCGAACCTCGTCCCAGAAGGGGACGACCTGCTGTTTCCGGTCGATCTCGACGCAGAGTTCGACGTCACGGAGGTTGTACTCCAGCAACCGCTCGGGGTCCTGCTCCCAGAGGTCGCCGATGTCGCCCGAGTAGCGTTCCTTGCCGACGTCGAGTTCGAGTTCGCCGACGGCGTCGAGCCGATAGGATTCCAGTTCGGTGAACTGCGTCCGTTTGTAGGCGTACAGCAGGTCGAAGACGACGCGGCCTTTGATGTCGGGACCGCCCCACCCGCTGCGCCACACCTCGTCGACGCGGGAGAGCCGTTCGGCCGAGAGATCGTAGTCGCTCGTCGGGTTCAGCACGTCGAGACGGTCGAGGAAGTACGGCGCGTCGAAGTCCTCGAAGTTCCAGCCGCTCAGGACGTCCGGGTCGGTCTCCTCGACGTACGCGATGAACGCGTCGAGCATCTCGTCTTCGGCGTCGAACGTCCGCACGTCGACGTCCGGACCGTCGCGGAGCGGGTCGTAGTCGGGCAGCGAGTCGGGCCGCTTTCCCTCGCCGTCGGGAGCGACGTAGTGCCACGCGACGTACTCGTCGCGATAGGAGTCGTGGCTGGTGAGACAGACGATCGGCTCCTCGCCCTCCTCGGGGAACCCGTTTCGGTCGTCGACCTCGATGTCGAAGACGTTCACCCGGAGGTCGGCGTCGGCGTCGACCGGTTCGACCTCGGTGTGTGGGACCTGGAGCGTCCCGTCGTCGAGGCGGCGCTCGGCGACGCGGACGCCGCTACCGACGTCCTTGTCGATGAGAAAGCGGTTGGGAAAGAGGATGTCGGCCTCGTAGTGGTCGAACTCGTCTCGCATCTGCCCGACGTCTCGAGGCGTCCGGCCGAAGATCTTCGTCAGCTCGTCACCGCGGATGCTCTCGAACCCCTCCTCGGTGCCGGTGATCGTGTCACGGTCGAGTTTCTCGTCGGCGAGCGAGTCGGTCGGCGCGTAGAAGTACGGTCGAAAGCCGAGCACGCGGACGTGTTCGGTCTCGTTGTCCGCGGTCCGTCCGAAGAGATGGACGACGGGGTACTCGTCGGCACCCGCCCCTTCGATGGTGTAGTCGACCTGTGTGACGGAGATGTCGACGCTCCCCTCGGCGTCGGGGAACTTCATGTCGGCGGTGTCGACGACGTCGCTGACGTCCTGTCCGCCGTTGCCCGCGACGGCAGCAGCCTCCGCGCTGGGTCGGTCCTCGTCGTCGTCACCCCCCTCGAAGTCCACGAGTCCGCTCTGTTTCATGTTGCTGGTGGTTTGCGTGCGTACCTAAAAACCCCCGCGGTGTCGGTGGCGACGGACGAGAACGAACGGTGGCTACGGTGGCTGAACGACGGGCGGGTTGCCACAGCGGCTATACCGGTGGACACAGTTTCCACTGATAGGAGATGAGTACGATAGCTGAACTGCAGATTCCCGCCGCAGAGTTCGCGCTCTCGGCGACGTTCGATGCCGTCCCCGACGCCGAGTTCGAGGTCGAGCGGGTCGTTGCCTACGATCGCGACCGACTGCTCCCGTTCACGTGGGTCACCGCCGACGAGAGCGGTCGCGACGTACTCGACGAGGCGCTCCGAGACGACCCGAGCGTCGATCAGGTCGAACTGCTGACCGACCTCGACGGCGAGTGGCTCTACCGGATGGACTGGGTCGACGCGATCGACTTCCTCGTCCACGTCCTCAACGAGGAGCACGCGACCGTGTTGACGGCGTTCGGCGAAAGCGATAGATGGCTTCTCAGAGTGCTGTTTCCCGACCGCGACTCGCTGTCGCGCTCGTACGACTTCTGCGAGCAGACGGGGCTCTCGGTGGAGGTGACGAGCATCTACGAGCTGGACCAGCGACGGAGCGGACAGTTCGGGCTCACGGCCAACCAACTCGAGTCGCTAATCACGGCGTCCGAACAGGGCTACTACGAGGTGCCGCGAGGCGCGACGCTCACGGAGGTCGCCGACGAACTTGGTATCTCCCACCAGGCGCTCTCGGAGCGACTGCGTCGAGGCCACGGCCGACTCGTCCAGAACGCGCTCGTCATCGGCACGCAGGACGACGGCCTCTTCCGGTAGTGCGCAGGTTGACCGCATCCACAAGACATATACTATGATATGGCATACCACAGTCCACACCATGTCCGACCACGCCAACGACGAGCAGTGGGACAGTCCGGATGCCTCGCATCCAGAAGCAGAGACTGACGGGGTCGAGACAATCGAGACGTACGACACCGACAACGGCGTCGTCTTCTACGACTCGGAGAACCCGCTCGCGTGGCTTCAGGCGTCGGCGACGGTCCTCCTCGAAGAGGTCGCCTGAGCGGCGAGAAGCCGAATTCTTTTCCTCACCTGTCGCTTCTGACTAGCCGTGCCGACCGACCCGTGGCCCGACGAACCCGACGAGTTCGATCCGGAGGATCGGTGGGGAGACCCCGAAGCCGACCCGGAGGATCGGTGGGGAGACCCGGAGACGGAACTCGTCGAGAAGATCACCATCCCGGAGCCGTCGGAGCCGGAGCTTTCGGCCGCTGCCGTCGACAGCGCCGTCACCGGGCCGTTCTGGGCGAGCGTCGTGCTCGTCAACCTCGCCGTCTTCGCACTGAGTCTCGGACCGATGCTCATCTTCTTCCGCGGCGAGTGGCTGATCGGCCTCGGACTCGTCGGCGGGGGGACGCTCGCACTTGCTCGAACGTACCACCTCTACCGGCAGTTCAAACGCTCCACCGCCGACCGAGGAGAGCGCGCGGACGGCGACGAGGATGCTGTCGACGCATCTCGCGAGGGCGAACGCGCGAACACCGACACGGCGGCAGAGTCGGACGCCGCCCCCGAACGCAACCCCTAACCCGACGACGACCCTCGACCCGTCTATGCGCACCGTCCGCGACGCTATCGGCCGACGGCTCCTCCTCGTCAAGCAATCGAGCGACGCCAGTCGCGTCCGCGACCCCGAGACGGGCGAGGAGCGGTACGTCGACAACGACGAACTCGAGCTCGTCGACGGCGAGTCACCGCTCGTCACCGCCGCCGCGGGCGTCGACCCGGCCGTCCGTCGCGTGCTCACCGCCGTCCCGAACGAACGGGCGCTCGGGCTCCTCGTCGAACTCGCCGACCGCGGCCCGGTCCCCATCGTCGATCTGCTGGACAGCTACGACCTCTGTGAGTCGGATCTCCACGGACTGCTGACCGAGTTCCGTGCTGCCGGCCTCGTCGAGGAGGCGACCGTCTTCGGCGAACGGGGGTACGATGCGACCGACCTCGCCAGAGACGGCGTCGCCACGCTTCGGGACTGACACCGATGCCCGGCGAGTGCAGTCTCAGTCGTCGGGACTCGCCAGCGATTCGACTGCCGCGAGCGACGTTGCGTCCTCCCGCTCGACGGTCGAACGGTTGGTGGTGCTGTTCTTCTCGACGGTCACTAAGTCGTCGGCCGCGCCGACGAGCTCGTCGTCGTGGCTGACGATGATGATCTGACGAACTCCCAGGGTCCGCATCTCCGCGACGAGGTCGACGAGTCGGGAGACGTGTCCCGAGTCGAGGAACACGGTCGGTTCGTCGAGTATGAGCGGCGGGAGCGGTGCGGTCCCCTCGATACCCTCCGCCAGCAGCCGGTAGATGGCACAGCGGAGGCTCAGGTTGAACAGCGCCCGCTCGCCGCCCGAGAGCTGTTCGGGGTCGAGCGCCTGCCCGTCCTTCTGGAAGACGGTGAGTTCGTACTCGCCGTCAAGTCGAATCGTCGAGTAGGCGTCGTTGCCGTAGACGAGGTCGAACGTCTCGTTGAGCATCCGCTCGAGGCTCTCGACGTTCCGCTGACGGAGTTCTGCCCGAAGATCGCCGTACAGCCCCTCCAACTCTTCGGTCTCCTCGTGCAGCGATTCGAGCGCAGTCACGCGCTCGGCGACCGCCGCGCGCTGCTCGCTGAGTTGCTCTAACTGCTCGATAGCGTTGCTCACGCTACCGATGGCGTTCTGGAGTTCGTCGCGCCGGTCGGTCAGCCGCTCGAGTTCGGCTTCGACTTTTTCG
Source organism: Halogranum amylolyticum (assembly GCF_900110465.1). GTDB lineage: Archaea > Halobacteriota > Halobacteria > Halobacteriales > Haloferacaceae > Halogranum > Halogranum amylolyticum. The sequence continues at coordinate 176,161 of NZ_FODV01000002.1, forward strand.
AGGTAGTCGACCGCGTTCTGCTTCTGCGAGCGGGCCTGTTCGATCTGATCGTCGTCGACTGCCGCTTGCAACTCGTCGCGCTGGGATCGCTTGTCGGTGAGATGCTCCCGACGCTCGTCGTTCAGATCGTCGAGGTCCGTCCGCTTCTCGCGGAGGCGTTCGGCCGTCGACTCGGCGTCTCCGATCTGCTCGCCGAGGTCCGCGAGGCGTTCGACGTTCTCGCGTTTCTCCTCAACGGTTTCGAGTTGCGACTCGAGTTCGGTGACCGTCTCACGGGCGTCTTCCGCCTCGGTCGCTTTCTGTTCGGCGACGTCGCGGGTGTTCTCTGCCTGCGTCGCCAACTCTTCGGCCTCCTCGCGGAGCGTCTCGGCTTCTGCACGCTTCTCCTCGAGCGTCTCGGCCTTCTGTTCGGCGAGCTGCTCGACGTTGCTCCGGTTCGTCCGGAGCGACTCGAGTTCGGACTCTGTGTCGACGAGCTCTTCCGCGCGGTCGATCGCCGTCGCCAGCGACTCGCGTTCCTCCTGTAGCTCGGCGACCTCGGCTTCCAGCTCCGCGACGCGGGTACGGTCCTCGTCGAGCGTGTCGACGTGGGGCGACCCGTCGACCGGTTGGCCGCACTCGGGACATCTCCCTTCGTCGAGGAGGCGCTCGGCCTCGTCGACACGGTTCTGGACGGTTCGAAGCTCCGTCCGAACCTCCTCGACGTCGTCGCGCAGCGAGGAACGTTCCTCGCGCAACTCCGCGAGGTGTGTCGACGCGTCGCCCACGTCGACGTCCACCTCTGGCTCGTCGAACCGTTCTTCGAGTGTCTCGATCTCGTCGTCCATCCCGTCGAGTTTCGCGCGGAGGTCGTCGAGTTTCTCGGTCGCGCGTTCGACCTCGGCGTCGAGTTCGTCGGCCCGTTCCCGCTTGGCGTCTGCGCGCGACTGGCGGTCGTCGGCTTTGTCGCCGAGGTTCGTCGACTGGTTGTCGAGCGCCTGTGCCTGCATCCGCGCCTCGTTCAGTTCGTCGGAGAGGTCGGACTCGCGCTCGTCGAGGTCGGCGAGTCGGGTCTCGATAGCTGTCTCCGTTGCCGTCTCCAGCGTAGTCTTCGCGAGCACCTCCGAGACTCTCGATTCGAGTTCGTCTTTCCGTTCGCGCGTCTCGCTGATCTGCTCACGGAGACTGTCGCGTTCGCGCTCCGTCTCGGATATCTTCGACTCCAACGCGTCGATCTCCTCGGCCAACGCGTCGAGTCGCTCGCGCTTCTCCTCGTAGCTGTCGAGCGTCTCCTGTGCGTCGTCAAGGCTCTGTCGGGCTCGGTCTCTGTTCTCGCGGTAGCGTTCGAGGTCGTCGGCGACGCTCTTGAGCTCGCTCTCCAACTCGTTGAGCCGCTCGTGGAGGTTCTGGTCCTCTCGCTCCTGAATCTGGGCGTCGAGTTCGCCGAGCGCACCGCGTTTGTTCTCCAGGATGTCCTCGACGCCGAGTCGGGCCTTCCCCGCCCGTTCACGGTACTCCTCTAACTTGCCCAACTGGAGGAGATCGTCGATCATATCCTGTCGCTGCCGAGGCGTCGCGTTGATGAGCTTGTTCACCTCACCCTGCCGGACGTACGCGCAGTTGACGAACGCCTCCGCGTCCATCCGCAGGAGGTCGGTGACGAACTGCCGGACGTCCCGAGAGCCGTCGACCGTGACGTCGGGACCCTCGAGGACACATTTGGCTGTCAGGGTCCGTTCGCCGGACGACCGGAGTCGACGTTCGACGTGGTAGGAGCCACCGTCGTGAGTGAACCAGAGTTCGATCTCGGCGTCTTCCTCGCCGTTGGTGACGACGTCGTCGAGCGTCTCGTCGAGCGCTTTCGCGCCGTAGAGGGCGAAGAAACAGGCGTCCAGGAGCGAGGACTTCCCGCTTCCGTTCAACCCGTGGATGACTGTCACGCCGTCGTCGAGTCGGAGGTCGGCGTCGGCGTACGGCTTGAAGTTCTCGAGGCGGATGCGGTCGAATCTCACAGATAGTCCTCCATGGAGATCTGGCCGTCGGTCGCAGTCTCGTCTGTGTCCTCGTTCGATCCGTCTTCGAGGCCGTCGTCGACGTTACCGGCCTCGAGTTCGTCGTCGGTGACAGACTCGGCGGTGTCGTCGTGGTCGGGACTGGTGTCACCGGTGTCGTCGGCTTCGGATACCCGTGTGAACGCGTCTTCGTCCTCGACGAGCGCCTCCACGCGGGCTTTCACTTCCTCCCGGACCTTGCTGTCGGGCGTCTTGCTCGCACGGATGGTCTCGTCGACGTCGAGTGCGGCCTGCGAGAGACTGAGCTCGGAGATCCGCTCGCGGACGGCGTCGTCGGGGTCGGCGAAACTCACCGACACGTCCGTCTCGCTCGCCTCGAGTTCGCGGCGGTCTTTCACTCGAGCGATGAGCGCACCTCGGTCCGTCGCGAACTCCTCGACGCTCGCGGGCGTCACCGGGTCGCCCTCACCGGTGATCTCGACGATCGCCACGGCGTCGGTCAGGTCGTGTTGACGGAGCTGTTCGCGCACGCGTTCGATCCCTTCCCCTTCAGCGAGGTCGACGTTCACGAAGGCGAACGGACGCGTCTCCAGCGACCGACGGCGGATATCCACGTCCGGACCGAACTCGACGACGTTGTAGCCGCGTCCCGGTTCTTCACTCGCGCTCGCGCGCTCGGTCGATCCGCAGTAGGTGACCCACGTTCCGTCGACTTGTGCCTCGTCGGCCTCGTGGTTGTCGCCGAGGAGGACGGCATCGAAGTCGACGTTCGACTCGGTCAGCACCGTCTCGGTGTCCCAGTTCGCGTGCGCGAAAGGAGTAAAGAGTCCGTGGCTGACGAGCGCCGCGAAGTCGGCGTCGTGGGAGGTAAACTGGTACTCCAACTCGTCACGGCGCGACTCGGGGACGTGGTCGAGCCCGTAGAACACCGTATTGCCGAGGACGTACGGTTCTGCTCCGAGGCGGACAGCCAACCCGAGGTTCTCGAAGAGATCGAGCCACTGGCCGCCGCGGGTCGACTCGTGGTTGCCGACCACGGCGAGGAAGGGGATGTCCGCGTCGGCGAGCGTTCGGAGCACCGAGAGCGTGCCGAGGAGATCCTGCAGGTCGGGACGACGGTCGTGGAAGAGGTCGCCCGCGTGGACGACGGCGTCGACGTCGGCGTCGACGGCGTCCTCCACCAACTGCTCGAACGCGTCGAGGAAGTCCCGGCGACGCTCCGGCGAGTGGTACTGCTGATACCCAACGTGGGTGTCGCCGGTGTGTATCACCCGTGTCATCTGTCACCTCCTTGGCCAGCGCCCGGTAAAGGCGTTCCGCGACCGGAGTGAAAGTGGTGTCCGTCGTCCGGTCGCTCTCCCGCGGCGGCGCGTCGGTACGCCTCCAGCGTCGTCACCGTCTCGCGGCCGCGCTCGGCGAGCGTCGTCTGCCCCCGCTCGTCGGCCTGCCGAACGGCCTCCCGAAGCCGACTCACGCCGGTCGTGGTACAGAAGCCGCGTCGTCGACGGACGCGAGTGCGTCCGTAGCACGGTCGATACAGCGACGGTGCGACGGCGACTCCGTCTCGGAACCGTACGCGAGGGTTCGAAGGGCACGCTTGACCACGGTTGGGTCGGCCATCAGTGACACTGGTTGGTCGCGGCCCCGATGATAAACGTTCGTCTCGGCGACGGGATCGACGACGACAGAATACGTTACGATCCGTACGAACGACGCGGTGCGGCGCGAACGCCGATCCGACGTTCAGAATGACTGTCGGTAACGACGGTCAGAGCGACAGGCGGTAGAGTCGTTTTCGCGCGTCCGAAAAGGAAAAGCGCGACTCGACGACGTCCTCTTCCTCCAGTCGAGTGAGCGCGTAACGGACCGTCCGCGACGGGAGGAGCGTCTCCTCGCTCAGCTGACTCTGCGTCAGCGTGTCGTTGTAGTCGAGTACCTTCGCGACCAGTTTCGCACTCGGCGGGAGGTCGCGCACCGGCTCCCAGCGATCCGCCACCTCGTCCGCAGCGACTGCCTCGGAACTACTCATTCTTGCCTCACTCTGAGGCATACAGCGTAATAATAATTTCTATCGCGCTCTATTACTACAGAGCATAGATCGATGGTGACGACCGGCGAGCTGGGCCCCGACCCGAAGCCTCTTATCCGGCAGTGCCTTAGAAAGCGTGATGAGCGATACTGTGGACGACGTCGATATGCCTTACGAGGAAGAGTCGGCGTCGCAGCAGGAGAAGATCGAGGCCCTTCAGGAACGTCTGGAGATCCTGGAATCCCAAAACGAGGAGATGCGCGACAAACTCCTCGACGCTAACGCGGAGAACAACAAGTTCCAACAGAAGCTTGAGCGACTCACCCACGAGAACAAGAAGCTCAAGCAGTCGCCGTTGTTCGTCGCGACGGTCCAGGAGATCTCGGACGATGGGGTCATCATCAAACAGCACGGTAACAACCAGGAGGCCCTCACGGAGGTCACGGACGAGATGCGGGAGGAACTCGAGCCCGACTGCCGCGTCGCGGTGAACAACTCTCTGTCTATCGTCAAGAAGCTCGACAACGAGACCGACGTCCGCGCCCGCGTGATGCAGGTCGACCACAGCCCCGACGTCACGTACGAGGACATCGGTGGCCTGGAAGAACAGATGCAGGAGATCCGCGAGACGGTCGAGATGCCGCTCGACCGCCCCGAGATGTTCTCCGAGGTCGGCATCGACCCGCCGTCGGGCGTCCTCCTCTACGGCCCGCCGGGCACCGGGAAGACGATGCTCGCGAAGGCCGTCGCCAACCAGACCGACGCCACCTTCATCAAGATGGCCGGCTCGGAACTGGTCCACAAGTTCATCGGCGAAGGGGCGAAGCTCGTCCGCGATCTCTTCGAGGTCGCCCGCGAGAACGAACCGGCCGTCCTCTTCATCGACGAGATCGACGCTATCGCGTCGAAACGGACGGACTCGAAGACCTCCGGCGACGCCGAGGTCCAGCGCACGATGATGCAGCTGCTCGCCGAGATGGACGGGTTCGACGAGCGTGGCGAGATCCGCATCATCGCCGCGACGAACCGCTTCGACATGCTCGACCCCGCCATCCTTCGGCCGGGTCGGTTCGACCGCCTCATCGAGGTGCCCAAGCCGAACGAGGAGGGTCGTGAGATCATCTTCCAGATCCACACCCGCAACATGAACGTCGACGACGACGTCGACTTCGCGGAACTCGCCGCACTCGCCGACGACGCGTCGGGCGCGGAGATCAAGGCGATCTGTACGGAAGCCGGGATGTTCGCCATCCGCGACGACCGTACGGAGATCTACATGCAGGACTTCGTCGACGCCTGGGAGAAGATCCAGGCCGAGTCCGACGAGGACCCCGACGCCTCCCGCGCGTTCGCGTAATCGGCGTCACCGTTCTCTCCGTTTTCACGATTCGAGAGCGACAGCGCCGGCATGACGATCACGGAAGTGCGTAGAACACGAGGAACGGTAAGACGAAGAGGACAGCGAACAGGACGAGCAGTATCAGTCCGTAGCCGGCTCCGGTGCCGGCGACGGTCCACCACGAGTCGTGGTCAAGGGTCTCACGAAGGCTCATACCCGATGCGTTCGTCGGAGGCGCGTTAACTGTTTTCACCGCTACGACGACTCGACTACTCACCGTGGCGCGTGGCTTCGCGGCTGTCGTTTCCACGAGCAGTGCGGAACCAGGTTCCGCTGACGGCCGGCGCACAGCACCGGCGACGGAGCGAGTGGAAGCCAGCGAGAGTCGGAGGCTCTTGCGTGGCCGCGAATCACGCACGCGAAGTCTTCACGAGCGTGAGCGAGTGAAGGGCAGCGAGAGCTTTGCTCTCGCACGGGATGGGTGAGTGAACGGAGTGAACGAGCGAATCGGCTGAGGAGGGTGTGGCTGTTGCGGTGGGTGAGAGGGAAGGGGGACGCGTCACCGAAAGTTTCGCTTCCGGTTGCTCACGAGAGTGCTACGAGAGAGCCGCGCTCTTTCGAACCATTCACTCTCGCCCCGCTCTCGTCAGGCGAGGCGAAGTAACCATCACAGGCAACGCCGAGGAACCCAGCGAGTCGTAGACGACGAGAGCGTGTGGGCTTTCGAGATACTGTCCGACCCAAGGTAGGGCTCACAAAACGTGAGAACCCACGTCTGGAGACATCCACCTGACTCCGAACCACTCAACACACCCAACCCCGACCACGTATCCATGGGATCCCCACTCGACACGCGAGAGGAGCAGGTCGTCGAAGTACTCGACCGCCTCTACGACGCCTACCCGGACACAACCATCTCGCTCAACTTCTCGTCCCGACTCGAACTGCTCGTCGCGGTGATGCTCTCCGCACAGTGTACCGACGAGCGCGTGAACAAGGTGACCGCCGACCTCTTCGAGAAGTACCACTCGCCGGAGGACTACGTGAACGTCCCGCAGGAGGAACTGGCCGAGGACATCTCCTCGATCACCTACTACAACAACAAGTCGAAGTGGATCCAGTCGGCGTGCCGGACCATCATCGACGAACACGACGGCGCGGTGCCCGACACGATGGAGGAGTTGACCGACCTGACCGGCGTCGGTCGGAAGACGGCGAACGTCGTCCTCCAGCACGCCCACGACGTCGTCGAGGGGATCGTCGTCGACACGCACGTGCAGCGTATCTCCCGTCGACTCGGCATCACCGAGGAGGAGTATCCGGAGAAGATCGAGCAGGACCTCATGACCGTCGTTCCCGAGGCTGACTGGCAGCAGTTCACCCACCTGTTCATCAGCCACGGACGAGCGACCTGTACTGCCATCAACCCCGACTGCTCGGACTGCGTGCTCGAGGGTCTCTGTCCGTCCTCGAAACTCGACCACGAGGTCGACCTCGCTAGCGGCGAGTCGTGGACCTGACGGCCGCCGGAGGGCGTCGCCGGGAGGAACGGCCGGAACCCCTTTTTGACTGAGAGCCCAACGTGGCGGTATGCCCAAAGACGAGCACGGGATCGACCTCGAAGAGGACACCGACCTCGACGTGCAGGGCGACGACGCCGAGGGCAAAGAAGAGGCCGACGAAGAGCGTGAGGAGGAGATCGAAGAGGCCGAAGAGGAGCGTCGCGAGCAGGAGGTCGAAGAGCGTTCGGAGGAACGCGAGTGGGAGGCGGAGGAACAGGAGAACCCCGACAACCACCGCGACGGCGAACCGTTCCAGAGCTAACCTCGCCGCGTGCCGTCGGACCGACCGCTTTTTTCAGAGTACGTACCCAGTCAGATACCGGTAGACACCCAGCAGGTACGCTCCGATCCAGAACAGGACGTAGCCGACGACGCCGAGGCGGAGGCGACCCCGCCACGCACCCATATGTTCGTGGAGGTCGTCGAGGTCGACGTCCTGGCCGGGGTCCCGATAGAGGTTCGCCGCGCGTTTGGCCTGGAAGATACGGACGATCCCCGTGAGCGCGAAGACGAGCATCGCGTACGCCTGCAACCCGAGCACCGCGTGGAGCGCGGAGAGACCACTGAACTGTTCGAGCAGCCGCGGTACCATCCACGTCACCACCGGGATCGTGTTGAGCGTCAGGCCGACGACGATGAACTTGAGGTGGTAGACGAGCACGTCCCACGTCACCGTCTCGGCGTCGATCATGATCCACGCTCCGTAGAGATAGAAGGGGAAACTCGCCGTCACCATCAGCGCCGCCGCCGTCGCGATGGCCGTATCGCTTACCATCGGTCGTCCTAAGGAGGGGGGCGGGGTAAAGGGCCCGACTCTGTCCGGGTGAGCGGGCGACGCGGTCGGAAAGCGTTTACTGTCGTCGCCACCAAGGAGAGCCAATGGCAGACCCGTCATCCGCACCGACCGAGTCGGGCGACGAGGAGCGGTCGCCGGACGGTGCGAGCGAAGACGCCGAGTTGGCGGCGCTTCGCGCGCAGGTCGAAGAGAAGTACGACTTCGACGACTTCGGCCCGGACGATATGGCGGAGATGTCTCTCGAAGAGTGGGAGGCCGTCTTCGACGCCGACTCGTGGGTCGTCGGAGAGGAGCTGCTCGAACGGGTCGAGAAGGACCTCAAGAATCAGATCGCCCGTCGCGACGTCTTCGCCGTCGTCGAGCGCCACACCCGCGACGGAGAGAACGTGCTCGTCGCCTACTCCGACGAGGGGTACGCCGTCATCTACCCCGACGGGAGCGTCGAAGGCCGCGGGACCGTCCTCCGGGACGTGAAGCCGACGGTCGCGCTCTGTTCAATGGAGGAGTACGAAGTGGAAGAGCCGCCGGAGAACGTCTCGTTGCCGGACCCGGAAGACGTCCCCCAGGGGACCGGCCAACTCGGCAACAACATGCTGCAGGCCGTCGCAGCCATCCAGATCCTCGCGGGAGTCGGACTCATCGTCGCGTGGATGCCGCCGATCAGTCTCATCACGTCCATCATCGCTCCGACCGTGGGTTTCGTGTTCGTTCTCATCGGTCTGTTCCTCTTCGCGACGGTCGCGAACGCTCGACTCTCCGACCGGTTCCGTGCCGAAGAGTACCGAAACCGATTGCGCGCGGTCCGACTGGAGGGCGAAGAGCGGCCGGACTTTTTACCGCTCGACGACGAGTCCGAGTCGACCACGCGAGACGACCGAGAACCCGGCGTAGAAGGGTCCTGAGCCGGATCGGAGACGACGTATAGTCGGTGGGTTTAAGCGCACTCCATCCTGAGTCCAATCTGTATGAATAGGCGGGAATTTCTGAGAGCGGCAGGTGGTTCTGCCGCAGCCGCAGCCGCTACGGCTCAGTCCGCCGCCGCACAGGAAGGCGGGGGGAACGAGAGTGGCGGTGGCGGCGGGGGCGGCGGGTCGAAAACCGTCGCTGTCGGTCCGGGTAACTCGCTCGTGTTCGAACCCGCGGAGCTGTCGATCGCTCCCGGCACGACTGTCGAGTTCGTCTGGGAGTCAGACACGCACAACGTCATTCCGGAGTCGGTCCCCGAGGGTGCATCCTGGGAGGGTACCGGTCCGGAGAGCGAGACCTACGACACCGGCCACACCTACTCGCACACGTTCGAGACGCTCGGCACGTACGAATACTTCTGCGCACCCCACAAGTCGGCTGGGATGGTTGGTTCCATCACGGTGACCGAGAACCCCGGCAGCGGGGGCGGCGGTGAGAAGGAACTCCACGAACTCGGCGTCCCGATCCAGGCCCACTGGGTCGGTGCCTCGACGATCCTCGGTATCATCGTCACCATCGTGTACACCTTCTACATCCTCAAGTACGGCGAGTCGGCCAACACCGGCAACACCGGAGGTGGCGAATAGATGAGTTCGACAGGCAGTACGTACGGTGACATCCACCGCTACGAACCGGCGCGTGAGAGCACGGCGGCGGCCATCGCGATCGTCCTCCTGACGATCATCGAGGTCGTCTTCGTGTTCCTGTTCACCTACGGGTTCGTCTCCGGATGGGCGCTGACCGACACCGGGAACATGTTCCTCGGATCCGTCCTCGCGGTGATCTTCATCGACCTCGCGTTCATCCTCGCGCTGTACCGCAAGGAGTTCCTCCCCGACGTGATGATCGTCAAGAAGCGTCGACGCAAGTGGGAGGACCTCTACGTCCGGAGCGACCAGGACGACGGCGTCGAACTCGGCGGGTCCGACGCGTGGGACACCGTCAAGCGCGCGGTCTACCCCTACTACAAGAGGTAATCAATGAGTTTAGAGAAGAAAGACGACTACGACCACAAGGGCTGGATGAAGACGAAGGATCTGTCGCCCGTCGAGAAGACGTTCCTGACGACGCTCATCTGGCTCGACAAGCGACTCCGCATCGTCGACTATCTGGAGATACTCGAGACCCTCTACTACCGAGTCAACCTCCAGATGCCGAAGAGTCACACCGAACAGTACAACCTCGACAACAAGTTCTGGTACTGGTACCCCCTGTACACCCTCGGGTTGTTCTCGACGTTGGCCTACATCGTCGCCGCCGTCAGTGGCGCGTTGCTCGGGTTCTACTACTCGCCCGCACAGGGGAACCCCGAGGAGGCGACCGTCGCGTACAACAGTATCGCGTTCATCATGCAGGACCTCCAGTTCGGGTTCATGCTCCGTTCCGTCCACCGGTGGTCGGCACAGGTGATGGTCGCGGCGGTGTTCCTTCACATGCTCCGGGTCTACTTCACCGGTTCGTACAAGGAACCGCGCGAACTCAACTGGATCCTCGGCATCGTCCTCATCAGCCTGACGATGGTGTTCGGGTACACCGGCTACCTGCTCCCGTGGGACCAGCTGGCCTTCTGGGCCGGGCAGATCGGTGTCGAGATGTCGCTCTCTATCCCGCTCGCCGGCGAGTGGGTCGCACAGCTCCTGTTCGGTGGCTTCACGCTGAGTCAAGCAACGCTCCAGCGGATGTACATCATCCACGTCTTCCTGTTACCATTCGTGGTGACGACGCTCATCGCGATCCACATCGGTATCGTGTGGGTGCAGGGCATCGCGGAACCCCACTAAGACCATGACCGACAACGAACACGAACACACCGACGACGAAGAGATTCGCACCGACGGCACCGGCATCGTCGCACCGGACGACGAGACGCCGACGTGGCGCGAGCGCAAGGAACGGAAGACCGGACTCTCGCGACTAACCTACGAGTACTTCGAACGGTCCCGTCGCGAGGACCAGGACCTCCGGATGGAGTCCGACTACGTCGAACGCGACGTACTCGGCTTTCCGACGTGGCCCCACGAGACGGTTCGGAACCTCTCTATCGCCGCGTTCTTCGTCGGGATGATCTTCTTCCTCTCGGCGACGATGCCGCCGCACATCGGCGAACCGGCGAACCCCAGTAGTACGCCGGCGATCATCCTCCCCGACTGGTATCTCTACTGGTCGTTCGGACTGCTGAAGCTGAACCCACTGAACCCCGAACTGGCCATCCTCGGCGGGCAGAAGCTGATGGCAGACCGCACGTACGGCGTGCTCGCGAACGGCGTCGTCGTCGGTGCCATCGCCATCGTCCCCTTCCTCAACAAGGGGAGTGCACGACGGCCCGTCGAACAGCCGTTCTGGGCGGCAGTCGGGGCCGGCGGCGTCGTCTTCGCGCTGACGCTCAGCCTGCTCGCCGTCAAGAACCTGATGCCGATGAACGTCGACCTGCTGTTCGACTTGACGTTCCTCCTGCCGCTCGTCATCGGCTTCGTCACCTACGCGGTGCTGAAGACGATGCGCGAAGGATACATGTACGACCTCAACCGCCGCTACTACCGGCTCCGGCCGCCGAAGTAACGGCTCTCTCTTCTCTCTATGTCTGATCCCGACACAGCAGAGCGTCCGTCCGAGAGCGGTGCGAACGGTCCAGCCGATCGCACGGTCGACGACGGCGGCGGTGGCCGCGACATCGTCGTCCCGATGCGACTCTACAAGACCGTCACCGTCTTCTCGACGCTCATCGCGGTCGTCTCGGTCGTCGTGGGGTTCGTCCTGCTCGACGCGGCGACGCTGTCGATCAGTTTCCTCCGTCGAGCCATCGTCGGCCTCTTCGGCGCGCTCGGCGTCGGCGTCGCTGACGACGTTCTGACGGCAGTGCTCGCACTGCTCGGCCTGGGGATCATCGCCTTCGGCGCTGGCGTCTACATCGTCGGTACGCGCTTCCGTGCCCGCGGAATGGGAAAGTCTCAAGAGGACTCCGACGAAGAACCAGACAATGGCTGACGAGTTCATCAAGGGGCTCGGTATCTTGACGGGCGCCGGTCTCGCGTGGATGGTGCTGGCGTCGTGGTTCCAGACCCCCTCGTTCGGGAGTACCCGCCAACTCATCGCTGCACCGCCCGAGCCGTCGAACCTGTTCGACGCGCTCGCCATCGGGATGATCGACGTGTTCCTGTGGTTCGCACTGCTCGGTGCACTCACCTTCTGGGTGCTCATCCCGGCGGGCCGACAGGCACGGACGGTGTACCGCGACCGACGCTCGAACTGACCGCCGACCCTCTCCTTGCTTCCCTTTCACCGCGGAGCTACGTCCCAACTCGGTAGCCGAGCCGTTGGAGCGTCGCCTCGAGGTCTGCCGTCGCGACGTCGTCACCGACGAGCAGCTCCACCGCCCCGGTCGAGTGGTCTGCAGTCATACGGTGCACACCATCGAGACTCCGAAGCGTCCGCAGAATCGTCTCCTTACAGCCAGTACAGTCTATCGCCGTGACAGCGAGGCGTTCTCGGCGGCTCATACGGGCGATACGTGCCCTCCAACCACGGCGGTTACGAGCTACTGCGAGAGCCGCGCAGTTCCGCTCTCTCTGATACTTCCTCGAGGTCACGACGGTCACGAGTGAACTGCCGGCGAGCGTTCGTCCCCCCTTCACGGACACGGGCGACTCGGACGGAGTGCGACGCAGAGGCCCGAGTGGGGAACCCGACAGACGTGATGTGTGAACTACCCCACCCTACGGCTCGCCTTTCGGCTCGCGCTTGAGGGTGTCGTCAGAACTCGAAGAGTTCTGACTGCTAACCAGAAGTCTCTGACTTCTGGTGATGGGGCTTCCTGCTTCCACGACGCGCTTTGCAGGAACCGAAGTGGTCCCCGTAGGGAGCGCAGTCTCCACAGGCGTTAACGAATCGCGACGCGATTCGTTCGCACACCAGAAATCAAAGATTTCTGGGGACGTTGATTCGGAGCGTCCCGCTCCTAACCGCTTGATGCCGCGAGAAAGAATGTTCCACGCCGCGTTCCAGTCTCGATCTGCCGTGAAGCCACACGACGGGCACGAATGTTCACGTACCCACAGCGGTTTGTCAGTCGAGACACCGCACGCCGCGCACTCTTTGGTCGTCCCTGCCGGGTCTACCGCCACGAAGTGCGTTCCTTCGCGTTCGCACTTGTATTCAAGCACTACACACGCATATGATCTTGGGAATTGGCCTGTGGGCCGAGCGTCGAACGTGTCTGAGAACCGTGCGGCGCTATATCTCCTCCCTACTCGCTCCCTGCGCTACGCTTCGGTCGCTCCTTGAGGAAGGGGGCTTAGCGCCTACTTTCAGCTAACGACGAAAGCACGGCCGTCGCTCGTCGCCGTTCTCGACTCGAGTACTGAAGTCACTGCGAGACCCAGAGACACACGAGAATCGCTGTCCGTCTGCGGAAGGATCCCCGGAGTACGGTATCACTGGGGGAGTGCCGTCAGACGGCGTGAGAAAGGGAGTATCCGGTCTCAGACGATTAGGTTCCAGTAGTCGCTCACGAGGAAGAAGACGCTCTGGAACGCCGCGTAGAGCAGGACGACTACCGACGCGACGATGGCGGACTTGGGTCGTTCGAACTCGAGTCCGTTGCGGGCTTCGACCTTGCGGGCTTCGAACTCGAAGAAGTCGGCGACGAACATCCCGAGGACGAGCACCGACATCACCATCCCGCCGTGCGGTTCGGCGATCAGGAACGCGAAGGAAGCCAGGACCAGCAGGATCGACGTCACCGAGTGCGGTAGCCATCGCGAGAGGTCGCTGTCGTCGCCGCCGTCGGCCTGCTTCTGGTGTTTGTTGTGCGCGACGATCCGGGTGACCATGTTGGCGAGTACCAGCACCAGGATGGCGGCCTTCAGCAGACCCTCGACCGCCGCGAGCGCGTCGATGGGGACGAGGAACTGTAACGGTTGCATAGTAGAGTCTTCGGACGAGGACTCATTAGAGTTTTTCCAATCACTCCCACCGCATCGACGGCAGTCGCCACAGGTCGACGTGGTCAACAGCGGTCAACTGCACCGACTGGTGGGGGTCGATCGATCGGACGGTCTCCCCGTCGACGACCAACTCGACCGGGCCGTCGTCGCGTGCGACGGTCAGTGTGACGTCGCCGCCGGCGACCCACGTGTCCGACTGCGTCGAGAACGGCGAGACCGGGACGACGGAGAGACCGGTCCCCGGTTCGAGCACGGGTCCGCCCGCGGCGCGTGCGTAGCCGCGACTCCCGAGAGGCGTCGCGACGACGACGCCGTCGGAGCGGAACCGGTTCACGCACTCACCGCCGAAGGCGACGTCGTACTCGGAGATACGCGCCGGTTCGCTCGTGACCAGCATCGCGTCGAGGACACCGCGGGCGATCGTCGTCTCGCCGGTGGTCGCCGCGAAGACGGGGTGAGAACTCGATGTTCCGTCACCGGCAAGGAGACGCTCGACGCCGGTCTCAATGGCTTCGCGGGGCAGCGAGTACGGACCGAGCGCGGCGTCGGCGGGGAGAATCGGTACGTCGGGCCCGTCGCGAGCGACGTCGATGAACCGCGCTTCGCCGACCGGGAGGACGAGGTCGGCCGTCTCGACGTCGGCGAGCGTCGCTCCCGCGGCGTCGACCGTTCGGGCGACAGCTTCGTCACCCAGCACGGCGACCTTCACGGTGACTCCTCCCGTCCATCGTTCATCACCGGACGTATCGGCCGCGGGGGTAAAAGACTGCGTGATTCGGTCGTCAGTACGGCCAGTCGCCGGTGATCTTCATCCCCTCGGCGAGGTCCTCCGCTTCGAGCGTCGACGCCATCTCCTCCGGCGACCTGTGTGCCGTCTCGACGTCGTCGCCGGCGAGCTCGACCACCAGCTCGGTCAGCAGGATCGCCTGCTCGCGGAACGTCCGCTTCTCGAGTTTGTCGAGCGTGTCGGCGGCCGTGTGTGCCCACCCGCGATCCTTCGTCTCCGTCTCGGCGGAGACCATGTACCCCGGCACGCCCCACCGGACGAACGGCCAGTGGTCGCTGTGGGGGACGAGTTTCGGGTTCGTGCTGATCGGGTGGCCGAACCGGTCGGCGACGGTCTCGGCGGCGTCTTCGAGCGCGTCGAACCCGTGTGTGTCGAACTGCAGCGTCCGACCGCGGACCGTACAGTCGACGTTGACGACGGCCTTGACCCGCTCGCGGTCACACCGCTCGGACTCGTGGCTCGACCCGACGAGGCCGACCTCCTCCGACCCGAAGCAGACGAGGCGAACTTTCGTCTCCAGTTCGTCCTCGCGGGCGGCGAGCGTGCGAGCGAGTTCGACGACGGTGGCCGTCCCGGTGCCGTTGTCGGTCGCCCCCTCGGAGATGTCGTGGGCGTCGACGTGGCCCGTGACGAGCAGTTCGTCGTCGGTGTCGGGGCCGAGTTCGGCGTGGACGTTTCCGCTCGTCGCCCGCGGCGTCTCACAGTCGACCTCGACGGTGACCGTCTCGCCCGCGAAGCGCCGCGTGAGACGGTCGCCGACCTCCTTGCTCACGCCGACCGCCGGGATGTCGCCGATGGGGGCGTCGGCCGTACCGACGCTGCCGGTGATCGGGAGGCCACCCGCGGCGTTGTTAGCGAAGACGAACCCCGCCGCGCCGTTCTCGACGGCGTGGTAGTACTTCTCGCGGCGGTGGACGCCACGGTGGTAGTGGTCGGGGACGCTGGAGGAGACGACGACGATCCGGTCTCCGACGTCCGTCTCCTCGAAGTCCTCGGGGAGGCCGTAGCCGAGGTCGACGAGGTCGCCGTCGACGCTCGCCGCCGGACTCCGTGGGAGCGCGATGCAATCTTGGGTCGTCTCGCCGGCACGGACGGCGCTGTCGCCGCGCTCCCACCCTTGAATCTCGAAGGAGTCGATGGAGACGTCGCGCGCGCCGGCGGCGTCGAGCGCCTCGTGCGTCGCTTCGAGCGCCTCACGTTCTCCCGGCGAGCCCGCCATCCGGTCGCCGACGTCGACGAGTCGTTCGAGGTGGTTCCAGCCGACGTCGCTCGTGAAGCAGTCGCCGATCCAGTCGGTCATGGCCCTCTCTGGGAGGGGTCGTCGGGTAACGATTTCGGTCATCCGTCTCTCGACCGGCCGCCGGGACGGTCAGTCGGCGACGCTGCTCGCCAGTTTGGTGTCGGCGTCGTTCTCCTCCTCGTTCAGTCGGTCGAGGAGCGGCATCTGAAGGAACGTGACGAGCGTGTAGAGGTCCTTCATCCGGTCTTCGCCCCGTTCGTGCGCCCGGTAACACTGCTGGACGCCTTCCCAACTGAGGAACGGTAACGCCCTGATGCGTTCCTCGTTGTCGTCGATGACCTCGCGGACGAACGGATGCTGTCGGACGAGTTCGCCGTGGTTAGTCCACGGCCCGTCCGACCAGTGAGACTGGTCGTTGTCGCCGCCGAGATGTCGGCCGACGAAGTCGCGCCCGAGCTCGGTCGCCCATTGGAGCACGAACGGGTAGTGGACGGGGACGAGACTCCGACCGTGCGGGAGGTCGGCGAGCTCCGGACACAGCAGTTTCGTCGCCCGGTTGATGAGGTTGCCGCGGACCAGATGCTTCGGCGGGATCTTCAGGAACAGGTCGATGAGTCGGTTGTCGATGAACGGCGTCCCCGCGGGGAGCATCTGCGTGGTCGCGTGGTAGAAGAATCCCGACGTGCTGTTCGAGAGCGGATACCGACTGCAGACGGTCGCCTCGCGGAGTGAGGGGTACTCGACGCCGTGGTCGACGACGGTCCGCCCCTGCTGGACGACGTTGTCGTAGTAGATGTCTTCGGGGCTCCGCGACGTCGCCAGATACTCCGGCGCGGGCGCGGTTCGGTCCGCGACGTACTCGTCGAGGCCGCGGATGGGGCGTTCAACCGGCAGTTCGAACGACCCCAGTCCGCCGAGGTCGACGGTGGGCGTCCGGAGGTGGGTCGCCTTGAACAGCGTGTCGCCGTAGTGACCCGTGAACAGGAAGTCACACTCGGCCCTGAGTTTCTCGGCGAACCCGCCGGCGTGATGTTGGTTGAAGTAGCCGTCGAAGTTCGCGAGTTTCGGCGACGACTCGAGCGACCGGGCCTGATACGTCTCGTCGCGTTGGAGGAACTCGTACTCCGCGCCGACGACCTCCGCCGCACGACGAGCGATCTGTGCCTCGCGGTTCTCCCACTCGTTGAGGTGGTAGGTCCGGACCGGCTCGTCGAGGGCGTCGAACGCGGCCAAGACGAGCCGCGAGTCGCTCCCGCCGCTGAGCAGGAGACCGGTCGTCTCCTCGGAGTCCGTCCGCTCGTCGACGACGGTCTTCATCGTCTCGGCCAGTTTCGCGGCGAACGCAGAGCGGGAGGCGTCGACGGGGTCGTAGTGCGGCGTCCAGTAGCGCTCGGTGGTCGACGTCCCGTCGTTGACGTCGACGGTCAGCACGCTCCCCGGGTGGAGTGCCTCGACGTCTTCCAGCGGTGTCTTGACGCCGTACGGCCGTTTGAACGCGAAGTACTCGGTGAGATAGTCGACGTCGAGGTCGGTCGACACCGCCGGATGCAGCGGCAGCGACTGCAGACTCGTCGAGAACACCAGCGTGTCGCCCTCGTAGAGATAGATCGGTCGGGTCGACAGGCGGTCGGTGAAAAGCGAGAGCGTCCCCGCCTCGGCGTCGTAGAGTGCGCCGGCGAAGTTCCCGTTCACCCCCTCGAGGAAGTCGAGTCCGACCTCTTGGTAGCGTTCGGCGCAGTACGCCGCCGCGCCGTCGTCGACGGTCACGTAACCGTCGTCCGTGTCGTCGCCCCAGATGGACCCCCACAGTCGCACGACGACGTCGCCGTCCGCCGTCGCTGCCGCCTCTTCACTCGCCACTCCCGGATGGCGAACGCTGGCGACTCCGAGGCGGCGGTCGGTGAACGGGTCGGCACACTCGTCGCCGTTGTGTTGTAGATCGTCTACGAGAGCGTCGAGATGCGATGCGGTGGCCCCCACCGCACCACAGAGTCCGGTCATACTAGCCACGAAGTGCTGGAGACAGATAATAAAACAGGTGCTAAGCTCTCTTGCATGCCGAAAACGGTCTCTCATCGGACACTTAGAGGGGGCATACACACCGTAGCTCCGCTCGACGGCAGCGTCACTGACTCACACGGTACAGCGGCACGTGCGTCCCCAGGGAGTTGGTTCCGGTCAGTCGTTCGCGAGTCGACTCACCGAGCTCGCCCCGGGGATCGAGTCTCCCGACACGAAGGAGCCGCTCTGTGACGTCCGTTCGCGGTCGTCGACGTCGTGTCCCAACCGGTCGAGAAGCGGCATCTGGAGGAAGGTGACGAGCGAGTAGAGTTCTTTCATCCGGTTCTCGCCGGCCGCGTGTTCGTCGTAACACCGTTTGACGCCCTCCCAACTGAGGAACGGCAGCGACTTGATCCGCTCCTCGTTGTCGTCGATGACCTCGCGGACGAAGGAGTGCTCCCGGATGAGTCCGTGGTGGTCACTCCACGGTCCGTCCGAGCGCTGTGTCGACTCGTGGGGTCGGAACCGGCTGACGAGACCGCGGGCGAGTTCGCTCGTCCACTGGGCGGCGAACGGGTAGCTGATCGGGACGAGCCCGCTTCCGTGCGGGATCGACGCCAGTTCCGGCGAGAGTCGATCGGTCGCCCGGTTGATGAGGTCGCCTCTCAGGAGCTGTTTCGGCGGAATCTTCAAGAACAGGTCGACGAGGCGATTGTCGAGGAACGGCGTTCCCGCGGGGAGCATCTGAGCGGTCGCGTAGTAGAAGAACTGCGAAGTCCCGTTCGTGATCGGATACCGACTACAGACGGTCGCCTCGCGGAGCGAGAGGTACTCGACGCCGTGGTCGACGACGGTCCGCCCCCGCTGGACGACGTTGTCGTAGTAGACGTCCTCGGGGCTCCGCGCCGTCGTCAGATACGTCGGTTTGGGGGCGACCCGCTCGCTCACGAAGTCGTCGAGCCCCCGGATGGGCCGTCCCGTCGGGAGATCGAACGATCCCAGCGGGCCGAGATCGACCGACGGCGTTCGGAGGTGGTTCCCCTTGAACAGCATGTCGCCGTAGTGACCCGTGAACAGATAGTCACACTCGGCGCGGAACGTCTCGGCGAACCCGCCGGCGTGGTGCTGGTTGAAGTAGCCGACGAAGTTCGAGAACCGTGGTGCCGTGTCGAGCGACCGCGACTGGTACCCCTCGTCGCGTTCCAACAGCGTGTGCTCCGCGCCGACGACGTCGGCGGCGCGCTCTGCGACCCGCGCCTCGCGGTTCTCCCACTCGTTGAGGTGGTAGGTCCGGACCGGTTCGTCGAGGGCGTCGAACGCGGCCAACACGAGCCGTGAGTCGCTCCCGCCGCTGAGCAACAGGCCGTGGGTCGCGTCGTCGCGGGTTCGGTCGGCGACGACGCGCTTTATAGTCTCCGCGAGGCGCTCGACGAACTGCTCGCGCGGGGCGTCGACGGGGTCGTAGTGCGGCGTCCAGTAGCGTTCGGTAGTCGTCGTCCCCTCGTCGACGTCGACGGTCAACACGCTCCCCGGGTGGAGCTTCTCGACACCTGTCAGTGGCGTCTTGAGCCCGAACGGGCGCTTGAGGGCGAAATATTCGGTGAGGTAGTCCTCGTCGAAGTCCGTCGAGACGTCCGGATGCAGCGGCAGCGACTGGATGCTCGTCGAGAACACGAACGGGGAGTCTTCCGGGGTCGCGACGTCGGCGGCGTCCGACTCCGCAGAGTCGCCGCGGTAGTAGTGGATGGGTCGCGTCCCCATCCGGTCGGTGAAGAGCGAGAGCGTCCCCGCCTCGGCGTCGTAGAGTGCGCCGGCGAAGTTTCCGTTCAGTCCCTCGAGAAAGCCGATCCCGGCCTCGCGGTAGCGGCGTGCACAGTACGTCTCGGCGTCTTCCTCGACGGTCACGTAGCCGTCGTCCGTGTCGTCGCCCCAGATGGATCCCCACACTCGGACGACGACGTCTCCGTCCGTCTCCGGCCGTCGAATCCGTGTCTCGGGGTGGCTGACGCTCGCGAGACCGACGTCGTCCGTGCAGAACGTGTCGACCCGTTCGTCGCCGTTGTAGGCCAAGTCCTCTGCGAGTACGTCGAGGGAGGGCACGTCACCGACGGCACCACAGATTCCAGTCATAGATACGGAGTGTGTCCAGAACAACATAGTAAACAGTAGCTTACTGTTGTGAAACATTCACATGGGGAGCGAAGTACGCTCGCGGCGACGAGCAGCGCTCGAGAGTTCTGTCGATCGCGCTGTCGCCGAAAAACACTCAGTCGTTCACGAGCGGGTCGTCCGAGACCGGAGCAGTGAAACGAGTTCCCGAACCGCGTGCGGTGTCGTCCCCGTCTTCGGTCTTCAGTCGGTCGAGCAGCGGCATCTGGAGGAAGGTGACGAGCGTGTAGAGTTCTTTCATCCGGTTCTCACCCGCCTCGTGGGCACGGAGACACCGCTGGACGCCATCCCAACTGAGGAACGGCAGCGATTCGATGCGCTCCTCGTTGGCGTCGACGACCTCACGGACAAACGGATGGTTTCGGATGAGATTGTGGTGGTCGGTCCACGGACCGTCCGATCGGTAGGTCGACTCGGCGGGTCTGAACAGTTTGCCGAAGTCGCGGGCGAGTTCGCTGGCCCACTGTACGGCGAACGGGTAGCTGATCGGGACGAGCCCGCGGCCGTGGGGGAGGTCGGCGAGCTCCGGCGAGAGTAGTTCGGTCGCTCGGTTGATGAGATCGCCTCTCAGGAGCTGTTTCGGCGGGATCTTCAAGAACAGGTCGACGAGACGGTTGTCGAGGAACGGCGTCCCCGACGGAAGCATCTGGGCGGTCGCGTGATAGAAGAACTGCGACCCGTCGTTCGGAAGTTGGTGTGCACAGCAGATGGTTGCTTCGCGCATCGAGGGATATTCCACTCCGTGGTCGACGACGGTTCGGCCTCGCCGGACGACGTTGTCGTAGTAGATCGACTCCACATCGGTCGACGTCGTCAGATACTCCGGCGCGGGCGAAACGCGTTCGTCCACTAAGTCGTCGAGACTGCGCGTGGGCCGGTCGATGGGGAGATCGAACGATCCGAATCTGCCGAGATCGACCGTCGGCGTTCGGACGTGATCTCCCTTGAACACCGTATCACCGAAGTGTCCCGTGAACAGGAAGTCACACTCGTCGCGAAACGTCTCGGCGAACCCACCGGCGTGATGCTGGTTGAAGTAGCCGACGAAGTTCGCGAAGCGCGGTGCGGTGTCGAGCGATCGGGCCTGATACGACTCGTCACGTACCAGCAGCCGGTGGTCCGCACCGACGACGTCGGCGGCGCGTTCGGCGATTCGTGCTTCGCGGTTGCGCCACTCGTTGAGATGGTAGGTTCGCACGGGGTGGTCGAGCGCGTCGAAGGCGGCCAACACGAGCCGTGAGTCGCTCCCGCCGCTGAGCAACAGGCCGTACGTCGCGTCCTCACGTGTCCGGTCGGCGACGACGGCTTTCATCGTCTCGGCGAGTCGCTCGGCGAGTCGTTCACGCGAGACGTCGACTGGGTCGTGGTGCGGCGTCCAGTATCGCTCGGTGGTTGTCGACCCGTCGTTGACGTCGACGGTCATCACACTGGCCGGATGGAGCTGTTCGACGCCTTTCAACGGGGTTTTGAGGCCGAACGAGCGTCTGAACGCGAAATACTCGGTGAGATAGTCTTCGTCGAAGTCGGTCGAGACGTCCGGATGTAGCGGCAGTGACTGGATACTCGTCGAGAACACGAGCGGGGTGCCGACGGAGGCCGCGTCGGCGGCGTCCGACTCCGCGGAGTCGCCACGGTAGTAGTTGATGGGTCTCGTACCCATCCGGTCGGTGAAAAGCGAGAGCGTCCCCGCCTCGGCGTCGTAGAGCGCGCCGGCGAAGTTCCCGTTCAGCCCTTCGAGGAACTCTAGCCCGACCTCTCGGTAGCGGCGCGCACAGTACGTCTCGGGGTCCTCGTCGACGACGCTGTACCCCTCGTCGGTGTCGTCACCCCAGATCGACCCCCACAGTCGCACGACGACGTCGTCTCCACTCGTCCGCGACGTCTCCCGCGTGACGTGCGGGTGTTGGACGGCCGCGACGCCGGCACCCTCGGTAACGAACGAGTCGATCCGTTCGTCGCCGTTGTACGCGAGGTCTTCCGCGAGTTCGTCGAGCGACGAGACGCCACCGACGACGCCACAGATTCCGGTCATGGGAAAAACAGTGAATATCTGATAATATAGTAAATTGTAGATTATCGTCTCGTCTGTCACTGTCTGATCGCGCCAGACGGAGGTCGGAAGCCGAACGTTCGGTTGGTTTCGGCCGTCGGTGTCGACCCGACGGAACGACGTCTACGGGGCTCGCGACGCCTCTGACCGAAGGGCTGGTCGACGGTTCAGCCGAACAGTCGCTCTCGGAGCGAGCGAGAGCTGGGCCGTTCCGCCAGCAGCACCGACGTCTCCAACCGTTCGAGCACCGAGAGAGTCAGCGACCCACCGACGACGCGCGAGAGCAGTCCGGTCTCCGTGGCACCGACGACGACGAGCGTCCGGCCGGCGGCCGCCTCTTCGATCGCGGTCTCCACGTCGCCGACGTCGACGAGGAGGGTCGCGTCGTCCAGTCCGTGATCCGCGGCCCACTCGGCGAGGAACTGCCGACCGGCCGCTTCTCCCTCGTCGCCGGCGACGTACAGCACCGAGACGTCGGCGTCCACGGTGTCCCGCAGAGCGCGTGCGACCTCGGCGGAGAGGTCCGAGGAGTAACCGCCCGCGGTCGGCAACAGCACGTCCGTGGGGTCGAACTCGCGTTCGTTGAGCACGAGGAAGTCACACGGGAGGTCGTGCGTCAGTTCGTCGAGCGCTCCCTCGACACGTCCACCGGCCATCCGTGCGCCGCCGTACCCCATCACCACGGTGTCGACCTCGTGCTCTCGGGCCGCGTCGAACACCTCTGCGACTCCCTGATGCGAGAGAATCGTCCGCGTCTCGACGGGGACGTCGAATCGCTCTGCGTCCATTCGAGCGTCTGCGAGCAGTCGCTCCGAGGACGCCGTGAGCCCCCGACGTCGCTCGCTCGCGGCCTCGAGCGACGTCTGGTCCGGTACTTGGACGACGTGCGTGGCGAGTACAGACCCACCTCTGGCCTTCGCCAGCGCACCCGCGAGCGTCATCAGCGCTCGCTCGGTTCGCGGGTTCGAGAGGGCGACCATCACCGTCGGCGTCGCCATGTCGGAACCGGCCCCGTCCGGAGCGACCGTCTCGGCCGCACCGACGACGGAGTTGGGAAGCGTCGCCTTCTGCTGCAGGATGTGTCGACCGAGCAGCCCCTGCTCGCGCGTGTGTCGCCGTGCGTACGCGAAGTACCAGACGACTGCCCCGACGACGAAGACGGCGGACAGTGCGAGTTCACGACTCCCGACGAACGCGAGGAGACCGAGCGACAACACCATCCCCAGAAGCGGTGTGAGCGGATAGAACGGTACCTCGAACTCCGGGTCGTACTCGGGCGCGTCGGTCTCGCGGAAGACGATGAGTGCGGCGTTCATCAGCGCGTACACTACGAGGTGGAGCACGCTCGCCGCCTTCGCCAACACCTCGACGTCTTGGCCGAGCAGTGCGATGAAGACGATGATCATCGCCCCTGTGAGGAGGATCGATCGATACGGCGTCGCGTACTGCGGGTGGATCTCGTTGAGCCAGTTGGTGACGATCTTGTCGCGGCCCATCGCGAAGTTGATACGGGCCGACGCGAGGATCGACGCGTTCGCGCTCGATGCAGTCGCGAGCAGTGCCCCCGCGGTCACGATGGTGACGGCGACACCGGCGAGCCCGCCCGGGAACGCGACCTGCGTCGCCTGCGTGAGCGGTGCACTCTGACTCAGGTCCGGCCACGGGACGACTCCCAGCATGATACTCACGAGGATCGCGTAGAGCACCGTCACGATAGCGACGCTCCCGATGACCGCTAGCGGGAGGTTCCGCCCCGGGTTCTTCAACTCCTCGGCGACCGTCGCGATCTTCGCGTAGCCGAGGAACGAGACGAACACCAGGGCGGTACCCGGGAGGATCGCCCCGTACCCCATCGGTGCGAGTCCGCCGTCGCCGGCCAGCGTCGCGTAGTCGAACGACAGCCACCCCTGGACGGCAAACAGGGTGAGGATCAACAGGAGCAGCGAGACGATGACCGTCTGGACGCCGCCGGTCTCCTTCGCCCCGATGTAGTTGACGAGAACGAACACGACGCCGGCGATCAGCGCCCCAATCTGGATGTCGGTCAGGAAGAGGACGTCCGGAATCGGCGCGAGCGTCACGAGATACTGGCCGAAGCCGATGCTGTAGAACGCCGAGGCGAAGGCCAGCCCCATCCAGTCGCCCAGTCCGGCGATCGAGCCGAAGAGCGGTCCGAGCGCCCGGTTGACGTAGTAGTAGCCGCCGCCGGCTTTCGGCATCGCCGTCCCCAACTCCGAAACCGAGAGCGCGTTCACCATCGCGATGACGCCGCCGACGACGAACGAGACGACGACGATGGGTCCCGCCGCTCGGGCCGCGACGCCGGGGAGGACGAAGATGCCGGCTCCGATCATCGTCCCGATACCGATCGTCATCGCCGAGACGAGGCCGAGGTCCTTCGCGAGTTCCTCGTCGGTCACGCCACTCTCACCCCAGTTGCGACTCGGCGGGAGGAGTTCTGTGTCATCCGCTCAGACCTCCGTCGGGGTCGGCAGTGAGACGACCGGTACCTCCGGTTCCGTAACTAACTTGGCGGCGGTGTCGCCCGCGAGGAACCGGACGATCCGACTCCCGCTACGAGGCCGGAACGCGACGGCCGTCGCACCAACCTCTCCGGCCTGGTCGAAGATCGTCTCCACGAGGTCGGTTCCGTAGGCGGTTCGCGTGTCGAGCACGACCGACTCGCCGAGTTCGCGTTCGACGGTGGCGAGGAACGCCTCGGCGTCTGACCGACGCTTCTCTAACGGTGCCTTGTCGACCATGCCGCCTCCCTTCTCGATGACGTGGACGGCGGTGACGCGCTCGATCTCACCGAGATACGGTCGCAGTGCGTCGCAGGTCGCCGTCGCGTCCGATTCGCTCGCGACCGGAATCAAGACGTGCTCAAGTAGCGACATCGACGCCCCCTCCCGGTGCGCTCACACTCGGTGTCCGGGACCGATCTCCAGTCGTGCCGCGTGCTCGTCGCACCGTCGACTGAGTCGTCCCGACACGATCCGTTGACCGCGGCTCTCGCAGAGTTCTCCGTTTACCGTTGTTCATATCTGAGGAGTTTGGGCGAAGACGCATAAGCACTCCGGATAGAACCCTGAATACTGAATTTACCTGTTCAATATTTACTGATTACGCAATTCCTTGTTCCACGAACCTCAGCCAGAGACGGGGCGTCGGCGTCAAGTACCAGCATACGATACGGAGAGTATGGATTATCGGCTCGACGAGATCGACCGACGTATCATCTACGAACTGATGTGCGACGCACGGAACACGTCCGCTCCGACCATCGCCGAACAGGTGAACGTCTCTCCGGGGACGGTCCGGAACCGGATCCGTCAACTTGAGGAGCACGGCATCATCCGCGGGTACACGGTCGGGGTCGACTTCGAGCGAGCGGACGGGCATCTGACGAACCTCTACATCTGTAACGCCCCTATCTCCGAACGCAAGCCACTCGCTCGGGAAGCGAGCGCCGTTCCGGGCGTCATCAACGTCCGCGAACTGATGACCGGTCGCCGGAACCTGCACATCCTGGCCGTCGGCGAGGACACGGCCGCGCTCCGTCGGATCACTCGCGCGCTCTCGCGGTTGGGGATCGAGATCGAAGACGAGACGCTCGTCGAAGCCGAGACCAACAGCCCCTACCGTTCGTTCGGGCCCGACGACGACGTCCCGACGACGCAGGCGACGGACTTCATTAGTCTCACCGGAGACGCCAACGTCGTCGACGTGACGGTCAAGGCGGACGCTCCCATCGTCGGAAAGACGCTCGCGGAAGCCGTCCGAGACGAAACACTCGACGACGACTCACTGGTGATCGCCATCGAACGGGACGACCGCGTCCTGACGCCGCACGGAACGACCACAATCGAACCGGACGACATCGTCACGGTCCTCTCTCGGAGCGGCGACACAGACCGGATCCTCAAAGCGTTCGTCAGTTCCGACGAGAGAGACGTCTCTACCCCTGACTCCGAGGACGCCGAACGTCGCTGAGGCTCACCCCAGCGTCACGTCCAGATACAGCATCACGACGACGCCGAGCATCGTCCCCAGCGTCGCCGCTCGCTCGTGACCACGGGCGTGCGTCTCGGGGACGATCTCGTCGCTGATGACGAACAGCATCGCGCCGGCGGCGAACCCCATCGCGTACGGCAGCAGCGGCGTCGCGACCGTCACCGCGACGGCCCCGAAGACGGCGAGCGGGATCTCGACCAGCCCGGCGCGGATGCCGGTCAGCGCCGCGTAGAACAGTCGGTCGAACCCCGCGTTGATCGCGGCGATGGAGACGGCGAGCCCCTCCGGGATGTTCTGGATGCCGATGGCGAGCATCAACGCGAGCGCGTCGCCGACGTTGCCGGAGCCGAAGCCGACGCCGACGGCGAGCCCCTCGGGCATGTTGTGGATGGTGATGGCGACGATGAACAGCATCACCGAAGCGGTCCGTCCCTCCGTCGCGGGCGTGTCGGGCCGCGTCCGACCGGTGACGAGCACGTGGACGTGCGGTACCCAGCGATCCGCGCGGTCGAGGACGAGTACGCCGACGACGATGCCGACGATCACCGGGACGACGCCGCCCGCGTCGATGCCGGGGATGATGAGACTCGTGAAACTGGCGGCCAGCATGACGCCCGCGGCGAACCCGAGCATCGTGTCGAGCGCCTTGTCGGAGGGGTCACGCCAGACGAGGACGAGCACCGCTCCGAGGAGGTTCAAGAAGGCGATGACGACACCACCCAACAACCCCTGCATCACGGGGTTCGGACCGGCGAGTCCGAGAAAGAGCTCCGAGAACAGGCTCATGGCTGTTGTGTGCGGGGATCACTGATGTATCTATTCCCGACCGTCCGACGTGGTAATGGGTGGTTACTCGCCCCGACGGGCGGTGTTCGACTCGCACGCGACGAGACGCGTGCTCGACCGATGCCGCGGAGTAGTCGTCACAAACCCGCGGCTTCTGGGTCTCGCACGAGACACGTGCGCTCGGCAGGTGCCGCGGATTAGTCGTCACAAACCCGCGGCTTCTCCGTCGTGCGCGACGAGACGCGCACTGGTCAGGGGCCGCGGATTAGTCGTCGCCCGACGCGACCTCACCCTTCAACCGCGCGCCCGACACGGCGCTGGCCGCTTCGGGTAGCGTGTCGCGGACGTCCTCGCGGTCCTCCTCGGCGATGATCTCCGCGTAGGCGTCGGGCATCACCTTCACGAAGTTGACGACTTCGCCCGCCCAGTCGTCGAGCAGGTCGGTCGCACGGTCGCTGTCGGCGTACTCGGCGTGGTTCTGGACTAACCGGTGAAGCATCGCCTCGTCTTTCTCCGAGAGCTCCTCGTAGAGCGTCACCATCCCGGTGTTGAGGCGCTCGTCGAAGTCGCCGTCGGGGTCGTAGACGTAGGCGACGCCACCGGACATCCCGGCGGCGAAGTTCCGCCCCGTGTCGCCGAGGACGGCGACGACGCCGCCGGTCATGTACTCACAGCCGTGGTCGCCGACGCCCTCGACGACGGCCTTCACGCCGGAGTTGCGGACGGCGAAGCGCTCGCCTGCGACGCCGTTGATGTATGCCTCGCCCTGCGTCGCGCCGTAGAGCGCGACGTTGCCGATGAGGATGTTCTCGTCGGCGGTGTAGCCCGCCGTCTCGGGCGTCTTGACGACGACCTTGCCGCCGGAGAGCCCCTTGCCGACGTAGTCGTTGGAGGCCCCCGTGAGCTCCATCGTGACGCCGCGGGCGAGGAACGCTCCGAACGACTGGCCGGCGACGCCGTCGAACTCGCAGGTGATGGTGTCGTCTGCGAGCCCCTCGCCGCCGTAGGCCTTCGAGATGCGGTTCGAGAGCATCGCGCCGACCGCGCGGTCGACGTTCGAGATCTCCTCGGAGACGTGGACCGACTCTCCGCGCTCGAGTGCGGGTTCGGCCGCCTCGATGAGGTCGTGGTCAAGCTGAGTCTCCAGATCGCTGTGGGCTTGCTCCTGCGTCTTGGTGCGCTGGTCGCCCGCCGGCTGGGCGACGACGTCCGAGAGGTCGAGATGCTTCGCCTTCGGGTGGTCCGTCTCGCACTGGCGCAGATGCTTGGGCCGGCCGATCATCTCCTCGACGGAGGTGTAACCGAGCTCGGCCATGATCTCGCGCAGCTCCTGGGCCATGAACGTCATGTAGTTGATGACGTGATCCGGTTGACCGGGGAACCGCTGGCGGAGGTTCTCGTCCTGCGTCGCGACGCCGACCGGACAGGTGTTCTCGTGGCACTGCCGGGCCATCACACAGCCCGACGTAACCAACGAGGCGGTCCCGAAGACGTACTCCTCGGCGCCGAGCAGGGCGGCGACGGCGATGTCGCGGCCGGTCTTCATCCCGCCGTCCGTGGTGACGCGGATGCGGTCTCTGAGGTTCGTCGCACGGAGCATCTGGTTCGCCTCGGCGAGTCCGAGTTCCCACGGGAGCCCCGCGTTCTTGATCGAGGTCTTCGGCGACGCACCCGTCCCGCCGTCGTAACCCGAGATGTGGACCACGTCGGCGTTGGCCTTCGCGACGCCGGCGGCGATGGTACCGATGCCGGCCTCCGAGACGAGCTTCACGTTGATGTCGGCGTCGGGGTTCGCCGTCTTCAGGTCGTGGATGAGCTGTTTCAGGTCCTCGATGGAGTAGATGTCGTGCAGCGGCGGCGGTGAGATGAGGCCGACGCCCGGCGTGGAGTACCGGACGTGCGCGATCATCTCGTTGACCTTCTTACCGGGCAGGTGACCGCCCTCACCGGGCTTCGACCCCTGCGCCATCTTGATCTGGATCTCGTCGGCCGAGGTGAGATACTCGGAGGTGACGCCGAAGCGGCCGGAGGCGACCTGCTTGACGCTACACTCCTTCTCCGTGTCGAACCGTTCGGGCGGCTCGCCACCCTCGCCGGAGTTGGACTTACCGCCGATGCGGTTCATCGCGATGGAGTTGTTCTCGTGGGCCTCCGGCGAGAGGCTCCCGAGACTCATCGCGGCCGTCGAGAAGCGCTGGACGATCTTCGAGACGGGTTCGACCTCGTCGAGGTCAACCGGGTCGCGGTCGCTCTGGAACTCGAGCAGGCCGCGGAGCGACTGTAGCTCCTCGGTCTGGTCGTTGACGAGTTCGGCGAACTCCTGGTACTTCTCGTAGCTGCCCGAGCGGACCGCCTGTTGGAGCGTCCCGACCGTCTGGGGGTTCCACCCGTGGTGGATCCCGTCCGAGCGGTTCTCGAACTCGCCGTGGCGTTCGAGCGTCGGGTCGTCCTCGCTGCCGAAGGCGACCATATGTCGGGTAAGCAGGTCGTCTTCGATCTGCGGCAGACCGATGCCCTCGGTACGGATCTCGGTCCCCTCGAAGTACTCGCGGACCAGCCCCGAGTCGAGGCCGACCGCCTCGAAGATCTGGGCCCCCTGGTAGCTCTCGACCGTCGAGATGCCCATCTTCGCCATCGTCTTCAGCAGGCCGTCCTCGAGCGCCTTCTTGTAGGCCGAGATGGCCTCCTCCTCGTCTGCGCCGTCGGGGCCGGTGACGATGTCTTCGATGGTCTGGTAGGCGAGGTAGGGGTTGACCGCGTCGGCGCCGTAGCCGACGAGCGTCGCGACGTGGTGGACCTCCCGCGGGTCGCCCGACTCGAGGACGAGTCCGGCGTGGTTGCGCAGCCCGTTTCGGACGAGACTGTGGTGGACGCCGCCCGTCGCCAACAGACTCGGGATCGGGACGCGTTCTTCGCCGGCTGCGCGGTCCGAGAGCACGACGACGTCGGCGCCGCCCGCGATGGCGTCGCGGGCGTCCTCACGGAGGTTTTCGATGGCGGCTTCCAGCGACGTCCCCTTCTCGTAGGTCATGTCGACGACGGTCGCCGAGATGTCGCCGTCCAGTCCTTTGATCGCCTCCGCCTGCGCGTCGGTCAGCACAGGCGAGTCGAGGACGAGTTGACGGGCGTGTTCGGGCGTCTCGTCGAGCAGGTTGCGCTGGTAGCCGAGTCGCGACTCCAGCGACGTGACGAGCTCCTCGCGGATGTAGTCCAGCGGCGGGTTCGTCACCTGCGCGAACAGCTGCTTGAAGTAGGTGAAAAGCGACCGGTTGAAGTCCGAGAGGACGGAGAGCGGCGTGTCGTCACCCATCGACCCAACGGGGTCTTTCCCCTGCTTCGCCATCGGTTCGATGAGGTGGTTGAGTTGATCGTGCGTGTAGCCGAACGCCGCCTGATGGGCGCGGAGCGTCTCCACGCGTCCGCGGGTCGCGTAGTCGTCGCCGTCGGCGAGGTCCGAGAGTTGCTGCTGTTCCTCCTGTACCCACTCGCTGTACTTGGTGTCGACGAGGTCGTCGAACACCTCTTCGTCGGGGATGACGCGTCCCTCCTCGGGGTCGGCCATGAAGATCTCCCCCGGCTGGAGACGGCCGCGCTCCTTGATGTCCGCGGGGTCGGTGTCGAGCGCGCCGACTTCGCTGGCCATGACGAGTCGGTTGTCGGTCGTCACGTCGTACCGACACGGACGGAGTCCGTTCCGGTCGAGGACGGCAGCGACGCGGTCGCCGTCGGTTGCGGCGACGAGGGCGGGCCCGTCCCACGGTTCGACGAGGCTGGCGTGGTAGTCGTACCAGTCTTTCCGCTGGGCGTCCATCCGGTCGTCTCCCTCGAACGCCTCGGGGACGAGCATCCGGAGGACGTGCGGCAGGTCGCGTCCCGACTGCAACAGCAGTTCGACCGCGTTGTCGACGGAGGCCGTGTCCGACTGGTCGGCGACCGTGACGGGTTTGATCGTCTCGACGTCCGCTTCGGTCAGCGGCGAGTCGTCGGTGGGTTCGAGGTCGGTCTGGCGGGCGCGCATCCAGTTGACGTTGCCCCGGATGGTGTTGATCTCGCCGTTGTGGACGATGTTTCGGTACGGGTGGGCGAGATGCCACGCTCCGAGCGTGTTCGTCGAGAAGCGCTCGTGGACGAGCGTCAGCGTCGACTTCAGCCGTTCGTCGGTCAGGTCGGGGTAGTACGACGGGACCTGTTCGCCCTTCAGCAGTCCCTTGTAGACGAGCGTCTTGCGGTGCAGCGAACAGACGTAGAACCGACCGGAACCGGGGACATCGGCGTTTCCGACGGCGTTCTCGGCGGCGCGGCGGCCGACGTAGAGCGCGCGGTCGAACTCGTCGGTCGAGGCGGCGGAGTCGGTGGGCGCGACGAACACCTGAACGACGTCCGGTTCGGATTCGAGCGCGGTCGCCCCGAGATCGGTGTTGTCCGTCGGGACGTCCCGCCAATGGAAGACGTCGAGGCCGTGGTCGGCGAGCGCCGCCTCGAAGAGGTCGGTGACGGTCTCGCGGGCGTCGTCGTCGGTCGGCATGAAGACGGAACCGACGGCGTACGTCTCCGGGAGTTCGACGTCGAGGATGGCGTCGAAGAAGTCGTCGGGACGCTGGATGAGAACGCCTGCGCCGTCTCCGGTGTTGCTCTCCGCCCCGGTCGTTCCGCGGTGCTCGAGGTTCTTCAGCAGTGAGAGTCCGTCTGCGATGGTCTCGTGACTCGCGTCACCGTCGAGGTCGATTACGGCACCGACCCCGCAGTTGGCCCGTTCGTCAGTCGGGTCGGCGAGCCCGACATGGGTGTCTGAATGTGGCTTGGTCATAGGGGAATGCTAGAACTTCCCACTTATCAGCGTACCCCTGATAGGATAAGGGTGTAATAATGCCATATTAAGAGATATTAAGAGATTGTATCGAGATGGAAGAACATTACAGACTTGGGCAGTATATCTACAGTTGCTGACATCACTAGAGCGTTCGGAGAGCGGAGAAGACTGAGAGACCGCTCGTCGACCGGACGTCAGTGCTCAGTACGACTTCGCGAAGAAGGCCGTCTCGGTCGCCTCCTCCTCGCAGATGGCGCACGAACAGCCCTCGGCGACGGCGTCGAGTTTCCGGTCGTCGTCGTCCTCGAACGGGACCATCACGATCTCGGCGGCGATGGTCTCTTTGATCTCGGTCTCACACTCCTCGTTCCCGCACCACGGCGCGCGGACGTAGCCGCCGTGCTGGCCGATGGTACCGAGGATGTCTGCGCGGTCCTCCGCGTCGCGGACGTTCTCGTCGAGGTTCTCCTCCGCGCGGGCGTACAGTTTCGCGTACACCTCGTCGAAGTGGTCTTCGACGGCGTCGACGATCTCACTTCGGTCTTCGACGAGCTGTTCGCCGTCGGGACGGTGGACGACGGTGATCTCCTCGTCGTCGACCTCGTTCGGCCCGATCTCGAAGCGGACGGGGACGCCCTTCAGCTCCCACTCGTTGAATTTGAAGCCGGGGTTGCGCTCGTCGCGGTCGTCGAGTTCGACGCGGACGCCTGCCTCGGCGAGTTCGTCGCGGAGTTCCCGCGCGTAGTCGAGCACCTTCTCCTCGGTGTCCTCCTGCCAGATGGGGACGATAACGACCTGCTCGGGGGCGACTGTCGGCGGGACGACGAGCCCCTGGTCGTCGCTGTGAGTCATGATGAGTGCGCCGAGCGAGCGCCACGACAGCCCCCACGACGTCGTGTGAGCGGGACGCTCCTCCTCCTCTTCGTCCGAGAACGTGATGTCGAACGCGGCGGCGAAGGAGGTGCCGAGGTAGTGGCTGGTGCCGGCCTGGACGGACTTCCCGTCGGGCATCAGCGCCTCGACGGTCGTCGTCGTGTGCGCGCCGGGGAACTTGTCGTGTTCGGGTTTCTTCCCCTCCATGACTGGGATGGCCAGGTCGTCCTCGTACAGCGAGTGGTACTGGCCGAGACGGGTCATCGTCTCCTCGTAGGCCTCCTCTTGCGTCTCGTGGGCAGTGTGCCCCTCCTGCCAGAGGAACTCCTTCGTGCGGAAGAACGGCTTCGTGTCCGTGGCCTCCCAACGCACGACCGAACACCACTGGTTGACCCGAAGCGGCAGGTCGCGGTGACTGCGGATCCACTGGGCCATGTACGGGGCGATGATCGACTCGCTGGTCGGGCGGACCGCGAGCCGTTCTTCCAGTTCGTTGTGGCCACCGTGGGTGACCCACGCGACCTCGGGGTCGAACCCTTCGACGATGTCCTTCTCCCGTTCGAGGTAGCTCTCGGGGATGAACATCGGGAAGTAGGCGTTCTGGACGCCCGTCGCCTTGAACGCGCTGTCGAGGCTGTTCTGGATCGCCTCCCACAGCGCGTAGCCGCGGGGACGGGTGACGATGAAACCGCTCATCCCTTCGGGCCCGTAGTTCGCGAGGCCGGCCTTCTGGACCACCTCGGCGTACCACTCGCCGGTGTTGTACTCCTTCGACTCGGTTATCCCGAGCGCCTGGTCGTCGCTCATTGTCGGTCTCTTTCCCCACTGAACTCTTAAAGCACCCGAAGGTGTGCGAACGACCGTCCCGACGGTCGTCGCGGGCGGACAGTCCCACGGCGTGAGAACTATCACAAGGGTAGATGAGCGTGGGGCGCGTCTCTTCACTCGGTGGAGAGTGATGACACACACGACGGACGAACGACGGGCGGAACTGTGGGTGAACACCCCCGCCGACTCGGGGTACGAGCTGCTGGTCGACCATCTCGACCGACTCGAGGCGGCGGGGACCATCGACGACTACGTCGTCTACCACTGGGGCCACGACCTCGACGTCTCGAGCGACCGACTCCGGTCCGCGGAGGACCAGCTCGCCCGCGAGCGCATCGCCGCGTTCAAACAGTGGGCACAGGAGAACGACTGCACCGTCGCCGGTCTCGGGGAGCGGGTGACGGCCGGCGTCGGGCGGATGGGTCCGGAGTACACCGCGGAGCATCTCCCACCCGTCCTCCTCGCCGAGTACGTCGGCGACGACCTCGAACAAGTCACGCCCTGCTCGGGCGGTGCCGAGCACGTCGTCGAACGACTCGAGACGCTCGGTTCGACGGACGACGCGACACTGGCGGACTCGCCGCCGTCGACAGCGACGACGACGGAGCCAGACACAGCTACCGGTTCCGACCCGGCGCTGACCCGTCCGTCTCGCTGGACGCGGTTGGTCCGTCGCCTACGCTGAACGGACTTCGCCCTTCTTTCCACGACCAGCCCGGGAGCCGCGTCTGGAACCCCGCCGCGAGCGCCGCGTCGAGGTCGTCGACGCCGGCCGCCTCGTCGTCGTCGCCGTGGGTACGGACGTCGGCGACGTGGAACGTCGCCTGTGCGAGCAGCGCGAGCGGTTGCCCGCCCGCGATGGTCGCCGCGAGCTCGCGGCCGAGCACCTCGTCGACGACGAACCCGGGGTAGTCGCGGGCTACGTCGAGCTCTCGGAGGAGCCCGACGTAGCCCGCGACGTTGACCGCGACGTCGCCGTCGGCGAACACGACATCGACCTCGCGCCGGAACTGCGTCTCGGTGATCGCGTCGACCTCGGTCTCGAACAGCTCGCCCAGATGCGCGCGCGTCTCGTTGACGACGTCGACGACGACCGGTGTCCGGTCGAGAACCCACTGTCGCTCGGCCGCGACGGTGTCGGGAGTGACCTTCATACCCTGACGACGGGGCGACGCACCTTGCGCTTTGCGAAGGCTTTTATAATAACGGGGTTATACTGCCGACTAAGCGGGTTTTCACTGCCTCTTCCCGCAGTTGAGCGCCTATCCAACCGTATTGGAACAGTATGCTCTCTCAGACGGCCGGTCACGAACTCGCTGCGACCGTTCGAGGGTGTCCGTCCGACCCGACCTGTTTCGAGGGGGCAGAACCCCGACCTATCACACGACGAACCGGACGGGAAGTTTCGACATATGAGTTCAGTAGACAAGCAACTTGAACAACTGAAAGCAGAGATCGAGAGCGAACTACCGAGCGACATCACGGTGTCCGACGTCAAGTACGAAGGACCCGAACTCGTCGTCTACACGCGCCATCCGAAGGAGTTCGCCCGGAACGGCGACCTCATCCGGAAACTGGCGAGCAAGCTCCGCAAGCGAATCACGGTCCGCCCCGACCCCGACGTTCTCTCCGACCCCCGAAAGGCCGAGGAGCGCATCATGGACGTCATCCCCGAGGAGGCCGGCGTCACCGACCTCGACTTCCACGCCGACACCGGCGAGGTCGTCATCGAGGCCGCGAAACCCGGCATGGTCATCGGCCGCCACGGGTCGACGCTCCGGCAGATCACACAGGAGGTCGGCTGGACGCCCGAGGTCGTTCGCACGCCGCCCATCGAGTCGTCGACGGTCTCGAACGTCCGGAACTTCCTCAAACAGGAACGCGAGGAACGCCGCGACATCCTCGAGCGCGTCGGTCGGCAGATCCACCGCGAGGAGATGTCGCAAGACGAGTGGGTCCGCATCACCACCCTCGGCTGCTGTCGCGAGGTCGGCCGCGCGAGCTTCATCCTCTCGACGCCCGAGACGCGCGTCCTCATCGACTGCGGCGACAAGCCGGGAGCGGAAGGCGAGGTTCCGTACCTCCACGTCCCCGAGGCGCTGGGTGGCGGCGCGAACACCATCGACGCCGTCGTCCTGACGCACGCTCACCTCGACCACTCCGCGCTCATCCCGCTGCTGTTCAAGTACGGCTACGACGGCCCGATCTACTGTACGGAGCCGACTCGCGACCTGATGGGGCTCCTGACGCTCGACTATCTCGACGTCGCGACCAAGGAAGGCCGTACGCCGCCGTACGAGTCGGAGATGGTGCGCGAGGCGATCAAACACTGTATCCCGCTGGAGTACGGCGACGTCACCGACATCGCCCCCGACGTGAAGCTCACCTTCCACAACGCGGGCCACATCCTCGGATCGGCCGTTTCGCACTTCCACATCGGCGACGGCCTCTACAACGTCGCGTTCTCGGGCGACATCCACTACAAAGACACCCGCCTGTTCAACGGCGCGGTCAACGACTTCCCGCGCGTCGAGACGCTCGTCCTCGAGTCGACCTACGGCGGTCGCAACGACTACCAGACCGACCAGGAGGACTCCGAGCAGAGCCTCATCGACACGATCAACCAGATCTACGACGAGGGCGGAAAGGTGCTCATCCCGGCGTTCGCCGTCGGCCGGTCCCAGGAGATCATGCTCGTCCTCGAAGAGGCGATGCGCTCCGGGAAGATCCCCAGCATGCCGGTCCACCTCGACGGGATGATCTGGGAGGCGACGGCCATCCACACCACCTACCCCGAGTATCTCCGCGACGACCTCCGTGACCGCATCTTCCACGAGGACGAGAACCCGTTCCTCGCCGAGGAGTTCAACCACATCGACGGCGGCGAGGAGGAGCGACAGGAGGTCACCGACGACGGGCCGGCGATCATCCTCTCGACATCCGGGATGGTCACCGGCGGCCCCATCATGTCGTGGCTCCGCCACCTCGGGACGGACCCCGACTCGACGCTCGTCTTCGTCGGCTACCAGGCACAGGGGACGCTCGGTCGTCGCATCCAGAACGGGTGGGACGAGATCCCCGTCTCGGACCCCAACGACCCCGGCCGGTCGAGCACGCTCACGCTCAAGATGAACGTCGAGACGGTCGACGGCTTCTCCGGTCACGCCGACCGCAACGGACTCGTCAACTTCGTGAAGACGATGAACCCCCGACCCGAGAAGGTGCTCTGTGTCCACGGCGACGAACGCTCCGTACAGGACCTGAGCTCGTCGCTCTACCACGACTTCAACATGCGTACGTTCGCCCCGAAGAACCTCGAGACGTTCCGGTTCAAGTAGCCGATCGTCGTCGAAACGCGCCGAACGTGCGCGTCAGTCGCTTTCTACTCGCCGTCGACGTAGGCCAACTGCAGGTCCGAATCGGTCAGTCGCTCGCGGAGCAGCTCCTCACGGTCGCCGAGGAGACGGAACTCGAACTCGTCGTTCCCGCGGGACACCTGCATGTCGAGGGTCGTCACGTCGGCGGTGAACTCCCGTTCGACGACGTCCGGCTCCCAGTCGTCGCGGACGGCGGCCACGCCGTAGTCGGCGTAGGCGACGTGGGTGGACTCGGCCACCAACCCGTCGGCGTCGTACACGTCGGCGGAGATGCCCTCGTTGCTCTCGGTCTCTGCGATCTCGACGGTGTACGTCTCCATCGACATGCCCGACCGTTCGCTCGCCTGCCGCTTCAGTCTGCGGGCCGGCCGTCGCCGCTGCCCCCGAGTCGCGAACGAGAAGTCGGCTCGCTGCCACTCCGATCCGTGAACCGAACCACGAGACCTTTCTGAGTGACCTGCGAAGAGACCGATCGAACCGTCGGTTACGGACACGTCGACGGCTCCCACCATGACCAGACGCCTCGAACTCGCCGCCGTCGTGAGCGTGACTCTTCTCGTCCTCAGCTCCTGCCCGTTGCTGTTCGCGCTCGAACCGCACGCCGCCTCCCCGTCTCCGAACGTCGACCACGACGTCGACGCGGAGGTAGTCGACCTACAAGCGGCCGGCGACTGGACCGGGTCGACGCTCGTCACGACACCGCTGATGTCGACGACGTCCGACGTCGTCGCCCCGGTTCGGCACGCACTGACGCCGGTCGCCGTGTCCGTCCAGCAGGGTGCCGTCCAGTCGGGCGAGGTCGACCCGCTCGAGAACGATACGCGGAGGCGCATCTACGAGGCCGTCGAACGAGCGCCCGGGACGTACGTCGCGCGACTCGTCGAGCGGACGTCGATCCCGCGCTCGACGGTTCGCTACCACCTGCGCGTGCTCGCCGACGCCGGACTCGTGACGAGCGAGGCGGTGCGCGGTAAACAACGGTACGTCGCGTCGGGGGACGACGCCGACGCCACGCTCGCGGCCGCGTACACCGACGAGGCGACGGCAACTCTCCTCGACGCTCTCCGACGGACGATGCCGGTGACGGTGTCCGAACTCGCCGACGAGATCGACCGGACGCCCGGGACGGTGTCGCACCATCTCGACCGACTGGAGTCGGAGGGCCTGGTCGAACGCGAACGGGTCGGTAACGCGGTGATGAACACGCTCGCTGGCCCCGCCCGCGACGTGGTCGTCGACGGGTCGCCGGACGGAGACGACTACTCCGCCGTCCCCTCCGACGACTGATCGGACCGCGTCGGAAACGGCGGTGGCCGACTCTCACCCGGCGGTCGTCTGTTTTGACGAACCGGTCAGAACCCCCTTTGTTCTCTCCCCGAACCGTACACGTGGGGAGGGCGACTCCGACTGCCCTCTCGACCCGTAATAGAACTGTTCGACACAGACAACACCGCTGTGACCTCACAACACGACACAGATGACAAGATCCACGACGCGCCGAACGAGCGTTCGACACCGCCGCGCTAGTTTCGTCGCCGAACCGACGCACACCGCGCTCGAAGCCGAGGAACACGTCTTCACCGCCTACCGAGCGGTATCGACGCCGCACCGCCGGCCACTGTGGTTGGAACACACGATCCGCGTCGACCCGACGGCCGGGGCGGACGACGAACTCGTCCTCTCGGTCAGCGAGCGCTACTACGATCACGAGGCGAGCGCCGCCGGCAGCGGTATCGACTACGAGGTGTCCCGTCCCGTCCGCGGCTACCGGAAACCGCTGTCGCGTCGCGAACTCGGCCGCCTCGTCCGAGCCTGGTACGAAGACGCTCACCCCTCTCCCGACGAGGAGACGACCGGGCAGGAACGCGATCGCTCCGACGCGCCCGACCGTCGAACCGACGCGCCCGACCGTCGGGTGGTGGTGTGAGATGCGCTCGTGTCGGAACTGCGGTTCGGACGTCTCGGTGAGATACGTACGCGTGTTCGCGCCCGAGGGATTCGAGAACCCCCGGGTCTGTCCACACTGTGAGGACAAACTCCGCGACGGGGGGACCGTCCGCGAGGCCCGCTCGTCCCGGTCGGCCTGAGTGAGACCGGGCGACACCGTCGGGTCGTCCTACCACACGGGGTTTCAAGACTACGCGTCGCGAGTCGACTCCCATGAAACTCGCGCTCATCGCGCACGACGAGAAGAAGCCGGAACTCATCGAGTTCGCGCAGGAGCACAGCCGTCACCTCGAGGCGTTCGACATCATGGCGACCGGGACGACGGGGAAGAAACTGATGGAGGCGACCGAGCTCGACATCGAACGCAAGGCGTCGGGGCCGCTGGGCGGCGACATGCAGATCGGCGCGGAAATCGCCGACGGCGAGTGCGAGGCGGTCATCTTCCTGCGCGACCCGCTGACCGCCCAACCACACGAACCCGATATCTCGGCACTCATGCGCATCTGTGACGTCCACGACGTGCCGCTGGCGACGAACCTGTCGACCGCCGACGCGGTGCTGGCGAAGATCGCCGACTGAAGCCGGTCAGTCGGCCTTCGCGGGGTCGACGACGGTCTCGTCGACTTCGTCGACGCCGACCCGGTCACAGTAGTCGTACAGCGGACAGGCCTCCGGCCCGTCGAGACAGGCCGGTTTCCGCGCCGAACAGTACTCCCGTCCGAACTGGATCATCGCCGTGTGGCCGAAGCCGCATTTCTCGGGTGGAACGTCGCGTTCGAGAGACTGCCGTACTTCCTCGTGGTCGGCGTCAGCCGGTGCCAACCCCATCCGTCGGGCGATGCGGTGGACGTGGGTGTCGACGGGGAAGACGCCGCCGCGGCCTCCCGAGAACAGCAACACGCAGTCGGCCGTCTTCGGGCCGACGCCGTGGATCTCGAGGAGGCGGTCCCGGACTGTCCCGGGATCCTCCTCCCGGACGAACGCGTCGAACCCCTCGGCCCCGCCGAACTCCGCGACGATCTCCTCGGCGGCGCCGACGATCATCTCGGACTTCTGGTTGTACAACCCCGCAGACTGGATGGTCTCGGCCAGCTCGGACTGCTCGGCGTCCGCGAGCGTCGCCGCGAGGTCGCCGCCGCCGTAGCGGTTCAGCAGGCTGTCGTGGGCGGGCTGGCTAGCCTTGTCGCTCGTGTTCTGGCTGAGGATCGTCCGCACGAGACAGGTGAACGCGTCCTGTCCGCCGTAGGCTGTCTGCCAGTATAGTTCGCCGAGCGCGTCGACGACGGCCGCCGCACGGCTGTCGGCGTCTTCGGGTGCGAACTCGGTGTCGACGCCGCCGCTACCGACGCCGCCGCTGATGTTTTCGGCGGGTTCTTCGGGCATAGCTGTGTGTGCGGTCGGCGACCGCAAAAGTGCGCTGGCAAGGAAACGTCTCACTACCCCGCACGCCCGAAGCGGGTCGTTACTCGACCGAGACGGTCAGCGTCAACTCCGCACCGTCGGCGAGCGCGGCGACGAGTTCGCGGTCGAACCCCTCGGCGGCGGCGTCGGCGCGGATCATGAAGGTCCGGTCGTCGGTGTGGTCGCTCGTGCGGCCGACCATACTGCGGGCGTTCTCGAAGGAGAGCTCCGGGTGGCCGCGGCCGACGACGGTCTCGGTCAGACCGTCGACCTCGAACGTGGCGGTGACGGTCGCCTCCTTGTCCCGACAGGCGTCGACGAACGCGTCGTCGAAGTCTGCGGGAGTGCGGTCGGCGTCGACGGCGAGGATACAGTCGCCGGCCGGCGTGAGCCAGTCGTCGCTCGTCACCTCGAACGTGCTCGCGTGCTGTGCGGAGACGTGTTCGTGTCCGCGCGCGTGGACGACTTCTTCCATGTCCGAAGGTGGGAGGGTCGCCGGCAAAGGACTGACGTTCCGTCCCCGTGGGCGACGGGAGCGAACGCTCGGTAGTTTATATACCTCTCCGCAACAGTGTGAACGTCACACATGGCCGTGTCGAGCGGCGTGGTAGCCATTTTCACCCACCACCCCCACCGAAGTATTTATATGTCGGTCGTGTATATGTACGGGTACCAGAGCGCCTCCGGCGTTCCGGCGGCATCGCACGCAGAATGATCGGGAATTCTTATAATCGGCCGGTCGCACTTCGACGAGTAGCCGCCGCCACCGGAGCGGTGATGGTATCGAGGTTTGATTAAGCATGGCAGTAGTAGAAGAATTCGACATCGAAGAACTCGACGAGTCGAAAAACGTCGAACTCACAGACGAACAGCTCGAAAGCGGTTCTAAAGGAAAACTCATCAAGCTCGCCGGTCAGCTCCGCGACCGACGAAACGAGCTCAACCAGATGGCCTCCGAGCGCGCCTCCAAGCGCGACGACCTGAACGCCAAGACGCGCGAGAAGGTCGACGAGGCCCAGGAGCACCGCGAGAAGCGCGACGAGCTCAACGAGCAGGTCCAAGAACACAAAGAGAGCCGCAACGAGCTCAACGCGAAGGCCAACGAACTCTTCGACCAGGTCGAGGAGATGAAAGGCGACCTCGAGCTCGACGACGGGAAGGGGCTCGAAGAGCTCAAAGAGGAGATCGAGCAGCTCGAGTTCCGTCAGCAGACCGAGGTTCTCTCGACCGAAGACGAGCGCGAGCTCATCGAGAAGATCGAGAACAAACGCGAGCAGTACCAGCAGAAGAAAGACAAGGTCGACGACAGCGGTGAACTCGAGGAGCTCGTCGAGGAGGCCGAGGAGGTCCGTTCGGAGGCGTCCCAGCACCACCAGAAGGTGACGGAGCTCGCCGACAAGGCCCAGGAACACCACAACCAGATGATCGAGGCCTACCGCGAGGCCGACGACATCCGTGACAAGGCCGACGAGATGCACGAGCTGTTCGTGCAGGCTCAGGAAGCCGCCGACCGCCACCACGAGGACTTCGTCCGCGTCCAGAAGCGCCTCCGCGAACTCGACAAGCAGGAGGAGGAAGAGCGGAAGGACGAGCGCGCCGAGAAGCGCGAAGAGGCCAAGGCCGAGGCCGAAGAGATCTACCAGAAGTTCAAGGAAGGCGAAACCCTCGACACCGAGGACCTGATGAAGCTCCAGAAGACGGGGCTGCTCTAAGTTCGACGTTTTCGTCTCTCGCTTTTAGTTTTATACCGCCCGCGCCCCGAGCGGTAGCCATGAGTACACAGGTGAGCTGTCGTGGCTGACGGAGCGACCCACGTCGGGAGAGTCCTCGTCGTCCTCGCGGCGACGGTCGTCGCGGGCGTCGTCGGGTGGGTGCTGTTCGTCGGCTTCCCGACCGATCTGGCCGAGCTGTTCGGCGTCCTCTTGGTCGTCGGTACCGTCCTGTACGGTGCCAGACTCGGAAGTCGTATCGCGAGCCAGCGGTTCCCGGACTACAACGTCGCGGAGGTCGCCGTCGAGGGACCGATCTCGCGCGACGGGAGCCCCGGGTCGTTCCCGGCCCGTCCCGGCGGCGCGAGCGCCGACGAGATCGTCGATCTCATCGAGTCGGCCGACGCGGACGATCACGCGGAGGCGCTGCTCGTGAAACTCGACACGCCGGGCGGGGCGGTCGTCCCGAGCGACGACATCCGACACGCCGCGGCGGCGTTCGACGGTCCGACGATCGCGTACACGACGGACGTGTGTGCGAGCGGCGGCTACTGGATCGCCAGCGGCTGTGACGAGCTGTGGGCGCGCGACGCGAGCATCGTCGGGAGCATCGGCGTCATCGGCTCGCGTCCGAACGTCTCGGAGCTCGCAGACCAGCTAGGCGTCTCCTACGAACGGTTCGCCGCCGGGAAGTACAAGGACGCGGGTCAGCCGCTGAAGAAGCTCTCCGAAGACGAACGGGCGTATCTCCAGGGGATCATCGACGACTACTACGAGAACTTCGTCGAGCGCGTCGCGGAGGGACGCGACATGGACCCCGCGGCGATCCGCGATACCGAGGCGCGCGTCTACCTCGGCGAGGAGGCGCTCGCACTCGGGCTGGTCGACCACCTCGGGGCGCGCGACGACGTCGAGCGGCGAGTCGAGGACCTGCTCGGCGAGGAGGTGTCGGTCTCGACGTTCGAACCACAGCGGGGGCTGACCGATCGGCTCCGCGGCGGCGCGGCGACCGTCGCCTTCGCGCTCGGTGCCGGCGTCGCGAGCGCCGTGAGCCCGGACGACGGGTTCGACTTCCGCCTGTGAACCGACCGGGAGGGTTTTTACACGTGCCGACCACGCCACAGACGTGACCACGCTGGTCGTCTGTGTCGACCGCTCGAACGACATCAGTCAGAAGACCGGCCTCGAACTGCCCGTCTCGGGGTGGGAGGCGGTCCACGCGCTGGTGACGGACGTCGGGCTGGCAGATCCGGAGGATTCGAGCGTCAACTGTCTGCTCGAGTCGCTCCGCGTCGCACGCGACCTCCGGGACGAACAGGAGGACGCCGTCGTCGCCGTCGTCGGCGGCGTCGGTGACTCGCTCGTCGGCACGGACCGATCGGTCGCCGGCCAGCTAGACCAGCTCGTCGAGACGTACGACCCCGACTCGGCGATCGTCGTCATCGACAGCGCACAGGACGAACGGGTGGTCCCCATCGTGGAGAGTCGACTCACCGTTGATTCGGTCGACCGCGTCGTCGTCCGGCAGGCACAC
Source organism: Halogranum amylolyticum (assembly GCF_900110465.1). Lineage (GTDB taxonomy): Archaea > Halobacteriota > Halobacteria > Halobacteriales > Haloferacaceae > Halogranum > Halogranum amylolyticum. The sequence goes on from NZ_FODV01000002.1 coordinate 219,313, forward strand.
GACATCGAGTCGACCTACTACCTGCTGAAGCAGTTTCTCGGCGACGAGGAGCTCCGCTCGACCGTGCTGGTCCCGCTCGGTATCGGTCTCTTACTCCTGCCGCTGCTCCTCCTGCAGTTCGGCCCGGAGGTCGCGCTCGCGGCGCTCGCGTCGTTGCTCGGGGCCGTCCTCCTCTACAAGGGGCTGGCGATCGACGACCGGCTCGCGACGGCCGTCGAACGCGGTCGGGACGCGCTCTACTCGGGACAGGTGTCGATCGTCACCTACGTTGTCGCGGCGGGGCTGGCGCTCGTCGGCGTGTTCCTCGGCGCGCTCGCCGCCCAGGGGGTGGGGACCGACGCCGAGTACGTTCAGGTGCTCCTGTTCGCTTACCGGAGCGTCCCGTGGTTGGCGCTCGCCGCCCTCACCGCGAGCACGGGGCGACTGCTCGACGAGTTCATCCAGTCGGACGGGGCCGGAGCACCCTACCTCAACCTCCCGTTCGGCGTCGTCGCGGTCGGACTAGTCGTCCGCGGGTTCTCGGGGTATTTCCTCGAACAGGAGTCGGTCTTGGCACATCTCCGACTTCCGAACGGACTCGTCCTCACGCCGACCGAACGGCTCGCCGTCTTCGTCGTCTCCGGCCTCGTCGTCAGTCTGATCGGCGTCAGCGTCACCGCACGGATGAGCGACGAGACGCTCGACGACGTCGTCGACCAGTGAGCGGCCGACTGTGTACCCGCGCGGCTTTTGCCGGTCGGTGACCTCTGTTAACACGTGAAGTCGGAGACGGTGTACCGGGAGGTCCAACGGTTCCGCCAGCCGTCGCTCTGGCTTCTCGTCGTCGCTACGGCGTCCGTCTTTCTCGCGTTCGGCGTGAGCGAGGCACAGACGCTCGCCGCACGACTACTCTGTGTCGCCGTCGCAGTCGTGCTCGTCGTCGGTTTCGGAGCGACGCGGTTGACGACCGAAGTGACCGACGAGGAAGTGACCGTCAGTTTCCCCCCGTTCACGCACCGGAAGCGGATCTCTCTCGACGAGATCCGACACGTCGAACGTCACGTCTACCGTCCGGCGACGCCGCTCGGTCACTGGGGAGTCCACGTCGGACTCGGTTCTCCCCGGTCGTACAACGTCAGCGGCGAGGAAGGTGTCGAACTCGTCTACGGTGAGAACCGACGGCTCGTCGTCGGGTCGAGACGGCCGGAGGAACTCGTCGACGCCGTCCGTCGGCTGCAGCGATGACGTCGGTGACGCCGTCGATGTGTCGTCGGCGACGCGGTTCAGCGAACCGCGCGGTACTCGCCGTGTTTGATGCCGACGACGAGCGCGAGCACGCCGAACAGCGCGATGCCGACGCTGACGCCGATGCTTATGCCCGATGGCATCGGGCTGGTGACGGTTCCGCCGATGATGACGAGCAGTGGGACGGTGAACAGGAGGACCGTCTTCGGGAGATCGAACTCCATGTGTGAGACGGGGGACCGAACGGGAGTAAGCGTTACGCAGGCGGAACCCGTCGCTCCCGTCAGAGCCGGCCGGTTCGGGGCCGGACGACGTCTGCGAGCGTAACGACGACGCCGAACAGCCACCCCAGCGGGACGGCGAGCCCGAACCACATCGCGACGTAGGCGACACCCCGGAGGTCGAACCGCTGGCGGAGCAGGACGTCGAGCCCACCGACGGAGAACACGGTGTCGAGGAGCCGGACGGCCAGCGACTGACTGATCGGGAAGACCACGCTCGCTATCGACGGGGCGTAGAGTGCGGCGACCACCGGGGGGAGAAACAGTGCGGTCATCGCCGTCGGATCCGCGAAGAACACGCTCGTGGCTCGACCGCCGACCCGGCCGAAGACGACGGCGAGTGCGGCCGCCACCGTGGCGACGACGCTCGCGGCGAGTACCGCGAGAAAGCCGCTCTGTGAGAACCGCAGATGGGCGACAGCGGTGAGTCCGCCCCAGACGACGAGCGAGAGGAGACCGACGCCGAGGACGCCGAGACGGGTACCGGCGCTGTCGAGGCGGCGCGCGTGGAACCGTATCAGCATCCCGGCGAGGAGGAGCGGATAGCCGAAGACGACGAGCGGGAGGCCGACCGTCGCCCAGCCGACGTAGCCCGTCTTTTCCATCGTCGTCTCGGGGTGCCACTTCCCCAGCACGCGACTCGGATCGAGCTGTCTGGGAAAGAGTAGCTCCATCCACGTCGCGTGGAGACGTGCGAGATCGATCCGGATCGCACCGAGGATGCCCGGCCGTGTCGACTCCATCGACCAGGAGTGTCTGGTCGGACAACGTAAATGTATGTTTTTCCGAAACGAACGAGCGAGGCCGTTCTCGCCGGAGCGTCGCGCTACCAGGGAGCGAAGTCGGGGTCGACGCGACGGTCGGTCTCGTCCATCCCGTCGATCTTCTCGACGTCTTCGTCGTCGAGGTCGACCGCGAGCGACTCCCAGTTGTTGCGGATGTGGTCCTCGCTTGTCGCCTTCGGGATGGCCGTGACGCCCTTCTCACGGAGCCACGCCAGACTCACCTGTGCGGCGCTGGCGTCGTGTTTGTCGGCGACGTCCTGGATCGTCTCGTTCTCGAAGATCTCGCCGCGGGCGAGCGGCGAGTACGCGACGACCTCGATGTCGAGCTCGTCGGCCTTCGAGCGGATCTCCTCCTGCGGAAGCAGCGGGTGGAGTTCGACCTGGTTGGCGAAAATCGGTTCCTCGGAGACGTCGACGGCCTCTTCCATGTGTTCGGGCTGGAAGTTGCTGACGCCGATCCGGTCGACGAGCCCCTCGTCGACGAGTTCGTTGAACGCGCCGAGCGTCTCCTCGGGGTCGTACGTCCGCGATGGCCAGTGAACGTACAGCAGATCGACCGAGTCGACGCCGAGTTTGTCGAGACTCTCCTTCGTCGTCTCGACGACGCCGTCGTGGTCGAGATGGTCGATCCAGACCTTCGTCGCGAGGAAGATCTCCTCTCGGTCGACGTCGGCGGCGGCGATCCCCTCGCCGACCTGCTCCTCGTTGCCGTACGCCTGCGCGGTGTCGATGTGACGGTAGCCCATCTCCAGTGCTTGCTGTACGGACTCCGCACACTGGCCGTCCTCGGTGTTCTCCCACGTCCCGAGGCCGAGCATCGGCATCCCGTTCGCGCGCTCGACGGTGTCGGCCGAGAGTTCTTGTTGCGACATACACGACAGGAGGAGCGTAAGCCGAAAAGGGGTTGCGACCGGGTAGTATCCTGCCGGTTCCGGCGTGGTACCACGAAACAGGCCCGCCGAATAAACCAAAAACTGCGATATCAAATGAGTCCGACCCTCCCCCGGAGGGGTGGTGGCACTAGACGCTCCAGAGGATCGTTCTCCTCGACGCCGTTAGAAGCAGAAACTACTGTTGACGGCTGGAACAGTCGACGACTCGACCCCGGAGACGAGAACGTCGGGAACCGACACGACGAGCGGGATCACTGTCTCACCGGGTCGGTCGGAAAAAGTAGCGCGGCGGCGGCCGTCGGTCGCGACCCCGAGAGTCGAGGGTTACGCCGACTGGACGGCCTCGACCAGTTCCACGTAGTCCGGTTCGTTCTCCGGGCTGTCGGCGACCCACTCGTAGCTGACGGTGCCGTCGTCGTCGAGGATGTAGACGGCGCGGTTGGCGACGCCGTACAGTCCGAGATCCGCGATGTCGGTCTTCAGCTCGTACGCCTGGATGGTCTCGCGGCTCATGTCGCTGACGAGCGGGAACGAGAGGTCGTGCTCGTCGCGGAACGCGTTGAGACTGAACGGCGAGTCGGCGCTCACCCCGTACACCGACGCACCGGCGTCTTCGAAGTCGTCGAGATGATCCTCGAGGGCGACCATCTCGTTCGAACACGGCGGCGTGAACGCACCGGGGAAGAACGCCAAGACGACCGGCCCGTCACCGGTGTGCTCCGAGAGGGTGAACTCCTCGACGTCTCCGTTTGCGACCTTGTTCGTGAAGTCAGGTGCGCTGTCGCCTGTCGCTGGCATACCTCCGTGTTGGTGTCGAAGCCGTGTAAAAGAGTGGTTGACAGATGGGTTCTCCGAAGGCGTGGGCCTTTTATTGCTGAACGAGTCCCGAGAGATTCATCTGTTCTCCGCCTCGGGAATCGCCTGCGAGGTGACCTTTTTGTCTCGCGCGTCCCGAGAGACGGTATGACCGAGATCGACGTCGACAGCCTGCTGCCGAACGCGCGCGTGAAGCAATCCGTACTGGACGGCGACATCACGCAACTCACTCGTGGTGCGAGCAACCGCTACGCCGAGGAGGGAGACACGTTCACCATCGAGGAGGAGACGTTCGAGGTCGTGAGCGTCGAACGGCGGACACTCGGCGAGTTCACCGACGAGGACGCACGGAGAGAGGGTTCGGAGTCGCTGGCGGCGTACAAAGATCGGATGGAGCGCGTCCACCGAGGCGACTTCGAGTGGGACGACAGCGACGAGGTTCTGACGTACCGGTTCGAGCGACAGCGCTGAATCGGCACTGTCGGCACGGGGACGGGGACGCTCGGCCCCGTGTCTCGTCCGTGGCAGTCGAATCACATCGGAGAGCTACGCGTCGAGCGACTCCGACCGCGGGAGTGTCGTCGCGTCGACGTTCGTTTCACGCTCCTCGGCTGCACCGTCACCTTCGACTGTCGACCTCGACTCGCCGCTCGAGTTGCCGTGTTCGGGGTTCCGACGTCGTCCCGTCCACTCGAACCCGTGGTGAGACGGCCGGCTACCGATCCGACTGTGAGATGCGCGCTACTACGGAGAACCCTCTGTGTGTGGGTATCGTCCGCAGGCAACGTGCCGATTCGCGACTACGAAGCCGGAAGGTAGTGAGAGTTTCCAGACTCGGTCCTCTAACTGCCGTTTGATATTGCACTATTAGATTTATCACGCGTCAGATGTGCCGTTCGACCCCACGCACGTCGCTCCAGCGATACGAAAGGTGTGACACCGAGAGCCGACATCCGACTAGCTAGTGGTATAAGGTAACACAGCTCGTACTCCCAGTATGCCGATCTCCGGTTACGACCCCGACGACCTCGAACAGACGCTCGCTGAACGGCTCGCCGAACACGGTCACGAGGAGTTTCTGACCGACGCCGAGCAGAAGCGAGTGAAGGCGGGAGAGAGTCTCGTCGACGTACTCGACGGTGACGACATCGAACGACTCCTCGCCCTCGAAGACCGAGAGTCGACACAGTCGACGGACTGAAAGAGCTCGCCCACAGCCTTCACCGAACGTTTGTAAACACCACCCAAAACGAGGAGCAACATGGAAACCCTGACTCCCGAGAACACGAACGCGCTGGCACATCGCATCGCTGGTGACTCGCTCACCTACGACTGTCCGAACTGCGAGTACGGTGAAGTACTCGTCACTGCACTCATCGAACAACCCGAGGCGGGATGTCTCGACTGCGGGACGCAGTATCGGTTGACGGTCGAACCGGTAGGCGACGACGACGCTTGACCGGCGTCGCGGCTTCCCGTCGACTCGTTCGGACGTCGGCGAGTCGGACGGGTCAGCCAGGACGGAAAACGTGATGACGGCGTTCGACGACGGATCAGAGACTGTCGAGTGCGCCGGCAGCGTCGAGCACACCCGCACCGACGTCGGTACTTCCCTGTCCGTTCGCACCGGTCGCACCCTGCTGGATCGCCCGTTCGACCTGTTTGACGGTCGTGTCGGGAGCCGCCTCACGAACGAGCGCAGCGACGCCAGTCACCTGCGGTGCCGCCATCGACGTCCCCGCGAAGTAGGCGTACGCATCTCCTTCGTAGAGTTCGGGTGGCACCGAGGAGAGAACGAGGTTGGTCGGAAACGGCCACGCGGGGTCGCCGTCGCCGTCGGCGTCCGTGTCGAGCGTCTTCTCTAGCGTCTCGTAGCCGCCACCCGGCGCGCCCACGGCGATCTCGTTCGTGCCGTAGTTCGAGTAGAAGACGAGTTCGTCGTTCGGGCCGGTCGCGCTGACGCTCATCGCCCCGCTGACGCTGTTCGGCGTCGTGAACGTCCCGCCGTGTTGTAGATCGGCACTGGCGTTGCCGGCGCTGACGACGACGACGCTGCCACGGTTGTTGGCGTCGCCGATGACCGTCCGGTAGGCGACGCGGTACCCCTCGCTGTTGTTCTGTGGGGGTTGCGGTGGCGTTCCGATGCTCATGTTCATCGCGTCGACGCCGATGCTCGCGGCGTAGTCGATGGCGGCGAGGATGTCGGCGGTCGTCGTCACCATCCCGAACACCTCCTCGCCGTCCGCGTTCTCGTACGTCGCGTAGTAGAACACGCGCAGGCCGACGAGTTCGGCGTCGGGGGCGGTGCCGGCGATGCCGGTCGTCCCGTCGTTGCTTCCCGCGGCGATCCCGGAGACGTGCGAGCCGTGGCCGCTCACGTCGTCGACGACGTGCCGAGTCGCCCGCTCGCCGCTCGGGAGGACCACCTCGTCCTCGCCGTCGAGCACTTCCCCCCCACGGAACAGGCGACTGGCAGCCAGATTCAGGTTCGGTTCGAGATCGGGATGGTCGACGTCGACGCCGGTGTCGATGACCGCGATAGACGACCCCGCTCCGGTCGCCGTCTCGTGTGCCTCGGGAACGCTCGTCGTCTGTTTGTCCCACTGGAGGTCGTACAGTTCTTCGTCGGTCGTCTCGGCGGCCGCCTGTTGCACCGGGCCGTCGAGTACGAGTCTCAGGTCCGGTACTGCCGCCTTCACGCCGTCGACGTCGGCGACGCCCTCGTCACCCTCGACGACGACGACCCGACCGCCGGCGAGTTCGGTGACGACGTCGTAACCCGCACGCTCGATCTTCTGTGCGACGTTGCTTTCACCGGTGACGACGAACCGATCTCCCGGCGCTGCGGAGACAGTCCCGACGACCGAGAGCGACAGTCCGGCGCCGGCGACACCCTTTACGAAGTTTCGTCTGTTGAGGTTCATGTGGAATCGGTGCTCACGTTCGATGTGAGCAAGTACCACAAGACAACTGTCTCACAGATAAAAGAGTTACTATTAGCAACGTCGAAGGAAGAACAATATCTGTGAGCGATGAGTGAAGTCACATCGATCGCTAGTTGAAGAACGAAATCGCCGAAAACAGAACTCGGAACGAGGAGTTTGCTGCATCGAGACAGCGAAGGGAGTCGATGGCCAAACAGACAACAGACAGACAACGGATTCGAGCGCAATCGTCGTATGACGACGCCACCCTTCCTCGTGATACATCTCGCTCTCGCGAGTCTCTGCTTTTTGACGGGGTTCGAGGCCGTCACCAGAACGCTCCGCGTTCTGGTTGGCTCGCGAGACGCGAAGCGTCTCGTGACCGCCGAAGACGGGCGATGTCGTTCGAGACGGCGGAGCCGTCTCGTGATCCCAGAAACGCCACGCGTTTCTGGGGACCCCCGTTGAAAAAGGTCGGTTAGTAGAACTCGCGGACGAGGTCCATCGCGTCCTCGGGTGCGCCGTCCGGGATCTCCGACATGTTCTCCGTGACACCGTGCTGCTGTTCGTAGGACACGGAGTCCTCTTCCTGGTAGATGACGCCCATGTACTCCTTCGAGGAGTCGAGGATCTTGTCCTTGGCGGCGTCGAAGTCCGAGGAGTCGTGGTCCGTCTCCTGCAGGTCGACGAGCGAGTCGCGGAAGTAGTCGTAAGTGTCGACGTCGTTGAACGTCACACACGGACTGAACGTGTTGACGAAGCCGAACCCGTCGTGCTCGATGGCCTTCTGGATGATCTCCTGGTGACGCAGGGCGTCCGAGGAGAACGACTGAGCGATGAACGTCGCGCCGGCGGCGAGCGCGAGCGCCATCGGGTTGACCGGCGGCTGTTTCGGGCCTTCCGGCGTCGTCGACGTCTGGAAGTCCTCGCGCGAGGTCGGCGAGGCCTGCCCCTTCGTGAGGCCGTAGATGCGGTTGTCCATGACGACGTAGGTCATGTCGACGTTGCGGCGGACCGCGTGGACGAAGTGTCCGGCACCGATGGAGTAGCCGTCACCGTCGCCGCCCGCGACCATCACTTCGAGGTCGGGGTTGGCGAGTTTGACGCCCGTGCCGACCGGGAGCGCACGTCCGTGGACGCCGTGAAGCGCGTAGGAGTGCATGTAGGTCCCGATCTTGCCGGAACAGCCGATCCCCGCCACGACGAACGTGTTGTCGGGGTCGTTGCCGGTCTCGGCCAGCGCCTTCATCATCCCGTTCATCGTGCCGAAGTCCCCACATCCGGGGCACCACGTCGGCTGCTTGTCCGATTTGAAATCGGTGAATCTGACTTCCGAGCTCATGCTTGGAGCGTCTCCTTGATGTTCTCTGCGAGTTCGTCGGCCTTGAACTGCACGCCGTTGTACTTGTTCACGCGCTTGACGCGACGCAGGGCGTCGTGTTCGAGGACGTCCGCGAACTGTCCGCTCTCGTTACACTCGACGACGACGACCTCGTCGGCGTCGCTGATCTCCTCGGAGAGGTCCGGACGCGGGAAGAGATACGGTACCGAGAGGAGGCGGACGTCGACGCCCTCCTCCTCGAGGAACCCCATCGCCTCCACGATAGTCCCCTCGTTGGACCCCCACGTGATGACGAGCTGGTCGGAGTCGGGGTTACCGAACTCGCGCGGGCTCCAGTCCTCACGTTCCTTCGCCGTCTCGACTTTCTTGTTGCGCTTGTCGACCTGTTTGACGCGCATCTCGGTGTCTTCGGTCCGGCGCCCGAGTTCGTCGTGTTCGAGCCCGGTGGACATGTGAGCACCACCCGACGTGCCGGGGAAGGCACGCGGGCTGATACCGTCCTCGGCGAGCGCGTGCGGTTGGAACTGTCCCTTCTCGTTCTGCCACTCGTCGATGGTGTCGTCGTCGACGACGTTGCCGCGTTCGATCTCGACTGCGTCCATGTCGAACGCCTCCGGCGGGAACGTCTGCTCGGTGACGGCCATCGCGAGGTCCGAGAGGACGTACACCGGCGTCTGGTACTTCTCGGCGAGGTTGAACGCCTCGACCGTCTTCCAGAAACACTCGGAGACCGAGGTCGGCGCGAGGACGAACCGCGGGATCTCGCCGTGGCCGCCGAACAGCGCCATGTTGAGGTCGCCCTGCTCCTGTTTCGTCGGCATCCCCGTCGAGGGGCCCGAGCGCATGACGTCACAGATGACGAGCGGCGTCTCGGAGGTGGCGATGAGGCCGAACGTCTCGGCCATGAGGTCGATCCCGGGGCCGGAGGTCGCCGTCATCGACCGCGCGCCGGCGCGTGCGGCACCGAGTGCGATGTTGATGGCGGAGAGTTCGTCTTCGGCCTGGATGACGTGGCCGCCGTACTGCTCGATCCGACCCGTCAGGTACTCCATCACGTTCGTCGCGGGCGTGATGGGGTAGCCGGCGTAGAACCGACAGCCGGCAGCGATGGCGCCCATCCCGATGGCCTCGTCGCCGTTCAGGAGGACGTAGTCGTTGTCCGTTGTCTCGAGGTCGTAGTCGAACTCGTGGTCGAACTCGTCGGCGACGTAGTTCTGCCCTGCGCGAGCAGCTTCTTTGTTGTTGTCGACGAGTTTCTGTCCCTTGCTCCCGAAGCGCTTCTCGAGTGCGCTGTCGAGGTTCTCGATGGGGAAGTCTGTCACCTCACAGGCCGCACCGAGGGCGACGACGTTGCGCATGATGGCACCACCGGCCTCCTCGGCGAGGCTCTTGAGGGGGACGTCCAGCCCGATCATCCCCTCGGGGATCTCGACGTTCTGCATCGAGGTGCGCTCACCGTCGTAGATGATGACGCTACCTTCGTGCAGCTCGTCGAGGTTCTCCTCGATGGTACGCGGTGTCAGCGCGATGAGAACGTCGAGTCGGTCCACGACACTTTGGACCTGGTCAACGGACGTGCGGACTTTGTACGCCGTGTATCCACCGCGGATACGGGAGGCGAAGTCCTTCGACGTGAACACGTGCCGGCCAGCCCTCGAAAGTGCCTGAGCGAAGATCTTCCCTGTGGAGTCGATTCCATCGCCGGCTTCCCCGCCGATGGCCCAGTTGAAGTCCGCAGGCATGTGTCTCGGAGGTTTCCTTTGTCGGATGAAAAGCCTTCTGAAAAACCCGGTCGCCTTCCGGTGGACGAACGGTCAGTTCTGTGATGTGCCTGCCAGACCGTGGCGTGCCACGCCGATACGCGATGAGAAGGCCCTTTGGTCACCCACGAGTAGGACCGCGTATGGACGCTACCGTCACTGTCACTGCCGCTAACCCCGTCGGTCCCGACACCGTCGCCATCGAGTTCGAGTCGCCCGAGGGGTTCGACGCCGAACCCGGTCAGTTCGTCAAGCTCTCGGCCACCATCGACGGCGAGGGGTACGCTCGCTTCTACACGCTCTCCTCTCCGGACGTCTCGGACACCTTCGAGGTCACCGTCGGCATCGACTCCGAGGAAGGCGGACCGTTCAGCGAGTTCCTCGCCGACCTCGGTGAGGGCGACGAGGTGGCGATGTCCGGCCCCTACGGGTCGGATCACTACGAGGGCGAGTCCCGCGTGGTCGTCCTCGCGGGTGGGCCGGGCGTCGGTCCCGCCGTCGCCATCGCCGAGCGCGCGCTCGCCGACGGTCACGAGGCGGCCGTCGTCTACAAAGACGGCGACCCGGCCCACGAGGAGCGACTCACGGCGCTCGAAGCCGCCGACGCCGAGGTCGTCGTCACCGACGGCGACATCACCGACGCCGTCGCCGAGGCGGTTACGGGTGCGGAAGGCGAGCAGGTGTTCGTCTACGGCTTCGCCGCCTTCGTCGACGAGGCGTTAGAGGCGCTGGAAGCCGCCGGCGGCGACGTCGACGGCACGAAGGTCGAGAACTTCGGCTGAAGGCGTCGAGTCACGTCCACGAGACTGTCGCGACGCGGGTCCGCACCCGCACCGGAACCCTGAACGTCTCTTCTCACTCGGCCAGTTCCTCGTTGTCACCATCGAACCGTACCGGAACTCGTACCGCGCGCGGCGTCACGTCGAGTACGTCCTGAACCTCGTGTGTCGGTTCCGAGACAACGGTCCCGTTCCGGTCGACTCCCCGGACGAGTTCGACCTCGATACCCGCTGCGGTCGTGCCCCACACGACGCCGTCGGTCTTCTCGAGTCGCTCGTCGACCACCGCTCGTACGGCGTCGAGGGCGACGTCGACACACTCGTCTTCGGCCTACGACCGGAGCGTCGTCTCCCCGTCGTCGAAACTGACTCCCGAACGATGCACTACGGCCGGGTTCTCGGCACTGATCGCCGGTGCGCGGCCCCGGACGGTCTGTGCAGACGACTCCGAACTCCCCGCTCTCGCCGTCTCGTTCTCGGATGCGACCTCGACCTCTCGTTGCTCCTCGAGGTCGAGTTCGAACTCCTGTCCCTCCGGCGTCCGTACCCCGATGACCTGCACCGGAACCGTGTGCGTCGCCGTCTCGCCGTCGAGCGAGACGGTCGCCGTCACCGATCTCGGAGTGAGATCGAGGAGTTCGTCGAAGGTGACGGGCGGCGCGGAGACGACGGTCCCCTCGTCGTCGACGGTGATCGTGTGCGAGAACTCGACGACCATCCCCGGGAAACTGGAGGCGACGCCCCGGCCGAGACCAGTGTCGTCGCCGTCGAGGTGTCCCTCGACGACGCGCCACGCCGGGTCGAGGGCGGCCTCGGCGCACTGGAGCTGTGACCACCGGCCGAACGGCATCGTGTCGGTCGCGACCACGCTCGACTCGTTCATCAGCGACGGGAACCGGACGGCGTTCTCCTCGGGGAGATAGTCGAGCTCCGGGTCGTCGACGACGACGGTCTCCCCGAGCGTCAGCGGATCGGCCCGCCCCTGTCGTGGGCCGCGTTCGTAGGGACCCGTCGTCCGATCGTAGGCGCGAGCGCCGGTGCTGGCGACGCGGGAGAGGCAGCCGGAGAGACTGAACGAGAGACTACCGACGACGGCGAGGAGGGCGTCCCGTCGAGTGGGCGGCATGTCGCCACGGAGTCGAGAGCGCACTAAGTACTTTCTGTTTCGCTGACTACTCTCATCTAGAGATTGTTCATTTGATATACTAAACTGAGTCTATACTCGATGCAGAGACTGAAAAGACTATACCGCGCGCTGGAGGTGGTCGACCCATGAACCGATCGCCGACACGAGTCGCCGTCCTCGTGCTGACGCTGTGTACCCTGACGGCTCTCTCGCTAGGTGTCGTCCTCGCCGACGGCGACGGACAGTCGATCGTCGTCGACGACGCCGTCGAGACGGAGACGCGGACAGTCACGCTCTTCGAGGAGAACTACACCGTCTCGGAGACCGCGCGCGTGAGCGCCGGTGACGAGTTCTCCGTCGACGTCAGAAACGCCTCGACCACCTACGTCCACCTCTACGACGCCGACGGGGCGCTCCTCGTCGAGTACCCGGTCGGCGTCGGCGAGCCGGCGACGTTCGCGACGGCGAACCGCTCGCCCGGCGAGTACGTCCTCGCGACGCACGACGCCGAGGGGAACTTCGACACCGCCAAACCGCTGGTCGTCACCGCCTACGACACGTCGCTCTCCGCGAGCACCGCATCCGCGGACGGTGAGGCTGCCGAGACCTCCTTCACCGTGAACGCCACCCATCGTGCGGACGCACCCGCCGCAGACGACGTCGTGGTCGTCGTCCGCGGCGACGACGGCGTCACGCGGGTGAACGCCTCCGAGTCGGAGGGAGGGAACTACACCGCGACGACCAATCTCGCGCCCGGCGAGTACCGCGCCTACGCCGAACTCCGCGCCGGCGGCGAGCGCGTAGGGCTGAGCGACATGACGACGGTGACCGTCTCCGACGGAACGGGACAGGGGAGTCAGACCGACGAGACTGACGAGGCGGGCGGGACGAACGGAACCGAGGCCACGACGAGCGAACGCTCGCCGACCGCCTCGGGTGACGACGCGACGGGCGGGATGGCGGAGTTGCTCCCGTCGAGTCTCACCGACGGCCGACTGGCCGAACTGCTGAACACCCCGGCGCTCCTCGCGGGTCTGTTCCTCGGGGGTCTCGTACTCTCGACTGCGGTGTACCAGTTGATCTACTCGCTGCGCCGGTAGCTCCGTTCTCCTTCTCTCCTCTCCGCTCGCGACATCGCTCTCGACGTCGTCGCCCGCGGACCCGAATCCTTAATCAATAGTCCGGCAAAACTTACACGTCATGTACGACGAGGACGACCTCGCGGAGATCCGTGAATCTCGAGACGAGTGGGAGTCGGAGACCCGCGACCCGCTTCTCGACCGCCACGGCGAGCGAAAAGAGCGGTTCGCCACCGTCTCGAACCTCCAGATAGACGACCTCTACACCCCGAACGACGTCGCCGACCTCGACTACGAGGAGGATCTCGGCTTCCCCGGTGAGTTCCCCTACACCCGCGGCGTCTACCCGACGATGTACCGCGGGCGGACGTGGACGATGCGACAGTTCGCCGGGTTCGGCACGGCCGAGGAGACGAACGAACGTTTCCACTTCCTCGTCGAAAACGGACAAACAGGGCTGTCGACGGCGTTCGACATGCCCTCGCTGATGGGGAAGGACTCCGACGACCCGCTCTCGGACGGCGAGGTCGGCAAGGAGGGCGTCGCCGTCGATACGCTCCGCGACATGGAGATCCTCTTCGACGGCATCGACATCGGCGATGTCACCACCTCCTTCACCATCAACCCCTCCGCGCCCGTCGTCTACGCGATGTACGTCGCTCTCGCCGACCAGCGCGGCGTCTCGCGCGAGCAGATCGGGGGTACCTTCCAGAACGACATGCTGAAGGAGTTCATCGCGCAGAAGGAGTGGGTCATCCCGCCGGAACCGTCGCTGAAACTCGTCACCGACACCGTCGAGTTCGCCGCCGCGGAGACGCCGCGCATCCGACCGATCTCCGTCTCGGGGTACCACATCCGCGAGGCCGGGTCGACGGCGGTACAGGAGCTCGCGTTCACTCTCGCCGACGGGTTCGCCTACGTCGAGGACGCGGTAGAGCGCGGGATGGACGTCGACGAGTTCGCCCCGCAACTCTCCTTCTTCTTCAACTCCCACAACTCCATCTTCGAGGAGGTCGCGAAGTTCCGGGCCGCCCGACGCATCTACGCCCGCGTGATGGACGAGTGGTACGGTGCCGAAGACGAGCGCTCGAAGCAGCTGAAGTTCCACACCCAGACGGCGGGACAGTCGCTGACGGCTCAACAGCCGCTGAACAACATCGTCCGGGTGACGATCCAGGCGCTGGCGGGCGTCCTCGGCGGCACTCAGTCGCTGCACACCAACTCCTTCGACGAGGCGATGGCGCTTCCCAGCGAGGAGGCGGTCCGCGTCGCCCTGCGCACTCAGCAGATCATCGCCGAGGAGTCCGGCGCGGCCGACAGCGTCGACCCGCTGGCGGGCAGTTTCATGGTCGAGTCGCTCACCGACGAGGTGGAGGCCGAGACGATGGCCTACATCGAGGAGATCAAAGAGATGGGCGACGGCTCCGTCCGCGACGGCGTGCTCGCCGGCATCGAGGAGGGGTACTTCCACCGCGAGATCCAGGACGCCTCTTACGAGTACCAAGAGCGCGTCGAGGAGGGCGAAGAGGTCGTCGTCGGCGTCAACAAGTATAGCAGCGACGAGGACACCGAGACCGACCTGCTGCACGTCTCCGACGAGGTACAGCAGCGGCAGCTCGCCCGACTCGACGAGGTCAAAGCCGAACGCGACGACGAGGCCGTCGAGGCCGCTCTCGACGAACTCCGCGAGACCATCGAGAACGAGGAGAACGTCATGCCCGTGCTCGTCGACGCCGTGAAGGCCTACGCCACCATGGGCGAGATCATGGACGTCTTCGAGGCGAAGTACGGTGCGTACCGCGAGAAGATCGGGTTGGCCTGAGCAGGCAACGTCTCGAGCGCGGCGGCGTGAGCAGGTCTGCGACCCTCCCGTGGACGGGGGGTTCGGCGTTCGTCGTTTTCTCCGCTTCGTCCCCTCGCGAGCACCGTCTCCGAACCCGGCGTAGGTTTATCGTGTCTGATTCGGTAACGTTGAGTATGGTGGACGATGACACGGAGCTCGAAGCACGACTCGAGGAACAGGAGACGTTCGACCCCTCCGAGGAGTTCGTCGCGCAGGCGAACGTCACCGACGAGGGGATCTACGAGGAGTTCGAGGAGAACTGGCCGGAGTGTTGGGATCGCGCTGGGAAACTCCTCGACTGGGACACCCGGTACGACGAGATCCTCGACGACTCGAACCCGCCGTTCTACGAGTGGTTCGCCGACGGGACGCTGAACGCGGCGTACAACTGCGTCGACCGCCACGTCGAGAACGGCGACAAGAACCGCGTGGCGATCAAGTGGGAGGGAGAACTCGGCGACACGCGCACGTACACGTATCAGGACCTCTATCGCGAGGTGAACGAGTTCGCGGCGGCGCTCCGCGACCTCGGCGTCGAGGAGGACGACGTCGTCACGCTGTACATGCCGATGGTACCGGAGTTACCCATCGCCATGCTGGCGTGTGCGCGTATCGGTGCGCCCCACTCGGTGGTGTTCGCGGGGTTCTCCGCGGAGGCGCTCGGGACCCGGATGCGGTCTGCGGACTCGGAGTATCTCGTCACCTGTGACGGCTACTACCGCCGCGGCGACGCGCTCGATCACCTCGCGAAAGCCAACGAGGGGCTGGAGAGTCTCGACCACGACGTCGAGACGGTCGTCGTCGACCGCCTCGGCGACGCGGGTCACGGCCACGGGCTAACAGAGAACCAACACGACTACGCCGAACTCGTCGCCGAACAGAGCGGCAACCGCGTCGACCCCGTCGAACGCGGCGCGGAAGACATGCTGTTCCTGATGTACACCTCGGGGACCACCGGTCAACCGAAGGGGGTCAAACACACCACCGGCGGCTATCTCGCCTACGCGGCGTGGACCACCCACGCCGTCCTCGACGTGAAACCGCGAGACACCTACTGGTGTGCGGCCGACATCGGCTGGATTACAGGCCACTCCTACATCGTCTACGGACCGCTCGCGCTCGGGACAACGACGCTGATGTACGAAGGGACGCCTGACTACCCGGAGCGCGACCGCCTCTGGGAACTCGTCGAGAAGTACAGCGTCGACATCTTCTACACCGCGCCGACGGCGATCCGCGCGTTCATGAAGTGGGGGAGCAAGTTCCCCGAGCGACGTGACCTGTCCTCGCTGCGCCTGCTCGGCACTGTGGGCGAACCGATCAACCCGCGGGCGTGGAAGTGGTACTACCGCCACATCGGCGAGGAGGAGTGCCCCATCGTCGACACGTGGTGGCAGACCGAGACCGGCGGGATGATGATCACGACGTTGCCGGGCGTCGGCACGATGAAACCGGGGTCGGCGGGGCCGCCGCTCCCCGGTATCGACGCGACGGTCGTCGACACGAAGGGCGAACCCGTCGAGGCGGGCCGAGCAGGCTATCTCACGGTCGACGAACCGTGGCCGGGGATGCTCCGGACGCTCTACAACAACGACGAACGATTCATCGACGAGTACTGGCGGGAGTACTCGGACGTCGACAGCGACGACCCCGACGACTGGGTGTACTTCCCCGAGGACGGCGCGAAGATCGACGAAGACGGCTACATCACCATCCTCGGCCGCGTCGACGACGTACTCAACGTCTCCGGTCACCGACTGGGGACGATGGAGATCGAGTCGGCGATCGTCGGCGTCGAGGGCGTCGCCGAGGCCGCCGTCGTCGGCGGCGAGCACGACGTGAAGGGCGAGGCCGTCTACGCCTACGTCATCCTCGAGGACGGCTACGACGACGACGAGGAGATGCGCGAGCGCATCGTCGCGGGCGTCGAAGACGCCATCGGCCCGATCGCTCGCCCCGAACAGGTTATCTTCACCCCCGAACTCCCCAAGACGCGCTCGGGGAAGATCATGCGTCGCCTGCTCGAAGAGATCGCCAACGGCGAGGAGGAACTCGGCGACACCACGACGCTGCGGAACCCCGACGTCGTCGAGGAGATCCAGCGGAAAGCCCAGCGGTAGCACGAACGGTCGTCTCGCACCGAGTCGCGTCTACGTTCGCTCGTCGACGTCGGTCGGTCGCGACCTCGCTTTTCGCCCGCCGTCGGTGACCGTCTGCGGTTCGTCGTCGAACCGGCGGACGGTCTGGGCGAGTCGATCGAGGTCGTAGCTGTCGTCGCCGACGCGCGTCGAAAGCGCCGCGAGGCCACAGGAGACGCCCGCCGCGGCGAGGAAGGAGACGAAGAAGGAGGGGGCGGGGAGCCCCACCGTCGGCAGCGCGGCCCGCGCGGGCGGGAAGAAAGCCAGTCCGACGGCGAGTCCCAGCGCACTCGCGGCGAGGACGCCGAGACTCCCGGCCCGCTCCGAGTAGAGACCGAGCAGCAGCGGGCCGAACGTCGCCGCCGCCAGGAGGTCTGCGAGGAGGAACAGCGTCAGCACGCTGTACCCCTGTGCGCCGACGAAGATGGCCACGGCGGCGACGACGCCGGTGAACAGGCGAGCGACCGCAGTCAGCCGGTCGGTCGGGACGTTGACCAGTCGGGGGAGGTCGGCGGTAACGACGCTCGCGATGGCGTTGAACAGCGTGTCCGCGCTGCTGGTCACGAGCAACAGCGCCAGCAGAGCGAACACCAGCGTCGCCCACGCGGGCAGGGCGCGCTCGACGACCAGGAAGAGCGCCACGCTGGCGTCGGCGGGATCGGCGACGAGCCCGCGACCCGCCGCGACCGGGCCGAACAGGCCGACGAGAAGCACCATCGGGACGACGCAGACGGCGGCCAGTCGGAACGACCGGGCCACCGTCCGGTCGTCGCGGCCGGCGTAGACGCGCTGCCACCACGCCTGGTTCAGCAGTTCCGCACCGAGGATCGCGACGGCGACGTACGCTCCGAACTCCAGCCCCGGGAGATAGCCGAGCGAGAGCAGCTCGGGTCGGGTGGCCGCGACCGACGTCGCCGCCGCGGTCGGCCCGCCGAGTGCGTCGAGCGCGACGGCGACGCCCACGAACAGAAGCGGGAGGACGACGAGCGTCTGCAGTCGGTCGGTCATCATGCTCGCTCGGAGGCCGCCGTAGGCCGTGTACGAAAGCACCGTCACGCCGACCAGCGTCGCGGTCTGCCACCCCGGGACGCCGGCGAGCCGTTCCATCACGAGCGCGATGCCGGTGAACTCGGCGGCGAGAAACACGCTCATGTAGGCGACGGAGACGACGAGGACGTAGACGTACATCACGCGGCCGTAGCGGGCGTGGGCGTACTCCGTCAGCGAGTGGCCCTCGGGGATGAGTTGTCGGATGCGCGGACCGAGCCACGAGTAGCAGGCCAACGGGAGCGCCGACCCGACCGCGTAGCCGACGACGGCCGTGACGCCGCCGAAGGCGGCCCCGGCCTCTGCGGGGCTGAACAGGATCCACGCGCCCATGCTGGAGGCGACGACGGTCGCCGTCAGCGTCGGGGTCCCCGCGGAGTCCCGCGCCGAAATGAAGTCTTCGACGGAGTCGATTCGTCCACGGGCGTGCCACGCGCCCAGTGCTGCGAAGCCGAAGAGCGTGACGAGCACGACGCCGAGAATGGCGGACTGCCCGTTCACGGTCGGGTCCTCCTGTCGGTCATCTCTACCCGTGGACAGCGTCTCTGTCGAGATATATCTTTGTGATACTACTCGGTGGTTAGCCGGTGAACCACTCGTCGAGACACGACTGGCCACACAGGTAGTGGCGTTCGCCGTCGTTTCCGGAGCGCCCCGTCAACGTCACGAGGAGGTGTCGCTCCCGGAGCTCCAACTCTGCTCCGCAGTGACTGCAGTCGCCGCGTCGCTCGACGTCGACGTCCCAGCGTCGGTGTGAGGCGACGCGTTCGACGGTCGTCTCTCCCTCGTAGTCCCGCGGCGTCCGTCCGACGTACTTCGAGAGCTCCATACGCGACGATTCGGGCGGAACCTCATGTCGTTTCCTGGGGAGCAGTATATAGAGATATTGTCCCAGTCCGGAACACGACGAGCGACGGGGCGCTCCCGAGTAGGATGTCGTCTACCGATTGACGTGTACTTTGCCACCATCCCGCAACCTATATCACGAACCTTCATTGAGAAATGCGTATGGAGAAACCGCTCCTCACGACGGAGTTCCTCGACAGGGCTCGACGACACTACGGTGACGAAGAGGCGGTGCTCGCGACGACGGGTGAACGATACACGTACGACGAACTCGGCGAGCGAGTCGACGGCTTCTCGGCGGCCCTCCAGGCACGCGGTGTCGAGAAGGGCGACCGTGTGGCCGTGTTGGACCCGAACACGCACTACCATCTCGAGGCGGCGTACGGGTCGATGCAGATCGGAGCCATCCACACGCCGCTGAACTATCGACTGGTGGCCACCGACTTCGAGTACATGCTGAACGACGCCAGAGTGAAGGCGATCTACGCCGACGCCAAGTTCGCCGACAAGATACAGGAGATCCGTGACGACGTGCCGACGGAGGTGTTCATCACGGACGACGTCGACGCTGTGGAAGGCGAGTGGGAGTCGTTCGACGACCTCGTCGCCGAGTCGACCGACTACGACCGTCCCGAAATGGACGAGGACGAGGTCATCACCATCAACTACACCTCGGGGACGACCGGCGACCCGAAGGGCGTCTGTCGGACCCACCGAACGGAGTCGCTGCACGCGTACCTCATCAGCATCCACCACGAGATCAGGGACGACGACGTCTACCTGTGGACGCTCCCGATGTTCCACGTCAACGGCTGGGGTCACATCTACGCGATCACGGGAGCGGGCGCGCGACACGTCTGCACCCGCGGCATCGACGCGGGGGAGATCTTCGACCGCGTCCAGAACGAGGGCGTCTCGTACTTCTGTGCCGCACCGACCGTGCTCAACATGCTCAAGGAGTACTACGAAGAGCACGACCCGGCGACGACGGGCGAGAACCCCGTGCGGGTTGCGACGGCCGGGGCCGCCCCGCCGGAGGCGAGCATCAGAGCCGTCGAGAACGAGTTCGGATGGTATCTCAAACACGTCTACGGTGCGACCGAGACGGGACCGCTCATCACCACCTCCGACGCGCGGCGGTTCTTCGACCAGGAGTCCGACGACCGCTTCGCCGTGAAGAAACAGCAGGGGATCGGCTACCTCGGGACGGAGGTGCGCGTCGTCGACGAGGACGGCAACGACGTCGAACCTGACGGGAAGACCATCGGCGAGATCGTCGTCCGCGGCAACCAGGTGATGGACGGCTACTGGGAGAAACCCGAGGAGACCGAGGAGGCGTTCAACGACCGGCTGGAGGGTTACTACCACATGGGTGATCTGGCCGCCGTCGACGAGAAGGGGTTCATCACCATCCAGGACCGCAAGAAGGACATCATCATCTCCGGGGGTGAGAACATCTCCAGCATCGAACTCGAGGACACGCTGTTCGAACACGACGCCGTCGCCGACGTCGCCGTCATCCCGGCTCCCTCCGACGAGTGGGGTGAGACGCCGAAAGCGTTCCTCGTCCCGGCCAACGGCGACCCGGACAACCCGGGCGTGACGAGCGAAGAGATCAGGGCGTTCTGCCGCGAGCGTATCGCCTCCTACAAGGTGCCCGGCGAGGTGGAGTTCGTCGCCCAGCTGCCGAAGACGGCGACCGGGAAGATCCAGAAGTACGAACTGCGCGAACAGGAGTGGGAGGACGAAGACCGGATGGTCGGCGAAGGCTAGCTCAGAACGGTCCGCGAACCGCCCGGACGACCGCGCCGAGTCGTCCGCGGATCCCCTCCTCGTTCTCGTCCTCATCGCCGATCCGGTCACCACGGTCGCGTGCGGTCGGGTCGGTCGGTGACGCCGATCGACCCTCCTCGCCGCTGGCGTCCGTGGTGTCGTCCTGTCTCGACACATCGGTCGTCGACGGCGCTTCGTCTTCGTCGCTCTCGTCGACGTCACGGGACCCGTCTTCGTCGCTCTCGCCGTTGGTCGTCTCTTCTTCGCTTCGAACGGTCGCTTCGGTCGACTCTGTCGCGTCCGTCTCGTCCATTGCGTCTGACTCGTCACCTCCTGCCGTCGAGTCGTCGTCCGACTCGTCCGTCGCATCTGACTCGTCACCTTCTGCCATCGAATCGTCGTCCGACTCGTCGCGTCCGGGGAACACGAACCCGTCGCGGTGCTTGGCCGTCTCCGCGCGGGCGCGGACGGCGTTGGAGGCGACCCGCCTCTCGTCGGGGACGGCGACGTCGCGGTCGTCGAGGCGACGCGCGATCGCTCGATACGCCTCGGCGGCGGGACTGCCCGGCGACTGTGCGACGACGGGGCGACCGACGTCCTGCGAGGCGGGGACGGCGTCGTCCTCCGGTACGTGGCCGAGCAGCGGGACGTCGAGGAACGTCGCGATGCGGTCGACCGGCGGAGAGGTCCCCGTCCCCGAACGGACGAACACCGCGCCGGCGACGGTGCCGCCGACGCGCTCGGTCAACTGTTTGGTCTTCTCGACGTCGCGGACGGAGGCGACCCGTGGCGAGGAGACGAGCACCGTCTCGGCGGCTAGCGCCAGCGGCAGCAGCGTCTCGTGGCTCAGTCCGGCGCCCGTGTCGAGCAACAAGACGTCGTACTGCCCGCGGAGCGTCGCGAGGACGTCGCCGATGCGGTCGACGTCGACGCCCGCGAACCCGTCGAGCGTGGTCCCGCTCGGGACGACGGCGAACCCGTCGTCGGCGTCGTAGACCGCCTCGTCGACCGACGCGTCGCCCGCGAGCACGTCGTGGAGCGTCGTGTCCGTCTCGGGGTCGACGTCGAGCGCGAGGAAGTCCGCGGTGTTCGCCATCGCGAGATCGAGTTCGACGACGGCCACCGAGCGTCCGGCGGCCGCCAGCGCCGCCCCGAGGTTGAGACTCGTCGTCGTCTTGCCGACGCCACCCTTCGCCCCTGCGACAGCGTAGACCGCTCCCCTGACCATGGCGATACTGTGACAGCATCCATATTAAAAATATCTGTAACATTGACGTGTTCGTGAGCAGAGAGGAGACATGGTACAGCAGTCGCCGTATCCGGCAAGTCTTTCACTCTCACCCTCATTGACGTTCGTGTATGACTGGCGTACGAGTCGCCGGAGTCGGCCTCACTCACTTCGGAAGTCACCCCGACCGGACCGGTCGGGACCTCTTCGCCGAGGCCTCACTCGCGGCACGCAAAGATGCGGACGTCCCCCGCGACCACATCGAACATCTGAACTACGGCAACTTCATGGGCGCACTCGCCGAGCGACAGGGCCACCAGGGTCCGCTCATGGCCGAGGCGGCCGGACTCGCCTGTCCTGGCACCCGCTACGAACAGGCGTGTGCCTCCGCGGGCGTCGCCGTCCGCGAGGCCGTCAAGAGCATCCGCTCGGGCGAGAACGACGTGATGCTCACCGGCGGGATGGAGCGAATGACCAACATGGACACCGACGGCGCGACCGAAGCGCTCGCCGTCGCCGCCGACGAACTTCACGAGGTCCGGTCGGGGATGACCTTCCCCGGTGCCTACGCGCTGATGGCACAGGCGTACTTCGAGGCGTTCGGCGGGTCGCGCGAGGATCTCGCGCACATCGCCGTCAAGAACCACCGGCACGCGCTCGACAACGAGTACGCGCAGTACCAGAAGGAGATCACCCTCGAGGACGCGCTGGACGCGCCGCCGGTCGCCTCGCCGCTCCACCTGTACGACGCCTGTCCTATCACCGACGGTGCGAGCGCGCTCGTGCTCGTCAGCGACGAGTACGCCGAGGAGCACGACCTCGACGCCCCCGTCTCGATCACCGGGACGGGACAAGGGGCGGACAAGATGGCGCTGCAGGACCGCGAGCATCTCGCACAGACGCCCGCCGCGACGCAAGCAGCCGACGAGGCCTACGACGACGCAGGCGTCGGTCCCCAGGACGTGGAAGTCGCGGAGGTCCACGACTGTTTCACCATCGCCGAGGTGATGGCGCTCGAGTCGCTCGGCTTCTACGACCCCGGCGAAGCGATCGGTGCCGCCCGCCGCGGTGAGACGACCATCGACGGCGACCGACCGATCAACCTCTCGGGGGGGCTGAAGGCGAAAGGTCACCCCGTCGGCGCGACCGGCGGCAGCCAACTGGTCGAGATGACGCGCCTCCTCCGCGGCGACCACCCGAACAGCGACGCCGTCTCGGATGCGGAAGTCGGCCTCACCCACAACGCGGGTGGCACCGTCGCGAGTGCAGTCGTTCATGTTTTGGAGGTGACCCGATGACCGACGCCGGCTACGACGAGTGGCTGGACGCGCTCGAGGACGGCGAGGGCTACTATCTCGCCTGTGAGCAGGGTCACGGATCGCTCCCGCCGCGGCGGGTCTGTCCGCACTGCGGGTCCCCCGAGCTCTCGGAGGAACCGCTCCCCGAGACGGGGACCGTCGAGACGTTCACCGTCGTCCACGTCCCCGCACCGGACTTCAGTGACCAGGCACCCTACGCGACGGTCGTCGCCGACTTCGGAGACGTCCGCCTGACGGGCGTCGTCGGTGGCGACGTCGTCGACGACGTGGAAGTCGGAACGACGGTCGAACCCGGCGCCACCGTCAACCCGACGAGCGAGAACCGGATGGTTCGGTTCCGTCTCCGCTGAGCGACGGCGTACGTGTCGGACGGCGACCCTCGTGACGCGACGTGAGAGATCGACGCGCTACGACGTGTCGGTGTCGGCCGTCAGCTCCTGTCGGAGCGTCTCGACGAACGCCTCGGCGTGTTCGACGTGCGGGAGGAGCTTCGCGTCGTCGAAGACGACCAGGCGGGCGTCGGCCTCGTCGGCCAGGTCGCGTCCGTCCGAGAGCGGCGTGATGTCGGCCTCGCGCCCCCAGACGAGCGTGACCGGGACGTCCAGTTCGCGGAGCGTCGCCGCGAGGTCGACCTCGGAGTTGAGATAGCCGCTGACGAACGACGCCGGGGCGAACCGCGCGTTCCGCTGGTGGCTCGTCCGCCACTCGTAGTCGGTCCACTCGTCGCCCGCCGCGGAGGGGTCGTAGTAGCCGTGGTCGGCGTTGAAGTACCGGATCGCCGGCTTCGACGTCAGCACGTTGAACGTCGTCTCGCCGACGAGCGGCGCACGCAGCAGTTCTCGGACCGCCTGTTTCTGTTCGGGACCGGCCGTCGCCGTCGGACAGACGAACACGAGTCGCGAGACGTCGGACTCGTCGGCGACGGCGGTGACGTAGGCTGCGGTCAGCGACGACGCCACGACCAACGGGTCGTCGAACTCGCCGACGAAGTCGGCGACGAAGTCCTCGTAGAGCGCTGCCGAGTACCGCAGCGGCGGGCGGTCCGACCGACCGAACCCGGGGAGGTCGGGCGCGACGACGTGGTAGTCCTCGGCGAGATTGGAGAAGATCTCGCGGAACTCACCGCCGGACCCGGCGGCGTTGATGCCGTGCAGGAGAACGAGGTCGGGGTTCTCCGGACTCCCCGCCTCCGTGTAGGCGACGTCCATCCCGCGCCAGCGGTAGGTCCGTTGGTCACCAGGCAGTGCAGGTTCGAGTTCGCCGGCCCGCTTTCTGAGCGTCCGGTTGACGACGGCGGTGGTCCCGACGCCGACGGCGGCGACGCCGAGTGCGCGACTGAGCTTCATACCCTCTCTGTCGCTCGGGCCGAACTTATACCCTGACCCCGCCGTCGTCGCCGTCCAGCGAAAAGAGTTATACCGACCTACTCTCGACGCTCCTCGACGCAGTCGGCGATGGGTTCGATCAGTTCGTCGGCGACGGTGTAGGGGTCCGTCTCGCGGTCGTAGATCGCCGCGGCGTACGCTTCGATTCCCCCTCGCCGGTCGAGTTCCCCCTCCAGCAGGTGGGCGGTGTCCTCGCGCAGGAGTTGGCGAATCTCCTCGGCGTAGCGCATCCGCGCTTTCGCCGCCAGCCGACCCGTCTCCTCGAGGTACGTTCGGTGTTCAGCTAGTAGATCGACGAGCCCGTCGATCCCCTCACCGTCCTTGGCGACGGTCTTGACTACCTCTGGGGTCCACCGTTCCTCGCTCTCGTCGTCCGCCCCGCTCTCGTCGCCCCCGTCGTCGCCCGACGGCAGCTCCGGTTCCTCGAACCCGTGGTGGCCGAGATCGAGGTTCGCCGTCGGGTCGTTTCGCATGTGGATCATCTCCTCCAGTTCGGCGACGGTGCGGTCGGCGCTCGGCATGTCGGCCTTGTTGACGACGAAGACGTCGCCGATCTCCAGGATCCCCGCCTTCAGCATCTGGACGTCGTCGCCGCTGCCGGGTTGGACGAGCACGGTCACCGTGTCGGCCGTGCGGACGATGTCTACCTCGTTCTGTCCCGCGCCGACCGTCTCGATGATGATCTTGTCCTTGCCGAAGGCGTCAAGCGCCTTCACCGCGTCCGACGTCGCCGTCGACAACCCCCCGAGCTGGCCGCGGGCGCTCATCGACCGGAAGAACACCTCCATGTCGCCGACGTTCGACGCCATCCGGATGCGGTCGCCGAGGACGGCCCCGCCGGTGAACGGCGAGGAGGGGTCGACCGCGATGACGCCGACAGTCAGTCCCTCGTCGCGGTAGGTCCGGGCGAGTTTGTCGACCAGCGTCGACTTGCCGGCTCCCGGACTGCCGGTGATGCCGATCACGTCGGCGTGGCCGGTGTGTTCGTGGAGCGCCGAGACGACGTCGCGGTAGCCCGGCGAGCGGTTCTCGATCTTCGTGATGACCCGTGCGAGCGCACGGTGTTTCCCGTCGAGGAGGTCGTCGACGAGATCGCTCTGTGCGGCGTGACTCATCGGATCAGTTCCGTTCAGGGACGTTCTCTCGCACGAACTCGATGGTCTCCTTCATCGGGGTCCCCGGCCCGAAGATCTCGGCGACGCCGAGTTCTCTCAGTTTCTTCTTGTCGTCGTCGGGGATGATGCCACCGACGATGATGAGTGTGTCCTCGAAGGCGTCGTACTCTTTCAGTCCCTCGATGACCTTCGGGACGAGCGTGTTGTGCGCGCCCGAGAGGATGGAGATGCCGAGGACGTCGACGTCCTCCTGAACCGTTGCTTGGACGATCTCGTCGGGCGCGCGGTGCAGCCCCGAGTAGATGACCTCGAACCCCGCATCGCGAAAGGCCCGAGCGATGACGTGTGCCCCGCGGTCGTGACCGTCCAGTCCTACCTTCGCGACGAGACACCGGATCGCTCGCTGTTCCTGATCTGCGCTCATACCTCCGTGGTTCGCCGTCGGTCGCTTTGATTCTAACGGATGTTCCTGAACGACCGTCCGGCGGCCGACGTCGCCAGTGGACACGGGCCGACCCCTCAGTCTCCCCACTCTCGGGGAAGTCGTGGTTTCAGATCGGTTACCTGTCGGGATTACCCTGCTGTTAGCGAGCTATCATATATCGGATCGACAGACACTCTGCTGTAATATCATGACTCGACACACAGATTCGGCGACAGACGGTGTGGACTCGGTCGGCCGGCGGTCGTTCCTCCGCGGTGCCACGGCGCTCGGCGTCGGACTCGCGGCGCTACCCGGTCTCTCCTCGTCGGCCGCGGCGGCCACGGACCGCTCCAGCTACCAGATGATGACCGGAACCAAGTACGAGACGACCGTCTACGTCTACGACTCGGGGCAGAGTGGACCGACGACGATGGTCGTCGGCGGAATCCACGGCGACGAGCGGGCCGGCTATCTCGCCGCCGACGAGATCGCCGAGTGGACCGTCGACTGCGGGAAGCTCGTCGTCGTCCCCCGCAGCAACGTGGTCGCCATCGCGAACGACAGCCGCTACGTCGACGGGACGGACCTGAACCGCGAGTTCCCGCCGCTCGGCGGCGACTGCACCCACCCGCTGGCGGAGGGGATCTGGAACAAGGTCGCCCGACACGACCCCGACTGGGTGTTCGACCTGCACTCGGCACGCGGTATCTACAAATCCGGCGACGGCAGCGTCGGACAGGCGCTGTTCCCGACGTGGACGTCACCCTCTCGTAGTTACGGGGAGAACGCTATCGCCGACCTCAACGACGAGTTCGGCCTCACGGGCGACATGGCCTACCTGATGGGTAACACCCTCGACGCCGACCGCGACATGCTCATGCATCGCGTCGCCGGTATGCTCGACCGCCCGGGCTACACCTGTGAGGTGACCGAGAAGGCGCCGCTCGAAGACGGGGTTCAGTGGCATCTCTACACGGTCGAACACGTGATGCGCCAGTACGGCCAGCACCGTGTCTCCGCCTCGTCGTCGCTCTCGACGGATCCGCCGTTCAGCGCGATGAACCTCACGCTCGACAACCCGTGGCAGCAGTACAGCCTCGGCGACCGCTCCGACGACCCGATCGTCATCGCCAAACCGCTCTCCATCGTCGGCGACGACCCGTGTCACCCGCGCCTCCGCCGCGTCGGCCACACGGAGTTCGAGGCGCGTATCGAGGAGTGGGCGAACGAGAACGGCAAGCACTACGACGAACAGACTGGCGCGTTCGCCATCGACCCCGGCAGCTACACGCTCGGAGACGGGATGCGGATGGAGGTCGGGACGGTACGGGCCGACACGGAGAAGACGGTCGTCCGGTTCGACGAGCAGTTCGACTACCAGCCGATCGTGCTCGCACAGACCCAAACGTACAACGACTCGACGCCGGTCGTCACCCGCATCCGCGGGCCGTGGACCGATTGGTTCGAGGTGTACCTCCAGATGGAGGAGTCGAAGACCGGACAGTCCCACGGCGAGGAACTCGTGGGCTGGATCGCCATCGAGCGCGGAACCGGCGTCATGAACGGAACGAACTTCGAGGCGAACGTCGAACGCGACGTCCGCAGTTCGTGGCACCACATCGACTTCGACCGGAGCTACGACGACCCCGTGTTCGTCGCCGGCATCCAGACGTTCAACGACAGAGAACCCTGTGGGCTCCGTTACAAGAACCTCACCTCGTCGGGCGTCGACGTGTTCGTCGAGGAGGAAGACAGCGCGGACCTCGACCGCACCCACGGCGAGGAAGAAGTAGGCTACCTCGTCTTCGAGGCGTGAGGCGGTCTCGGACTACTCGACGCCTCAGACCGCGTGAACCGGGACGTCCGTCCGCTTGAGGACGCGGTCGGTCGTACTACCGAGGAAGTGGCGATCCGGGTCGAGCAGCCCGCGTTTCCCCATGACGACGAGGTCGATTCCGTGTTCGTCGACGTACTCCAGTATCGCCTGGTCGGGGACTCCCGACGCGATGTCGGTGACGCAGTCGACGCCGGCGTCCTCCGCGTCGACGACGACGCGCTCTATCACCTCTTCGCCCCGCTTCCGGAGCAGCTGTTTGGTCTCGCCGATGTCGCCGGGCGTCGCGACGAACCCCATCTGGCCGGTGTCGACGACGTAGAGCACGTGAAGCGTCGCCCCGTGCGTCGCGGCGAGTTCGACTGCGTGGTCGGCGGCGCGCTTGGTTCCCTTCGTCCCGTCCGTCGGAAGCAGGATGTTCGTGTACATCCCTGAAACGTACGTGCCGTGACAAAATGACGTTTGCCACGGGGGAGGCCGGGAGACGCTCAGACGTGTTCTTCGAGGAAGTCGACGATCTCGGTGTACGCCTGCACGCGGTTCTCGAGCTTCGAGAAGCCGTGCCCCTCGTCGTCGAAGATCAGTTTGCGGACCGGCACGCCCTGCTCGCGGGCCTCCTCGACGATCTGTTCGGCCTCGCCGACCGGGACGCGCGGGTCGTTCTCGCCGTGGAGCACGAACAGCGGCGCCTCGATGGCGTCGATGTTATTGATCGGCGAGATCGACTCGAGGAACTCGCGGTCGTCCTCCAGACTCCCGTACTCCGCCTCGCGGAGTTCGCGCCGCCAGTCGCCGGTGTTCTCGAGGAACGTGACGAAGTTGGCGATGCCGACGATGTCGACACCGGCGGCCCACAGTTCCGGATACTCGGTGAGCGCGGCGAGCACCATGAACCCGCCGTAGGAGCCGCCCATCGCGACGATGCGGTCGGAGTCGACGGCCGGGTGGTCGTGGAGCCACTCGACGGCTGCTTCGATATCCTTCACCGAGTCCATCCGGTTCTCGACGTCGTCGAGGTGGCCGTAGGCCTTCCCGTAGCCCGCCGACCCGCGGACGTTCGGTTCGAAGACGGCGTAGCCGTTCTGGACGAGGTACTGTTTGACGCCGCTGAAGGAGGGGCGACGCTGCGACTCGGGGCCGCCGTGGATGTCGACGATGACGGGCGTCTCACCGTGGCCGGTGTCGGTCGCCGGCAGCGTGAAGAACGCCGGGATCTGTCGGTCGTCGAACGTCGGGTAGTGGACGAGCTCCGGCTCGACGAACGTCTCGCGGGGGATGCCCGCCGTTGCCGCCCGCGTCCACCGTTGGACCTCGCCGGTCTCCATCGCGATCACGTAGACGTTGGTGTTGTCGGCGCTCCCCGTCACCGTGAGCGCGAACCGCTCGGCGTCGGGGCCGAAACTGACGCCGCCGGCAACGCCCTCGGGGAGCTCCGGCTGCGGGAACGTCTCGACGGTGTCGGGGTCCGTGAGCGTCCCCGTCGTCAGTTCGGTGTAGCCGTCGACGTTCTGCGAGTAGACCAGTCGGCCGGTGTCGTGGTCGATGGCGACGCCGTCGAGCTCCCAGTCGCCGCCCTCCTCGACGGTTGTGAGTTCCCGCGTCTCGACGTGCAGGCGGGCGAGGTAGAGCGTGTCCGCACCGTCGTCGGTGACGAGATACAGGTTCTCTCCCTTCGGCCCCCACGTGACGCTCTGGTAGCGGATCGTGTCTTCGTGGGGCGTGAGGTGAGTCAACTCACCGGAGTCGATGTCGAGGACGTAGACGTCCTGATCGAAGTTCGAGTACGCCTCGGTGACGACGAGGCGGCTGTCGTCCGGGCTCCAGCCGCCGACGTTGAGCCAGCCGTCGCCCTCGTAGACGAGTTCGGCGTCGTTGCCGACGGCGTCGCGGGCCTGCACGTAGACGTCGAACACCGAGTTGTCGCGGCGGTTGGAGGTGAACGCGAACCGCTCGCCGTCGTGACTCCATCCGCCCCACCAGTGTTTGGCGTCGGGTCGCTGCGTCAGGTTCGTGATCTCGCCCGTGTCGGGACCGAGCAGGTAGAGCTGGTCGCGTTCGTTGCCGCCCTCGTCCATCCCGAAGGCGAGTTCGCGTCGTTCGGGCGACCACGACCCGAAGGTGACTCGCTCGTCGTAGAACGTGTGTTGGTCGGGCCACTCGCCCGGGCCGCCGACGCTCCACACTTGCGAGGTGCCCGTCGTGTCCATCAGGAACGAGAGCGTCTCGCCGCTCGGCGAGAAGGAGGCGCCGTAGGCGCTGCGGATGTTGAGATAGCGTTCGATGTCGTACATGACCCGGGCTTCCACCGCAGGGGACAAACGGTTTTGGGTGGTGTCCCGTCTCGGCGACGCCGGTCTCTCCGCGTCGACGTCACACGAGAGATCCGGCGACGATCTGTAGGAAGACCAGTCAGTTCGGAAAGACGTGGGTTTTATCGTGCGACACGAACGGCGGACTATGCGAGTCGCGTTCGTTGCGATGGTCACGGCGTATCACGAGGAGACGCCGGCGACGCTGCGGACGCGACGGATCGCCCGCCACCTCGCCGCGCGAGGCCACGACGTCACCGTGCTCTGTGCGCGCTGGTGGGACGGCGACGTCCGGGAATTCGAACATCTCGTACCGCGCGGTCACCGCTGACCCGTCGGCAAAGGCGTTCGCCTCGAAACTCCCGCTCGCGCTGCGACGTCTCTCACCCGACGTCGTTCACGCGGCCGTCACACCGCCGTCGGCCGTCATCGCCACGACGACCACTGCTCGCCTGCTCCGGGTCCCGGTCGTCGTCGACTGGTGGGGCGAGGGTACCGGGTCGGCGTCGAACTACTGCCGCGCCGCCACGAAGGCCGACGCGGTCGTCACACCCTCGGAGACCGTCCGGACGCAGGTCCGCGAGTATGGGGCCGCCGCGGACGACGTCCGGGTGATCCCCGAGAGCGTCGATCTGTCGCTCGTCCGGGAGGCACCGGTCGACGAGCGAGCCGACGTCGTCTACGCGCGAGAACTCGACGAGGCGGCCAACGTCGAGGGGTTCCTGCTCGCGCTGGCCGAGTTGCGGGACCGCGACTGGCGCGCGGCCGTCGTCGGCGACGGCCCCGAACGCGACCGGGCGGAGCGGACCGCTCGCGACCTCCGCATCGCCGACCGCGTCGACTTCCTCGGTCACCTGCCGCTCGAGGATCGCGTCTCGGTGTTGAAAGGCGCCCACGTGTTCGCCCAGACTGCGACCCGCGAGGCGTTCCCGACGAACCTCCTGTGGGGACTCGCCGCCGGCTGCGTCGGCATCGTCGAGTACCAGGCGGGGTCGAGCGCCCACGAACTCGTCGAGGGGCGCGAGCGCGGCACGCTCGTCACGAACCCCCAGGAACTGGCCGACGAGATCGTCGCCGCCGGCGAGTTGGAGCGGCAGACGTACGACGACTCGTTCGCCGCCTTCGACCACCGCGAGGTGCTCGAACGGTATCTCGACTGCTATCGCGACGTCGTCGACGGCTACGGCTTCTTCTAGGACCGACCGGCGACAAGACGGCGAGCGTGGCACTCGACGTCCGACGAGAGAACCGAGAGGAAAGAGAGAGCGAGGGTTGCCGACTACTGCGTACTACTGTTCGGTACCGTAGTCGCCGCCGTACTTCATGAAGAAGTACGCCAGCCCGAGCGTCGCAACCATCGAGAACGACGTCGCGACGCCGAGGGACTTCGCGCTGTCGGGCACGGTCGGGACGCTCGACCCGCCGCCGCCACCACCGCCGCCACCGCCGCCGGCGTCCGGGGTCACGCTGATCGTCCCGGTCATCCCGGCGCTCTCGTGCGGCGAACAGTAGTACTCGTAGGTCCCCTCCGTCTCGAAGGTGTAGGAGTACTCGTGACCCGTGTCGTAGGTCTTGCTGTCGCCGCCTTCGCTTCCCTTCCAGGAAGCACCCTCCGGAACCGACGAGGGGACGACGTTGTGGTTGTCCGACTCCCAGACCCACGTGATCGTCGAACCGGGCGTGACTTCGACCTCCGCGGGGTCGAAGACGAGTTCGCCCTCCGGTCCGACGGTAACCGTCTTCGACATGCCGCCGCCGCCACCGCCGCCGCCGGACTCGTTGCCCGACGATTCGTTACCCGACGACTCGTTGCCGGCGGTCTCGTTACCTGCAGACGCGTTGCCGGACGACTCGTTGCCGGCCGCCGTCGTGGTGGCGTTATCGCCGCTCGCAGTCGTCGTCTCGTTCCCCGTCGCGGTCCCGTTGCCCTCTTGCTGGGCGGCCGCAGTGCCCGCCGCCGCCACTGCGGTCCCCGCTGCCGTCAGGAAGGCACGCCGCGAGAGATCTGCGTTGCCGTCGGTCATTGTCGGCCGTTGGGAGTCGTCCATAGTGAATACTTTGGTTCCGCCCGCGCTCACGTCTCAACGGTGTGAGCCATCGGTGACGGGAACAGTCTGCGACGACCGAGTTTCGGCGGCTACAGCGTGTAGTCGTGTTCGCCGGTCTCGCTGTCGAGGAAGGCGGTCAGGAGGTCGACGACAGCGGCGACGTCGTCGCGATGGACGCTCTCGGTGGGCGTGTGGAGATAGCGCGTCGGCACCGAGATGGCACCGACGGGTTTCGCGCCGTGGGACCGCTGGAGGCCGCCCGTGTCCGTCCCGCCGGCGGGCAGGATCTCGAGTTGGTAGTCGATCTCCTCAGCCTCGGCGACGTCGCGTAGTCGGCGGTGGACCTTCCGGTTCGTGATGACGCTGGAGTCTTTGAGCTTGATCGCCGCACCGTCGCCGAGTTCCGTCACGTACTCCGCCGCGTCGAACGAGGGGACGTCGTTGGCGACGGTCGTGTCCAGCGCGAGAGCGAGAGCCGGGTCGAGGTCGACGCCGATCGCCTCCGCCCCGCGGAGTCCGACCTCTTCTTGGACGGTCGCGACGAAGTGGACCGTCACGTCGGGGTCGTCGAGCCGCCGGGCGGCCTCGAGCATCGCGAACACCGACACGCGGTTGTCCAGCGCCTTCCCGGTGAGGTGGTCGCCCATCTCGACGGTCGTCTGGGCCGTCGTCACGAGGTCGCCGACGTCGACGCGCTCCTCGACGGCGTCGCTCGGCAGACCGACGTCCACGTAGACGTCCTCGACTTTCGGTTCCTTCTCCTTCTGCTCCTCGGTGAGCGTGTGCGGCGGTACCGACCCGATGACGCCCGGGAGGTCGCCCGCCTCGGTGAGTACGGTCACGCGTTGGGCCTTCAGAATGCGCGGGTCCCACCCGCCGAGCGCGTCCAGTTGCAGGAACCCCTCGTCGGTGACGTGTTTGACCATGAACCCGATCTCGTCCATGTGGGCAGCGACGACGACCGCGTAGTCGCTCGCCCCCTCGACGGTGCCGACGAGGTTCCCCATCGCGTCCGAGCGCACCTCGTCGACGACCCCGTCGAACTCGCGGCGGACGACGTCGCGGAGGCGGTCCTCGTAGCCCGGGACACCGCTCGTCTCGGTCAACTCCTTCAGCAGGTCGAAGTCGAGAGCCATGTCCACGCTTGGCGGAGTCGCCGCAAAAGTCCTCCCAGTCGCCGTCTACAAAACTTCCAATGAGTTTAGTGTGGTTCCGGAACGCTTTTGCGCCCGTTGTGTGCATGAACGGGTATGTCGAACGACGAGACCGCAGCCGAGATCCGCTCACAGCTCCTGGAGGCGTTCAACGGTGCCGAATACCCCGTCAGCAATCAGATGGACCTCGTCCCCGCGCTCCCGAACGGTCCGGGGACGCGCTTCGAGGCCGGCGACACCAGTTTCACCGCGATGGAGATGGCCGCGAAGCTCGGCAGTCACCAGGAGTTCCCGTACAACTCCGCGGAGGAGCTCGTCGACGACGTGATGGACGGGCTCCGCGCGGAAGGGATGCTGTAGACAGTCGACACGTTCGCACGCAGTTTTCGTCTCGTCGCCGGCGACTGATCGACGGTCGGTCGTCGATGACCGACCGCCGGCGGCGAGAGGTTCTTTAGCTCCCGTGCCCAAGCAGTCTGTAGTGCTGCCCGAGTGGCTCTCGATCTTCCCGCCGTGGCTCCTTACGGGACTCGGCGTCGGCGTCGCCGCCTCGATCGTCGTCGCGGGTATCTTCGTCGCCGCCGACCGGCTCTACCCGACGGCACCCATCGACCCCTCCCAGCGGTTCGACGGGACGACGCGACGGCGCGCCGAGATCCGCGACTACCTCTCGCAGATCGGCGAACCGTTCGCCGAAGACCACCCGGTTCACGGCCATACGGTCGCGTTCTACCTCCCCAGTCGCGGCGTCGCCATCACCTTCGACGCACAGGCGTACTTCCACATCGAGCGTGCGGGTACGTACGCCGTCCTCTGCGAACACGAGATGCCGGGGTCGCAGCTCGGCCGACGGCTCCCCTTCGAGGTACCCGAGTTCGAGACTCCAGAGGAGGACCTCGACGATCCCGTGGTGGCCGCGTTCGACCGCCTCGGATTGCCGGCGACAGCGACTCGCGACGAGATCAAGACGGCCTACCGCTCGCAGGTGAAGGAGACGCATCCGGATCACGGCGGCGACCAGACGGAGTTCAAGCGACTGCGCGAGGCGTACACGACGGCGAAGGGACACGCCGAGGAGAGTTAGGTTAGGCGTCGGCGACCTCGTAGGAGACGTCGCCGTCGCGGAGTTCGTCGGTGACGCGTCCGACGGCGTCGGTGGTCGCGACGACGACGACGTCCTCGCCGCGAGCGGCAGCCTCGGCGGCGACGGCTCCGGCGGCGACGGCGACGGCGGGGTCGCTGCCCAGCGACCGGAGCGCGACGACCGCTTCGACGCCCGCCGCGACGACCAGTTCGGCGTCCTCGACGGCGGCGGCGAGCGCCTCCCGGTCGACGCTTCGACTCCCGCCGTCGCGGACCGGCGGCACCTGGTAGACGGTGACGCTGCCGGGCGTGAAGTCGATGACGCCCTCGAACCCGGTGACGCTGACGTCCGTCCCCGCCTCTGCGTCCGTCGTCGCGACGCCGATCGCCGGACCCTCGTCGCCCGGCGTGGCGTGGAGCAGCCCTTCTCGGAGCGTCAGCGTCACCGTCTCGCCGGTCTCGATGTCGGCGGTGGCGACGGCGGCGTCCTCCTGGACGCTCTCGAGGACGTCCTCGGTGACGTGGTCGGCGAACCGCCGGATGGCGGCGGCCTCCTTGAACAACCAGTCTACCCCCTCCTTCGTGACGCGGTAGCGGGAGCGACCCTCCTTCTCGACGAGACCGTCGTCGACGAGATCGCGGATGTACTCGCTGACGGCCTGACTCGTGACGCCGACGGCGTCGGCGATCTCGCCCTGACTCACCGCTGGCTGTCGGTCGGCGATCTCGACGAGGATGCGAAAGCGCGTCGCGGTGCGTTTGTCCTCCAGGGCTCCGCTCATAGAACGGAGTTGGACGGCCAGCGTATAAACCCACGTGGGACGGTAGCGATTTATCGCTCCGCACACACTGCTCTACCGTGCACGACCTGTCGTTTCGCGACCGCGCCGTGTTTCTCGCGGGACCGGAAGTGCTCGTCGTCGCCGACCTCCACGTCGGCCGCGACGAGGCCTCCGGCGTGGAGTTCCCGCTCGGCGAGCGGTCGGACCTCCACGAGCGACTCGACAGGTTACTCGCTCACTACGACCCTGCGGAGGTCGTCGTCGCCGGCGACGTGCTCCACAGTTTCTCTCACGTCGCTCCGTCGATCGAGGCGAGTCTGTACGAACTGGCAGGCTGCTGTCACGACGTGGGCGCACGACTGGTGCTCGTCGCCGGCAACCACGACACCGTCCTCTCGGAGGTGTGGGACGGCCCCGTCCACGACAGCTACCGACTCGACGACGGGACGGTGATCTGTCACGGTCACGAACTGGTCGACGACCCGGCGACGCGCTACGTCGTCGGCCACGACCATCCTGCGATCGAGATCGAAGGACGGCGCCGCCCCTGCTATCTGTTCGGTGAGGGCGTCTACCGCGGGACGGACGTGTTGATGCTCCCGGCGTTCAACCGCCTCGCGGCGGGCGTCCCGGTCAACGAGATGCAGACGAGCGACTTCCAGTCGCCGTTCGTCACCGACGCCGACGTCTTTCGACCCATCGTCTACGACGCGGACAGCCACGAGACGCTTCGGTTCCCGCCGCTCGGGGAGTTCCGGCGGATGTTGTAGGTCACGTCCGAAGCATCCGAGATTAACACCCGTGCGAACTTACAATTAACTCGACGCCGATGCTACTGATGGATGGTCACGTGAACCATGGGTCTCGTGAACACGATACTGGACGACGCGAGTGGAACCGCTCGACTGGAATCCGTAGCCGCCCGTCTGAAGGACGGAACGGAATCCGTCACCGCGGCCTCGACGCAGGTCCGTCGGGTCGCCGGCGAGCAGGTCGCCGCTGCCGTCGACCGGGGTGTGGACGAACTCCACGACCGGTCGGACTCCGGTGAAGAGCTTCGTGACCGAATCCTCGATCGTGTGGCCGACGAAGCGTGCAGACGCGTCGTCGGTCGTTCCACCGAAGACCACGGCACACGACTCGAGGCGGATCGCGACGCGACCCCCGATCGGGCGCTCGAAACGTTCCTGCGCCGGTACCGACTCGATGCGACGCGGCTGGACGACGAGACGCTGACAGCAGTCCGTGATCGGGTCGCCCCCGAGGCCGACCTCACGGCCGAAGCGTTGCTCGAGCGCGTCGCCGGCGATGCGGACCCGTCCGCGTCGAAACCGGGGTCGCAGGCGCGTCCAGCCGACGCGGCGACTGCCGTCGCCGACGCGTCTGAGGGCGCGTACGCGCAGTTCTGTACGGCGTTGGATCTCGAAACGGATCGGCCACCAGCCCGAGTCTTCGAGGACGTGCTGAGTCGAGACGCTGTCGTCGTCGCCCGGGCGCTCGAGCGGGCAGTCGACAAGTTCTCGACAGGACTCGAGGAGCCACAGGCCGGATCGGGGCCGACGACTGGACGTACCCGGGGCGCGAGCGCCGACCCGACGGTCCTGCCGGAACCGAGCCTCGCGGTGGGTTCCAGCGGTGCCGACCCGGACGCGACTGCGGGACCCGCCTCGGTAGCGACTGTCGCAGCACTGGCAGCGAGGACGCTCGTCTCGGACGACGTCGGAGACGGGCAAGCGCTTGCCCGGTTGCTCCCACTACTGGTCTCGGGGTTGGGAGGGGGCGACGACAGTCTCGGTGACGGTGTCCTCGGGTGGCGCCTCCTCGAACTACTTTCGGATTCACTGACAGCCGCCGACGCGGGCGGGATCGATCTCGCGTCGCTTCGGTCGAAGTCGACGGGAGCTAAGGCGCTCGTCGCGCTGTTCGTCGCTAACCTCGTCGCGATGAGCGTCGGAGCGTGGTTCTCCCGGGAGAAGGCGCCGCCCATCCCCGAGGAAATCCGCGATCCCGACGGGGAGACAGTCGTCACGGCCGACCAGATACGACTGGGGAAGAAAGCGTTCCAGGCCAACGGCCTGATGAACCACGGCTCGATTCTGGGCAACGGTTCGTACTTCGGAGTCGATCTGACTGCGGACGCGCTGGAGCTGAAAGCCGAGTACATCCGCGAGTACTACGCTCACGAGCGGGGTGCCGACTCCGTCGAAGATCTCGAGGCGGACGAGCGGGCGGCCGTCGCGGAACGGGTCGAGCAGGAGTTCGACACCGACGCCCCAGAGGGACCGTTCGCCCGCTACTCGGCCGCCGAGGCGTACGCACATAGGCGGATCCGCGAGGAGTACGTCGACCGCTACCACGGCGGAGACCCCGACCGCGGCGTTCCAGAGGGGTTCGTCGACTCGGCCGAGCAAGCCGAGCGAATCGCCGACTTCGCGTGCTGGACGGCGTGGATGGCTCACACCGACCGTCCCGACTCGGATCACTCTTACACGAACGACTGGCCCTACGTCCCGGGTACCGGGAACCGACCGACCGGGCAGGTGCTCGTCTGGAGCACGATCAGCATGGTCCTGCTCATCGCCGGCGGCGGCGCGGGCGCGTGGGCCTACCACGCGTTCGACTTCGCCGAGCCGGCGACCGAAGTCGTCGACATCCCCTCACCGGATTCGGTGTCGGTCACGCCGACCCAGTACGCCGCGGCGTGGTACGTGCCCGTCGCCGGTGCGCTGTTCGTCGCCCAGACTCTCGTCGGCGCGTTGCTGGCTCACTACTACGTCGAGCGCACCGGGTTCTACGGCATCGGCGACGTGTTGGGCGTCGACGTCGTCTCGCTGCTGCCGTTCTCGGTGGGTCGCGCCTGGCACATCAACCTCGCCATCCTCTGGATTACGGCGCTGTGGCTCGCCGGGGGACTCTTCCTCCCCGGGTTGTTCACCGACCGCGATCCGCCCCTCCAGGCCGCGGCCGCGACTGGACTGCTCGCCGTCCTCGTCGCGACGACCGTCGGTGCGTTCGCGGGCGTCTGGCTCAGTTCGCAGGGGGCGTTCGACTCGCCCGACGAGAGCGAACTCTGGTGGCTGCTCGGCTCCGAGGGACTGGAGTATCTCGAGGTCGGGCGACTGTGGAAAGTGCTGTTGCTCGTCGGCTTCGTCGGCTGGACGGGACTCGTGTTACGAAGTGTTCGCCTGATGGACGAACCGCCAACCGGACTCGGCCACTTCATGACCTACGCGGGTGGGTCGATCGCGCTGATGTTCGCCGCGAGCATGCTCTACACCCCCGACACCAACATCGCCGTCACGGAGTTCTGGCGGTGGTGGGTCGTCCATATGTGGGTCGAAGGAGTGTTCGAGTTCTTCGTCACCGCCGTCGTCTCGGTCGCACTGGTCTCGATGGAGCTTCTCGAGCAGGGGGACGCCGAGAAGGCGATTCTCTTCGAAGTGTTCGCCATCATGGGCGCCGGGATCGTCGGCGTCTCCCACCACTACTGGTGGGTCGGCCTCCCCGACATCTGGGTGCCGATCGGAACGACGTTCTCGACGCTCGAGTTCGTCCCACTGCTGTTCATCCTCTATCAGAGCTTCGGCGAGTACCGCACGTTGAAAGCGCAAGGCGAGTCGTTCCCTTACGCCCTCCCGCTGTTGTTCATCGTTGGGTCGAGTGTGTGGAACTTCGTCGGCGGCGGAGTGCTCGGCTTCTTCGTCAACTTGCCCGTGATCAACTACTACGAGCACGGTACCTACCTGACCGTCGCCCACGCCCACGCGGCCACCTTCGGCGCGTTCGGCCTGCTCGCGCTCGGACTCGGTACGTACGTTCTCCGGGTCGTCACCCCCGAGGCGGCGTGGGAGCCCGGCTGGTTCCGCGGCGCGTTCTGGCTGACGAACGTCGGGCTGGCAGTGATGACCTTCGTGTCGCTGTTACCGCTCGGCTTCCTCCAGCTACAGACTGCCTTCCAGGACGGCTACGCTGCGGCGCGGAGTCTCGAGTTCTACGAACAGGACCACGTCCAGACGCTGTTGTGGGCTCGGACACTGGGTGACACCCCGATGATCCTCGGTGCCCTCGCCTTTACCGTCGGAGCGGTTCGCCACCTCCTCGCAGCGCGGCGAGAGCAGCGAGTGACCGGCTAATTCTCTCGACTCCGTTTTTGGACGTGATCGGGTCGCACGTCCGTGGTTCAGGCGGAGGAAGCCGTTACGAGGGGGACTCCGCCTCGACCGGTTCGGCGTCGCCGTCCCGTCCGTGCCGCGCCTCGTGGAGGTACGCACAGATACCGCCCTGTCCGTCCATGTTCGTCGCCGTCAGTCGCGTCCGGTGGTGGACGCGCTCGAAGTTCTCCGTCGTGAGCGGGTCGCCGTCGGGCGTCCGGAACAGCGGGTCCTCGGGGTCGGTGACGACGCCGAGCGGCCGGGCCTTCGCGAGATACGAACGGACCGGGTCCAGCGGGACGGTGACGCCGACGGTTCCCTCGCGGACGAACACGGTCGCCGTGTCGGGGACGTCGTCTGCGTCGTCTGCGGCCGTTCTCGGATCGTCCGCCGCCGGGTCGACTCCCAGGCGGGCGGGCGTCAGCCGGGTGACCTGTTCGGGGGACAGTCCGGCGTCGAGCAGCGTCGAGACGGCGTCGTACTGTCGCGACAGCAGCGCCTTCTCGTCGAGTTCCCGCCGGACGTCGTCGACCTCGCCGTCTGCGTCGGGGAAGCTCGCCTCGAACGACAGTCCCTCGTTGACGCCGCGGTTGATCTCCGCGTCGTGCATGTGGTCGCGGAGTTCGACGACAGCGCGGTCGACGCCCGCGAGCGTCTCGACCTCGCGGCGGGCGTCGGTCGCCATCATCCACGCGAAGGCTGGCGAACACCAGGCGGTCGGCAGGCTGAACGTCACGTGGACCGCCGGAAGGTCGATAGCGATCGACTCGACGTAGTCGAGTGCGACGATAGACCGGTCGAGTTCGGGGTCGGTGACGCGGTCGAGACGGGACTGGACGGCCTCTTGTGTGACGGACGTGACGGGTCCGTCCATCAGTCTGCGGTACCCTCCTCGGGGCCGATGTCGCCGCCAGTGAGGCCGAACTGCTGGCTGATGGCGTCGTCCTGCAGCGTGTCGGCGCGCTCCGGGATGTCGATGTCGTACAGCTCGGCGGCGTTCTCGCCCATCACCTTCTTCTTCGTCTCGAGGTCGAACTCGACGCCGTACTCCTGCCGTTGTTCGGGTGTGAGTTCGGCGTTCATCACCGCCTCGACGAGCCACTCCGGTTCCCAGATGGCGTAGTCGCTGCCGAAGAGGATGCGATCCTCACCCAGCCAGAACAGCAGTTCGCACATGATCTCGCCGAACTTCTTCGGGCGCACCTCCGCGAACGGGGCCGCGACGGCGAGACCCCCGTAGACGTTCGGCTCCTGGGCGGCGATCCAGCAGAAGTCGTCCAGTCGGGGGAGTCCGATGTGTTCGACGACGAAGTTCAGTTCGGGGAACGACGTGGCCGCGTCGTCGACGTCGGCGACGTCGAAGGCGTCTTTGTTCAGCGGCCGAATCGTCGGCCCCTTGTGTGGGTGGATGTTCTCGATACCGAGGTCGACACACTTCTGGAGGAACTCGAAGGACTCCTCGGAGTCCAATCGCCACCCCTTCGAGTCGCCGCGCCACTCGGCGGTGTAGAGTTTCACTCCCGTGACGTCGTACTCCTCTTTCTGCCGTTCGAGCTCCTTCAGTCCGGCCTCCCCCTCACGGGGGTCGAACCGGCCGTTGGCGATGAACCGGTCGGGATACTGCTCGGCGAGGTCGGCGTTGGTGTCGACAGTGTTGAACCCCTCGTGGTAGAACTCGTGGAGGTGTGTCGGCTGCGTGATCGCGACGTCGACGTAGCCGCTCCCGAACAGGTCCTCCACCATCCGGTCGGTGTCGTACTTCCGATACTCCTCCAGCGTCCACTGTTTCTCTTCGGGCGTGAACCCGGTGTGGTAGTCGTAGAAGCACTGGATGAACTGCTCGCCACCCTCGCTCTTGATGTTCTCTTTACTCGCGTCCCAGTGGTGGACGTGTCCGTCGACGACGAACACGTCTTCGCCCTTGTGTCGGTACATGGTAGAACTGTGGTAGGCCGTATCCTTAATGATTTTTCGTAATCCATCATCAATTTTCCTGTTTCCTAATCGTTTAGTCGTGCTTTGCTGACTAGTAACACACCATGCAAGCCGCGAGACTCCACGAGTACACCGACGACATGGCCCACGCGCTCTCGATCGACGACGTCGACCGCCCGGAGATCACACGCTCGGACGGCGTCGTCGTCGAAGTCGAGGGTGCGGGCTGGTGCCAGACGGACAACCACATCATCGAGGGGATGTGGACCGACTACGTCGAGCAGACGCTCCCGATGACGCTCGGCCACGAGAACGCCGGCACCGTCGTCGAGACGGGCGAAGAGGTGACGCTCGTCGAGGAGGGCGACAAGGTCATCTGTCACCCGGTGATGACCTGCGGGAAGTGTCGCCCGTGCCGACTCGGCGAGGACATGTACTGTGAGAACCTCCAGTTCCCGGGGCTGACGACCGACGGCGGGTTCGCAGAGGAGCTACTCACGTCCGAGCGGTCAGTCATCAAACTCCCCGACGGCGTCGACACGACCGACATCGCACCGCACGCAGACGCCGGTATCACAGCCTACCACGCGGTGAAGAAGGCGACGAGACAACTCAACCCGGGCGACCACGCGGTCGTCATCGGTATCGGAGGGCTCGGCCACATCGGACTCCAGTGTCTGAACGCGATGAGTGCGACGACTATCACCGCCGTCGACCTGAAAGAGGAGGCCAGAGACCTCGCGGAAGAACTCGGCGCACACCACACCATCGACCCCGGTTCGGAGGACGTCGCCGACGTCGTCGAGTCGCTCACCGACGGAACGGGTGCCCAACAGGTCATCGACTTCGTCGGTGCCGACCAGACGACGAAACTCGCACCGGATATCGTCGCCGCCGGTGGCGACCACCACATCGTCGGCTACGGCGGTCACGTCCACGAACCCTCTCAGTCGCTCGTCAACGGCGAGTTCGCCTACAAGGGAACGCTCGTCGGGAAGTACCCCGAACTACAGGAACTCGTCGCGCTCGTCGACCGCGGCGACGTCGAACTGCGGACGAGTCGGTACGACCTGAACGACATCAACACCGTCGCCGAACGACTCGAACACGGCGAGATAGAAGGTCGTGCGGTCATCACGCCGTAGAAGCGACACCACCACCGAATTCTTTCGAGACGCTGCCCACCCCGACAGCCGTTGCTTCGACGCGTGGAATTTTGGGGGACGGGTGAGAGTGTCGCCCATGGAGATGGACGACGACCTCGCCCGGGTGCTCGACGCCGACGGCCACCGTATCGAGGGTCGGGAGGTTCCGCCCCTGTCGGACGAGCAACTGGTCGGGATGTACCGCGACATGAAGCTCTCGCGGCACTTCGACGAACGAGCGGTCAGCCTCCAGCGACAGGGGCGTATCGGCACGTACGCCCCGCTGGCCGGACAGGAGGGCTCGCAGGTCGGATCCACCTACGCGCTCGACGACGAGGACTGGATCCTCTATCAGTACCGCGAACACGGCGCGGTCGTCGTCCGTGACGCGCTGGAAGCGTACCTGCCGTACTGGGTTGGCTACGAGGAGGGGAACGCCGCCGTCGCCGACGCTAACGTCTTCCCGCTCAACATCACCATCGCCGACCACATCCCGCACGCCGTCGGGATGGCGTGGGCCTCGAAACTGAAAGACGAGTCGAAGGCGTTCCTCTGTCACTTCGGCGACGGGGCGACGAGCGAGGGCGACTTTCACGAGGGGCTGAACTTCGCCGGCGTCTTCGACACGCCGAGCGTCTTCCTCTGTCACAACAACCAGTGGGCCATCTCCGTCCCCGCGGAGCGACAGACCGCGAGCGCGACGTTCGCCGAGAAGGCGGAGGCGTACGGCTTCGAGGGCGTCCGCGTCGACGGGATGGATCCGCTGGCGACGTATCGGGTGACGAAGGAGGCGGTCGAGCGAGCGCGAAACGACGAGGACGACGCGCCTCGACCGACACTTATCGAGGCGGTCCAGTACCGCTACGGCGCACACACGACCGCCGACGACCCGACGGCCTACCGCGACGACGCCGAGATCGACGAGTGGAAGCGGTGGGACCCGATCGAACGGTTGAGCACGTTCCTCCGTGAGACGGGTCGCCTCGACGACGAGCGCGACGACGCCATCGAGACGGAGATTCGCGACCACGTCGCCGACGTCCTCGCGACTATCGAGGAGTTGGAGCCGAACCCCGACGACATGTTCGAGTACACCTACGCCGAGCTGCCCGCACACCTCGAAACACAGCGCGACGAACTCCGTCGGTTACGCGAGAAGTACGGTGACGAGGCGTTTCTCCGAGAGTAGACGGCTAGAGATTCGCTTGCCGCTCGGCTTCGATGTGCCGTGCCCGTTCGAGGATCAGGTCGTCGTCGAGGTGGTCGAGCAGTCGCTTCTGTCCCCGCCTCTCCCGTGCGTCGACCTCCTCGTCGGTGAGTTTGGTCTCGAACGCGTGGTCGATGTACCGCTCTCGCAGTTCGGCCACTCGCTCGTCGCTGGCAGCGTACTCGTCGGGGATCCGGTCGTGGAACCACTCGCGCCACCGGTCGCGGTCGCCCCACTCGCCCGTGAACTCCGCGTCCGGCCGGATCCAGTCGTAGTAGCTGTCGACCCCGTCGGGATACCCCTGGTCGCGGCGGTGGTCTTCGAGCAGACACCGGGCGACGTACGCACCCTGGCCGGCGGCGACGATCGCCTGTGCGTTGCGCTCGCCGGCCGGGGCGACGACGTAGAGGCCGTCGATCGGCGTCCGGCCGTCGTCGTCGGCGTAGTCGGGGTCGAACTGTTCGTGCTCGTCGTCGCCGTGGTCGTGTCGGATGAACAGCTCGTCGCCGCCGAGCGGGCGGAGGTACTCGCCGTCGTACCACGACGCCGCGACCACGTACCGCGTCGTCACGGTTCTGCCCTCCTGCGTCTCGACGACGAACCCGCGGTTCTCGTCGTCGTCACCGGTTGGACGGTGTTCGACCGACTCCACGAGGTCGGCGACGTACGCACAACCCGCCTCGGTGACGTGGTCGTGCATCAGGTCGTACAGTGTGTCGGTGCCGACGCCCGCTGGGAAGCCGAGGTAGTTCTCGACGTACGCGGCACGTTCGAGGGCGGCCTTCCCGCGGTCGAAGACGACGGTGTCGAGTCCGTAGCGCCCGGTGAACACGGCCGCCG
The DNA here is from genome assembly GCF_900110465.1 of Halogranum amylolyticum. Lineage (GTDB taxonomy): Archaea > Halobacteriota > Halobacteria > Halobacteriales > Haloferacaceae > Halogranum > Halogranum amylolyticum. The sequence goes on from NZ_FODV01000002.1 coordinate 263,928, forward strand.
AGCAGCCCGATGGCCCGCCGCCGACGACGACCACGTCGTAGTCGCCGTCGACGTCGCGGTCGGGGTCGGTAGCCACGTCGTCGGTCGGGTCAGCCTCGTCGTTCTCGGACGTCATCTCAGAGCTCCCCGGCGACGATGTCGGCGACGCGCTGACCGTCGTAGAGCGGTTCTTCGACGTCGTAGAGCTGCTTCGCGGTGCGCTGAGTAAGCACGAGATTCGTGATCGGGCCTTGGTAGAGGCCGCCGGCGCGGTAGACGTCGCCGTTCTCGACGGCGGTGAGCGCACTCGCCGTCTCGTGGTTCTCCAGGGACGCGACGACCGTACTCCGGAACTCCTCGCGGGTCTTCGACTCGTAGCCGCGGAGCAGCAGCACTTCGGGGTCGACTTCGAGGACGGTCTCGAGGTCGACAGCCGCCCGACTGCCGTGGAAGTCCTTGACGTCGGAGTTCGCCAGCGCGTCGGTGACGCCGAGGTCGGTCAGATGTTTGAACCCGGTGCCGTCGCCGACGACGTAGGGGTAGAACTCCTCCGGCTGCTCGCCGACGCCCCAGAGGACGGCGACGGCGGGACGTTCGTCCTCGGCGGGGACGACCGACTCGACGTTCGACTGGAACTCGTCGTGAAGTGTCGAAAACGCCTCGTAGCGGTCGGTGCGCTGGAAGACCTGTGCGAGCTTCTCGAACCCCTCATAGAGACTGTAGTACCGATAGTCATCGTGCCACGGGTAGTGTCTGGCGTAGATGCAGTTACCGAACAGTGGGCCGACCTTCTCGGTGATCTCGTCGACGTCGGCCTGCTTCCACCCCTCGAACCGGTTCAAGAGGAAGTTCGGGTCCATCACGTGGACGTCGGCGTCGAGTTCGTAGAACAGTTCCTTGCTGACGCCGTCTTGATACAGCGAGACCATGTCGCTCTTGTCGACCGAGACGCCGTCGATCTCGTCGTAGTACTGGGTGTGGTATCGGGTGGTGAGCCAGACGGCCTTCGGCGGTTCGAGCCCCAGCGCGACGCCCATGTCCGCCCAACTGCCGTTGTTCGCGACCCACGTCTCCGGGACCTCCTCGAAGGTGACCTCGCCGACCGGTTCCATCGAGACGGTGTACGACCCGCCTTCGCTGTCGCCGCTTTCGGTCTGGTCCGTCGTCGACGTCGTCGAGGACGTCTCCGTCTCGGACGCCTCCGAACCGGTCGAACTGCTCCCGGTACAACCGGCGAGCAGCCCGCCGCCGACGACTGCTCCGTACTTCAGATATGCTCGTCTACTCGCCGTCGCAGTCTCCCGCTCGTCGCGTCTCATGAAATTTTGGCTCGCCTAAAACACTAAAGCAGTTTCGGTTTTTTTGGCGTGCCTAAAACGGATTGTCGCGCGGAGAGAGACTGCTCGGAGGCTACGTCGACTGGACTGTCTGGGGATATTTCAGCCACGAGGACGAAGCGCCAACATGACCAGACTCGCCGGGGGCGTCAACGTTCTCACGGCCGTCGCCCGAACCACTATCGAGAAGAAGATACGGTATCCGGCGGCCGCGCTCGCCTACTACGCGTTCGTCTCGTTTGTCCCGCTCTTGGTGCTCGTGTTCGCCGTCGTCGGCGAACGAGTCGCGGTGGAACTGTCCCAGACTGCACCACAGTTTCTGACGCCGCCGGTGCGAGAGTTGGTCTACCAGTCGATCACGACGGCGAATGGGCGGACCGGCGCGGGGCTGCTGGCTGTCCTCGTCATCGGGTGGAGCAGCACGAACTTCGTCGGCGACGTCAAGACGGTCGTCGACCGGATCGAGGGGGACGACGAGGGAAATCTGGGGGAGTGGCTCCGTGACGCTGTCGTCATCCTCGGGAGCATCGGGCTGGCGGCGGTCGCGATCGTCGCGACGAGCATCCTCTTTGCGCTGCCGCCTGCCGGCCTCGCCGTCGAGGTCGCGGCGTTCCTCGGGCTGTGGCTCACGCTCGCGGCCACGTTCGTCCCGCTGTACTACGTCCCCTCACGAGCGGTGACGTCGCCGACGGCGGCGCTCCCCGGTGCGGTCGTCACCTCGTTCGCCTGGACTACCCTCCACACCTTCCTCCACTTCTACTCCGTCAACGCCGGGCAGTACGCGATCTACGGTGTGCTCAGTGGGATCGTCATCCTGCTCACGAGCCTCTATCTGGCCGCGTCGGCCCTGCTCACCGGCATCGTCGTCAACGCCGAACTCGTCGCGTTCAGAACAGGTCGGTGACGAGCGCCTCGGCGGCGTCGCGACCGCTCCGCATCGCTCCCTGGATCGACGACCATCGGACGTAGTCGCCCGCGAGGTAGACGCGACCGCCTGCGGCGCGGGTGTCCGGCAGGTCGTCGAAGACGCCCGGCGGTTGGTCGAACTGCGCGAACGGGATACGGTGGGTCTCGACCCGCTCCAACGCGCCGAACGTCCGTTCGGGATACCACGACTCGAGTGCGTTACGAGTCCGGGCTTCGAACTCCTCGGCGGGGACGTCCTGTGGTTCCTCCCCCAGGAACGTCGCGTTCAGGAGGTCGACGTCGCCGGGCGCGTACTCGGGGGCGACCGCGGTCATGTTGGCCACGGTGTTCGGCGACTCGTCGCCGGCGTTGAGCAGGAGCCGTTTCCCCGTGTCGGGCGCTTCTCTCGCCGGGAGTCGGTAGTGCTGGGTGACGCAGCTCTGCGCCTCGGTCGGGATGGCGTCGACGCCGGTCAACTCCCGCGCTCGCTTCGGGTCGGCCGCGACGACGACGGCGTCGGCCTCGATGGCTTCCTCGCTGGTCGTCACCGTCACGCCGTCACCGCCGTCGCCGACCGCCTCGACCGGTTCGCCCAGTCGGATCTCCGCGCCCGCCTCGCGGGCGTTGTCGGCCAACTGCTCGGGGATGGCCTGCATCCCCTCGGCCGGAACCGCGATCTCCCCCTCCGAGAGCGCACGGAACGTGTACTCGAAGACGTGCTTCGACGTCGACAGCGACCGGTCGAGCGTGATCCCGCCGTAGAAGGGGGCGACGAAGTGCTCGACGTAGTCGCGGGAGAACCCCCACTCCTTGAGGTACTCGCGGATGGTCGCGTCGCGTCCCGTGAAGAACTCGTCTTCGCGCTTCGCGGTGACGTGCTGCCGAAGCGCGAGCGTTCGGAGTTTGTCGCTCGTCGTCACCTCGTCGGTCCGGAGCGACGAGAGGAGGGCCCCGGGGTCCCGAAGCGGGTCGGAGAGGACGGATCGTTCGCCCGGCCGAGCGATGGTCGCGCCGGGTTTGAACCGCCGGAGGTCGAGCGCCTCGAGATCCAACTCGGCTCGTACCATCGGGTACGCGGTGAACAGCACCTGGAACCCGCGGTCGAGACGGTAGCCGTCGCGACGCTCCGTCCGCACCCGACCGCCGACCTCGTCGCGGCGTTCACACACCGTCACGTCGACGTCGGCGGCCGCGAGTCGTCGAGCGGCGACGAGCCCTGCGAGTCCGGCACCGACCACGACGACGGATTCGTCCTGCATGGCCCCTCCTTCGGACGCGGCCTACTAAACTCGGCGGGAAACGGCAGACGCGCGCGCCACGCCCGGCCGCGACCGAGGGTCGGACGCACAGAAAGACTACAACAGGACGGTCGGTATCCACCGGACGATGCTCCTCGCCGCAGTCGAGACGTTCCTCCGAGACTGGCCGTATCTCACGGCGCTCATCGTCCTCGGCGTGGTCGGCGTCGTCGCCGGCCCGTCGCTTCTCACGGCATCGGTCGGCGTCCGCCGACTCTCGCCGTCCGAACGGCGAGCGCTCGCCTCCTGCGGCGTCCCCGTCGACTGCGTCCGCGTCGTCGCCCGCCCCAAGGGAGTGCCGACCGCCTTCGCCGTCGGCGTCGTCCCCGGCCACCGCTACGTCTGCGTGACCGAGCGACTCCTCGATCTGCTCACCCCGGTCGAACTCGCGGGCGTCGTCGCGCACGAAGTCGGCCACCTCCGTCGCTACCACGCCCTCCCACGCCTCGGGCTACCGACCGCGTTCGTCGTCGCCTGGGCCGCGGCGGTCAGCGCCGACGTCGCCGGCGCGTTCCTCGGCGGACTCCTCCTCGTCGTCCCGCTCACACTCGCCTCCTTCGCCACCTCGCGCTGGACCGAGTTCGACGCCGACGACTACGTCGCCCGCCACGCCGACGGCGCGGCGCTCGCGGACGCGCTCGACCGACTGGATGGTGCGGGCTACCTCCGACGGGAGGAGTCGAGAGTGCGACGACTGGTCGCCCGCCATCCGACGCTCCGTGCGCGTGTCGACCGACTGCGCTCCGCGACGCAGACGCGACGAGGCAGTTCGGAACCTCCCCGCACCCGGAGCCCTAAGTAGCCGACGCGCGAGAGACGGGTGTGACACTCACCCGGCGCACTCGCCGTGCCGTCGACGGCGAACTCGCTCGACTCCGCGAGGAGCACGGCGAGTTCGAACTCGTCGAGAAGACGTGGAGCGTCGACGTCGACGCCTCCGAGACCACTCGTGAGCGGTTCGAGGCCGGCACCGTCGGCGGCGCGGGCGCGTGGGTCCGAGACGACGAGAGCCGGGCGGTGGTGGTTCGCCATGAGGGCGAGCGGTCGTGGTCCGACCCCGGCGGGAAGGGCGAACCGGGCGAGAGCCTGGAGGAGACGGCACGGCGAGAGACTCGCGAGGAGGCGGGCGTCGACTGTACTATCGACGGCGTCGTGCAGGCGCACGTCGTCGAGACCGTCTGCGAAACAAACAGCGACGAGTGTGAGGTCGGCGACCACGAGTACGATCCGCTCTACCGCCTCATCGTCGTCTTCGAAGCGACGTACGAGGGTGGTGAGCTCCGTCCGCGCGAGGGGGAGATCGCGGCGGCGAAGTGGGTGACCGAACTGCCCGAGGAGCTCCTGTATCCGGAGCTCGCTGCGTTCCCGCTCTGAGCGGCCGCCTCAGATGACGCCCGTCCGCGTCGCTACCTCGACGGCGGCCTCCTCGGTGATGCCGTCACCGAGGATGGTGTAGCGGTCGCGGATCGTGTGTGCCGTCGTCAGCGCCTCGACGACCACCTCGTCCGCGATCCCCAACTCCGCGGCCGTCGTCGGCGCGTCGATGCGCGCCAGCGCGTCGCGGATGTCCGCCCACTGTCCCTTCGCGCCGGTGTGGAGGTACTCCGTCATGATAGAGCCGACGCCGACCTGGTGGCCGTGGATGGCTTCACCGGGCGCGATGCGGTCGAGTTGGTGCGAGAAGAGATGTTCGGCGCCGCTGGCCGGCCGCGAGGACCCCGCGATGGACATCGCGACGCCCGAGGAGACGAGCGCCTTGACGACGATCCACGCCGACTCCTCGTGGCCCTTCTTGATGGAGTCGGCGCTGTCGACGAGCATCTCCGCCGTGAGTTCCGACAGCGCCCCGGCGTACTCGGAGTACTCGACGTTCTTCAGGCGGTTTGCGAGTCGCCAGTCTTTGACCGCGGTGTAGTTCGAGATGATGTCCGCACAGCCGGCGGTCGTGAGCTCCCACGGGGCCTTCGCGAGAATCTCTGTGTCGGCGACGACGGCCAGTGGCGGGTCGGCAGCGACGCTGTGGCGGCTGTCACCCTCCGGAATCGACGACCGCCCGGAGACGATGCCGTCGTGGCTCGCGGCCGTCGGCACCGCGACGAACCCGAGGTTCAGATGGTCGGAAGCCATCTTCGCGATGTCGATCGGTTTGCCGCCGCCGAGCGCGACGAGGAAGCCGGCGTCCTCGCGTTCGGCGGTGTCGATGACGCGCTCGATGGACTCGAAACTCGCCGTCTCGACGACGACGGTCGCGGGGTCGGCGTCCGCGAACTGCTCTCTCACGTGGTCGCCCGCCAGATCGTTCGGCGTCGGACTGGTGACGACCAGCGGCCGCCCGGTGAGATACAACTCGTCGACCGCCTCACCTAACTGGTCGAGGACGCCGTGGCCCACGAGAACGTTCCGCGGGAGTTTGATCCACGTCGTTTTGTCGAACATAGTCGGAACTCTCGTGCGGGCGTTGAAACCCTTTCCCGTCGTCGCCGTCGACTCGTCGGTCCCGCGTAGGGACGGGCCGGAGACGGTCACTCGGCCGACCCGATCCAGCTACAGCGTCGGCCGACCGAGCTTCCGGATCGCCTTCCGCAGCAGTTTGAACGCACGCAGGATGCTCCTGATGTCGTCGGCGATGCGGATGACTCTGAACAGTCGTCGGAACAGCGAGCTCATGGATGATACTCGGTACCACACCACAAGAGCGTGTCGGCCGGTCAGACGAACGTCGTCACCGCGTCCCAGAGGAACAGCACGCCGAACCCGCCGAGCACCAGCGCGCTCAGGGCAGCGACGGCGGGAGCGAACGACTCGACGCGCCGTTCGGCGGTGACGAGCGCTGCCGGGAAGCCGCTCGCCCAGAGCAGGATGCCGGCGAAGAAGCCGGCGATGAGCGCCGGACTCCCCGTCTGGACGACGAGCAGTCCCGCGAGTTCCGAGCCGACGTACGGGGTCTCGGCGAGCACGTCGACGCGGCCGGGTTCGAGTAGGCCGACGCCGATGGTGAGCCAGAACAGGATCTGGTAGGGGTTCGTCAGCGCGAGGACGAACGCCTTCCGGAACCCGGTGTTGTCGTCGACGCCGCCGTCGCTCCGTCCGTCGGGTCGTCCCCCGACGCCGTCGGGGCGGAACGACCCTTCGACTTCCTGTGCGGCCCCGTAGGCGAAGTAGAGCATGAGCAGGCCGCCGACGCCCACCATGACCGCCTGCAACGTCGGGAACTGTTCGACGAAGGCGACGACGCCGAGGAAGGCGAGGACGAAGAACGTCGCGTCGGCGGTGAACGCGCCGAGTCCAGCGCGGAACCCGGCGTTCCAGCCGCGGACGACGCTCTCCTCGGCGATGACGGCGTTCATCGGTCCGGGCGGAGCCGCCAGCGCGAGTCCGAAGACGACGCCGGCCAGCGCCGACCCGAGTAGTCCGACCATATACGTGTTCAGGACGGCAGGAGCCGTGAAAAACGACTCGGTACTGTGTCTCGCGGCCTCACATCACCGCGAGCACCGCATCGGAGACGGTACCCACGGCCGTCTCCCACACGGAGAACCCGGTGAGGATGGCGAGCAGCGTGTCGAGCGCGAAGAAGGCGAACAGCCCCGCCGCGAACTGGTGGGCCCGGCGGACGTCGAACCGGTGGGAGAACCGGTGGAAGAGGTACGCGTTCGCGAGGCTCACTGGGATGATGGCGAGCATCTCGCCGACCCAGATGGCCGGGGTCGCACCGTACTGGACGGCGAGACCGATGGTGACGAGTTGGGTCTTGTCGCCGAACTCGCCGACCGCCATCATGACGAAGATGGGGAGGAAGCCGCCGAACGCCGACGACAGGTCGTACCCCGCCACCGTCGGCAGGTCGACGTCGGGCGACGCCGCTAACCCGCCGTCGGTCTTCGTAGCGACGTCCTCGGGCGTGGCGTGCTGGTCGGGGGCGGAACGCCAGAGCAGGACGGCGAACAGCCCGAACAGGACGACGGAGATGCCGTCGAGAACGACGGGCGGGAGCGCGGACTTCAGCGCCTGTCCGAACCAGATCTCGAGGGCGGTCCACCCGGCGAAGGCGGCACCGGCGGCGCTCACGACGACGAGCGGGTTGTACCGCGTCGACAGGCCGGCGATGATGAACTGGACTTTCTCGCCGGGGAGGACGGCGAGCTGCGCGACGAAGGCGACGACGACGATCTCGGCGAAACCGGTCACGCGCCGTTAGCACCCGTCTGTGCCGTCTCGTCGGCCCGTGGCGATCTGACACGGATCGACTGGGCGACCGCCTCGGGGAGACTCTGTTCGCGCGTCGTCTCGCCGACGTGGACGGTCACCATCCCGAACGGCGCGACGTCGACGACTTCGAGCGTCGTCCCCGGGGTGACACCGGCGGCTTCGAGATACTCCAACTCCTCCTCGTCGCGGTCGCTGACGCGGGCGACGACGACCCGCTCGCCGACGCCGTGGTCGCTGAGGCGGCTCGTCTCCTCCTGCTCCAGCGGTTCGAGGTCGGCACCCGGAATCGGGTCGCCGTGGGGGTCGACCGTCGGGTTACCGAGCAGGTCGGCGACGCGGCGCTCGAACTCCTCGCTGATGTGGTGTTCGAGCGTGTCCGCCTCGTCGTGGACCTCGCTCCACGAGTAGTCGAGATGTTCCGTGAGGTACGCCTCCAGCAGGCGGTGGTGACGGAGCACTTCGAGTGCGACCGTCTCTCCTTCGTGAGTCAGTTCGACGCCCTTGTACTTCTCGCGGTCGACCAGCCCTCGCTCCTCGAGCTTTCCGAGCATGCTGGTCACGGTCGGCGGCGTCTTGTCGAGATAGTCGGCGATGTCCGACGTCGAGACGGGCGGCCCGTGTTCGCCCTGTAAAGTGTAGATCGCCTTCAAGTAGTCCTCCATCACGTCGCTCAGCATACCGCGGATTAGACGCGTCGAACGCAAATAGTTGGTGGGTCGAAGTGCCGTGCGGTGGTCGTCTCTCTCGTCACCGTGTCTCCGCGCGACCGCCGCTCAGATGCCTTTCCCCATCAGATGGCTCCGCAGTAGATCCGAACTCTTGCCGCCCGCCTCGGTGTTGAGGAGCACGACCGTCGCGTCCGGGGCGAACTCGCCCTCGTCGGCGAGTTTCCACGCACCCGCCGCGGCGACGCCGGCGTTGGCACCCATCTCGATGCCCTCGTAACGCGCGGCCGAGTACGCGCTCTCCAGCGCGTCGTCGTCGGCGACGGCGACGGCGGCTCCGTCGGTCTCCGCGAGCGCCTGGAGCGCGAGTTCGCCGCCGGCGGGGTCGGTGATCTCCAGTTCGCCGCAGATGGTGTCCGGGCCGGACCACGGTTCGGGCGCGTCGAGACCGCGCTCCCACGCCGTTGCGATCGGGGCACAGCCCTCGGGTTGGGCGGCGACGAGTCGCGGCACCTCGTCGACGAGTTCCAACGACCGCAGTTCGCGGAACCCCTTCTCGACGCCGACGAGGAACTCGCCGGTTCCCGTCGGGACGACCACTGCATCGGGAACCTCCCAGTCGAGCCCCGCCGCGATCTCGTAGGCGAGCGTCTTTACGCCCTCGTGGCGGTACGGCGTCGTGAACTCCTGGAGGTCGAGCCACCCGTCGAGCACGTCCTCGGCCTTCTCCTCGACGGCGTCGGGGTACCGGCCGCCGACGACCCGCATGTCGCCGCCGTGGACGTTCGTCATCGCCTTGTTGTGGAACGTCGACCGCGACGGGACAAAGGAGTGGTGGCGCACGTTTGCCCGCCCGGCGTACGCCGCCAGCGACTGTGCCCCGTTGCCCGGCGAGGCGACGGTGACGTCTTCGGCGTTCGACTGTGCGGCTGCGGTCATCGCAACCGAGAACCCGCGGTCGAGCGTCGTCCCGGTCGGGTTCCGACCATCGTCCTTGACGACGACGCGCCCGACGTCGAGTTCGTCGGTGAACCGCGGGGCCTCGACGAGCGGCGTCGCCCCCTCGGCGGTCGAGACGGCTTCCGAGGCAGGGAACGGCAAGAGCGCGTCGAACCGCCACAACCCTTCGTGTGGGCGCGCCGAGAGGGCCTCTCGGTCGACGTCGACGGCGTCGTAGTCGTAGGTCGCATCGAGCGGCCCACCGCAGTCGGGACAGCGCCCGGGTTCGGTCGCGTCGAACGTCGCCCCGCAGTCCGTACAGTCGAGTCCGGCGAACGCCTCCGTCGTGTTCATAATCGAGTCTTCGGCGCGAACGACTAATCGCTTCCCGTCTCCGTTCCGAGTTCACGAGCGAGACTCGAAACCCGGCCCGGAATCCGAAACGACATATCGGGTCGTTCCCAACTTCGAGCTATGGCTACAGCCAGCGTCAGCGGTCCGATGAGGGAGCATCCGGCAGCCGCGACGGCGGTGCTCTCGGTCGTCGGCTACGGGCTCGTGATCGGAACGTTCGCCGGTCTCGTCCCCCAGTCGGTGTTCCCGGACCTCTCGCTCCAGCAGGTGAACCTCCTCTCGCACGCCATCGCCGGCGTCAACACCGTCGCGACGGTCGTGCTGGTGCTCGGGTGGCGGTGGATCCGGAACGACGAGGTGGAGAAACACGCCGCCGCGATGGCGTCGGCGTTCGGCCTCATCCTCGTGTTTCTCGTGCTCTACCTCACGAAGATCGGCGGCGGCGGGACGAAGGAGATGGTCGGCGCACCACAGCTGGTGTACTACGCCTATCTGGCGATGCTCGCGATCCACATCATCCTCTCCATCGTCGCCGTCCCGGTGGTGCTCTACGCGCTCATCCTCGGCATCACCCACACGCCGGCGGAACTCCGGACGGAGACGCCACACAAAAGAGTCGGCCGTATCGCGGCGGGGTCGTGGATCCTGTCGCTCTCGCTCGGCGTCGTCACCTACGTCATGCTGAACTGGGTATACAGCTACGAGTTCGTCGCCTGAGACGGACGGGGACGCCGGAGACTCCGTCGCGCTCGAGTGACTCCCGTCTCCCGACAGCGGTTTTCAAGTGTTCTCGCGAGCACAGAACCATCCTTCGGCGGGCTGTCGTGCGACCAGCACCGCCGCCAGCGTCACTCCCCCCGCACGTCGACGTTCGCGTCGGTAGTCTCGACGTCGATACGACCCTCCAGGTCACGCTTCGAGGCGGGGCTGATGGTGAGCCCGGCCGCCTCGAAGCGGGCCTTCGCCGACTGTATGTAGGCCGACCGAACCCCGAGCAGGTCGCGCCGGATCGGGTTGTCGATCCAGTAGTGGACGCGGGCGACGACGGCGTCGCTCCCCAACTCCTCGACGTAGGCGTTCGGGTCCGGGGCGTCGAGGACGTGTTCCGTCTCGGCGGCGGCCTGCGTGAGATGAGACAACGCCTCGTCGACGTCGTCCTCGTAGGCGAACTGCACCCGTTCGACGACCTGGTAGCGACCGTGTCGGTAGGGGCGAGTGATGCTCTGTCCCGTCAACACCGTGTTCGGCACCGTCACCAGCGCGCCGCTCGGCGTCTGGACGCGCGTGACACGGAGCGTGATGGACCGAACCGTTCCCTCGCCGTCGGCCCACTGGACGTAGTCGCCGACGTTGAACTCCGGGTCGGCGACGAGCACCAACCCGCTGATGAGCGACCCGATGACCGTCTGGGCCGCGACGCCGACCGCGAGGGTGGCGGCGGCGACGACGAGCGCGGAGTTCGTCAGAAAACTGCTGTAGCCGGCGACGCCGGCACCGACGTAGACGGCCACGACGAGGACGACCAGTTGAAAGTATCGCGAGACGGCCTCCTGGAGCGTGGGGTTGTTTCGGTTCCGGTTGCGGACGGCTCGAGCGAGTATCGGCTCGAGGACGTACAACCCGAGCAGCAGCACGACGAGGAGGCCCGCGGCGAACCACGCCGCGCGGACGACGTCCGGCCAGTAGTCTGCGAGGGCTTCCGGACCGGGAGTGACGACGGCAGCCCCCGCTCGAGAGAGGCTCCCGAGGTGGTGACGCATGTACCCTACGCACGTCCAGCAGTCACAAAAGTTCGGTTGCCGAGATCGAGACGGCGGGCGACACCGCCGAGTTGGCTACCCGATGTACCGCAGATCGTCGCCGGTCGGCATCCCCTGCTGTTGGTTCTGCATCTCCTGGATCTTCCCGACGACCTCCTCCATCTCCTCGGCGCGCTCCTCCAGTCCGGCGTAGTCGACCTCGAAGCCGACAACCGCCTCGAGAACCTCCAGCACGGCGCGGGCGCTCTTGGGGTCGACGAGGTAGCCGCTGGTCTCGCCCATCAGACAGGCCGCCTCGAAGCCGCGGCGACCGCCGAGTCCGAGCACGAGACCGCTGACGCCGACGATGCCGCCTGCAGGTTCGTCCTCTCGGAACTCGACGCCGGCCTCCTCGAGGTCGTCGGCGAGCGACGCCTCGGTCACCGCGCCGAGGACGGTGTACTCCTCGATGAGTTCGCCGGTGGGGACGCCGCCGAGGGCGAACGCGCGGGTCGCACCGAACTCTTCGGCGACGTCGAGGAAGACGTCGGTGAGGTGGTAGTGCCCCTCGTTCGACTGCGCCTGGTGGTCGCCCGTGAGGACGAGCAGATCCGTCCCGTCTACGTCCACGGCGTGGAACTCCGCACAGGTGAGCTCGGCGACGCCGTCCTCGTCGATGTTGACCTGCGGCGGGAACTCGTCGGCGTAGACGCGCCGGACGAGTTCGGCGTCGAACTCCTCGAGCAGATACTCCGCGGCGAGTTTTCCCACGTGGCCGACGCCCGGCAGTCCCTCGATGAAGACCGGGTCGTCGAGTTCCGGATCGGCGAGTTCGTCGATCTCGATGTCTTCCATGTTCGTACCCTCGGGACCTGCTGTCTTAATAAGTTTGAAGACTGTGCCGTCGCTCACTGGGCGACGGACGAGAGAACGCGTCGAACCGACGGCGAACGTCTCACTCGGAGTCGCGTCGACGCTTCGCCGCACGTCGGTACTCGCCGTAAGGGTCCTCCGGGTTGAACGGGGCGGGTGCGCTGTTGACGGCGTCGGCACCGCACTCCGGACACGTCTCCGAGAGCGTGTACACGGGTCGCGGGTGGCTGCCGCGCCACGCCGAACAGACCCGGATGTCCGAGTGCATCTATTCGTCGTCTTCCGTCCGCTCGCGGTGGTACTCGGCGGAACCACCGATGGCCTCGATGGCCTCGCGGGCACGTCGAGCGCTCGCTTCCAGCTCCGACTCGGCCGTCTTGTAGTCGGGTGCCTTCACCTTGATGCGGTACTCGGGAGAGCCGACATAGGCGACGGTGAGCTCCACTTCTTCGGGGATCTCGCCGTTGCCCTCGGCGGCCTGCAGCGCCTCCTTGATGTCGTCGACGCCGTCGGCCGTCGGACATCGAAGGTCGATGTAGCCGGTGACGTTGACGTAGGGGACCGAGACGTTCTCGCGGGCCGTCTGGACGACGGCCTGCTTCTCCTCGTCCTCGAGATCGACGTCCTCGAGCGCCTCCATCCCGTGGATGGCCGACTGCTCGAAACTGTCGTACAGCGAGTCGTACTCGGCGAGTAGCGCGTTGGCGACGGCGCCGTACTGCTCGTCGGAGACGTCCTCGCCGAACGCGATCGTCATCCACTTGTCGGCCTTCTGCTCGTTCTTCCAGTCTTGGATCTTGTCCTTGCGCTGGTGCTCGTTGACGTCCTTGATCGAGAGGTCGATCTGCTGGGAGCTCTCGTCGATGTCGAGCACCTTGGCGACGACCGTCTGTCCCTCGCGGACGTGGTCGCGGACGTTCTTGATCCAGCCGCTGGCGACTTCGCTGATGTGGACGAGGCCGCGTTTGTTCTCGTACTCTTCGAGGTCGATGAAGACGCCGAAGTCGGTGATCTCGTCGACCTTGCCGACGACGAGGTCACCTTTGTCGGGCCAACCACTGTACTTCATGTTGGGTTCTCCAGGGAGTTACCGTGCCTCGACGGTCTCGGTAACCTCACCCTCGAAGGCGGCGTTGCCGCCGGTTGGTCGGGCGAGGACGGTGCCACAGACGGCGCAGTTGACGACCGTCGCAGCTTTGCCGAAGACGACCTGTTCGTTCTCACAGTCCGGACACGTGACCTTGTAGAAGCTTCCTGCCATCGTTTACTCCTGGAACTCCAGTCGGCCTGCGCGCCAGCCTTCGCGCATGTGAGCCTTGCCACAGTCGCTGCAGCGGTACTTCAGGTGGGTCTTCTTCGTCGGCTTGTCGCCGCCGGGCACCTTCGAGAACTTCCCGGCGTTCCCGATGACCTTCTTCCCGCGCTTCTGCTGACGCGCGTTCCACTTCATCCCCGTCGGACGGCCCGTACGGACCTTCTCGACTTCGTGTTCGTGGTGTGCCTTACAGTGCGGACAGTACGTGTTGAATCGGCGAGGCATCTGCATAGATATCTACCTTACGCGAAGTTTGACGTCGGACGTTAAAACGAGTTTGGTTTCCGAGAGCCGTGCGCCGGCGAATCGTCGGCGAACCGTCGGTGTCGCGAGGGGGTCACGGGGGGTGCTGACACTCCGTTCCGAAGCCGTTAAGCGGCGACTGTGCCAACCGTCGGTCATGAAGCACCTCATCGTGCACGGGGACCCCGGTATCCGCAAGGACGCCATCATCAACTACGACGACACCGAGCAGATCTGCTTCTCCATCCAGCGGCAGGGCGACTACCACGGACCCGAAGAGGTCCAGCTGTGGTGCGTCATCGGCACCGAAGACGAGCGCGAGGCGTTCGATAAACGCGAGTACGTCCCCCACTGGCTCGACGTCGACACCATCGACGCCGACGCGCTCGACGTCGTCAAGGGGAAAGGCGACATGGCGGTCTGAACCGGTTCTCCACGGTCCACGTTTTCTCGGACGTCAGTCTCCGGGCAGCACGTCTCTCGAGCAGTGACGACTCCCGGCGAACGCCACCGCAGTTGGCGCTCGCCAAGCCGTAGCATACGACGGTACAGTCGATGGGTACGCGTACGAATGGAACTCACGAGCAACCTGCTTCTGACCGCGCTCATGGGGACGCTCCTGCTCGGTGTCGTCCTCTGGCTCGCACGTGTCGAGAACTGGCGACCCGCCCGTTCCGTCGTCGGTGGTAGCACAGTCGTCGACCGAGAGGAGGCACGAACCCCGGCCGAGAAACCCCACGGGATCGTCCGCTGGCTGACCACGGTCGACCACAAGGACATCGGCATCCTCTACGGCGTCTACTCCGTCGCCGTCTTCGGATGGGCGGGCGCTGCCGTCCTGCTGATGCGCGTCGAACTGTTCGACCCTGGAATGACGCTCGTCTCGAACACGTTCTACAACTCGCTGCTGACGAGCCACGGCATCGCCATGCTCATCCTCTTCGGGACGCCGATCCTCGCAGCGTTCTCGAACTACTTCATCCCGCTTCTCATCGGCGCGGACGACATGGCGTTCCCGCGGATCAACGCCATCGCCTTCTGGCTGCTCCCCCCGTCGGCAGTGCTGGTCGTCGCTGGCTTCCTCCCGATTCCCGATCTCATCCCGGCACAGACCGCCTGGACGATGTACACGCCGCTGTCGGCCGGCGTCGGACAGGGCAACCAGGCCAACGCCGGCGTCGACCTACTACTGCTCGGCCTCCATCTCTCGGGGATCTCCGTCACGATGGGCGCGATCAACTTCATCGCGACCATCTTCACCGAGCGTGCCGAGGAGGTCAGCTGGGCCAACCTCGACATCTTCTCGTGGACGGTGTTGACCCAGTCGGGACTCGTCCTCTTCGCGTTCCCGATGCTCGGGAGCGCCATCGTGATGCTGCTGCTCGATCGCAACCTCGGGACCGTCTTCTTCGCGGGCGACGGCGGCGGCCCGATCCTCTGGCAACACATCTTCTGGTTCTGGGGCCATCCCGAGGTGTACATCCTCGTCCTGCCGGCGATGGGACTCGTGAGTCTCATCCTCCCGCGGTTCTCCGGGCGGCGGCTGTTCGGGTTCAAGTTCGTCGTCTACTCGACGCTCGCCATCGGCGTGCTCTCGTTCGGCGTCTGGGCCCACCACATGTTCGCGACTGGCATCGACCCGCGACTCCGTGCGTCGTTCATGGCGGTGTCGCTGGCGATCGCCATCCCGACCGCCGTCAAGACGTTCAACTGGATCACGACGATGTGGAACGGTCGCATCCGACTCACCACGCCAATGCTGTTCTGTCTCGGCTTCCTGTCGAACCTCATCATCGGCGGCGTCACCGGCGTCTTCCTCGCGTCGATCCCGATCGACCTCGTGCTCCACGACACCTACTACGTCGTCGGCCACTTCCACTACTTCCTCATGGGTGGGACGGTGTTCGCAGTGTTCGCTGGCATCTACTACTGGTTCCCCTTGGTTACGGGACGGATGTACCAGCGGAAACTCGGTAAGTGGCACTTCTGGCTCTCGCAGATCGGCGTCAACCTTACGTTCTTCGCGATGCTGCTGCTGGGCTACGGCGGGATGCCGCGTCGCTACGCGACCTACCTGCCGCAGTTCCTCACGCTCCACCAGGTCGCGACGGTCGGTGCGGTCGTCATCACCGTCGCTCAACTCGTCTGGCTGTTCAACGTGGTCCAGTCGTGGCTCGAAGGGCCGGTCGTCGAGAACGGTGACCCGTGGAGCCTGAAAGAAGACGGCCTCTACACCGCCGAGTGGGACTGGTTCGACCGCAAACTGCAGACGACCGTCACCGACGGCGGTGAGGCGACCGACACGGCCGACGGCTAGTCCACGCGACCGGTCTCACGGGGTGTTGTCGGCGTACTCCTTCGCCAACCGCGCCTCAGCCTTCCGGAGCCGGTACGACAGCGTCGACCGGGGCAGACCGAGCGTCGCTGCGAGTTCGTCGAGGGTGACGTCGCGCGGCGTCTCGTAGTACCCGTGTTCGATCGCCGACTCCAACGCCGCCTGCTGGTTGGCGGGGAGCGTCGCCGACAAGAGAATCTCTCCCGCCCACGTCGCGTCCATCAGATGGTCGAACCGGAACGTCACCCCGGCACGGAGTTTCTCGTGAAGCGTCTCGAAGAGCAGGCCCACCCGTCGTTCGTTGCTGGTGAGCACTCGCCAGTGTTGACACCGGCCGTGCCGCCGGACGCGACACAGCGTTCCGAGGGGGAGATACCGGTTCGCCAGCGAGGGTACCGTGTGGCACCGCTCGGTTCCCTCGACCAGCGAGTACACCGTACACTGGTTCCGGCGGTCGTCGAGGAGGTCGTGCGACCACGTCGCCTCGCATGGCGTCTCGCTGATCGACTCGAATCCACGGGCAGGGTCGAGGAGTAACGGCTTGATGTCCCCGAGCGCGTCTACGGGACCGCTCACCTGCTCGAGTCCCCACAGCCGGTCGTCCGAGAGGGCACAGACCAGCGCCTGCGAGGATGCGTCTTCGTGGGTGGCGAAGCAGTCTGTGAGAGGGTCTTCCCCGGCGTCGAACTGGAGCGTGAACGCGAACTCTCGCATCGTTCGATAGTAGGAGCGACCGACGAAGAACGCTCTCATTCCGCCGGTGTCCGTTCGCTGGTCTCGGGTGTCAGTGCAGCAGTAGACGGTCTACCCGCACCGTCCGACGTTCACGCGCCGAGACGGTCGTCGACGAGTCGGTCGACGTTGTAGAAGAGGACGCCGACCGAGAGGAGCGTCGTCGCCAGGAAGACGACGAGTTGCGGGGGACCCGAGGCCACAGTTCCCAGCGCCGCCCCCGCGAACCCCACGAGGGTCAACTCGACCCACGTGACGAGGATGCGCGAGAGCGGGAGACTGCCGACGGTCGAGTTCGGCTCCTCGCCGGTGTTCGTCTCGGCGTCGGTGGCAGTGTCGTCGTCGGCCTCGACTCCGGCTTCGACTTCGGTCCTCCCGTCGGTCTTCTGTTGTCTCTCGTGCATCGTCAGTACGAGTCCGTCGCCTGCACCGGGCCGCTGAACGCGCTGTACAACACCACGAAGTACGTCAGGATAAGCGGCAGCAACAGGGCGGCCGCGATCGACATCAGATTGAGCGGGAGCGTCGAGACGATGGCCTCGGCGACCGAGAGATCGGTCGCCGGGTCGACGAGCGGGAACAGCAGGAGCGCGACGACCGCGACG
Source organism: Halogranum amylolyticum (assembly GCF_900110465.1). Taxonomy (GTDB): domain Archaea; phylum Halobacteriota; class Halobacteria; order Halobacteriales; family Haloferacaceae; genus Halogranum; species Halogranum amylolyticum. Next base: position 281,457 of record NZ_FODV01000002.1, read on the forward strand.
AGTCCGTACGTCATCACCGCGCTCACGACGAGCGCCAACAGGTCCTGCCCGGCTCGAAGCGCCCACACGTAGCCCCCCGCGAGACCCACCGTCGCGACGACGAGCATCACGACGGGGAGTGTGAGCAGACCGCTCTGGAGCCGGGGCGAGGCGAGCGCAAACGCCGCGAGCGAGACGACGACGGCGAGCAGGTAGCCGACGACCGCGAGTTCGCCGTATCGTCGGAGGTCGCGTCGAAGCTTACCGCGCGTCTTCACTCGCAGGAAGGCCGTTCCCGAGACGACGGTGAGAGCCACCACTGCCAGCCCGACGGTGAACGCCGGGAGCGTGAGCGTTCGCGGACTCCCGGTGAGCCAGTTGGCCACGAACATCCCGAGGAGGAACGGCGCGGCGAGGCTCCCGACGACGAACGACCGCCCCCACCAGCGCTGCCACTCCTCGTCGTGACGCTGCTCGTACATCTCCGGAGCCAGCCCCCGGAGGATCAGCGCGCCGAGGATGGCAAACATCAGCAGGTAATGTCGGCTGAACAGGTTCGCGTAGACGGGAGGGAAGGCGGCGAACAGCGCACCGCCGAAGACGACGAGCCACACCTCGTTGCCGTCCCAGAACGGACCGATCGCCGTGAGAATCGTCTCGCGTTCCTCGTGGTCGTCGCGGGTGGCGAACAGCGCGCCGGCCCCGAAGTCGAACCCGTCGAGGAACAGGAACGTCCCGAGGATGAAGAAGACGAGCGCGAACCACAGCGCCGGCAGTGGCAGGCCGAACAGCGGTCCGGCCGCCAGCGTCTCGACGCTAGTCATCGCCCGCCACCCCGCTAGCTGGCTTGCCGCGGTCCGCGTCCGACGGCGTCGGTGTCGACCGCAGGTCGTCGCTGCCGGGCGGCCCGCTGCGGATGATCCGCGCAACGACGTAGGTGTAGAGGGAGAGGAGTCCGAGGTAGACGACGGCGAACCCGACGAGCGTCGCCGTCGCCTCCGCGCCGGTCAACCCAGGCGAGACGCCCTCGCTGGTCTGGAGGACGCCCTGGACGACCCACGGCTGGCGACCGACCTCGGTCACCACCCAGCCGAGTTCGACGGCGAGGATACCGAGCAACGAGGAGGCCATGAGCGCCTTGTGGAGCAGGTCGTCCTCGAGCAGCTGGCCGCGCCACCAGCGGTAGCCACCCCAGAACGCGAGCAGGATGAACCAGAAGCCCATCCCGACCATCGCGCGGAACGACCAGAAGACGATGGCGACGGGTGGAGCCTCCGTCTCGAAGGTGTCCAACCCCCGTATCGTCGCCTGGGCGTCACCCCCGCTGGCGAGCCACGAGGCGCCGCCGGGGATCCCGAACCCGAACAGCTCCTTGGCGCGCGGGTCAGTGACGTCCGCCAGACTCGTCGGGAACGCGATGAGATACTCGGGGACGTACGAGTCAGTCTCCCACACCGCCTCCATCGCGGCGAACTTCTGTGGCTGCGTCTCGTAGACGTGCCGCGCGTAGAGGTCGCCGTGGATCACCTGCAGCGGCGCGGTGACGAGGAGGGCGACGAGCGCAATCTTCAGCGTCGTCTCCCAAAACGAGATCTCGTCGACCGGGTAGCCCCAGACGTGATGGCGGAAGACGTGGTACGCCGCTACGCCGGCCATGAACAGCGCAACCGACTCGACGGCGGCGTTCTGCATGTGGACGAACATGTACGGGAACCGCGGGTTCGCGTACGCCGCCAGCGGGTCGGTGAGGTGGACGATCGTCTGGCCGCTCTTCTGGGCCAGTTCGAACCCGCGCGGCGTCTGCATCCACGAGTTCGCGATCAGGATCCACACCGCAGACAGCCACGTCCCGGCGGCGACGGCGACACTCGAGACGAAGTACAGACGGTCGGAGACGCGCTCGCGACCGAAGACGAACACGCCGAGGAACGTCGCCTCGAGCATGAACGCCATCATCCCCTCGGTCGCCAGTGGGCCACCGAACAGTTCACCAGCGAACGTCGAGAAGGCGGCGAAGTTGGTCCCGAACTCGAACTCGAGGACGATACCGGTGACCGTGCCGACGACGAAACTGACGGCGAATATCTTCGTCCAGAACCGTCTGAGTTGTTCGTAGACGGGCGCACCGCCTCGGATCTCTTTCCACGTGAAGTAGACGAGGAAGGGGGCGAGCCCCATGCTCATCACCGGGAAGATGATGTGCACAATCGTCGTGAGCGCGAACTGCAACCGACTGGCGATGACTGGATCTACCATGATGCGATGAAACAGGAGACGGCGTGGCTTCGTCGGATGGACGTCTCTACTAGAGGGGTCCGCACGAAGTGAGATAAGCCTGGAGTTGGCGTGCGCTAACTGAGAATCGCCGACAGTGTTATCCGTTACTGCTCACTCGAGTCGACGTCTCGTAACCGGTCGCCGTCGACCCGGTACACCGTCACCTCGTCCGTCCGGTAAACCGGCTCGACGCCCTGTCCCTCCATCTCGTCGATCGACAGCGCGTCCCCGTAGCGAGCGCGCTCAGCCGGTCCGACCCAGACGTACTCGACGTCGTACTCGGTAGTGACGGACGCGAGATCGGCCGTCGACCCGGTGTACGCCGCGTCGACGGCGCGGACCCGCTCGTAGTAGGCGTCGTAACCACGGTAGCCGACCTCGTGGTGCCAGCCGGCGACCGTCGGAACGCCGGTCAGACTGGCCGCCGGACTGGAGTCCCAGTTGTACATCCCGGGCGGGTACGGGTACGACCCGCTCGTCGCGTCCGGGTAGATGCTCGTCGCGGGCGCGGAGAGGATCGTCGTCTCCGAGGTCGCCTGCGCGTCGAGCCACCGGATGGCCTCGGCCTCCGCGGGATGTCGTTCCGTCGCGAACGCCGTCGCGTCTAGCGTCGACGCCGAGTTCTGCTCGAAGTGTTCCGCGAGCGCGAGGCCGCCGTACACCGACGTCGAGGCGACGAGGAGCACGACGAGGACGACGCCGACCGACCGACTCGTCTGCGGTCTGAACGTCGGGGTCCGACCGGCGACGGCGAGTCCCGATCCGGAGAGCAGGCTCGTCAGTACCACACCCATCGCCGTCGCCCACAGCACCCACACCTGCATGTAAGTCTTGAAGACGGTGTTCATCCGCCCCGGGCCGGCCTGCTCTTTCACGTAGATGAACTCTACGAGGAGCACGAGTCCGGTTCCGGCGACGATCAGCACCGTCTCGTAGCCGACGTCGCGGTCCATTCGGAGGGCGACCCAGCCGAAGACGAGGAGCGGCCCCGCCAAGAACAGGACGGCGAACTGTTGGAGGACGCTGACGACGCCGACGGCCGCCAGCGCGACGACGAGGAGCAGTCGGCTGTCGACGCCGAGTCGGTCGTAGAGGTAGACGGCGAACGCGACGACGAACGCCCCGTGGACGAGAAACAGCGGGCCAAGCGCGCTGCGCATCTCTAGCGTCAGGAACGTGACCTCGCGGCTGGCACCGGCCGAGAGCAGGAAGGGGAGACTGACTAGCACGGCCAACCCGCCCGCGCTGGCGGTGACGACGAACGCACTCGCCGTCCGCACGAGTTCCGTTCCGAGCCACGACTGCTCGACCCACCCGCCGACCCGCGCCGCGAGGTCGTCGGAGACGACGGTGAGCGGGTGGGTCGGTGCGAACGTCAGCGTGAGAAAGAGCAGCCCGAAGATCGAGGGAAAGCTCCACGTGTCGGTGTACACCTGGAACCCTCCGAGAATCGGGAGGACGACGAAGACGAGCGTCCAGCGTCGATGCCGGTTCGCCGCCGGAGTCCGGTAGTAGCTGTAGCAGATGGCCGCCGCGAGGAGGAGAAACACCGTCCCCATCATGTGGGCGTGGAGGTCACCGTTGAGCCACGCGAACAGCGGGAACTCGTTTATCGTTCCCGGGATGACGCGGCTCGCGGACCAGTAGCTGAACGACGAGACGCCTGCGAGCAACTCGCTCACGGAGTAGCGCGACTGCTCGGCGACGGCCTCCGCCACCTGCGTCCGAAGCGGGTTCGGAAGGACGGGGAGTACCAGCCGACCAGCCGTGACGAGGTTGCTGGCGAAGCCGACGAAGAAGGCGGACAGGAGTCCGGCGAGTCGTCGTGGACCGCCGCGTCCGACGCTGATCGCGCCCGCGAGATCGAACGCGGCGGTGACGAGCATCGCGTAGAAGCCGGCGAGCGAAAGATTGTACGCGTACGCGGGGGCGACGCCGGAGAGTTTCGCGACGAGTGCGGTCGTCAGGTGGCCACCGTAGTAGTAACGGACGGGTTCGCCCGCGAACCACATATCCTCCGGCGGCAGCGTCGGCGACAGCATCAGCGACTGCAGGAGACCGAAATCGAGGAACTTCTCGCCGCCGGCGGCGTGCACCGCCGGGTCGGCCGCGCGGACGAGGACGAGCAGTCCGAAGGCGACGAGGAAGACAACTGCGCTGTCGGCGGCGGCCGACCGGTCGAACTCGAGGTCGGTGGCGAGTTCGAGACGGCGCTCTCGGAGTGCCCGACGGTCGAACCCGGCCAGCGCGGAGAGTGCGAGCAGGACGAACAGCCCCGCGACGGGGGCGACGAGGCCGAACGAGAGGTGGCCGACCCAGTAGCCGACGGTAGTCAGGACGACGAGAGCGACCGGCAGCGCGAACCCGACACCACGAGTCGGAAGCGGCGCGAACAGGCGGAGGGCGAGCGGCATCCCCGCCCCGGCGAGCAGCGCGTAGAGCAGAAGCCACAGAACGAGAGGGACGAGTTCCATCTACCGAAACTGACGGCGGGGTGGCGGTAAACGCTTTTTGGGTTCGGATACGCAGGCGGCGCGGACGTTCCCGGGCGGGAGTCAAACGCTTTTTTAACGCGTGTGTGGAACGCGAGGATATGACGCGCACCGTCGGGGTGGTGATCCCCGCTTATCGCCCGGACGTCGCTCTCCTCGGGAAGTACGTCCGAGCGCTGACCGACCGCCTCTCCCCCGACGTCGTCCGGATCGAACTCGACGCGGCCACCGCCGACGTGGTCGAAGCGCTCGCCGACCTCCCCGCGGAGGTCAACGCCGTCCGGTATCGGCGCGGGAAGGGGACCGCCATCACGGCCGGGTTCGAGGCGCTCGACACCGACGTGCTCGCCTTCGCCGACGCCGACGGCAGTACGCCCGCCGACTCCATCGCCGACGTGCTCGCACCCGTGCTCGACGGCGAGGCGGACCTCTCGGTCGGCTCCCGCCGACATCCGGACGCGACGGTCGCCTCCCACCAGACGTTCGCCCGTCGCTACCTCGGCGACGGCTTCGCGTGGCTGGCTCGACAGCTCCTCGACGCGAAGCTCTACGACTACCAGTGCGGCGCGAAGGCGACGACCCGCGAGACGTGGCGGGCGGTTCGCCACCACCTGTACGAACCCGGCTTCGCGTGGGACATCGAACTCGTCGCCGTCGCCGCTGCGCTCGGCGCACGCATCACCGAAGTGCCGGTCGTCTGGGAGGACCAACCGGGGTCGACTGTCTCGCCTGTTCGGACGACGCTCCGACTCGGTCGCGGCCTCCTGATCGCCCGTCACCGGGCGAAACTGCTCGCTGACGACGACCTCCACACGCTCCTCGAGTCGCGCCGCAACGGCCCGCAGTCGCTCGTCGACCGCCTCGCGGCGGAGGCGTTCGATGAGTAGCGGCGTCGACGAACTCGTCTCGGGGGTCCGGTTCGGCAAGTTCGCCTCCGTCGGAGCCGTCGGCGCGGTGTTCGATCTCACGGTGAGCACGGTGTTGACGGTGTTCTTCGACGTCCTCCCAGAGTACGCGAAGCTCGTCGGCGCCGAGGTCGCCATCGTCGTGATGTTCCTCATCAACGACAACTGGACGTTCGCCGGCCACGGCACTCGCGGACGGGTCAACGCCCTCCGGCGGTTCCTGAAGTCGAACCTCGTCAGGAGCGGCGGACTGGTCGTCCAGTTCCTCATCGTCCGCGGGCTGCGGATGGTCGACGTCTCGGTGGTCGTTGCCGGCTTCGACCTCTGGACGATCATCCCCTTCCCCATCGCCATCGCGGCGTCGATGTTCTTCAACTACGTCGCCGAGAGCCTGTTCACGTGGCGCGTCACCGACCACTGAGCGGCGTGCGAACGAGTCGAAAACTCACATACGGCGGTGGAAACACAACCCTTAACAGTCAGCCGCGAGTTGTGACTGATAGCGGGATGGGATAGCCAGGAGATTCCGCCGGGCTCATAACCCGGAGACCGGTAGTTCAAATCTACCTCCCGCTACTTCTCTACGACAGTCACCCACCGAGCGAGGCGTTTTATCGCCGAGCGACTGCGTGACTGTCGTTGCGAGCCGACGAGGTGATTTGAACTAGGGAACGGAACGAAGTGAAGTGACCGAGGTTCAAATCTACCTCTCGGTACTTCTCTCGAACTCACACTCGAACGCCGAGTCTCGACGTGCTAGCTGTGAGTTCGTGCAAGTCAGACGCAGTAGTGACGTAGCGGCACTCGCTGTTTCTCTCCTCCGGCAACACACCCGTTTTGTCGTCAGAGCGCCTCTACGAGGACATGGCTAGGGAGCGAAAGGAAGATGCGACGCGCCTGCCGGTCGAGTGTCCGCTCTGTCACCACCCGGTCGCCGCGGAGGCGACGCTCGTCGACCACCTCCGGGGTGACCACACGAAACACGAACTCGCGGCGTTCATCGAGCGGTACTACGAGGAGTTCGCGTAGCCGCTCGCCTCAGAACTCCACGTTCGACTTCGAGGAGAGGTCGACGGGGTCGGACTCCATCGCACCCGACGTCACGAACTCGTACCGCTCGTCGGCGAGGTAGACGACGCCGTCCTCGATCGTGAGATCGAGGCCGTTGAGATACGCGCCTTCGCAGGGACCGAACGTACACAGCCCCGACTCCGACGCGAAGTACGCACCGTGGTTCGCACAGACGACTTCGCCGTTGCGCATCGGCGCGCCCGACCCCTTGTCGAGTTTGATGTGCGTGAAGTGCTGACAGTAGTTGAGCCACGCGGCGACGTCGCCGTCACCGTTGGCCTCGACGAGGATCGCCTCCTGCTCTTCGTCGGTCTCTACGTCGCGAACGGTGAAGAGAAACGTACTCTCGTCGGGGACCTCCTCGACCGTCGTGATGCGGCGGTCTGCATCCATCACTGGCCGGTAATCGACGACGACATTTATCTGTGTAGTTTGCGGTCCGACGACCCCCTGTCGGTGCGAATCAACGGGACAGACAGTCCCTCCGTGTATGAACAATGGTTATCAAACTGTCCAGAGAACTAGCTGTATGTTCCGTGTACTACTTCCGGTCGACAACGACACAGAGCGTTCGACCCGGCAAGCAGAGTTCGCAGCCTCGTTACCGCACGCCGACGAGAACGTAGAAGTCACGCTCATACACGTCTTTCCGGACGAAGGAACGGCGGAGCGGACGTCGGTCGAGCAGGTCGCCGCTGGTCGTCAGGCACACGAGTACCTCACCGGACAGGGAATCGCGGTCCGAACTCAGTCGCACTTCGGCGATGCCGCGAGCGAGATCCTCCACGCCGCAGACGACATCGACGCCGACCTCGTCGTTCTCGGCGGGCGCAAACGGTCGCCGCTGGGGTCGCTTCTCTTCGGCAGCGTCAGCCAGTCAGTCACGCTCGATGCGTCTCGACCGGTCACCGTCACGGGTGGGGCGACAGGCCCCGCCGAAGCGTCGGCGACCGAGGAAGCGTTGGCGACCGAGGAAGCGTCGACGGCCGACGAAGCGACAGAGGGGGACGTCACCGCCGAGTCCGGCGACACACGGGTGTGAGCGGGGGCCGGTCAGTAGAACTCCTCGACCCGCTCGTCGTACAGTTTCGAGAGGAGTCTCGTCACCGGCCCGCTCTCGACGTCGAGACCGTCGACCGTCTCGACCGGGCGAACCTCCCATGTCGTGTTGGTGAGAAACACCTCGTCGGCGTTGCGGACGTCGTCGAGCGTGTACGTCCCCTCCTCGATCGGGATCTCCTCCGAACGAGCGAGGTCGACGACGACGGAGCGCGTGACACCGGGCAACACCGGTCCGTCGAGACTCGGCGTCTTCAGCGCCTGCCCGTCGGCGAAGAAGAGGTTGCTCGTCGCCCCCTCTGCGAGGTGACCGTCGGCGTCGAGCATCAGCGCCTCGTCGGCACCCGTCGCCCGCAGCTCCAGTCGCGCGAGGATGCCGTTCAGATAGTTGTGCGTCTTCGCCTTCGCGGGGATCGCCCGATCCGCCACGCGCTGCGTCCGGACGGTCTGGAGCGTCGCCGGATCGTCCCAGACAGGGGTGCCCCCGCGGCCGCCCCGTGGGAGTTCCTTGACGATGACGACGACCGTCGGATCGACGTCCTCGCTCGGAGTGAGTTTGCCGGGTTGGACGCCGCGGGTTACCGACAGTCGGACGTAGGCGTCCTTGAGATCGTTCGCGGCCAGCGTCTCGTCGATACGTCTGCGGAGGTCGTCCTCTGTCAGTCCGTGGTCGAGTTCGAGGAGCTCGCAGGTCTCCCGTAACCGCCGGGCGTGAGCCTCCCACTCGAACAGGTCGCCACCGTAGGCGCGCAGGGTCTCGAAGGCGGCGTCGCCGTAGAGGAACCCTCGGTCGCGGACGTTCACGGTCGCCTCGTCGGCGTCGTGGAGTTCGCCGTCGACGTGGTACTGCATCGGGTCGTCCGACGAGGGGGACGACAAAGTAGTGTACCCTTTCGAGTCTCCTTCTCCGGGCCGGTGCGCTCTCGCGGCTACGCGTCGGGTTCGAGTCCCCCCGCCCACTCGACGAAGTTCCGCACCATCGCTTTCCCGTCCTCCGTAAGGATGCTCTCGGGGTGGAACTGGACACCGAGGTGCGGCTTCGTCCGGTGGCGGACGCCCATCACGACGCGCCGCTCGTCGTCGGTCCAGGCCGTCTCGACCAACTGCTCGGGGAGGTCGTCGCGCTCGACGGCCAGCGAGTGGTAGCGACCCACCTCGAACCGCGCCGGCAACCCCGCGAAGATCCCCTCGCCGTCGTGGACGACGGTGGAGGGTTTGCCGTGGACGACCTCCGGGGCGTGGCCGACGGAGGCGCCGAGGGCGGCACAGAGCGCCTGGTGGCCGAGACAGACGCCGAGCGTCGGATACTCGAGCTCAGCGAACACCGGGATCGAGACGCCGGCGTCTTCGGGCGTGCCGGGACCGGGCGAGACGACGACGCCGTCTGGGTCCAGTTCTCTGATCCCGTCGACGTCGACGGCGTCGTTGCGGCGGACGACCACCTCGTCCGCGAACTCGCCGACGTACTGGACGAGGTTGTAGGCGAACGAGTCGTAGTTGTCGACGACGAGGATCACCGTTCGGCCTCCTCGACCCGGAGGTCGCCGCGCTCGCCGAGCGCCTCGTCGATGGCGTTGACGAGCGCGCGTCCCTTCGCCAGCGTCTCGTCGTACTCGCTGTCGGGGTCGGAGTCGTGGACGATGCCCGCGCCGACCCGGAGGTGGTACTCCTCGCGCCAGCGGACGAGCGTCCGGATGACGATGTTGAGCGTCGCCCGGCCGTCGAAGCCGAAGACGGCCATACTTCCGGTGTAGGGTCCACGGCGCGTGGCTTCGAGTTCGTCGATTATCTCCATCGTCCGGGGTTTCGGCGCGCCGGTGATGGTGCCGCCGGGGAACGTCGCGGCGACGGCGTCGGCGAGAGTTGCGTCCTCGCGGAGTCGCCCCTCGACCAGCGAGACGAGATGCATCACCTCCGAGTAGCGGTCGACGCGACGGTAGTCGGTCACCTCGACGCTGCCGTACGCCGAGACCTTCCCGAGGTCGTTGCGTTCGAGGTCGACCAACATCGCGTGTTCGGCCCGCTCCTTCTCGTCGCCGAGGAGATCGGCTTCGAGAGAGTCGTCTTCCTCGGGTGTCGATCCCCGAGGACGCGTCCCGGCGATCGGTTCGGTGACGAGTCGGTCGCCGTCGCGCTCCAACAGGAGTTCGGGACTCGCGCTCACGAGGTCGACGCCACCGACCCAGCCGGGACCGGAAAACTCGACCAGCCCCGAGTACGGCGCGGGGTTGACACGACGCAACGCCGCGTAGGCGTCGACCGGGTGGACCGCCGCGGGCGCGACGAGTCGCTGCGCGACGTTCGCCTGGAACGTGTCGCCGTCGCGGATGTACTCTTTGACCCGACGGACGCGGTCGGCGTACGCCTCGCGGCCGCAGTCGCTGACGAACTCGGCCTCGGCGGCGTCGACTGGCGGGGCACCGACCGCCGGATCGCCCTCGGTCGCCGCTTCGGCGAGCGCAGTCGCCCGGGCGAGCGCGTCGTCGTAGACGGTATCGAGTGCGTCGCGGTCAGCGTCGTCCGGGATGCGCGGACAGCAGGTGATCCGGAGCGTCGTCTCGCCGTCGCTGGGTTCCCGCCACGCGGCGACGCAGTCGTAGACGCTGACCTGCAGCCGGGGGAGCAGTCGGTCGTCGACGGTGTGGTCCGGGAGCGACTCGAGTTCGCGGGCGACGTCGTAGGAGAGCCACCCGAACGCGCCGCAGGGGTACGGGACGTCGCAGTCGCCGCGGACCAGCGTCTCGTCGGCGAGCAGTCCGTCGAGCGCCGCGAGCGACGGCGACTGACGAGCGAAGTCGTCGTGGCCCGGCGCGTCGGGGTCCGAGAGGACGGCGTCGGCGCTCACCTGCAGCCGTTCGACCGGGTCGACCGCGAAGTAGCCCCATCCGTCCCGACCGCCGGTCGTCTCGAGATACACCCCACCGGGACCGTCGCGTGCCCGTCGGTAGGCCACGAAGGGGTCGGCCACCGCCGTCCGGACTTCCACGGGGACGCGGCCGCCGACCGGCGTCTCGGCGGCGAGCGCGCGGAAAGTCGACCGGTCGGTGACGACGGTGGGTACAGCCATACCTGTGGGGTGGTGGTGGGGCCAAGTAACGGTTTCGTGACGTCCGACGGGGACGACAGAGCGATTCGACAGCTGTCTCCGGGTTACTGCTCCTCTTTCACGCGGTCGATCCAGCGACCGACGCGCTTCTCGGAGACCGAGATCTTCTCTGCGAGCTCCGCGGCGTCGGCGGTCGCGAGGTCGTGGACCGTGTGGATCCCTGCCTCCTCGAGTCGGTCGGCGTAGGCCGGACCGATCCCTTTCACCGTGTCGACGGAAGGCGAGTCGTCCTCCTCGCCCGCGGCCGCCTCTGCGGCCGTCTCCGGCTCCTCGGCGGTCTCGGGTTCGCGTGCCTCGGCCGCCTCCGTCTCCATGTCGACGTCTTCCTCCGCGTCGTCGAGTTCGACCTCGTCGACGTCGGTCGTGACGTCCTCGGACTCCGGCCCGGCCGCTTCACCGGGTTCGGCCGCCTCCTCGTCTTCGACGGCCTCGTCGACCATCGACTCGGTGGAAGCCGTCGCGTCCGTCTCCTCCGCGGCGGTCCCTTCGTTCGCTTCGCCTTCGGTCGCCGCTGCGTCGCTCTCGGCCTCGGCGTCGGTCGACACCTCTCGCTCCTCGGACTCCGGACCCGCGGCCTCGGAGGGTTCGGCCGCTTCCTCGTCTTCGGCGTCTTCGTCGACCATCGACCCGGTCGAGGCCGTCGCGTCCGTGTCTTCGACGGCCGGTTCTCCCTCCACGTCGGCGTCCTCGTCGCCCGGTTCGGCCGCTTCGACGTCCTCGGCCGCCTCCGCGGCCTCCGTCTCGACGTCTTCGGACTCCGGACCCGCAGCCTCCGCGGGTTCGGCGGCTTCCTCGTCTTCGGCGGCCTCGTCGACCATCGACTCGGTGGAGGCCGTCGCGTCCGTCTCCTCCGCGACCGGTTCCTCGTCTGTCTCCGCTGCCTCGTCGGGCGTCGGTTCCTCCGTGCCCTTGGCTGCCGCCTCGCTCTCGGCGTCGGCGTCCGCCCGGTCCGCTCGCGTGTCGCGTTCGACCGTAACGCTGGAATCTCGACGCTCTCGCTCCGAGGACGACCCGCCCATCCCGAGCACCGACTTCAGCTTGTCGAGTAGTGACATTGGGCGACAGTAAGAGTGCCCGGTATTTAAAGGCCAACGACAGGCTCAGAGCCGCGACCGAAGCGCCGTGTTCATCTCTTCGACCGGTGCCTCCCGGCCGGTCCACCGCTCGAACGCCTCGACCCCCTGATACAACAGCATCCACGCCCCGTCGACGGTGGTCGCACCCGCCCGCCGCGCGTCTTCGAGGAGGCGGGTCTCCAGCGGACTGTACACCGCGTCCATGACGGCGAGGTCGGCGTGGAGAAGCTCTGCGGGCACCGGCGTCTCCTCCGACTCCATCCCGACGCTCGTGGCGTTGACGAGCACGTCGGCACCGGGGACGGTGGGGGCCAACGAGTCGAGACCACCCGCGGTCACCGCGTCGGCGGCGACGCCCGTCGAGTCAGCGACGGCCGCCGCCAGTTCGTCGGCGGTCGCCTCCGTCCGGTTTGCGACGTGGACTGCCGCACCCGCCTCGGCGAGCGCGAACGCGATGGCCCGGCCCGCGCCACCCGCGCCGACGACGACGGCGTCCGCACCGTCGAGGGAGACGTCGTGTCGTTCGAGCGCGCGACGTGCGCCCGCGGCGTCCGTGTTGTACCCGTCGGGGGTGTCGCCGTCGCCGGAGAAGTCGACCGTGTTGACCGCACCGATGCGGGCGGCCAGCGGGTCGGGGTCGACGAGCCCCTGCTCGAGGAGGTCCTGTTTGAACGGGATAGTGACGTTCAACCCGGCAATACCGAGCGCGTCCGCGCCACGGATCGCCTCAGCCAGCGACTCGTGGGTCGGTTCGAAGGTGACGTAGCGGGCGTCCATCCCGAGCGACTCGTAGGCCGCCTCGTGCATCGGCGGCGACAGCGAGTGCCCGACGGGGTTGCCGACGAGACCGAAGACCTGCATACCGCGGTGCAGGAGGGCGGCGAGTATAAACGGCCCGTCTCCCGCACGCGACGTCCCGGGCTGCTGTCGTCTCACGACCCTACCGGGATAGTGACATCCTCACCCGCCCTTAAGCGCGGGGCTTCCTACAAGGGTAGCCTCGTCGTTCGAGGAGGTTTCAGAACTGAAGTCCCCAAGCGTCGTCTGTCGGGATTGCCGACTCTGCTCGCGGTGTCCTGTGGTGCTGTCACAAGCACTCCCGTCCCGTGGCGAGTCATTGCGTTCGGGTTTCCAACGAACGCTCTCTCCCCACGGGTTGACGCGACGTGCGATGTTCACACTCGCGTTAATATCCGCTTGGTACCCCGTCACCCAACAGTCATCGTTCGTACATCGGAACGTCGCCTGCGACCCACGAGCGCCGATGTGACTGCACTCGTGGCAGGTCTGACTCGTGTAGGCGGGATTCACGTATCGAACAGGAACGCCCTCCTCACGGGCTTTGTCCTCGATTCGACCTGTGAGACGTGCGAACGCCCGGTTGTGAAGACGGCGATTCATCCACTTTCTGTAGTCCAGATGCTCACGGATGTACGACAGGTCTTCGAGAACGATTACGGGGTCCTCGAACTGTTGTGCGTACTCAACGGCCTGTCGAGGTGCCTTTTCGACAATATCCGTGAGTGCGTTCTGATAGTGGTCGAATCGCTCGTCTACCCGCCAGCCAGCATCGCGTTCTTGCAGACGGCGGAGGGTCGTGAACATCTCTTTGCGGAGGTGTCGCGCCCGTCCACCGTCGTAGATGTACGGTTGGGTGGGAGTCCCGTCCGTCAGGGCACAGCCCGTCAGGAGTTTGGATTCCCCAATATCGAATCCGACAAGCGTCGGCTCGTCTGGTTCAGCAACTTCGTATTCGACGGTGACGTGAAGTTCCCATGTTGTTCGGTGTTCCTGAAGGCGGAACTCTCCAACTGTCACGTCACCGTTGAGCAGGTCGTCCTACAACTCTCTCTGAACGGGGTTGATACGAAGCGGAATCCAGAACGCATTGCCACGCCCTGCCTGCGGAACGCGCCAGCAGAACTCATGTCGGCGTTCCTCCGAATGGTCGAGATTCCACCCACGGTTCGTGAACCGAACGGGGTGGTTTTCGTCCAATTCCGAGACGTTGTACGTGTCTCGGAGTTTCGGGACGTAGTTCTTGAGCGCGTCTTTGGCGTAGGACGTGAGCGTGTACGGCGTCACAACGTCGTTGACCGCTGTCTGCGTGTCAGCGCCACTCTCGAACGACTCGGAGAGAGCGCGACGATAGGTCGCCACAGTCCGTTGAAGCCGACGCTCTTTGTGCGCCGTCGGGGGCGCGAGCGTGGCCTGCAACGTCTTGGTGGCAGTAGCGGTCACACCAATACCAACAAACCTACGCAAGTTAAAACTATTGACATTACGGGCGCAGAATCGCCCGACACCGACGGTATCGAAGTTGGACAGACAGCCAAGTGTCGCATTCCTCCCCCGCCCCTTGGGGCGGGGTTCCTGCTTGAAAAAAGATGACTTTGTCGGCCGATATCGACCGCTCGAAGCGGAAAAGATACCTGTCTCGCTTGAGTCGACATGGCTATGAGTTCCGTGCTTCGACATCCGCTCTCGGCGTTGGCTGGAGCGGCCATCTTGACCCTCCCGTGGCTGGTGTTCTACGCCACCGGGATGCACCACGCGCCGTCGACCAGCACGCTCGCCGTCGTCGGCGTCAGCGGACTGGCGGTGCTCGGTGCGTCGTTCCTGCTCGCGTGGGGGGCCGAGACGGCCGAGAAGGACGTCCCGCGGGCGTTCGCGCTCGCCGTGTTGGCGGTGCTCGCCGTCGCCCCCGAGTACGCGGTCGACGCGCTGTTCGCCTGGCAGGCGGGCGCACAGCACGGGACACCCGCTGGTCGGGAGGCCGCGAACCTCGCGGTCGCCAACATGACCGGTGCGAACCGCATCCTCATCGGTCTCGGCTGGTCGGGAATCGCCCTGTTCTCCATCTGGCGCGCACAGACGACCAACGACATGGCCGTCGAGAAGAACCCCGGCTTCCTCGCCGACGCGGTGAAACTCGACCGCAGCATCGCGACCGAGATCCTGTTTCTCGCCGCCGCGACGCTCTACGCCTTTCTCGTCCCGCTCGGCAACGGTATCGACGGGGTGGACATGCTGGTGCTCGTCGGCATCTACGTCACCTACATCGCCATCATCATCCGCGGCGACGTCGACGAGACGGAGGCGCACGTCGGCGTCCCCGGCTACCTCCAGCAGTTCTCGAAGGTTCCCCGGATCGCGACCGTGCTGACGCTCTTTGCGTTCTCCGGCTTCCTCATCTTCACCGCCGTCGAGCCGTTCGCTCACGGACTCGAAGAGCTGGGCAAGGGCATCGGTATCCCGCCGTTCTTCATGATCCAGTGGATCGCCCCACTGGCGAGCGAAAGTCCGGAACTCATCGTCGTCGCCTACCTCGTCAACAAGGCGCGTTCGACGGCGGCGTTCAACGCGCTCATCTCCTCGAAGCTCAACCAGTGGACGCTGCTCATCGGGACGCTCGTCGTCGTCTACAGCATCGCGCTCGGACGCTACGGCGTCCTCCCGTTCGACCAGAAGCAGGCGGGCGAGATCTGGATCACCGCCGCACAGAGCTTCTTCGCGCTCGCGGTGCTCATCAACTTCCGCATCAGCGTCCGCGAGTCGATCGCCATCCTCGTGCTGTTCGCCTCGCAGGTGCTCGTCGAGTTCTACTTCATTCGGACGATGCCGGCGTTCGACACGTACCAGATACTGATCGCCTACACCGCCGTCTACCTCGTTCTCGGCCTCGCGATGTTCCTCACCCGACTCGACGACGTCCGGGAGGTGACGCGGCTGACGGCTGCGACGATCCGGCAGGCCCGTACCGGGACGCCGGAGGCCGAACAGAGCGACGACTGAGCGCGGGTAACGTGCGGGTGACGTACTTCTCCGGCGTGACGAGGCAGCGACCGACATCGACTCGTTTTAGCGGCTCGGCGCACCTACTGTCGGACGTGATCGCTATCGTCGTCAGCCACGCCGACTTCGCATCGGAACACATCGGCGAGCGACTGCTCGAACTCGTCGACTGGACCGAACACCGAGACGGCAGTCGTCCCGACGCCGACGGCGGCGGCGCAGTCTACCGCACCGGCGACGACGGGTCCGGCGCGCCGGCGTTCGAACTACGGACGTTCGAGCGCATCCACGTCGAACTCGACGGCGTCGACGCGGCGTTCGACGACCCCGACCTGCTCTTTTTCGCCTCGCGACACTCCGGCGACACCGGGCCGCTCCTGACCGCTCACTTCACCGGCAACTTCGGCGAAGCGAAGTACGGTGGGACAGACGGGTCGCTCGCTCGCGCCTGTCCGGGCGCGCAGAAGGCCGTCGTCGCGGCGTTCGAGGAGTCCGCGCCCGACCGTTACGACGTCGGTATCGAGTGTACCCACCACGGCCCGAGCGAACTGGACGTCCCCTCGATGTTCGTCGAGTTGGGCAGCGGCGAGTCCGAGTGGGAGGACCCCGAGGGTGCCCGCGCCGTCGCCCGCGCCATCCTCGCCGTCGAGGGCGTCGAGGCGGACGTCGACGACGGACAGCGCCACCTCGTCGGCTTCGGCGGCGGCCACTACGTCCCCCGGCCGACCCGACTCGTCCGCGAGACGGCGTGGGGCGTCGGCCACATCGCCGCCGACTGGCAGCTGGCCGAACTCGGCGACGTCGAGGCGGGTCGCGACGTCGTCGCGCGGGTGTTCGAGCGGAGCGCCGCCGAGTTCGCCGTCATCGACGGCGAGAAACCGGAACTGAGACGGGTCGTTGACGATCTCGGCTACCGCGTCGTCAGCGAGACGTGGGTCCGGGAGGTCGACGACAGACCGCTGGCACTCGTCTCGGAACTGGAGGCGGCGCTGTCGACGGTCGACGACGGTCTCCGGTTCGGAGCGGAGAGCTTCGAGACTGCAGAATTCACCGTCGTCGACCTGCCGAGCGAACTGTTGCAGGAAGCGCAGGGCGTCGACGCCGACGCGACCCGCGAGGCCGTCGAGACCCACACCGTCGCGTTCGAGACCGACCAGAACGGCGCTCGCGCTTCGGGTCGGGCGGCCGTCCGCGACCGAGACGCCTACGACTCACTGGTCGCGTCGCTCGCCGATCTGCTCGCCGAGAAGTACGACCGCGTCGAACGCGACGGCGACGTCGTCGTCGCCCACGAGACCGCCTTCGACCCCGGGAAGGCCGCGACGCTCGGCGTGCCCGAGGGTCCCGCCTTCGGCAAACTCGCCGCCGGCGAACCGGTCGAAGTCGGCGGCGACCGCGTCCCGCCCGAGTCGGTCCGGACCGAACGCATCCACCGGTTCCCCGTCTGAGCGCGTTCCACTGTCTCCGAGGCTCTCTCGTCCACCGAAGACGGTTGTCTGGACACCTGTCTAGATATCTCACCAGCTATCTTCATAGGATTGCAACCGGAAACGATCGTCATACATCCGTCTGACGAGAGGGAGAAAGATAATTAGGGTGCCTCGACAAACCCTGCGCATAAATATGGATTCTCTCGTCGAGGACGCGATCAGTGAGGCCGAGGAGACAGAAGATGGGCCGGCTCAGAACGGGGGCGGGTCGTCCGAGACGACCGTCGACACCCAACCGGGGCGGACGGGGAAGATGACCGACGACGAACTGCAGGACATCCTGCAGGACCTGCAGACCAACATCACCGTCGTCGGCTGTGGCGGCGCGGGCGGGAACACGGTCAATCGGATGGCCGAGGAGGGTATCCACGGCGCGAAACTGGTCGCGGCCAACACCGACGTCCAGCATCTCGTCAACATCGAGGCCGACACGAAGATCCTGATGGGTCAGCAGAAGACCCAGGGTCGGGGGGCCGGGTCGCTGCCGCAGGTCGGCGAGGAGGCCGCCATCGAGAGCCAAGAGGAGATCCACGACTCGATCGAGGGCTCCGACATGGTGTTCGTCACCGCCGGTCTCGGCGGCGGGACGGGGACGGGGTCCGCCCCCGTCGTCGCCAAAGCCGCCCGCGAGTCGGGTGCGCTCACTATCGCCATCGTCACGACGCCCTTTACTGCTGAAGGTGAGGTTCGCCGGACGAACGCCGAGGCCGGACTCGAACGCCTCCGTGACGTCGCCGACACCGTCATCGTCGTCCCGAACGACCGTCTCTTGGACGCGGTCGGCAAACTCCCCGTCCGTCAGGCGTTCAAGGTCTCCGACGAGGTGCTGATGCGCTCGGTGAAGGGGATCACCGAACTCATCACGAAACCCGGGCTGGTCAACCTCGACTTCGCCGACGTCCGGACCGTGATGGAGAAAGGCGGCGTCGCGATGATCGGGCTCGGCGAGTCCGACTCCGAGTCGAAGGCCCAAGACTCCGTGAAGTCCGCGCTCCGCTCGCCGCTGCTCGACGTCGACATCTCCAGTGCGAACTCCGCGCTCGTCAACGTCACCGGCGGCTCCGACATGAGCATCGAAGAGGCCGAGGGCGTCGTCGAGGAGATCTACGACCGCATCGACCCCGACGCACGCATCATCTGGGGGACCTCCGTCGACGAGGAACTGGAGGGCGAGATGCGGACGATGATCGTCGTCACGGGCGTCGAGTCGCCGCAGATCTACGGCCGCAACGAGACCGTCCAGGCACAGACGGACGGGCGCGGCGAGGACATCGACTTCATCGACTGAACTCGAACGCATCGTCGCACTGCGACGCTTCCTTTTCGACTCTCGTCTCCGCCCAGTGGCCCAGTCGACGTCGTCCCGACTCCGGTTCGCGTACCGCGCTTCGCATTCAATAGATAGAAATGGTGGGACGTGCTAAGAGAGGGTAACTATGGACGTTAAATACGACCTCACGAGCTACGTGCGAGTGTTGAAGCTCGCCAGTACGCCCTCGTGGGACGAGTTCTCTCAGATCGCCCTGATCGCCGGTGTCGGTATCTTCCTCGTCGGACTGCTCGGCTTTCTCATCTTCGCGGTCATGAGCTTCGTCCCGCCGGGAGGCGTCTGAACAGATGCCTATCTTCGCCGTCAAGACCACCGCGAGCCAGGAGCGGACGGTCGCCGACATGCTGGCGAGCAAGGAGGAACCCGAGATCCACGCCGTGCTCGCCCCCGACCAACTCACGAGCTACGTGATGGTCGAATCCGACGGGACGGCCGTCCTCGAACGACTGCTCGAGGAGATCCCCCACGCCCGCAGCATCGTCCCCGGCACGTCGTCGATGGCGGAAGTCGAACACTTCCTGTCGCCGACGCCCGACGTGGAGGGGATCGCGGAGGGGGACATCGTCGAGCTCATCGCCGGCCCGTTCAAAGGCGAGAAGGCGCGGGTCCAGCGCATCGACGAGGGGAAAGACCAGGTGACGGTCGAACTGTACGAGGCCACCGTTCCGATCCCGGTGACGGTGCGCGGCGACCAGATCCGCGTCCTCGACAGCGAAGAGCGATAACGCCCCCCTCTTTTCTCCGCCCTCTCGCCGCTCGTGAGAGTCCCGCCGCTCGGTGGATGTCTTCTCTCCAAGACGGTCCGCTGCCGGACTACTCGTCCGGCTTCGACGGCTCCATCTCGATTCGCGCGTTCGATGTGAGCGACGCCGTCACTACGGTCTTCAGTCCCCAGAGGAGACAGGCGGCCCCGAACACCGGGTAGACCACCGACCGGTCGCCCGTCGTGAGAACGAGGAGCACCGCGACGGCCGTCGAGACACCGAGGAGGTTGCGGGCGCTGAGTAAACTCGCAAGACGATTCCACGACGTCTCCCGAGCCGACTGCACGGGTCGAAAGCTAGCGTCCCCTTTCATGTCATCACCTCAACAGACGGTTGAGGCGGCACCATTGTAAACGTACCCCTCGGTAATCTTATCATACCAAGACGGCTAGAAGATGGCGAACGGGGGAGACGGGGGCCGGATCGTCGGACTGCGGTCAGACGGGGCGCTCTAGGTCCAGTCGGTCGACGACGGACTGGAGATCGACGGTCGATTCGACGGCGTCTTTGACCGCTTCGCGTTCGCGGACGACCGAGGAGTCCGCGTCGTAGGCCCGGACGTACTCCGCGCGAGTGTGTTCGTCGAACGCGTGACGGATCGCGAAGTAGCCCTCGGGGACGACCGTCCCACACACCCGACACTCGTGGCGCTCGTGCTCGTTCGTCTGGTGGACGACGACCGCTTCGACGTCTCGGAACCTCGCACCACAGTCACCGATTCCGCACCTCCAGAGGGACATGTGGCGTCGGTTACACCGTGAGGACAAACCCGTTTTTACTCCGGGGGTGGCGACTCGCGGATAGCAATCACTAATTGTCCGGTCCGTCGACACACCAGTGTGACCGAGGCCGACGCGACGCGGGTCGACATGCACGTAAAGACACTCGACGAGCGCGTAGTCCGCCGAGCGAAGCGACGTGGACTAGACGTTCTCGTCTACGCCCCCCACTTCGTGCGACTGCCGGAGATTCGAGCGACTGCGGCACGTTTCTCCGACGACGAGTTGCTCGTCGTCCCGGCCCGCGAGGTGTTCACCGGGTCATGGCGGAACCGACGGCATCTGCTCGCCGTCGGCCTCACTGACCCCGTCCCGGACTTCATCACGCTCGACGGCGCACTCCGCGAGTTCGGCCGACAGGACGCGGCCGTCGTCGTCCCCCACCCGGAGCTGATGAACGTCAGTATGGGCCACGAGGACGTCGCGAAGAACCGGACGGTCATCGACGCAGTCGAGACCTACAACGCGAAGTGTCGACCGTACCAGAACCGTCGCGGACAGCGGATCGCGGCCGCGCTCGACGTCCCGAACTTCGGGTCGTCGTACGCTCACCTTCGAGGGACCGTCGGCGAAGCGTGGACGCAGTTCGACACCGTCGTCGACGACGAGTCCGATCTCGTCGACGCGCTCAGAGATGGGATCTCCCGACGCGTGCTCCACCGTCCCGGTCTCTCGCATCGCGTGCGCAGTCTGGTCGAGTTCTCTCACCTCGGCTTCGAGAACTCGTGGGGGAAGTTCGACCGCCTCCTGCTGTCGGGGATGGAGCCGACGCATCCGCGACAGGTCGCCTACGACGGACGCTTCGACGACGTGAGCGTCTACTGAACCACCCGCTCAGAGACCGACGCCGAACGCCGCCGCCAACGCGGCGACGTCGATGTCTAGGGAGACGACGTAGAAGTGGACCGCCGCGAACGCCGCAACTTCGAAGCCAGTGATGAGTACCGTCACGAGGTCGGCGTACTTCGAGTGGGTGGCGACGCCGACGGGGAGCGCGAACTCCTCGTCCCACGGGTAGAACAGTGCGATGCCGCGTTTGCTCCCGACCATGTCGAGGACGTAGTGCGTCAGGACGCCGATCCAGACGAAGTGGAGGTTGTCGAAGACGAGCGGGTAGGCGGCGACGATCCCGAGGACGGCGAGGTTGTGCAGCGTCTTCCGGTGGCGGCCGAAGGCGGTGTCGACGTCCGGGAAGAGCGCACCGAGGACGACCGGGACCGAGATCTGTGCGATCTTGACGAACGTCTCGACGTCACCGGAGGGTTCGAGGACGTAGCCGAGGCCGATGCTCAGGAGAACGGCGTTCAGCACGTGCCCTTTCTTGTTCATCTACGGAGAGATGCCGCGGCCGGCGATACAAACGTTTCCAAGACGGTAGGCGTCGGGCGACCGCTCGGACGGTCACTTCCGTCGCTCATCGACTGCCTCCATCACGTCCTCCAGCGCCTGCCTCGCGATCTTCGCTTTGATTTCGGTCCGCGACCCGTCGAACTGGTGGCGCTCGACCGTCGAGAACGACTCGCCGGACCCCCACTCGCCGGCGTAGGCGACGCCGACGTAGACGGTTCCGACTGGCTTCTCGGGCGTTCCGCCGGTCGGCCCGGCGATGCCCGTCGTCGCGACGCCCCACGTCGTGTCGGCGACGTCTCTGACTCCCTGGGCCATCTCGCGGGCGACGGGTTCGCTGACCGCGCCGTGGTCGTCCAGCGCCTCGCGGGAGACGGCGAGTTGCGCGCGTTTGGCGTCGTAGGAGTAGGTGACCAGCGAGCGGTCGAAGTAGTCCGAGGAGCCGGCGACGTCGGTGAGAAGCGAGCCGACGAGCCCGCCTGTGCAGGACTCGGCGGCGGCGATAGTTGCATCACCGCTCCGGAGTGTCTCACCTAACTGTTCGGAGACGGCTCTGCCGTCGTCGAGGGGTGTCATGGTCGGGGTTGGGGGAGAGGGGTCAAGAAGGTGAGTGAGTTCCACGCACGCGACTCGTGCGGCCGGTGACACGAGGACGAAAGACACACGTCACCCCGGCGAAAGCACACGAGCATGGAGTACGACGAGCCACTGTTCTTCCGGGTGATGCAGTACGCAGCCGACGCCGACCGCGACGTCGTCGACATGGTGAGCGGCAACCCCGACTGGGAACCGCCCGCGGCGCTCCGGGAGGGGCTCCGGGAGTACGCCGACGCTTCGACCGACGAGTTCCAGTATCCGCCCAGCGAGGGCCTCCGGGAACTCCGCGAGGAGATCGCCGAACGCCGCAACGTCGACGTCGAGCAGGTGGTCGTCACCAACGGCGCGGGCGAGGCGAACTATCTCGCGATGGCTCGTGCGCTGGAGCGAGACGCCGGCGACGAAGTGATCCTCACCGACCCGGTCTACCCCTACTACCCCGGCAAGACGACGTTGCTCGGCGGCCGATCGAAACTCGTCCCGACCGAACGCGACGGCTCGCTCGACCCGGCGAAGGTTCGCGACGTCGCCGGCGACGACACCGCCTGCATCGTCGTCAACACGCCGAACAACCCGACCGGAGCCGTCTACGGCCGCGAGACGATGGAAGAACTGGTCGAAATCGCCGAGAAACACGACGCGTTGCTCGTCGCCGACGAGGTGTACGACCACTTCGACTTCTCCGGCCGCTTCGAGAGCGCGCTCACCATCGACAGCGACCACCGGATCGTCACGACCGCCTACTCGAAGTCGATGGCGATCACGGGCTACCGCGTCGGCTACGCCGTCTTCCCGGAGTCGCTCGTCCAGGCCGCCAAGACCCGCCACATGCTCGTCAACGTCGCCACCAGCCGTCCCGCCCAGCAGGCGGTGCTCCACGCGCTGCGGAACACGCACGCCGACTACTACGAGGAGACCCGCGAGATGCTCAGAGCGCGCATCGACGCGTTCACCGACGCGCTCGACGCGGCGGGCGCGGAGTACTCTCGCCCCGACGGCGCGTTCTACGTGATGGCGCGGTTCGAGGAGTTCCCCGGTACGCTCGACAACGTCTACACGCTCATCGACGAAGCGGGCGTCGCGGGGATGCCCGGTGAGGCGTTCGGCGAGTCCCGCGAGGAGTGGATCCGGTTCGCGCTCGTGACACCGAGGGCGGAGGAGGCGGCGGCGCGACTGGCCGACTACTTCTAATCCGGTTGATGACTTCTGTACCGAGAAGTACACAAGTCGTCGGCGTCCACCTCCCGGTATGTCAAACATCGACGTCGAAGCCGTCGATTCGGTCGAAGACGAGTCTGACGAGTCGGCCGGGTCCGAGACGCACGAACGCGACGGATCCACCGAGGTCGAGGTGCAGGCGACGGAGGGCGAGCGACTGCCGGAAGGCGTCGACGCACCGGAGTACGTTCTCTACGGTGGGAAGGGCGGCGTCGGCAAGACGACGATGGCCGCGGCGACGGCGCTGGCGAGCGCGGCCGGCGGCGTCTCGACGCTCGTCGTCTCGACGGACCCCGCTCACTCGCTTTCGGACACGCTAGAGGCGATGGTGCCGCCCCGTCCGACCCAGATCCGGGAGGACATGCCGCTCTACGCCGCCGAGATCGACCCCGACGAGGCGATGGACGACGGGCTGTTCGGGCAGGATAACGAGGAGATGGGCGGCGAGAACCCCCTCGGCGGGATGGGGCAGATGGGAGAGATGTTCGGCGAGGAGGGTGGGATGAACCCGATGATGGGCGGGACGATGCCCGGTGCCGACGAGGCCGCCGCGATGCGCCAACTGCTCGAGTATCTCGACGACCCGCGGTTCGACCGGGTCGTCGTCGACACCGCGCCGACGGGCCACACGCTGCGACTGCTCCAACTGCCGGAGATGATGGACTCGATGGTCGGTCGGATGATGAAGCTCCGCCAGCAGTTCAGTGGGATGATGGAGGGCGTCAAGGGGATGTTCGGCGGCGGGTCCGACGACGCGCCCGGGATGGGCGACCTCGACGAGCTCCAGGAGCGTATCGAGCGTCTCCGGAGCGTGCTGCAGGACCCCGAGAAGACGGACTTCCGGGTCGTGATGATCCCCGAGGAGATGAGTGTCGTCGAGTCCGAACGCCTCGTCTCCCGCCTCGGCGAGTTCGAGATTCCGGTGCAGACGCTCGTCGTCAACCGGGTGATGGAGAATCTCGACGACGTCGCCGACGTCGACCCCGAGTGGGTGGTCTCGCCCAACCTCGAGGAGTGTGAGTTCTGTCAGCGTCGGTGGCAGGTCCAACAGGACGCACTGCAGCAGTCGATGGAGCTGTTCCGCGGCCGCGACGTCAAGCGCGTCCCGCTGCTCGCCGACGAGGTACAGGGGGAAGCGGCGCTTCGCGTGGTCGCCGCCTGTCTCGACTGACGACTAAGCCAGTTTGTCCATCAGGCCGACGAGTTTGTCGCGGACGCCGTCCGGGAGGAACCGGGCGAGCACGCCGATCTGTGCGAGCGTCCCGACCGGGTAGCGGGCCGCCGGTTTCGTCGCGCTCGCCGCGTTGACGATGTCCTCGGCGACGCGCTCCGGTGCGACGGCGCCGGGACCGCCGCCGCCGAGCGCCTGCGTGTCCGAGAACGCCTTGTAGAACGACTCGTAGGCCCCGGAACGTTCGATACCCTGGATCTCCTTCTCGTCGTCGCCGTTGACCTCGTCGTCGACGCGGTTCTGGAACCGCGTGTCGACCGGGCCGGGTTCGACGAGCACCGCGTCGATACCGTACTCTTCGACCTCGCCGCGGAGCGCGTCGGTCATCGCCTCGACGGCGAACTTCGACCCCGCGTAGACGCCCATCCCCG
The DNA here is from genome assembly GCF_900110465.1 of Halogranum amylolyticum. Lineage (GTDB taxonomy): Archaea > Halobacteriota > Halobacteria > Halobacteriales > Haloferacaceae > Halogranum > Halogranum amylolyticum. The sequence goes on from NZ_FODV01000002.1 coordinate 306,344, forward strand.
GGATGGAGATCCGACCGATGACGCTGGAGACGTTGACGATCGTTCCGTCGCCCTGCTCGCGCATGTGGGGGAGCACGGCGCGGGTGAGTCGGTGCGGGCCGTAGACGTTGACGTCGAACTGCCGGTGGACCTGCTCGGTCGGCACGTCCTCGATCGGACCGAGTTGGCCGAAGCCGGCGTTGTTGACGAGACACTGGATGTGACCGTCCTCCTCGACTATGCGGTCGACGACACGGTCGACGTCGCCCTGGTCCGTGACGTCGAGCGTCGCGAGCTCACAGCCCTCGTCGCCGAGCGTCTCGATGTCGGCCGGGTTCCGTGCGGTCGCGTAGACCTTCCAGTCCTCGGCGAGGAAAGCACGAGCCGTCGCACGGCCGATACCGGACGAACAGCCGGTGATGAGTACGGTGTCGGGTTTCACATCGGCGAGACGAACGGTGGGAAGTTAATACTCCCTCTTGCAGTCGTCCGCGTAGGCGTCGGCCAGTCGCGTCGGCTCCGGGAGTTTGTACTCGCCCCCGAGCCGTTCGACGAGGTCGACCGTCGTCTCCGCGGAGACGCGGTGGCCGGGGCTGACGTAGAGCGGGTTGATCTGCTTCGAGTTGGGGTACTGCCGGGACTGATAGGCGTAGCCGACGACGGTGTCGGCGAACTCCTCGGTGTCGTCGGCGTCGACGTCGCGGGGTTCGACGCCGTCGGCCGCCTCGATGGGCGTCCGCCAGCCCTCGGGGCGTTCGTCGACCGACTCGCGGGGGCGACCACAGAGGAGGCTCTTGGCGACGCCGACGGCGGGCACGTCGAGTGTGACGCCCATGTGGGTCGCCAGTCCGGCCTGTCGGAAGTGGATGCGGCCGCTCCCGTCGAACAGCACGAGGTCGGGGTCACACTCCAACTCGGCGAAGGCGTCGAGGATGGGACCGCCTTCGCGAAAGGAGAGCAGTCCGGGAACGTACGGGATCGACAGCTCTGTCACCGCGTGTGCGCGCTCGACCACCTCGCCGCCGCGGAGGACGACGATGGCGCTCACCGCGTGGTCGTCGAGGAACGCCTGGTCGACGCCGGCGACGAGCGGCCGCCGCTCGTCGGGGACGAGCGACGACGACGCCAGCGAGACGTTCGCGGGGTCGAACGAGAGGTCGTCGTCGAACGTCGCGGCGGCGGCGACCTCGTGCTGGAGCGTCTCCATCTCCTCGCGGGAGAGTGAGGCGTCGGGGACGAACTCCGGGCGGGCCGGCCGCATCAGAACCGGCCGCGCCCCGGTCCGCCGCCACCGCCGCCGAAGCGGAGCGACTGTGGCGCACGCTGGTTACCCTTGATCTGTGAACCGTAGACGAGCCCGATGACGAGTCCGGCGAGGTGGGCGATGTGGGCGATGTTGCCGCCGAGGAAGCCGCCACCGCCGTTCAGCGTCCCGAAGCCGGCGACGAGGCTCAGCGCCGCGAAGCCGAAGGTGAGTACCCACAGCGGCATCGGAATGACGAAGTACAGATACACCTTCAGATTCGGGTTCAGGACGGTGAGCACACCCATGATCGCCATGATGGCCCCGCTGGCACCGACGACGCCGGTGATGGGGTCACCGAGGGCGAAACTGAACCCGATCTGGGCGAGTCCGGCGAGGATGCCGCCGCCGAGGAACAACGCCGCGTACTTCTTCGAGCGGAGTCGCTGTTCGACCGGCGGACCGAAGAAGTACAGCGCGATGGAGTTGAACGCGATGTGCTGGAACCCGCCGTGAGCGAAGACGGAGGTGACCCACGTCCAGACGTACTCGACGTGCGTCGACCGGAGGACGAACAGCGACGCCGACAGCCGCGGCAGTCCCAACAGCTCCCCCAAGACCACCTGCGCGAGGAACGTCACCCACATCAGTCCGAGGAAGAGGTAGGTCAGGTTCCCGCGGAAGTAGCCGAAGAACCCGCCCGTACTCGTCGCACGCTCGATGATACCGCTTGACTGCCCGCCTCTGTTGTCCACGCTGTCGTCGAACCCGCTGTCGAAGACGCCGCTCGGGTCGTCCCACTCCGACAAGCCGGGACAGGTGTGATTCTCCGGGAGTCGATGCTCCGCACAGAACGTCTGCCCACAACGTCGACACTGGTACGGTAGGTTCTCGTACCTGCCGCACTCGTCGCATTCGGCCATTACCGCAGGGTAGTAGCCAGTCGGTAAAAGGGGTTTGGCTCCGGTGTGTCCAGAACACGCAAACGGCTGGCCGTTTCCACGGTCGAGACGGGGTGACGACTGGTAGGGACCGATTGCCGCTCCCCCCGATCCCGCGTGGCGAAGACTACTCGTCGGCGGACGAACGGACTACTCGTCGACCGTCTCGTCCGTGACGTCGGCGTCTTCGGTCCCTTTCTCGAAGTTGGCCGGGACGACCGTGAGGTGGTTCAGACCGAGCCGCGGGTGTTTCGCTGCCATCGAGTAGTCGTACGGCTCCACCCCCCAAATAATTACCCATGCGCATAAATCATCGGCGGACCGGCCGCTGATACGTGGGAGGTATGAGCGCCGTCGCTGTCGGACGATCGGCGTCGGGAGAAGATCCGCGAGGTCGCGTAGAACGCTCAGTCGAACTGTTCGTCGTAGAGGTCCTGGGCGTGTTCGATGGCGTCCATCGCCGCCTGCTTGTCCTCCCACCCGAGCGTCTCGACCTCTTTGCCCTTCTCGAGGTTCTTGTAGGTCTTGAAGAACTCGTCGATCTCGTTGAGTCGCTGCTGGGGGATGTCTTCGAGGTCGCCGATGTGGGCGAACCGGGGGTCTTCGGTCGGGACGGCGATGACCTTGTCGTCCTGCTCGCCGTCGTCGTCCATCTTCATGAGCGCGACCGGACGTGCTTCGATGACACAGCCGGGGAAGGTCTGGTCCTCGACGAGCACGAGCACGTCGAAGGGGTCTCCGTCGTCGTAGTACGACTGTGGGATGAACCCGTAGTCGGAGGGGTAGTGAACGTTGCTGTGAAGGACCCGGTCGAGGACGACGCCGGGGATGTCCTTGTCGTACTCGTATTTGTTCCGTTCGCCTTTGAGACATTCGACGACCGCGTAGATGGTCTCCGGCGGGTTCGGGCCGGTTTCCAGGTCTTCCCAGAGGTTCGTCATGCGTTCGTAGTTCTCCGAAACGGTGCAAAGGGTTTTCGGCATCGCCTGCGATCCTCCCCATGCCAAAAAGTTCATTTGTTGGGGGGTCGACTATTCGCGTGCGAATCTCAACAGCATCTGCGACCGGCACGTGAAGAATACCACGGCGGTACGTCGGCTACGCAAGCGACTCGGAAGACCGGAACTGACCGGTGAGAACGGGCAGTTTTCGTCGCGGCGGCAGATGTCTCGCAGGTTGAGACGACGCCGAAATATCCGTGTAAAACCCGGAAACAAATAGAAAGTTGAGAAGGGTTAAATAGCACGGAGACATTTCAACAACTATGTCAGAGGCACAAACAATTGACGACGAAGCAGGCATTGCACGCGACCTGACCGCGTTCCAACAGAACATCCTCGTGATCCTCTCGGAGGAACCGATGTACGGGCTCGCGATCAAGCGGAACCTCGAGAGCTACTACGGGACCGAGGTCAACCACGGGCGACTGTACCCCAACCTCGACGACCTCGTCGAGATGGATCTCGTCGAGAAGAGCGAACTCGACAAGCGGACGAACCAGTACGAGCTGACCGAAGAGGGCCACGACGCCGTCCTCGACCGGCTCAACTGGATGCTGTCGAAGTTCGTCACGGACGAGACGCGCGGCGAAGAAGTCCGCGACCTCGTCGACACGCGCCTGTAAGGGTCGAACAGTCGATCACTTTCTGCGCGGACGACCGGGCACGTCCGCGCCGACCGCCTCGAACAGTAGCTCCAGCGACTGCTCTACCACGTCGCGCTGGTCGTCGCTCGGCCACGCGTTCCGCGGGTAGTACTCGGAGAGGAACACGTCGACTTCGGCAGCGGTCGCGTCCTCGACGCGGCGGACGTAGTGGTTCCCCAGAAAGTCCACGAACGCCCGACAGTTCGCGGCGTGGACCGGACCGTGTGCGTCGGCGACCGACTCGACGAGGGCGGCGTTGTGTGCCTCCACCGCCTCCCAGTCGTCCTCGTCGCCCGGTGCGGAGAGCGGGATCTCGACCGCACGGTCCGTGTCGCCGATGCGTTCGACGCGGATCGTCCCGTCTTCGACCCACTCGTCGGGGTGGAGGACGAGCACGTCGTCCTCCTCGCGGATCCGCGCGGTGAACTCGTGCTCCGAGAGCAGGTCCTCGCGGTGGTTCTCGTAGGCGGTCGCCTCGTCGTCGTCGACTGCGTTGCGTGCGAGTCGCGTCAGTCGCTCTGCCTCGTCGACGACGTCGTCGGGGAGGTCGTGCTCACTCATTGTCGAGTGCCTCGTTCGCTAGGGTGTCGGCGCGCTCGTTTATCTCTCGCGGAACGTGGGCGATAGACCAGCGGTCGAACTCGGTCAGCAGTTCGCGAACCTCGACGCGCCGCTCCCGGAGGTCGGGGTCGTTCGTGTTCCACTCGCCGCGGACCTGTTTGACCACGAGTTGGGAGTCGCCGCGGAGGTCGACCTCCTTCAGCCCGTACTCGCTGGCCGCCTCCAGTGCCCGGACGAGCGCCGCGTACTCGGCGCGGTTGTTCGTTGTCCGACCGATGCGTTCGGACCCCTCGGCGACGATGCCGTCGCTCGTGACGATCGCCCACCCGATGGCCGCCGGCCCCGGGTTGCCACGACTGGCCCCGTCGAAGTAGACGTGTCCCCGTGTGGCCGACCCCTCCTGCAGCAACAGTGTGATGCCGGTCGGATCGCCTCCCTGAACCACGACTTTCCCGTCGTAGGCGACGGCGATCGCGTCCCCGCGTTCGGCACGCCACTCCTCGTGGTCGGTGTTCCCGGGCCGAATCTCCACCCCGGCGGCACGGAGCGCCTCGCGCGCCTCGTCCGTGTCACACTCGATAGTCGGCATATCGGAACCGACCGACGGGAGACGTAAAGCCGGTTCGTTCCGTCGAACCACGATCGGCCCCAGAGTTATATTTTCTCGTCTTAAGAACATAAAAATGCGATGACACGCCCCACCCGCCAACGGGAGCACACCGACCGGCAGCGGACGTGGCAGGGCGACGAAACCACCGCGGACGAGACGGTCGACCTCGACCCCGACGACCTCGACCCCGAGGATCTCGTTCGGACGGCCGATGGGGAGCTGATCCACGAGGAGACCGGGCTCATCGTCGAAGAGGATCAGATCGACCGAGGGCCGGAGTGGCGCGCGTTCAACCACTCGGAACGACAGTCGAAGTCCCGGGTCGGCGCGCCGACGACGAAGACGATGCACGACAAGGGGTTGACCACCCAGATCGACTGGCAGGACAAAGACGCCTACGGGCGGTCGCTCTCCTCGGAGAAGCGCTCCCAGATGCACCGGCTGCGGAAGTGGCAGGAGCGCATCCGGACGAAAGACGCCGGCGAGCGGAACCTCCAGTTCGCGCTGAGCGAGATCGACCGGATGGCCTCCGCGCTCGGCGTGCCGCGGTCAGTCCGGGAGGTGGCGTCGGTCATCTACCGCCGCGCACTGAGCGAGGACCTCATCCGCGGGCGCTCCATCGAGGGCGTCGCCACGAGCGCGCTCTACGCCGCCTGCCGACAGGAGGGGCTGCCACGTTCGCTGGAGGAGATCTCGGAGGTCTCACGGGTCGATCGCAAGGAGATCGGCCGGACGTATCGCTACGTCTCCCAGGAACTCGGGCTCGAACTCGAACCCGTCGACCCGACGAAGTACGTGCCGCGGTTCGCGAGCGAACTCGACCTCAGCAAGGAGGTGCAGTCGAAGGCCAACGAGATCATCGAGACGACTGCCGAGAAGGGACTGCTGTCGGGGAAGTCGCCGACCGGGTTCGCCGCCGCCGCCATCTACGCCGCCTCGCTGCTCTGCAACGAGAAGAAGACGCAACGCGAGGTCGCCGAGGTGTCGCAGGTCACCGAGGTCACGATCCGCAACCGCTATCAGGAACAGATCGAAGCGATGGGCATCCACGGCTGAGCGGGGCGACCACGCGCTCGTCGGCCTCCTCACCCGTCGCCACCGCCGAACCTTTTTCTCCGGGAAGGTGACCACCAGAATTTATGCACTGACTCCGACCCACGGGCCGGCAGCGATAGTGCGACACACCGGCCCGTGATCCCGACGGCGTGTCGCCTGTTCGCTTTCCGAACTCCCATCTCCGAAGCTTCATGTCGACAGAGCCGTTAATGCGGTCGAATGCGGCTCGACGACTACATCGAGATGGAGGCCGACGAGGCGGCCGACCGACGACACCTCGCGAAGGAGAAATCCTACGCGATCCTCGACGAACTCGAAGCGTTCCAGCACCGCTTCGACGACGCCGTGCAGGACGACGCCGTCGTCGGTAGCGTCTCGCCCTCTATCTTCGTCGGACGGTCGAACTACCCGAACGTCTCGACGGGGATCCTCTCGCCGGTCGGTCACGAGGACGACGCCGCCCGCTTCGAGACGAGCGCTGCCTGGTACGAGGAGGGCGTCAGCATCGACGACGTGTTCCAGCGGCGGACGAGCCTGCTCAACTCCAACCGGTCGGCCAGCGTCGACCTCGGTCACGAGGCGAACGTCCACGACGCGTGGGACGGGTTCGTCGGCACCCAACGGGAGGTCGCCATCGCCGACCGCCCGGTGAGCGTCGAGATCGGTCTCGAGGGCAGCCCGGAGCTCGACTTCGACGTCTCGCGGACGGACGTCGCCACGCCGACCGGCCCCCGAGCGCGGGCGCGCTCTGCGGACCTCGGCGAGAACCCACACGTTCCGAAGGCGGTGAAGAAGACGCTCGAGGACGACGACTGGCAGGCACAGGGGGCGATGAACTACCTCTACCGTCGCGGGTTCGACGTCTACGACATCAACACGATCCTCTCGGCGGGCGCGCTGGGACAGGCCGAGCATCGACGACTCGTGCCGACGCGGTGGTCGATCACCGCCGTCGACGACACCGTCGGCCAATATCTCCGCGGAACGATCAGGGACGCACCGAGCGTCGACACCGTGCAGGTCTGGCGCAACGAGTATCTCGGCAACGCCTTCTGGGTCGTCGTCGCCCCCGGTCGCTGGGAGTTCGAACTCGTCGAGATGAAGGCACCCGGGAGCATCTGGAACCCCGACGGAGAGAGACTGTGGCTCGCGAGCGACCGCGAAGGGTTCGAGGGCCGGACGAGCTACGTTGAGGAGACCGCCGGCGCCTACTACGCCTCCCGGTTGGCTGCGCTCGAACAACTTTCGGAGATGGGCCGACAGGCGAAGGTGCTCGTGTTGCGACACGTCTCTGACGACTACTGGGGGCCGGTCGGCGTCTGGCAGGTCCGCGAGGCGGTCCGTCACGCGTTCGACGGCGACCACGGCGAGGCGGAGACGTTCGGCGACGCCGTCCGCGAAGTGACGACGCAGCTGCCCGTGTCGCTGGCGGGCCTACGACGGAAGTCAACGATGGTGTCCGGGCTCCAGGCGAATCTCACGGACTTCGTCTGAGCGCACAGAACGGAACCGTCGAATCGCGCCGTCGTCCGTTCGTGTTCGCTACTTATTGTCGAGGTTCGCGAACGCCTCGTCGACGAGTTCGCCGGTCTGCGCGACGATCTCGGTCATCTCGTCGTCGTCGGGTGCGAGACCGACGAGGCGACCGATGCGCATGATGCTCACGTGGTAGACGGTCTGGACGCCCGGCTCCTCCTCCCAGATGACGACGTTACACGGGAACAGCGCGCCCATCCTGTTGTCCGAGGCGGTGAGCACCTGGTCGGCCATGTCGGGGTTGCACGCGCCGAGGACGTAGTAGGGGTCGCGACCGGCGTCGACCTTCTCGTTGAGCAGTTCCGAGGGAGAGAACTCGGTGGCGACGCCGAACCCGGCGTCGGTGAACGCCTCGCGGACGTGTTCGATGGCCTCCTCGTGCTCCATCTGCAGCGTCGCACGCTCCTCGCCGATGTCTTCACTTTCGAGTACCGTCGGGTCGATAGGCAGCGCCATAGCTGTCCGTTCGGCTGCAGGGGCGGAAAAGCTACCGGGGAGGTGTGTGCTCCGCACCACTGGAGAGAGACCTGCCGCAAAGAACGGGATCGTCGCTAGTTCTCGGTCTCGACGGGGCCGGCGCCGACGACGCCGTGGACGGCCTCGACGAACGACTGTCGGGTATCGAAGTAGGTCACGTCGATCTTCGTGAGGACGTCCGAGAGCGTCTGTGGGCCGTCGGGGGTCCGTACGACTGCGTCGCCCTCCTTCCGTTCGATCAAGCTCTTCTCCTGGGGCCACGTGAGTCGGGAGGCGACCTGCGCCAGCGGCGCGCCCTCGACGGTCTCGCCTTCACCGAGTTCGACGGCAGGAGCCTCGTCTTCCGCTTCCTCGTCAGCCATATCCGTCGATTTGCGAGCGCCGACATTAATCCCTTCGGACCGACGTCGGTACCGAGAGACGGTCGTGGCCCGTCATGCGTGTGTCTGACGCATCGTTTTTGTGGTGTGATTACATACTCGCCGCCATGACTAGTCTCTCCGAGGCGTACACTAGCGCGGCGGGGCAGAGTACCCCCCGTCGGCTCTACCTCGGCGTGACGCTGTTTCTCGTCGGTGCGCTCCTCGTCATCGCGGGCATCGTCGTCACGACGACGAACGTCCTCCGACCGGAGAGCGGTGGGTTCGTCACCGCCCGCCTGTACGGCGGCGTCTTCGCGGGCGTCGGCGTCCCCGCGGTGTTGCTGGGCGTGTTCACCGTCCTCCCGGCGGCGCGGAAGACGCGCGCTGCGGCCGTCGTGGGTGCGAGTATCTCTCTTCTCGGCGTCGCGCTCTTCTGGCACGCCTACCCCTGCGGCTGGATCGGGGCCGTCTGTCGCGGGACTCACACCGACCTCACCCTCCCGACGGTCGGCGTCTACTTCCTCGGCACTATCACCACGTTCTGGTGTCTGTTCGCCGGCGTCGCGAACTTCAAGACGCGAAACGACCCCGGCGGCACGGTGAAGATGGAGGTGACTCGGCAGGGCGAGACACGAGTCATCGAGGTGCCCGCCGCACAGGCCCGTTCGTTCGGCGGCGTCGGCCTCCTCGGCGACACGCCCGACGGGAACGTCGAGACGCAGACGAACGGACGAAACACGACTGTTAGCGACGGCGGCGCGGCGGACACCGGCGTCCGCTCGCCGACAGACGCGTCGTCGTCGGCGGGAGAGACGACGCCGGAACCCTCGAACACCGACGGTGCCGAAGTGCTGACCGACTCGCCTGCCGCATCTCGAGACGAACCGAGTCGCGGCGACGCCTACTGCGGTAGCTGTGCACACTTCCAGTACGTCCGCACCGACGACGGGATGGTCCCCTACTGCGGCTACCACGGCGAGGCGATGGACGACATGACCGCCTGTCGGGAGTGGACTCCGCAGAACTAACCACCGCCCGTCTACAACTCGTTCAACCGCGCTTCGACGTCGTCCCAGTGGCTTCCTCTCCAGAAGTACTGCCCACACTCACGACACTGCCAGAGTGGCGTGTCGGCGGGGACGTAGTCGGGAGGCGGTTCGTCGGCGTCGACGGCGCCCGTGTCGCCGACCGGGTCGACTCGGCCGTTACACCGCCCACAGAACTTCGGACCGTTCTCGAGTGAGAGCGTGAATCCCCCGGAGTGGAGTTCACGGAGTTGGTCTTCGACGTCGCGCTCGGCGAGGAGCACCGACTCGGTCGCCCGGCTCGCCAACTGGCGGTCGCGGGTGAGGAGCACTCGCGACTCCGACGCAGCGAGATCGAGGACGGCATCGTCGTCCTCGACGCCTCGGTCCAGCGCGTACGCCGCGTCGTAACCACACATCCGAAGGTACGTCGCGAGTTTGCCGAGCATCACGTCGAGGAGAAGTCGCGGTCGGTCGTCGTCCGGACAGATCATCAGTGGAGGAACGCGCGGAGCCCCTCGACGCCCCGCGTGTTCAACACGTCCGTTTCTTCGGCCCAGCCGCGCCGAGCGGTGTGGACGCCGTACCGCATGTAGTCGAGCGTAGCGGGGGAGTGAGCGTCGGTGTCGACGGCGATAGTCGCGCCCGCCTCGACGGCCGCCCGGACACCGGCGTCGTTCAGGTCGAGTCGGTGCGGGTTGGCGTTGACCTCCAGCGCCGTCCCGTGTTCGACGGCCGCCTCGGCGACGCGTTCGTAGTCGAGTTCGAGTCCGGGTCGGGTGTGGATGAGTCGTCCCGTCGGGTGGCCGAGCACGTCGACCGACGGGTGTTCGATGGCGCGGACGAGGCGTTCGGTCGCCGTCTCGCGGTCCTGTCCGAGTGCGCTGTGCGGCGAGGCGACGACGACGTCGAGTTGGTCTAGGAGGTCGTCGGCGACGGAGATGCCGCCCTCGGCGTCGACGTTGGCCTCGACGCCGTGGAGCACTTCGATGTCGGCCCCGGCGGCGACGTCGGCGACGGCGTCTATCTGTTCCCGCAACTCGTCGTCGTCGAGGCCGACGCCGCCGACCATCCCGGGTCCGGTCGCGTGGTCCGAGACGACGTGGTACTCGTAGCCTCGTTCCGCCGCCCCGGCGACCATCTCGGCGATGGTGTTGTCGCCGTCGGACCAGTCGGTGTGCGTGTGGAGGTCGCCGCGGATGGCGTTGGGTTCCAGCAGGTCGGGGAGTTCGTCGTCCGCGGCGGCCTCGATCTCGCCCGTGTCCTCCCGCAACTCCGGCGAGATGAGGGGGAGATCGAGCGCGGCGTACATCTCCGCCTCGGTCTCGCCGCCGACGCGCCGTCCGGCACGCTGGTCGCTCGTGTCCTCGACGTCCGAGACGTCGAAGACGCCGTACTCGTTCATCTTCAGGTCGCGCTCGATGGCGACGTTCCGGAGGTGGACGTTGTGCTCTTTGCTCCCCGTGAAGTACTGGAGCGCCGACCCGAACTCTGCAGGGACGACGACTCGGAGGTCGACTCTGATCCCGTCGGCGCGGACGCTCGCCTTCCCGGTGCCGGCTTCGATGACCGAGTCGGCCCCGGGCCAGTCGGTGAAGGCGTCGACCACCGACTCGCCTGCATCGCTTGCGACGAGCACGTCCACGTCGCCGATCGTCTCCTTCCACCGGCGGATCGACCCCGCGACGTCGGCGCGTTCGACGGCGTCGACACTGTCGAGGAAGTCGAGCACCGAGTCGGCCAGCGGGCGGGCGTCGCCGAGCAGTTCGCGCTCCTGTGACTCGCGGGCGAAGGGGATGTTCTCGAGGATGTTCTCCTCGGTCTTCGCACCGTACCCTTTCACTTCCTGAATCTCACTCGCTCTGGCGGCCTCTTCGAGTTCGTCGAGCGTCGTGATCCCCAGCGCCTCGTAGAGGTCGCCGACCGTCTTCGGACCGACGCCCTCGACGCTGGTCAGTTCGCGCATGTCGACTGGAAGGTCCTCGCGCAACGCTTCGAGCTCCTCGATCTCGCCGGTTTCGAAGTACTCGACGATCTTACTGGAGATGGCGTCGCCGACGCCCTGGATCTCCTCGACGGCGTCCTGTCCCTCGGCGGCGAGCTCCTCAATGGGCTGGGGGTACTCGCGGACGTTCTCCGCCGCTCGGCGGTAGGACCGGGGTTTGTACTCGACGCGTTTCGCATCGAGGAGGTCGGCGAACTCCTCGAGCAGCGTCGCGATCTCGTCGTTTCGACTCCGGCTCATCGGCGGATCCCCTTGTTGTCGCTGTCGCGGCCGAGCGCCTTGTTCAGGAAGTTCATCCACCGTTTCTTGTCGGCCGCCTCTTGGACCTGCGCCTCCTGTTCGAGGTCGACGGGTTCGAGCTGTTCGAGCGCGTTCAGCGCCCGGTCGATGCCGATGATGCTCTCGACCAACCGCTCGCCCTCCTCGTAGCTCACCTCGTCGTCCTCGATCTTCTCGAGGCGTTCGATACGTTCCCGGCGGAGGTTCCGCTTCGCCCGGTCGACGCGGTCGCGCTCGCCCGACGGGATGGTGTCGCGGCGTTTGATCTCGAAGACGAACTCCTGGAGATCGAGAGTCTCCCCCTGGACCTCGATCTCGTCGGGGATGGTCGCCCCGATGGTCGCCCCCTCCCGGTTGACGCGCTCCAGGAGCTGCTTCCGCTGGAACTCTTTCACGAGACGGTGTTGGCGTGGTTCGCACTTTGCTCCTTCGCCGCTACGAGACGAACGGGACGTTTCAGCCGAGAGTACGAGAGACGCTAAGAAGACTACTGCTCCGCAAGGGCGCCGAGGACCGCACCGCTCAGCATCGCGCCTACCCTTCCCCACTTCGGGCGTTCACGGGCTGTGCCCGTGAGCCGAGGAGCGCTTCGCTCTCCGCTCGCGCCGTGGCGCGTGGACTCGCTACCTCGTCTGACCCACCTGTTTCCCGCCTCATGACCGCCCGTCGAAAACCCAAACACGGCGGTCCGCCGTCACAGACACCGACAGAAGCGGCATCTATGGAAGGTTCTTTATGGCCTTCGAGGGTAAGCGGACCTATGGGATTGTTCGACCGACTGCGCGGCAACGACAACCCGCGCGTCGCCTTCATCGGCATCGACGGGGTGCCGTTCAGCCTCCTCGACGAGCACCGCGACGAGTTCCCCAACTTCGCCGCCCTCGCCGAGGAGGGGAGCGCCGGCGCCATCGACAGCATCGTCCCGCCGGAGTCCAGCGCCTGCTGGCCCGCGCTCACCACGGGCGTCAACCCCGGTGAGACCGGCGTCTACGGCTTCCAGGACCGAGAGGTCGGCAGCTACGACACGTACGTCCCGATGGGGCGGGACGTCCAGGCCAAACGGCTCTGGGACCGCGTCGGCGAGGCCGGCATGAACGCGACGGTGATGAACGTCCCCGTCACGTTCCCGCCGCAGCGCAACGTCCAGCGGATGGTCTCGGGGTTCCTCTCGCCGGGCGTTGACAAGGCCGCCTACCCCGACGAGTTCCGAGACTACCTCCAAGAGATCGACTACAAGATCGACGTCAACGCCAAACTCGGACACAAAGACGACAAGTCCGACTTCGTCGAGGACGCTCACGACACGCTCGACAAGCGCTTCGAGGCGTTCGAACACTACATCCAGGAGGACGACTGGGACCTCTTCTTCGGCGTCTTCATGACGACCGACCGGGTCAACCACTTCCTGTTCAAGGACTACGAACGCGACGGCGAGAACAAGGAGGCGTTCATGGAGTTCTACCGCAAGGTCGACGAGTACGTCGGGAAGATCCGCGACATGCTCCCGGAGGACGTCACCCTCGTCGTCGCCTCCGACCACGGGTTCACCTCGCTGGACTACGAGGTTCACTTCAACACCTGGCTCGAGCAGGAGGGGTGGCTCTCCTACGAGAGCGACGACCACTCGGAACTCGGCGACATCGCCGACGAGACGGACGCCTACTCGCTCATCCCCGGGCGGTTCTACCTCAACCTCGAAGGCCGCGAACCCCGCGGCTCCGTCGCAGAAGACGACTACGAAGCGAAGCGCGCCGAGCTCAAGGAGGCGCTCGAGAACCTCGAAGGCCCCGACGGCAACAAGGTGGCCGCCCGCGTCGTCGAGAAGGAGGAGGCGTTCCGCGGCGAGCACGACGACATCGCCCCGGACCTCGTCGTCATCCCGAACCACGGCTTCGACCTGAAGGCCGGCTTCAAGGGCCACGACGACGTCTTCGGCACCGGTCCGCGCAACGGGATGCACAGTTTCGACAACGCCTCGCTCTACGTCGACGACCCCGAGGCGAGCATCGAAGACGCCGACCTGTTCGACATCGCGCCGACCGTCCTCGACCTGATGGAGGTCGAGTACCAGCGCTCTGAGTTCGACGGCGGCTGTCTGCTGTCGCGGTAACTGACGAACCTGTCTTCTCTTCCGATCTTCTCGTCGAGAACACCGGAGAGGCGCGTCTCACCCCGTGAGTAGCGCAGCGATGAAGGGTGCTTCCCACCTGGACTGTTCCGGTTCGTCGGGGACGTCCTACTCGTCGACGACGTCGAACCCCGCGTTCACCGCCGAGGTCCGCGCTCGCGCCGACCTCGGCGCCCGGGAGGCAGACCGACTCGGGACCCGTCTCCGCGTCGACGTCGGCCGGGCGACGCAGGGGAGCGAGACGAAGGTGCCACAGGGGGAGGCGAACGCGACAGCTCAGTTCGTCCGCGAGTACGCCGACGCGACGGTGGAGAAGTACGTCACGGACGGTGCCGAGCGTCTCTCGGAGCGCGCAGGCAAGCGGGCCGCCCGGCGCGTGCTCAACGAGACGGTCGAGGGCGTCCCCGCCGGGGTCCCAGTTGCGCCCGTCCCCGGCTACTGGTATGCGACGGCCAACGTCTGGCACGTCACGGTCCGCGGCGAGTACCTGCGCTTCACGGTCCGAGCGTACAGTGGCCCCTCCGACGGGAGCGGGCGACGCTCCAGTACGTCCGCGACGGGTCGCCCGTCGCGCTCGACGTCGACGGAGACGGCGAGACGGAACGGCTGGGCCGGAGCGAACGGCTCTCGTTCGAGACGACGGCCGTCGCCGTCACCGCGATTCCTGGCGGGCAGTGGATCGGCGACGTCGACGGCAACGTCGACGAGCGGTCGGCGGGGTGGGCCGACGGACCGGGTTGCGTCGGGGATGCTGCGTCGGCACCGCCGACGACGCCGACGACGTCGGCGCCGGCGGCCGCCAACGACTGTCGAGCCGACTGACGGCGATGGTCGGAGACGCCGTCGACGAGGGCGACAGCAGGTGACAACCGTTTTGCCCGCAGGGGCGCGAGAGAGAAACGATGCTCTACGACGCAGCCGACGAACCCGAGACGCTCTCGACCGACGAGCTGTTGACGACGTACGCGACCGAACTTCAGGCCGTCGTCGACGACGTCGGAGCCGACACGGTCGTCGCGGAGACCGACCTCGACCGCGAGACGGTCGACGCTGTCGTCGCCGGCGACGTCGCCGACCTCACGCTCGAGGAGGCGGCCGCCGTCCTCGCCGTCTCGCCGAACTACCCCGACCAGCGCGGTATCGTCCTCGAGGTCCGCGACCATCTCCTGATGGGAATGACGACAGCCGTCCTCGACGTCGACACCATCGCTGCGAACATCGACGTCGACCTGACGGGACAGGAGGTCCAGCAGGCCATCGAGGGACGGACACCGATGACGCTCACGGAGTTCGCCGCGATCCATCGGCTGATCGCCGAGCGCAAGGACCGATAATGCGCGTCGCCATCCTCGGCTGTGGCTACGTCGGGCTCGAACTCGGCCGCCAACTGACGGCGGCGGGCCACGACGTCGTCGGCGTCCGCCGCTCCGACGAGGGACTCACGGCCGTCGAAGACGCCGGATTCGAGGCGGTGCGCGCCGACGTCACCGACGCCGGGTCGCTGTCGGCGGTGCCGGACGTCGACTGGCTCGTCTTCGCGGCGAGTTCGGGCGGTCGCGGCGCAGACGCCGCCGAGCGCGTGTTCGTCGACGGGCTTCGGACGGCCATCCAACAGTTCGCGGCCCGTGAGGATCCCCCTGACCGACTGGTTTACACGTCGAGTACGGGCGTCTACGGCGACCACGACGGCGAGTTCGTCGACGAGTCGACGCCGCTCGACCCCACGACGGAGAAGACGCGCGTCCTCGCGGAGGCCGAGCACGTGGCCCGCGAGGCCGCCGCCGACCACGGGATCGACGGGACGGTCGCCCGCTTCGCCGGGCTGTACGGTCCCGGTCGGTACCGCCTCGACCGGTATCTGGAGGGCCCCGTCACCGAGGGGTATCTGAACATGGTCCACCGCGACGACGCCGCCGGGGCAGTGGCGTACCTCCTCGAGTCGGACCTCGCGCGCGACGAAGTGGTGCTCGTCGTCGACGACGAACCCGCCGACAAGTGGACGTTCGCCGACTGGCTGGCCGAGCAGTGTGGGCGTCCGTCCCCGCCGAAGCGGACCAAGCAGGAGCGGCTGGGCGAGGGCGACCTCTCGGAGGCCGCCCGACGGCGGATCCTGACGAGCAAACGGTGCTCGAACGCTCATCTCCGCGATCTCGGCTACGACCTCCGGTATCCGACCTACCGGGAGGGGTACCGCGCCGCCGTCGAAGCGTATCGAGACGGACGCTCTGCGTGAACGGCGCGTTCTCCTCGTTTCCTGCTTCGAACGCCACGATAAAATATGGGGAACATTCTTGCCAGTCGGCCCAAACAGGGGGTGTATGGCTGTACCCGTCGACCCGGGGCTACTCGAGCAGATCGAGTCGGCCGTGCTCGCGAACTCGACGGTAGTCGTCGCGCTGGTCGTCGGACTGCTGACGCTCACGTTCGGTCTCCACGCCCTCTATCGTCTCCGGCGGCCGATGGGGTCGCGATTCTGCGAGACGCTGGCGAGTCGGGAGGAACTCACTGTCCTGATGCATCCGAACCCCGACCCCGACGCGATGGCGGCGGCCGTCGGCGTCGCCTGTCTCGCCGAACAGATCGGAACCGAGAGCAGCCTCCAGTTCACCGGACAGATCCGCCACCAGGAGAATCGGGCGTTCCGAACCGTCCTCGATCTGGATCTCGACTGTATCGACCACGTCTCGGATCTCGCCGCCGAGCACGTCGCTCTCGTCGACCACAACACGCCTCGAGGGTTCGCCGGGGCGAGTGCCGTCCTCCCCTTCGCCGTCGTCGACCACCACCCCGGCGAGGGAGCGGGCGAGGAGTACACGGACGTCCGAACCGACTACGGGGCGTGTTCGAGTATCGTCGCGGAGTACTTCCAGGACATCGGCGCCAAGCCCGTCCCGCCGGACCAGCACGCGAGCGAGATCGATGCCGACTACACCCTGCCGTCGACGGTCGCGACAGGGTTGCTCTACGGTATCCTCGCAGATACCAAACATCTGACTGCGGGCGGTTCGGCGGCTGATTTTCACGCGTGTTCCTATCTCTCGACCGGCGTCGACGAGGACCTGCTCGACCGTATCGCCAACCCGCAGGTGAGCGCCGAGGTGCTCGAGATCAAGGCCCGCGCCATCGCCGGCCGCCAGATCCAGGGGTCGTTCGCCGTGAGCGACGTCGGCCAACTGTCGAACGTCGACGCCATCCCGCAGGCCGCCGACGAGCTCATCCAACTGGAAGGCGTCACCGCCGTCGTCGTCTGCGGCGAGCGCGAGGGGACGATCTACCTCTCGGGGCGCTCGCGGGACGACCGGGTCCACATGGGACGGGCGCTGGAGGCCGCCGTCGAGGACGTCCCGAACTCTTCGGCCGGTGGACACGCCCGGATGGGCGGCGGACAGATCCGAGAGCGCGTCGCCCTCCCGAACGGCGGCGAGGAACTGCCCGAGTCGGTGGGGCGACCGGAACTGATCGACCGCCTGTTCCGGTCGATGTCCGGCGACATCTGAGCGAGGGCCGACGGCGGCGGGCGCGAGCAGAACCGGACCGTCCCGCCGAAGCGAAGGGAACGAGGGGCATTTCAACGCACCGTCCGTACGTCGCCCATGGCGACTCATCAGGGAACCTGGAGCTACCGCGACCGCTTCGGCGACAGTTTCGGGCGCACCTACTTCCGGCGGTTCGGTCCCGGCGTGGTCTCAAGCGTCGGCGTCGGCACTTACCTCGGCGACCCGACCGCCGCCGTCGACGACCACTACCACGACGCGCTCGTGACGGCGTTCGAGAGCGGCGTCAACATCGTCGACACGGCGATCAACTACCGCTGTCAGCGCAGCGAACGCGTCGTCGGCCGCGCGCTGCGCGACGCCGACGTCGAGCGTTCGGAGGTCGTCGTCGCCACGAAGGGCGGGTTCCTCCCGTTCGACGGTTCACGGCCCGATAACCCCGGTCGGTACGTCCAAGAGCGGTTCGTCGACACCGGCCTCGTCGACACCGACGACCTCGCACACGGGAGCCACTGCATCGCGCCCGACGTGCTCGACGAACTGCTCGACCGGTCGCTCGACAACCTCGATCTCGACGCGGTCGACTGCTACTACGTCCACAACCCCGAGACGCAGCTGGCGGTTCGCTCGCGCGAGGCCGTTTACGACCAGCTGGAGGCGGCGTTCACCCGGCTGGAGAAGCGACGGACGGAGGGCGATATCGGCGGCTACGGCGTCGCCTCGTGGAACGCCTTCCGCGTCCCCGAGGACCACGAGCAGTATCTCTCGCTCCCGGAGGTCGTCGCCCGCGCGGAGGCGGCGGCCGAGGCGGCCGGCAACGAGGAGTCGGGGCTGACGGCGATCCAGCTCCCGTTCAACGTCGTGATGGCCGACGCGTTCACCGTCCGGTCGCATCCGACCGACGACGGTCCGGCGAGCGCACTGGAGTACGCCCACGACCAGGGGCTGTCGGTGTTCACGAGCGCGAGCATCGCACAGGGCGAGCTCGCTCGGGAGTTGCCGGAGGCGATAGCCGCAGAGCTCGCGGGTGATTCGACGGTCCAACGAGCGATCAACTTCGCGCGGAGCGCCCCGGGGGTCACCTGTGCGCTGGTCGGGACCAGCCGTCAGAGCCATCTGGCCGAGAACGTCGCGGCCGGCACGTTTGACCCGCTCGGAGCACAGGCGTTCGACGCCGTCTTCGAGTGAGCTATCGGAGTTCCTTCCACTCGGAGCCGCAGTCGGGGCAGGTCCGCACCGAGAACACTTCGTCGGGGTCGTTTCGCTTCTTGAGCGTCTCGTCGCAGTCGGCGCAGTTCAGTCGGTCGTAGGTGTCCTTGGCGAGTTCGCCCTCTCGAAGCCCCTTGCGAGTCGATTTTATCGTGCCCCGCGTTTCGGAGCCGAGAGCAAAAGCTCTCCGGTGGTGAAAGTCTCCCCGCCCGATACGTATTCGACGACTGCGTCGGTTCCGGAACGTTTGACACGGGGGACGTGGAACCGCTCTGCGTGTCCCGTGGCCGGCTGTTCGGAACGCTCTGCTCGCTCGTCTTCCTGGTGAACCTCGCTCGCGTCGTCTTCGCACCGCTTCTGAAGGAACTCATCTCGGTCTTCTCGATGG
The DNA here is from genome assembly GCF_900110465.1 of Halogranum amylolyticum. Classification (GTDB taxonomy): domain Archaea; phylum Halobacteriota; class Halobacteria; order Halobacteriales; family Haloferacaceae; genus Halogranum; species Halogranum amylolyticum. The sequence goes on from NZ_FODV01000002.1 coordinate 325,282, forward strand.
GTGAGGGGACGGCGGGGCTGGTCGCGACGCTGGTCTGGGTCGGAAGCGCGGCGCTCCGCGTGCCGACGGGGTGGCTGCTCACCCGCGTCGCCCGCCACAGAGTCGTCCTCGGGACGGGCGTCGTCCTCACGGCTGCGGCAGCCTTCACGGCGGGGGCGAACTCGGTGCCGATGCTCGCCGTCGGCGCGCTGCTCATGGGGCTGGCGTCGGGCGCGTACTTCGTCGCCGCCAACCCGCTCGTGAGCGAACTGTACCCCGAGCGCGTCGGTCGCACGCTCGGCATCCACGGGATGGCCAGCCAGATCGCTGCCGTCGTCGCCGCTCCCTTCGTCACGCTCGCGCTGCTCTACGACTGGCGACTCGCGTTCGTCGCCATCGGCGTCGCCGCGGCGCTCGTCACACTCGCGCTCTACGTGACCGCTCGTCGGACCGACCTCCCGGCAGCCGGCACTGCGGACCGCGACGTCGTCGGTGCGGCACGGCAGCAGTGGCGCATCATCCTGCTCGGCGTCGCAGTCCTCGGGTTTACCGGGTTCGTCTGGCAGGGGCTGTTCAACTTCTACGAACTCTACATGGTACAGAAGGGGCTCGCCGAGACGACGGCGAAGAACCTGCTGACCGTCGTCTTCGCCGCGGGCGTCCCGGCGTTCGTCGTCAGCGGTCGGCTTGCCGACCGCCTCCCGCACGTCCCCTACCTGCTCGGCATCGTCGCCGCGTTCGTCGGCTGCCTGTTCGTACTGACCCGCATCGAGGGAGTCGTCCCGGTCGTCGCCGTCACCGCAGTTCTCGGCTACGTCATCCACAGTCTCTTCCCCGCGCTCGACACCTACCTGCTCGACACGCTACCGGACGAGAGCCGCGCGAGCGCCTACGCCGTCTACAGCGGCGGAATGATGATCATTCAGGCGATGGGGTCGGTCGCCGTCGGGACGCTCGCCGAGGCCGGAGTCGCCTACGACACCATCTTCGTCGGCTTCGCGACCGGTCTCGGCGTGCTGGTCGTCGTGCTCACCGGACTCCGGCTGGCGGGTCGATTGCCGACGTGACCCTTCCGACCTCACGTTCGCCACCGTTCCGTGCCGTCCCGCGACGTAACCGGCCGGCTTTTGCCGTCGGAGTCCGCAGTCACGAGCGATGGAGTACGTACAGGAGCGGGTGACGACACTCCACGACTTCCGGGACCCGACGCCCGACGCGCCGACCGACCGGACCGCCGTCGTCGTCCCGATGACGGAGCGAGAGTACGACGGTCTCGCGGTCGAGCGGGTCCTCTCGGAACTCGAAGCCGTCGACCCCGCGCGGGTCGTCGTGCCGCTCCGCGCCTCCGCCGAGCAGGTCGGCCCGTTCGCCGACTGGCTCACCTCGTTCGAGCTCCCGGTGGAGGTGCTGTGGTGCGGTGGCCCTCGACTCGCCGACCTGCTCGCCGACCACGGATTGGACGGCGAGCGCGGGAAGGGACGGGACGTCTGGCTGGCGCTCGGCCGCGCGACGATCGAGGAGTACGTCGTCGTCCACGACGCCGACACGAAGACCTACTCGCGGTCGGACGTCCCGCGTCTGCTCTTCCCGTTGACGCACGGCCACGAGTTCTCGAAAGGCTACTACGCCCGTATCGAGGACAACAGGCTCTACGGGCGGCTGCTCCGGCTCTTCTATGCCCCCTTGGTGCGGACGCTTCTCGACGAACACGACGCGCCGCTGCTCCGGTATCTCGACGCCTTCCGGTACGCGCTGGCCGGCGAGTTCGCGGCGACGAGCGACGTCGCCCGACAGCTGCGCGTCGCCCGGACGTGGGGGTTGGAGGTGAGCACGCTCTGTGACGCGTTCGACGCCGTCGGCTTCGACGGGAGCGCACAGGTCGACCTCGGCGCGTACGAACACGACCACCGCTCCGTCGGCGGCCCGACCGGCCTCTCGGAGATGAGCGGCGCCGTCGGCGCGACGCTGTTCCGCGCGCTCGAAGAGCACGGTATCGACGTCGACTACGCGACGCTCCCCGAGCAGTACCGCGAGGTCGCCGAGCGATCCGTCGAGCAGTACGCCGTCGACGCGGCGTTCAACGGCCTCGACTACGACCGCGACGCCGAGACGGAGCAGATCGAATCGTACGCGACGGCGCTCCGCGCGCCCGGTACGGACACGCGACTCCCCGCGTGGGATGCCGTATCACTTACCCCGGAGGCCGTCTTCGATGCGGCAACGGAGGATCTGAAAGAGACGAGATGAGCGAACGTGAGACGTACGACGAACTGGCGGGCGTGCTCGACCTCTTCGGAGCGCTGACCCGCGAGGAACTTCGGCGCGCACTCGTGGAGCTGGCGTACAAGCAGGGGCGAGAGACCGACGAGACGGCGCTGTCGGCAGCCGTCGAGGACGCCGTCGCGGAGTACTACCTCGTCGAGTGTGCCGGCGAGGCGATCGACGGCGGTGGCGACGCCGACGCGACGTTCCTGACGGTCGGCCCGGTCGCCTTTCCGACCCTACCGCCGAACGCCGAGGACCTCCCGCACATCCTCGACGTCGAGCGTCGCACGGTCGACCGCGAGACGCTCGGCGAGCAGGTCCACGAGCGACTGCTCGGCGACGCCGCGCGAGCCGTGGCCGCCGAAGACGGCGAGCGCGTCGACCATCTGCTCGACGTCAGCTACGACCTCGAGGCGTGGGCCCCGGTCGACGTCGCCGACGCCCGAACGCGGCTGGACGAAGCCCTGCAAGATAAGAGCGCCGAGCGTCAGTGATGGGTATGGATCTCTCGGGGGTGACCCGCCACGAACCCACCGCCATCGAAGGTGCGGCGCGGCGCGCAGCCGTCCTCGCGCCCGTCCTCGACCGTGGCGGCGAGCCACACCTGCTGTTCACGAAGCGCGCGGACCACCTCGGCGAACACGCCGGGCAAATGAGCTTCCCCGGCGGCGGCGAGGAACCGAGCGACGCAGACCTACAGGCGACGGCGCTCCGCGAGGCCGACGAGGAGATCGGCCTCCCGCCCATGTCGGCGCAGGTTGTCGGCCGCCTCGACGACATCGAGACGATCACCGACTACTCGGTGCGCCCGTTCGTCGGCCGCGTGCCGGACATGGCGTTCACGCCCGACGAGCGAGAGGTGGCCGAGATCATCGTGCTCTCGGTCGCCGATCTGACGGATCTGGCCAACTACGAGTCCGAACGCCGCGACCACCCCCACTACGGCGACATCCGCCTCCACTTCTTCCACGTCGACGGCTACACCGTCTGGGGAGCAACAGGGAGAATACTCGTGCAGCTACTGGAACTGACCACCGACTGGCAGATGCCGCCGGAGGCCGACCGGGTCGTCGACCCCGACGCGGACTACCCGGTGTAGGAGCGACCGTTTTCGGACGCTCGACGGCTCACCGCGCACAGAGGTCGGGGACGATGCCGACGGCGATGTAGAGCGGAACGAGCCACATGAGCGTGATGGCAAAAATCGCGACGACCGTGAGCGCCACGTTCGATCCGACGGTACCGGTCTGCAGGAATATCAGCACCGCGAACCACAGCGTCAACATCTGGACGATGTCAGACCGAGACGTGTCGGCGAGTGATAACGTCCACGGAGAGAACGCTACGCACTTACTCCGTGTCGATGTGATGCACCGCCGCGGGCGACAACAGCCGCCCGCTCGGCAGTTCGACCCACCCCGTCGCGAGCACCCGGGCCGGCCCCTCGTGGAGCACCGCCTCTCGTTCGGCGTCGACGTAGACGACGGCCTCCCGGTACTCCTGTTCGAGCAGTTCGGTGAGGTACTCCCACAGCGAGTCGGTGGAGACGACCATGTCACCCGAAAACCACCTGTCCGTACAAAAAGACTCTGCCGGAGCGAACGCCGTCGCAAAACACCGTCGTCAACGACAGGCTTATTGCCGAAACCACGGAACGAGCAGGTACATGGTCGCACAGACGATGGGTCGCGTTCCGCGACGCCACTGACCACCTTCTCTCTATGAGTAGTGATTCCACATGTTGACCGGTGAGCGCACAGTCTCGAAGACGGGCCTCGACGTCGCGGCGCTGAAGCCTGCCGAGTGCGACGTCCGACGGGCACTGGAGCTCCCGTTCGACACCGTCGCCATCGACTACGAGGGCCGCGAGCGGCTTCCGTCGACGGAGCTGCTGTCCGAACTCGCCGCCGAGAAGCGCGTGTTCGTGACGACGCCCGTCCGTGCCGACGGGTTCGACCCGCTCGGCGACGACAGCCTCTACGACACCCTGCCGGCGGAAGTCGACCCCGTGTTCGTCGCCGGGCACCCGGCGTATCTCACCGACGCCGAGCGATCGCGAGCGATCGCCCCGCGACTGGGGGCGGCCCGCGAACGGAACGCCGACGCGTGGGTCGGCACCGAGGGCATCGAACGCGTCGCGCTCGCCGCCGGCGGCCCGCAGTACGAACTGCTCTCGCGGACCACCGACCGCGACGTGCGGGCGCTCCGCGCCGCCGGGTTCGAGGAGACGATCGTGCTCTACGCGCCGACCGTCTGCTCGGACGACGAGGACGAGATCCTCGACGCCGTCGGCGGCTACGTCTCGCGACGCGGCCCCGTCCGGCGGGCGCTCCCCGAGGACGCACCGACCGACAGCAGCGCGACGGGCCGTGCGCGCGAGGTCCTCTCGAAGGCCAGCCGGGACTACACGCTCGTCGGCACACCCGAGGAGGTCGGCCAGCGCGTCCGGGAGCTGAAAGCGCTCGGCGTCGACGTAGTCGCCGGCTACCCCGCCCGCGGCGTCGACGAGTTCCTCGACTGACTCGGCCGCGCCGGGGTGAGTTCTGACGCCTCGACCGAGTGGAGGAATTTTCGCCCGCAAGCTATAGTCCCGAGTGCAAGTCATCACACACCCGACCAGCCGCTGTCGTGCGGTCGGGTGTGTGAACAGTTGTCCGAGCTACTATATGTGCCCCGGGAGTGACGCCTCGGTATGCACGTCGCAGTCGTCGGAGCGGGTGCAGTCGGCGTCACCGCCGCGACGGAACTCGCCGTCGCGGGTGCCGACGTCACTCTCTTTGACCGAGGGAAACCCGGTAACGGTAGCTCCGGTCGCGCCGCGGGGATCGTCTACGACGCCTACGCCGAGGACGTCGACGGCGAACTCGCCGCGCAGTCGGTCGAACGCTTCCGTCGCCTCTCCGGCACCGGCGACTTCGCGTTCGTCGACTGCCCCTACGTCTTTCTCGCCCGCGAGGGCGACGAGAAGGTCGCCGAGGCCATCGTCGGCAGCGTCGACCGGATGCGCCACCACGGACGAGACGTCGAGGTTCTCTCCCCCGAGGAGCTGGACGCGCGGTTCGGCGACCACCTCGTCGTCGACGACGTCGCCGTGGCCGCCGTCGCCAACGACGCCGGGCGGGCCGACCCCGCGAGCTACGTCACGACGATGGCCGACCGCGCACGGGCCGCGGGCGTCGAGTTCCGCACCGGCCGTGCGGTCGGTCTCCACACCGATCCGCCGGGTGTCGTCGTCGGCGCGGCGATCGAACGGTTCGACGCGGTGCTGGTCGCCGCCGGCGCGCACACGAAGCAGCTGTTCGCCGAGGCGGGCGTCTCCCTCGCGCTCAAACCGTACCGCGTGCAGGCGCTCACGTCTCGGACGGCCTACGAGGGGCCGATGTGTTTCGACGCCTCCGCAGATGTCTACTTCCGCCCGCATCCGACGGGGCTGCTCGGCGGCGACGGCACCGAACCCGTCGAGGCCGACCCGGACGAGTGGAACCGCGAGGCCGACGAGTGGTTCGTCGACGAACTGACGACGGAACTGCGCACTCGTGCCGACCACGCGGTCGACGTCGAGCGGGCGTGGGCGGGACTCTGTACGGCGACACCCGACGGCGACCCGCTGCTCGGCGAGGTCGCCGAGGACGTCTACGTCGCCGCCGGCTGGCAGGGCCACGGGTTCATGCGCGCGCCGGCGACGGCGGAGGCTATCGCCGGCCAGATCCGCGGCGAGACGGGTATCGAACCCTTCGAGCCGACCCGATTCGACGGCGACGAGGAGTTCGCGGTCTTCCAAGGGATGACCGTCGACGAGAGAGACGACTAGAAGCGAGCAGGAAGAAGGGTGGAGAGAAGAACGGAGTACGGAGCATGTCCGGAGAGGAGTGAAGTGGGAGGGAACTACGGCGCGGAGAGATGCGTCAGTCGTCCCGTCTCTCGGTATCCTCTGCGTCGTAGTCGGACGTCTCGTCGCCGAGGTCCACCGGTTCCTCGTTCTCGGCGTCCTCGAGTTCGATCTCCCCTTCGTCTTCGTCGTCGAGACCGATGCGTTCGACGTCGTCGTCTTCCTCCTGCACTTGGACGTCGTGCGCCGTCTCGCTCTTGGGGATGCGGACCTGCAGCGTGCCGGTCTTCGTCAGCGTCGCCGAGGAACGACCGGGGTCGACGTCGGCGTCGTCGGGGAGCCGTGCCGAGCCGTCGAGCGACAGGCCACGCCCCGGGAAGCGCATCTCGAACCCCTCGTAGAAGTCGCGGAAGCGGTCGATACGGACCTGAACCTCGCCGTCGAGGAAGCGGACCTGGAGGTCGCTCTGCGTCGCACCGGGGGCGTCGAAGACGACGAGATAGGCGTCGTCGCTCTCCAGGAGGTCGTAGGAGAGCGGCTTTCGCTCCTGGACCTTGCTCATCCCTCGTCCGGCCCGGTCGAGGACGGCGTTGAACGCGCTCTTGCCGAACTCCCGCAACCCGCTCATAGTTCGATAGCCTCCAGCGTCTCGCTCTCCCGGCAGTACGGACAGACGAAGTCTGCGACCCCCACGTCGTCCGGCATGTCGTACGTGTAGTGCAGTTCGAACATGTCGAGTTCGCAGTCAGGGCTCGTGCACTTGACTTCGAGGGTGGCAGGCATGCGAGAGGATAGTGGTCCCACCCTGATAAGTGGCGCGGGGGCGGCCGTTCCCGCCGGAGCCCTTATCTGTCGAACCGGCGAGAGGAGGGTATGAACGGCTTCGAACCACCGTCTCGGGTGTACGGCGTAGACTTCCGCGGGGGCGACGACGCCGACGACGGAGTCTGGGTCGCCGAGGGGGTCGTCGACCCCGCCTGCGACGGTGGAGAGGGGTTCGACGGGGCCGGTCTCCGCCTCGTCGACTGCCGCCCGGCCACGGAGCGATTCGACTGTCCGGCCGACCGCGAGGCGCTTCTCCCGGCGCTCGCGGCGTTCCTCGGCAGACTCGGCGGCGACGTGGTGGTCGGCGTCGACTTCCCGTTCGGCGTCCCCGCGCCGCTCGTCGGTGCCGACGACTGGGAGACGTTCGTCCACCGCTTCCCGAGTCGGTTCGCCTCGCCGGAGGAGTTCAGTCGGCGCTGCGTCGAACTGGCGAAACTGGTCGACGGCGGGGTGGAGACGAGACTGTTCCGGGAGACGGACGAGCCGCTGAGCGCGCTGCCGCCGTACGACCCTCACCTCGCCGCTCGGACCTTCTACGGAATCCGAGACGTTCTCCGTCCGCTCGTCACCGCCGACCTGGTTCAGGTCCACCCGATGCAGTCGCCCGACTCGACGAAACCGTCGCTGCTCGAGGTGTATCCGGCCGGGACGCTCGAGGATCTCGGCCTCCTCCACGTGACCGACGAGACCGACGGCGAGGGAGGCCGCCAGCGACGCGAGTCGGTCCGCGACGGACTGGTGGAGTACGGCGTCGCCGTCGCCGACGACGTCCGACACCGGGTCGACGATGGCGACGACGCGCTCGACGCTGTCGTCGCGGCCGTTGCCGCCTACCGCAACACGCGTGACTCGGGGACGCTCTGTGCGACAGACGGACGGCGGGCGCTCGAAGGCTACACCTACGTCTGAGCGGTCGCCGCGACGAGACGCCGAGCGGTACCGGAACCGCACCGTTTTACCGCTCGGTCGCAAAACCGGGCACATGACTGACCCGGCCGAGTTGTCCGTGACGCTCGTCGACGGGTACGTCGACGAACCGGCACACTTCGGCGTGCCGCCGTACATCTCGACGTACCCCCGCTTTACGGCCGGCGCGCTTGTCGACGCCGGCGTCCCCGAATCGCAGATCACCTACCACACCATCGACGAACTCCGCGAGGAGCGACGGAAGTGGGCCGACGTCGCCGAGGCCGACCTCATGATCTACATCGGCGGGATGACCGTCCCCGGCAAGTACGTCGGCGGTACGCCCGCCGAACCCGACGAAGTTCGGGAACTGGCGTGGGTCGCCGAGGGGACGTCGCTGATGGGCGGCCCCATCCGCTTCGGCGTCGGCGACGAGAACGCCGGCGGGATGGAAATGGAGCGGAAGGACCTCGACTACGACTTCGTCGCGAAAGGTGACGTCGAAGCCGCCGTCTACGACCTCGTCGACTCCGGACTCGAGGGGTTCGGCAACCGGATGCGCGACAACGACGAACTCGACCGCTGGGCCGCCGAGGGGGCGTTCGTCGTCGAACAGCATCCGAACCACCCGGAGTATCTCATCTGTGAGATGGAGACCTCTCGTGGGTGCGCTTACCGCTGTTCGTTCTGTACGGAACCGCTGTACGGCAACCCGGCGTTCCGCACCGCCGACTCCGTCGTGAAGGAGGTCGAGAATCTCTACGAGCGCGGGGCGCGACACTTCCGTCTCGGCCGACAGGCCGACATCCTCGCGTTCGGCGGCGACGGCGAGGCACCGAACCCCGACGCCCTGCGGCGACTGTACGGCGGTATCCGCGAGGTGGCACCCGACCTCGGGACGCTCCACCTCGACAACATGAACCCCATCACCATCGCGAAGTGGCCCGAGAAGTCCAGAGAGGGGATCCGCATCATCGCCGAGCACAACACGCCCGGCGACACCGCCGCGTTCGGTCTCGAATCCGCCGACCCGCTGGTACAGGAGGAGAACAACCTCAACGTCAGCGCCGAGGAGTGCTTCGAAGCGGTCCGCATCGTCAACGAGGCCGGCGGGTGGCGCCCCGGCGAGGACCCCGAGGACGCGCCGACGTTCGACGAGGAGGCGCCCGACAGGCTCCCCAAGCTACTCCCCGGTATCAACCTCCTGCACGGTCTCAAAGGCGAACGCGAGGAGACGTTCGAGCACAACAAGCAGTTCCTCCAGCGCGTTTACGACGAGGGGCTGATGGTCCGCCGCATCAACATCCGGCAGGTGATGGCGTTCGACGGGACCGACATGTCCGACACCGGCGCGCAGATCGCCCAGGACCACAAGAAACTGTTCAAGAAGTACAAGCGGGAGGTCCGCGAGGAGATCGACCGACCGATGCTGCGGCGGGTCGCCCCGCCCGGAACCGTCCTCGAAGACGTCCACCTGGAGTACCACCAGGACGGCAAGACGTTCGGTCGGCAGCTCGGCACCTACCCGCTCTTGGTGGGGATCCCGGGCGAGCGTGAACTCGGTCGGACCGTCGACGTCTCCATCGTCGACTACGGCTACCGGTCGGTGACGGGCGTCCCGTTCCCGCTCGACCTGAACGCGGCCAGCATGGACGAGTTGACGTCGATCCCGGGCGTCGGCAAGCAGACGGCGGGCAACATCATCGTCAACCGACCCTACGAGTCGGCCGGGGAGGTCGGCGGCGACGTCGACCTCTCGAAGTTCACCGGCGTCTCCTCGGACTGACCGGACCGGCTGCAACGGCGACGTAGGTCGTCTACGACGGCCGCAGTCCGGCATCGGCGGTCCGCGTCGCCGGCCGACTGAGGCAGTTTTTTTCTTCCGCCGCCGTCACCGAGTGGGTATGGATATCGCTCGCGTGTCTGTCTCCGTCGATACACGCGCTCCCACCGGGCAGACGTACGCCTACCTCCTCGGGAGCACCGACGCGCTCTTGGTCGACCCCGCCGGCCGGAGCGAGCGGTTGGACGCGCTCGTCGCCGAGCGAGACGTCGCACACGTCGCCGTTACGCACACCCACTCCGACCACGTCGGCGCGGTAGCACACTACGCCGACGTGACGGGGGCGACCGTCTGGGGGCACGAGGACTACGTCGAGCGATTCGAGGACGCGACCGGCCGTACAGCCGACCGGACGTTCGGCGAAGGGACGCGTCTCCCCGTCGACGGCCGCGAAGTTGCCGTCCTCGACACGCCCGGCCACGCGCCGGATCACGTCGCCTTCGCCGTCGACGACGACATCGTCAGCGGCGACCTCGCGGTCGCGGAGGGCAGCGTCGTCGTCGGTGCGCCGGAGGGAGATATGATCGCCTACGTCCTCGCGCTCCTCCGTCTGCAGGCCCGCGCCCCCGACCGGCTCCTCCCGGGACACGGTCCCGCTATCAGGGAACCGAACGCCGTGCTCGCTCGCCTCGTCGATCACCGACTCGACCGCGAGCAGCGCGTGTTCGACGCCGTCGCGGACGGCGCACGCGACGTCGACGCCGTCCTCAACGCCGCCTACGAGAAGGACCTCACGGGAGTGCGCGACCTCGCACGGGCGACCGTCGTCGCACACGTCGAGAAGTTGGCCGAGGAGGGGCGCGTCGACTGGGACGCCGAAACCGAGCGGGCCGCTCCCGCCGAACGGACCGATCGGACAGACGAGACCGACCACTCCGACGGGACCGACCAGCCCAAACGGACCGAGTAGCGACCCGTCCCGACGGGGTTTTGTGTCGCCACCGCCGACGACCAGCCATGGAGACCCTCGAAGCCGAACTCGGGAGGGCGCGAGAGCTCGACGTCTCGGCGTTAGCGGACGCCATCGAGACGATCGGCTTCGAGTGCACCCGCTGTGGAGCCTGCTGTAAGGGGTACGACGGTGAGGACGGCGAGCACGAACCGCACACGGCGACCGTCTTCCCCGACGAGGTGCGGGAGTTGGAGGGGGCCACGGATCGGGAGTGGCGGGACGTCGCCCGTCCGATGCCCTACGGCCTCACCGAGGGCGACGACGGCCTCGAAGGCGAGACGTTCGAGTGGGCGCTCCAGACCGACGCCTGCGGCGACTGTACCTTCTACACCGAAGACGACGAGGGGAGGGGGGCGTGTCAGGTCCACGACGACCGTCCGCTCATCTGTGAGACCTACCCGTTCAGCGTCGCTCTCGGCGGGACGAGCCAACCGATGGGTGAAGCGGTCGACAGCGTCGCGCTGCCAGCGCAACGAGCAGCCGGTGAAACCGGCGACGAGGAGGGGATGATCCGCGCCCACGAGTGTGAGGGACTCGGCCGCGACATCTCCCGAGAAGAGGCCGAGGAGCTCGCAGGAGCGTTGAAAGAGCGGGCTGTCCGCGAGCTGGAGGAGGCCATCGGCGTTCGGGACAGCTACCGGCCGGTCGACGCCGACGGCGAGGTCGTCGTCCACGACTCCGAGGGGACGAAGCGGCGGGACGGGACGCCGCGGTAGCCGGGCGACGACGCGACAGAACCGACCCACGAAAGCGTCGAACGGGCCGGCGGTACCTCTTTAACGACGGCGGCCAACTGCATAGTCGAACTGGAGGTCTACACCTTGGAAATCTCAGATAAGCTCCTGTGTCTGTTCAATGCCGAAGTCCGTGAGGAAGACGACAAATACATCGTCGAGGTCCCCCGCCGCGAGATCGAAACCGGCTCCGTCGACGTCGACGAGATCTACCGGGTCGCGCTCATCTCCCGCGAGGAGACGGTCGAGTCCGAGAGTGGTGAGACCCGGACGTCGAGCGAGCCGCAACCGCCGGTCGAAACCGGCGAGCTCCGGTACGTCGAGATCGAAGACATCGGTAAACAGGGCGACGGCATCGCACGCGTCGAGCGTGGCTACGTCATCATCGTCCCCGACGCAGAGATCGGCGAGCGAGTGAAAGTCGAGATCACGGAAGTGAAGTCGAACTTCGCGGTCGGCGAGATCATCGAAGACGACTTCTGAGAGGGGGTCTCGTCGTCGGCCGGAGGACCAGTGATCCCCGGCGAGCCACAGGGTTCGATTCTCAGGGAGCAGATCGACGAGCGTCTACGAGAACCGACGAGCGGGCGATCGTGTCCCGCTCACCGAACCTGGGCGTTCCAGTACGACACTGAGGCGAGTTTCTCGCCGAGACCGCTGCCGCGGAGCTTCGTGTCCAGCTCTCGGACCCGACCGGCGACCTCGTTGGGGATCTCCCGGTAGAAGCCGAACGGGAGGACGAAGTCGTGGGCGTCCGAGACGAGTTCCAGCCCCGCACCGTAGAGGAGGTTCTCGACTTCGACTCGCGAGTAGAGTCGCGACCCCATCGGCAGGAGCCACGTGTAGACGCTCCGCGTGCTGTACCGATTGAACGTGTCGAAGAACACCTGGTCCTTCGAGACGCGGCACATCTCCGCGAGGAACTTCGCCGGGGTGTCTGCCAGATGGAAGAACCGCATGGCGAACACCGCGTCGAAGTGGTCGTCCGGGAACGGCAAGCGGGCGGCGTCGCCGCGCATGAACTCGACGAGTCCGTCGACGCCGGCGCTCTTGGCTTTCTGACGACCCTGTGCCATCATGGCCGAGGAGATGTCGAGTCCGACGATGTCCGCGCCGCGCTCTGCGAGCATGACGGTGAACCGGCCGGTGCCGCAGGCGATCTCGAGAACGTTCTTCCCCTCGACGGGACCGAGCGCCTCCAGCACCGCCTCCTTCTCGCGCCGGTCGATGAGCCGCCCGCCGTCGGAGAACCGCTTGGCGTCGTACTCCTGGGCCACGTCGTCGGCCTGGTACCACTCCTTCCCTTTCACACTACCCCTGACTGCTCACCCGAACTGTAAAGTCGTATTGGATGCGGTCGTCTCTCGGTAGAAGAGCTATGGCACTTGCTGTCATAGTTATCGTATGCCAGTCTGTCACCGCTGCGAGGCCGACCACAACGTCGACGAACTCGTCCGTCACGACCGTCGAGGTGTTCTGCTCGTGCACTGTCCGACGTGCGAGTGTCTGATGGGACGGTACCGTCGTCACGGCGACCGCCCCGAGGTCGACCGCCTGCGGGACGCGTAGTTGCGCCTATCGGTCTGTCACTGGGACAAAAATTCCGAGAGACCGGAGGAAAACCCGAACGAACAATCGCTCGGGACGGGAAGATCGCCCGACTGCGCCGCGTATACCTCATAGATATTAGGACCTTAAGGAGTCTCAAGGCTTTTGTTCTATATGTAGCCAACCTTTACCACTGGCGACGTCCGACCGTGTAGTATGAGCACCAGTACCGCAGAAGCCAGCAGTGAAGACCTACTCTCAGAGACCGAGTTCCGCGACCGTCTCCGCGAACTGCCGCCGAGTGCGAAACTCGTCGCCAAAGTGCTCGAGAGCGACGCACCGCTCTCGCAGGGGCAGCTCGCCGAGGAGTCGCTCCTCCCCGACCGGACGGTCCGCTACGCGTTGAACCGCCTCGAGGACTCTGACCTGGTCGGGTCGCGCTACAGTTTCAAGGACGCACGCAAGCAGGTCTACTACCTGAACTGCTGACGACCCGAACGGACAGCTGACTGGTCGGCATACGTCGACCACGGCAGGCCGGAGACACCTGACCAAGCCGTCTCCGGCTGCACCCACTTCCTTCCGACTTCGTCTCCGCGAGATGCGTCAGTTTAAGTGTCGCGTCGTACTGGTAGCTGGTATGCACGTCTCGGTCGTCGTCCCGACCCTGAACGGGCGGGACCAGCTGGCCGCCAGCCTCGACTCGCTGGCAGCGTACGCGCCGGACGCGGAGGTGATCGTCGTCAACGGTCCCTCCGCGGACGGCACAACCGGGATGGTTCGCGAACGCGACGACGTCGACGTGCTCGTCGAGATCTCGGCACGGACACTCAACGTCGCTCGCAACGCCGGCGTCGAAGTAGCCGACGGCGACGCTGTCGCCTTCCTCGGACAGGACCTCGTCGTCGAGGAGTCGTGGTTCGACGCGCTCCGTACGGGCCTGGAGGACGCCCACGTCGTCACCGGCCCGACTCACCAGACGCTGCAGGGAGGGATGACGACCGAGGAGGCCGAGGAGCGTGACATCGCGAACCGTCACGTCACCTACTTCAACGGTCGGAACGTCGCTTTTCGCCGCCGGACGCTCCACGACCTCGACGGCTTCGACGAGTATCTCGAGACCGGCGGCGCGCGCGACGCCGCCCACCGACTCGGTGGGTTCGACGCCGACGTCAGTTGGACACCGGAGATGTGCGTCCGTCGGGAGTACGAGGCCGACGGCGGCGTCCAGCAGCGCGACTGGCGGTGGAAGTACCGCGCACTCGCCTACCGACTGGTGAAGAACTACGGCCTCCGCCCGACGGTCGTCCATCGGACGCTCGCCCACGCCGTGGGCGACGCCGCTTCGGCCGCTCGCGACGTGCTCGGCGGTGAGGGGACGCCGACGGGGTGGTTCGGCAACGGCCGCGACGTCGTCGGCGGTATCTCGACGGGCACCTCCGACGGACTGGTCGCTCGCGCACGCGACCGAGACCGGTCGCGCAACCCCCACGGGCTGTCGAAGCGTGCCGACCGGGCGGTCGCACGGTACGACTGGCGGTGAGAGATCAGCCGCCGCCGGGGCCGAGTTCGGGAACGACGCGCGAGGGGTTCTTCGAGAAGGCACGTCGCATCGCGTCCTCCGAGACGTCGAGCGTCAACAGCTCCATCACGCCGACGTCCGGGTGTGTCTCGGGTGCACCGCTGCCGAACAGCACGCGGTCGGGATGTTCTCTGAGTGCGCGTTCTAGCACGGCACGGTAGCGCACGAAACTCGTCTCCAGATAGAGGTCGTCCTGCTGGTCGAGGAGGTCGATCGCCTCTCCCATCAGCTCGCGGTTGAGCGGGAAGCCACCGAAACTCGTCAGTACGACCGGGAAGGAGTGGTCCAGCAGATAGTCGGCGACGGCGCTCGGGGGGAACGCCTCGCCCGCGTAGACGAGTACGGGGAAACTGACGTCGTCGAGTCGGTCGAGGACCGCGTCGTCGGGGAGCCCGTCGCGGGCGGGGTCGAGGACGAACCCGTGGAACCGGCCGTCGTAGGCGTACTGTTCGACGTCCTCCGGCGAGACGTGGTGCTCCTTCCGGGTGACCGTGAGGTTGCGGAGACGGGAGGTCGCGCCGCTGGCGACGTCGCGAACCCCGTTGAGGCGAGCGAACGCGAGGAACGGCCGGTCGACGCTCAGTCGCGCGACAGCGTTGTTCGCGCGGAGATACCCCTCCGAGCGGGGGCGGACGCTCGGTGCGACGACCGCCCGGACGACGCCCGCCTGGTGCATCTCGCGTTCGAGTCGCTCGGGGGTAATCTCGCGTCCCCGGGTGGCGACCGCACCCGAGTCCGGATCGAGCCGTGCGTTCACGTCCACGACTCGAAAGCCGTGTTCCAACTCCAGCATCGTCCGCATCTCCGTATCGTCCGTTATGTTCCTGTCGATACAGGCGTGGGAGGCGTGCCAGCAGCTCGCAGTGTACCCCGACGCTGTCATGCGATTCTGAGGACCACGATAGAAACAGATATATAGAACCGCTAACCATGGGACTGCTGAGGTTTACTCATCATGGCAAGTCGCATGCAGCAACCGATGTTCATTCTCTCGGAAGGCAGCCAGCGGACCCGCGGGCAGGCCGCGCAGGACTCCAACATCCGCGCCGGGAAGGCCGTCGCCAACGCGGTACGGACCACACTCGGTCCGCGAGGGATGGACAAGATGCTCGTCGACTCCTCGGGCACCGTCGTCATCACGAACGACGGCGCGACCATCCTCGAGGAGATGGACATCGAGCACCCCGCCGCACAGATGATCGTCGAAGTCGCCCAGACCCAAGAAGAGGAGGTCGGCGACGGGACGACGACCGCCGCCGTCCTCACGGGCGAACTGCTCGCACAGGCAGAGGACCTCTTGGACGCTGACCTCCACCCGACGGTCGTCGTCGAAGGGTACCACGAGGGTGCCCGTCTCGCACAGGAGGCCATCGACGAGATGGTACTCGATCTCGACCTCGGCGACGACGAGACGCTCCAGCAGGTCGCCGAGTCCTCGATGACCGGCAAGGGGACCGGCGACGTCACCGCCGACGCCCTCGCGAAGCTCGTCGTCGAGGCGGTCCGCCACGTCGCCGACGGCGAGCGGATCGACCGCGACAACATCCGCGTACTCACCCGCACGGGTGCCTCCTCGTCGGCGACGTCGTTCGTCGAGGGCGTCGTCATCGACAAGGAGCGCGCGAACGGCAACATGCCCAAGCGCGTCGAGGACGCGACCGTCGCCGTCCTCGACATGAAACTCGAAGTTCGCAAGGGTGAGTCGAAGGCGGAGTACAACATCACCTCGGTCGACCAGCTCAACGCCGCCATCGAGGCCGAAGACCGGGAGCTTCGCGGCTACGCGAAGACGCTGAAGGAGGCCGGCGTCGACGTCGTCTTCTGCACGAAGAAGATCGACGACCGCGTCGCGGGCTACCTCGCGGACGCGGGCATCCTCGCATTCAAGAACGTCAAGTCGACGGACGCGAAGGCGCTGGCCCGCGCGACCGGCGCGAAGCGCCTCGGCTCGCTCGGCGACGTCGACGAGTCGGAGTTCGGCCACGTCGACACGGTGTACGTCGAGAAGTTCGGCGACGACGAACTCACCTTCGTCGAGGGCGGCGACGCGGCGAAGTCCGTGACGCTGTTCCTCCGCGGCGGCACCGAACACGTCGTCGACGAACTCGAACGCGCGATGAACGACGCCGTCGACGTCGTCATCGCCGCGCTCGACAAGGGCGGCGTCGTCCCGGGTGCTGGCTGCACCGAGATCGCCATCTCGGACTACATCCGCGCCGAGGCCGCCGGTATCGAGGGCCGCAAGCAGCTCGCCGTCGAGGCGTTCGCCGACGCGGTCGACTCGCTGCCCCGCACGCTCGCGGAGAACTGCGGGATGGACCCCATCGACGCCATCGTCGACCTCCGCGCGCTGTTCGACAAGGAGGGCCGCGCGGGCATCATCTCCACGGGCCGCACCGGCGAGGTCGCCGACCCCGTCGAGTACGGCATCATCGACCCCGCGGCCGTCAAGCGTGAGGCGATCGAGTCCGCCACCGAGGCTGCGACGATGATCGTCCGCATCGACGACGTCATCGCGGCGGAGTAAGGTCGAAGCCGAGTCGAATCGAGCTCTTTGGTTTTTCGAGGTTTCTGTTCCGTCAGTGCGGAGAGCAGGGACGACAGTCCTACGCTCCGCGCAACCGCTCAGAGTTCGACCGACGCGACGCGCTCGAACTGACTCGCCTCGTCACTCAAGTACTCGACCTCCACGTTGTCGACGGTGAACTCCCACGCGAAGTCGTAGTCGAGGAGGAACGACACGACCTCGCCGACCTGCTCGTCGTCGACGCCGAGAGCGAGTCCGACGTGCGGAAACCAGCTCCCGGGCTCGTAGAACGGCATCAGCGGGTCGCCGAGCGCACGGAGTTCGTCGACCATCTCGCCGTGGAGGTCACCGAGCGTACGCGAGTGCGTCACCGGGACGTAGACGTGGTTGCCCGGAAAGACGCCGATACCGTCTGTCCGGACCGAGAAGGGGCCGTGGTTCGCGGCGACCTCCGAGACGACTCGTTCGACGGCGTCGACGTCGGCGTCGTCGAGGCCGTAGAGCGTGAAGTGCGGGAAGGGGTTGACCATGCTGCCGAATCCGAACTCGGCGTCGAGGTCCGCCCAGACGTCTTTGACGGTGCTGTAGTACGGTTCCGGCAGCGTGGGGCCGACGATGATGCTCACGAGCGAAGCTCACAGCGGGCTGTCAAATCTGTTACGACCGCTCAGACGCGCGGTAGCTCCCAGTCGTAGCGGAGCGCGAGCACGCGAACCGAGAACACGAGTCCTGCACAGACGAGCGCGGCAGTGTCGCCCGTCACGTCCAGCCGAAGCAGCAGCCAGAAGACGACACCGCCGAAGAGCGCCGGCGTCGCGTAGAAGTCTTCACGGAGGACGACGGGGACGCGTGTGAGAAGCAGGTCCGCCAGACTCCCCCCACCCACCGCGGTCAACGTGGCGAGGATGACGACGCCGTAGGGTGAGAGTCCCGCCTGCGACCCTACGAGCGCCCCCGTCGCTGCGAACGCCGCGAGTCCGACCGCGTCGGGGAGGAGGACGGACGGATGGTCGCGCAGTCGGTCGGGGATCGCCCGCGTGAGGACGACGGCGAGACCGACGCCGACGAACGCGACGCTCATCTCGCCGACGGACTGCAGCGAGGCGGGCGTCCGGCCGACGAGGACGTCGCGCATCGTCCCGCCGCCGAGGGCGGTGAGGATTCCGAGCACCGTGACGCCGAAGAGATCGAGGTCGGCGTCGGCAGCCTTCAGCGACCCGACCATCGCGAACGCGACGAGACCGACGACGTTCATGAACTCGAAGGCGTCCATCAGAACTCGAGGTGAACCGCGTCGCCGGTGGCGAGTCCGAACGCCTCGTCGCCGCGTCCCCGGTTCACGTCGCACTCGACGTAGCCGTGGCTGCCGACGGTGAGCAGTTGGTCACCCTCGGAGACGGCAGCGAAGGAGTCGCCGACGGGGACGCGCTCGCCGTTCACCGTGGCCTCGTCGTGGTCGGCGAGGACGTCGCCGGGGACGTTGGTGATGGCGTTACCGAAGTCGTCGACGACGAGCACCTCGCCGGTCACCTCGTCGCTGGCGACGGTCGCCTCGGGGAACGTGAGGTCGACGTAGTCGTCGTCCGTCAGCGGCGTCAGGCGATCGATCCCGTCGAGCGCGTCGACCCCGACCGCGTGGACGTCGGCCGCGGCAGGCGCGAAGACGTCGCGCCCGTGGAAGGTGTGTGAGTCGGGGTCGTCGTAGGCGACGTCGAACACCTCCACGTCGCTCTCGTCGCCGCCCTGCCGCGCTGCGAGTCGTCTCGCCGGCGGCAGGAGCAGCCCGTTGTCGGGGCCGACGAGCGCGTGGTCGCCGACGCGGACGGCGAGCGCCGCGCGGTCGGTGCCGACACCGGGGTCGACGACGGCGAGGTGGACGGCGGGCGGGAAGTACGGGAGCGTCTCGCGGAGCCAGAACGCCGCCGCGCGGACGTCCTGTCGGGGGAAGTCGTGGGCGACGTCGACCAGCGTCACGTCGCCGAGGCGGTCGAGGAGGACGCCTTTCATCGCGGCCGGGTAGGGACTCCCGAAGTCGGAGGCGAGCGTGAGCATCGTCGGTTACTCGGAGTGAGCGTTGGGGGTGCCGTTGGAGTCGCTGTCGCTGACCTTCTGGATGCGCTCGATGCCGTCGATCTCGTCGACGACGTCGACCGCGGGGTCGGGGACGAGATGTCGCCAGTCCTCGTCGTCGATCATCCGCTGGCGGAGTTCGGTGCCTTCGAGCACCTCCCGTCGGAACATCGGCGACTGGCGGACCTCGACGCCGGCCTCGTTGAACAGTTGGATGACGAGCGGGTTGTTCGAGTAGGCGACGTCGAACTTCGGCGACATGCTCTGGACGTGACTCACCCAGACGGAGTTCCGATCGAGGTCCTCGATGGGGACCACGTAGGTGGTGAGGTCGAACTCGGAGACCGACTTGGTGATCATCATCACGCGCTCGCCGGCGGTGAATGGGTTGCGCGTCGAGTGCGAGTCGCCCGCGCTCCCGATCCCGAGAACGAGTTCGTCGACCTCCGTTGCGATCTCTTTCACCATGTGGTGGTGGCCGTTGTGATACGGCTGGAAGCGACCGATGTAGAACCCCCGCATGCCCCCCAGTTTCGACCGAACATTTATAAACCCGACGAGTCGGCGATTTCGACCGAAACGGAGCGTAACGGGCGTCAAAACCCGGATACGGTGATGCGTCGCGTCGACCCGCGGGGAGAAAGTATATCAATCGCGCACCCTACGGTCTATACAGCGACACAGTTCTATGAGCAACGACATGGACAACGACGACAGGCACCCGGAACAAGGGGCCCACGACTCCGAGCGGTCCGACCATTCGGACCAGGACCCGGATCAGGAGCAGGCCCCATCGTCCGGGGGCCAGCCGACGGACGGCAGCCGTGAGCGGGGTCACCACCCCGACCCCGAGGGGACGGAGAGCGGGTCGATAGACGACCTCGGCAGCAGCGTCGAGGTCAACGCCGACATCGCGGAGGACGTCGACGAGGACGACCTCCTCGGCGGACTCCTCATCGACTCGACGGACGAGATCGAGGTTCCCGACCGACTCGTCGACCAGGTCATCGGACAGGAGCACGCCCGCGACGTCGTCATGAAGGCGGCGAAGCAGCGCCGTCACGTGATGATGATCGGCTCTCCGGGGACGGGGAAGTCGATGCTCGCGAAGGCGATGGCCGAACTCCTGCCGAAGGAGGAGCTTCAGGACGTTCTCGTCTACCACAACCCCGACGACGGCAACCAGCCGAAGGTACGGACGGTGCCGGCCGGCAAGGGTGAACAGATCGTCGAGGCCCACAAAGAGGAGGCGCGCAAGCGCAACCAGATGCGCTCGTTCCTCATGTGGATCATCATCGCCGTCGTCCTCGGCTACTCGCTGATCATCGCCGGACAGATCCTGCTCGGCATCCTCGCGGCGGGTATCATCTATCTGGCGTTCCGCTACGGCTCTCGCAGCGGCGACGCGATGATTCCGAACCTCCTCGTCAACAACGCCGACACGAAGACGGCGCCGTTCGAGGACGCGACGGGTGCACACGCCGGGGCACTGCTCGGTGACGTCCGCCACGACCCGTTCCAGTCCGGCGGGATGGAGACGCCGAGCCACGACCGCGTCGAACCCGGCGCGATCCACAAGGCGAACAAGGGCGTGCTGTTCGTCGACGAGATCAACACGCTCGACATCCGCTCCCAGCAGCATCTCATGACCGCCATCCAGGAGGGCGCGTTCGGCATCACCGGACAGTCCGAGCGCTCCTCGGGTGCGATGGTCCAGACGGAACCGGTCCCGACGGACTTCGTCATGGTGGCTGCGGGGAACCTCGACGCGATGGAGAACATGCACCCCGCACTCCGTTCCCGTATCAAGGGGTACGGATACGAGGTGTACATGGACGACACCATCGAGGACACTCCGGAGATGCGCCGCAAGTACGCGCGGTTCGTCGCCCAAGAGGTCGCCAAGGACGGCCGCCTCCCGAGCTACAACCGCGAGGCGATGGAGGAGGTCATCCTCGAGGCCCGCCGCCGTGCGGGTCGGAAGGGACATCTCACCCTCGAGTTCCGGAACCTCGGTGGACTGGTGCGCGTCGCCGGCGACATCGCTCGTGCGGAGGGCGCAGACGAGGTCACGCGGGGACACGTCCTGCAGGCCAAGCGCCGCTCGCGCAGCATCGAACAGCAGATCGCCGACGACTACATCCAGCGCCGCAAGGACTACGAGCTCTCCGTCAACGACGGCTTCGTCACGGGTCGGGTCAACGGGCTCGCCGTCATGGGCGAGGACTCCGGTATCGTGATGCCCGTCATGGCCGAGGTGGCTCCCTCGCAGGGGCCCGGTCAGGTCATCGCCACCGGGAAGCTCCAAGAGATCGCCGAGGAGTCGGTGCAGAACGTCTCGGCGATCATCAAGAAGTTCTCCGACGAGGACCTCTCGGAGAAGGACGTCCACATCCAGTTCGTCCAGGCCTACGAGGGCGTCGACGGCGACTCCGCCTCCGTCACCGTGGCGACCGCCGTCATCAGCGCGCTGGAGAACGTCGGCGTCGCACAGAACATCGCCATGACCGGTTCGCTGTCCGTTCGTGGCGACGTGCTCCCGGTCGGTGGGGTCACCCACAAGATCGAGGCGGCCGCGAAGGCCGGCATGGACACCGTCATCATCCCGGCGGCGAACATGCAGGACGTCATGATCGAAGACGAGTACAAGGAGATGGTCGACATCGTCCCCGTCTCGCACATCAGCGAGGTGCTCGACGTGGCGCTCGAGGGCGAACCCGAGAAGGACTCACTCATCGACCGCCTCAAGAGCATCACCGGATCGACGCTCGACAAGCAGCAGGGCAAGAGCGTCAACAAGGGTCCGAGCAGCCCCAGTCCGCAGTAGATGACCAACTGGGCGGCGTTCGCGGGGTTCGCGGGCGTCGTCCTCGGTCTCCTTCTCCTGCTCGCACACGCCTCGAAGGAGGTTTTTTCCAACGGCTCCGACGACCAGCGACGGCTCGGGTTCGACCCGGAACGGCCGCTGAAGCGCCGTCGACGCGACCGACCGGACGGGACGACGCCGGACGGAGGCGTCACGAGGAGCAGCGACGCCGCCACCGGCGACTCGGACGGTGGCTGGGAGGCGCTCGACGTTGACCGCCACCACCGACACAGGCTGCACGCAGGGGGCGGCTACGAGCTGTCGACGACGTCGCTGCTCGTCAACGTCGCGCTCTCGCAGGGGCTGTTCGGCGCGTTTCTCGTCGTCGGTGCGTGGTACACCGAGATTCCGCTCGACGCGCTCGGACTCGGCGACGACGGCGTGAGCCTCCTCGCGTTGGCGCTCGGCGTCGGTCTCGGCGCCGGCCTCTACGCGGTCAACGAAGTCGGCGCGGCCTTCGGCGAACGGCTCGGCGTCGGGAGCTCCGAGGAGTTGCGCGAGGCGCTCGCACCCGACTCCGCGGCGGGATGGGCGGTGCTCCTGCTTCTCGTGCTTCCAGTGATCGCCGGCTTCGAGGAACTGCTGTTCCGGGCGGCGCTCGTCGGCGTCGTCGCCGCGGGGTTCGGCGTCTCGCCGTGGCTACTCGCGGTGCTCTCCTCGGTCGCCTTCGCGCTCGGTCACGGTGCCCAGGGACCGGGCGGGATCTTCGTCACGGGGATGCTGGGGTTCGTGCTCGCGGCGGCGTTCGTGCTGACCGAGAGTCTGCTGGTCGTCGTCGTCGCCCACTACCTCGTCAACGCCCTTGAGTTCGTGGTGCACGAGGGGTTCGGTATCGACTGGGTGTAGCGCTTATCACGACCCCAGCTGAATCGGGCGTATGGTCCCTTCCCCGTTCGACGGCCGGCGTGACCTCGACGCGACGGACGTCGTCGCCGCCGTCGGGCTCTGCTGTTGTGTGCTCTTCGAGAGCCTCGCCATCCTCGACCGAATCGTCGGTACTGACTTCTGGCCTACTGACTTCGGGTTCGGTGTCAACCTCTTCGTGTTCGGGTCGTTGTACGGGGTGTTCCTCAGACGCCTCGCACTCCGCGAGCGGCGTCTCACGGTCGGATTCCTGACGGTCGCGGTGTGTGCGATGGTTGCCGCCGCGTACACGAACCCGGAGGGACCACTGATGCCCGTCGTCGTTGTCTCACTACTCGTCGCGGGCGTCGTGGGCGGGAAAGGAGTCGTCGAGTCGCTCGGGACGTCGCGCAGTACGGGTCATTGAGGGAGCGACGCCGGAGTGAAGTACCCGACGCACCCAGAGTGCGTATGGCCGCCTCCGAGATCTCCCAACGACAGCAGAACCTGCTGCGCGCGTTCCTCCTCGGCTACGTGTTGCTCGTGCTCGTCTCCATCGCTACGGGTGACCCGCTCGTCTCGCTGGTCGTCGACGTCGTCTTCAGCGTCGCCATCGTCGTCGTCGGCTATCTCGTGCTCGTCAACAGCGACGGACAGACGCTGGGCGTTACGACCGGTGTCGCGTTCGTCGGCTCCGGCGTCGCGCAGGCCATCGGACTCGTCACTGGGTGGCCGACGGCGGAGACGACGTCGAACCTGCTGTTGCTCGCCGGACTCGGGTTGTATCTGTACGGACGAGTGAGAAGTCGGTGAAGTGAGATAGAGAACCCGCTCACCGTTCGACTGCTCGCAGTCGCTTTCCGACGTCGGGCGGCGTCGCCCCTCCTGCGCCCTCGACGCGGTGGTCCGGGACGAAGATCGGTGTCGGGTTCTCGCGAAGCGCGCTCCGCACCGTCCGCATCTCCTCGTCGTCCTCGTCGTCGAACCCCGCCAGTCGCGCGACGCGGTCGACAGCGACCGTCTCGCCGTAGGGGAGCTTTCTGAGCGCGTCGAGTACTCGGCGCTGCTCCGTCGGCACCGTCAGCGCCACGGGGACGTCGTCGAAGTGGTCCTCATCGCCGGCGAGGTAGTCGTCGATGCGGTCGAGCAACGGATGGTCGCCCTCGGCGTCGTCGGCGACGCGCTCGGGGAACGAGACGTCGATGACCTTCCCACCTGCGACACCCAACTGGATCACGGTGTCTAGCGCGTCGAACTCGCGTGCGTAGATTCCGGCGTCCTCCATACCCCCTCGGAGGACCGACCCGGACTTGAAAGTTGAGCCAGTGGCGCAAGCCTTTTGTACAGATGAGTGCGCTAGTGTACAATGATGAACGCTAATGAGGACGAGATCGCGCCGGCGGTGCGCTCTATTCTCGCCGCGGCGCGGGAACGCGAGGGCGGGACGGAGCGACTCGCCGTCGACGCGCGGTCGCTCACCGACGCCGTCGCGGCAGTCGAGGCCGACGGTCGCGTGCCGATCATCGCGGAGGTCAAGCCGACGAGTCCGACGACGGAGGGGACGCGCGACGAGGACCCGGTCGAACTGGCCGAGCAGATGGTCGCAGGCGGGGCCGCCGCCCTGTCGGTGCTCACCGAACCCGAGCACTTCGGCGGATCGACGGCGAACCTCCGACGCATCCGTGAGGCGGTGGACGTCCCCGTCCTGCGGAAGGACTTCGTCGTGCGCGAGGACCAACTCGACGTCGTCGAGTCGGACGTCGTGCTGCTCATCGCCCGGTTCGTCGACGACCTCGCCGGACTGGTCGAGGCGGCCGAGTCACGCGGGTTCCAGGCGCTGGTCGAGGTCCACGACGCCGCCGAGTTGGAGGCGGCGCTCGCGGCAGACGCGTCCATCATCGGAATCAATAACCGCGACCTCGCCAAGTTGGAGGTAGACCTCGTGACGTTCGAGGAGGTCGCGACGGGCGTCCCCGACGACGTGACACTCATCGCAGAGAGCGGCGTGTCGACCGTCGACGACGTGCGACGGATGCGCGCGGCCGGTGCGGACGCGCTCCTCGTCGGGACGGCGATCATGGGCGCTGGTGACGTGACTGAGAACGTCCGGCGCCTGACGACCGCGACACAGGAGACGACATGAGCACGAACACAGACGGCAAATTCGGCGACTACGGCGGACAGTACGTACCCGAGGCGTTGATGCCGGCCATCGAGGAACTGGACGACGCCTACGAACGCTACGTCCTGAACAACGAAGACGGGTTCGTAGACGAGTTCCGACGGCGACTGCGGGACTTCGGCGGCCGACCGACGCCGCTGCAGCGGGCGGACCGCCTCTCGGAACGCTACGACCGAGAGGTCTACCTGAAGCGCGAGGATCTCCTCCACGGCGGCGCGCACAAACTGAACAACGCGCTCGGACAGGTGCTGCTCGCGAAGTACATGGGCAAAGAGCGCATCGTCGCCGAGACCGGCGCAGGCCAGCACGGCACCGCGACGGCGATGGCGGCCGCCCACCTCGACATGCCCTGCGAGATCTACATGGGGACGCGCGACATCAACCGCCAGCGCCCCAACGTGTTCCGAATGCGTATCAACGGGGCCGAAGTGAACCCCGTCACGGTCGGTCGCGGGACGCTCAAGGAGGCCATCTCCGAGACGATGCGCGACTGGGCGACGACCGTCGAGACGACGCACTACGTCATCGGATCGGTCGTCGGTCCACACCCGTTCCCGAGCATGGTGCGGGACTTTCAGGCCGTGATTTCGGAGGAGGCGCGCCGCCAGTCCGAAGAGCAGTTCGGCGGCCTGCCGGACTCCGTACTCGCCTGTGCGGGCGGCGGGTCGAACACGATGGGCGCGTTCGCGGAGTTCGTCGACGACGAGGGGGTCGACCTCTACGCCGTCGAGGCGGGTGGGAGTAGCCTCGAAGTCGACGAGGAGGCGGGGGTCGCCCCCAACTCCGCGTCGCTGTCGACCGGCGACGAGGGCGTGCTCCACGGCGCTCGCACGAAACTCCTGCAGGACCGCGACGGCCAGATCATGGAGTCCCACAGCGTCTCCTCGGGGCTCGACTACGCGGGCGTCGGCCCCGAACTCGCACATCTCGTCGACGAGGGACGCGTCACGCCCGTCAACGTCGACGACGACGCCGCACTGGAGGCGTTCCACCGTCTCTCCCAGGAGGAGGGCGTCATCCCGGCACTAGAGACGGCCCACGCCTTCGCGTATCTCCACGAGGAGTACGAGCAGTTGGGCGAGACGGTCGTCGTCAACGTCTCGGGCCGCGGCGACAAGGACCTCGAGTCGGTCATCGAGGAGACGAGCAAGCGCGACATCCCGAACGCCCCCGACATGGACGCGTTCCAGGGAGGGCTCTGAATGAGCCGGATCTCCGACGCCTTCGACGACGGTCCCGCGTTCGTCCCGTATCTCGCCGTCGGCGACCCGGACTACGAGTCCTCGCTGGCGTACGTCGAGGCGCTCGAACGCGGTGGTGCCGACCTGATCGAACTCGGGCTGCCGTTCTCCGAACCGATCGCGGAGGGACCGACCATCCAGTCGGCCGTCGTCCGGTCGCTGGAGGGCGGGATGACGCCGACGCGGTTCTTCGAGTTCGTCGAGGAGTTGGACGTCGACGTCCCGCTGGTCTGCATGACGTACTACAACCTCATCTACCAGTTCGGTGAGGAACCCGGTCCACGTCCTTTCGTCGAGAAGGCCGCCGAGGTCGGCATCGACGGCTTCGTCGTCCCGGACCTGCCCGCCGAGGAGGCCGACCCGCTCCGTGAAGCGTGCGACGAGTTCGACCGCGACCTCGTGTTCATCGTCGCGCCGACGACGCGCGGCGAGCGACTCGAACGCATCATGGAACGGGTGTCGGGCTACGTGTACGTGCAGGCCCGCCTCGGCGTCACCGGCGCACAGGACGACGTCTCCGAGGAGACCGGTCACAGCCTCGACCGTCTCTCGCAGTGGGACGTGCCGAAGGCCGTCGGCTTCGGCATCAAGACGGGCGAACACGCCGCGAACATCGTCGCCGGCGGCGCCGACGGCATCATCGTCGGCAGCGCGCTCGTGGACATCGTCGCCGAAGGACACGAAAGCGGCGACAGCGCCGCCGAGGTGGCCGACCGTCTCGAAACCAAGGCGCGCGAGCTGAAAGACGGCGCCCTCCGGGGTGCCGAGCAACGTGTACCGCATCCGGAACGGCAATAAGGACGGATTGACACAGATTCACATAACTAAACTCATGGACGCAGGCCTACAGTCTCGACTCGAACGCATCGGCACAGACGGACGATATTTCGTCGTCCCGATGGACCACGGAGTGACGCTCGGCCCGGTGAAGGGGCTGAAAGACATCGAATCGACAGTCGACGCCATCACCCGT
Source organism: Halogranum amylolyticum (assembly GCF_900110465.1). Classification (GTDB taxonomy): domain Archaea; phylum Halobacteriota; class Halobacteria; order Halobacteriales; family Haloferacaceae; genus Halogranum; species Halogranum amylolyticum. The sequence continues at coordinate 352,447 of NZ_FODV01000002.1, forward strand.
GGTGGTGCCGACGCGGTACTCACACAGAAGGGGGTCGCCCCGCGCGTCCACCCGAACAAGAACACGAAGGGGTTCATTGTCCACCTCAACGGGTCGACGGTGATCGGCCCCGACGAGGACGACAAGCGACTCACCAGTAGCGTCGAGGAGGCCATCCGCGTCGGCGCCGACGCCGTCTCCTTCCACATCAACGTCGGCAGCAACTACGAACCGACGCAGATGACCCAACTCGGCGAGGTGACCGAGAAGGCACACCGCTTCGGGATCCCGGTGCTCGCGATGGCGTACGCCCGCGGCCCGGACATCGCCGGCGACGACCCCGAGGCGATCGGCCACGCCGTCCGACTCGCCGAAGAACTCGGTGCGGACGTCGTCAAGACGGGCTACAGCGGCGACGCCGACAGTTTCCGCCACGTCGTCGAGTCGACGCGCCTCCCGGTCGTCATCGCCGGTGGGAGCAAGGGGACGAACCGACAGACCGCCGAGATGGTCCGCGGGACGATGGACGCCGGTGCGGCCGGCGTCTCGATGGGTCGCAGCATCTTCCAGCACGACGACCCCGAGGCCATCTCGCGCGCCGTCTCCGCCATCATCCACGACGACCGCAGCGCCGAGGAAGCGCTCGAACTGGCGGAACTCGCCCCCGACGAGTAGCCCGGACGGTCCGTCGACGAGGTCAGTTCTTTCGGCAACAACGCATACAGGAGCGGCCGCTGTACCGAGAGCTATGAACCGGATCGCCACTCAGAGCGTCGTCGGGGCGGTCGTCTTCGGGTTCGGACTCAGTGGACTCGTCGACGTCCTCTTTCTCCATCATGTCCTGCAGTTGCACCATCTCGTCTCGAACGTCTACGACCCGTCGACGCTGTCGGGGCTTCGGATGAACATCCTCGCGGACGGGCTGTTCTCGCTTACCATGCTCGCGGTGGCCGGCGTCGGGGGCGGTCTGGTGTGGGCCGCAGAGCGGCGTGCGGCCGCACCGCTCCGGCTGAAACCGCTGGCGGGGGCAACGGTGCTCGGCGTCGGACTGTTCGACCTGCTCGATGTCGTCGTCGACCACATGCTGCTCGGGGTCCACCACGCGACTCACAGCGGGGCGGGGATCTACGACCCCCACTGGGTCGTCGTCAGCTTGCTCATCGTCGGTGCGGGCGCGTATCTGTACCGACACGCCGGGGGGAACCCCGTCCGGTCGGAGGCGGAGGCGTAGCCGATGCTGCACGTCGGTCCCGCCGGCGTCGGTGTCGAGACGGCGCTGCCACACTGGTTGTTGCTGTTCCTCGGCGTGGCACTGTTCGGCGCGGTCGTCGTCGCCGGCGTCGTCGCCAGCGACCGACTGTTCGGACTCCTGTTGACCGACTGACCGACCGCGCTCGACGACCGCCCGTCGTTCGGTGATCGCCCACCGTCCGCCGCGGCGGGGACCCCGACAAGGGCTGTGGTATCCGCCACGTTCAAGCCACCGTCACGGAAAGAGTCCGGTAATGACACGCAGCGTCTGGCTGAAGGCCGACGACACCGTCGGCGACTGGGAGACACGAAAGAAACGGATCACCGCCGGTCTCGAATCGGGCGTCGACTGGGTGCTCGTCGACGAGAGCGACATCGCTCGCGTCCGCGAGCTCGGCGACGTGAAGATCGCGGCGTTCCTGCAGGACACCGAGGCGTACGTCCTCGACGCCGAGGACGCCGAGAACGACGGCGGCCACGAGGCCCGTGCAGACGCCTACGTCGTCGGCAAGGGCGGCGAGGGCGACGGCACCGTCGATCTCCCCTCCGACTTCTCCGGCTCTGCGGATCTGACGACGCTCCGCCGCGGCGACGACCGCGCACAGGGTGCGTACGTCCGCATCTTCGATCAGGACTACGAGTCGTTCGCCGAGGAGGCCGCCCACGACGCGGAGTTCACGCTCGTCGTCGGCGAGAACTGGCAGATCATTCCGCTCGAGAATCTCATCGCCCGCATCGGCGACGAGACCGACCTCGTCACCGGCGTGACGACGGCCGAGGAGGCCAAGACCGCCTTCGAAACGCTCGAGCTCGGTGCCGACGGCGTCCTCCTCGACACCGATAGCCCCGACGAGATCCGCAAGACCGTCGAGGTGCGCGACGCCGCCGAGCGCGAGTCGCTCGACCTCACCTGGGCCGAGGTGACCGCCGTCGAACGGACGGGGATGGCCGACCGCGTCTGCGTCGACACGGGGAGCCTGCTCGAACACGACGAGGGGATGCTCGTCGGCAGCATGGGCCGCGGGCTGTTCTTCGTCCACGCCGAGACCGCCGAGTCGCCGTACGTCGCTTCCCGTCCGTTCCGCGTGAACGCGGGGGCCGTCCACGCCTACGTCCGCACGCCCGGCGGCGAGACGAAGTACCTCTCGGAACTCAAGAGCGGCGACGAGGTGCAGGTCGTCGACACGCAGGGCAACACCCGCGAGGCCATCGTCGGCCGCGTAAAGATCGAGAAGCGCCCGATGTTCCGCGTCGAGGCGCGCATCGAGACCGAGAGCGGCGAGGACCGTATCGAGACGCTGCTGCAGAACGCAGAGACCATCAAGGTGCCGACGAGCGAGGGCCGGAAGGCCGTCACCGACGTCCAGGTCGGCGACGAGATGCTCGTCTACTACGAGGACACTGCCCGCCATTTCGGCGAGGCCGTCGAAGAGAGCATCATCGAGAAGTGACACCGCGCGGCGGCGTCCACGTCGTCGCCACGTCGGGTCGTCCGCGCTTTCCCTGGCCTGTCCTTGTTCTCGTGGAGGTTAGCGAACGTCCCCGTACTTTTCGACGTCGCACGTCTCTCACCTCCTGGAATCTGTGTGCCGAAGAGAGAGAACGGATTCAGCAAACCAGTTTCGTTCGTTCCGGACAATCGTCGCCGAACGACTGTCCAGTAGATATGCGTTCCGAGTAGCTCTCTGGTCTGATTTCCAACACGGAAAGTTCGTACGGTTTCGGTGGAAGCGATCAACAGTCCCACGTTTTATCTTTTTGTGCGGCGTTTCCCCGTTTAAATGATAAGCCTCGAACCATCCATCCCGTCGAAGTCGTTCATGTCTCCAGACGATAATGGATAGTGAACGATCACTCAAGGACTGGTTTCTGTTCAGTGGAAATCGATTAACCGTTACAGGTATACTGGCGCTCACTTGCTTCGGTTGCCTCACGATTTTCGGCACGCTCGATGTTCCGTATCTGTCGATATTGAGCGACGGGGACACGATCGAGACGCTGTTTCAAACCCTCGTCGGTGTCCTCATCACCGGGATGACGCTCGTCGTTTCGATCAATCAGCTCGTGCTCTCCGAAGAGTTCGGGTCACTGGGCCGACAACGCGAGCGGATGGAGAAGTCGATGGCGTTCAGGAAGGACTCTGAGCGAGAGTTTCAATGGACTGGTCCGCCAGAGCCGGAGCGGTTCCTCAGTACGCTCATCAATACGAGCGTCGATCGGGCTGAGACGGTTCAGGAGGCCGTAAAAGGGAGTTCTGACCAACTCCTTCGGGACCGGGTCGACCAGCTGGTCGATCGGATCGCCACAAGTGCCGACGGGATTACCGATGAATTAGAAGACGCATCGTTCGGAGAGTTCACAATCATGCGGGCCGCTCTTTCGTACAATTACTCCTGGAAGATCTACCTCGTTCGTCGACTGTACTGGGTGCATCAAGAGAGTTTGAGCGAAGAGGCACAGGAGGCGATCGATGATCTCGTAGATATCTTGGAGTTGTTTGGCCCGGCAGAGGAGTTCTTCAAGGCACACTATCTCCAGTGGGAACTGGTTAATTTGTCTCGACGGATCCTCTTTACGGGAATCCCGGCGCTTATTTTCTCGGTATCTGCCGCGCTTTATCTGAAACCGGAGACTGTGTCGGGAACGGTACTCAGCGTCCCCGTACTCGTCTGGCTCATCAACGTCGGAGTAACGCTTGCGTTGATTCCGTTCTTTATTTTCACTGCGCACGTCCTTCGGACGGCCTCGATCGCGAAGGAATCGGGGGCTATCGGCCCGTTTATCCTCCACGAATCAGAGCGAGCGCCTCTCTTCGACTGGGAGGATTGACATCCTCCCGCGCCAGAAGACGTCCCCAGAACGTGGAGCGTTCTGGCGTGCGAACGAGACACGGCGTCTCTCGTCAACGCGGGAACCCCACGGCACCGCACCGCTGGATTGGGATATTACGGGTTGCAGTCTACCGCTTGTTCCTGTGGTTGGAATCCGCTGGACAGGTCATATAGGTAGGCTCCATGCTGTGCCAACCAGCCGGTACTCCTCTCCCCACCCAAAACGGGTGGAGACTCGGAGTTCCTTTGGTTCAACTCGAGGCGGATGTTCTCCGCCTCGTTCACGTCAGCGTTGAACGCCGCATTACACTCTTCGCAGACGTACAGGCCGCGTTAAACGCGCTGACTGTCCGGCGACTCTCGGAGAGCGTCTTGATCGGAAGTCTGGGGTCGTCTACCGCTCTCTATCGACTCTGCGTCCGTCGGTCCGACGACTGGTGCGTCGAGAGCGGTTCGGAACACCAGTGACAGAACTGGAGGTCGGGGTCGACTTCACCGCCGCAGTGAGGACAGACGACCGCGTCCGGACCCGAGTGGCCGATCGGGCCGCGACGGGCGAGATAGTAGGCGTCGAAGGTGCTCAGCGACAGCAAGAGGAGGATGGGAGCGACGACCGTCAGCGGGAGCGAGTCGACGTCCGCCGTCACTCTCGACGGGTCGGAGAACACCGACACCAAGACGAGCATCGACCCGAGAACGAACGTGAACCACGCGACGCCGCGACGCCACTCTCGCAGGTAGGCGTGGCCGACACCGGCGATACCGAGCGAGGCACCGAGTGCGCCCAGCAGCGCCGCGACGAGTGCGCGCCGTCCCGTGTCTCCCATGATTACTCCGAATGTCTTGTTCGATTACCATTAAGCCTCGGGTGTGTCGAGTCGCTCAACCAGGTGGGCGAGCGTCGCGAGGTCGTACTGTCCCGGCGCGGTCGCGTCGGCCGGGTCGACCGGCGCGTAGCCGATCCGAGAGCCGTAGAGCGGCGCGACCGCCCGCGTGTGACGGCCCGGCTCACCCATCGCCATCGTCGCCACCGTCTCGCCGGCCGCCGTCGCCTCGTACGTCGCCGACAGGAGCGCGAGCGTGTCGGCGCGATCGGTCGCCGTCACCGCGAGTTTGCCGACGTCTCCCTCGCGGGCCGCGTCGACGAGCAGCTCCCGGAGTTCGGACGCCGGCGGCGTCCTCTCGAAGTCGTGGACGGAGACGACGACGGCGGCGTCGTGGTCGCGGGCGTGCTCTCGGAGCGCGGCCGCGTCGCGAGCGGTCGTCTCCGCCGTGCCGGTGAGCGCCCGGAGTTCGACGTCGACGGCCTCGACGGCGTCGTGTTCGACGGCTGTCTCCAGCGTGGCGAGTCGGCCCTCCTCGGGCGCATCCCCTCCTTCCCAGACGGCACGGTTGGTGACCAGAAGCGGGAGCTCGCCGTCGTAGGCGTCCAGTGCCGCCAGCGGGTCGTCCGCGAGATCCATCCGAAACTCGACGGCGTCGGCGTGGTCGCGTGCCGCCGGCTCCGCAGAGAGATCCGCAGTGCTTGCTGTGAGCACGAAGCGGTCGAAGTCCATACCGAGTGCTGTGACGCGACGGGGTAAACGTTGCCCGTTCGGCGCAACGTCAGCCGTGGTCGGCGTCGGACTCGTCGAGCTCGTCCAGCGGCGTGTGAGAGAGACGGTAGCGGACGCTGCGACAGTCGGTCCGCGTCTCGTCGTACGCCTCTCCGTGCGGGCGTTCGTCACCGTGAGAACCCTCGACGCCCTGACCGTCCGGGACGGCACGCTCGGCGGCGACGTCGCCGTCTTCGTCTGCGCCGACGGTCGCTCTCGCGACGTCCGTGACGGCGTAGAGCCGTATCTGACGCTCCTGCTGCGTCACGACCGGGACGTCGTAGTGGACCGCCTCATAGTCCGGGTCGCGGTCGGCGACGAACGACCGATGGCGCTCGAGTCGCTGGCGGGTTCGACGCCGCGACCGCGTCGGGAGGTCCGTCGTTCGCTCGTCGAACCCTTCGACGAGGTCGGCGTCGAGTTCGTAACCGACGGAGTCGCGGCCGGCGTGCATCGCCGCGAGCGTCGTCGTCCCCGTCCCGGCGAAAGGGTCGAGGACGGTGTCGCCGTACGTCGAGTACATCCGGACGAGTCGAAGCGGGAGTTCGAGCGGGAACGCCGCCGACCGCTCTCGGTCGTCGGTCGCCGTCGCCTCCATCGTCTGGTCGGTCCCCGTGAACGACCAGAGATCGGAGAACCACTCGTTGCGCTCCTCCCAGAAGAAGGCGCTCGCGTAGCGTTCGGGGTCGCTCGGCGGGAAGTCACGCGCCTCTCCCTTGCGGAAGACGAGCACGTACTCGTGTTCGAGGGTGACGTAGGCGCTGGGTGGGAGCATCCCCGACCCCATGAACTTCGTGAGACGGTTCGTCGGTTTGCGCCAGAGGATGTCCGGGAGCGACCGGAGACCGCGGTCGTCGAACGCCTCGATGACTCGCGCGTGGTTCGGAAACTGTCTGAACCCGTCGTCGAACGATCGGACGGCGTCGCCGACGTTGACACAGACGATGCCGCCGGGCGCGAGGACGCGAGCGACCTCGTCCCAGACGTCGTCCAGTTGGGCGTGCATCCGCTCGAAGGCGGCGTCGCCGTCGCCGTCGGCGAGGGCATCGGCGATCGCCGGGTCCCGCGCAGTGAACAGCTCGTCCCACATCTCGATCATCGGGTAGGGAGGCGAGGTGATCACCAGGTCGACCGACTCGTCTGCGACGTGGCTCATGTCCGTCGCGTCGGCCGCGCGGAGGACGTGGTTGGTGTGCACTCGGTACATGTGCACAGGTCTGAAAGTTGTAGTTTGGGGTCTCGCGGTTGCCGACGCCGGTCCAGTCACGCTGGAAGGTCGTCCCGAGGCGACACCCCACAGTCGCCTCCGAGCGACGTGGTCGGACACGACGAGCGACCAGAGACGAGCGAGACGCGTCTCAGGACGACGAAACAGTCGAGCGCGTCACCTCAGGCGACGCCGAGGCCTTCCTCGGCCTCCAGCAGTTCGTGATACCGGTTACGGATGGTGACCTCGCTGATGTCGGCCACCTCGCTGACCGCCGCCTGAGTCGTCTTCTCGTTGGTCAGGAGGGCAGCGGCGTAGACGGCGGCGGCGGCGAGCCCGACCGGTGACTTCCCGCTGTGGACGCCCTGCTCTTTGGCGTTCTTCAGTAGTTGGCGGGCGCGTCGTTCGGTCTCCTCGGAGAGTTCGAGCGAGGAGGCGAACCGGGGGACGTAGCTCTCGGGGTCCGCGGGACGTACCTCGAGTTTGAGTTCGCGGACGACGTAGCGGTACGTTCGAGCGACCTCGCTCTTCTCGACGCGGGAGACGTCGGTGATCTCGTCGAGGCTCCGGGGGACGCCGGCCATCCGGGCGGCCGCGTAGACACAGGCGGTCGAGACGCCCTCGATGGAGCGCCCGGGGAGGAGATTCTCGTCGAGCGCGCGACGATAGATCACCGACGCGGTCTCGCGGACGTTCGTCGGGAGTCCCAGGGCACTCGCCATCCGGTCGATCTCGCCGAGCGCCTGCTTGAGATTGCGCTCCTTGGAGTCACGAGTGCGGAACCGCTCGTTCCACTTGCGGAGCCGTTGCATCTTCTGTCGCTGGCGGGAACCGAGCGAGTTGCCGTAGGCGTCTTTGTTCCGCCAGTCGATGTTCGTCGACAGCCCCTTGTCATGCATCGTGTTGGTCGTCGGTGCTCCGACGCGGGACTTCTGGTCCTTCTCGCTGGCGTTGAACGCGCGCCACTCCGGGCCGCGGTCGACCGAGTCCTCCGAGACGACGAGTCCACAGTCCGCACAGACTGTCTCACCGTGCCCCTCGTCGGAGACGACGTTTCCGTCGCATTCGGGGCATCGAAGCGTCTCACCGTTCGATGTCGTCTGCTCGCTCGTCTGTGTCCGGGTGTGCGTCTTTTCACTCATGTATGGGACGGCGGGCGCTCCCGGGGGCGAACTGCCTCAAAAAACCCGGTGCGTTCCTTACCCGACAAAAGGACACCAACCATATAAATGCTGTGGTAAAGAGTCAAATAAACGCCGAATTTAGGCGATATAACGGACCTGATTCGAATTCGTAGCAAAGGTTAAATATCAACACTGTCGCGCCGGATATTTGTCGCTGCCAGTCCGACAAGTCGACGTGACAGACGAACCGCGAGTCGTCTCGCTCGCCCCGAGCGCGACGGCGACGCTCGCCGCGATGGAGGCCGCCGACTGCCTCGTCGGGGTTACGACGCACTGTGACCTCGACCGACCGGCCGTCGGTGGCTGGCTCAACCCGGCGCTCGACCGCCTCGCGGACCTCGCTCCCGACGTGGTCTGCACCTGCGACGACCTGCAGGCGGAGATCCGAGACGACCTCCGCGACCGGGGGTACGAGGTGGTCCACACCGCCCCGACCACGCTGGCAGAGACGCTCGAGACGTTCGAGACGCTCGGTCGTGCCGTCGGCCGACCGGAGGCGGGGAGACGCCTCGAAGCGGACGCCCGCCGGCGGCTCGACCGTATCGCAACCCACGTCGACGGCCGCGAGCGACCCGTCGTCTACTGCGAGGAGTGGTCGGACCCGCCGATGGCCGCCGGCAACTGGGTCCCCGACGCCGTCGAGGTCGCCGGTGGGACGTACCCCTTCGTCGACGCCGGCGACCGCTCCCGGGAGGTCTCGGCGGCGACCGTGACCGCCGCCGACCCGGACCACGTCGTCCTCCACGTCTGCGGTCGTGGCGACCGGGTCGACCCCGGCGTCGTCGCCGACCGCGGCTGGGATCTCGACGCCGCGGTCCACGTCGTCGACGACGCACTCCTCAACCAGCCAAGTCCGCGACTCCTCGACGGGGTCGAGACGCTGGCCGAACTGCTCCACGGCCCGCTTCCGACAGGTCGATAGGCTCCGACACGACAGAGAGCGTATGCACATCGGTGTCGGGAGCGGGAACCCCGCGAAGCGACGAGCGGTCGAACGGACGTTGCCGGAGGCGACAGTGACGGCGGTCGGCGTCGACTCTGGCGTGAGCGAACAGCCGACGGGCCACGCGGAGACGGTTCGAGGAGCCGAGAACCGCGCCCGCAACGTGCTCGCGACCGACGAGTTCGACTACGGCGTCGGCCTCGAGGGCGGCGTCGCGACGTTCGACGGCACTGACGGGCTGTTCTTGATCATGTGGGCGGCCGTCACCGACGGCGAGACCGTCGGACGCGGCGCCGGACCGAGTCTCGAACTTCCGGCCGACGTCGCCGCCCGAGTGAGCGACGGCGCGGAGCTCGGCCCCGTCATGGACGACGTCCTCGGGACGACCGACGTCGCGAAGAAGGCGGGTGCGGCTGGCGCGCTCTCCGGTGGGCGCGTCGACCGCGCGGCGGCGCTCGGTGCGGCGCTCGCGGGCGCGTTCGGGCCGTTCGAGACAGATCTGTACGGAGCAGACGGCTGAAAGACGAAGAGCGAGGGAGAGCGACGAAGCGAGAGGAAGGAGAGACGAGGAGAGCGCGTCGACTGCGGTCAGTCCTGCGTCGGTTCGGCCGCGTCGTGGATGTCGGAAGACTCCTCGACCGCGGTCGTCAGCGAGACGTTGAGCGACGCCATCGAGACGACGCCGCCGGCGGCGGTGACGAGGTTCTTCACCGCGTGGTCGAGGAACGCCGCGCCGAGTGCGACGGGTGCGGCGATGGGCGTTAGCGCCACCACGAGCACCGTGAAGGCGGCCTCGTAGAGACCGATCCCACCCGGCGAGAGCGGGAGCACCTTCGCGAGGTTGCCGACGCTCACCGCGAAGAACGACACGGCGACGAGCGACACGAACGAGACACCGCCGGCCCCGACGTCCGTGCCGAGCGCGAGCAACACGAGCAGCGCCGTCACGACGTCGAGCACCCAGATGGCGAGACTGGAGAGGCCGACGCGGGCGAACGCCCGGCGCGTCCCAGCGGCCCGCTGGAGGTCGCCGACGAACCGCTCGATGATACTCGCGACGGAGTCGGCGTACGAGTCGGTGCTGACCCGCGCGATCGACCGACGGATGAGCTGCGAGTCCGAGCGCGCGCTGGCGACGATGGCGGCGACGGCGACGATGGCGGCGACGCCGACGCCGGCGGCGACGCCGGTCGCGACGCGGGCAGCGCCACGGTCGACCGTCCCGACCGTCCCGCTGGCGAAGATGCCTTCGACGAGGTCGGCCGTCCCGCCCGTCAGCGTGAGTCCCACGAGGACGGTCCCCGCGAGCGCAACCAGTGACAGCAGGTCGAAGACGCGCTCTGCGGCGAGCGAGGCGAATCCCGAGGGGTACGGGATGCCACGTCGTGCCTTCACGACGTACGCGCGGACGGCGTCACCTGCCCGTGCCGGGAAGACGAGGTTCCCGGTCTGGCTGATGAAGATGGCCCCGGTCAGGAACTTCGGACTGCTCGGATACCCCAGCTCAGCGAGGATGTCGCGGTAGCGAAGCCCGCGCAGCGGCCACGAGAGCAGGTAGACGAGCGCCGCACCGCCGACGAGCGTGGGGTCGGCCTCGGCCATCCGGGCGAGCACCTGCTCGAAGTCGATGTAGACGGTCATCAGGGCGAGTGCGACGAGCGTCATCAGCACGCCGACCGCCATCGACACCTTGCGGTCGATTCGGGGCTCGACCGACAGCTCCCACCAGGTCCGGAGGATCTGACTCCCCATCCCGAAGACGTCGCGGACGAGGTCGACTTTCGTGTCGCCCTTCGGCTCCCAGTCGACGGGGAACTCGGCGACGCGGAGCCCCGAACGCTGCGCCCGGACCAGCATCTCGGTGTCCCAGAACCAGTGGTTGTCTTTGACGTCGTAGCGCAGGAGGTTGAACGCCTCGCGGCTGAACGCCTTGAACCCACACTGGTGGTCACGAAGCTCCGACCGGAGGAAGAAGCGGACGAAGAGGTTGTAGAACCGACTCGGGACGCCGCGTTTCGCGGGTCGGTCGGCGACGTTCTCGCTCATCCACCGCGACCCGGTGGCGACGTCGTACTCTCCCGAGCGGACGCGTTCGACGAGCTCTTCGAGATGGCTCATGTCGGTCGCGAGGTCCGTGTCGAAGTAGACGAGCACGTCGCCGTCTGCGGCCTCGAACGCACGCTCGAGCGCACCGCCGCGCCCGAGTCGTTCGTCGCTGTGGAAGTGGCGTACCCGCGGATCCTCGGCCGCGAGTCGGTCTGCGATCTCTGGTGTCCGGTCGTCACAGCCGTCCTCGGCGACGAGAACCTCGTAGGCGCCCTCCGGGAGGAACCCCGAGAGCGTCTCGAGCGTCGTTCGGACGGTCTCCTCGATGGTCTTCTCTTCGTTGTACGCAGGAAGGACCACACTCACCTCGGGGGTGCGTGTAGAGGTGACGACAGGACTCGCCTGGCGCGAGCTACTCATTAGATACTGGTGCGATATCCGGCCGTATGAACTTTCTGACCACCTCTCCCTTCGGTGATAGATAACAGCACCCGTTCCCACGCCAACGTCTCACACAGGAACTGAGCGGGTGGGACTGTTCGGCGGGATCGGTCGAGGAGCACGTCTGTTAGGTAACTGTACCCGCTCGGCGTCTTCCAGGGAGTCACCGACGACGGATGTGGACGAAAACCGCCCGACGAGAGCGTGTTAACCGGCTGTACCAAATCCCCTATTAGGCGAACCAACTATCTGTGAGATATGAGCGCCACCGCCGCCGGCACCGACCTCACCGACAAACAACAGCGCATCCTGCAGTACCTCCGCGAGGAGGGAGAGACGAAGACCTACTTCAAGTCGCGGCTCATCGCCGACGACCTGGGTCTCACCGCCAAGGAGGTCGGGGCCAACATGCGCGCCATCCTGTCCGGTGAACACGACGTCGCCGTCGAGAAGTGGGGCTACTCCTCTGGGACGACCTGGAAGGTCAGCGTCTAGCGTCGCCAGCGACCGTCGCAGTCACCGTCATCCTCGTGGTCCGTTGCAACGACGAGAGTCGTCACTGTCGAACGGTAGCCGTCCGTTTGTCAGAGAGCGGCCGAGAACGGCCAGCACCGTTTCGACAGTGCGTGGCCAGTCGTCGAGCGTCAGGGGTCGAACCGGATGAGCGAGTCGGCTTCGGAGGCGAAGGCAGCGGCGTCCTCGTCGAAGGAGTCGGCGTAGCGCAGTAACAGAGTGATGACCGTCTCCGGCGACTCGACGGCGTAGCCGTCCTCGCGGGAGAGCAGATCGGCCGCCTCCAACTCCTTGGCGTAGTTGCTCACGGTCGCCCGAGAGACGTCGAGCGTCGCCGCGAGATCGCTGCCCGTCGCCGTCGGATTGCGCAACAGTTCGATGAGCATCCCCCGCGGCGTCCGCCGTCGGAGGTAACCGAGTGCGACCTGTTCGAACTCGGAGAAGCGACCCGCCGGGAAGAGGCGACGGTAGTCGCCGTCGCGACGCGACTCGACGACGCCGTCGGCGAGCAGGCGCTTGAGGTGGTGTTGCGTCTCGCCCGTCCCGAGTTTGAGATCGTCACGGAGTTTCGAGAAGTGTGCCCCGGGCGTCGCGCCCAGGTAGCCGACGATAGCGTCGCGGGCGTCGCTGCGGGTGTCGTCCTCGCGGTCGGACCGACTCCCCACGAAAGGCGTTGCCGCGCCGAGTGCGGCGAAGCGACGGAGCGTCGCCCGCTTCTCCTCGTCGACTCTGTCGGACATCTGTTATGTGTTACGGGGTTAGGGAAAGAAAAGGCTTCGCTTAGTCGGGCGAGCTACTTGTCGAGCTCCATCTCCTCGTCGTCGGGGCGCTGACTGTCCTTCTGCGACGCCGACGACGAATCGGTGGGGGTCTGGTCGGCGTCTGCCGCCGACTCTTCCTCGTTGGCCTCCTCGATGACCTCCTCGGCGCTCTTCATGTCGACACCTTCGCCGGCCTTGATCGCTTCGGCCTCCTGTTCGAGCTGTTGGACGTCCATCTCGGCGGCATCGTCGATCTGTCCGAGGATCTCCTCGATGTCGTCGAGCCCGATGAGTTCGCGGGTCTCCTCGTCGAAGTCCATCGAACTGAGCCCCTCTTTGTCCTGAACGTCGCTGCCGGTCAACTGCTTGCCGTAGCGACCGACCAGTGAGGTCAGCTCCTGGGGGAGGACGAACGTCGTCGACTCGCCCTGACCGATCTTCTCCAGCGTCTCCATCCCCTTGTCGATGATTGCGCGCTCGCCCATCGACTCGGCGGACTTCGCGCGGAGCACGGTCGAGATGGCGTCACCCTGCGCTTCGAGGATCTGTGACTGCTTCTCCCCCTGAGCGCGGATGATGTTCGACTGCTTCTCCCCTTCGGCCTGTTCGACGGCGCTGCGGCGTTCACCCTGCGCTTCGAGGATCATCGCACGGCGACGACGCTCGGCGGAGGTCTGCTGTTCCATCGCCTGCTGGACGTCGGCGCTCGGGTTGACCTCCCGGACCTCGACGCTCTCGACGCGGATCCCCCACTCGTCGGTGGGTTCGTCGAGTTCGCGACGGATGCGGGCGTTGATCTCCTGTCGCTTGTTGAGCGTGTCGTCGAGTTCCATGTCGCCGAGGACGGCCCGGAGCGTCGTCTGGGCGAGGTTGGAGACGGCGGTCTTGTAGTCCTCGACTTCGAGGAACGCCTTCTTCGCGTCCATCACCTTGATGTAGACGACGGCGTCGGCGGTGACCGGCGAGTTGTCTTTCGTGATCGCTTCTTGTCGAGGGACGTCCAGCGTCTGCGTCCGCATGTCGAACGGATACGTCCGAGACACGAACGGCGGGACGAAGTTGATACCGGGTTCGAGCAGTTTGCGGTACTCGCCGAAGACCGTCAGCGCACGCTTCTCGTACGCGTTGACGATCTCCACCATCGAGTAGACGACGACGATGGCGAGCAGCAAGAGGAGCAGGCCGACGAAGACGGCGGCACCACCCACGATGCTCTGGAGCAATACGGGGTCCATACCCGACGCTTCGGATGTTGGTTAAATAAGGCTTTGCCCAAAATCGGGCAACGGAACGACAGTATCGGCGTGGACGATCGATCGGAGCGGTGGTCAGGCTCGCTCGGTCTCCTCTTCGAACTCGTTCGTCTCTCGCTCCCGTCGTCGTCGTGCCTCCCGGCCCTTCCGGAGTTCGCGGTCGATCTCGTCCTCCTCGACGGAGTCGATCGCCTCGACCGTCACGACGTTACCGCCGCCGGGGTCGACGACCATCACCTCCGCCCCCTCGGGGATCTCGCCGTGGACCGACCGCGCGGCGTAGTAGGGGTTGAACCCGCCGCTGTCGAGTTTGATCTCGCCGTCCGAGGGGGTGACGCGTTGGGTGACGCGACCGGTCTTCCCCGTCAGCGACTCGGAATCGGAGGTCTGTTGCGTCCCCTTCCCGCCGTAGATGTCGAACTCGCGGTAGCCGTACAGCGCGAGGCCGCCGAACAGGAACACCATCAGTGCGAGGACGATCGGACTAGCCAGCGGGCCTAGGAGCAACCCGACTACCCCTGCTGCGAGGAGTGCGACACCGAGGACGACGAAGTGCGCCCCCGGAGCCAGCGCCTCCGCGAGCGACAGTCCGATCCCTGCGACGACCAAGAGCAGCGGCAGCACCGCTGGGTCGATGGGGTCCAACTGGAGGGCGACGAGCGGCAGTCCCGCGGCGAACCCGAGCGATCGGTCCGAGACGAGCGAGCTCACAGCGAGACGAAGATGAGGAGCGTCCCCACGACGCCGAGGAGGACGAACATCGCGTTCTCCAGTGAGGGGTCGCCGGGTTCGAGCGGTGGTAACTCCGGTTCGTCGGTCGTCTCGGCGTCCTCACCGACCTCGTCGAGGCCGAACTGCCACTCCGTGTCGTCGTCGGCCGATCGATCGTCGGACGGGGATTGCATACGTACTGCTAGGGGGCGGGGATTCAAAGGGCTACCGCCGTCCGAGACCGGTCGACGAGACGGGTCGTGACCGACAGTTCAGCGCTGCTTTTGGTGTCTGATGATGTCGCCCTCGTAGACGACACCGCGTTCGGCGTGGAGCGTGATCGTCTCGCCGTCCGGGAGCGCGTCGGGTAGCGGCGCGCCCGAGATCATCGGGATGTCGAGTTCGCGGGCGACGAGCGCCGGGTAGCCGGTCATCCCGGCACGGGCGTCGACGATCCCCGCGATCCGCTCGACGTCACCGGTGAACTCGCCCTCAAACGACGCGGGGACGACGAGTATCGCCCCGTCGGGAGCGTCGTCGAGGTCGCCGTCGCCGACCCGGAACAGCGGTCCGGCAGCGCGACCGCCGACGACTTTCCGGCCCGTCGCCACCGCCTCGGCGGCGACGTGGACTTTCAGCATGTTCGTCGTGTTCGTCCCCTCCAGTTCGGTCATCATCCCCGAGAGGACGACGACTGTGTCGCCGCTCTCGGCGACGCCGGCGTCGAGGGCGGCCGAGACCCCGTTCTCGATGATGGAGTCGACACCCTCGCTGTACTCGGCGTACTCGGCGTTGACACCCCACGAGAGCGCGAGCTGGCGACGCACGCGGTCGTTCGGCGTCGTCGCGACGACCGGGACGCCGGAGCGGAACTTCGCGGTCTTGCGGGCGGTGTAGCCGGACTCGGAGGCCGCGACGATGGCGGCGGCGTCGATGTCGCGAGCGAGATACCGAGCCGACCGTGCCAACGCCTCCGTCCGAGAGTCCTGGTCGGCCGTCGGCACGCGCTGTTCCTGACTCTCGCCATACTCCGCGCTGGACTCGATCTGTCGGACGATACGGTCCATCGTCTCGACGACGCGTACCGGGTTGTCGCCGATGGCAGTCTCGCCCGACAGCATCACCGCGTCCGTCCCGTCGAGGACGGCGTTGGCGACGTCGGAGGCTTCCGCGCGCGTCGGTCGCCGCGAGTGGACCATCGAGTCGAGCATCTCCGTCGCCGTGATGACGGGGACGCCCGCGTCGATACACTTGCGGATGATGCGCTTCTGGATCATCGGCACGTCCTCCAGCGGACACTCGACGCCGAGGTCGCCACGGGCGACCATCACACCGTACGAGGCGTCGATGATCTCGTCGAGGTTGTCGACCGCGCCGGCGCGCTCGATTTTGGCGACGATAGGGATGTCCGCGCCGAGTTCGTCGAGCGCGTCGCTGATGGCGTAGACGTCGCCCGCCGACCGAACGAAACTCGCCGCGACGAAGTCGGCGTTCTTCTCGGCAGCGACCTCCAGCTCCCGTCTGTCGCCGTCAGTGATGAGATCGATATCGAGGTCGACGCCGGGGAGGTTGACCCCCTTCCGCCCACTGAGTTCGCCGCCGGAGTCGACGTGTGCGACGACGGCGTCGCCGTCGATGTCGACGATGGTCGCCTCGATGCGGCCGTCGTCGAGCAGGACGGTGTCGCCCCGTTCGGCCGCGGTGATGGAGTACGACAGGCCGACCTCCTCGGGTGTCGCCTCCTCGCCCTCGACGAACCGGACCTCCGAGCCGGTCTCGAGGAAGATCGGTTCGTCGAGCGGTGCGGTTCGGACTTCCGGACCCTGCAGGTCGACCATCGCGGCGACCGGCTCCTCCGTGGCTTCGTCGACGGCGCGGACGCGGTCGATGACCTCCGCGCGGTGTTCGGGCGTGCCGTGGCTGGCGTTGAGCCGTGCCACCGACATCCCGGCGTCGACGAGCTCGCGGATCGTCGTCCGGTCGTCCGACGCCGGACCAAGGGTACAGACGATCTTCGCGTTTCTCATGCGCCCCGATACGGGAGTCGTGTTGAAAAACCCCGTCGATACAACTCCCATCCGAGTAACGATCTCTGTGCAGTCCTCCGGACCGTTATATAGTCCCGTTTTGGGAGAGTCGTTCGCTCGGCTGATACCTCGCCCGATCGGCAATAAGCCCTAACCAACGTCCGGGCGAACCGCCGGGATGCAATGGAGCACATCACCGACGAGCTGGTCGGCAAACACGTCGTCGACCCGAGCGGCGAGGACATCGGCAAGGTGACTGCCGTCGAGGACGAAAAGGCAGTCCTCAAGGGACAGACCGGTCTCTCCGCGACCATCGAGGCGGCGCTCACCGACGAGAACGACCGTCTCGCGCTCGACGCCGAACAGATCGAGTCGGTGTCGGACGACACGATTCGGCTGAGCGCCGACGTCTGACTCCCGGAGTGGACAGTCCCAGCGAACACTCCCAACTGACGACTATCTCACCTACATGAACCACGACGAGTTCGTCCGAACGGTGCAGGCACAGAGCGATCTCAGCGACGAAGCACGCGTCTCGGCCGCCGCCGAGTCAGTACTCGCGGTGCTGAGCGAGCGACTCAACCACGGGCAGTGCGAGGAGCTCGCGGAGGCGCTCCCGGACAATCTCGCCGACGCGGTCACGCAGGCCGACGGCGACGCCGAGGAGTTCGACGCCGACGAGTTCGTCCAGCGGGTCCGACGGCGCGAGGACGAACGAGAGGAACTCGACGGCAACGACGCCCCGACGCACATCCGGTCGGTGCTGATGAGTCTCATGGAGTCCACCGACGACCGGTGGGACGACGCGCTCGCGCAGTTGCCCGAGGACTACCGACGGCTGTACGAGGGGTGAGCACGAGAGCGAACCGCTGAGAGCAGACAGAGAGACGGAGCCGCCCCACGACCGCGGCTACGGTTACTGAACCTTCGTCCCGGGTTCGGCGTCGTCGTGGGTGGTCAGGAGGTCCGCCTGGTCGCCCGCGGCGAGCAGCATCCCGTTGGATTCGACGCCGAACAGCTCCGCCTTCTCGAGGTTGGCGACGACGACGATCCGGTCGCCGACGAGCTCCTCGAGGTCGTGGAGCTGTTTGATACCGGCGACGATCTGCCGTTCTTCGAGGCCGATGTCGACCGTGAGTTTTGCGAGTTTGTCGGCCCCCTCGATCCCCTCGGCGGCGAGAATCTCGCCGACGCGGATGTCGAGCGCCTGGAAGTCGTCGAAACTGATCCGCTCGTCCGCGAGCGGTTCGAGTTCTGTGGTCACGTCTTCCTCACTCGTCGCCGAGGAGTCGTCAGTTTCGGTTTCTTCCTCGTCTTGGTCCTCGTCTGCAGTCGCCTCGGCGACGCGCGCTTCGAGCTTCTCGTTGAGTTCCTCGACGCGCTCGTCTTCGATCTTCTCGAACAGCTCCGTCGGTTCGTCGAAGGAGGCGGCGGGTGTCTCGAGCGCGGCACCGAGTTCGGCGTCCGCGACGTCGCCCGTCTCGTTCAGCCCGTCCCAGAGCCGCTGACACTTCTCGGGGGCGATCGGTTCGAAGAGGACGGCGATGGCCTTCGCGATCTGGACGCAGTCGCGGATGACCCGCGCGGCCTCCTCTGGCTGCTCATCGGTGAGCTTCCAGGGCTCGTTGCGCTGGATGTACTCGTTGCCGAACTGCGCCAGTCGGACGGCGGAGTTGCCCGCTTCGCGGACGTTGTAGTCGTTGACGGCCTCGCCGAACTCCGACTGGGCCTGTTCGATGCGCTGGCGCACCTCGTCGGAGAGTGGGCTGTCGGGCGTCCCCTCGTAGTTCCGGTAGGCAAAGAGCAGCGACCGGTAGAGGAAGTTGCCGACGGTGCCGACGAGCTCCGAGTTGACGCGGTCGCGGAACTTCTCCCAGGAGAAGTCGACGTCCTGCTGGAAGCCGCCGTTGGTGGCGATGTAGTAGCGCAGCAGGTCGGGGTGGAACCCCTCGTCGAGATACTCGTCGGCCCAGACGGCGCGGTTCCGACTCGTCGAGAACCCCTTGCCGCCGAGCGTGACGAACCCGCTGGCCATGACGGCGCGCGGTTCGTTGTAGCCCGCGCCCTTCAGCATCGCCGGCCAGAAGACGGTGTGGTGCTGGATGATGTCGCGGCCGATGATGTGAACGATCTCACCCTCGTCCTTCCAGGGCTCTTCCCAGTCGTAGACGTCGGCGCCGACGCGCTCGGTGTACTGCTTCGTCGAGGAGACGTACTCGATGGGGGCGTCGACCCAGACGTACAGAACTAAGTCTTCGCCCTCTTCACCGGGGTAGTCGATCCCCCAGTCCATGTCGCGGGTGATACACCAGTCCTGCAATTCCCCCTCGATCCACTCCCGCGGCTGGTTCTTCGCGTTCGACGTTCCTTCGAGCCGGTCGATGAACTCCTGGAGGTACTCCTGGAACTCGGAGACGCGGAAGAACTTGTGCGTCCGCTCGCGGTACTCGGCAGGATTTCCAGTAAGCGTCGACACCGGGTCCTCGATCTCGCCGGGTTCGAGATGGCGCTGACAGCCCTCGTCACACTCGTCGCCGCGTGCGTGGGCACCGCAGTAGGGACAGGTCCCCTCGACGTAGCGGTCGGGGAGCCACTGGTCGGCCTCGGGGTCGTAGCCGACCATCACCTCGTCCTCGTAGACGTGGCCGTTCTCGGCCAGCGTGCGGACGATCTCTTGCGTTAGCTGGGTGTTGGTCTCGTCGTGGGTGTGACCGTAGTTGTCGAACTCGACGTTGAACTTCGGGAACGTCGCCTCGTACGTCTCGTGCCACTCGAGGGCGAACTCCTCGGGGGTGACGCCCTCCTTCGCGGCGTTGACCGCGACCGGGGTGCCGTGCATGTCCGAGCCGGAGACGAACGCGGTCTGTTGGCCGAGTTTGCGGAGCGACCGGGCGAACACGTCGCCGCCGACGTAGGTTCGGAGGTGGCCGACGTGGAGGTCGCCGTTGGCGTACGGCAACCCACAGGTGACCACCGCCGGGTTCTCGGTGGGGAAGTCCTCGTGACTCATCTTGGTTCTTGTATCTCGGAAACGGGCCTAAAGCCCGCTGGTTTCGGTCGGTCGGACGTCGATACGTCCCGGTCGACACCCGCGGGGTTCGCCGACCGCGGTGGCCGCGTCGCGTCACCGACCGGCCGCCGCACGAGGGGTCCACCCGTGGCTAGAAGGGTCGCATGCGCATCACCATCGTCGTCGGACGGACCGAGTTCACAGACGAGCGGAGACGTCGCCGACGGTTAACGCTCGCGGCGTGGAGACACGGTGCTCAGTTCTTCACGCTCACGCCGCCGAACGCGCAGAACCCGGTGACGACGAGGTCGATCTCGTCGTGTTCGGACTCCCGGCGCAGGCGGTCGTCTTCGGCCGCACCGAGGATCGGGATCACGTCGAGTCGGACGTTCCAGTCACGGGGGACGACGACGTCGACGCCGCCGAACAGCGAGACGACGTTCAACCGGGCGGGGGGCGCGGCTACTTCGACGTCGCGAAGGTCGAGTTCACCGCCACCGAACACGACGGTGACGGTGCCGCCGGTAAACGTCTTGGACGTCGCCCGCCGGTCGAGTCCGCCGAAGGCGGCGACGAGGTCGAGTCGGTCGTCGTCGACGGCGGCGGCCGAGGGGCGAACCCGGCCGAGCGCGATCGACAGACCGAGGAGGACCAGCAGCAGCGGCCAGAAACTCAGCGCCCGCTCGACCGTCAGCAGGTCGAGGGCGACGAGTTGCCACGCACTCGCGAGGGTGACGAGGACGAGCGGTCCGCCGACGTTCTGAAAGTCGCTACTCACGATGGCGTAGAGTCCGACCAGGACGAACAGCGACGGAACGTAGGTGAGGAGCGGTCGAGTGTCGTAGAGCCCCGTGGTGTTCGCGAGGAGGACGACGCCGACGAGAGCGACGAGGACACCGACGAGCGACTGGTTTGAGATGCGTCTGTAGGCCATGTGTGAGGAGACGCGTGCCGAGGAGATAACTCGGGTCCGTGACTCCCAATCGGTGAGAATCCGGTTGTCAGAACACCGAGAGCACGGCCTCCGCGCCCGCCAGCCAGAGCACGAGGCGACCGGCGCTGCCGACAAACGTCGCCAGCGCGAACTTCACGTAGTCCTCTTCGAGGACGGAGAACGCGTAGATGGAGATGGTGTCGGGGAATCCCGGAACGCAGAGCGCGAGCGCGAGGCCCGCGTACCCCCATTTCTGGGCGATCTTCACCGTCTGCCGTTCTGACCACTCGACGATGTCGAACCGCGAGCGGCGGAGGAACCCGATGATGCGACCGGACTCCTTCGCCTCCTGTCCGATGTGGAAGGCGAAGACGCTGCCGGCGGCCTTGCCGAAGGCGCTGACGAAGATAATGAGCGTCGTCGTCGCCGCGCCGCTGAGTCCGAGGTTCAGGGGCGCGGCGAGGACGACCTCGCTCACGCCGGGGAGCGCGAAGGCGATGAGAAACGAGTAGATCCAGATGATGACGAGTCCGCCCCACCCCGTCGCCCGCTCGACGAGATGTTCGAGCCACGCGAAGTCGACGCCGCCGACGGCGGCGAAGTCGAGGAGGGACAGACCGAGAGACACGTTGGACACTCGCCGGTACGTGGACGTAAGTGTTGAGGTTTCCGAGCAATCGAGAGCTGTCGGACGAGCGTCAGGACGGGCTGCGTCAGGCCAGCGCGTCGACGTCGGCGACGAACGCGCGGAGCGTCTCGCGAGTCACGTGCGGCATACACACCACGCGGAGTTCGCCCGACGCGGTCCGCGAGATGCGCCAGTCCGCCGCCCGCAGTTCCGCAAACAGGTCGTCCGATAGTCGGGCGGCGACGAGCGGGAGCTCCGGGTCGACGACGTCGAACCCGCGCTCCGCGAGCGCCGCGGCCAGCCACTCGGCGTCCGCCATCGAGGTCTCGAACTGCTCGCGGTAGCCGCCGGGCCACAGTTCCTCGAGGACGGCCGCCGCACCCGCCACGCCCGCACCGCTCCGCGTTCCCGTCAGCGTCGCCTGCGACGTCGACTCGAGGTAGGGGGTGTCGACGGCCAGCGCGTCGAGCGTCGCGGCGTCGCGGGCGAGCAGTCCACCGGCGGGGACGACCGCCCGGCCCATCTTGTGGGGGTCGATAGTCATCGTATCGACGTCGGCGTGGGCGAAGCTCCAGTCGTGGTCGGTGAACGGGAGACAGAACCCGCCCCACGCGGCGTCGACGTGGAGGAGCGCACCGTTGTCGTGGGCGACGTCGGCGAGGGCGGGGATGGGGTCGACCCGACCGTACTCGGTCGTACCGGCGACGCCGACGACGAGCACCGTGTCGTCGTCGACGGCGGCCTCGACGGCCTCGACGTCCGCTCGGAACTCGTCATCGAGGGGGACCGTCCGCAGCTCGACCCCGAGGACGTCGGCGGCCTTCTGGAAGCTGAAGTGGACGCTCTCGGGGGCGACCACCGCTGGGGAGTCGGTCTTCCCGGGGCGACCATCCGCGTCGCGGGCGAGGTTGCGTGCGGCCCGGACCGCCTGGACGTTTGCTTCGGTACCACCGCTGGCGACGTAGCCGTGAGGGTCGGCCAACCCGGCGACCTCGCCGAGCGCGTCGACGGCCCGCCCTTCGAGAGTCGCTACCTCCTGATACGTCGCCGGGTCGCCGGGGTTCGTCGCGAGAAATCGCATGGCGGCCTCCCGGGCGGCAGGGTGTGGCTCCGTACACATCGACGAGAGGACGCGGTCGAACTGCTGCGGTTCCCGGGCGAGACGCTGCATGTCGGCCACGTTACCTCTGGCCGGGTTTATCCGTTCCGCTCTGGTCCGGACTGTCACGGGGGGCAGACCGTCCGTGGCGTCGTCGATGGGTTCAGACACCGGCGAGCGAGAGGTAGGTGAGCACGAACAGCGTCGTGTTGTAGACCCCGTGGACGAGCACCGGGACGAGGAGGTTGTCGGTGCGCTCGTAGGCGACGCCCAGCACTGCACCGACGACGAAGATGACGGCGACCATCACGACCGCGCCGACGCCGACCGTCACGAGGTTCAACAGGTGGATCGAGGCGAAGAGGAGACTCGCGACGCCGACGGCGACGGGTGCGCCGAACGTCCGGCGGAGTCGCCCCTGGACGACGCCGCGGAACAGCAACTCCTCGACGGGTGCGACGAGGACGAGAGAGAGTCCGGCGAGCGCCAAGAGGAGCGTGGGGTCCGCGAGGACGGGCGCTTCGACGACACTCTCGACCGGTTCGACGCCGAGCCGTTCCGAGAGGGCGAGCAGTCCCAGCGCCGCGGTAACGGTGACGACGACGCCTCCGGCGACCCACAGGAGGTCGCGACCGGTCGGAACGCTCCACGCGACGCTCCACTCGCGCCGCCACAGATAGAGAGCGGCGACGACGGCGAACGAGAGCTGCGTGGCCAGAAGCGAGGCGACGAGGACGACGCCGGAGGTGGGGTCGAACCCACCGAGGAGCAAGGGGAGCGCGACGGCGACGCCGACGACCAGACTCAGGAGGACGGCGGCGGCGACGAGACCGGTGGCGACGAGCACCGCCCGGACGCGAGACGGAAGTCGGCCGGACTGGTCGGTCGGTGAAGTGGAGACTGTCTGCGACATGGTGTGTTCTCACAGACAGGTACGCGCCGAAAGCGTATCAATTCGGGGCTGAGATGGTGACCCAGGCGAAAAAGGCGCGGCTGGTCGACTACCGGACGGAGTCGAGGACGAGTTTCTGCTCGACGCGTTTGACCTCGTGTTGGACGTCGCGGACGGCGTCGATGTTCGCCGAGATGGACGTTACACCTTCGTTGACGAGGAACTGCACCATCTTCGGCTTCGAGCCGGCCTGTCCGCAGATGCTCGTCTTCACGCCGAGTTCGCGGCAGGTCTCGATCGTCGAGCCGATGAGCTCCAGGACAGCAGGATGGAGTTCGTCGAAGCGGTCGGCGACGTTCTCGTTGTTGCGGTCCACGGCCAGGGTGTACTGGGTGAGGTCGTTCGTCCCGAAGGAGGCGAAGTCGATGCCCGCCTCGGCGAGTTCGCGGATACCGAGTGCGCTCGCGGGCGTCTCGATCATCACGCCCCAATCCTGTTTGTCGGGGTCGATCCCCGCCTCTCGCATCAGTTTCTTCACCCGGTAGACGTCCTCGGCGTCGTTGACGAGCGGGAACATGATCTCGACGTTGTCGTACCCCATGTCGAACAGGCGGCGGAACGCCTCCAGCTCGTGGGCGAACACGTCGGGTTTGTCGAGGCTCCGACGGATGCCGCGGTAGCCGAGCATTGGGTTGTGCTCTTTGGGTTCGTCGTCGCCGCCGGGCAGTTGGCGGAACTCGTCGGTCGGTGCGTCGAGCGTGCGGACGCGGACCGGCCGCGGGTAGAACTCCTCGGCGACCGTGCGGACGCCCTCGACGATCTCGTCGATGTAGGCGCGCTCGCCGTTCTCGCGGATGTACCGCTCGGGGGTCATCCCCAGGGAGAGCACCATGTGTTCGATTCGGAGCAGGCCGACGCCGTCGGCACCGGTCGCGGCGGCGCGCTCGGCGGCCTCGGGGATGGAGACGTTCACCTTGACCTCCGTGGCGGTCATCGGTTTGACTGGCGTCTTCGGTCGTACCTCCTCGACCGGTTCGCGCTCCTCGACGTCTTTCGACTCGCGACCCTCGCGGATAGTCCCCTTGTCGCCGTCGATAGTGACGATCTGGTCGTCTTCGAGTTCCCGGGTGGCACTGCTACAGCCGACGACGGCCGGCACGCCGAGTTCGCGGGAGACGATGGCGGCGTGGGAGGTCATCCCGCCCTCGTCGGTGACGATACCCGCCGCGCGCTTCATCGCGGGCACCATGTCCGGCATCGTCATCTCGGTGACGATGATGTCTCCGTCCGACACCTTGTCGAGTTGGTCGAGCTTCGTGACGATGCGCACGCTCCCGGAGACGACCCCGGGGCTGGCACCCAGTCCACGGAGAAGGACGTCGCCGCTGCCTGCCTCTTCGAGGGACTGGCCGCCGTTGGCGACGGCTTCGCCTGCGGCCTCCTCGATGCCACTGTCGTCGTCGCTGATCGTCGTGATCGGTCGCGACTGGAGCATGTAGATCTCCCCGTCGACGATAGCCCACTCGACGTCCTGCGGCGTCTCGTAGTGCTCTTCGACCTGCTCGCCGACCTCGATGAGCGCGGCGATCTCCTCGTCGGAGAGCACGCGCTCCTCGCGTCGCTCGTCGGGGACGTCGACCTCGACGGTCTCGCCCGTCTCTTCGTCCTTGACGTGCATTACCTTCTTGTCGGCGACGGTGACGTCGACGACCTCGCCCGTCTTGCGGTCGACGACGTAGTTGTCCGGCGAGACCGACCCGGAGACGACCGCCTCGCCGAGTCCCCACGCCGACTCGATGATGGCGCGGGGTTCGCCCGTCGAGGGGTGGGAGGTGAACATCACGCCGGACTTCTCGGCGTCGACCATCTGCTGGACGACGACGGCGATGTCGACCTCGTGGTGCGGGAACCCCTTCTGGTTGCGGTAGTAGATGGCGCGCTGGGAGAACAGCGACGCCCAACACTCCTTGACGCGTTCGAGGAGGTCCTTCTCGGTGACGTTGAGGAACGTCTCCTGTTGCCCCGCGAAGGAGGCGTCGGGGAGGTCCTCGGCGGTCGCCGACGAGCGGACGGCGACGAACGCCTCCTCGTCGCCGCCGACGGAGCGGTACGCCTCGAGGATCTCCTCGCGCACCTCCTCGGGCATGGGGGTCCCCATGATGAGTTCGTGCGCGCGTTCCTGCGCTCCGGCGAGCGCCTTGGAGTCCTCGGAGTCGATCTCCATCGCGGCGAACAGGTCCTCGTCGATACCGGACTCCTCGATGAACTCGCGGTACGTACCCGCCGTCACGACGAATCCCGGTGGGACGGGAAGCCCCGCGGAGGTGAGTTCCCCCAGCGAGGCGCCTTTACCACCGACTGTCTCGAGGTCCGCAGCCCTCACGTCGTCCAGCCAAAGTAGAGCCATTTCGCATTCGAAACGACACCACTCGCGCTAAAGAAGTTTCCGACCCGCGCAACGACGTAAATTACTGACTCGGAGCCGAGTTAGCCTTTTCGTGAACAGTTCGGAGCGACGAAATCAGGCCTCGACGATGTCGTCGTCCTCCTGTTCGGGGACGCGGAGCGTCCCGTCGAACGACGCCGTCGCGCGTCCGCCGACCTGCACCGTGTCACCGACGCACACGCGGACGAGACCCGGTCGGTCGACGAAGTGACCCTGTTCGAAGCGCATCTCCTCGGGCATAGCTCGCGAGTCGCTGTGCTCCTCGCTCTCTCCTTCCGAGACGCTTCGCGTCTCGCCGCCTTCGAAAGCCTCCACCGCACGCAGGTACGCCCCGCACGCCCCGCTCGCGGTGCCAGTCACGGGGTCCTCGGGGACGCCCGCGCCGGGGGCGAACATCCGTGCGTGGAGCGTCGAGTCGGCGTCCAGTGCGTCGAACGTGAACGCGTAGACGCCTGTGGCGTCGTAGTCGGCCGCGAGCGACGCGATCGCGTCCATGTCGGGGTCGGCGTTGCCGAGATGTTCGAGGAAGTTGATCGGGACGACGAGAAACGGGAGGCCCGTCGAGGCGACGGCCGTCGGCAGGTCCGCGCCGACGTCACGTAAGGTGGCGACGTCGACGCCGAGGGCGTCGGCGACGCGCTCGTCGTCCAGGTCGACCTCTCGAACCGTCGGGTCGGCCTGCGTCATCCACACGGTGCCGTCCTCGGCGACGTCGACGGCGAGCGTCCCGACGTTCGTCTCCATCGCGTGCGTGCCGGCGTCGAGCGCCCCGTCGTCGTGGAGATGCGCGTGGAGCGCGACGGTGGCGTGTCCACAGAGGTCGACCTCCTGCGTCGGCGTGAAGTAGCGGACGCGGTAGTCGCCGTCGTCGTCGGGCGCGCGGACGAACACCGTCTCGCTCACCGAGAGTTCGCGGGCGATAGCCTGCATCTGCGTCTCCGAGAGGCCGTCGGCGTCCGGGACGACGCCGGCGGCGTTTCCTGCCAACGGGTCGGTCGTGAAGGCGTCGACGAGCAGTGCGCGTCGGGAGTCCATGGCGGCGTCGTCGGCACGTGGCCTGATAAAGCCGGGAGAAACTCACCAAAACGACTCGTGGATCTCACGCCCTTCGCCTTCCAGCACCGGACCGACGACCGCCACGGACTCCGCGCCGCGGGCGAACACCTCGCTGGAGGGCATCACCAGCTCCGCGCCGGCGACCTCGCCGACCGTCTCTGCGGGCGTGCTGAACACGACGCGCCGGAGGCCGGCGTGGTACATCGCGCCCGCACACATCGGACACGGTTCGGTGCTCGTGTACATCGTCGTCTCGGCGACTTCTGTCTCGTCGAGTTCGCGGGCGGCCCACCGGGCGAGTTTCAACTCCGGGTGGGCGGTGACGTCGTCGTCGGTGACGACCGTGTTGCGCGACTCGGCGATCACCTCGCCGTCGGAGACGAGGACGGACCCGAACGGTTCGTCGCCCGCGTCTGCGGCCTCGCGGGCGAGATCGAAGGCGCGCCGGAGGTGGTCGTGGTCGACGTCGTCCGAGACGGTGGTGTCGGTCATGGGTGGTATGTTCGGGAGCGACGGTGCAGAGCCTTCGGGTCGCGGCGAGCGACGAGACGCCGACGACCGGACTCGAGAGGACGGCGGCCCACGCCGACGTGTCACACTGCCGCCAGAAATATATCCCAGGTCCTCGACAGTTGGGGTGAAGCGTCCTATGACTCGCCGGTTCGCGTGTCGTCCGGTGTTCGATCCGCTCGCGCCCCCCGCCGCGCGACGGGCCCGATAGCCGCAGCACTCGGGTTCGTCTCGCTACGTTCCGTAGCCGCAGCGTCTCCACCGAACACACACGCATATGCCGATCTCCACCGAGTCGCCGGCGCAGAGCCGGGACTCGTCTGCCCACGAACCGCCGCTCGAACGACAGTCGTATCGCCCGCCATCGTCCCGACCGTTCGGTCCGCAGCCACACCGACTGCCCGGACGACCGACGACCGCCGGAGGTGGTCGCCGATGACCGTGGCCGACACAGCGAGGGCGGAGCCGTCGCTGTGGCGGAACCGCGACTTCCAGCGGTTCTTCGCCGGGCAGTTCGTGACGAACGCCGGCGACAGCCTCTACACCGTCGCCGTCCTGTGGCTCGTCTTCGAACTCAGCGGTTCGACCGTCCTCACGGGGGTCGCGAACGCGCTGTTGTTGCTGCCGTGGCTCCTGCAGATACTCGCCGGCCCGGTCGTGGACCGCCTCCCGCTCAGGCCCGTCCTCGTCGGGTCGCAACTCCTGCAGGGCGTCGTCGTCCTCGTGCTGCCGCTCGCCGCGGCGACGGGACGGCTGAGCGTCGTCGTCCTGCTCGCGGTCGTCCCGGTGCTGACGCTCGCGACGTTGCTGATGTCGCCGATGCAGGCGACGCTCGTCCCCCGAATCGTCCCCGACGCGCGGCTGTCGCGGGCCAACTCCGCGCTCGCGACCGTCACGCTCGGACTGGACATGGTGTTCGACGCGCTCGGCGGCGCGTTCATCGCCGCCTTCGGCGCGACGACGCTGTTCCTGTTCGACTCGGTCACCTTCGCCGTCGCGGGGCTGTTGTTCGCCGGCATCGCCGTCCCGTCGTCCAGCGCCGTCGACGGGGAGGACGGTGGCGACGAGAGCGAGGAGAAGCCGGAGGGCGGCGATGAGTCGGTGCTCGGGTCGTACCTCGCTGACCTACGGGACGGGGTCGACGTACTCCGCGGGACCGTCTTCGTCGAACTGGTACTCACGACGGCGGTGGCCAACTTCGCGACCGGCGTGACGCTCGCGATCCTCCCGGCGTTCGGCGACGGCGTCGGCGGCCCCGCCGTCTACGGGCTGTTGCTCGGTGCGCTCGGCGTCGGCCGACTCGTCGGCTCGCTCGTCGCGCCGTATCTCGAAGACGTCGCGTACGGGCGAGTACTGCTCGTCGGCAACTCGGTGGCCGCGTGTTGTTGGGTCGCCGCGGTGTACGCGCCGTCGGCGACGCTCACCGTCGTCCTGTTCGGACTCGCGTGGGTACCGGCGGGCGCCAGCGGGGTGCTCACGTCGACGCTGAACCAGACCGTGTTCCCCGCCGACCTCCTCGGTCGCGTGTCGTCGATCAAGGGAACCGCTTCGGGCGCCACGCTGCCCGTGGGCTCGCTGGTCGGCGGCGTCGTCGCCGAACTGGTCGGACCGACGACGATGGGGCTGGCCGCGTTCGGCTTCGGGTTCACGGGGCTGTACGTCCTCGTCCGTCCGCGACTCCGTCGCCTCCCGGCTGTCGGGGACGCCGACCCGGCGGCGTTCGACGTGACGCCGTCGGCGAGTCGCGACGAGTGACCACCGGGCTCTCGACCGACGGGTTCTCCCTCCGCGGCGAACCATCCTCGGCGAAACAGCCTGTAAACCCTTATGTGTCGAGCCACTCCACTCACAGGACGGCATGAGTGACCTCCCGGACGAGTTCAAATGCACTATCACTAACTGGGACTACATCTACGATCTCTGTCGGGGTGTCAGCAACCAGGTCAAACGCGACGACTTCGAACCAGACGTCGTCGTCGCGTTGGCCCGCGGCGGCTGGTTCGCCGGTCGCTGTATCTGTGACTTCCTCGGGATGGACGACCTGACGAGCCTGAAGATGGAACACTACGTCGGGACGGCCCAGAAGTCGAACGAGCCCGAAGTTCGCTACCCGATGCCGGAGGGGAGCGTCAAGGGCAAAGACGTCCTCATCATCGACGACATCGCCGACACCGGTGGCTCCATCAAGCGCGCCGACGAGTACGTCCGAGAGCGTGACGCGGGCGAGGTTCGCACCGCGACGCTCCAACTGCTCCAGACGAGCGAGTTCGAGCCCGACTACATCGGCGAGCGTCTCGAGGAGTGGGCGTGGGTCGTCTACCCGTGGAACTTCATCGAGGACATGATCGACCTCATCACGGGCGTGATGAAGAAGGCCGACGAGGAGACGTTCGAGCGCGACGACGTCCGGCACTACCTCAGCGAGTTCCACGACGTCGACCGCATCGAGATGGAGATCGCCCAGCCCGGCCGACTGATGGAGGTCATGACCGAGATGGAGCGACGCGGCTACGTGGAGTCGACCGGCGACGGCGCGTGGCGACTCCTCGAGAACGACGGGGTCGGTGCCTGAACGAACAGTGTTCGACGCTGTCGCGGCCGTGACACTCAACGAGCGGTGACTCCGTGAGTCTGCTCTCTATCTTCGCGACGGCCATCCTCCCGATCGTCGCACTCGCGGGTATCGGCTTCCTGCTCGGCCGAGTGAAGACGGTCGACCCCGGCCCGCTGAACACAATCGTCGTCTACGTGCTCGCACCGGCGCTCGTCTTCCACAGCCTCGCGACCACGACGCTCGGCGGCGGGACGCTCGTCCGCGTCGTCGGCGGCGTCGCCGTCTACACGATCGCGATGGTCCTCGTCGCGGAGACCGTCGGCCGACTGTTCGGTACCGACGACCCGCTGCTCTCGGCGCTCGTCCTCGTGAGTGCGTTCCCCAACACGGGCAACTACGGCCTGCCCGTCTCGGAGTTCGCGTTCGGCGAGACGGGGCGGAGTACGGCCGTCCTCTTTCTCACGGCTCAGAGTGTACTCATCTACACCGTCGGCGTCTACATCGCCTCGCGGAGCGGCGGCTCCGGCGGGCTCGCTGGGCTCAAGCGCGCCGTGAAGATCCCACTCGTGTACGCCGTCCTCGCGGCACTCGCGGTTCGGTATCTCGGAGTCGTCCCCCCGGAGGGGTCGGCCGCGCTGTCGACGCTGAAACTCGTCGGCGACTCCTCGATCCCGGTGATGCTTCTCATCCTCGGACTCCAACTCTCCCAGACCGACTACGGGGCGGCGCTCCGACGAGCCGGGACGGCGAACGTGCTGAAGATGGTCGTCGCCCCCGTCGTCGGCATCGGCGTCGCGCTGGCGATGGGGTTCGAAAATCCGACCGTCGCGAAGACGTTCGCGCTGGAGTCGGCGATGCCCGCGGCCGTCACGCCGCTCATCCTGGTCGCCGAGTTCGCCGGCGGCGAGCGGGTCGGCGGCGTCGAAGTCGCCGAGTACGTCAGCACCGTCGTCCTGACGACGACGCTCGTGAGCGTGCCGCTCTTGACGGTGTTCATCGCACTCCTCGACGCCGGGATGATATTCTAGGCAGAGGCGTCGTCCTCGAACCCACTGTCGAACCGGTCGCCACGCCGGTCCCACCCCTCGACGCCGGCACAGTCGTGTCGCTCCGGCAGCCGGTGGTCGGCACAGAACTGCGCCCCACAGTAGGAACAGGGACGCGCGTCGAGGAGTGTCTCTCCACACCGGTTACACGATACCATGACCTAGTGTCGAGGCGCATCCCACATAATTGTTCATTACAAATAGAGTCTGATTGACAGGAGAGAGGGCGACGGTGGCGTCGAAGACGGCCCTCGACGTTTCACAGTCTCAGTCGTCGGCCGGCGGATGGGCGCAGCCGCCGTCGTCGGCCTCGCGGTCGGCGGCGGTGTCGTCGTCGACGATGGACTCCTTCCACGTCCCCCGCGAGAGCCACGCGACGGCGGCGAGACAGCCGACGACGTCGCCGACCGCGACGGCGACCCAGACACCCGTCGGCCCCCACCCCTCGACGAAGACGAGGTAGTACGTCGCCGGGAGTCGGCCCACCCAGAGCGTGACGAGCGAGAACGCCAGCGCCGTCCGGGTGTTGCCGGCCCCACGGAACGTCCCCAGTGCGACCTGCAGCACGCCCATGAAGGCGAACATCACGGCGACGGTTCGGAGGTAGTCGCTGGCGTGGGCGATGGTCGCCGCGGCCTGCGCCGTGTCCGTGCTGATGAACACGCCGACGATCGGTTCGGGGAAGAGCCACGCGACGACGGCGACGCCCACCATCACGCCTGCGACGAGCTTCATCGCCAGATACGACGCCCGCTGTGCGCGGTCCGGTCGCCCGGCACCGAGATTCTGGCCGACGACCGTGTCGATCGCTTGGCTCATGCCCATCGCCGGCAGGAACGCCAGCGAGATGAGGCGGTTGCCGAGGCCGTACGCCGCGACGACGGCGGGCGGGAACGTCGCCACCATCCCCGTCAGCAGGATCATCGCCATCGAGCTGGTCGACTGCTCCAGCGCGCTCGGGACGCCCAGTCGGACGATGTCGCGGACGTCGTCGAGTCGCGGGACGAGGTCCGCCGCGGCGATGGTCGGTCCCGCGTCCGTCCCGAACAGGACGTAGACGCCGATGAGCGTCGCGACGACTCGCGAGAACACCGTCGCGACGGCCGCACCCTCGATCGCCATCGCCGGGAACGGCCCCCAGCCGAAGATGAGAAACGGGTCGAGGACGACGTTGACGACGACGCTAACGAGCATGACGACGAGCGGCGTCCGCGTGTTGCCGTAACCGCGCATGAGCGACGTGAAGATGAAGAAGCCGAACAGCGCGGGCATCCCGAGGAAGAACAGCCGCATGTAGTCGGCCGCCAGCGGGACGATCTGTCTCGCCGTCGCCGCGTCGGCGGGAAGCAGACCGAGCATCGAGTCCGTCAGCAGGAAGCCGGCGACGGCGATGCCGACGGCGACGACGGTGACGAACGAGAGCGTCTGCCCGGCGATGTGGCCCGCCGCCCGCTCGCTGTCCGCACCCATATGCTGTGCGACGAGGATCGTCCCCGCCGTCGTGAACCCGCCGCCGACCGAGATAAGGAGGAAGATGAGCGGGAACGCGAGACTCAGCGCGCCCACCGCGTCCGCCGAGAGCGCACCCAGCCAAAAGGTGTCGGCGAGGTTGTAGGCGACCTGCAGCAGTTGGATGGCGACCATCGGCCACGCGAGGTTCAACATCGGGCGAACGAGGTCGCCCTCCGTGAGAGTCGAAGTGGAGGACGAGGAGGTCACTACAGACGGGACACGCTGGGGGTACTTCAACGCTCCCGACGTGTGGTATCAGCTGACACAAACGCGGAGAGGCGTGGAGTGTCGCCGAGGACGCGCCGCGAGCGTCTCCAGAAGCGGACGATTTAGGTGGCTGCTGGCCGCATCTGCTCGCATGACGATCGGTTTCATCGGCGGCAGCGGCATCTACGAGGCGCTCCCGCTGGAGAACACTCGCGAGGAAGAGATAGACACCCCGTACGGCGACCCGAGTGCGCCGGTCACGATCGGCGAGTTCGGCGACACCGGCCGCGAGGTGGCGTTCCTCCCCCGCCACGGGTCGGAACACGGCCGTTCGCCGACGAACCTCCCGTACCGCGCGAACATCTACGCGTTCAAGAAGCTCGGCGTCACTCACATCCTCGCCAGCAACGCCGTCGGCAGCCTCAAAGAGGAGCTACCGCCGGGAACGCTCGTCGTCCCGGACCAGATCTTCGACCGGACCAAACACCGGACGTCGACGTTCTTCGGCGACGGCATCGTCGTCCACCAACCGATCACGGAACCGTACGCGCCCGAACTCGTCGACCACCTCACCGAGGCGGCCGGGGAGGCGACCGACGCGGACGTCCAGCGGGGCGGCACCTACGTCTGCATCGAGGGGCCGCAGTACTCCACGCGCGCCGAGAGCGAGTTCTACCGCGAGCAGGGGTGGGACGTCGTCGGCATGACCGCCGTCCCCGAGGCGAAACTCGCCCGCGAGGCCGAGATCGCCTACGCGACCGTGGCGGGCGTCACCGACTACGACGTCTGGAAACAGGACCACGAGGTGACGCTCGAGGAGGTGCTGGAGAACGCCGAGAGGAACCAGGAGGCGATCAAACGGACCGTCGAGGAGGCGATCCGGACGCTCCCCGAGGACCACGAGTGCGCCGCACACTCATCGCTCGAAGGCACCATCAACACTCCCGCCGACGCCATCCCCGAGGCGACCCGCGAACGTGTCGACCTGCTGGTGGGCGACTACCTCGACGACTGAGTGGTTCCGGTCGCCCCCGTTCGGCCGCGTCGACGGGTCTCGGAGGCGACGACGCCCGACACGACATTATTTCGGACGCTCCGAAGTTCTATATAGTCGGCCGCAGAACCCTCTGCCGATGGAGGGAGACGTCGAGCGACTCGATACGCATCTGCAGTCGCTCAAGCGACGCGGTGCGAACGTTCTCGTGCTCACAGACCCCTCTGAGACGACCGTCTGCAGCCAGCTGCTCGGGTCGGAGTCGATGCTCCGCCGACGACTCCTCGTCAGGACGCACGGCGACGAACAGCTCGACCCGACCACCGACCCGACCCGGTTCGGACTGCTCGACGTCCCCGGCATCGAGACGCGGACGGCGCTCGCCGACACCGCCCTCGGTGGCGACCGGCCAGCCGACACCCGGGCTGTCGAACCGCAGACGCCGCACAGAACCACGTCGACCGTCGACGCACCCGACTGGTTCAGTCGACTGGAGCCACGACCGGAGCCGTCGTTGTCGACGCTCGCTCGACACCTTCACGACCACCTCACACGGTTCGAGGCGGCGGACCCCGACCCCGGCGAGATACGCGTCTGTTTCGACTCACTGGATCCGCTCGTCGACGACGTCGCTTACCCCCGGCTACACCGGTTTCTCCACGTCGTGACCGCCCGCGTCCGTACCGCCCGCGGCATCGGCCACTACCACCTCTCGGCGTCGGTCGGCCGGGAGATCGACGCCGACTTCGAACGACTGTTCGACGCGACGGTCGAGACGCGTCCGTCGGTGTCCGGTCCGCAACAGCGCTGGACGTTACACGAACCGGGAATACAGACCGACTGGTTACAGCTGGGCTGACCGGGAGCGCCGTCTCGAAACGGTCGCTCAGTCGGCGACTGCTTCGAGTTCGTCTCGTTCGGAGGCGGTCGGGTCCTGTATCCAGAGGTCGCCGAACAGTTCGTCCTGTTCGAGTCGGACCGCTCCGCGGTGGGCGAGAAACAGCAGCGCGAGAAACGTCTGAAACGCCCGCCCGCCGGCGTCGCGGATCTCGGCGAACAACACCTCGTCGCGGCCCTCGTCGTACTGCGTCGCCAGCGCCGCCTCGACGTCGTCGATGGTCGCCTCGATGTCCTCTTCGTGGGCGGTCCCCGTCACGTCTGCCTCGTCGGGTTCGCCCTCGCGGCGGAAGTCGTCGGCCGCGTGGTAGTCGAGCGTCTGCGTCCCTCGCCCGAACCCGCTCGGGGAGTCGGAGGTGTCGTACTCGCGGGACTCCTTCCACCACGACCCGCGTTCGGCCTCGCGGAGTTCGCGGACGAGTTCGTCCAGCGTCTCGGGCGACCCACGGGCACGCTTGCGCTCGAGTCGACGGTCCATCTCCTCTTCGAGCGCGTCGACCGGGTCGAACCCGCCCCCGTTCGTCGCGGGGCCGTCGTCGGCCGGGTCGCCGCCCTGCATCGCCATCTCCCACGGCTCCAACTCCGGTTCGTCCGGTTCGGGGTCGTCCGGCGAGAGCAGTTCGTCGCTCTTCATCCGCAGGAGGACGCTCGCGTAGAACAGCGCGCGACCGGAGGTTCGGAGGTCCGTCGCGTCCAGTCGCTCGAGGAAGGCGTCGGTGACGGCGACGATGTCGATGTCCCACGGCTCTATCTCGCCGTCCTCGGCCAGCTGGACCAGAAGTTCGACCGGTTCGACCTCGTCGTCGTCGGTGTCGACGTCGGCGTCGGTTGCGAGGTCGTCAGTGACGTCGCCGGGGAGGAGGCCGTTCGACCCGTTCGTCCGCTCGTCGCCGTTCTCGCGGGGGTCAGTCATCCGCGCTGACCTCCGCACCCTCGAGGTCGCCCAACTGGATACCCGTGACGGCGCTGACGTTGTCCTCCTGCATCGTCACGCCGATGGCGCGCTCGGACCGTTCGAGCAGTGCCGACCGGTGGGAGACGACGACGAACTGCGCGTCGCCCGCGAGGTCGTCGACCATCTGGCCGACGCGTTCGGCGTTGACCGCGTCGAGGAACGCGTCGACCTCGTCGAGCGCGTAGAACGGTGCCGGGTTGTGCCGCTGGATGGCGAAGATGAACGCCAGCGCCGTCAGCGACTTCTCGCCGCCGGACATGGCGTCGAGTCGCTGGACCGGTTTGTCGCCGGGTTGGGCCTTCATCGTCAACCCGTCCTCGAACGGGTCCTCGGGGTTCTCGAGGACGAGTTCGCCCGTCCCGGCCGAGAGTCGCTCGAAGATGTCCTGGAAGTGGTCGTTGATGGCGTCGAACGCCGTCATGAACGTCTGTTTCTTCTGGGACTCGTAGGACTCGATGCGCTCTCGGATGCCGTCCCGCTCCTCGACGAGCGTGTCGCGACCCTCCTGGAGCGTCTCGAGGTCGTCTTCGACCTCGTCGTACTCGTCGATGGCGAGCATGTTGACCGGTTCGAGCGCCTCCATCTGCTCGGTGAGCCGCTCGATGGTCGACTGCACCTCGTCGTGGTCGGGGACGTTCTCAGGGTCGTAGTCGCCGACCTCGGTCTCGAGTTCGTCGATCTCCCACTCCAGCCGTTCGACGGCGCTCTCGAGACTGGAGAGTCGCGACTCGACGGTGGAGACCTTCTCCTTCTGCGCGTCGCGTTCGTCTTTGGCCTCGCGCAGTTCCTCCTTCAGCTCGCTGCGCTCCGCTTTGAGTTCCGCGAGTTCGTCTTCGAGGTCGGAGACCGCCTCGCGTTTCTCCTCGAGGACGGCCTCCTGCTCCTCGATCGCCGCCTCGTACTCCTCGATGTCCTCCTCGGCGGCCGCCTTGCGGTTCTGGGCGGACTCGACCGTGTCGTGGAGGTCGTCGACGGCGTCCTCGGCGTACTGTTTCTCCAACTGGAGTTCGTTGAGTCGGCCGTCGAGGTCGTCCATCCGGTCTTCCAACTCGTCGACGTCGTCGCGGATCTCGTCGGCCTGCTGGGTGAGTTCCGGGATCTTCGAGTCCTTCAGCTCGGTCTCTAACTCCTCGACGTCGCTCTCGACGGCGGCGATGGTCTCGGCCTTCGCCGAGATCTGCTCGTCGAGCGACTGCATCTCGGCGTCGACGTCCTCGCGTTCGTCCTGTAGCTCCTCGAGGCGGTCTTCGAGCGACTCGATCTCCGCCTCCGCCTCCTCGACGTCCGACTCGACGCGGTCGATGTCGCTCTGGATCGAACGGACCTTCTCGGTGGCGTCGGCCTGTCGGTCGCGGACGTCGTCGATGCGTCCCTCGACGTCCTCTATCTCCGACTGCAGCGTCTGTCGACGATCTTCCAGATCCGAGATCTCCGTGGCGAGACGTTCGAGTTGGCCCTCGCCGGACTTCGAGAAGGAGTAGCGCGACCCGCCGCCGGAGCCGCCGGTCATCGCTCCGGAACGCTCGACGAGGTCGCCGTCGAGCGTCACCATCCGGTAGTCGCCCATCAGGTCGCGAGCGGTGTCCATATCCTCGACGACGAGCGTCGACCCGAGGACGTAAGAGAAGACGCTCGCGTACCGACCGTCGAAGTCGACGAGGTTGTACGCGAAGTCGACGACGCCCGGTCTGTTGGGTTTTCGCGGGAGACTCCGGTTGTCCATCTTCGTGATGGGGAGGAACGTCGCCCGACCCGCGTTGCGGCGCTTCAGGTAGTCGATACAGTTCGAGCCGACGCCGTCGTCGTCGACGACGACGTTCGCCAGTCGGCCGCCGGCGGCCGTCTCACAGGCGGTGGCGTACTCGCCTGGGACGCTTCCCAGTTGGCCGACCGCGCCGTGGACGCCGCTCATCTCGGCGTTGATGATCGTCGTCACCGCACGCGGCCAGGAGTTGCCGCCGTCGTTCGAACGCGACTCCAACTCGGCGTACTGGCTCTGCTTTCGCCGGATCTTCTCTTCGACGTCGGAGAGTTCGTCTTTGATCTCCTTGCGCTCGTCGCGGAGGTCGTTGACGACCCCCTGAACCTTCGATTTGTTCTTCTCGGCCTTGTCGAGTTCGCTGTGGAGCTCCGACAGTTTGGCCTTCAGTTCGGGGATTCGCTCGTGGGCGGCCTCGATCTCGTCGCGCGTCTCGCTGATCTCGTTGGAGCGACGACGCGCGTCGTCCAGCAGGCGGTCTTTCTCGCGCTGAAGGTCGTTCTTCTCGGTCTTCAGCTCCTCCAGCGTCTCTTTTCGGTCGGCGAGCTCGTCTTTGAGTTCGTCGAACTCGGTGTCGACGCTCTCGATCTCGGCTTGGACCTCGGCGAGTTCGACCTGCTTCGACTGGACG
This sequence comes from Halogranum amylolyticum, assembly GCF_900110465.1. Taxonomy (GTDB): domain Archaea; phylum Halobacteriota; class Halobacteria; order Halobacteriales; family Haloferacaceae; genus Halogranum; species Halogranum amylolyticum. The sequence continues at coordinate 390,319 of NZ_FODV01000002.1, forward strand.
TCGCTCTTGACGGAGGCCTTCTCGACTTTGACGGAGCGGATCTCGTCTTCGTACTCCTCGACCTGCTCCTCCTTGCGGTCGATGCCGACGAACGCCTGTCGGCGCTCGCTCTCGGCCTCCTCGATGCGCTCCTCGGCCGTCTCTATCTTCCCCTCGAGACGGCTGATCTCGCCTTTGACCTCCTCGATCTCCGATTTGATGCGGAGCTGTTCGTCCTCGCCCTTCCGCTCGATCTCGCGGTTGAGCTCCTCCAGCTCGTCGTCGAGGCGGGTGACGCGACCCTGCTTCTCGTCGAGCACCGACTGCAGCTCGTCGAGCTCCGACTCCTTCGTCTCGAGTTTCGTCGTCGTCCGTTCGAGGTCGGCGCGTTTGTCTTCGAGTTCGGCGGCTTTGAGGTAGCCTTCGTACTCCTCTTTCTCCTCGCGGAGCGATTTGTACTCCAAGGCCGTCTCACGTTCGTCTCTCAGTTGGTCGAGCCGCTCTTCCTTCTCGGCGATGCGGAGGTCGGCCTCGCCGATGCGTTCCTCGACGGTCTCGAGTTCGCCGAAGGCGTCCTCTTTCTTCGCGTCGAACTCGGCGACGCCGGCGATCTCGTCGATGATGCCTCGCCGCTGGTAGGGCGTCATGTTGATGATCTCGGTGACGTCGCCCTGCATGACGACGTTGTACCCCTCGGGCGTGACGCCGGCCTGCGCCAGCAGGTCCTGGATGTCCGAGAGGTTGACCGAGCGTTCGTTCAGATAGTAGTACGAGTAGTAGTTGTCCTCGGTCTCCTTCACTCGGCGCTTGATGGTGATCTCGTCGACGTCGCCGACGTTGTCCGTGCCGGCGGCGTTGACTACCTGTGACCGCTCGAGGGTCCGGTCGCCGTTGTCGAGGACGACGGTGACGCTGGCCTCCTTCGTCCCGGGTGGCTCCTCGCCGTCGTCGTAGCCGGGGTTGTAGATGAGGTCGGTCAGTTTCTCTGCGCGAATCCCGCGGGTACGGGCGAGTCCGAGCGCGAAGAGGACCCCGTCGATGATGTTGGACTTCCCCGAACCGTTCGGTCCGGTGACCACCGTGAAGTCCTCGTAGAACGGGATTCGGGTCTTCCGCCCGAAGCTCTTGAAGTCGTCGAGGACGAGCTCTTTGATATGCATGGGTTGTCTTCACGTTCCGACGTGAACGGCTCGATGAACGTCGTTCATCGGCGCTCGCGAGGGGAGAAGTCGCGAGCTTACGCGACGATGATGTCGCTTCCGCTGGACTCTTCCTCGTCGTCTCCTTCCTTGGCGTCGTCGGCTTTATCCTCTTCGACCTCTCCGTCGTCGGCCGTCTGTTCGAGCTGCTCGCGTCGACTCGGCGCGACGTCGACGCCGACCTCCTCTTCAAGCTGCCGAACGCGTTCTTTCGTCTCGACGAGCTCTTCGGTCAGCCCGTTGACTGCTGCCTGTAGCTCCTTCACCGTCGATTCGAGTTCCTCCACCCGGTTGCTCATGGACCTACTGGCTGTCGCCGGCCGTATAAAGGTACGTCAGACGTTAAGTAGGGATGTATGATACTTCGTCACACGACCGGCCACGGAGCGGCCTCTGCGGTCCGTTCACCCCGGTAACAGGTAGTTGACGGCTGCGACGACGAGTCCCGCAAGCCCCATCCGCGCACCGGCGACGTACCACCGCTGCCGGGAGATCGTACTCAGGTACGCGCCGAACGTGAACAGGACGGCGACGCCGACTGCGACGCCGACGACGGTCGCCTGCAGCATCGTCAGCCCCCGTCCCTCGAAGAGGAACGGGAGAAGCGGCAAGAGAACGCCGAAGATTGGTCCGAGACCGCTCATCACGGCGTGTACCGACCGAGCGCTGGCCTTCCGCCGCTGGACGGCCGTGTCGTCGAGGTCGGTCAACATCGCTCGCTCCAGTCGGAGGATCGCCGCCTGCGTCTCGGCGCGTTCGATCTCCCAGACGCTCCAGACGCCAGACGTGGCGAGGCCGACGGCGGCCCCGAGGCCGACGGCGACGACGGTCGCCCCGTCGGGGACGCCCGAGAGCAGCGACCCGACGACGACGCCGATGCTCGTCAGCGTCCCGTCGAACCCGTTAGAGATGAAGTAGCGCCGCGAGATCGACCGGACCTCCTCGTCCTGCAGGAGCGACCGAAACTGGGAGACGAGGCGACGCATCGGCGCGTCAGTCCTGCGGTGTCGCGCTCTCTTCGACGACGACGTCCCCGCAGACGACCTGGTCGACGGAGTGGACCGTCGCGCCGATCTCCTCGATGGTGCCGAAGACGGCAGTCTCGTCGACGTCGTCGCCCGCGATGGTGAGCTTCAGGTTCTGGACCTCGCGGTCGGTCTCGACGAGCGCCGCGTTCACGCCCGAGACGCCGTCGCAGGCGGCCACGTGGCGAGTGAGCGTGACGATGTCGGGGTCGTGGGGTTTCAGGAGGTCGACGACGAGTCGCCTGACGGGTTCCATGGGGGGAACGTGGACAGACGGGAGCAAAAGGATACGGGACTGTTCTCCTGGGCGGACCGCAGTCCCGTTAGCCTTTAGCCATCGGCACGCAAACCCCGGACAATGACTGCTCAGGCGCTCGAACAGCGAGACCTCGCCTCCGTCATCGGGCTGGAAGTCCACGTCCAACTCGAGACGGCGACGAAGATCTTCTGCGGTTGTTCCACCGCGGCGGTGGCCGACGAAGAGCCCAACAGCCGGACCTGTCCCGTCTGTCTCGGCCTCCCCGGTGCGCTGCCCGTACTCAACGAAGGAGCCGTCGAGGCGGCCGTCAAGATCGGCAAGGCGCTCGACGCCGACATCCCCGAGGAGACGACGTTCCACCGGAAGAACTACTACTACCCCGACCTGCCGAAGAACTTCCAGATCACCCAGTACGACGCCCCTATCTGTCAGGACGGCCGACTGGCGGTCGACATCCGAGACGAGCGGCGCGTCATCGACGTCCGGCGCGCCCACCTCGAAGAGGACCCCGGCAGCCTCCAGCATAAGGGTGGCAGCATCGACACCGCCGACTACACGCTCGTCAACTACAACCGCGCGGGGACGCCGCTGATGGAGATCGTCACCGAACCCGACTTCCGGAGCCCCAAAGAGGTCCGGAACTTCCTCGCGAAACTCGAAGAGGTGCTCGAATATCTCGGCGTCTTCGACTCTACCCGTGACGGGTCGCTCCGTATCGACGCCAACATCTCGATGGTGCCGGCCGACGAGGTCGACGACAACGGCGACGTCGCCGTCGAGACGCTCGAATCGGCGAACCGGACCGAAGTCAAGAACATCTCCAGTCACAAAGGTGCGGAGAAGGCGCTGGCCTACGAGGTCACCCGCCAGAAGAACGCCATCCAGCGCGGTCGCGCCGTCGAACAGGAGACGCGCCACTGGGACGAGTCTCGTGGCATCACCGTCTCGATGCGCTCCAAGGAGGAGGAGAAGGACTACCGCTACTTCCGCGAGGCCGACCTGCCGCCGCTGCAAGTTTCAGACTGGAAAGAGCAGATCCCGATCCCGGAACTCCCCGACGCCCGCCGCGAGCGGTTCCGCGAGGAGTACGACCTCGATGAGGAGTCCGCCTCGAAGCTTACGTCGACGAAGGAGGTCGCGGACTTCTACGAGGACGTCGCCGAGTCGTTCGACCCCGATCTGGCGGCGACGTGGGTCGCCGACAACCTGCTCGGCGAACTCAACTACCGCGACATGGAGATCACCGACGTCACCGACCGACTCGACGAGTTCAAGCGCCTCGTCGAACTCGTCGACGCCGACGACATCACGACGAAGAACGCCGAGGAGGTCGTCCTCCGGCAGATGCTCGACGAGGGCGTCGACCCCGACACCGTCATCGACGAAGAAGGATTAGGAAAGGCCGACGACGACGAGATCGGCGGCTTCGTCGACGAGGCCATCGAGGAGAACCCCGACGCCATCGACGACTACCACGCCGGCGAGGGCGGCGCGCTCAACTTCCTCGTCGGACAGGTGATGCAGAAGTCCCGCGGCTCGGCCGATCCGGGGACGGTCAACGAACTGCTCCGCGAGCGACTGGACGAGTAACGCCCACTCGGCCGCCTGCTCAGACGACTACTGGTTCGTCTCTGACTCGTAGTGCGGCCACTGCTCGATGGCGACGAACTCCTCGCCGTCGCATCCTGAGCACACGTCGGGTGCTTCGTAGCTGTGACCAGTCTCTGTCTTCACGGGTGAGCCGGCATAGGCTGACTGACAGCTCGCACAGACGAACAGTTCGACGCGTTCGGGGATGTGAGACATGTGTTGACATACGTCGAGCGCGTGCTTCATTGTTGGCGTGTCGTCGCGAGCGGCCATTCACGAACGCGACACGTTTTTCGGGTCACTGTTCGACTCCAGTCACGTGTCTACGATGTCCGAGAACGAGTCTCCGCTCCCGCTGTTTCTCGCCTTCGCGTTCGTCCTCCTCCTCGCCGCCGTCGTCGCCTTCACACAGGGTGACACGGCGGTCTTCGAACACGTGTCGGGAACCGACCTCGTCGTCCTCGTGCTCTGTTTCCTCGCCGGCGTGCTCGTCGTCGTGACGTGGATGGTCCACGCGCTTCGACAGTGGTTCGAGGAGACGATGGACCGTCGTGTCGCCGCTCGGTTGGAGGACGAGGGGTCGTCTGTTCCCGAAGACGGCTAACGGGACCCGACACGAGCGAGCACGTCGACGTCCACCGTCCCGTCACTCGTCGTTCGGGTCGGGGTCGTAGCCCGGCCCGACGCAGACCGAGAGCGTCTTCGGCCGGTCGTGTAACACCAGTCGGTCGTGCCGACTCGGTTCGCCGTCGATACTGAAGTTGATGGGGTCGTCGTCGAGCGCGTCAAACGTGACCTGACTCGCCTGGAAGCGGTGGACGTGCTCCGTCTCTTGGCCAAACACGCGATGGGCGGCGGCCTCCGCGACCGCGCGACTCGGCGGCATCTGTTCGATGACGACCACCTCGAGCAGACCGTCTTCGACGTTCGCTTGTCCCCCCTCTCTCGCGAACCGACGGACGTTGCCGACGAGCGCACCCAGCACCTCCCCCTCCCACGTCCGTTCCTCGCCGTTCGAGACGGCCGTGAAGTCGATGTGGAGGCCGTCGAAGTCCGTCGCCTCCTGGACGCCGGTGATGGCGAACGCCAGCGACCCGAACCGCTCTTTCAACTCGCTGGACGTCGAGATGCTCGCCTCCGCGGTCAACCCGGCGACACAGGAGATGAGAAACGGGGTGTCGTCGGCGACGCCGAGATCGACTCGCCGCCGCTCACCCACGTCGAGTATGCCGAACGCCTGCTCGACGTCGGTGATTCCGACGTTCGTCGCGAACAGGTTCTCAGTGCCCGTCGGGACGACGCCGACCGTCACGTCGTCGAGACCGTCGGCGGCGACGAGGCCGCGGACGACCTCGTTGAGCGTCCCGTCGCCGCCGGCGACGCCGAGGACATCGACGTCGTGGTCGGCAGCCATCGCCGCGAGTTCGACCGCGTGTCCCTCCGCCTCCGTCTCCTCGACGCGGTAGCCTCGCTCGGCGGCGAGCGAACGGACGCGGTCGACGTGGTCGGCGGTCCCACTCGTCGGGTTGAGGACGAGCCAGCGGTCGTGCACGTACAGAGTGGCGTCCGCCGAGGTCATTGATGTACCGGCCGCCGCAGGGGACACGGGACGACACACACGGCGGGACGACATCTACGACACCTGTTGCACCCGCACACGTCCGTACGCATAATGCACGCTCGCTCGCGCACGTTGAGTCGACGCTGTCTTGCGGTTTTCTCGTCCGAGGCACGAAAGATTTAGGCCGTCGCTTCGCCTATCGCTGGCCAATGAGTCGAGGCCCCGAACTGATCATCACGGAGAAAGACAACGCCGCGAGGCGAATCGCGGCCATTCTCAGCGGCGACTCCGCCGAGGCCGAGCGGATGAACGGCGTCAACGTCTACAAGTGGGGTGGGAAGCGCTGTATCGGCCTGTCCGGCCACGTCGTCGGCGTCGACTTCCCGCCGGAGTACAACGACTGGCGGGACGTCGAACCGGTCGAGCTCATCGACGCCCCCATCGACAAACAGCCGACACAGGAGAGCATCGTCGCCGCGCTCCGACGACTCGCACGGAAGGCGGGGCGGGTCGTCATCGCGACCGACTACGACCGCGAGGGAGAGTTGATCGGGAAGGAGGCGTACGAACTCGTCCGTGAGGTCAACGAGGAGGTCCCCGTCGACCGCGTGCGTTTCTCGTCTATCACGAAACGCGAGGTGACCGAGGCGTTCGAAAACCGCGACGACCTCGACTTCGATCTGGCCGCTGCTGGCGAGGCGCGACAGGTCATCGACCTCGTGTGGGGGGCGGCGCTCACGCGCTTCCTCTCGCTGTCGGCGCGGCAGCTCGGCAACGACTTCATCTCGGTCGGCCGAGTACAGGGGCCGACGTTGAAGCTCATCGTCGACCGCGAACGCGAGATCGACGCGTTCGACCCCGAGGACTACTGGGAGCTGTTTGCGGGTCTGGAGAAGGATAGCGACGCGTTCGAGGCGCAGTACTTCTATCTCGACGAGGACGGCAACGAAGCCGAGCGCGTCTGGGACGAAGACGCCGCACAGGAGGCCTACGAGACGCTCCAGAGCGAGTCGACGGCGACGGTCACCTCCGTCAGGCGGCGGACGCGGACGGACGAACCGCCCGCGCCGTTCAACACGACGCAGTTCATCCGCGCCGCCGGTTCTATCGGCTACTCAGCCCAGCGGGCGATGAGCATCGCCGAAGACCTCTACACGGCCGGGTACGTCACCTACCCCCGAACGGACAACACGCACTACCCCGAGGATCTCGACCCGCGGGAACTGCTCGACGCGTTCACCGGGAGTCGGCAGTTCGGCGAGGACGCCGAGTCGCTGCTCGAACAGGAGGAGATCGAACCGACCGCGGGCGAGAAGGAGACCACCGACCACCCCCCGATCCACCCGACGGGCGAGCTCCCGTCCGCGTCGGATCTCTCGGAGGACGAACGCGAGGTGTACGAACTCGTCGTCCGGCGCTTCTTCGCGACGGTCGCCGAGGCCGCGAAGTGGGAGCATCTGCGCGTCGTCGCCGACGTCGCCGGCCTCTCGCTGAAGGCCAACGGGAAGCGCCTCATCGAGGAGGGCTACCACGCGGTCTACCCGTACTTCAACAACACCGAGAGCTTCGTGCCGGACGTCGAGGAGGGTGAGGAGCTCGCAGTCACCGACACCCGCATCGAGGCCAAGCAGACCCAGCCGCCGCGGCGCTACGGCCAGTCGCGACTCATCGAGACGATGGAACAGATGGGCATCGGGACGAAAGCGACGCGCCACGACGTCATCCAGAAGCTCTACGACCGCGGCTACATCGAGTCGGATCCGCCGAAGCCGACGCGGTTGGCGCGGGCGGTCGTCAAGGCCGGCGAGGACTTCGCTGACCTCATCGTCAGCGAGGAGATGACCGCCCAACTCGAGGAGGATATGCTCGCCATCGCCGACGGCGAGGCCGACTACGAGGACGTCACCGACGAGTCCCGCGAGATGCTCCAGCAGGTGTTCGAGGGGCTGATGGAGAACAGCGAGGAGCTGGGTTCACAGCTCAAGGAGTCGCTGAAGGCGGACAAGACGCTCGGGCCGTGTCCGGAGTGCGGCGAGGACCTCCTCGTTCGGAAGTCCCGACACGGCTCGTACTTCGTCGGCTGTGACGGCTACCCCGACTGCACCTACACGCTCCCGCTGCCGTCGACCGGCAAACCGCTCATCCTCGAGGATACCTGCGAGGAGCACGACCTCCACGAGGTGAAGATGCTCGCCGGCCGGAAGACGTTCACCCACGGTTGTCCGCAGTGTAAGGCCGACGAGGCCGACGAACAGGAGGACGAGGTGATCGGTGTCTGTCCCGAATGCGGCGAGGAGCACGGCGGCGAGCTCGCGATCAAACAGCTCCGCTCCGGCTCGCGGCTCGTGGGCTGTACGCGCTACCCCGACTGCGACTACTCGCTACCGCTGCCCCGGCGCGGGGAGATCGAAATCACCGACGAAGAGTGTGAGGAGCACGGGCTGCCACATCTGGTCGTCCACTCGGGCGACGAGCCGTGGGAACTCGGCTGTCCCATCTGCAACTACCGCGAGTATCAGGCCCGTCAGGCGGGCGGGTCGGAGCTGGAGTCGATCCAAGGAATCGGCGAGAAGACCGCCGAGAAACTGAAGGAGGCCGGTATCGAGGACGTCCCCGGGCTGAAGGAGTCGGACCCCGACGACGTCGCGGCGAAGGTGAGCGGCGTCGGCGCCGACACGGTGCGGAAGTGGCAGGCGAGTGCGGATTGAGAGCGTGAAGCTCTAGTCGGCGTTTTTTGTCGCGAGTCGTCGGACGTAGTGTTGATTGGTTTCGTCTGACACTTGGAGCACATCTTGAAAGCCCCTGCACGCTCGTGACTCCGCGAACCGCGCTGTGCGCCGCAGTCGCTTCACTCCTTGCGGTGCTTGCGGGTTCGGGCCGACGAGCGTACAGCCCCTTTCTATCCCACCCACAGCAACCGATTCGCTCACTCGCACTGCTCGTTCGCTCATCCCTTGCGAGAGCGAAGCTCTCGCCGCCCCTCACTCGCTCACGCTCGTGAAGACCTCGCAGGAGTATCACGCGCCGTGGCTGACGGTTGCATCTTGTGTGGCCCACTCTCCAAGAACACCGCGCACTCCACGGCTTCTCCGCCGACTGAGCGTCGCTACCGTACCACTCGCCGATTCGCACCCTTTTTCATCCCCTCACGGAGTATAGCCCCCAATGACTGCTCCCTGGACAGACTGGGACCACATCACCAAGATCGACCCGGACAAAGATCTCGTCGAGGGCGAGACGTTCGAAGACGTCTGTGCGACCGGCACCGACGCCCTCGAGATCGGCGGCACGCTCGACATGACCGAAGAGAAGATGGAACGCGTCGTCGACGCCTGTGCGAAGTACGACGTCCCCATCTATCAGGAGCCGTCGAACCCCGGCGTCGTCATCGACGACGACGCCCTCGACGGCTATCTCATCCCGACGGTGTTCAACGCGAAGGACTCCTTCTGGGTCACCGGCGCGCACAAGGAGTGGGTCCGCATCGAGGACGGCCTCGACTGGGACCGCACCCACACCGAGGCGTACATCGTGCTCAACCCCGACTCCTCCGTGGCGGAGTACACCGAGGCCGACTGCGACCAGAACGCCGACGACGTCGCCTCCTTCGCCCGCGTCGCCGAGAAGATGTTCGGCCAAGAGATCGTCTACGTCGAGTACTCCGGCACCTACGGCGACCCCGAGAAGGTCGGTGCCGCTCACGACGCGCTGGAGGAGTCGACGCTGTTCTACGGCGGCGGCATCCACGACTACGAGACAGCCTACGAGATGGGAGGCAACGCGGACGTCGTCGTCGTCGGCAACCTCCTGCACGACGAGGGCGTCGACGCGGTCCGAGAGACGGTCGAGGGCGTCACCGACGCTCACGCCGAACTGGCCGAACCCTGAGCGGCGGTCGGTCGTCCGTCACGTCTCCGACCCGCGAGTCGGGTTCCGAGCAGTGTCGCTTCTCGCTACGCGCCGTTCGGGTCCGAATCGGAGGCCTGTTCCTCCCCGGGCGACGTCGTGTCCTGTCCGAACCAGTAGAACGGGCAGGAGTACTCGTTGTGGACCAGTTCCTCTTCGACGATCTCGAGGCCGAGTTTCGAGAGGTCGCGTCCGATACGGCTGAGGTCGTCGCTGTCGCGGCCGACCGCGACGACGTGGAGGTTCTCCTCGCCGGTCATCAGTTCGCGGACGGAGACGACGCCGGGGACGTCCATCGCCTCGCGTGCGAGCTGTTCGCGCTTAGGAATCGGCGCGGTACAGAAGATGATCGTGAACAGCTGGTAGCCGACGAGCTCGTAGTCGATGTCGAGATGCGTCCCCTGGATGACGCCGTCGCTCTCGAGGCGGCCGATCCGGTTCCGAACCGTGCTCGGCGACACGCCGTAGTCCTCTGCGATCTCTGCGGCCGACGTACTCCGTGCGTTCTGCTGGAGGCGGTACACGATGTACCGGTCGAGTTCGTCCAACTCGCGGTTCGGCATACCCTGTCAGGTGGCCCGGTCGCTGAAAGCGTTTGTGTTCCCTAGAGCAGCTTTCGTTCGAGTCTGCGGCCGAGCCACCCCGGCGTCGTCTCCTCGCGGGGACGGACGAGCACCGAGGGGCAGTCGACGGCGACGGAGACGGAGTCGCTTCCCGTGACCAGGAGGTCGGTCTCGCCGGTCTCGAGATCGGAGGCTCCACTCTCCGGGAGGAGGAACCCGGTCCGGACGGGCGACGAACAGAGACTCGCGATCTCCTCGTGGTAGTCGTCAATAGCGTGTCGCTGGCCCTCGGAACCGAACTCGTCGACGACGTACTCGAAGCGGATCTCCGCGTCGTGTGCGGTCGCGATCGCGTCCGCGATCGCCACCTTCGCCGGGTCGTACGGCCCCTCGTCGGTGACGACCGAGACGACGTCGATCCGACCGAGACCGGCGTCGTCGACGTCGAGTTCGCCGTTCGTCGCCGGATCGCTGACGTCGACCGAGCCAGCGGGGTCGACGAGCACCGCGTCGCAGTCAGTGTGAGCGAGTACCCACTCGACGTCGGAGCCGAACAGCCGCTCCCGGAGTCCGTCGGGCTCGGTCTCCATGACCAGCACGTCGACACCGGTCGACTCGACGTGGTGGGCGAGCGCGTGTCGGGTGTCGTGGCTGACGACCTCGCTCACGCGGACGGGGACGTCGAAGTCGTCGGTCATCGCGTCGGTCCGTTCCTCGAACTCGACGTCTGCGGGCGACTGCGCCGTCGCGGCGTCGAGCGGTACCTGGTCTGCGACGTGGTCGAACCGAACCACGGAGACGCTCCCGTGCTGTGGACGTGCGAGGTCCGCTGCGACCTCGACGAGCGTCCGTTCGTTCGAGCGGTTCATCTCTTCGGGGACGGCGACCAGCACCTCGTAGCCGCCGGTCGCGGGCGTGACTGCCTCACGAGTGCGTTCGACGGCTTGACTGCCGAGTTCGCGCCGGATGGCGTCGACGGCGGCCCCCTCGCGGTCGACGCGACTCCGACCGTACGCGAGATACCACGCGATGCCGACGACGGTGATGACGACGGCACCGACGAGCGGGACCGTCCCCATCTGCGTGAGCAGGAGGAGGCCGCTGCCGACGCCGAACAGTTGGACCCACGGGTACAGCGGTGCGTGGAACTCGGGTTCGTACTCCATCGCGCCCCGACGGAACGCGACGAGCGCCACGTTGACCAGGATGAACACGAGGATCTGGAACGCGCTCGCCAACTTCGCGATGTCCGCGATGGGGACGAACGCGATGAGCAGGAGGAGCACCACACCGGTGACGGTGATGGAGGTACTGGGGGTGCCGAACCGGTCGCTGATCTCACCCAGCGACGGCGGCGCGAGGTTGTCGCGACTCATCGCGAAGGGGTACCGCGAGGAGGAGAGCACGCCCGCGTTGGCCGTGCTCACGAGTGCGAGCAGCGCGGCGACGACGACGGCGAGGACGCCGACCGTCCCGAGTGTGGCGTCGGCCGCGACCGCCATCGGTGCGCTGGAGTCGCTGAGCGACCCCGGTTCGGTGACGCCCAGCATCACGAACACGATGAGCACGTACAGCACCGTCGTGAAGGCGAGCGAGCCGAGGATGCCGAGCGGGATGTTCCTACCGGGGTCCTCGATCTCCTCGGCGACGCTGGCGATCTTCGTGACGCCCGCGTAGGAGACGAACACCAGCCCCGTCGCCTCGAGGATGCCGCCGGCACCGCTGTCGAAGAACCCGTCGTAGTACGCCATCTCGACGCTCGGGACGCCGCCGAGGGCGAACCACCCCAGCGCGACGAGCATCACGGCGACGATGGCGATCTGTAGCTGACCGGTCTGCTTCGCACCGAGGACGTTGACGACGACGAGCAGCGCCGCCAGCGCCAGCGCCAGCGGCGTCGTGATGCTCTGGGGGACGTCGAACAGGTACAGGAGATACGGGACGCCACCGACGAGCGCCAGCGCACCCTTGAACGACAGCGCGAACCACGTCCCCGCACCGGCGACCGTTCCCAGCAACGGCCCCATCCCACGTTCGATGAACAGATACGTGCCGCCGGATTCGGGCATGGCGGTCGCCATCTCGGACTTCGAGAGCGCCGCCGGCACCACCAACAGTCCGGCGATGAGATACGCGAGCACCACCGCCGGCCCGGCGATGTCGGCGGCGAGGGCAGGGAGGATGAAGATGCCGCTGCCGATCATCGCACCGATGCTGATCGCGAGCACCGATAACAGCCCCAGGTCGCGTTCGAGGCTCTTCGGCACTACGTCTCACCTCCCCGCTCTGGCGGATCTCCGAACGCCGGGGTGAGTGATGTGGTGACTGTCCTCCCGTCGTCGAGGGCTCTGTCGTGACTCATAACGAATCGTCTCTCTATTAGGTTTTATCTGCTGAATCAAGATAAAGTAGCCGTTCTAGTTGCGTAATTGTCCTCTCCATAACGAACGTTGATGAACGAGTCCGGAGAGCGCAACGCCGTCGAATCGACCGTTTTTAAGCCCCGTACGATGAAACGAGCACACATGCAGGACCGAACGTACACCGCAGACGCCGAACCCGGTGACCACGTCAAAGTCGCCGGTTGGGTCCACGAGATCCGCGACCTCGGCGGCATCGCCTTCTTGATCCTCCGAGACAAGTCGGGGAAGATCCAGGTCAAGTTCGAGAAAGACGAGATGGACGAGGAGCTCGTCGAGACGGGACTCGGCGTCCACCGAGAGAGCGTCGTCGTCGTCGAGGGCGACGTCGAGGAGGAGCCTCGCGCGCCGACGGGCGTCGAGGTCACGCCCGAGTCGGTCGAGGTGCTCGCCGACGCGGACCCCGAGCTCCCGCTCGATCCCTCCGGGAAAGTCGACGCCGAGCTCTCGACGCGGCTCGACAACCGGACGCTCGACCTCCGGAAGGACGAAGTGAAGGCGATCTTCGAGATCCGCGCGGAGGTGCTGCGCGCCGTCCGCGAGCAGTTCCGCGACTTCTACGCCACCGAGATCAACACGCCGAAGATCGTCGCCACGGGGACCGAAGGCGGCACCGAACTGTTCCCCATCACCTACTTCGGCAAGGAGGCGTTCATGAACCAGTCGCCGCAGCTGTTCAAGCAGCTGATGGTCGGCTCCGGCCTCGAGCGCGTCTTCGAGATCGGACCGATCTTCCGCGCCGAGGAGCACAACACGCCGCGACATCTCAACGAGGCGACCTCTATCGACTTCGAGTCGGCGTTCGCCGACCACACCGAGGCGATGGACGTCTGTGAGGCCGTCGTCAAGGCGGCCTACGAAGCAGTCGCCGAGAACTGCGAGGAAGAGCTGGAGGCGCTCGACCTGCAAGGCGAGTTCGAGGTTCCCGAGGGCGACTTCCCGCGTCTCAGCTACGAGGAGGCCATCGAGCGCATCAACGCGACGGGCGAACTCGACGAACAGCTCGTCTGGGGCGACGACCTCCCGACCGAGGGCGAGAAGGCGCTCGGCGACGACGTCGGCAGCCACTACTTCATCACCGACTGGCCCAGCGAGATCAAGCCGTTCTACATCAAGGACCACGACGACGACGAGCAGCTGTCGACGGGGTTCGACATGATGCACCCGACGATGGAGCTCGTCTCGGGCGGCCAGCGTGAGCACCGCTACGAACAGCTCGTCGAAGGCTTCGAACAGCAGGGGCTCGACCCCGAGTCGTTCGACTACTACACGAAGATGTTCAAGTACGGGATGCCCCCGCACGCCGGCTTCGGCCTCGGCGGCGAGCGACTCATCATGACGATGCTCGGCCTCGGCAACATCCGCGAGGCCGTGTTGTTCCCACGCGACAGGCAGCGACTGAGCCCGTAGGGCGAAGGAGTCGCCTGAGCGTGGAAACAGGGAGCAAATCTCCGATTTGCGACCACGTTCCCGCGAGACCGTCAGCGCCTGTCGCCGTATAGCGACAGACCGACAAACGGTCGCACCACCGCGGTGCGTTTATGTTTCTCACGTCCGACACTACGACTATGCATCGAGGACCGTCTTCCCTCCGTGCCGACGGCGGAGCGGACGACGAGACGCCGCTGCAGGAGCTCGTCGCCGGCGTCGTCGTCGCCCTCGTCTTCCTCGTCGGCTTCGGCCTGTTGGCGGTCGGCTATCCGTGGTTCTGGGTCGCCTTCCCCGTCGGGTTCGCCGGCGTCCTCCCCGCGGCGCTCGCGCTCACGAAACTGTACGAGCGAAGCCAGAGGACGAACGACGCCGACGACGTCGGCGTCCCCGACGAGCGTGCCGACGCGTTGGCGACGCTCCGCGCCCGGTACGCCCGCGGCGAACTCGACGAGGCGGAGTTCGAACGGCGACTAGAGCGACTGCTCGAGACCGAGAGCGTCGCCGACGCGAGCGAACACGTCGCTCGTGAGCGCGAGCGAGAGCGAGTCTGAGAGCGCCGACGGCGACGGCCCGTCGGCCCGCTGTCTCGACGGCCACGTCGCTTTTTCCGTGTTGGCCCTTACGTCGCGTATGGCCGAGTTCAACGATCACGTGCTCGCGGAGGCGGGAGACCGCGGAGAGAAACTACTCGTCGACGATCTCGTCCTCCTCATCGAACGCCACGACGGCGGCACCGGCCCCGGCGTCGCCGTCGATCGGGTCGAGGCGTACGCCGAGAAACTGGCCGCACAGGACGCCCCCGTGAAGCCGGAGAAGGTCGGGCCTGCCATCGAGGAGCGCCGGATTGACAGTTACCGCTGGGCGGCCGACGCGACCACGAGCGGCACCTGGTTCGGTTCCGGCACGCTCTACGACGTCGGCGACGGTCGCGTGAGCGTCCTCCCGGCGTACTGGCACGACGAACTCGCCGGGGAGACCGATCTGACGCGCTATCTCGAACTGATCGCCGCCGACCTCGACGATAGCCGTGAGTTCGACAGCGGCGGCCCCGACACCGGCGTCCCCGAGACGCTGCTGGTGAACGCGGCGAGCGTCCTGAGCGACCTCCGGTGGCGCGAGGCACGGGCGCGACTAGCCGACCTCCGCGAGGAGGGGGTCGTCGCCGAATCGGCCGACCAACACCCCAACGCCCGCGTCCACCTCGACGACGAGTAACCCTCTACGGCGCGACAGCAGCCGACCGAGGGGTCTCGGCGGCCTACGAACGCTGCCCTCCGGTCGGGCGGAGATAACAACCGTTAATCGGTCCCCTGTACTCCTTGTCGACGATGACCGACGAAGCCACGGCGTTCGTCCCCGGCCACGTCACCGGCTTCTTCAGCGCCCATCCGGCCGACGAACCGGTGAAGGCGGGTTCCCGTGGCGCGGGCGTGACGCTCTCGCACGGCGTCGAGGTGACTGCCCGGCCGAGCGACGAATCGACCGTACTGGAACTCGACGGCGACGCCGTCTCGATGCCGCCCGTCGAGCGCGTCCTCGACGCACTCGGCGTCGACGCCGCCGTCCGCGCCGAGACGTCGCTCCCGATCGGAGCGGGGTTCGGCGTCTCGGGCGCGATGGCGCTCGGGACGGCGCTGACCGCCAACGTCGTCTTCGACTGCGGCCGCTCGGAGAACGAGCTCGTGGCGCTCGCACACGTCGCGGAGGTGCAGTCGGGGACGGGGCTCGGCGACGTCGTCGCACAGGCCCGCGGGGGCGTCCCCATCCGGCTCGACCCCGGCGCACCCGGCTACGGTCGACTGGACGGCGTTCCCGCCAGACCCGACGTCGAGTACGTCACTTTCGGCGAACTACCGACCGAAGCGGTGCTGTCGGGCGACACCGACCGACTGTCGGCCGCCGGGGAGGACGCGCTCGCCCGACTCGTCCGCGAACCGACCCTCGCGCAGTTCATGTACGCCTCCCGGCGGTTCGCCCGCGAGGCCGGTCTCCTGACCGACGAAGTGACCGAGGCGATCCGCGCGGTCAGCGACGCCGGCGGCGAGGCGTCGATGGCGATGCTCGGCCGGACCGTGTTCGCGCTCGGGTCGGGGCTCACCGACGCGGGCTACGACGCCGTCTCCTGTCGGACCCACCCGGCGGGTGCGACGCTCCAATGACGACCGGAAGCGAGGGTTCCTGCGGCTTTTTGAGTCTCGGCGTCTCACTCGGGGTATGAGCGACATCGACGTCCCCGAAGACCACCCGCGATACGAGTCGTTGCTCACTCGACACCGTATCGAGGACGGCGTGGAGAAGGGTATCACCAGTCGACAGGGACTCATCGCACAGGGGCGCGGCGAGGCGTTCGACTACCTGCTTGGCGAGCGAACGATCCCGAGCGCCGACGCCGCCGAACGGGCGGCCGCCGCCCAACTGCTGCTCGCCGACCACGCGGTGCTCTCGGTGAACGGCAACGTTGCCGCGCTCGTCCCCGGCGAACTGGTCGAACTGGCCGAGGAGACCGGCGCGGAGCTCGAGGTGAACCTCTTCAACCGGACCGACGAACGGATGCAGGCCATCGTCGACCACCTGCGCGAGCACGGTGCCGACGAGGTGAAGGGACTCGCCGCCGACGGCCGCAT
The DNA here is from genome assembly GCF_900110465.1 of Halogranum amylolyticum. Taxonomy (GTDB): domain Archaea; phylum Halobacteriota; class Halobacteria; order Halobacteriales; family Haloferacaceae; genus Halogranum; species Halogranum amylolyticum. Next base: position 406,876 of record NZ_FODV01000002.1, read on the forward strand.
CCCGAACCTCTCGCACGAACGCGCGAAGGTCGACAGCGACGGCATCGGCGACGCCGACGTCGTCCTCGTCCCGCTGGAGGACGGCGACCGCGCGGAGGCGCTGGCGGCGATGGGGAAAGTCGAGATCGTCGTCGACCTCAACCCGATGTCGCGGTCGGCGCAGTCCGCCGACGTCCCCATCGTCGACAACATCGTCCGCGCCGTGCCGAACGTGACCCGTCACGCCCGCGAACTCGCCGACGCGTCCCGCGAGGAACTGCAGGGCATCGTCGACGAGTTCGACCGCGAGGCGGCGCTCGCGGCCGCCGAGCGGGCGATTCGCGAGGGCGTCGGACGAGACGAGTGATCGAGCGAGTCTCAGTCGAAGCCGGAGACCAGGGTCGCGATCCACTGTGCCGGATCGCGTCGGTCTCTGACCTCGACCGCCTCGACCCACTTGACCCACTGGAACCCCCGTCGACCGGGGGCGACCAGTCGCAGCGGCGCGCCGTGGCCGTGGCTCAGTCGCTCGCCCGCGACGTGGGTCGCGAGCAGGGCGTCGCGGGCCTCCGCGAGCGGGAGACTCCACCGATAGCCCGTCACCGACCGGAACCGTACCCACCGCCCCGTCTCGTCGACACCGGCTTCGGCCAGCAGGTCGCCGACGCGGACGCCCCGCCAGTTCTGGACGGTGTACCAGCCGCTCGTACAGTCCAACAGCGCCCGGCGTTCGCTCCCGCCGTCGAGTTTCTCGACCCCTAGTTCGAGCGGGTCGGCGACGAGGCCGTCGACGCGGAGTCGCCACGCCTCGCGGTCGACCGGGTCGGGGTCGTCGGCGACCCAGCTGGTGACCGGGAACGCCGAGCCCTCGACCGGTTTCGACCCGGTGAACCGTCGCGTCGCGCCCGCCGTCTCGAACGCCCGGTTGACGGCCTGTTGACCGCGCCAGAGCAGCGCACCGCCGACGAGCAGACCGGTGTAACGGAGCACGTCGCGGCGGCCGTCGACGTCGGACCGCCGCGGGCGGCGAAAGCCGGGGAGCGCCCGACGCGTCCAGAGATGCGCGAGGAGCAACGGGACGACGAGCAGTCCGAACAGGATGTGGACGTTCAGCGCCCCCCAGAACAGTAGTCGGAAGTCGCCGCCGAACACCCAGAACAGTCCCGTCGCCAGCGCGCCGACGGTGACGACGGTGAGTCCGACCGACAGCCACGTTGCTCTCGTTCGGAGCCGACGGTCGGTGAGTCGATCGCGGACGCGCCAGAGTTTGACCCCGACCACGGCGACGAGCGCCACGCCGGCGACGCCGTGCGCCCAGAAGACGACCGCACCCGACGGGTCGCCGACCGTGAGACTCAGCAGTCCCGACCCGACCAGGAAGCCGGCGAGGACGAGCAGGGTCCAGTCGACGAGGCGGGCCGACGGCGTCGCTCCGGCGAGCCACCGTCGCAGTCGGTTCGTCACAGTCGAACTAGTGGCTCGACGCCTATCACTGCATCGCGAAGAAAGGGAAGTTCGGAGGCTGCAGTTCGGTTACTGCTCGTCGTCTTCGTCTTCGTCGCCTTCGTCGCCTACGTCGCTTTCATCGCCTTCGATGACGTTGGTCGTCGCTTCGTTGTCCTCGTCGGCGTCGGTCTCGGTCTCCGTGTCCGCTTCGTCCGTCTCCGCGTCGGCGTCGAGACCCGCCTCGTGTCCCCCGGTATCGGTCTCGCCGCTGTCGTCGATATCAGCTTCGTGTCCACCGGCGTCGGTCTCCTCGTCGACGTCGTCCGTCACGTCCTCGAAGGTCGACTGAGTCGTGTCGGACTGACTGCGACGGCGGTACTTCATCGCGGCGTACGCGCCGGCGGCGGCGGCGCCGACGAGTGCCAAGCGGGGGAGCGTGACCAGTCCGGACCCCGAGTCGGCGTCCTCCTCGTCGTCCGCCGAGTCGGGGGCGACGTCGGTGTCGGCCGACTCGCCCTCGACCGCCTCGACGTCGACGGCCGTCGACCGGTCGGCGTCCGCCGTGGCGTCGGCGTCGGTCTCGGTCTCGGAGGAACTCCGACGGCGGTCGATCAGGGTGGCCCCGCCGACGATAGCCGCCGAGAGCAGTTCGCGCTTGAGTTCTGCGTCGGTCATCTCGCCGAGCGCCTCGACGGCGCTCGCGACGTCCATCTCCTCATTCAACACTGCCGTCGCGATGTTGCTGTCGTCTGTTGTGTTCATCGGTAGACTACGCCAACCTTCGAGTGTCTCCCTTCCAAACGTTTCGGCCGTCTGCCGTCCGGCCGACTCGTTATACCGTCTCCCACCGTACTCTCCCCCATGACAAGTACTGACACACCAGGCCCGGGTGGCGTCGACGACACCGCGCTCGCCGAGTTACGGGCGCACGAGGCGTGGCACGGGCCGAATCTGATCCGCGGGATCGAACGCCACCATCCGGAGACGCATCCGGGCATCCCGCTGGCGCTGTTCGACGCCTACGCCGAACGGCTGGGGTACGACGTCGACCGGTCGCACGCCGACGTCGAGGCGAAACTCGTCGACGACACCGAATGGCAGTCCGACGCCGTCTACTACCGTGTCGGCGACCACGTCAGCGCCTACCCGGCGAGTTGGCACGACCAGTACGAGGAGGGCGGACTCCGAGGGCTGGTCGGAGAGATGCGGCGGCAACTCGGTCACGACGTCAGCCGCGACGAACTCCTGCGAGCGCTGGGGTCGATCGCGGGCGTCGACCGGCGGACGGCCGACGCGATGCTGACGGACGCACGCCGGAGAGAACGAGTCGTCGTCCGACCGCGGACGAACCCCGAGGCGTTCGTCTACCCCGCGAAACTCACCGAGTGAGCGCCCGAACTACGCGCCAGACTACTCGAACAGCGCCTCCGGCGGCCCGCCCGGCAGTCGGTCGCGGTCGTGTTCGGCGCTGAAGTCGATCTCCGGGCCGACCGGCACCAACCGCTTGGGGTTGACGTCGCCGTGGCTCCGGTAGTAGTGTTCGACGATGTGCTCTACGTTGACGGTCTGGGCGATGCCGGGGAGCTGGTAGAGCTCCTTCGTGTAGTTCCAGAGGTTCGGATACTCGTGGATGGCTCGTCGGTTACACTTGAAGTGAGTGTGGTAGACGTGGTCGAATCTGACGAGCGTCGCGAACATCGCGAGGTCGGCCTCCGTGAGCACGTCGCCGGCGAGATAGCGCTGCTCCGAGAGGAGGTCCTCGTAGTGGTCCAGCGCATCGAAGAGGTCCGTCACCGCGCGGTCGTAGGCGTCTTGTGACCCGGCGAACCCCGCCCGGTAGACACCGTTGTTGATCGAGTCGTAGATGTCGTCGATCAGTCGGTCGACTTCGTCGCGGTGGCCCTCCGGATACAGGTCGACGTCGTGTTCTGCGAGGCCGTCGAACTCGGTGTCGAGCATCCGCATGATCTCCTCGGACTCGTTGTTGACGATGGTCTCGCGTTCTTTGTCCCAGAGCACTGGTACTGTGACGCGACCGGTGAACTCGTCGTCGGCCTTCGCGTAGACGTCGCGGAGGTACTCCGTTCCGTAGAGGGGGTCGGGGTACTGCTCGGAGAACTCCCAGCCGTCGTCGATGCGGACGGGTTCGACGAGCGACAGCGAGACGGCGTGCTCGAGCCCCTTCAGCGCCCGCATCATCGCCGTCCGGTGGGCCCACGGGCACGCGCGACAGATGTAGAGGTGATAGCGACCGGCCTCGGCGGGGAACCCGTCCTCGCCGATCCAGTTCCGAAACGAGGTCTCCTGTCGGTCGAACTCCCCGTCCTCGTCGGTGGTCTCGTAGGTGTCGGCGCGCCATTCGCCGTCGACGAGCATGTTCATGCGCTCCCCTCCCAGTAGACGAATCGGTCGTTCACGGCGGAGATAGCGGCCGCCGCTCGAAAAGGGTTCGGGGGTCGTGCGTCGGTTGCTGCATCCGACGCCCGCTCCGGGCGTACTGTGTCATCTTCGTGAGGTTTCCCGAAAAAATGATGATGGAGACTGGTGATAGACACACGAGTCATGGTAGCAATAGACATAGAGTCACCAGAGGGACAGCGCGAGGCGCTCCGCCGGATGTTGACGATCCGAGCGTTCGACACGAAGGCGGGCGAGTTGTTCGGCGACGGCGAACTGCCGGGGTTCGTCCACCTCTACATCGGCGAGGAGGCCGTCGCGGTCGGCGCGTGTGCGGCGCTGGAGGAGGATGACTACATCACGAGTACCCACCGGGGGCACGGCCACTGTATCGCGAAGGGGCTCGACCCCGACGAGATGATGGCGGAGCTGTACGGGAAGCGAGACGGCTACTGCAACGGCAAAGGCGGGTCCATGCACATCGCGGACGTCGACGCCGGGATGCTCGGCGCCAACGGCATCGTCGGTGCGGGACCGCCGCTAGCGACAGGTGCGGCGCTCACCTCCCACCTGAAGGGAGACGACGGCGTCTCGCTGGCGTTCTTCGGCGACGGTGCGGTGGCACAGGGGCAGATCCACGAAGCGATCAACCTCGCGGCGACGTGGGACCTGCCGGCGGTGTTCCTCGTCGAGAACAACCAGTTCGGTGAGGGGACGCCGGTCGAGAAGCAGCACAACGTCCAGAATCTCAGCGAGACCGCAGAGGCGTACAACATCCCCGGGTTCACCGTCGACGGGATGGACGTGACGGCCGTCTTCGAGGCGGTTCGCGAGGCCCGGAAACGCGCCCGCGACGGCGAGGGGCCGACGTTCATCGAGGCTAACACGTACCGGTACCGCGGCCACTTCGAGGGCGACCAACAGCCCTACCGGACGGAGGAGGACGTCGCCGTCTGGCAGGACCGCGACGCGATCGAGTCGTTCAAACAGCAGCTGATCGAGGCGGGCACCATCACCGAAGACGAGTTCGACGAGATGGAGTCGGAGATCGGCGACCAGATCGAGCAGGCGGCCGCCGACGCCAAGGAGGCATCCTACCCCGACCCGAGCGAAGCGTACGAAGACATGTTCAGCGCGACAGTCCCGGAGATCAACCAGTTCGCGACGCAGATGCGGACCGACGGAGGTGACCGACCATGAGCACACAGAGTAGATCAGGTTCCGGCCCAGCACAGACAGAGGAGATGACGGTACGCGAGGCGATCCGTCTCGCACTCCGCGAGGAGCTCGAACGCGACGAGGACGTCTTCGTCATGGGCGAAGACGTCGGCGAGTTCGGCGGCGTCTTCGAGGTCACCGGCGGCCTCGTCGAGGAGTTCGGCGAGAAGCGCATCCGTGACACCCCCATCAGCGAGGCGGGGTTCACCGGCGCGGCCGTCGGTGCGGCGGCGACGGGCACCCGGCCGGTCGTCGAGATCATGTTCTCGGACTTCATGGGCGTCTGTTCGGAGCAGATCATCAACCAGATGGCGAAGAACCGCTACATGTTCGGCGGTAAGACCGAGATGCCCGTCACCGTCCGGACGACGGAGGGCGGCGGGATGGGCGCGGCCAGTCAGCACTCGGGGACGCTCCACACCTGGTTCGCCCACTTCCCCGGCGTGATGGCCGTCGCCCCCGGCACGCCCCGAGCGGCCAAGGGACTCCTGAAGTCCGCCATCCGCTCGAACGATCCGGTGTTCGTCTTCGAGAACAAGATGATCTACGAGCAGACGGGCGAAGTACCGCTCGACGAGGACTACACCATCCCGCTCGGCCAGGCGAAGGTCGAACGCGAGGGCTCCGACGTCACCGTCGTCGCGACCCAGCGGATGGTCGGCGAGTCGCTCGAGTTGGCCGAGGACCTCGAAGGCGACGTCAGCGCCGAGGTCATCGACCTCCGGTCGCTCTACCCGCTCGACACGGACACGCTCGTCGAGAGCGTGAAGAAGACCGGACGGCTGGTGATCGCCGACGAGAGTCCGCTCTCGTACGGTACGCACGCCGAGGTAGCGACGCGCGTGATGGAGAACGCGTTCTTCAGCCTCGATGCGCCGATCCAACGGGTCGGCGTCGCCGACGTCCACATCCCGTTCAGCCCGGAGCTGGAGAACGAAGTGCTGCCGCACGGGAGTGACGTCGAGGCGGCCATCCGGCGGATCGTGTGACGAGGAACAGACAGACGACGGTCGGGCTCGTCGTCAACCCGGCCGCCGGCCGCGACATCCGCCGGCTGACGGGCGGGGCGAGCGTCAGCGACAACTACGCCAAGCGCCGGACGGCCGAGTGTGTCCTCGAAGGACTCACCGTCGTCGACGACGTCCACGTGTCAGTCATGCCCGACACCACCGGACTGGCGAGCGCGCTCGTCGACGACGCGCCCGCCGACCTCGACGTCGAACTCCTCGACATGACGGTGACGGCGTCCGGCCGCGACACCCAGCAGGCGGCCGAACGCTTTGCCGACGAGGCCGACGTCGCGGTCGTCCTCGGCGGCGACGGTACCAACCGCGATATCGCCCACGGCATCGGCGACGTCCCCGTCGTCAGCGTCTCGACCGGGACGAACAACGTCGTTCCCACGCCCGTCGACGGGACGGTCGCGGGCGCTGCCGCGGCGCTCGTCGGATCGGGGATGGTTCCGGCCGACGAGGCGACGTACCGCCACGGGATGGTCGAGGCACAGATCGACCGCGATGGCGCGGACGACGGCGTCGAGTCGATCCGCGGGCTGGCGACGCTCGGCGTCCTCGACCGGCCGTTCGTCGGCACCAGAGCGATCCTCGACCCCGACGACGTGATCGGTGGGGTAGTCTCGCGGGCCTCGTCGACCGAGATCGGTCTCTCGGGTATCCCCGGCGGGTTCCTCACTCACCGCCCGGACGACCCGGGCGGGGTCGGGTTCCGCCTCGCCCCGCCGCGGGAGGCGACCCGGTGCGTCCGCTCGATCACCGTCCCGGGCGTGCTCTCGACGGTCGGCGTCGACGATTACCGCGTCCTCGACGACGAGGAGGCGTACGTCTTCGAGGTCGACCGCGGCGTCGTCAGCGTCGACGGCGAACGCGAGCTGGCGGTGCGAGACGCGACGGTTCGCGCCCGCCCCGTCGCCGATGGCCCGCGGTTCGTTCGCATCGAAGAGGTCGTCGAACGGGGTGCGGAGACGGGGCTGTTCCGCGTCGAGCGCCCGACCCCCGAGTGACTCCGTCCGGAGACCGCCGTTCTCCGACGGTCACGGGACCGTTTCCCGCTTCTAGCGATCCTTCAGCAGAGCTATCTGTGTGAGGGCTGAACGACGTTCCGATGGACTCTCTCCCACCGTTCGTCGATAGCGAGACGAGCTCGTTGGACACCAGTCGCATCTGGCAGGAGGCGGCCCCGCTCGCGGGACTGATCCTGTTGTTCGGCGCACTGGCGCTCGTGCCCTACCTCCTCGTGTTACTGTTCGCCGGCAACTCGCTGGTCGGGGCGCTGTTCACGCTGGTGGCACAGTTCGTCCTCGCCGTCGGGGGCGGCGTCGTCCTGCTGTACGTCGTCGCGCGGGGGATCCAACTGGCCGACGAGTGAGTCGCCGGCTCCACCCGAGCGAATCGTCACCGAGTGGATCGCCCTCCGTCACCCCCTGTCCCACGTCACCTCGACCGGGAGATCCTCGCGCAGCAACTCGGCGACGTGGCAGGTGCGTTCGCCGTTGGTGACGATGCGGTCGACGATGGCGTCGTCGGCGTCGGTGGCGACGCTGACGTGGACCGCGAGCGACTCGACGGAGCCCTCCGGCGGCGTCGCCTCGACGTCGACGGTGATGTCGTCGAAGTCGACGTCCCGCATGTTCGCCTGCACGCCGATGCTGGAGGAGAGACAGGCCGCCAGCGACCCGAGGAAGAAGTCGACCGGCGTCGGCGCGCCGCCGCTGCCGCCGAACTGCTCGGTGACGCCGAACTCGTAGTCGAACGACCCCGCGGAGATGGATCCGTCGAAGTCGGCGTCGACCGACGCCGAGACGTGTCCCTCGGGGAGTTCGACGGGCGTCGCCTCTCGTCGGTCGACGCCTTCGAGTAGCGGCCAGGGGTCCTCGAGGTTGTCGACGAGCGTGTCGAGGAACCGCGCGGCGTCCGCGCCGTCGACGATACGGTGGTCGAACGAGAGGTCGAGCGGGAGCGCGCGTCGGAAGACGACGCTCCCGTCGTCGCCCCTGGTCGGCCGCTCGCTGATGGCGTTGACGCCGAGGATGGCGACCTGCGGCGGGTTGATCACCGGGTCGAACGACTCGACGCCGAGCACGCCGAGGTTGGTGACGGTGAACGTGCCGCCCGAGAGGTCGTCCATCGTGTAGTCGCCAGAGAGCGCCCGCTCGGTCACCTCGGCACGCTTCTCGGCGATGTCGACGACGTGGTCCGGCCCGACGTTCCGGACGACCGGCGCGATGAGTCCCGCTTCGACGTCGACGGCGACACAGAGGTTGTGGTCCTCGTGGAGGCGATGGACGTCGTCCTCGAACGTGGCGTTGAACTCGGGGTGGTCCGTGAGCGCCGCCGAGAGCGCCCGGAGCAGCACGTCGGTGACGGAGACGTCGGCGGAGAACGTCTCGCTCGCGGCGTCGGCCGCCGCGAGCACCGCCTCCGCGTCGGCCGTCCGGTGTTCGGTGACGTGGACGGCCTCGCGGTAACTCTGCCCGAGGCGGTCGGCGATGGTCCGGCGCATCCCCGAGAGGGGACGCTCGGTCGTTCGTCCGGCGGCACCGCTCGCCTCCCCCGACTCGGCCGCCGTCTCGACGTCCTCCTCGGTGACCGACCCCTGCGGCCCGGTCCCCTCGACGCTCGTCAGGTCGACGCCGAGGTCCTCGGCGCGCTTCTTCGCCCGCGGCGAGGCGCGGACGTCGCTCGTCGAGACGGAGTCGCCGACACCCTCGGCGGCCGCGACGACGTCCTGCTCGGTGATCGACCCCTGCGGTCCGGTTCCCTCCACAGTCACGAGGTCGACGTCGAGATCGTCGGCCCGCTGTCTCGCCCGCGGCGACGCCTTCACGTCACCCGACGACCCGCTGTCGCTCCGGCGTGTGACGGACGACGACCGTTCGGACGAAGCCGCCTGCGTACTCGCCTGAGCGGGTTCCTCGGCCTCGGTCTCGACCGCTCCCGACTCGCCGACCTCCGCTTCGAGCGCCGCGATCTCCTCGTCGGCTGCGGCGACGATACCGAGGACGCCACCGGGTTCCGTCGCGTCCCCCTCGTCGAGATACCGCCGTCGAAGCACGCCGTCCTCGCGCGCCTCGATCTCGGCGGCCGTCTTTTCGGACTCGATCTCCGCCAGCGTGTCGCCCTTTTCAACCGACTCCCCCTCGTCGACGACCCACTTCGTGATGGTCCCCGACTTCATCTCCATCCCGAGTTTCGGCATCTTGACGATATATCCCATGACATAACACCACACAGTCGTTCGTGATAAATCGCTACGGTGGAGAAGACGTGACCCAAGGTTTAACTACCCAGTAATATCACTAGGTAGTATGTCGGCATTCACCGGCTTCAGCGACGCAGACGAGGCACAGGTCACACGCGCGATCGCCAACGAGTGGGGCGACGAGTTCCTCGATTTCACGGAGAGCGACGTCATCGTCGTCGGCGGCGGACCGTCGGGACTCGTCGCGGCTAAGGAGCTCGCGGAGCGCGGCGTGAAGACGATGATCGTCGAGAAGAACAACTATCTCGGTGGCGGGTTCTGGCTCGGCGGGTTCCTGATGAACACGGTCACCGTCCGCGACCCGGCACAGGAAGTGCTCGACGAGCTCGGCGTCCCCTACGAGGCGACCGAGGAGGTCGACGGGCTCTACACGGCGAAGGGGCCGCACGCCTGTTCGGCGCTCATCGCCGCCGCCTGTGACGCCGGCGTGAAGGTACAGAACATGACCGAGTTCACCGACGTCGTCGTCCGCGAGAACCACCGCGTCTCGGGCGTCGTGATGAACTGGACGCCGGTCCACGCGCTCCCTCGGGAGCTGACCTGTGTCGACCCCATCGCCGTCGAGTCGGAACTCGTCGTCGACGCGACGGGTCACGACGCGGTCGTCGTCTCCAAGCTACAGGAGCGTGACGTCCTCGACGCACCCGGTATCGAACACGCCCGCGAACACAACACCGGGATGGACCAGACCGAGGACGGCCAGTACGGTGCCCCCGGCCACGACTCGCCGGGCCACGACTCGATGTGGGTCAAAGAGAGCGAGGACAAGGTCGTCGACTACACCGGGAAGGTCCACGACGGACTCGTCGCGACGGGACTGGCGACGGCGACGACCCACGGGCTGCCCCGGATGGGGCCGACGTTCGGCGCGATGTTACTCTCCGGCAAGCGCGCCGCCCAGGTCGCCCTCGACGAACTCGAGGTCGACGCCGACCCCGTCGACCTGACCCGGCCGGTCCCCGCCGACGACTGACCACAGGTCGGCTCTCTTCTCCCTCAGACGTTTTCAGTTCTCGACGGAGCTACGTCCCGTCGAGTGCGTCGTCGGCGTCCATCGTGAGTTCGAACGACCGGAGCGCGTCGGGGTACGGTGAACGCGGCAGCGACAGATCGTCCGCCTCGACGGCATCGACGAAGGCCGCTAGTTCCTTCTCGTAGGGACGCCTGTCACCCTCGACATGGATCATCTCGCCGTCGACGGTCCCACGGAGGGTGTGAGAGACGAGATCGAGTTCGAGACGACAGTTCTCCGCGACGACTTCGAGGCTCACGTCTTTCTCCGGCGAGACGGACGTCGAGGAGACCTGACTCACCGCCCCGTTCTCGTGACGCATCGCGACCACCGACGAGTCGGCGAAGTCGATGTCGTCTGTGACGACGCGCTGGCCGCCGAAGGCGGCGTAGTCGGCCACTTCGCCACCGAAGTCGCGGACGAGGTCGAAGACGTGGACGGACTGTTCGACGAGTTGCCCGCCCGACTCGGCTTTCTGCGTCCACCACGGGAGCGGGGAGACGCCGTCCACCCAGCGTCCCTCGATGTGGGTCACCGGACGACCGGCGAGGAGTTCGTGGGCGCGCTCGACCACGTCGGCGTAGCGGAACTGGTGGCCGACCTGCGTCACGACGTCGTTTGTCTCGACGGCGTCGCGGACCTCGCGTGCAGTCTCACGCGAGAGGGCGAGTGGCTTCTCGACGAACAGCGCGACGCCGTGTTCGGCGATCAGCTGTTCCTGTCCCTCGTGTGCGAACGGCGGGACTGCCACGATAACGGCGTCGGGGTCTGCGCCTGTGAGGAGCGACTCGACGTCCGGATAAGTGGATGCATCCCGCGGTTCGGCGAGTGCGCGGGCGCTCTCCTCTGTTCGGGAACAGACGCCGACGAGTCTCGCGCCGACGGCGTCGAAATGCTCCAGATGCATCTTCGCCATCCCACCAGCACCGACGAGTCCGATATCGACTGTCATACCGGCGGCAGAGACGCCGCACAGTTCAAGATGTGGGTTCGACGAAGTCTGCAGGGGACGTCTCGGACGTCGTACCTCTCCTCCGACTAATCACCGGTCTCGACCGTGGGAGAGTCCTCGAGTCGCCAGTCCGGGGAGACGCCGACGAGACCCGCACTCACGTCCCACAGTCGTCGTCTGGCGACCTCGTCGTACGAGGCGTCCGACGACTCCGTCACCTCGCCGTCGCTGAGGTACGCACCGGTCACGTCGGCGAGGTCCGGGTCCACCGCCGCCCGGATCAGCGTTTCTGCGCCCGCCTTGACGTCTTTCGTGAACGGCAGCGGGAGTCGTTTGAACGCGCCGAACAACAGGCGGGTCCGGAGCGACGCCTCACGCGTGAGTCCGGTACTCGGGACGAAGCCCGGATTGACGGCGGTGGCGACGACGCCGGTCCCCCCGAGACGGTCGGCGAGTTCGTACGTGAAGAGCAGGTTCGCCAGTTTCGAGCGGGCGTACGCCTGCATCCCGTCGTAGTCGCGTTCGCTTTGAAGGTTCGAGAACTCCATCGACGCCCGGGTGTGAATCCCCGAAGAGACGGTGACGACCCGGGCCGGTGCACTGTCGACCAGCAGGTCGGCGAGGTCGTGGGTCAGGAGGTACGGCGCGAGGTGGTTGACGGCGAGCGTCGACTCGACGCCGTCGTCGGTCTCGGTTCGTCGGCTCCGGTGGATTCCCGCGTTGTTCACGAGCACGTCCAGTCGGTCGTGTCGGTCGCGGAAGCGGGCGGCGAGTCGACGGACGCTCGCCTGCGAAGCGAGGTCCGCACGGTAGAACTCGCTCCAGCCGTCGCCGTTTCGCTCGGCCACGTCGGCCGCCACGTCCTCGCCGCGAGCGCGGTCGCGGCCGACGACGGCGAGAGACGCGCCGCGGTCGGCGAGCGTGCGGGCGGTTTCGGCACCGAGGCCACTGGTGCCGCCGGTGAGGAGGACGACCGTTCCGTCGAGACTGTCGGAGGACGTCATGTCCGCGGGCTACTCGCGGCGAGGGGATAAACCCGAGTGCGACTCGGAGAGCGCTACTCGACCGTCCCGGCGGCCAACCGGGCGAACCCCAGCGCGTGCGTCGAGTAGTGGGCGTCCTCGCAGCGGTCGCGGAGCGCGCGCTGGGCCGCGGCGACCCGGTCGTCGAGGAGGCGAGGCGCGTCGGCGACGTTGCGCCGGCGCTTCGAGGGGAGGCCGGCGAACACTAGCCCGGAAAAGAGAGCGTTGAGCGGCCGACCTACCTGCTCCGTGCTCCGGGCGAGGTCGAGCAACCCGAGTCGGCCGCCCTCGCCGACGAGGTCAGCCCAGTCGTCGACCGCGGCGACGGGGTTGGCGAGCATCCCCGAGACGAACGAGGCGAAGACGGCGTCGGCGTCGGCGACGGGCGGACGGGCGGCGTCACCGGCGACGACGTGGACGTTCTCCCAGCCCTCGCGCTCGATGCGGTCGCGGGCCTCCGCGAGCATCCCCCCTGTGAGGTCGACGCCGACGACGGTTCCCTCGTCGCCGACGCGGTCGCGGAGGTAGGGGAAGTTCGCGCCCGTTCCACAGCCCATCTCGACGACCGTGTCGCCGGGGTTCGCCGCGAGGCGGGTGATGGCCCGCTCGCGGAGGCCGCCGAGCCCGGGTGTGTGACTCGCGAGTGTATCGTACAACCCCGCCCAGCGGGTGTAGAACTGTTGTGTCTCGGCGACGCCGGGGGTGCCCTCGGTCATGCCTCCCTAGAGGAGGACCTCACGGACGACGCTTGCGGCCGTCGCCGCGTCGGGAGCCAGCACGTACGTGATCGCTTCGATGCCGTAGCCGCCGGTCTGATACAGCACGAACGTCTCGGCGTGGTCCGCTCCCTCCAGCGCCGCGACGATGGGGTCGGTCGGTGCTTCGGGGTCGAACTCGACGGTCTCGTAGCCGGCGTCGGCGAACCGCTGGACGACGTCGGCGTCGTAGCGGAGGTTGACTGCGGCGCGGACGTCGGTGTCGGCCTCGCGCGCCGCCAACAGGACGCCCGCGACGTGCTCGCTGACGCCGAACTCCGGGTCGCTCGGCACCGTCGCTCGCCCCTTGACGTCGAAGATGCGGCCGGGGACGGCCGCGACGTCTTCGATCCCCTGGGCGTCGGGGAGACACTCCGCGATGTTCGACCCGACGTTCGGGATGAGGTTCGCGAAGCCGCTGGCGCTCGTGAGCGTCCGGACGCCGCGACGGACCGACGAGAGCACCCGCTCGGTCGTCCTGAGACTGCTCTCGGGGTCGTGGATGTTAAAGTCGCCCTCGTAGTCGGCGAGTTCGGGCATCGACTCCTCGTGGAGCGCCGCCAGCAGGTCGCCGTCCTCCAACTGCCGGATGAGCACCTCGGTCTCGACGAGCGCCTGCACGCTCGACACGTCGCCGGCGGCGAGCCCGTCGGCGACGCGCTCGACGAGGTCCAACACCCGTTCGTCGTCGAGCACCTCCTGTCGCTGGGCGACGCTGCCGTGGGCGTACTTCGAAACGGCGCTCTGGCTGATGCCGAGCGCCCCGGCGACCTCGTGCTGGGTGAACCCGCGCTCGCGGAGTTCGCTCGCGAGCATCGACCGGAACGTCGGGAGGAACTCCTCGACGACGACCTCTTCGATGAACTTCATTTGCTGAACTCGGGGTCGTTGCCGATCCGGGACGCCTGCGGTCCCGCCTGGTCCTGGTACTTCGACCCTCGCTCCTCGCCGTACGGGCGGGCGGCAGGCGACGTGAGTTTCGTGAACGTCAACTGCGAGATGCGCATCCCGGGCGTGAGCGCGACGGGTGCGGAGCCGAGGTTCGACAGTTCGAGCGTGATCTGCCCCTGGTACCCCGGATCGCACAGGCCGGCCGTGGCGTGGACCACGACCGCCAGTCGGCCGAGCGACGAGCGTCCCTCGACGTGGGCGACGAGGTCCGGCGGGATCTCGACGCGTTCGGCGGTGGTGCCGAGCACGAAGTCGCCGGGGTGGAGGATGAACTCATCGCCCTCCGCGACGGTCGTCTCGCGGATGTACGTCGACACCTCGTCCTCGCGGTTGGGGTGGATACAGGAGATGTTGGTCCGCTGGAACTCCAGGAACTCCGACCCGAGTCGGAGGTCGATGCTGGCCGGTTGGACCTGCATGTCGATGTCCTCGAGCGGGTCGACGACGAGGTCGCCCTCCTCGAGCCGTTTCAGCAGGTCGGCGTCCGAGAGTATCATATGCTGAGGGTACGCCGGAGGGGGTAAAAACTCCCCGTCAGCGACCTCGACCGTGGAACGGCGTCGGATCGGCGGAGTGTCTCTCCCGAGCGACTGACTGTCGGCCTGAGTACTCAGGGGGGAAGAGTATCTGTAACGAGCGCATATCGTCTCACGGGTGAACGACACCCGCAGGACAGGCCGGGTGTGTCTGTACGTACACACCGCCGACCAGCAGACAGTCGGCGATCGGTCACCGTCTGGCAGTTCCAAACCCGTCACGTCAGTTCCTCAGACGTGACGTTCCCTTTCTCCGACCGCCGTCGACGACCCCCCAGCGGTGGCGCGGGACGGACGGCGATGGCAGGTGATTTACCGTCGGCCGGATGACAACGGGTATGAAACAGGCCATCGTCGCTCGCACGGACATCGGGATGGGTCGCGGAAAGCTCGCCGCGCAGGTCGCCCACGCGTCGCTGTCGGCCTACGAGGACGCCGACGACCGGACGCGCAAGAAGTGGAAGGGAGAGGGACAGAAGAAGGTCGTACTGAAGGCCAGCGGCGAGAAGGCGCTGTTCGAGCTAGCCGACCTCGCCGAACGCGAGGGGCTGCCGAACGCCATCATCCGCGACGCCGGTCACACCCAGTTGGAGCCCGGGACGGTGACCGCTCTCGCGGTCGGCCCCGGACCGGACAACCTCGTCGACAAGGTGACCGGCGACCTCTCGCTGTACTGAGCCCGCTCAGACCATCTCTTCTGCGGTGTCGACGCCGACGACGACGCCGACCGTCCCCTCGTCGAACTGCACGCTCTCGACGGCCGAGTCGAACAGCAGTTTCGCCTGTCGCGTGTGTGCCTCCCGCGCGGCGGTGACGAGCGGCTCCTCGAAGTCGACCGTCTCCGTCGCCGCGGTCCAGTCGTCCGTCGAGACCGCGTACGCCCGGCGGTCCTCGACGGTCACGTACTCACCGTGTTCGAAGTCGGAGTGGTGGCCGCGGAGTTCGGCGTCGATCACCACGAGCGCGTCGGCGACGTCGGCGGTCTCGAGGTCGCGTTCTGCTGCCGCTTCTTCGACGACGCGTTCGTCGATCGGGGCTTCGCGGATCGCTTTGGTGGACACGTCGGACATAATTCTCGTATCGAGGGAGGGGTCTGCGTCGTTTTTAGGGCTGTGGCCGCCCGACCGAACTGCGGGGCGAGAGTGGAGCGTTTATCCGCGTCCTCGCGAAAAGACGACCGATGACGAGAGTTCCCGCGACGGAGGACGTCGACGATGCGTGAGGCCCACCCCATCGAACGACAGGTCGGAATCGCCCGCTACGTGAGCGACGCCGACGGCGTCGGCGGGAGACTCCGCGTCGCCCCCGAAGACTTCCAGGTGCGGGAGCTAGAGCGGTTCGACACCCACCCGGTCGACGCCGACCCCGGCGACTTCGGCCATCTCGTGCTGCGAGTGACCCTTCGCGGGTGGGACACCAACGACTTCGTTCGCCAGCTCACGAACCAGATGGGTATCAGTCGCGAACGTCTCTCGTGGGCCGGGACGAAGGACAAACACGCCGTGACGACTCAGCTGTTCACGGTCGAACGGGCCGATCCCGACGACGTGCCGGCGGTCAACAACGCCGACATCGACGTCGTCGGCCGTGCGGGGCGCGGGCTGCAGTTCGGCGACCTCGCGGGCAACGCGTTCACTATCCGCGTCCGCGACCCCGAGCGTCCGGAGAACGTCGACGCCATCACCGACCAACTCCGCGAGTTCGCCGGTTCCGACGGGCACGTCGGCGTCCCGAACTACTTCGGTCAACAGCGGTTCGGCAGTCGGCGGCCGGTGACGCATACCGTCGGTCTCCACGTCGTCCGCGAGGAGTGGCGCGAGGCCGTCCTCGCCTACGTCGGCAACCCGGGGGAGACCGAACCCGACGACACGCGAGCGGCTCGCCAGTTCGTCGACGAGGAGGCCGCCAGCGACGACCCCGACTGGCAGGAGGCGTTAGAGCGGATCCCGAACCGCCTGCGCTACGAGCGGTCGATGCTCCACCGACTGCACCAGGACGGCGACCAGACTCCGGAAGACTGGCGACACGCGCTCGAGGCCGTCCCGTCGAACCTCCAGCGGCTGTTCGTCAACGCCGCGCAGTCGTACGCCTTCAACCGCATCCTGAGCGAGCGCCTGGAGCGGGGACTCCCCTTCGACAAACCCGTCGAGGGCGACGTCGTCTGTTTCGCCGACCGCGACGCGCCCGACAAACTCGTGATGCCCGACGTCGACCGACTGCAGGAGGCGACGGGTCGCCGCGTCGACGTGATGGCTCGCCACTGCGAGCGCGGCCGTGCGTTCGTCACCGCGCCGCTCGTCGGCACGGAGACGGAGTTAGCAGGTGGACGACAGGGCGACGTCGAACGCGACGTGCTCGACGAGTTGGATCTCGAACCGGCCGACTTCTCGCTGCCGGGGAACTTCGACTCGTCGGGGACGCGCCGGGCGATCCTCCTGCGGACCGGGATGGACGTCGAGCGCGACCCGCTGTCGTTCTCCTTCGCGCTCCCGTCGGGGTCCTACGCGACGGTGGTGATGCGGGAGTATCTGAAGTCGGGGCCGCTGGAGCTCTAACTCTCGGCCGGCGCTCAGTCGACGATCCGCGTCGTCTCCGCCGCCCCGTCGGAGGGGTTCGAGGGATCGGCCGCGAGTGACGCACCGACGGTGAGCAGCGGACTGCCGACGACGGCGACGGCGGTGCCCCCGACGAGCGTCAGCAGGGCGACGAGCAGGCCGTTGCCGAGTGCCGGCGTCGTGACGGGGACGAGCGGCAGTATCGTGACGAGGAATCCCGAGACGGCCGTCGCGAGGGCGAGACGGCGGTCCCCCCGGCCGGCCGCGTAGCCCGCCGGGAGGAGCGCGAAGAGGGCGACGAAGAACCACAGACTCGAGAGTAGCGACCGCGTCACGCCGTTCTGTCGCAGTACGACGGCTGCGGCGACCGTCACGGCTGCCGCGAGGAGCACCGCGACCGCCGCGACGACGACCAGCGTCCGGTAGCTCAGGCGGTCTCGGACGGCGGGCCGCGAGAGCGCGACGCCGACGAGCGTCGTCGTCACGCCCGCTCCGACCGCCGGCGCGGCGGAACCGCCGAACAGCGAGGCCACGCCGGCGAACAACGACCCGAACGTGACGAAGAGGCCGGCGACAGTGAGCACGGCACCCGCGCGCTCGCCGAGGCGGGAGAGCGGTCGGGTCGACCGTGCTCTCGCCCACGAGAGCCCACCCAGGAGCGCCCCGACGAGCAGTCCGAAGGCGGCCGTCGGGAGCGCGAGGAACACGACGGCGTTCGCGGCGGCGACCAGCCAGACGGCGCTCCCGACGGCGACGAGGCTCAAGAGCGGCCCGGCCGGCGAGTCGCCCGGGACGAACGTGACGAACTCCCCCTCCTGATCCTCGGTGAACTCCGTGAGCGTCGTCCGGGTTCCGTCGTCCGAGCGTGTCGACCCGGACACCGTCGCGGCGACGTGCATCCCGTCGGGGGCGACGACGGTGAGTTCGTCCGCGCCGAGCCCGGCGAGGTTGCGGAGGCTGTAGCTCTCGGTGAACGCGTCCGAGCGGAGTGCGCCGCCAGGCGTCCGTTCGGCGAAGTCGTCGTCGCGGTAACGGGCGACGACGCCGTCGTCGGTCGCCGCCGTCGACAGCAGGTCCGTGTTCCACATCGCGCGGTCCGCGACGGCGGTGCGGAGACCGGCGTCCGAGCGGAGTCGATCCGCCCCGGCGTCGTCGGCGAGGCGGTTCCGGACGACCCACGTCGCGCTGCCGTTCTCGTGGACGCGAACCGTGGCGGTGCTGTGCTGGACGGTGACGTCGACGCCGCGTTCGGCGGCGGCCTCGGCGAATGAGTCGCCACAGCCGTCACAGAGGGGTCGTGGAGGCGGGGCGGCGAGAGCGGGTACGACGGCGGCAGAGGCGACGACGCTCGCGAGCAGCGCGAGGAGGACGATGCCGACGACCGTGTGGCGTCGGGGACGTGGAGGGATCATGCCTCCACCTCTCGGTGTCCCGGAAAGTATCTTTCGACGAACATAACGGTCGTGAAACCCGTCGCCCGCCGTGCGGAATAAACGGACTTATCCACGGCGACAGTAAGATTCAGTTATGAACTGTGGGCGGTGTGAGTCTCCGTTAGAGAAGCCCGGGGACTACTGTCTCACCTGCAACACCGCCAACTGCGACGCCGTCGTCGTCGAGTTCCAGCGCGATCGCGCGACGCTGACGATGCTCGACGGGGAGGAGGTGGTCGCCGAGACCGTCGTGACGACGCTCCCCGAACCGGACGAGGAACGTGGCGGCGTCGAACTGCGGAACTTCGCGGGGCGCGTCGCCGACGAGATACAGCGCAAGCGTCCCGAGACGGTGTACGCGGCCGCCAATCGCGGCGACGACGCCGGGACGCAGTACGACGCTCGCGACGCGCTCCGCGAGACGAAAGCCCAGTTACACTACGAGTTCTACCGGGTGACTGGCGACGACGTCGTCGGGAGCGTCCTCGACCGTCGTGGCGAGCGCTCGCTCGAGGTCGTCGAGACGCCACCGCGCGAGAAGATCGGCGGCACGCACAGCACGCTCATCGGCGGTCGGAAGGGGCGGAAAGCGATCGCGCTCGTCGCCGACCACCCGCACGTGAAGAAGATCATCCCCGGTCCCATCGACGCCGGGGGGACGGGGTCGCGGACGGGGTTGCGTGCGAAGGTGACCCGCGCCGACGACAACGGCAACGTCCGTCTGTTGCTCCGCGACGGGTCGAGCGTCCAAGAGAACCGCGTGGTGACGACGGCGATGGACCGCGAGACCGGCGAGTGGGTCCGCGACGACCTGAACGAGGCACTCGCGGAAGCGGAGCTCCAGGAGTAGGCGCTAGCCTTCGACCGTCGCCGCCGTACTGTCGACCGATCCGTCCTCGTCGAGCGACGTCTCGAGCAGCGACTTCAACGCCCGACGGAGTCGTTCCGAGGCCGCCTGTCCGGTGATCCCCAGCGACTCGCCGAGCTCCGCCAGCGACGCGCTCCGGGGGATGTCGAAGTAGCCGAGTTTGATCGCCTGCAGGAGGATGTCGCGCTGTGGTTCGGTGAGTCCGAACCGGTTCTCTTGGTTCATCGCGTCGTACGAGGAGAGTCCACGGAGATCCATCCTGAGGTCGTGCTCGGCACAGTAGTCGCGGAACGAGCAGAGCGCTTCGCGAGAGGGCAGCGCCAGCCGGACCGTCCACTCCTCGTCGCTACGGCGAGCCTCGAGGAGCATCCCGTCGCAGTCGACCCACCCCCGGTACGTCGACGTGTGGACGGCGGCGGGGACGAGGCTGATCCGGTAGCGTCGGCTGTCGGAGTCGGTCGTGAGAGCGGCGAACGCCGAGACGTCGTCGGCCTCGGCCAGCGCCCGTTCGAACGGCCCGAACGCGTCGGCGGTGACGCGACAGTGTAGTAGGACGGATTCGTCGTCCGTCGCGTACATCCGGTCGACAGCGACCACGACGTCCGGAACGGTTTCGAAGACCGTCGCGAGAAGCGGGGTGTCGAGACGGAGATCGGCGGCGATCACGGTTGGTTTGGAATCTCGGTTGGCTCGAATAAAACGCTGCGGGCCACCCATCAGAAAGGCAGTAACTACGGCCGTCGAAACCGTCGAAACCGTGGGAACGACCGGCAGGACCGGGGGCGACTCGTAGCCTTTTTGTGTCCGCTGGCGGTAACTCGCAGTACTATGGCCGACAAGAAGGCACGAAAGACCGGGAGCTCCGGCCGGTTCGGCGCCCGCTACGGGCGTGTCGCACGGAAGCGCGTCTCCGACATCGAGAACGACATGCGCAACGCCACGGTCGACGGCGACGACGTCAAGCGCCTCGGCGCAGGCATCTGGGTGAACGAGAAGACCGGTGAGAAGTTCACCGGCGGCGCTTACCGCCCCGAGACCCCCGGTGGCCGCACCGTCAAGCGCTCGATCCGCGCGGCGCTCTCGACCGACGAGGAATAATGAGTTACAAGTGCTCCCGGTGCAAGCGCGACGTAGAACTTGACGAGTACGGCGGCGTCCGCTGTCCGTACTGCGGTCACCGCGTCCTCCTGAAGGAGCGCGGCGGCGACATCAAGGAAGTCGACGTCCAGTAGCCGCGTGGAGCACCACGACGCACAGTCGGGCCGCGATGGATCGCGTGCCCACACCGCCTCTCTCTCTTTCGACTACGCCGACGAGCGGCGCGCACGGACCGTCGAACGGAGCGTCGCCGTCGAGGTCGGCGACATCGACGACGCCCGCTCGGGGGCGACGGTCGCCCACGAGGACGACACCGTCACGGTGACGGTTCGGGCGAGCGACCTCGTCGCGCTCCGCGCCGGCGTCAACTCGTGGACGCGCATGGTCGGCGTCGCCGAGGACGTCGCCGTCGCCGCCGAATCGAAAGGCACGTCTCGGTCGACTCGCTAGCGCACGTATGGAACGACGTGCCTTCCTCACGACGCTCGCCGTCGGAACCGTCGGCGTCGCCGGCTGTCTCGGCGGCGGCAGTGCCCAGTCCTCGTCGGGGGGCTCCGGCGACTCGGGGAGTTCAAGCGAGTACGACGGCTGGTTCGACAACGTGTCGAACTACGACGGAACCGTCGACCGGACGGGACAGGACGAGGTGACCGTGAAGGTCGGGACGCAGGCCAACGGTGGCGGCAACGGGTTCGGCCCGGCCGCAGTCGAGGTGACCGCAGGGACGACCGTCGTCTGGAAGTGGACCGGCGCGGGCGGGACACACAACGTCGTCGCCGAAGACGGGAGTTTCCAGAGCGACTACGCCACGAAGCAGGGGGCGACCTTCGAACACACGTTCGCGGAGACGGGGACGTACACCTACTACTGCAAACCCCACCTCGGGATGGGAATGAAGGGCGCGGTTCGGGTCGTCGAGTAGTCACGACCTCTCGCGGCAGCGAGTAGCCGCGACACCGAGAAATCGTCTCGCATCGCGACGCCGAAACGGCCGCCGTGTCCCCATCACCGGCGACTCGGCGACGGATCACCTCCCGGTCGACACGACGACGGTGGGGGGTGCGCTCACGAGACGGAATACGGGGCTTTTTCACTCCGGGACTCATCCGTCAGACCATGCAGGGTAATCTACCGCCGGACGCACAGGAGAAGAT
Source organism: Halogranum amylolyticum (assembly GCF_900110465.1). Taxonomy (GTDB): domain Archaea; phylum Halobacteriota; class Halobacteria; order Halobacteriales; family Haloferacaceae; genus Halogranum; species Halogranum amylolyticum. The sequence goes on from NZ_FODV01000002.1 coordinate 428,530, forward strand.
CGAGGAACTGCAGGACCTTCAGGAGACGGCTCAGCAGCTGACCGCCCAGAAGCAGCAGGCCGAGACGACGCTCTCGGAGTCCAAGAGCGCCCTCGAGGCACTCGACGACATCGACGAGGACACCACCATGTACCGCGAGGTCGGCGAACTGCTCGTCGAGACGGACTACGAGCAGGCACACGACTCCCTCGAGGAGAAGGTCGACAGCCTCGAGATCCGCGTCGAGCAGCTCGACAAACAGGAAGAGCGCATCCAGAGCCAGTTCGAGGAGCTCCAAGAGGAGCTCCAGCAGATGCTCCAGGGCGGTGCAGGCGGCGGCCCGATGGGCCCCGGCGGCGCCGGCGGCGCGTAAGCGCACCTAGTCGATGAGCGATCCAACGGACGAAGAGGTCGTCCAGACCGCGGCCGAAGCCGCGGAGGGCGTCATCTTCAAGCACTACAAGCAGTCCGACGTCAAGGACTTCGACGTCACCGTCACGTTCGAAGACGGCGTGTTGGACGTCGACGTCTATCTGAACGCGCCGGGGGACGAGGTCGACCCCGACGCGGTGGCCGACGAGGCCGCCAGGACGGCACAGGACGCCGTCGACGACCTGTTTACCGAGGCGGAGTAGTCGTTCTCCCGTCTCGTCTCTCCACCACTTTCGAGGCAAAGCTTAATCGCCCCGAGTGTGAACTGTTATCACATGGCAGCCGAGCGTGGAGCGGGAACGACGGCGCTGGATCGACTCAGAACCCACTACGACAACGTTGACATGACCTGTCCGGAGTGCGGGTACGAAGACACCGACGGAAGTTGGCGCAGTGAGATGAGTGGCAACCGGGTCGACTACCAGCATCTGTGTCCGAGTTGTGGGGCGATCCGTCGGCGGTCGATCCGACTCGACTGATCGGCGCTGTCCTTGACGCCGTCGAGAGCGACCGTAACCGCAGAGCGGTGGCGCAGTGGTGCGCTCAGGCCAGGAAGAAGATGAGCACGCTGACCACCATCGCCGAGAGGATGACCGCGGCGGCGAACGCTCCGCCCATCGAGACGGCGACGTTCGCGTGACTGGCGAGCGTCTCGGTGCGGTCGTTGCCGAACACGGTGACCGTGACCTCCTCGACGGCCATCCCCGCAGTGACCGGTTCGCAGTCGGCGCGCGCCTCGGCGACGAGATCGGCGATGCGGTCGAGCAGCTCGTCCTCGTCGAGCGCGGCACCGACTTGGTTGTCCGCCTCGACCGTGTTGACGATGTGCGTGTCGGTGGTCATCACCTCGACCGCGTCGACGGCTCGGGGGGCTGCCCCGTCGGCGGCGACGGCTCGTCCGGTGGCCGTCTGCGTGGCCGACTCGTCGGTGAGCGCCGTCACGATACGGTCTCGGAGCCCCGGCTCCATGTTGTTGCCGTCGACGAGGACGTACGCCGTCGTCTGGTCGGCGACCTCGGTGACGGCGACGCGGACGCCGAGCGGACCGATCCCTTCCCGGGGCGTCCAGTCGGTTCGGTCCCAGGCGGTGCCGAGCGAGAGGTCTCCCCGTCGAGCGTCGTCGATCGCCTCCCCGGCGAGCCCCGCAGCGTGGATCATATCGAACGAGCGTCTGCTTCCAGGGGTGACGTGACCGAGATCCGGGCCGTCCAGCCCGTTGTTCGAGTTGTGGGCGTCGACGAGCAGGACGTCGTCTAGCCCGTGCGTCCGGGCCTCCGTCGCGGCGGTGAGACCGACTCCGTACTCGACGTCGTCGGCGAACGCCGGCGCGTAACTGGAGACGAGCACCGCGTCGTCGCCGAACCCCTGTCCGAGCATCTTCGCCTCGCCCGACTCGGTTCGGACGCTCGCGGTCGCCTCGCTGGTGTACTCGATGCGTTCGGCGGCGTCGTCGACGGCGTCGAGGATGGTGTCGACCTCGCGCTCGGTGACGAGGTTGAAGTCGTGGCCGGCGGTCGCGTGCGGCGGAAACGCCAACCCCTCCGAGCGGCGTGCGGCCCGTTCGGGGAAGTTACCGCCGCCGATCTCGCCCATCGGACCGGGGTGGATCATCGGGAGGACGAACCGGGCTTTCTCCTCGACGTCGGCGTCGGCCTCGGTGTCGGCGCGACGGAACGAGAGGACGGTGACGGGGACGACCGCCTCCTGGCCCAACTGCTCGAAGAAGTCCTCCAGCTCGCGCGACCCCTCGGCGATGTGGCCGATGAACCCTCGGATGAAGTCGAGGACGGAGACGCCGAGGCTGTTGCGCCACGGACGGTCGACGACGTAGAGGAAGGCGTAGACTGCGGTGGCGTAGATGACACACATGATCCCGAGCAGTCCGAAGTGACTCGGCTGGATCGCGGAGAGTGCGGCGGGCGCCTGATCGGAGCGAGCGAGATACTGTCCGACGTAGGGGATGAGATACGCGTCGAGGATCGGCCCGCCGAACTCGAAGAGGCGGAGCGTCCCGCCGTAGATGAACAGCAGTACGGCCGAGGCGACCGTCTGGATGCTCGCCGGGATCGACGCGACCAGCATCGACGACCGCGAGACGGCCATGATGACCAGCAGGCGGAGCGCGAACACCGACGCGAGCGCGACGACGAGAGCGTTGAAGACGAACCCCTGACCGAGCGGGAGGAACACCGACGCGATGGCCGCGACCGTGACGACGGCGACGATGATGACCTCACACGCGAGCGCAAGCAACGACGAGCGGTTGGGGGTGAGTCGGCCGCCGACGAACCGGTCGACGCCGGTCGTCCCGAAGGCGGCGATCACCGTCGGCACGCCGATGAAGAAAATACCCTCCCAGGCGTCCCGCCCGAGCAAGAAGAGCCCCGACCACGTTCGTTCCGGGACGCCTGTCTCGAAGGCGGCGACGCCGGCCATCGCGGCGACGAGGAGGGCGAACGCGAGACTGGAGTACCATCTCGGCGCACGGAAGATGAACCGCGACAGCCCAGCGAGATTGCTCTGCGTCGCTGTCATTAGCGCGTCTTTTCTCGGCCTCCGTCTAAAACTCTCGCACTTTCTCGAAGCGAGTACCGTCGGCCACTACCGAACGCGAAGCGACGCTACTGCGAACAGACGTCGACGAAGTTCTCGAACAGTTCCTCTCCCTCGGCGGTGTGGGCGACCTCCGGATGCCACTGGACGCCGTAGAGATCTTCCTCGGCGTTGCTCATCGCCTCGATCCCGCAGACGTCGCTCGTCGCGGTGTGCGTGAACCCCTCGGGGAGTTCCTTCACCTCGTCGGCGTGACTCGCCCAGACGCGGGTCTCCGGTGCCAGCGACCCGATGAGCGGGTCGGTCTCGTCGAGCACCTCGACGGTCACGTCGGCGTAGCCGCCGTAGTCGCCGGAACCGACGGTCCCGCCGAGTTCCGTCGCGATGATCTGCAGACCGAGGCAGATGCCGAGCACCGGAACGTCCATCTCCAGATACTCCGCACAGCGGCCGATGCGGCCCATGTTCGGGCCGCCGGAGAGCACGAGGCCGTCGGCGTCGATCTCCGCGGGCGGCGTGGTGTTGTCGACGATCTCCGTGTCGACCCCGAGGTCGCGCAGTGCGCGCCCCTCCAGATGCGTGAACTGTCCGTGGTTGTCGATGACGACGATTCTGGTCATACAGCGAGTTGGACGGACGCGCCTAAAAGTCAATCGAACTCCGGTTGTTTTGCGCATCCCTGTGCATCACTCCCGCGTCAGTCGGGAGCGTCGTCGTCGAACCGGTCGCGCGCCGACCGGAAACCGAACTCCTGCATCTCCTTGCCGCGACGCTCCTCGCGGGCGGCGATCGCCTCCGGGTCCGGGCCGGCGTCGTCGTCGATGCGAGCGAACGAGTCGTGGACCTTCGCGTGACACCACCGACAGAGCGCGACGGTGATCTCGTGGCTCACCTCCTCGCCCTCCGACCCGCCGTTGCCGTACGAGAGGTGATGCTCCTCGAGGAGCGGCCGGGTCGACTCGTGGGCCATCCGCATCTCTTCGAGGCCACATCTCACACACGACTCGCCGTCAGTGGTCGCCCGATAGTGCGGACAGTCCTGCCAGTTACAGCCTTCCTCGCCGACTAGACAGGCGTAGTCGTCGGCGCGACGGGCGGCGGCGAACTCGGGGTCGTGCCCGGCGTACTGGAGGGCGTAGCGACACCGGCCGTCGTCCGTCAGATGGTCGCAGCGTCCCGCCACCTCGTAGGGGTCGTCTACGCCGACCGGCGTTCCAGTGGGCGTCTTCTCCATGGGAGCGGTTGCGTCCGTGCGTGTTTCAATCCATCTCTCGGACGCCGATCGCGACACCGTCCACCGAGTCGCAGCGCGTCGGTCAGACGCGTTCGACGCGACCGAACGCGACGAGCGGGAGTCGCCCCGCGAACTCGGACAGTTCACAGTAACCGACTTGTAGCTGGGCGGTCAGTATCGGACAACTCTCCTCTCCGGCTGACCGGCGAGACAGGGAGAGACGGAGCTATTCAGTGATGGACGTTCACAATAAATCGGACGAGGTACAGTGGCTCGACGCGGTCGGGCGTGCGGACCTCCCGCTGGTCGGTGGGAAGGGGGCGAACCTCGGGGAGCTGCTCCGGGCCGGACTCCCGGTGCCGCCGGGGTTCGTGGTCACGACCGCCGTCTACCGGTCGCTGGTCGACGCTCCGGCCGTTCGCGAGGCGCTCTCCCGACTGGAACGTCTCGACGCCGACGAGAGTGCCGCGCTCGCGGCCGCGGCGGCGGAGCTCCGCTCGGCCATCCGAGCCCAGGAGCTCGCCGCGTCGGCGCGAGACGGGCTCTCGGCTGCGCTGGACGCCGTCGATCCGGGAGAGACGTACGCAGTTCGGTCGAGTGCGACGGCCGAGGACTCGCCGACCGCGTCGTTCGCCGGGCAGCACGAGACGTTTCTGGGCGTCGACGCGGCGGACGTCCCCGACTGCGTCCGCGAGTGCATGGCGAGTCTGTTCACCGACCGCGCCGTCTCGTATCGAGCGCACGACGACGTCGCCCACAGCGACGTCGCGATGGCCGTCGTCGTCCAGCCGATGGTCGAGGCGGAGGCCGGGGGGGTTCTCTTCACCGCGGACGCGGAGACGGGGAACCGACGCGTGAGCACCGTCGACGCGAGTTTCGGTCTCGGCGAAGCGGTCGTCGGTGGCGACGTCACCCCGGACCACGCTCGGGTGGACACGGAGACGGGCGAGATCCTCGCGTACGACGTCGCCACCAAGGACGTCGCCGTCCGCTCTCGCGGGATTGCCGACGACGCGGACGAGACGACCGGCGTGGAGACGGTCGAGCTATCGGCGAGGGAGCGCGAACGACGCGTCCTCTCGGACGAACAGCTCCGAACGCTCGTCGGACTCGGCGAGCGCGTCCAGACGCTGTTCGGCACGCCGCAGGACGTCGAGTGGGCACTGGTAGACGGTGCGTTCGTCCTCCTGCAGTCGCGGCCGATCACCGCGCTGTTCCCCCTCCCGTCGCCGCTGCCCGACGACGACAGACTTCACGTCTATCTGAGCATGGGCCACATGCAGGCGATGCCGGAGGCGTTGCCGCCGCTCGTCTGCGACTTCTGGCGGGACTGGGTCGATTCAGCGATGGCCGCGTTCGGAGTCGCCACCGTCTGGCCAACTCCAGCAATCGAGGCGGGAAGTCGCGTCTACGTCGACGTGACGCCGTTCGTTCGGAGCGATACGGTCCGCGACGAGCTGATCGACGGACTCGCGGCCATCAGCGAACCCGCGTCCACCGGTCTGGACGACCTGACGGCACGACGGTCCGAGGCGTTCGAGAGCGCCGGGCTCTCTCTCTCGGCACTGCCGAAGCTCGTGAGGCCAGCGTGGCAGGTGTCGACGCTCGTCGTCGCGGTGATTCCCGGTATCGCCAGCGGTGTCGTCCAGGCGTTCACCAGCGAACCGACGAAACAGGACCTCGAGGAGACGTGGCGGGAGTTGAGTAAGACGTTCACCGCGGAGGTCGCTCGTGCGGAGACGCCGGCTGAGCGCGCTCGCGCAGTATTCTCCAGCACGGACGTCACGGGCATCGTCACCGAGATGTACCCGAAGGTCGCCCCGCTGTACGTCGCCTTCGCTATCGGTGGCTGGCTCAAGCGGGCGTTTCCGGAGACACAGGCGGACGTCAACGCCGTCGGGAGCGGCTTCGAGCGCGACGTCGTCACCCGCATCAACCTCGGTCTCGGTGACCTCGCAGACGTCGCTCGCGAGCACCCCGCGGTCGCCGAGGCGCTTCGGGAGCGACGCTCGCTCGACGGGATTCGGACTGTCGACGGCGGCGACGTCTTCGTCGCCGCCGTCGAGTCGTTCCTCGACGAGTTCGGCCACCGCGCGACCGGCGAACTCGACCTCAGTCGGCCGCGCTGGCGCGAGGACCCCTCCGGATTACTCGCGATCGTTCGCGCAAACCTCGCACACGAGGAGGCCGGCGACCACCGCGAACGGATTCGACGACTGGCTGCCGAAGGAGAGGTAGCGGCGACCCGTCTCGAACGACGGGCCGATCACGGACCCCTCGGACCGCTCCGAAGCCGGCTCGTCCGTCTGCTCGTCCAGACGTACCGTAACACCGTCTACACGCGCGAGTACCCGAAACACGAGGCCGCCCGGGCGTTCACGACGTGGCGGCAGGCACTGCTCGACGCCGGGCGCCACCTCGTCGACGCGGGACGACTCGACGATCCGGAGGACGTGTGGTTCCTCCACGCGGACGAACTGTTCGCCGCGCTCGACGGCGAGTCGGTCGACGTGGACGTCGCCGCTCGGAGACGGGAGTTCGATCGTCACACGACGCTGGACGCGCCGCCGGTACTGACGAGCGAGGGCGAGACGATCCGCGGGAGGTTCGACCGGACCGACGTTCCCGACGGTGCGCTCGTCGGCACGGGCGTCTCTGCGGGTGTCGTCGAAGGGCGCGCCCGCGTCGTCCGCGACCCGACCGAGGCGACGGTCGAACCGGGCGAGATACTCGTCGCCCCCTCCTCGGACCCCGGGTGGACGCCGCTGTTTCTGAACGCGGCGGGCATGGTCGTCGAAGTCGGGGGGCCGGTCAGCCACGGAGCGCTCGTCGCTCGCGAGTACGGCCTTCCCGCCGTCGTCTCCGTCCACGGCGCAACGAAGCGAATCCAGACGGGACAACGGCTCCGAATCGACGGATCGCGAGGAACCGTCGAGATACTGGACGACTGAAGACGACGGAACGAGAGCGTCAGTGAAGCGTTCCGTCCCTTCTCCAGATAGTTTTTGACGCGGTGACGACAGGGTTGACTCGTGCAGCTTATCCACGAGTCGACGGACGGTATCCGAGTGCTCGCCAGCGACGTCGACGTCGCAGACGGCTTTCTCGCCCAGGCTCGAGGGTTGATGTTCCGGCGCTCGGTTCCCGACGACTACGCGCTGGCGTTCCCGTTCGACGGCCCGGGGACGCGCAGCCTCCACATGGTGTTAGTCCCGTTCCCTATCGACGCGCTCTGGGTCGTCGACGGCGAGGTGGTGAAGACGAAACGACTCGCGGCGTGGACCGGACTCGGGTGGGGCACCGCCGATACCGTCTACGAGCTCCCCGCGGGGACCGCAGCAGGCGTCACAGTCGGCCTCGAGTCGGACGGACAGCTCTGACCGGCGATGGACGACGATGAACGACGATGGAGGTTGACACCAAATGCTGTTCGAACCCGCTCCTTTATGCTACCCGAACGCATGGTGGCGAGTACAATGTCGGAACACACCCCGACAGACGAGGATAGAGTAAGTCGCCGCGAGGCGGCTGGCCGTGAAATTCTCCGAGTCGACTAACGCTTCAGACCACACCGTGACCGATCTATTCCGGGGTTCTCCCGAGGTTCCCCTCACTTCTGACAGACATGTACAGCTTCTCGACACCACACTCCGCGACGGCGAGCAGGCACCGGGCGTCTCGCTGACGCCGGCGGAGAAGGCCGACATCGCGCGTGCGCTCGACCGCGCGAGCGTCTCCGTCATCGAGGCCGGTAGCGCCTGCACGGGCGCGGGCGAGCGCGAGACGATCCGCCGCGTGACGGAGCTCGGTCTCGACGCCAAGGTGACGAGTTTCGCCCGCGGCGTGCAGAACGACATCGATCTCGCGCTCGACTGCGACGTCGACGGCGTCACACTCGTCGTACCCGCCAGTGATCGCCACGTCGAGACGAAGGTCGGGACGACGCGGGACGACGTGGTCGCGAAGACCGAGGAGCTCGTCGCCTACGCGAAAGACCACGGGCTCTGGGTCGAAATCCTGGGTGAAGACGGCTCGCGAGCCGATCTGGACTTCCTCGAGCGGCTCGCCGCTGCCGGTCTCGACGCCGGTGCCGACCGCTCGTGTTTCGCCGACACGGTCGGCCACACCAGCCCCGAACACACCTACGAGGCGGTCTCTCGACTCGCCGCACTGGGTCCGACGAGCACGCACACCCACGACGACCTCGGACTGGCGATGACGAACGTCTACGCCAGTCTCGCCGCCGGCGCCGATATGGTCCACACGACCGTCAACGGTATCGGCGAGCGCGCGGGCAACGTCGCACTCGAGGAGGTCGCCATCGCGCTCCACCACTGCTACGACGTCGAGACGGTGAAACTCGACGAGGTGTACGACCTCGCGCAGTTGGTCGCACAGTCGACCGGCGTCGACCTCGCGCCCAACAAGGCGGTCGTCGGCCAGAACGCGTTCACGCACGAGAGCGGCATCCACACCGACGGGACGCTCAAAGACGACTCGATGTACGAGCCGTACCCGCCGGAGACCGTCGGTCGCGAACGCCGTCTCGTCCTCGGGAAGCACGCCGGCCGCGCCGGCGTCCGCGCCGCACTCGAGGAACACGGTGTCGACGTCGACAGCGACGAGCTCTCGGCTGTCGTCGAGCGCGTCAAGACGCTCGGCGACCGCGGTAAGCGCGTCACCGACGCCGACCTGCTCACCATCGCCGAGGAGGTCCAGGGTCGCGAGCGCGAACGCCGGGTCGAACTCAAAGACCTCACCGCCGCGAGCGGCGGCGGGACGCCGACCGCGAGCGTCCGCCTCCTCGTCGACGGCGAGGAGCGCGTCGCCTCGGGCACCGGCAGCGGTCCCGTCGACGCCGCAGTCGAGGCTGTCCGTTCGGCGCTCGGCGCGAGTGCGAACGCACAGTTGGACTCCTACCACGTCGACGCCATCACCGGCGGCACCGACGCGATGGTGACCGTCGAGGTACAGATGACTCGCGACGACCGGACGGTGACCGTCGCCGCCTCCGACTCGGACATCACCCGCGCGAGCGTGGTCTCGATGGTCGACGCGCTCGACCGCCTGCTCGCCTCGGAGCCGGCACCGACACCCGCCGACGACTGACGGCGACGGGACTGACCCGTCTTCGCTCCTCACGCACCTACACGCACGTAGTCGAGACTGTCGCGTCGCCGAGTGGACTCTTGTCGTAGACACCGGCACGCGGCCCGAAGTGTGCGAGAAAGCCGCGGCCACGTGCGGTGCGGTTCCGTCGCGTCGCAGAGGTGGCCTAACGCAACGACCGTGTGACAGAACACCAGAACTCGGCACGATAGCGCAGATAAGCGCGTCGGAGTCGCACGGCTGGACGGGAGGTCCCCCTCCGTTCGTCGCCGCCGGCGGAGTCGCGATGTCGACCGGTTCATGTGTCTCGGTCGACTACGGCGGAGCGTGTGCGACTACGTCGTCGACGTGAAACCGTCCGCCCGCCGAACGAACGGTGCCGTCGGCGCCGCCGTCTGTCGGACGGGGTCGCGCCGACGGTTCGACAGTCGGGCGGACGCCGAGGCGTGGGCGAGCGAGCTCTCGGAACGCGGCGACGGACGCGTCTGGATCCGCCGGGCCGACCCCGACGACCGGTCGGCCGCGGACGCCTACCTCGTCGGCCGGTATCCGCGCCCGGAACTCGACGGCGCGTACGACAAGCGTCGCCGACGACTGCGCGCCCCGTCGGTCGAACAGGTCGGTCTCGGAGCGTACGACGCTCGGTAGCTCCGAACGGATCAGTTGACGCCGTCGGCGACGAGATACGTTCGGTTCGCCCGCCGTTCTAGACGGACGGTCGCGTCGGCGAGTTCGTCGTCGACGTACTCGGCGAGCGTCGCGGCGTCCATCTCGGTGACGTCGATGCGCCGGTTGCCCGTCGTCGCGGCCGCGGTCGGACTGGTGGTGTGCAGGATGTCCATATCCGAGGATGCGAGGGGAACGGACTTGTAGTTCATCCAAGCAGAGTGAAAGTGAAACTGTCGGACTGCGGGGACCAGTGACTGTGAGTGACACGCTCCAGCGAGACACGTTTTCACCGCGAGCGATACGGGCGTCGCTCGCGGAGTGGTGTCCGTGAGAAGCGCCGAGAGTGAGGTTTGAACCACGGTCGCTCACTGCCGTTCGCTCCCTGATTCAAATCACACGGAGACGGACACAGTGACTCAGGTAGTCCGAGAGACAGAGTGGTCTCTCAAGGACTGAGTTCACTGAGAAGCGCCGAGAGTGAGAGTTGAACCACGGTCGTTCCGTTCGCTTCCGCTCACTTCACTCTCTGGTTCAAACCTCACGGTCTCGTACACAGGGACACCGAAGTCGTGCGAGCGACACGAGCGTCGCTCATGAAGTGGTGTCCGTGAGAAGCGCCGAGAGTGAGATTTGAACTCACGTGTCCGAAATGGACAGTAGATTTCGAATCTACCGCCTTGGCCGGGCTAGGCTATCTCGGCTTCCACTCACAACTGTGCCGTGGTACGTTTAATCGGTTTCGGTTTTCGAGAGCCGTGAGAGCGACAGGTGTGTGACGTGGGACCGGATAACATAAGTGCGGGGGTCATCTCCGTTCGCGCATGGACATCGCAGAGGCAAGTAGCGCCTGCGAAGACGTGTTCGAGACCGTCCGCGGTGCCGTCATCGCCGAGGACGAGTTCCTCGAGCGCGTCATGCTCGGCGTCCTGTCGCGCGGTCACGTCCTGTTGGAGGACGTCCCCGGCACAGGGAAGACGCTGACTGCCCGCAGCATCGCGAAAGCGCTCGGGCTGTCGTTCTCCCGCATCCAGTTTACGCCCGACCTCCTCCCCTCCGACGTCACCGGGACGAACGTCTTCAACGAACAGGAGAGTAGCTTCGAGTTCTCGCACGGCCCCATCTTCGCGAACGTCGTGTTGGCCGACGAGATCAACCGCGCGCCGCCGAAGACGCAGGCGGCGCTGCTCGAGGCGATGGAGGAGGCGCAGGTGACCGTCGACGGTGACACCTACCAGCTGCCGAAACCGTTCTTCGTCATCGCGACGCAGAACCCCGTCGAACAGGAGGGGACGTTCCCCCTCCCCGAGGCGCAGGTCGACCGCTTCATCGTCAAGACGGCCATCGGCTACCCTGACCTCGACGGCGAGGTCGAACTCCTCCGCCGGCGAGTGAGCCGCGAAGCCCGCAGCCCGTCGGTCGAACAGGTGCTCTCGGAGGACGCCGTGTTGGACATCCGGCGCGCCCCCGAGACGGTCCGCGTCGACGACGATCTGCTCACCTACATGGCCGAGATCGCGCAGGCGACGCGACGCGACCGCCGAGTCGCCATCGGCGTCTCGCCCCGCGGAACCCAGCGACTGCTGGAGTCCGTCCGGTCGCAGGCGGTGCTCCGCGGGCGGGAGTTCGTCACTCCGGACGACATCAAACGGATCTGCCAGCCGGTGCTCGCCCACAGACTGGTGTTGACGCCGGACGCGAAGGTCAACGACGTCTCGAAGGCCGACGTCATCGACGACGTCCTCTCGGAGGTCGCCGTCCCGACCGTCGAGTGAGAAGCTACGGTGACGCCGTCTCCTTTTCGGACTCGGCGAACGACGATCCGACGACGACACCACAGCAGTCGAGTACCGATTCCCCGGGACCGATAGTGACGACGACGCCGGGGGGTCGAGTGCAGTCAGTGTTGTATTCACACATGGTAGGCACGGTGGGATAGGGGGTCCATCCAGTCCTTAGTTCAATCTCTCTTAGCATAAAACTATCCTCAGTCAGATATAATGTATAATATTCTGTAAGGAGAGAGGATGTACTCGGTCATCGACCGAGCGCCGAGACGAGGACGACTGCGCCGACGAGGAGGAAGACGAGCGCCGTCAACGGTTGGCCGCCGGTCGCACCGCGGTAGACGCCGTAGCCGAGTCCGGCGGTGATCGCACCGACGACGAGACTCGACGCGGCGTGGACGAGTTCCGCACGGCGCGTGTCGGCCGCACGCCCCAACTGCGCGCCGATGCCGATACCGTTCTCGCCGACGTCCCAGGCGACGACGGCACTGATGGTCCCGACCAAGAGCGGTTCGGGACCGGCGCCGGACGCTCCCGCGAACAGGACGCCGGCGAACAGCAGCCCCGCCCCCGCGGTGACTGCCGCACGGGAGGCTCGGACCACGCCCAGACCGAGGACGGCGAGTCCGGCCGCCGCCGGGATCGCACCGCCGATTGATCCGACCGCCGACCCGAGCAGACTCGCCACTCCGGCCCCGACCGCGATCGCCGTACTCACGACGGCGGGCGACCGGTCGATCTCGGTCACGCCGACCACCTCGCGGCCGCCCGCGTCAACACCGGCGCCAGCGACCCCTCGCGCCAGTCGACGACCCGGAGACCAGCCTGTCGGAGTCGGCTCGCACGGTTCCGTCGTTCGAGACGGGCGAGACGGTGGCCGGGCGTGTCGTCGGCCGTCGGGTCGGGACTGACGACCGTCACCGGGTGGCCGGTCGCGTCGAGTTGCCGCGCAATCGAGGCCGGGTAGTCGTCGGTCAGCGGCGAGAACAGCAGTATCTGCGCGTCCGTCGGCAGCCGTCTGAGCAGTCGCCGCAGTCGGATCGAGGGGAAGAACTTCCCGTCGCTCGGTGTCGACGACAGCGCGGGATGCGTCGCCAACAGCTCCCGCGCGCGAGCGCGGTGGTCGTTGCCCGCACCGGGCGCGAGCCAACACTCCTCGGGACCGAAGGCGGCGATGCCGACGCGGTCGCCGCTGTCGAGCAGTGAGGAGAACGCCTGGCTCGCTGCGTCGACGCTCCGCTCGACCGCGTTCTCCTCCTCGTCGCCTGCGAGATACGCCTCCGTCCGGGCGTCGACGACGAGCACCACCGTCGCTGCGCGCTCCTCGCGGAACTCTAGCGTGGCGAGGTCGCCGCTGCGGGCCAGCCGTCGCCAGTCGACGCGCTTCAGCGGATCGCCGTGACGGTACTCGCGCGTCGAGTGGAACTCCAGCCCCGTCCCACCGACGTCGGTCGCGATGCGACCGGTGTACTGCGTCGTCAACCCGCGCAGCGGGAGGTCGGCCGTCGCGTCCAGCGCTGGCAGACAGCGAAGCGACGTCTCGCAGTCCACCTCCGAGCGGCGCTCCCGCGACCCGCTGGCGTCGCGGGTGATCGCCGTCGCCGGCTCCCACTCGTGGTCGCCCCGGACCGCCGTGACGACGTAGCCGAACGTGGCCCGTTTGCCGGGCCGTAGCGCCGTCGCGTGTCGCGGCGACCCGTCGCTGACGGACAGCGCCGGCGGGACGCCGTCGACGAGTCGGAGGTCGGGCAGCGTCGTCTCGCCGACGTTCGTCACCCGGACGGTCACTCGGACCTCGTCGTCGACGGCGGGTGTCGTCGTGCTCAGTTCGCGTTCGATCCGGAGGTCGGGGACGGGCGCCTCGCCGCCACGAGCGTAGGCCACGTAGGCGATGCCGACGACCGCCGTCAACAGGAGTCCCTGCCGACGACCGAAGATGACGGCGACGCCCACCGCGAGCAGGGCGACGGTGCCGACGCCGACCCAGCGGTTCGTGTCGAAGGCGCGACCGGCCGTAGTCGGTGTCTCCGCCGTGTCTGCGGTGTCGGCCGCATCCGTCTCTGTCGTCTCCGTGGCGTCCGTCGTCGGCCAGTCCGACGACTCGGATGACTCCGACGCCGTCATCGACCCTCCTCTTGAAGTCGCGCGAGGGCGGCGACGGTGTGTCGCACCTGCCGGTGGAACCGCGACCCGCGTCGGAACAGCGCCCGCACCCGCGTTCGCAACGGGAGCGCCGGTGCACCGTCCGAGAGGAACCGCGCGGCGACGGCGTCGTCGGTCCACGTCCCGGTCTCCACCTGCTCCTCCGCCTCGTCGACCGAGCAGTTCTCGTGGACGACGAGCGTGTCGACGACCGTCTGGTGGAGCCGGTCGCGCACGTCGCGCTGTGCCGAGACGTTCCGGAGCGACCACCCGACGCCGCTCGCGACCTGTTCGTCGAACTCGTCGCCCGGCGTCGGGACCCGAAACCGCCGTTCGGGGTCGTCCGTCTCCGTCTCCGCGTACTCGACCCGTCGGCGGCGACTGCCGGCGCGGACGCCCTGTGCGACCGCCAGCGCGCCGACGAGCGTGACGAACGTGTAGCTCAGCGAGAAACCGAACGTCTCCCGTAGGGCGACGCTCGCGAGACCGAGTGCGACCGCTCCGAGGCCGACGGCCGCGACGACCGCTGTCGTCCGACTCATCGGTCACCTCTCGTCGCACTCGCGTCGGTGTCGTCCGCGTCCACTCCGTCGCCGTCGCCGACGCTCGCGTAGGCCGACTCGATACGACGCAGCGCGTCCACCGCCCGTCGCTCGCGTTCGGGCGTCGCCTCGGCCCCGCCGTACCGGACGTCTTCGAAGAGCGCGGTGAGTTCCTCGACGTCCTCGCGGGCCATTCCGGCGTCGACGGCGGCCGTCGCAAACTCGCCGGCGGTACTCGACTGCGGTCGCGGCACGTCGAGCAGTCGCGTCATCTCGCCCCACGCACGGTACACCTCGTTCTCCAGGCCGGCGTCGTCCTCGATGCGGTCTGCGGCGTCGCCGGCGGCGCGGCCGATGGCGGCGACGTCCGGGGACGACTCGTCGACCTCGGCGTCCGGTTCGGGGGCCTCTTCCGCCGAGTCACCCGTCGACAGGAACAACAGGAAGACGCTGCCGACGACGGCGACGACGAGCACCACTCCGAGAAGGGCGGAGGGCGTCGACAGCGCCTGTCCGGACTGATTGAGGCCGGTCGCGCCGCTCGCCGCCGGGACGAGGCTCGACCCGTTCGTCGGCAGCGGCAGCGGTGACGACTCGCCCGACTGCGGAGGGGCGAGACACGTCGTGAAGAGGGCGTGAAGGAGGACCACCGGCGGACCGACGCTGAACAGCACGCCGCCGGAGACGATCGGCGAACGGGTTCGACGGTAGACCTCACCCACGAGGAGCGCTACACCTAGAACCACCGCCGTGATCACGAGCGGGTCGTTCAGGAACGGGAAACACGGCAGCGAGATGTCGGCCGACCCGCCGAGCATCGCCCCCTCGTTACCGAGGTCGCCGTCGCTCGACGCGTCGTCGCCGATCCCCGACTCCTCGTTCGGACCGGCACCGAGACTCCCGCCTCCCTCCGACGTCGTCGCCGTGTCCAACGTCGCGGCGGCGACCGAGAGGGAGACGACGGCCAGGAGGGCGAGGACAACTGTCAGGGCAGTGTTTCGATTCACGACACAGGGTAGCATGAAACGAGGTAAAGACGTTTCGAGGTGGGACGCACGTTTAGGTCGCTCGTCCACGTCTCTCCACCGTGGAGGCCAGCCCATGCCGAACAACTTCCTCGTCACCGGCCAGCCACGGAGCGGAAAGACGACCGTCGTCCAGAAGACGGTCGAACTGTTGCGCTCGAACGGTCTCGTCGTCGGCGGCGTCTTCTGCCCCGAAGTCCGCCTCCGCGGGGAGCGTGTCGGGTTCGAGATCGAAGACGTGCTGAGCGGCGAGACGCGGACGCTCGCACACGTCGACCGCGACTGGGGGCCGTCGGTCGGCAAGTACCGCGTCGCCGTCCAGGAGGTCGACGAACTCTGCGAGCAGGCGTTCTCGCGTGCGTCCACCGAGGCGGACGTGCTCGTCGTCGACGAGATCGCACCGATGGAAGTCCACAGCGACGTGTTCGTCCGGCGCGTCGAGGCGGCGCTCGACGACGAGAAACCGCTCGTCGCGGCGATCCACGAGCGCGCCACCGACGGGTTCGTCGGCGAGGTGAAGCGCCGCGACGACGTCGAACTGTTCGCGGTGAGCGCACAGACGCGGGAGGCACTCCCGGGACGGATCGACGCGCTCGTGGGCGACTGTCTGGAGTGAGAGACGGCGACGCCGCCGCGAGTTTCGACCGACGCCTCGACCTGACCCACCGTCGAACCAACACGTCTCCATCGAGAGAGGAGGGTCGTCTCCCGAACCCCGTCGGCCGCTCGTTCGTCTGCTTCCAGTGGAGTCTCGCCGTCTCCCACTCCGAGATATATATATCACTTTCACAAAATTTAAATTCCAAAAGACGACGAGACGCAGTCATGTTCAGCGACGGACCGTTGGAGGTCGCCAGTCGATGACGGGAGACGTCCCCGCGCCGCTCCCGCCGGACGACCCCGACGCGTGGTACGCCTCAGACGTCCGGGCACAGTCCGAGGTACACGCCGACGTCGTCGCGACGATACGCGAGACGCAGACTGGTTTCGGTTACGAGATTCGAGAGCCGGTTTTCGGCGCGAGAGGCGAGTACACCTGGTCCCAGCGGGCGTTCGCCGCCGACGGCGTCAACCGGTCGCTTGAACCGTTCGTCCGACAGGTCGAACAGTCACGACTGGAGGCGGGCGTCGTCTACGAAGTCGCACAGAACGGGTCGGCGGCGACGACGTGGGCCGGACGGAACTGCCCCAGCGGCCCGAATCGGGAGTTCGGCCCCTGTGAGACTCGTGGCGGTGTCGTCGTCCAGGAGCGGGCCGGCGAGACCGACGTGCTCGCGGTGGCGTTCGACGTCCGCGTGACGACCGACGACGGGACGACGGACGTGACGTTCGTGTTCCGTGGTGTGGGGGGTCGGTGACGGTCGTTGTCGACTCGAACGGTGTATTACGTGTACTGATTCACGGGAGGGGAGCGTTCCTCGCGTGGTGATCTCTCGCACCTAGATTTATAGTACTCGAGAGCGAGTTAATAATTATGAGTTCGCAACTAACCCTCGACACCACCCCGCAGAACGCCATCCCGGGCACGCTCACATCCCCAGCGACGAAACTCGTCTACCTCTACCTGCAGACCCGCGAGAACAGAACGATCACCGACCTCACCGAAGACCTCGGTCTACAGAAGATCTCACTGTACCCCATCCTGCAATCGTTGGAGTCGAAAGGACTCGTCCACCGTGATGGCGAGTACGTCGCCACCGCGGCCTGATCGGGTTCTACGTAGGTGGGATACGGTCGCCGACGCCTCGTGAAGCCACGCTTCCTGTTCTCTCCTCACCCCGAAGGCCGAAGACCTGGTTTGCTGTACGTCGCGTGAGACCGTATGCACTCAGTGTTCAGGAGTCCTGAGCACTGCAGCTACCAAGATGGGTTTCCTGTTTCCGAAACCGTAAGCGAAGAATATGTCTGTAGCAACTCGAACGCCTCTCGGCGGAACTACCGGTAGTTTTCAGTCGAGTACCGCTCTGGAAGAGCGGATCCGCCAGGACCGCGTGCGTCTCAGTCGTCGCCGGTGGTACCCCGTACCGACGCCTGTGTCGCCGCCGGTTTCGCCGGGACGTCCTTCCGTCGGGCGTCGAGTTCCGAGAAGCCGTAGACGAGTCCGACCAGCGTCAGGACGCCCACCGGCAGCAACACGAGCGGCGAGAGGTTCGTCGCGCCGTATAGGAGGTAGACGACGACCGTCGCGAGGAGAACGGTGAACGCGTAGTACATCTGCGTTCTGACGTGGTCGATGTGGTCCGACCCCGCGAACGTCGAGGCGAGGACGGTGGTGTCGGAGATGGGCGAACAGTTGTCGCCGAAGATCGCGCCGCTGAACATCGCGCCGATGGCGACCGCGACGAACTGCGGCGAGTTCCCCCCGATCTCCCACGCCAGCGGGATCACGATCGGCGTCATGATCGACATCGTCCCCCAGGAGGTGCCGATGGCGAACGCGATGAACGCGGACGTGACGAAGACGACGACCGGAACCAAGAGCGGCGAGACGACGCCGGTCGCGAACTGCGTGACGTACGCGCCGGTGCCGAGCGCGGTCGCGACGGCGCCGATCGACCACGCGAGGACGAGGATGCTGAGCGCCGGCAGCATCGTCGCGAACCCGTCGAGGATCGTCTCCATCGCCTCGCCGAGCGAGAGCAGCCCCTCACCGACTCCCACCACGACGCCCGCCGCGACCATCGCGAACGACCCCCAGACGAGCGCGGTCGCGACCTCGGTGTTGTTTATCATCTCGACGAACGTCCGGCCGGGGGCGTACCCCATCGTGGCCGCACCGCCGACTACGACGGCGACGAGCGCGACGACGGGGACGACGAACACGCGAAGCGGTGCGTCGTCGGTGACCGGTTCGCCCAACTCCCCTTTGATCTCTTGGAGCGGTTGGGCGTCGTCGCGGATGACCGCACCCGTTCGCTGGGCGCGCTCTTCGGCGTCGAGCATCTCGCCGAAGTCCCGTTGCGTGACGACGATGATACCGACCATCGCGATGGCGAGGATCGAGTACACGTTGTACGGGATGCTCTGGATGAACGTCGCGGCCGCGGACGGCGTCTGTCCGGCGATTCCGAGCTCCTGGTACTGGTTGGCGATGAGTCCGATCTCGAAGGCGACCCAACTCGAGAGGCCGATCGTCGCCACGGGTGCGGCCGTCGAGTCGAGGAGGTACGCGAGTTTCTCGCGGGACATCCGCATCTCGTCGGCGAGCGTCTTCATCGAACTGCCGACGATCGCGTTGTTGGCGTAGTCGTCGAAGTTCCAGAGGAGGCCGAGCAGCCACGTCGAAATCCCGATCTTCCGGTGGGAATCGATCCGTTCGGTCGCGAACCGAGTGATCGCGATCGCCCCGCCCAGCCGCCAGATCAGGGCGATACCGGCCCCGATCTGAAGCGTGAAGACGAGGATCTTCGCGTTGAAGGTACTCTCCCCGATGGAGGAGACGACCCACTGGTACAGCTGTCCGACGCCGAGCCCGCCGGAGTAGATGACCCCCCCCCCCCCCCCCCCACCCAGACGCCGAGGAAGAGCGACAGCATCGCCCGACGCGTCACGATCGCCAGTGCGATCGCTAACAGCGGCGGGACCAGTGACAGAGCGCCGAACTCGGATGCCATGTTACACGAGTACACATAGCACGGTTTAAAGCGCTTTTTGACAACATCTTGTCACGAGTTGCGGAAGCGAACAGCTGCTCGCCAGGAAGAGAGCGGAAAGAGAGCATCTCCAGGTCGTTCGGCGGTCTCCCGCCGGACGACGCTCACGACGGCGAGCGACTGTCTGTCGAACGCCGTCTCACGGCTGGCAACGGCGAACGCGGTCGCGGCGTTCAGGTCACTCGGACGACGCCGTCGACCTCGTAGAGATAGCCCTTCAGGAGCAACCGTTCGAGGAGGTGGGCCGCGTCTTCGGTGTCCTCTTCGTCGATGACACCGAGCACCTCCGTGCGCGTCAGCTCACCGTCCGTTCGGGTCGCACGGCGACGGATGCGCTCGAACGCGTCGGTTTCGAGTCCCGTGAGTGGCGTATCGGTGGCTCGCATCACGTACTACTGAGACGTCATCCACCATGAATATACGGCCTGAGTAGTACCCCCCGAGTGGTCGCGTTCCGGGGGCGTCGGTCAGAGGGCGAGACGCGATCTATCGCTCGACGGGGACCGAGTACGTCGAGAGGAGCCACGCGCCGGCTCGCGTCGGATCCTCGAGCAGGACGACAGTGCCGTAGCGGTCCTCGTACTCGGTGAGTCTCGTCGAACCGTCGACGTGGGAGTGAGTGTTAGAGTAGTCCATCGAAGGGCGTCTCTCGGAGTCTCGTTCGCAGCGCTAGCGACGGGAGGATGACCGGATCAGGGGGCGTTCGCGGAGGCGACGGAGGGGTTCGACCGCTCCTCGGAGACCGGCGAGTGGGGTTCGACGCGGACCTCGGCGGTTCCGTCGGTCTCGACGGCGATCGTCACTTGGAACGTCTCGACGGGGAAGGAGATCGTCCCCTGTCGACAGATCCCGGGTGTCGACGAGTCGAACAACCCGTCTAGCGCACTCGGGTCGACGTAGTGATAGACACACAGATCCAGATCGCTCGGCTCGACGCCGCGGGCCTCCGCGAGGGCATCGAAGAGGACAGTGCTCAGAGACTCCCGCGAAGTATCGTTTTCGAGGCGAAAACAGACCGTGTCGCTCATAGGTAGTACAGCCATACTGTTCGTCCTACTAAAATGTTCACATTCAGTGGATAATGTTACAGAGACCGCGACTCGTACCATTGGGGGCCGCACTGGAGACCAACCGCGGCAGGAGATCGACCGACGCGTCGCCGACGACCGGATGTCGACTCCTACAGCTGTTCGGGGTCGAGCGGCGTCGCCGTCTCCCAGTACCGGGCGAACGTCTCGTCGGCCCACGCGAGCACGGCTGGGTCGTCGACGTCGAGCGAGGCCTGCAACAGTCCCCGGTCGTCGCGTAAGAAGAGGTGGACGACGGAGTCGGCGACCGTCGCCGCGACCGGAATCTCCTCGTCCGTGATGCGGATCGAGGCGTGCTCGGCGGTGAGCAGTTCGTGGAGCTGCTGTCGCAGTCGCGAGTCGTCGGCGATGGCGTCGATGGCCGACGACGAGAAGACACCCTCGAACCGCTGTTGGCCGGCAGCCGTCCGGTCGGTGATGACGTCGAGGCTCTGTTCGTTGAACGCGTAGGAGAAGATGCGGACCTCCTCGGCGTCGCCCAGGAGGTCGAGTGCCCGCTTGACCGGCGCGTTCGGTCGCACCTGACTCGGGGTGGTGATCGTCGCGTCGGCCAGCCGTTCGAGGTCGAACCCGATGGCGTCGGTCGGAAGCCACCGGACGACTGGCCGGAGTTTCTCCTCGGTGTCGACGATGGAGAGCAGGTCGTCGAACCCCTGGGCGACCAGCGTCCCGGTCGCCGTCGTCCGGTACTCGCCGCCGTCGCGGACGACCCACGACCGCTCCTCAAAGTCGCCGAGAATCCGCCCCACCGTCGGCTGTGACGCGCCAGTCTCCGCGACCAGTTCGCGCCGCGTGTGCGGCCGGTCGGCCAGTAGCCGCAACGTCTCGACCCGGTTCGGCGAGAGCGCGAGAAACTCGATCTCCGAGAGCGCAGACTCCATACCGAAGCTGTCGAGCCGCACCGGGATACGGCTTTCGTGTCGTGAAATAGTTTCATGGAGTGAATTGCGGGCAAGCGATGGGCACATTTCTTACCGTGAATTTATTTCTGAATAAATGTTTAACCCCGGCGTGCGTACCGAAGAGTAATGAGACAACACTCGCAGACTGACGACGGATCGGCCCTCGCGGCCGGCACCGTCGGTGGAGGTGGACAGTGAACGGAACGCGCCGTCGACTCGTGCTGTTCCTGCTCACGAGCGTCTTCTTCGGAGGGACGTTCGTCGCGGCGAAGGCGGGACTCGACTACTTCCCGCCGCTGCTGTTCGTCGCCTTCCGGTTCGACATCGCCGCCGTCGTCCTCCTCGGGTACGCCGTCGCGACGACACCGCGCGACGAGTTGCTCCCCCGGACGGTCCGTGACGTCGTCGGGGTGCTGGCGACCGGCGTGTTCGTCATCGGACTCGCCAACGCCTTCCTCTTCGTCGGTCAGCAGTACGTCTCGAGCGCCGTGGGGTCGATCATCTTCAGCCTCAACCCCATCCTGACGCCGGTGTTCGCGGCGGTGTTGCTCGCGGACGAACGGCTCTCGCGCCGGGGGGCGATCGGGATGGTCGTCGGACTGATCGGCGTCGCCCTCGTCGTCCAACCGGACCCGGCGACGCTGCTCGGCGGCGGCGCGCTCGGAAAGGGGATCGTGTTCCTGGGCGCGGTCAGCGGGGCGCTCGGGAGCGTCCTCGTCCGGTGGGCCGACACCGATCTGTCGAGCACCGCACGGACGGCGTGGGCGCTCCCCGTCAGCGCGGGCCTCACCCACACACTTAGCGGCGTCAGCGGCGAGTCGCTGGCGGCGGTGACGTGGACGCCGACGGCGCTCGTCGCGCTCGGCTACGTCGGCGTCTTCGCCGGGGCGGCGGCCTACATCACCTACTTCGGCCTACTCGACGACGTCGGTGCGATTCAGGGGAACCTCGTCTTCTACGTGGTCCCCATCGTCGCCACGCTCGGCGGGTCGGTGCTGCTCGGCGAGTCCATCTCGGCGCTCACGCTGGTCGGCTTCGTGACCATCTTCGCCGGGTTCGCCGTCCTCGGCGGGGAGTCGCTTGTGAGCGAACTCCGGCGCGCCTACGCCGCCGCCTCGACGCGGTGGCAGGCGAACGACGTCGTCTGATTGCAGCTCGAACTGGCCGAAAAGCATCAGTAATATTCATTTAGACCCGCGCGCATACTACCGGATGGAATCGAGGTGACGAGCTATGGCCCTACCGACAGGTCCCGCTACCTCGTGGCTTCAGCGAACAGGGTTCCCGAGCCAACTGTTCGAGACCGGTGACAACGACTACGAGCTGTACGAAGCGGAAGACGAGTTCGTTCTGAGCGTCGAGATGCCGGGCTTCGAGCCCGACGAGATGAACGTGTCGTGGAGCGACGGCGTCCTCAACATCGTCGCCGAGCACGAAGACGAGCAGCGCGACAGGCGCGAGACGTATCACCGGCGGTTCCGCTTCCCGAAGGACGTCGCCGAAGACGAGATCACGGCGAAGTACACCAACGGCATCCTCGAAGTCCGGCTGCCGGTGATGAGAGGTGCCACCGTCAGCGGTACCGAAATCGAGATCCAGGGCTGACGGAACGACAGCCGAAGCGGTAGCGACCGAGAGCCGATTTTTCGCGTCCGAACCGAGGTGAGAGCGATGCGTCTCACGGTCAAACAGCACAAGAACAGAGAACCAGGCAACGGGATGGCCGTGATCGACCGAGAAGCGATGCGGGAACTCGGCGTCAGCGGTGGCGACTTCGTCACCATCGAAGGCGGTGGCGGCTGAACCGTCGCCCGCGTCTGGCCGAGGGACGTGAGCGACGCCGGTCGCGGCGTCGTCCGCATCGACGGTCGACTCCGGCAGGCGGCGAACGTCGGTATCGACGACACAGTCGCGGTCGAACCGACCGACGTCGACCCCGCCGAGCGGGTCACCGTCGCATTCCCGCGCAACCTCCGAATCCGGGGTGACTTCGGCTCGTTCATCCGTGACCGCCTCGTCGATCAGGCGGTGACGGCGGGGCAGACGCTCGGTCGGCGACGGCCGTGTTCGCTACCCAGCCGTGCCGTCCCTGGCCAGTCGGTAGATGTGGCGGAGCGCGTCTTCCATCGCGGGTGTGACGGACGCTCGTGGCGGCGACGACGTTTCGGTGTCCGGCGAAGATCAGTCCGAGTGTACCTCGGCCTCCTCTGCGGTGATGCTCCCGACCTCCAGCGGCGTGTCCTCGCCGAGCGACCCGAGCACCTTCCCGAGTGCGACAGTGACCACGTAGATGGCCACGGCGACGAGGACGATGACGCCGCCAGCGGTCGCCTCACCGTAGTAGGCGACGCCGATGCCGAGCAGCACGGCGAGTTCCGCGAGGACGACCGAGACGAGTAGCGACTCGGAGAAGCTCCGCGACACCTGCGCCGCGCCCGCGACGGGGACGACGAGCATCGCGGCGACGAGGATGACGCCCATGATCTGCATCGCACCGACGACAACCAGCGCGGTCAACATCACCATGATTCGGTTGTACCAACTCACCGAGAGACCGGACACCGCAGCGGCCGTCTCGTCGAACGTCACGTAGAGCAGTTGGTTCCGGGTGAGTGCGACCGTCCCGACGATGATGCCGAACAACACGAGGAGGATGGCCGCGTTCTCCGCCGAGACGGTCGAGAGATTGCCGAACAGGAACTGGTTGACGCCGACCGCCAGTCCACCGGCGTTGATGCTGATGAGCGTCGACCCGAGTGCGAACCCCGTCGAGAGCACGATGGCCATCGAGACGTCGTTGTAGGCGTCGGTCGCCTCCGAGATGAGTTCGATGAGCAAGGCGGCGATCATCGCGACGACGACCGCCGTCAGGTACGGCGAGACGTTCAACTCGAGGACGGCGTTGATAAACAGCCCGACCGCGACTCCCGCGAAGGCGGTGTGTGCCAGCGCGTCGCCGATGAGCGCGAGCTGCCGGTGGACGAGGAACGTCCCGATGAGCGGCGCCATCACCCCGATGCAGAGCCCGACGATGATGGCCCGGTGCATGAATCGGTACTGCAGGAGTTCGAGCCCGGTCGTCCCGGCGAGCCAGAACAGCAGCTCCGACCAGATGCCGAGCAGCCAGTACAGCGGAGCGAAGACGGGGTCCAGCGGACTGCCCTGCAGCGCCACCGCGAGCAGTCCCGTCATCGGTTCTCACCCACGAAGTTCGCCGCCGTGCCGAAGGCCCGAGCGAGCGCGTCGCTCTCGACGAACTCCGCGGTCGGGCCGTCGAAGTAGACCTCGCGGTTGAGGCAGACGACCCGCTCGGCCTGTTGGGTGACGGCGCTCAGGTCGTGTTCGATGAGCAGAATCGTGATCCCCGCCGCGTTGAGCGCGTCGAGCAGGTCGTAGAACGCCTCGACGGACTCGGCGTCGACACCGACCGTCGGTTCGTCGAGGACGAGCAGGTCGGCCTCACCGGCGAGCGCCCGAGCGATGAACGCCCGCTGTCGCTGCCCACCGGAGAGCTGTGTCACGCGACGGTCCGCGAACGAACTCATCCCGACCGTGTCGAGCGCGCGGTCGACGATCGCGCGGTCCTCTGCGGAGAGTCGCCCGAAGCCGACGTGCGGGAACCGGCCCATCTTCACGACCTCGCGGACGGTGATGGGCATCTCCTTCGACGCGCTGGCGTGCTGAGCGACGTAGCCGATGCGGGCACCGTCGTCGAACCGGTGCGACGGGTCACCGAACAGCCGTGCCGTCCCCTCGTCGGGCGTGAGGAGACCGAGCATGAGCTTCATCAGCGTCGACTTCCCGGAGCCGTTCGGACCGACGACGGCGACGTACTCGCCGGGAGTGATGCGGAGCGAGACGTCTTCGACGACCGGCGTGGCGGTGTAGCCGAACGTCACGTCGGTGAGCGAGACGACCGGCGCGTCGGTAGTGGCACCGTTGCGGCGCGCTCGTTCGCCGGTGAGACTCATTCGAAGTTCCTCCACTGCTCGGCCCACCCGTCGGGACCGGCTTCTTCGGGTGTCTCGTTGCCGAGAACGACCTCGAAGGTGGGCATATTGATGTTGTCGGCGATCTCTTCGTACCCCCACTCGTTCTCGACCCACTCCTTCCGGACGCCGGCGTACGGCGTCACCGGGAAGTAGCCCTCAACGGACGTCTCGGCGAGTAGCTGTCTCGCCGGCTTCCGTGTCTCGAAGACGCCGGCACCGATGTATCTGATGTCGTTCGTCTGAATCGTCTCTTTCGCCTTCGTGATGTCGGAGGGTTTGACGTCGCCGCTCGCCGCGAGGTTGAACACGAGCGGCCGCATCTCGACGCCGTACCGTGCACCGATGTACTGGAACGCGTTGTGTGCGGCCAGTTGGACGACGCTCTTCGACGCCTCGTCGAAGATCCGCTGGTAGTCGCGGTCGATGCGGTCGAGGACGTCCGTCTTGTAGGCCGAGGCGTTCGCTCGGAACGTCTCCTCGTGGTCCGGGGCGAGTTCGACGAACCCCTCGGTGATGTTGTCGACCGACGTCTTCGCTCGTCGTGGGTCGAGCCAGAAGTGGGGGTCTTTCCCTCTCCCCTCGCCGACGCCCTCCTCGTCTCTGTCGAGACTGGCGGCGAGGTCGACGAGTTCGACTCCCTCGCGGACGTTTATGAGTTGCGTCCCCACCTCGTCGTCTTTCAGTGTCTGAATCGCGCGGTCGGCCCACGGTTGGAAGTCCTCTCCGACGTGGACGAACGCGTCCGCCTCGATGATGTCTCTCGTGACGCTCGCGTTCGGTTCCCAACCGTGGCCGTGGAGACCGGTCGGAACGAGGTTTCTGACCCGAACCGGGGTGTCGCGTGCGATCTTTCGTCCGAAGTCGTAGAAACTGAAGAACGACGCGACGGCGACTGGTCCGTCGCCGGACTCGTCGCTCTGCGTGTGCTCGGTACTTCCACCGTTCTCGTCACCGCTGGCGAGACACCCCGCCAGGCCGGTCGTCAGAAGGCCGGAACCGGCGACCAACGCCTGTCGTCGCGAGATTCTCTCGCTCACCGCTGGACCGGACGTGTCGTTCATGTTCGACCGAAGATGCCGACTCTAATGTAATAGTACTACTGGTCGAATCTGTAGATTAGATGCATCTAATCTATAGCGCGGTACTCGGCGGTCGCCCGGGAGACGCGGAGTGAGAGAGAAGGCGGAAGGGGACGGGTGGGTTCAGTTCTGCGGCTGTTCGTTCGGGACGGCTTCGAGCGTGACCGTGTACTTCTTGACCTTCGCGGGGTCGACGTCGGGGAACTGCGCCGCGAGGTCGTAGCTCTGGCCGGACTCGTACTCGCTGAGAATGTCGACGTCGTTGCCGACGGTGATCTGGCTGTAGCTCACGTCGCTGCGGAGATAGATGTCGCCGTCGACGGCGTCGGCGTCGGTCACTCGCACTGACGCCTCGACGCGCAGCGACCCGTCGTCGACGGATGCACCGTGCGAGACGAGTTCGACTGCGCCCTGCAGCGTGTTCTCGACCTCGCTCTCGTAGGAGCTAGTGTCGACGTCGCTACCGCCGGACTCGGTGGACGTGGTGGAGGCCGAGGGAGTGTCGCCGGCCGCGCTGTCGCCGCCGCCGTCGCTGTCGTCACCGGAGAGCCCGGAACAGCCGGCGAGGGCGACAGCGCCACTGGTTGCGAGTCCGATACGAGTCAAGAGCGTACGTCGAGTCGAAGTCATGAGTCGGATGCCTCTGAACTGACTGTCTGTCGTGACGACCAGTCAGATGAGACGAACGTGAAACGCCGGTAAGTGTCTTCGGGCCGTTGTCTGACGCACGTCTGTGGGTCTCCGTATCAGGTTCCGGTGGTTCGACACGTATGACTAACACGTTCTTTACACATCGGCTACAACCATCCGTGACGGCACCGGAGGGGACAGCGCTATCTCCTCGCTCGCCTAACCGTCGGTCGGACACACGACGATGCACTACGGCGCGTCACTCGATCTGCGGTTCGAGGAGTCGGTCGAGGAGTTCGTCCTGTTTCTCCGCGAACAGGGGCTCTCGCACGTCGAGATCAGACGTGGCTATCTCGACGTCGCCCCGGACGCGCCGACGCCGGCCGACCTCCGTGACCTCGCCGACGCCTACGACGTGACGTACACGTTTCACGCGCCCCACCTCGACAGCAACATGGGGAACCTCAACGAGCAACTGCGGCGTGGAACCGTCGCCTCGGTCGTCGAGACGTTGAACGACGCCGCCGCGGCCGGAGCGGGAGCGGTCGTCGTCCACGGCGGCGACGTCCCGAGACGCTACCCCGAGCGAGTGTGGGACCACTCCCGTGAACAGGCGGTTCGGTCGCTCCGAGCGTGTGCGACTCACGCCGCCGACGTCGGCGTCCCCCTGTGTCTCGAGAACCAACGCGAGACGGCACGTCGACGGCGACACACGTCGACGCCGGAGCGACTCGCCGCCCTCCTCGACGACGTCGGTGCCGACGCGACCGCTCTCGGCGTCACGCTCGACGTCGGCCACGCGAAGGCGACCGGCGTCGACTACCGGGCGTTCGTCGACCGCTTCGGCGACCGTATTCGGGTCGCCCACCTCCACGACAACGACGGCACCGGCGACGACCACGACCCGTTACCGACGTTCCGGGAGGTGGCCGCAGCGATCGGCGCCGAGTACAACGTCCTCGAGATGAAGTCGCTCGCCGACGTCGAGCGCTGCGTCCGCGGCGAGTGACCGAGACGGGACCGGACGGAACGGCGCACCGACGGACCGATCGTTTACATATCAACCGCCCGTTTTTCGCCGCTCGCTACCCTGTTCCAAGTAGGCATGGTGGAAACACATGGCACACGAAACACGCTGATGGGCGTCCTCGCCCTGCTCGCCGCGGCGTTGCTGGTCGCCGCTGCGGTACAGGCGTATCGAGTCTTCTCGTATCTGGCGATCGGACTGCTGGTCGGGTCGATCGCGGCCGCCTCTATCGAACGCAACGCGAGCGAACTGAACGTCGCCCCGTACAACGGGCTGGTCGTCGGATGGACGGTCGTGTTCGCGGCCGGCTTCACCGGCATCTGGCTGCTGTGGAACCCCTCGGTGACGTCGTACAGCTACGTGCTGGGACTGCCGACGGCGACACTCGTCTACGTCGTCTGTATCTGGCTGCTGCCCATCCTCGGGGCGTTCTACTACGCGTTTGTCTTCGCACGGATCGGCGACGACGAGGTCGTCGACGGTATAATGGACGACGCACGCGAGGCACAGCGGGGACGGAGCCTCCCGCTGTCGACCCGCGTCGAGGCGGACGGAGGTGACGACCAATGACGTCGACCGTCCTGCAGGCGATCCCCATCGCCGACAGTCCGTTCGTCCTGTTCTTCGGCGGCCTCTACATGCTTCTCGTCCTCGGCATCGGCGTCTGGGGCTACATGCAGACCGAGAGCACGAGCGACTTCCTCATCACCGGCAAGTCGATCGGGACGTGGGTGCTCGCGCTCACGGCGTTCTCGGTCATCCAGTCGGGGTTCGGCTTCGTCGGCGGCCCCGAACTCGTCTACTCGTTCGGGACGACGGCGCTGTGGATCTTCTTCACCGCGCCGCTGGGGTTCGTCGTCACGTGGGTGCTGCTGGCCAAGCGGATGCGCATCCTCGCGGACATCCGGAACGTGATGACGCTCGCCGACGGGATGTACGTCCGCTACGAGAGCGACGCGGTTCGAGGACTGACGGGCGTCGCGGTCGTCGTCGGCGTCGTCGCCTACCTCGCGACCAACCTCGCGGCGTTACAGTACGTGATGCGTGCCATCTTCGGTCTCCCCGTCATCTGGGGGCTGTTCATCGGCGCAGCCATCCTGCTGCTCTACAGTATGCTCGGCGGGATGATCGCCGGCGTCTGGACCGACTTCGTGCAGGCCATCACGATGATCGTCGGCTCGGTGCTCGTGTTCGCGTTCGCACTCGGGTTCGGTGGCGGGATGGAGAACATCTCCCGGAACCTCGCCAGCGCCGATCCGGCGCTCATCTCGCCGTTCGGCGCGCTCGGCGAACCCGCCGCAGCCGTGTTCGTCGGTCTCGGCTGGTGGATCCTGTTCTCGCTCGGCGCGGCGGGACAGCCCCACCTCATCACGAAGTTCTACATGTCGAAGAACCTCAAGATACTCCGGTGGGGCGCACCCATCGCGGCGGTGACTTACGCCATCTCCAGCCTACTGGCGTTCTCGACCGGGCTGTCGATGCGGGCGATGGTCGAGGCGGGCCAGACCGCCGCACCGAAGAGCGCGTCCGTCGTCGGCCCGGTGTTCGTCCTCGAACACACTCCCGGCGTCGTCGCGGGACTCATCCTCGCCGCACTGCTCGCGGCCATCATGAGCACCAGCGACTCGTTCCTCAACATCGGGGCGGCGGCCGTCTCCCGGGACATCCCGCGGGCGCTCGGCCGCCCCATCGAGGACGACCGGACCGAACTCCGCGTGACGCAGGGAGCGCTCGCCGGGCTGACAGTCATGTCGACGCTCATCGTCTTCTACTCGGAGACGCTCGTCGGCATCCTCGGAACCATCGGTTGGGGGTTCTTCGCGGCCGCCTTCGTCGCTATCGCGGCGCTCGGGCTGAACTGGAAGGGAGCGACGAGTGAGGGTGCCGTCGTGGCCATCGTCGGCGGGCTCGCCATCAACCTCCTGTTCAGCGCGGTGCCGCGCATCGCCGACGTCGCCGGGCTACCGGGCGTCGCCGAGAACGTCATGGCGCTCTACCCGTTCACCTCCGGCTTCCCGGTCGGAACGGTCGCACTGCTCGTCACCATCGTCCTCTTCGTCGGCGTGTCGCTGGCGACGCAGGAGGGCCGAACGGTACCGAAGGACATCGCGATCCTCCTCGAGCGCTGATGGCCGAAGAACGACTCGCCCGGTTCACACAGTGGTTCCGGCAGCGACCGACCTCCCTGGAGTTCTGGGAGGTGGTCGTCACCGACGAGCGACTCGTCTGGTGTTTCGTGGGCGAGTCGTTCTCCTCACTGCTGCTTCGGGCGGACGTCGGCGAGACCGGTCGCCGTG
This sequence comes from Halogranum amylolyticum, assembly GCF_900110465.1. GTDB lineage: Archaea > Halobacteriota > Halobacteria > Halobacteriales > Haloferacaceae > Halogranum > Halogranum amylolyticum. The sequence continues at coordinate 458,667 of NZ_FODV01000002.1, forward strand.
AGATCGAGCGGAGTGAACTAGACGACCTGCTCGCGCTGAACGAGGAGAACTTCGCGGTTCCGCTGGCAGACGTTCGTAGTATCGAACTCGACGAGGGGTCGCGCTTCCGACGAGCGTCGCTGACGCTGACGTGGGAAGACGACGGCGGAGAACAGTCGTGGACGCTCTCGAACACGAGCGACGGCGACAGTCAGCGCGACGTCGTCGAGTCGCTGGCGGCCGACGAGCGGGTGGCACACGTCGACGTCGACGTCGAAGAGCAGCGCAGCCTGTTTTGAGCACCGGTTCCGTCTCGTCGCGTCTCCGAGAGCGGACGTTCGGCGCGAGTGACACTACTTTGATTACGTCCCGACGACAGCGTCCTCAGAAGGGGAGTTATCGATAGATGGCCGATTCTTCCGAGGTCGTCAGCCTTCTGGTCGTACTCGAGTTCGTCGTCGTCGCCGTCGTCGTGCTGTTCTTGGTCCCGCTCGAAGCTGCAGCACCGTTCGTTCCACTGTTACTGTTCTTACTGGTCGTTCTCTATCTGTATCGTTCTTGAGTCGCCCAGTGCGTTCCCCGTCGCGACCGATCCGCCGACCTCTCGGTACGTGACGTTTCACAGAACTAGTTGGTTCCGTCCGCTGCGCTGAGAGCTGTCTCGGAAGTAGCTCGTTTCTGGTCCCACTGTTACGGAGTTCCGGCGGGATCCGACTGCCGGGCGTGCGGAACTCTTTACCAACCAGTTATCCGACACGCGGTCAAACCTCCACTCAGCGTGCTACTAGCATGACTCGCCCTCCACTCCGATTCGACCGACGCACACTCGTCGCGCTCGTGCTCCTCGGCGTCGCGCTTCCCGCAGTCCTCTGGACGTCGGGGGGTGCGATAGGAGATACCAGCCCCTCGGTCGACGCGAACGTGACAGAGCGCTACCGCTCCGTCGATACGCTCACTGGAACCCAGACAGTCGTGATGCGAACTAACGACACTGTCACGTCCCGGAACGTCGCCGACGTCACGCTCGTCCCCGGAACCGACCAGAGACGGGTTCGCTTCCGGAACGCGTCGGACCGACAGTACGAACTGCAGGTCTCGAACGGGTCGACGCTCTGGCTCCACGATACCGACCGAAACGCCGTGACCGCCATCGAGTTGACCGGACCGCCGACCGAGGGGACGGCCACTCGACTCCAACAGCTCGTCGCGGCTGCGGGACTGACCGACGACGCCGGTCGACCGCAATCCGTCGGCGTGTCGCCGTTACCCGCCCTGCCGCGACACGCCGGGGTCACCCCTCAATCCGACGCGAACAGTAGTTATGCCGTCGAGTTCGTCGAAACCGATACCGTCGGCGGGCGAGACGCGTACGTGCTCGACGTCTCCTCTGCGGCCAACCGGAGCGAGGCTCACTACCGACAGCGGCTGTGGGTCGACGCCGAACGGTTCTACCCACTGCGCCAGCAGACGGCGTGGATCGACGACGGTACCCGACGGTCGGTGACGACCACGTACACGAACGTAACGTTCGACGCGCAGGTGTCGGCGGACGCGTTCCGCCCCGAGGTAGACGCCGACACGACGGTACGGCGGCCGGACACTCCCGACACTGAGTGGTACCGGAGTAGCGCCGACCTGGAGGCGCAGAGTTCGATCTCGGTGCCGGAGCCGACTGTACCGCCCGCGTTCGAACTGGTCTACGCCACGCGAACGACCGGCCGAATCGACGGGGTCGGACTCCGATACGCCGCCGACGGACGCGATCTCACGGTCGCGAAGTTCAGCTACACGCTCGACATCGACCCCGACGAGCGCGACGTGACGATCGACGGCCGGCCGGCGACCTTCGACTACGGGCCGACCACCTCGCTCTCGTGGAACTGTAACGGCTACGGCTACACCGTCCGAGGAACCGGCGTCGAGGCGGATCGCTTGACCGAAGTCGCCCGGTCAGTGGACTGTCGAGCCTGAGACCTCGCGAACTTCTGGGTCAGAAACTCGCCCCCTTTTTATATCATCCGCCGGCCCATCGGTCGAACTGCAATGGGGCCTCGCCGAGCCGAAGACGTGCTGCCCTTCCCGGTAGTATCGTGACGTGCCCTCTGACAGCGCACTCCGCCCCATTGTGGTCACTGCTGACGCATCAGCCCCTCCAAGGTATCGACGTACCGCTCCGACAGCCCGCCGTACTCCCGTCTCGAACCGGCCGCCGCGACCGTCCGTGTTCGAAACCCGTGGGCATATTAACCCGACAGGCAGTCGTTCGACCGAACCGTGAGTGAGGATCCGGCACTGGATGAGATTCTCGACATCCTCAGCGACGAGTACGCCCGGGACATCCTCGCAGCGACGAGTATCAAACCCATGTCTGCACAACAGCTCGCCGACGAATGTGAGATGTCCAAACCGACGGTCTACCGCCGGGTGGAACAGCTACGAGCGTACGGTCTTCTCGACGAACAGACCAAGGTCCAGACCAGTAACAACCACTACAGCGTCTACACGGCAACGCTCTCGGAGGTCTCTATCGAGTTGGACACCGGATCCTTCGAGGCGGCCGTGACGCGCACCGACGGCGACGCGTTTCCCGGAGAGGCGGAGAGCGACACCGCCGACCGCTTCACGAAGATGTGGGAGGACCTCTGAGATGGCTCCCGTTCCCGTGGCCGCCGTCGTCGACTGGGTCATCGTCGCGCTCGCCCTCGGGTCGACGCTCGTCGGTAGCTACGTGGGATACCAGGCCTATCGCGGATATCGTCGCCACGACAGCCGACCGATGCAGGCGCTCTCTCTGGGTCTGTTTCTCCTCACGGCCGTCGCGTTCAGCATCGCCTTCGTCGGCTCGCTGCTCCTCCGGGAGGGATATCTCGGTCTGCAGTATCAGCAACTGCTCACGCTCGTCACGCGACTGTTCCAGTTCCTCGGCGTCCTGTTGATCGCCTACTCGTTACATTCGCGAGCGTAGTTCGCTCGCGAGTCGGTGCGGACAGTGCTGCTTCCATCTCTCTCGGAGGTATCTCCGTGCCTGTGCACGGCGGAGCAGGTCTTCTCCTGCATCCGTGTGAAACGTCTGGGCACCATATCTCGTCCGAGAGGCTCGGCACTCGTTCTTCAGCAGCCACAGCCCGACAGCAACGAGGGAAGCCTCAGCTGTCGTGCCGAATAGAGCGCGCGTCGAACACCAGTTGGACGTCGACGACCGTCCCTCGAACTCGAGTTCGGAGACGTATCGGGACCCGATCCGAGACCGTGGGCCGTGACAGTTGCAACCGCACGCATCCGAGATGGTTCGAGTTTCCGGACGGCCGCACTGAACGAGTCCGCATTGAATTCCCAGTCTGAGAGAATCGACTGCGCGGTTTATCCGCTACGAGCGCGTAGTACGTGTACGAGGAAGATATTATGAAGAAAAACGTCGGTGGCATGGACCGCACTGCTCGTCTCATCGTCGGGCCCCTCCTGGTCCTGACAGGAATCGCTGGCTACGCTGGCATGTTGGCCCTCGCAGTCGGCCCGTTACCCCAAGCGCTCACCTCGGTGGCCGTGTTCCTCATCGGAACGATACTACTGGTCACTGGACTCGTCCAGAAGTGCCCGTTAAATCGGGTCCTGGGGGTCAACACGTACCGTCGAGCGGAGACCGGGGAGTCGGACGTACAGGCCGTACCCAGCCAGAAGTAGTCGGGTCCGCTTCGCGGACAGCGATACAACCCCGGCACAGCCAGTGACGGGGATCGGGCGATGGCTCGGAGAGCAAGCGAGAATATAATCTGTCAGACACAATCTTTTCTATTCAGCACACGACTTCTAACAAAGACCGGAGAAGTTGTCGCGACCGGCTCGAAGACGGAGACCGAGTCTGTGGTAGGAGTACCCCTCTACTAGTGGTCTCCCACAGACGTGAACAGCGAACCAGTTACGCTGAATTCGAGACCGGAACCGAAGCCGCCGATCGACCGTCTCGAGCACCCGAAATCAGAGAGGCGTCTCTTCACTCCCGTTCCGTCACCGCCGTCTCGTCGAGGCTCGACGCCGCCGAGATGACCCGCTCCAACACCTTCTGTTCGCTCCGACGCAGGTTCTTCGAGGCGGCGGTCTTCGAGACGTCGAACTCCTCGGCGAGCGTTCCGAGCGTCGCATCTCGCGGCGTCTGGAAGTACCCCCCCTCGACGGCGCGTTCGAGCGTCTGCCGTTCCACCTCGGAGAGCGCCCGACAGCCGTCGAGCAGCTCCTTCGCCGGGTCGACGTTCTGGACGATGTCGAGATAGTCGTCCAGCGAGGTGGCGTTGCGCGCCTCGACCGAGAAGTCGTTCTCGCGTTCGAGTTCCGCCAGCGCGTCGTCCGCCGCGTCGCCCGTGTCGAAGCCGACGTTCCACAGTTCGCTCCCCTCGCGGATGCGGAACGGCCCAGTGATGTAGCCGTCGTTCTCGCGGATGACCTTCATCGCGTTCGTCTGCTCGATGTCGGATTTGATGACGGCCGACTCCCCCTGTCGAGAGAGGAGGTCGAACTCGCGCATCCCCGTCTGTTCGCCCAGTGCACCCAGCCCGTTTGTCAACGCACCTCGGTCGTCTCCCTCGACGAGGATACGCGTCTCCAACGTCTCCCGGGCGGCGTTGAAGTCCCAGTGCATCGTGTAGAAGGAGACGTCGACGTCGTCGGTGACGGCGATGTACGGGCAGTCGTACTGCACCATATCCATCGTCAGAGAGATCATAGCTACGTGCTACTCACTCACAATGCGTAATTAATCGTGTGGTACGTGCCGCGCGACTTAACATATCAACCCGCCGTTTTTCGCTCGTTCGTCACCTCTCTCGAGTATGTCCCACGACACCGACTCCGAGCATCTCACCGCGCCGACGTTCGATCCCGACGACGTCCTCGTCGTCGACGACGACCACTTCACGACCGACACAGTCGCCGTCGTCACGGGCGGCGGCTCCGGCATCGGCCGCGCGACCGTGCTCGCGCTGGCGACGAACGGACTAACGGTCGTCGCCACCGACGTCGACGACGAGGGACTCGACGGCACCGTCGAGAAAGCCGCCGAGTTCGACCTCACCGGGACGGTCGAGACGGTCACCGCCGACCTGACCGACGATGAGGAGGTGGAGGGGATCGTCGAGGAGGCGGCCACGTTCGGCGACGTCCGCTATCTGGCGAACGTCGCCGGTCTCCAGCATATCGACCCCATCGACGAGTTCCCGATGGAGCAGTACGATCTGATGCACGACGTGATGCTCCGAGCGCCGCTGAAGCTCTCGCAGCTCGTCATCCCACACATCCGCGAGACCGACGACGGCGTCGGCGCGATCGGCAACATGGCGTCGGTCCACGGCCATTACGTCACCTCCGACAAGGTCGCCTACAACGTCTCGAAGTTCGGCCTGCGCGGGCTCACCCAGTCTATCGCCGCCGAGGGTGACGGGGACCTCCGCGCCTTCTCCGTCAGCACGGGCTACGTGAAGACGCCGCTCGTCACGGACCAGATCCCCGACACCGCCGAACAGCGCGGGATCAGCGTCGACGAAGTCGTCGAGGACGTGATGCTCGGCCAGTCGCGAACGAAGGAGATGATGACGCCGACGGAGGTCGGCAACCTGTTCGTCTTCGGCTTCTCGAAGCACGGGAAACATCTGAACGGCGGCGACCTGACGTTCGACGGCGGGATGACGTTCACCTACGAGTGACTACATCGGCAGGAACGTCACGCCGACGAGGACGATGCCACCGACGCCCAACAGCACTAGCACGCAGTAGCCCATGATGTCGCGAACGGAGAGGCCGCTGATCGCCAGGAGCGGGATCGCCCAGAACGGCTGGATCATGTTCGTCCAGGCGTCGCCCCACGCCGCGGCCATCGCGACGCGGGGAACGCTGGTGCCGCTGGCTTTCGCGGCCGTCACGAGCGTCTCGCCGATGACGGCCCACTCGCCGCCGCCGCTCGGGACGAACACGTTGACGACGCCGGCCGTGAGGAAGGCGATGGCGGGGAGGAAGAAGCCCTCCGGCGACAGTTGGACCATCCCCTCTGCGATCTGCGTCGCGAGACTCGTCGATCCCTCGGGCGCGTAGGCCATGATCCCCATGATGCCGGCGTAGAACGGGAACTGGAGGATGATCCCCCAGACGTTCTCGACGGCCTCCTTGACGGCCTCGATGTAGGCGGCGGCCGACCCGTGGAGCAGGAGACCGAGAAAGAGGAGGGTGAAGTTGACGATGTTCAGATCGAGGTTGTTCCACGGCATGACGCCGTCGGCGACACCGGCGAGGAAGTAGAGGACGACCGCCGTCAGTCCCACGAGACCGACGACGACGCCGAGCGCAGTCGACCGTTCGATGCGGTCGGCGAACGTCGCGTCCGCCCTCGAGGCGCTCGTCGGGGTCGCCGTCTCGCCGCCGTCGGCGGCGGTGTCGAGGTCGGCGGGGTCGATCGGCGTCTTCTCGTCGTCGCGCGCGGGGTACATCAGCGCGAACAGCGCCGGCAGGAACAGAAACGAGACCACCGCGAAGAGCACGAGGTTCAGCGGCGTGAAGATCGTCGCGGCGGTGCCGATCGTCGACTCTAGAACGCCCGCTTCCAGCAGGAAGTTGCCGTCGTCGGGGCTGGAGTTCAACACGAGCGGGATCGACCCCGCGAGCCCGCCGTGCCAGACGACGAACCCGGAGTACGCGCCGGCGACGACGATAGGGAAGTCGATGCCGCGCAGCTCGTTGGCGACCTTCTGTGCGAAGAGCCCGCCGACTACGAGGCCGAGTCCCCAGTGGACGAACGAGGCGGTCGCGGCGACGACCGGGACGAACGCGGCGGCGCTCCGCTCGCTCGACGGCAGTGTCGCGAGACGCGACAGGAGGTCGTCGACGACGCTCGTCTGCGCGAGAGCGTACCCGGTCGTCAGAACGAGCGTCATCTGCATCGCGAAGGAGAGCAGGTTCCAGAACCCGCCGTACCAGCCGGTCGTGAGGATCGACCGGGCGTGCGCGAGCGTCGACCCTTGTGGCTCCACGAAGACGAACGCCATCCCGTAGGTGACGAACGTCAGGAGGATCGCGAACAGGAACGCCTCGGGAAGAAACCGTTCGACCAGTCGTGAACTCCCCTCCGCCATCCGACGGACGATGTTTGCCATGGATGCGGATAGCTGTCGCCTAGTCGTTCATAAAAATATGGCATAGGACCGCGCAGCCGACAGCGAAGCGACACGGCGTGACCGCCCGAGAGACGGGGAGACAGATGGCTCTGGTGACGACGGCCTGCTGCCCGGAGGGGGCGTTCGCCGGCGTCGTCACTCAGATGTGTGGATGGCCGGAGAAAACGCGGTACGGGTTATGCGAGAACCTCGAATGCAGCTGCGTTTCCGGTCACGTGGACGCCGTTGGTCTGCGTGATCGAGACGATGCTCGCGTCGGCCAGTTTCGGCAGGTGGGTGTGGTGCAGCGAGACGAGGACGCGCTCGAAGCGGTCTTCGGGCACTTCCTCACGACTCGTTCCGAACTCCTCGGCGGCGACGGCTTCGGCCAGCTCGTCTATCTCCATCGTCGAGTCACGGTCGCGGAGACACGTCAGCACGGCGCGGCGGCGGGCGTTCGCGAACACGTCGCTGGCGGTCTCGGCGGGGATGTCCGCGTCGAGGTCGTCGTCGGTCGTTGCGATGGTGAACGTGCTTCCTCTGTCTTCAACGCTCATACATGGTGGCATACACGGAGTAGGTATAGCGTGTTTGCCAAAACAGATAGGTGCGAAATCCGAGGCGGCCGAATCACGGCGTTAGAATGCTGTCCGGACGGTTTCGTCGATTTAGTTTAAATACCCCCACCTCCCGCAGGACGACGAACTCACTCCCGGGGACAGTCGTACGTGTCGCGGACGGTCTCCGCCAGGATCCCCTCGGCTCGGAAGACGATGTAGACGAGTACGAACGGTTCGTCGGCGGGGCGCATCACGAACACCTCGCGGGGGCCCTCGTCGTCGCGGTTCTCGTTCACGCGCTGGACGAGCGGTTCCAGCGGGCGGGTGCCGCTACGGAACTCCTCGAACAGGTCGCGTGCGCCCGACTGCTTCGCGAAGACGTAGAGGACGCCGTTAGCCGCGCCGTCGGTGTCGTAGGTGACGCGGGAGTTCATCCCTTCGCCCTCGGCCTCGGCGGTCTGCCACGTCTCGCGGGCGGCCTCGAAGACGCCTGTGACGCCGTCGACGAACTCGATGCGACTCCGACTGTCGACGTCGACCGACGCGAACCGGGCCGTCCCGTCGTTCCAGGCGAGCGACGCGTCGACGACGTAGCCGGGGCGGAGATCGTCGACGGCGGTGTCGTCGACGCCCGCGAGATCGTCGTCGTCACCGTCGGTGCGGACGTACGTCGGCTCGAACGTTTCGAGGTCGATGAGCAGCAGCTCCGGTCGCTCGCGGGGGCTGTCGAGGACGCGGAACCGGCCGCTCGTGGTCAGTTCCATAGCTGCCGGTAACCGTCGCGGCCGCTTAAGCCGGGCGGTCCGGCCTCGACCGTTGGGCAAGGAACTATGTCCCGCTCTCCGAATGAGGTGGCATGGTGCAGGTCTTCGACGTGACGACGATAGTCGGCGTCGCGACAGTCGCAGTACTTCTCGTCTGCAGTGCGTTCTTCTCCGGGAGCGAGATCGCCGTGTTCTCGCTCGAACGCCACCGGCTGAGCGCGCTCCTCCAGCGCGAGCCCAACAGTCGCGTCGCACCGCTGCGACGGCTTCGCGACGACCCCCACCGCCTGCTCGTCACCATCCTCGTCGGCAACACCGTCGTCAACGTCGCGATGGCCAGTATCGCTACCGCCGTCGTCGCCCGCCTCTTCGACCCGACGACGGGTGCGGTCGTCTCGACGGTCGTCGTCAGCGGCCTCGTGCTCGTCTTCGGCGAGATCTCCCCCAAGTCCTACGGCGTCGCCAACGCCGAGTCGGTGGCGCTGTCGGTGGCCCGCCCGCTCGAACTGGTCCAGAAGGCGTTGTATCCGGTCGTCCTCTTCTTCGATCTGGTCACGAGCGGTATCAACCGCGTCACCGGCGGCGGACAGGACATCGAACGCCCCTACGTCACCCGCGAAGAGATCGAGGCGCTGCTCACGACGGGCGAACGTATCGGCGCTATCGAAGAGGCGGAACACGAGATGGTCCAGGGCGTCTTCGACCTCAGTTCGACCAGCGCTCGCGAGGTGATGGTGCCGCGGGTGAACGTCGTCGGCGTCGACGTCGAGACGCCGCTGGAGGAGGTGCTCGAGATCTGCTCGACGAACCGCCTCACCCGACTCCCCGTCTACGAGGGGACGCTCGAACAGATGGTCGGCATCGCCGACATCCGCGACGTCGAACGGGCCGCCCGCGAGGGGCTGAACCTCCGCGACGTGCTGTTGCCGACGCTGCAGGTACCCGACAGCCGCGAGATAGACAACCTCCTCACCGAGATGCAGGAGAAACGTGTCCCGATGGTTGTCGTTCGCGACGAGTTCGGCGAGATGGAGGGGATCCTCACCGTCGAAGACATCTTAGAGGAGATCGTCGGCGAGATCTTCGAGGTGGGCGAAGAGCGGTTCATCCGCCCGACCGCCGACGGCCTGCTCGTGAAGGGCGAGGTGACAGTCGGCGAGATCAACGACTTCCTCGACGTCTCGCTCCCACGCGAAGGCGACTTCGAGACGGTCGCTGGACTCATCAACACCGAACTGGGTCGCATCGGCGACGTCGGCGACACCGTCGAGGTGGCGAACGTCTCGCTCACGGTCGAACGCGTCGACGGCAACCGCATCAGTCGGGTACGCGTCGAGCGACTGGAAGACGTGGCGTCGGACGACGAAGGGACGGACGTGGACGCTGGTGCGAACACGGACACGGACGCGGACGCCGAGACGGGAGAGTAGCGCCGCCGCTCGTCCGTCGGGTGCGAGACGAGAGAGGACGGGACGAAGCGAGAACTGTAGATCGAACGGAGCGCGTCGGTCGTCGACGCTGGAGGCGTCAGTCGTCGTCGTCCGCGATGGACTTGACCGCGCCCTTGATACCCGCCTTCGTCTCCTCTTCCTGGGCCGTGATGCGCCACCCCGTCACGCCCATCAGAACGAGGATGGCCGGCGAGAGGAACCCGAGGAAGTAGTACGGCGCGTAGCCCGCGAGACCCCAGTCACCCGCCCAGACCGGGACGCCGAGCACGCCGGCCATGTAGACGCCGCCCGCGTTCCACGGGATGAGCGCGCTCGTCGTCGTCCCGGCGGCCTCGACGCCGCGCGAGAGGTTCCGCGAGTCGAGGTCGTACTCGTCGTAGAGCCCGCGGAGGCTCATCCCGGGGACGACGATGGACATGTACTGCTCGGCCGCGAGGACGTTCATCCCGATGGCGGAGGCCGCGGTGCCGACCGTGAGACCCGCCACCGACGAGATGAGTTTGCCGACAGCGTGTGCGATCACTGCGAGCACGCCCGTCCGCTCGAGCAGGCCGCCGAGCGAGAGCGCGGCGACGACGATGGTGATGGTCCACGCCGACCCGATGAGACCGCCCGTGTTCAGGAGACTGTTGACGAGTTCGACGTTCGTCTCGGGGGCGGTGCCGTTCTGGGCGACCTCCCAGGCGGTGACGAACCCCTCGACGCTGACGGGACCTTGGACGAAGATCTGCGTGAACGCACCGACGAAGATTCCCGCCGCGAGCGCCGGGAGCGCCGGGTAGCCGCGCAGCGCCAGCCCGAACGTGACGACGAGCGGGATGAACACCAGCGGCGAGACGCTGTACGCGCCGGCGATGGCGCTCTGGATCTCGTTGACGCGACCGGCGGGCGTCCCGCCCGTCGCGGACATCCCGAGCACCGCGTAGCCGACGACCGAGATGGCGAGCGCCAGCCCCGTCCCGACCCGCATCGTCCGGATGTGGGTCATGAGGTCGGTGTTGGTCACCGCTGCCGCGAGGTTCGTCGTGTCCGACAGCGGCGAGATCTTGTCGCCGGTGTACGCGCCGGTCAGCACCGCGCCGGCGGTCATCGGTTCGGGGATGCCGAGTCCGGCCCCGATGCCGATGAACGCGACGCCGAGCGTCCCCGCCGTCGTCCACGACGAGCCGACGGCGAACGCGACGAGCGTCGCGAGTAGCGCGGCCGCTGGCAGAAAGATCTGCGGCGAGAGGAGGTCGAGTCCGTAGTAGATGAGCGCTGGAATCGTCCCCGCGCCGGTCCAAACGGCGATGAGGATGTAGATGACGAAGATGATGAGTATCGCCTGCATCCCCATCCGCAGGCCGTCGACGATGCCTTCGTACATCCGCTGCCACGAGACGCCGATCCAGTAGCGACCGACCAGCCCCGTGAGCACCATCCCCCACACGAGCGGGAAGTGCGCGTCGAGTCCCAACCCGATGGCCCCGACGCTCAGAAACAACAGCATCCCGACGACGGGCACCAGCGCCTGCAGCAGCGTGGGCCGCTCGTCGGCTGGGATGTCGTCGTATGTCAGCGGTTCGAACGATAGTGTCGCCATGTGGGCGACGGTATTCCGTTAGCGCATATGTATCTGCGGTTTATATGCGTCCTAGGCATCTCTTGGCACGGCTGGGTCTCTCTCGCAATTATTGCCTGAGTTAGGTGATGGAGGCGGGCGACGTGCGAACTGTCAGGACGGGTCGTTCGGCCGACCGGAGGACGCGCTCGGTCGTACTGCCGAGCAACGTCGGTTCAACCCCGGCCGCCCCCTGTGTACCCATCGCCACGAGATCAGCGTCGACCTCCGCCGCGTAGTCGAGGATAGTCCGCGCCGGACGCCCCCGACGAACCGCCGTCTCCACGTCGACGCCGGCCTCCGTCAGTCGAGCGCCGACCTCGGTGGTGACGCGCGACCCGAGTCGGTCGAACCCGCCGATGAGGTCGACCACCAGGTCGGGGTCGTAGAGAGTGACGTCCACCACGTAGAGGACGTAGACGGTCGCGTCGAACGCCGTCGCCACCTGCTGGGCGTGGGCGACGACCGCGTCCGCTCCCGTACTGCCGTCGGTCGCCAACACGATCGACTCGTAGCTCGGATGTTTCACGTGTCGCCCACCCGCGACGAACACCGGTATCGACGCATTCGAGACGAGTCGGGAGGCCGTGCTGCCGAACAGCGTCTCCGCGAGGCCTCCACGGCCGTGGCTGCCGACGGCGAGGAGGTCGACGGCGTTGCGCTCGGCGTAGTCGAGCAGTGTCCGGTGGACGGTCCCGGACTCGACGCTGCTCACGACGTCGACACCACGTCCCCGTGCGCGGTTGGCGACCGTCTCGACGAACGCCTCGGCGCGGCGGCGCATGGAGCTCTGGACGTGCTCTCTCGTCTCCTCGTCGTCGGGGCCTTCGTAGGGCGGGACGACCGCGACGACGTGGAGCGTCGCGTCGAAGACGGCGGTGAGCGAGAGCGCGTGGTCGGCGGCGGCGGTCGCCCCATCGCTCCCGTCGGTCGCGAGGAGGACTGTCTCGAAGTCGGTCATACGACCACTACGTGGTCGAGTGCGATGCAGTTTGCGGCGTCGTGGCGCGGCGGGTCAGGCGACGCCTTTCAGCAGCGTGCCGACGACGAACGCCACCGTCGCCGCGAGCATCCCGACGACGAACATCTCACCGCCGTTGACGAACCAGTGCCGTGCGGTGACGAAACTCCGACTCGCGCCGACGACGAAGAAGGCGACCCCGGTGAACAGGATCGACGTCGGGAACAGCGGCGTGAGCACGAACACGTAGGGCGCCAGTGGGAGCGCGCCGGCGACGACGAACGCCAGGAAGGTGACGGCCGCCGTCCGGGCCGGACTCTTCCCGTCGTCGTCGACGTGGTTCCCCCGTGCGGCCTCGTAGTCGGCCTCCGAGCGACGACTGAGGAAGTTGCTCATCCCCATCGAGAACCCGTCGGCGAACAGGTTCGCCGCACCGAGGACGAGCACGATCGTCGGGTCCAGCGCCGCCCCGGCGACGCCGGCGACGACGGCGAACGTCGTGACGATGCCGTCGTTCGCACCGTAGATGACCTCGGCGATGTACTTCCCCGAGGGGTGAATCTCGTCGCCAAGCAGTGTCTCCAGCATACAGTCGAGTAGGTATGCAACCTGTTACGTTTTAGTTGGCGTGTCGACGCATCGACTACCGTCGGTCCAGTTTCTCCGTCGCCGCCCGGAACAGACCGTCGAGGATCTCTGGCGTCGTCGGGTGGTACGCGCGGTCCGGCAGGTCGCGGACGTCTAACTCCATCTCGACGGCGACCTGCATCGTCTTGGCCATCACGTCGGCGTGGTAGTGGAGTCCCTGATACCCCAGCACGGTGCCGTCGTCGGCGTCGACGACGAGCTCCGCGCGACCGCGGGGCGTCGTCTTCGTCTTGAACACGCCGTCGTCGCTCGCCTCGCGCATGACGGCGTGGTAGTCGAGTCCCGCCTCGTCGGCGGCGAACCGTGAGTAGCCGACGCGGGCGTAGGGGTAGACCGCCGCACCGGAGAAGACGACGTGGTGGTGGACGTTCTCGTACCGCTCCAGTTCCTCTCCGCGGGCGTGCGCGAGGATGTTGTCGCCGGCGACGTAGCCCTGTTCCTTGGCGACGTGGAGAATCTGCTCCTTCCCGTTGACGTCGCCGACGACGAACACCCGGTCGTCGTCGCGGCTCTGCATCGTGTCGTCGACCCATCCCTCGTCGATCGAGATCGACGTGTTCTCCAGTCCGAGCCCGTCGACGGCGAGGCGACGACCCGTAAACAGAAAGAGCTGCTCGGCCTCGACGACGTCCGACTCGCCGTCTCGGTCGACGTGCAGACGGACGCCGCCGTCCTCGGTCGGTTCGAGCGACCGCTCGTACGTGTTCGTCAGGATCTCGACGTCGAACTCCTCGCGGTAGAGCGCCAGCAGTTCGTCGCCGAACTCGGGGTCGGCCTCGTCGAGCGGCCGGTCGTCGTGCTCCACGACGGTGAGGTCGGAGACGCCCGCCTCCCTGAGGTACGGGACGAGCTCCATCCCGATGTAACCGAACCCCATCACGACGCCCGAGTCGGGGAGTTCAGTGGCGTCGAGCACCTCGTCGGAGGTCATGTAGTCGACCTCGTCGATGCCGTCGAGGTCGGGGACATTGACCGACGACCCGGTGGCGACGACGACGTAGTCGGCGTCGAGTTCCCGCTCGTCGGGTTCGCCGTCGACGTCGGCGACGTGTACCGTGTGGTCGTCGACGAACGCGGCGGTGCCGTGGAGGAACTCGACGCCCTCGCGGCCGGTCAGCCGGTGGACCGCCGCGCGGCGGTGTTCGGCGAACCCGAGAACGTGGTCGTCCTTCGTGGCGACCGTCTCCTCGAGGTCGATCGTCGGCGGGTCGCCGACGAGGCGGTCGTCGTGCCGCGTCTGATACCGGTGGGCCGCCGCCGACAGCACCTCCTTCGAGGGCATACAGCCGCGCAGGATACAGAGCCCTCCGCCCGGGGTTCCGTTGTCAACGAGGGTGAGACGGTCGACGGTCTCGCCGACGTGCTCCGAGAGCGTCTCGGCGACGGCGACGCCCGCACTTCCGTAGGCACCGATGATGACGACGTGCATACTCGGCCATCAGAGCGGAGCGGATTAGGTGTTGTGTCGAGCGAACTGCCCGACGGCGGCGGCCGAGCCGTCCGGTTCGACCCATCCACCGAGATATATACACCACAATAGCGCTCTTACGAACCGTTATCACCGAGAGCGTCTCCAGTACCGCCATGAGCGACGCCAGTACCCGGTTCGGATTCGTCTGTGTACAGAACGCGGGACGCAGTCAGATGTCGGCCGCCTTCGCCGAACGAGAGCGAGCTCGCCGCGGACTCACGGACGAGGTAGCGGTCCTTACGGGCGGGACGCATCCGGCCGACGAGGTCCACCCGGAGGTCGTCGAGGTGATGAGCGAACTCGGGATCGACCTCTCGAACCGGGTCCCACGGGAGGTCACGGACGAAGAACTGAACGCGTGTGACGTCGTCGCGACGATGGGATGTTCGACGCTCGAACTCGACGCCGACGTGGCGGTCCGCGACTGGGCGCTCGACGACCCGCACGGACAGGACACAGAGCGCGTCCGCGAGATTCGAGACGAGATCGAACGTCACGTCGTCGCCCTCTTCGACGAACGGTTCGGCGAACGGTGAGCCGCAGTTCCGCTCAGTCGCGCTGACGGGAGCGGGCGACTGAAGCGACGACGAGGGCAGCGAGCGCGGTGACGGCGGCGACGAGACCGAAGCCGGGACTCGACGTCTCGGTCTGAGTGGTCGTCTCCGTCTCGGTTCCCGCGTCACTCTCGGTGGCCGGCCCCGAGTCGCCGGCGGTGGTCGTCTCGCCCGACGTGTCCGTCGCAGAGCCGTTCGCCTGTCCGCCCTGAAGCGCCACCGTTCGCTCGGAGAAGTGGTTGACTGCGACGGCGGCCTCGGTCGTCGAGTCTACGGAACTGCTCGGTTGCGTCAGATACTTCGAGCGCTGTCCGCCGTCGGCAGCCATCGGCAGTTCGCTGTACGCCGTCGCCCTCGCGGCCGTCTCGCCGTCGACGGTCACCGAGAGGCCGCTCGCGCCGTCGAGCGCCTCGTTCGAGACGCTCGCGAGGAGAACCGTCCCCTCCTGAGTCGTCCGGTCGACAGCCAGTTCGACCCGGTCTGCGCTCTGTTCGCTCGTTCTCAGCGAGGTCGTCTCTCCGTACGTGACAGTGTCGACGACGCGTTCGCCGTCCTGCTGCATCACGTACGCCTCCGCGGTGGCGACGCCGTCGGCGATGAGACTCTCCTGGTTTCTGTCGTCGGTGCCTCGCCGGCGGTCGTACGTGCGGACGACGAGATAGCCGTCCTCGCCGACCTCCGCGACGACGTCGCCGTCGTCGTTGACACCGACCGTCCCGTTGCCGACGACGAACGCGGCGGCCTCGGGGCCTTCGTCGGTCTCGATGACCGCCGTCGCGTCACCCCAGTAGCCCGCCTCCCCCTTCTCGCTGACGTTCAACTGGACGTACTGCGTCGCGTTCGTGCTCTCGACGACCATGATCCCGTGGGGGTTGTCGTGGACGTCGATGGTCGCGCCGCTGTCGGCGGTGATCGTCGCGTTGGTCGTCGTCCGCGAGTCGACCGTCAGCCCGCTCCCCGAGAGCGAGGCGACGGAACCGACGTCACTGCCGACTCCGAGCGGTCCGTCGTCCTCCGCAGTCTGCTTCGACTGGACGGATACGGAGTCGAAGAAGGTCGTCCCGTCGACGCGGTAGTCCGTCAGCGCGTTGGACTGCGTCCCGAACGTGACGTGCGCTCCGTCGTACGCCGAGGCGTTCTGTGCACCGGCGACCGAAGCGACCCCGGCCGTCGCCGACGTGACGAGCAGTACCGTCGCTACTACCGCGAGAATACGCATGAGTACGCGAACGCTACTCCGGGTCTGGTCTATAATCTTGTGGCCTCGAGGGTCGAGAACCGGTGTTCGGCCCCCGTCCAGCGGTCGATAGCCGTCGGTCGGTCGTCGGCCTCACCGCGAGATGGCGTCGGCCTCGTCGGCGACGACCCGCTCGACCTCCTCGCGCGTGACGAGTGCGACGTCGCCGCTGATCGTCCGCTTCAGGGACGCGGTCGCCGCCCCGTACGCTAGCGACTCGTCCATGGTTCCGCCCTCGATGCGCTTCGCCAGGAAGCCGCCGACGAAGGCGTCGCCGGTGCCGATGGCGTCGTAGGTGTCGGCCGAGAACACCGCCTGCTCGTAGGTCTCGCCGTCGTGCAACGCCAACGCGCCCTCGTCGCCGCGGGTGACCACGACCGTCTCGAAGTCGTGAGTCGACGCGAGGTGGCGGGCCATCTCGGCGGCCGACCCGTCGAGGTTCAGACACGTCCGCGCGTCGCTCTCGGGGGCGACGAGCACGTCGACGTGGGGGAAGAGCTCGCGATACCCCTCGGCGGCCTCGGCGGGCGACCAGAGCTTCGTCCGGTAGTTCAGGTCGAACGCCGTCTCCGTCCCCGCCTCCTGCGCGCGCTTCAACAGCGCCTCGGTCGTCTCCGCGGCCGTCGCCGAGAGTGCAGGCGTGATGCCGCTCGTGTAGAACACCTCGGCCTCGTCGACGGCGTCGGCCGGGAGTTCCTCGACGGTCGCCGTCGTGACGGCGGCGTTCGCCCGGTCGTAGATGACGTTCGTCCCGCGGGGTTCGCCGCCGTACTCGAGATAGTAGGTACCGACCCGGGCGTCGTCGCCGTCGTCCCACGCGACCCCCGTATCGACGCCGTAGCTCTCCAGTTCGGCGACGATGCGGCGCCCGAGCGGCGACGCCGGAAGCTTCGAGAGCCACGTCGCCTCACAGCCGAGGTTCGCCGCGGCGGTCGCGACGTTACTCTCTGCGCCTCCGGCCTGCACGTCGAGCTCGCGAGTCCGTTCCAACCGGTCGCCTCGGGGGGGAGAGAATCGAAGCATCGTCTCCCCGAAGGTGACGATATCTGGCATACCGAGAGAGTCTGACGTCGGCGCACATAAGTTCCGGTCGTTCCGTCGGAACTCGCCGAGCGTCACAGAGCGATCAATCGTCCGACGAGTGGCCACCACTCTTAACAGCGGACTGGTCATATCAGGCAGCGAGAACGGTCCACGACGTCGTCGGACCGTCGGCGCACGTGACGACTGTACGACCACACGGCAGGTCACAGATCACCGGGCACACACTGCGACCGCCACTCCCACCCTGACTCACATCCATGTCTCGTTTCATTCGGCGTATCACACTGCTCGTAGTCGTCGGCATCCTCGTCAGCACTCCGACTGCCGTGGCTACGACCGCTGCACAACCCACGACCACACCGTCCGACGTGACGGCGAAACACGCGGCTGCACAGGCGACGGCGACTGCCGACGCGGCGTCGCTCCCCGAGACGATCGACGCGTCACTCTCCGAGACGCCGTTCGGGCCCGACCGTCCGCGGACGGCCGTCGGCGGCGAGTTGCCGGAGAGGCTCACGCAGTTCGTCCAGGAGACGCCGCTCGAGATCGCCGTCCCCGAACTGCTGATGGCTGCCGGCGTGAACCGCCGCTCGGAGTCGACGACGCTGGAGAACGACACCCGAAAGGCGCTCTACGAGACCGTCCGCGAGTCGCCGGGGACGTACCTCAGCGAACTCGCCTCGGAGTTCGGGCTCTCGGTGTCGACCGTCCGGTATCACGCCCGGATCTTGGAGAACGACCATGCCGTGACGATCGTCGAGTCAAGCGGAAAACACCGGCTGTATCCGGTCGACGGGACCGACCCGACGCTGTCGGCCGCGCTCGACGAGGAGTCGACCGCACGGATCATCTACGGGATCGACCGGCTGGGACCGGTGACCGTCGCAGAGCTCGCTGCCGAACTCGGACTGGCCGACAGCACCGTCTCTCATCACCTCAAACGACTCGACGACGACGGATTGGTGACTCGCGAACGTCGCGGCCGCGAGGTGCTCACCGAACTGACGCCGACGGTCGAGACGGCCGTCGGAACCGACGACGACACGCTCGAATCGGCCGATTGACCCCTCCGACAACCAACTATTCGACGCGTTTGAGGGAAAAATTATATAGACGTGTCGGCGTAGCTCGCGTAGTGGACCACAGCCCGGGCGTCTCCGTCGATATAGTCGTCCCGCTCGTCCCACATCGTTCACCTCTCCAGCCATGACTGAGACGATCTCTCGACTCTCGAGCGGTATCGACGGCCTCGACGACGTGCTCAACGGCGGCTACCTCGAGGGCGACGCCTACCTGATACGCGGCGAACCCGGAACCGGGAAGACGCTCCTCGGTCTCCACTTTCTCCGTCACCTCGAGCGTCGCGGCGAGATGCGGAAGGCGATCGGCGTGCTGAAGAAGCGGACGAGCGACTACGAACGCCAACTGCGGGAGTTCAGCATCACCGAACACGGCATCGCGGTCGGCGAGTCGCTCTCCGGCCTCCGCGACGTGCTCACGGGGACGCCCGAGGAGGTCGTCGCTCAGGGCCGCGGAGCCATCGAGAACGCGCATTGGGGAGCGACGGACGGTGAGTGACCACCGGACGGTGGTCGTCCTCGCTGTGAACCCCCGGAACCGGGAACTGCTCGCGGCGGCGCTGGACGACGGCTACACCGTCGAGAGGTTCTCCGACCTCTCGTGCGTCGAGAGACGACTCGACGACGGGATCGGACTGGCCGTCGTCGACGTCGACGGGTTCGATCGCTCGGTGCTCTCGGTGGTCGAGTC
The DNA here is from genome assembly GCF_900110465.1 of Halogranum amylolyticum. Classification (GTDB taxonomy): domain Archaea; phylum Halobacteriota; class Halobacteria; order Halobacteriales; family Haloferacaceae; genus Halogranum; species Halogranum amylolyticum. The sequence goes on from NZ_FODV01000002.1 coordinate 477,839, forward strand.
GTTCCACACGCGGGGGACGCCCGTGGTCGTCCTCTCGCGGCGGGTCTCCTCCGTGCTCCGGCGGCGAGCGATGGACGCCGGCGCGCTCGTGGTTCTCGAGAAACCGGTCTCCAGAGCCGAACTCACCCACCGGGTACAGATGTTGCTCCCGGCGAACCCTCGACCGTAGGCGTCACTCCTCGCGTCGCCGTCCGGCGTGCCCCGGATAGTCCCGCTCGAAGCGGTCTTCGATCTCCCCGCGGTCGAACTCGATGACGACGGGGCGGCCGTGCGGACAGGCGTAGGGGTTCTCACAGGCGTCCAACGCCTCCAGCAGTTCCACCACCGACCCCTCGGTCAGCGACGTGTTGCCCGTGATCGACGGGTAGCAGGCGAGGTCGGCGAGCAGCGAGTCGACGACGGCGTCGACCGTCTCCCGGCCGCCGTCGTCGGACTCGGCGACGAACGCCGTCAGCGCGTCGCGCAGGAGTTCCGGGTCGAGCGCCGCGTCGAAGACGGCCGGGACGGAGCGCACGGCGACGGTTCGCTCGTCGGTCCGCTCGGCGTCGAACCCGAGCTCGGCGAGCGCGTCGGCGTACTCCGCGAACAGCGCCGCCTCGCGGGCGGTGAGTTCCAGCTCGACCGGTTCGGCGAGCCCCTGGGTCGGCGTGTCGCCGCGAAGCTCTCCGCGGAGTCGCTCGTAGTTCACCCGCTCGTCGGCGGCGTGCTGGTCGACGAGCACCAACCCGTCGGCCGTCTCGGCGACGAGGTAGGTGTCGAACAGTTGGCCGAGCACTCGCAGCGAAGGCAGCGAGTCGAACTCGCCGCCGACGGCCGCCGCCTCGCCGTCGAGCGTTCGTTGACTCGTCGGGCCGGCGACGGTGAACGCGGCCGACTGCTCGGTCGCGTCGGTCTCGCCAGGGTCGTCTCCGTCCCGGTCCTCGTCGAGCGACGACTGTTGCCACGACCGGGGTGACGGACGGCTGGCGGCGTCGTGGTCGCCGGCGTCGACGTCGGGGCTCTCCGCCTCTCGCTCTCGGTCGTCCGTCCGCGCTCGCTGCTCGGGGAACTCCCACTCGGCGGTGGCAGCCTCGAAGTCCGGCGTCGCCTCGGCGGCGGTCGAGTCGGCCGTCTCCGACCCGGACCGCGACGACCGCGCGTTGTCGACGACCCACGCCTCCTCGTCCGTCCCTGCGTCGTCGGGCCCACTGGTCGACGGCGACTCGGGGTCCGTGTCCGCAGTCGCGTCGGCGGGGTCCGTCGCCGCGTCGTCCGCGGAGTCGACCGTCGTCGCCGCCGACGACTCGGCCGTCGCTCCGTCTCCGTCCGGGTTCGACGACGTCGTCGCCGTCACTGCCTCGTCGGTGTCGCCGTCTCCGCCGTCTCCGTCTGCGACGTCCTCCGACGGGCCGTCGTCCGGTCGCTCCGGGGCGACCTGCGTCTCGTCGGGTGCCGACCGCCCTCGCGGTGCGGACGACCGGATCAACCCCTCGTCCAGCAGCGCCGACTCGACGGCCGCCTCGACGGCCGACTTCACGCCCGACTCGTCGTCGAAGCGGACCTCCATCTTTCGCGGGTGAACGTTGACGTCGACGGAGTTCGCCGGCACGTCGAGAAAGAGGACGGCGAAGGGGTAGCGGTCGGGAGCGAGTTGGCCGCCGTAGGCGTCGAGCACCGCCTCGCGGAGGGTACCGGCAGTGACGTACCGGCCGTTGACGAACGTCGAGAGATACTCCCGCCCCGCGCGGGTCGTCTCGGGGTGGCTGACGAGTCCCGACACCGAGTCGACCGTGTCGCCGTCGGGGTCCGCGTCGACGGTCGTCATCGCCTCGGCGACCTCCCGGCCGTACACCGACAGCACCGTCGACTCCAGGCTCCCCCGGCCTTCGGTGGCGAACACCTCGCGGTCGTTGTGCTCCAGCGAGACGGCGACGCCGGGGTTCGCCAGCGCGTACTGCGTGACGACGGTGTTGACGTGGTCGAACTCCGTCGCGTCGGTCTTGAGGAACTTCTTTCGCGCGGGGGTGTTGAAGAAGAGGTCGTCGACCTCGATGGTCGTCCCGGCCGGGCAGCCGGCGGGTCGGACCTCGCCGACGTCGCCGCCCTCGACGGTCAACTCCGCACCGGCACCGGCCGCGCCGCGGGGTTTCGACCGGACGGTCGTCCGCGAGACGGCGCCGATGGTGTGCAGCGCCTCGCCGCGGAACCCGAGCGTGGCGACGCCGGTCTCGAGGTCGTCGATGTCCGAGATCTTGCTCGTCGTGTGCTCCTCGACGGCGACGGCGAGTTCGTCTTCGGTCATTCCGACGCCGTCGTCGCGGACGCGGACGCCGTCTTTCCCGCCGTTGCGGACAGCGACGGAGACCCGCGAGGCGTCGGCGTCGAGGCTGTTCTCGACGAGTTCCTTCACGACGCTGGCGGGGCGTTCGACTACCTCACCGGCGGCGATTCGCTGGACGGTCGTCTGATCGAGTGCCTGGATGGTCGGCCGCTCGTCGGCCGGCCGGCCCGTTCCGTTCGTCTGTGCCGTCTCGGTCGTCTCGTCCCCTCTGTTCGTCTCGTCGCTCATCGGTCGCTGACCTCCCGCGTGCGGTCGACCGCCTCGCCCTGCGTGTCGCTCAGGCGAGTTACCGCGTCCGACGGCGACAGCCACTCGTAGTCGGTGTGTTCGGGGCTGAGCGAGATCGAGCGCCGTTCGGTCGTACAGTAGTAGTAGACCGCGAAGCGACCGTTGCCGCGGTCGTTGCGCCACGCTGCGGTGTGAGTGGGCCGCCGAACCGCCGCGTCGAGCCCGGTCTCCTCGCGGACCTCGCGGCAGACCCCCTCGACCGCCGACTCGCCGACGTCGAGTCGCCCGCCGGGGAGTTCCCACCCGTCGTCGGTCGTCCGGCGTACGACGAGCACGTCGCCGTCAGGACCGAACAGGACGGCCCGCTGGCTCACCGTCGCCCGGAGCGGTTCGTCAGTCACCGCACCACCGCCCGTCGCTCCGCGGCCCGCTCGACCGCCGTACGGAGTCGCGGGGTCGAGAGAACGTCTTCGACGGCGACGTCGGGAGCGACCCAGCGCCAGTCGTCGTGTTCGTCGCTCGGCGAGACCGCGCAGTCGTCGGTCGAACACCGGTAGACGACGGCGTATCTCCCCTCGCCGTCCTCGGTCGACCAGGCGTCAGTGTAGACGGGTTCCTCGACGGCGACGTCGAGCCCCGTCTCCTCGCGGACCTCGCGACGGAGTCCGGGGACGACGTCCTCGGTCGTCCCGATGCGGCCGCCCGGGAGCTCCCACCCGGCGGTCGCCGCCCGAGAGAGCAGAAGCAGGTCGCCGTCCGGTCCGAACAGCGCCGCCTTCTGGCTGATCGTCGCCTGCAGATGTTCGTCGCTCATGGTTCGTTCGCAAGTGGAGCTTGGTGGTTTTGAACGTTCGTACCGCACGACACGAGTGGCGTCGGCGGCGCTGGGCGTGGCTGACCACCGTCGAAGAGAACGCGGCGTCTGCAGAGAGAGTCGATCGGAGGCATTACTCATCACGACACGGGAGACACGTATCAATCCAGTGCTGTCGTGGGAGTGGGCGGGAGGACGATCACCGTCGAAACGTTCACCTCGATGCCGGCGTCGACGCTCGCAGACTCACTCGGAGACGACGTCCAGCGAGACGTCGAGCGACTCGCAGGCGACGGTCACCGTCCCCGGTTCGACGACGCGACTCCCGTCCGGTTGGAAGACCGCGAACGCCGACGCCGAGAGGTCGAACTCGACGGTCGTCGCCTCCCCCGCCTCGAGGCTGACTCGCTCGAAACCGACGAGTTCGCGCACCGGGGTGACGGTCGAACTGTACTCCCGACGGCCGAACAGCTGGACCACCTCGTCGCCGGCGCGGTCGCCGACGTTCGCCACCTCGACGGCGACGGTGACGCTCCCGTCGGGGGCGGCCGACTCCGCCGACAGCGACAGGTCGCGGTACTCGAAGTCGGTGTAGGAGAGACCGTGGCCGAACGCCCACAGCGGATCGTAGCTCGGTTCGTGTTCGTCCGCACCGATGGGGGCCGGATTTGGGAGGTGGTTGTGTCGAACCGGGAGATGGCCGGTCGACTTCGGCACGGAGATGGGGAGCTTCCCGCTCGGGTTGACCTCTCCGAACAGGGCCTCGGCGACCGCCTGCCCACCGTCGGCACCGGGGTAGTACGCCTGGAGGATGGCCGGGACGTGCTCTTTGGCCCACGGCGTCGCGAGCGGCCGCCCGGTGACGAAGACGAGCGCGGTCGGCGTGTCGGTGGCGACGACCGATTCGAGGAGCTCCCGCTGCGCGTCGGGCAGCGAGAGCTGCGTTCGCTTCGGGAAGCGGTCGGTCGGCCCAGTGATCTCCTGCATCCCGAACTCGTGGATGTACCAGTTCTCGCCGAGGACGACGACGGCGACGTCCGCGGACTCGGCGGCGGCGACGGCCGCCTCGACGTCGTCCGGGTCGTCGACGCCGGCACCCCGCTCGTAGGTGACGCGGGTGTCGTCGCCGACGACGGACTCGACACCGTCGCGGACGCTGATCCCGGTGAGGTCGTCGTCCTCACTCACGCTCCACCCGCCGACCTGATGCGAGAGCGCGTCCGCGTTCGGGCCAGTGACGAGCACCTCGTCGACGTCGGGGTCGAGTGGGAGCAGGTCGTCGTCGTTCTGCAGGAGCGTCACCGACTCGCGAGCCGCCTCGATGGCGACCTCGCGGTTGGCGTCGGTGCCGAGGACGTCTTCCACCGCGTCGACGTCGACGTAGGGGTCCTCGAACAGACCGAGCTCCTCCTTCAGTTCGAGCACCCGTCGGACCGAGTCGTCGACGACGGACTCCGGGAGGTCGCCCGACTCGACGAGGTCGACGACGTGGTCGGCGTGGTCGGCACCGCCGAGCGAGTGGACGTCGACGCCCGCGGCCATCGACTGCCGGACTGCCTCGCGCATCGAGTCGGCGACGCGGTGGTCCTCGTGGAGCATCCGAACCCCACCCCAGTCGGAGGCGACGTAGCCGTCGAACCCCAGTTCGTCGCGGAGCACGTCCGTCAGCCAGTAGGCCGACCCGTGGGACGGTTCACCGTTGATGGAGTTGTAGCTGGGCATGATCCCTTCGAGGTCGGTCTCCAGGATCGGTTCGAACGCCCGGACGAAGTCGCGGCGGAGCGAGGAGAGCGACCGGTCGACGGGGGCGGTGTCCTCGCCGCGTTCGGGTTCGCCGTAGGCCGGGAAGTGTTTGGCCATCGTCGCGACGTCGACGTCGGCGTCGTGAACGCCGCGGGACTTCGCGGCGGCGAGTTCGCCGCAGAGCAGCGGCGACTCGCCGAACGTCTCGAACGTCCGTCCCCACCGCGGGTCGCGGGCGACGTCGCAGGTCGGGCCGTAGGCGAGTCGCGCGCCAGTCGCGGCGACCTCCCGCGCCGTCGTCCGCCCGACCCGTTCGAGGAGGTCACGGTCGCGGGTCGCCGCCAGACCGAGGTTGTGTGGGAACACCGTCGTCTCTTGTACGTAGGCGTGGCCGTGGATGGTGTCGACGGGGAGGAGAAGCGGGATGCCGAGGCGCGTCTCCTCGACGGCGGCGCGCTGGAGGCGGTTGGCGATGTCGGCGACCTCCCTCGACCCGGTGTGCGGCGACCCGCCGAAGCCGAACGGCGTGGCGAACCCGAGACCGGGGTCGCAGACCAGTTCCTCGACATCGTCGAGCGTCTGCGTCCGGTCGACCTCGCCGACGAACGTCCCGGCGAGTTGGGCGGCCTTCTCGCGGAGCGTCATCTCCGCGAGCAGCTCGTCGACGCGCGAGTCGGCGTCGTCGTCTGTGTTCATACTACGGCGATGCCACGACACCGTATTGAGTGTGGGGGATGGGGCGCCCGAGCGACGGGAGACGCGGTGAACGTTCCGCTCTCGCGACCCGAGGCGTACGACGCACGCTCGGGTCACCCGCTGACGGTCCCCGCTATGAGGCAGTCCCGTGGGAGGTAAACCGCGACAGACTGTTCGCCCGGAATCCGTATCTCTGCCTCCGAGAGGAGAAAGCTGGTTTCACCGAAGGGGTCCGTGATTCGACCGTCGAGCGGTCCTGCGATGAACCGATACCGAGTGTCGGTCGACGTATCCAGATACCGCAGTGCGAGATAGTAATCGACGTCGGCCGGGTCGACCTGGATCGAGAACTCCGTACACGTGAAACAGACGGTGGCGATACACCGACGAAACGTGAACCGCTGTAGCTCGTCTCGACACGACTGCGTCGGGGCTGGTGGGGGTGTCGGCGTCGACGAGGCTGTCGGGGTCGGTGACGGAGTTCTAGTCGGCGTCGACGAGGCTGTCGGTGTCGACGAGGCTGTCGGGGTCGGTGAGGGGGTCGGTGTCGGTGAGGAGGTCGACGAACGAGGCGGGCGGGGTGGAGTGGCAGATGGTGACGACCGGGAACGGTCCATCTCGGTGTCGGTCGCTCGCGGATCTCCATCGGGTTCGTCGGCCGACGCGGTGGCGAGATAGCCCGTCAGACCACCTGTCGCAGCGATTCCCAGCAGTCGAAGATACCGTCGTCGGCCGCTCGTGTCCCGTTCACCCGCCGCTCGACTCTCCGTCCGTCGAGGTGAAGCCATGTTCGACAGTTCGTCGCCCGCGAACAAGTGTTACTATGTAGATAAGAGCAGAGTGTCGGCTTCAGCCGTGTCGAATCGCTCGTATCACTCGTCGTGAAGTGTCTCTTGCCACTGCTGGACCTTCGCCATCAGCTCGACCGGCGACGTCTCGGTGACGTCCGTCGAACGGAGTTCGTCGAGCACCGCCTCGGTCTCGGCGTCGAGTTGGGACGCGTCGGCGCGGCCGTTCGTCGCGGCGACGACTGCAGTACCTTCGTCGCCGGATGGTCCCGACGACTCGTCCGCGTCTGACGACCCGCTCTCACCCGAGAACTGCCCCGACCCGAGGTCGAAGACGGCCTGGACGGGTTCGCCGCCACCGTCGCCACCTTTCGCCTCGATCGCCTTCTCGTCGCGCAGGCGGTCGAGCACGTCCGTCGCGCGGTCGACTACGGGGCGCGGCACGCCCGCGAGGTCCGCGACGTGGATGCCGTACGAGCGGTCGGTCGGTCCGTCGACGACGGTCCGGAGGAAGGTCACGTCACCATCGCGCTCGTCTGCGGCGACGTGGACGTTCTCGACACGTGGGAGGTGGTCGGCGAGGCTCGTCAGTTCATGGTAGTGGGTCGCAAAGAGCGTCTTCGCGCGCACCTCGTTGTGCAGATACTCCGTGGCTGCCCACGCGATCGAGATGCCGTCGTAGGTGGCAGTTCCTCTCCCCACCTCGTCGAGGATGACGAGCGAGTCCTCGGTGGCGCTGTGGAGGATGTTGCTCAACTCCTGCATCTCGACCATGAACGTCGAGCGCCCCTGCGCCAACTCGTCGAGCGCGCCGACGCGGGTGTAGATGCCGTCGACGACGCCGACCGTCGCGCTGCGGGCGGGGACGAAACTGCCGACCTGCGCCAGAAGGGAAATCAGCGCCGCCTGCCGCATGTAGGTCGACTTCCCGGACATGTTCGGCCCGGTGACGACGAGAAAGCCGCGGTCGCGGTCGAGCCGGAGATCGTTCGGCACGAAGTCGGTGGTCTGCTCGACGACGGGGTGACGGCCGGCCTCGATCTCGAGCGCGTCGCCCTCGTTCAACTCGGGGCGGACCCAGTCGTTGCCGGCGGCGTGCGTCGCCAGCGACGACAACGTGTCCACCTCGGCGAGCGCGCGGCCGACGTCCTGCAGCAGTTCGGCCCGCTCGGCGACTCGGTCGCGCAGCTCTTCGAACAGTTCGTACTCGAGGTCGCCGCGGACCTCCTCGAGGCGGAGGACCTCGCGTTCCTTCTCCTCTAACTCCTCGGTGACGTAGCGTTTCGAGTTCTTGAGCGTCTTGATCTGGCGGTAGTGGTCGGGAACGCGGTCGGCATTCGACTTCCCCACCTGGATGTAGTAGCCGTCGGTCTTGTTTCGGTCGACCTGCAGGTGTTGAATGCCGTGTTCGCGCTTCTCGCGGGGGCCGAGTTCGTCGAGCCACCGCTCTGCGGCCTCGTGGCGCTCGATGAGGTCGTCCAGTTCGGCGTCGTAGCCGCGCTGGAACAACCCTCCTCGAGTCACTGTCTTCGGCGGATCCTCGGCGAGCGCGTCGTCGAGTTCGTCGTGGAGTGCCGTCGCCGCGTCCCGGTCGGGTGCCTCGACGACGTCGCGGAGCGGCGAGTCGACCAACCGACTGCCGTCGATGGCGTCGACGAGCGCCGGCAGGACGGCGAGCGTGTCGCGGACCGACAGCAGTTCTCGCGCGCCCGCGCTCCCGCTGGCCGAGCGACTGGCGAGGCGTTCGAGGTCGTACGCGCCGTCGAGGACGTCGCGAACCTGCTCGCGGGCGAGCGCCTCCGAGGCGAGCGCCGAGACACAGGCCTGGCGGCGTTCCAACTCGTCGGGGTCGCGGCGCGGGCGGGTCAGCCACTCGCGGAGCAGTCGCCCGCCCGGACTCGTCACGGTGTGATCGAGCGTGTCGAGCAACGACCCGTCGCGTCGCCCCTGCATCGTCTCGGTGAGTTCGAGGTTCCGCTGGGTCGTCGCGTCGAGTTCGAGATGGTCGCGGGCGTGGTACGCCTGCAGGCGCGTCATCGACTGGAGGACGCCCGCGCCCGTCTCGTCGACGTAGGCGAGGACGGCCCCCGCAGCTCGGACGGCGCGTTCGGAGTCGAGACCGACGCTCTCGAGTGCCTCCTCGCCGAACTGCTCGCGGACGCGACGGCGGGCGCGTCCCGGCGCGAACGCCTCGGCCTCGTGCAGCGACAGGGAGGCGTCGGTGCCGTCCCGCAGACTCGCGAGGAAGTCGTCGTCACCGCGGAGGTCCGGCCCCGGCAGCACCTCGGCGGGGGCGAAGCGGTAGAGTTCGGCGTGGGCGTCGGCCGCGTCGGCGACTTCGGTGACGAGGAAGCGCCCCGTGGTGACGTCGGCGAAAGCGAGGCCGAACCCCTCGGCGTCGCGGACGAGCGCGGCGAGATACTGCGCGTCGGCGTCCGTCGTCTCCAGCAGGGTGCCGGGCGTGACGAGACGACGGATCTCGCGGGCGTGGCCGGACTCCGTTTCGTACTGGTCGGCGACGGCGACCCGGTAGCCGCGTTCGACCAGCGCCTTGAGGTAGGGTGTGAGGTCGTCGAGCGGGACGCCCGCCATCGGGTAGGAAGAGCCGTGCGAAGACTTCTGTGACACCTTCAGGTCGAGTTCTTTCGCGACCAACTCGGCGTCGTCGGCGAAGAACTCGTAGAAGTCGCCGCACTGCATCGCCAGAATATCGGCGTCCGTCTCCTCCTTGAGGGCGAGAAACTCCCCGACGATACCCGTTGCAGTCATAGACAGTGCTGGGGGAGACAGCGGCTAAAGCGCTGTGGGTTCCTCGTATGTCGCAGGTCGCTCCACACGGGCCGTCCCTACCCTGTCCGTGCGGCGCGACCGACGCGACGTGTGAGTGGTTCGACGGGGAGAAAGTGTAGGTTTCGGCCTGTCAGACGGCCGTCAGACGCGACGACGACGGTCGTTCACCGGGAACGGCGAGCGACGAGCGCCACTGCGAGCGTCGCCACGAGCGCCGCGACAACGGCGGAGGCGACGCCGAATCCGGGACTCAACACGCCGGTCGGTGCGTCGCTCTCGACGTAGACGCGGGTAGTCGTGAACGCGCTTCGGCCGCTGGCCTCGTAGGTCACCGTCGACCCGTTCACCGAGGAGGCTCCCTCGGCGCGCTGGACGTCGCCCGGCATGTTCACCACGTACCGGAGTTCGAAGTCGGTGACGTCGACGCCGCCGCCCGCATCGCCGACCGAGGCGTTGTAGAACGTGGTGTCCTCGTAGACGACGGTTCCGTCGGTGCGGGTGACGTTCAGCCGTTCGGCGTCGACGGGGTCCCAGCCGGTGACCACGAGCGTCACCGAGGCCCGGTCGCCGTCGAGCGACTGGCTGATGCTGACGTTGTCGGCGTTCGAGGCGTTGATGTTCGCCCGGAGTTGGCCGGCCAGCGACTCGTACCCCTCGTCGACGGCGGCCTGATTCAGGAGGCCGTAGACGGTCGTCGAGGTGTTCAGATCCAGTTCGTAGCGGTCGATGGTGCCGTCGGCGGCGACGTCGGACTCGACGCTGACTGTCGCACACCCCGACAGGAGCAGGAGGACGGCGAGCGCCGCGGTCGCGGAGAAGCGGGTGTCCATGGTCGGCAAAAGGGCTCGGCGGCGAAATCGTTTGCGCCGGATCGGTAGGCCGTCCGCACCGTTTCGGGCTACTGTTCGGTCTCGACCGCCTCGAGCAGCGTCAGCGTCCGCTCGGCCACCGTCTCCGGGTCGGCCGCGAGCAGTTTCACGATGGGTTCCTTCCCGTGTGCGCCGCGGTCGACGACGGCGACGGGCGTCTCGCCGGCCGACTCGAAGGCGCGGCGCGCACCCCACTGCATCGTGTTCCCCTCGACCGCCGCGAAGTCGTCCGGTTCGGCCGCGCGGTCGAACTCGGCGACGGCGCCGTCGAGCGCCGACAGCGCGGCCTCGACGTCGTCGGCGAACCGGCAGTTCACGGCGAACCGGAGCGTCGGGTCGACCTCGCGGGCGGCCAGCAGGAAACGCGCGACGTGACTCGACGCGCCGAGTCGGACGCCCCGGTTGGGGTGGACCCCCGACAGCGTCCGGGTGATGCGGCCCTCGACGGCCGCCGTCTCGTCCGGTGACTCAGCGTACGGCGTCGCACCGACGACGTTCATCCCGACCTCGGGGACGAGCAGCGAGACGTCGCGGTCGACGAACCGCTCAACGACGGCGGCCACCTCCTCGACCGTCACCTGCTGATCGGCACGGTCGCGGAGACCGACGAGGTGGTGGACCGCGCCGGGACCCTTGCCCACGTCGAGACCGTACCGGACCGCTCGCTGGAGGAAGTCGGTGCCGGCCGTCACCGACTCGACCAGCGAGTTCCCTCGGGCGAGGGTGGCGGCGACGGCGCTCGACAGCGCACACCCAGACCCGTGGGTCGCCTCGGTGTCGACGCGAGGGTGTTCGAACCGGTGGGTGCCGAGGCCGGTCGGTGCGTCGTCGGTGTACTTCTCGCGGAGGCGATCCGAGACGACGAGCGTGTCGACGACGGTGTCGCCGTCGAGGTGACCGCCCTTCACGAGCGCCGCCTTCGCTCCCAGCTCGATCAGTGTCTCGCCCGCCTCGCGTGCGCTCTCGTCGTCGGTGACGTCGACACCGGTGAGCACTTCGGCCTCGTCGACGTTCGGCGTGACGAGCGTCGCGGCGGCGACGAGTTCCTCGTAGGCCGACTCGGCGTCCGACGAGAGCAGACGGTCGCCGCTCGTGGCGACCATCACCGGGTCGACCACGACCGGCGCGTCGACGTCGGCGAGTCGCTCGGTCACCGTCTCGACGACGTCGGCGGTGGCGAGCATCCCCGTCTTCACCGCGCCGAGCTCGAAGTCGTCGACGACGGCGTCGAACTGGGCCTCGATCTCGCTCGTCGGGAGGACGTGTGAGGACGCCACGCCGCGGGTGTTCTGCGCCGTCACGGCGGTCACCACCGACGTCCCGAAGACGCCGTGGGCTTCCATCGTCTTCAGGTCAGCCTGGATGCCCGCGCCGCCGCCGGAGTCGCTGCCGGCGACAGTGAGCGCGACGGGCGGCGAGGCGGGTGCGGGTCGGCGCATCACTCCTCGCCCTCCCGTGCCTGCAACTCGGCCATGTACTCCTCGAACGCCCCCCAGAACGGGTCGACCTCCGGATGAGGGACCTCCTCGCCGTCGACGCGGAGTCCGGACCCCTCTACCACCTCGCCGACGGCGGCCGCCGGGATACCCTCCCGGTCGAGCGCGCCGAGGACGGCGTCGGCCTCGTCCGGTGCGACCGTCACGAGGAGCGTCCCCTCGCTGATGGCGTGCCACGGATCGATGCCGAAGAACTCGCAGGCCTCGCGGACGCCCGGGAGGACGGGGACCGAGTCGCGGTCGACGTCGATGCCGACGCCCGCCGCGCGGGCCAGTTCGTAGAGGCCGCCGTAGACGCCGCACTCGGTCGCGTCGTGCATCGCGGTGACGTCGCCCGCCGCCGCGGCGACCATCGCGTCTCTGACCGGGCTCATGTCGTCGAAGCGGTCCTGCGCCGCGTCGACGGTCGCGTCGTCGAGGCCGCTCTCCCGCATGAGCGGGTCGAACTGGAGGCTCAGGAGACCGGTCGCCTCGACGGCCGGTCCCTTGGTGACAACGACGGTGTCGCCGACGCGCGCGCCGTCGGGCCGCACGAGATCGACGGGGTCGCCGACGGCGACGCTGGTCGCGCCGCCGACCATCGGATAGTTACAGCCGGCGTAGCGGGCGGTGTGACCCGTGACGATGCTGACGTCTAACTTGCGGGCCTCGGCGTCGAACGTCTCCAGCAGCGTCCGGAGCTGGGCGTCGGTGATCTCCGGTGGGAGGTTGAAGTCGACCGCCAGATGTGTCGGCGGCAACCCGGAGACTGCGACGTCGCTGACGAGGATGTGGAAGGCGAACCACGCCGCGCGCTCGAAGCCGAGCGAGGGCATCACGAAGACGGGGTCGGTCGCCAGCGCGACCGCTCGGTCACCGACGTCGACGACGCCGAAGTCGACGCCGTGCTGCGGTGGCAGGCGAACGTCGTCGCGGTCGGCACCCAGGTTCGGGTAGACGTACTCGTCGAAGAACGCCCTGTCTATCTTGCCGAGTTCGGACATACGTGGTGGTATTATTCGGTTGTACTAAGTTGTGTGCCTCGGGAAGACGTGACCGACCCTGTGGCTTCGGTGGCGACCGAGTCGACGCAGACGACAATCGCTCGGAATGTGACAGCCGGTGTCTTATTCAGGGACGGCCGTGTAGCGTGGCCCATGCAGACGCCGCGGACCGACGGAGGCAGCGACGAGGGGTATCTGGAGTACGCGCTACGGAACCTTCGCCACCCGGTGAGCGCCATCGCCGGCGGTGTCGCCGGGATGGCGGTGATGAGTCTCCTGTTACTCCTCTTGGAGGTCGAGACACGCGAACGGATCGGCGTCTTCGAGGCGGTCGCCCGCTTCGCCGGCCAACCGGGGAACATCTCTCTCGGGTTCGTCCTGTTCCTCGTGGCCGGCGGTCTCGCGTGGCCGCTGCTGTTCTTGGCGCTCGAGGAGTACATCCCGATGGGGCCGGACCCGGCCACTCGCGGGGCGGTGTTCGCGGCGGTGCTCTGGGTCGCCTTCGTCATCCTCGGACGCGGCGGTCTCGGCGGCCCGCTGCTCGTCATCTACGCCGCCTTCACGCTCCTCTCGCATCTCGCCTACGGGTTCGTCCTCGGCGCAGTGTACGGACGGCTCACCGGAACGACGGCCGACCGGCTGGGGGAGACACCGTCGGTCGAAACCTCACGGTAGTTCCTCCGGCGGGTAGCTATTTCACCTCCCCGTCCTAAGGGGGGATATGCTCGTCGGGACCCCCTGTACTGGGACGTGGTACCCGTGGTAGCGTTCGCATCTGGGCTGGTTCTCGTGACACTCGTTCTCACGACCCTCGCCGTCGGAGCGGTCGTACATCGGATTCGTCGAGACGGTGGAAGCGGCGCTAACACCAACACCGCCGCTGCCGACGGTGGGCTCTTGCGTGGGACACGTGTCCGAACCGAGAAGCCGCTCGGCGTGTTCCGCTGGTTGACGACCGTCGACCACAAGGACATCGGCATCCTGTACCTCCTGTTCGGGACCGTCGCCGCCCTCTGGGGCGGGACCGACGGGATGATGATCCGTACCGAACTGTTCACCGCGGCGACCGACGTCTGGGGCGCCGAGACGTACAACGCGCTGTTCACCACCCACGGGTTCACGATGCTGTTCTTCTTCGTGACACCCGTGTTCACCGGGTTCGCCAACTACTTCCTCCCCATCCTGCTCGACGCCGACGACATGGCGTTCCCACGCATCAACGCCATCGCCTTCTGGCTGCTGCCGCCGGCGTTCTTCATGGTGCGAGCGGGACTCATCACCGAAATCATGGCGAAGATGCTGCTCGCCGTCGGCGTCCGCAGCGAGGTCCTCTTCGCGCTCGAGCCACCGACGACGGGGTGGACGCTCTACACACCGTTGGCGACGCAGCTAGCAAACCCGCAGGTCGACATCCTCCTACTCGGACTCCATCTGAGCGGTCTCGCGACGGTCATGGGCGCGATCAACATCCTCGTCACGGTGTTCACCGAACGCGGCGAGGGCGTCGACTGGAGCAACCTCGACATCTTCACGTGGACGATGCTCACCACGAGCGGTATCATCATCTTCGCGTTCCCGATGCTCGGGAGTGCGGTCCTGATGCTGCTGCTCGACCGGAACTTCGGGACGACGTTCTTCGTCGTCGAAGGCGGTGGGCCCATCCTCTGGCAACATCTGTTCTGGTTCTTCGGCCACCCCGAAGTGTACATCCTCGTGTTGCCGGCGCTCGGTCTCGTCAGCCTCATCCTCCCGAAGTTCTCCGGACGGCGGCTGTTCGGGTTCAAGTTCGTCGTCTACTCGACGCTCGCCATCGGCGTGCTGTCGTTCGGCGTCTGGGCACACCACATGTTCACGACCGGCATCGACCCCCGTCTGCGGGCGTCGTTCATGGTCGTCACACTCGCCATCGCCGTCCCCTCTGCGGTCAAGACGTTCAACTGGATGACGACGATGTGGACGGGGCGGATCCGTCTCACCGCGCCGATGATCTTCTGCGTCGGCGGAATCGGGCTGTTCGTCATCGGCGGCGTCACCGGCGTCTTCCTCGCATCGATCCCGGTCGACGTCCTCCTGCACGACACCTACTACGTCGTCGGCCACTTCCACTTCATCGTGATGGGGATCATCTCCTTCGCCGGGTTCGCCGCGAGCTACTACTGGTTCCCCATCCTCACGGGGCGGATGTACAACAAGACGCTCGCGCGGACGCAGGCGTACCTCAGCATCGTCGGCGTCATCGTGACGTTCTCGCCGATGATGATCATGGGACAGATGGGGCTGCCGCGCCGGTCGGCGCAGTATCCCGTCCAGTTCGAGCTGCTCCAGCAGGTCGCCACCGCCGGCGCGTTCCTCCTCGGCTTCGCGGCGATCCTCTGGGTGGTCAACATGCTCCAGTCGTACCGACTGGGCTCGATCGTCACCGACCCCGACCCGTGGAACCTCAAGGAGTCGGGGCAGTTCACCCGCGAGTGGCAGTGGTTCGAAGAGCGGATCGACGACCGGACGAAGACGCGCTGAACGTCGCCGACCGCGGTAGCGACCGCCGCTTACTCTCCTTTCGGTTCGGTCGATCCGTTCTCGAGCGACGGCGACTCGTCGGCCGTCGACGCCGCACTCGTCTCCGGCAGTTCGTCGACGAGGACGACCGCCTCGCCGTCGATCAGTTCGGTCCCGGCCTCGTCGGTGACGACGGTCGTCAGTCGGTACTGCCAGTCGCCGAGCTCCTCGACGATCTCGCACTCGGCGGTGAACCGCCCGCCCATCGTCGCCGGCGCGTTGAACGAGGTGTCCTGTGAGAGGTAGACCGTCAGCCCCGGGAGGCGAGCGAGCGCGGCGCTGACGAGCCCCGAAACGAGCGTCCCGTGGGCGATGCGCCCGCCGAACCGCGTCTCACCCGCGAACTCGCCGTCGAGGTGGAGACGGTTGGTGTCACCACTCGTCCGGGCGAAGGTGTCGATATCGTCCTCAGAGAAGGACTTCTCGAAGACGACCGAGTCGCCGACGGCGAGGTTCTCCCGCCGTTCGACCGTCCGCGTCGCGGTCCACTCCTCGTCGTCGTAGGCGACGCCGGGGTCGCGTCCGCCCGCCGACTGCTCGTCTACGCTCGTAGCTCTCGTCGCGTCCATCGAGGCGTCTGGAGTTCGACTGGCCATCTCGTCACTCACTACTCCCGTCTTCTGCATTATTATTCAGGAGGTAAGCGTCGCTCGCAGCGGTGCTTAGTGACGTGTTAACATCAAACGAGAGACGTCACGACAGTTGTCGTACCTCGGACTCGCCCGCCCGCGAGGGTCGCACACCCGACCAACCCTCTTTTGTCCGCCAGACCACTCTCGACGTACGATGAGTCAGGAGCACTCCGAACGGATCACCGTGTACTCGGACTACGTCTGTCCCTTCTGCTACCTCGGTCGGCACTCGCTGCAGCAGTATCAGGAGACCCGCGAGGAGGAACTCGCCGTCGACTGGCATCCCTTCGACCTCCGGAGCGGGAAGCGAAAGCCGGACGGCACCATCGACCACTCGGTCGACGACGGGAAGGACGACGACTACTACGAGCAGGCCAAGGAGAACGTCCGCCGACTGCAGGAGAAGTACGACGTCGAGATGGATCTCGACATCGCCACGGACGTCGACTCGCTGCCCGCACAGATCGCCTCCTACTACGTCAAGGGGCACTACGACCACGAGACGTGGCTCGACTTCGACGTCGCCGTCTTCGAGGCGCTGTGGCAGGACGGCGAAGACATCGGCGACGAGGACCTGCTCGTCGACCTCGCCGAAGACGTCGGGATCGACGGCGACGAGATCCGCGCGGCGCTCGACGACGAGACGCTCCGCGAGGAGGTCCGCGAGCAGTTCACCGAGGCACAGCAACAGGGCGTCACGGGCGTCCCGACATTCGCCTACGAGGGCTACGCGGCCCGCGGGGCGGTCCCACCGGAGCAGTTGCGGCGACTCGTCGAGGGGACCTGAACGCGCGACCGTTCACTCTGAGCTCTCACTCTCCGCGCCGTTGGTCCCGGCAGCGGACGTCGCCGGGTCGTCGATGACGGCCATCGCCGCCGACGGCTTGGACTCGACGTTCTCGATGGCTGGTTCCGTACTCTGCTTCTAGAGCAACTAGGTACTCAATGTGAGTGACATCTCTTGGGGTAGAGATGTGTCGTCACGACGTTTCTCGTGCAAAAAGAGACTACAACGGCAGTTCACACCGCGGACAGTCGTGCCGATCCTCGGTCACGATGGGTCTGAACCCGCAGTGGGGGCACTCGTACCACGCCACCATCCCGTCGAACGCCTCGTGTTTCTCCATAACGATTAATTGCCACCGACGGAGTTAACCGTTGGCGTGGCTCCCACGCACCGAGAACGGACGAGACACTCGTCGTGGACGCTCGCACGCGGACGACCACTGAAGAAGGTGCGTCTCGGCCCAGTTACCGCTGCTCGACGACCGACTCGCCCAGCCACTCGTCGGCCCACGCCTCGATCTCCTCGAAGACGGGACAGAGCGACCGCCCCTTCTCGGTGAGACTGTAGTACGTCGCGACCGGCGCGTCCTCCTCGAGACGACGGTTCACGAACCCGGTCTCCTGGAGGTCGTCCAGCACGCGCGACAGCGTCCGCGAGCTCGCGTCGGTCGACCGCTTGAGTTCGTTGAACCGCTTCTCGCCGTCCTGCAGGTCGTGGAGGACGATGAGTCGCCACTGGGAACCGATCTGTTTCAACGAGTCGATGACGGAGCAGGGTCCGTCGAGTTGCTCTCCCTCGGGGTCGGTGTTCACAGCCATCTCTCGGTCGAACTCACGGCTCCCGGCTATATACCGGTTCGGAATCGAACCTGGTTCCGATCCGCGACTGTCGTGCCGTGTGTTCCACCGGCGTCAGGTGGCGAGTATATCCACTCAGAACGCGTACTGACCCGTCATGCAATCCGTCGCAACGCCAGTCGACTCCGAACGACGAACTCTCCCCTCGTTGCCCGAGCGTGCGGCGATCGGCCTCGTGAGCGCACTCGTCTTGACCGGTCTGGTCCGGGTGACTGCCGGGTCGCTCGTCGACGTCGGTAACGTCGAACCGCTCGGTTGGGTCCCGATACTCGTCTCCACGGTCGTCGCCGCGCTGGGTGCGACAGGCGTCTACGCTGTCGTCTCACACCTCTCGACGCAGCCGAACCGTCACTTCGTCGTCGTCGCAGCGGCCGTGCTTCTCCTCTCGATGGCTCCGGTGTTCACCGTCGCCGCGACGTTGCCGGACGTCACGACGACGACACTCGGCGTCCTCGCTTTACTCCACGTGACGGCGGCCGTCGGAATCGTCGCAGGACTGACCGGCGTCGTCCATCGATAGGACCGAACTCATTCGTCGTCTCGACCGGGGAGACTTCCGCGCTCGCCGTTCCCCCACGCGGTCTCCTCGGCCGCGCCGCTGGTCTTGTACGTCCCCCGAGCGGTCGCGACGCTCGTTCCGTCGGTGTCGGAGACGGTGACGTCGGCGACGGCGACGCTCCCGCCGTCGCGGACCACCTCCGCCTCGGCGACGAGGTCGGTCGTCGCCGGCGCGAGATAGTCTATCCGCATATCGATGGTCGGCGTCGCCGCGTAGTGCAGCGAGATGACGGCCGCACCGCCGACGGTGTCGGCCAGAGCGTAGGCGACGCCGCCGTGCGCGACCGACCGGCCGGGGACCGACGAGTGGTAGTCCGAGAGGGCGAGCGTCGCCCGCGCGTAGCCGTCTGCCGCCTCTGTCACGTCGATGTCGAGGTGGTCGGCGAACGGCATCCGCGTCAGGATCTCCTCTAAACTCATTGTCGTCCGTACAGGCGGCGGTGTGAAAACGGTTGCCGCAACCCGCCGGGACGACCGTCGAGGAGTCCGTCACACCGAACCAGTCCCGCGAGAATTTGTTCTTATAGACGATTTATGTTGCTGTAACTACTTCTACTAGTAACATTTGTGAAGTACATTACGCTCTTTTAAGTCACTCGTGGAGGGGAAACTGCATGTTAGATGGTTTCGCACTGATCGGACTGCTCGCCGTGGCGGTGGGGTTCATCATCGTCGCGACGGCGAAAGTGAACCTCCACGCGTTTCTGACGCTCCTGCTCGCGGCCTACGGCACCGGCGTGCTCGCCGGCGTCGACCCCCAGCGGGTCGCGACGCTCGTCACCGACGGGTTCGGGAGCGTCCTCGGCTACATCGGCATCGTCATCCTCGCGGGGACGATCATCGGCATCGTCCTCGAGCGCTCCGGGGCAGCTATCGTCATCGCCGAGACGATCCTCGATCTCATCGGCGAGGAGCACACCCCGGAGGTGATGGCGATCACGGGCAGTCTCGTCAGCATCCCCGTCTTCTGTGACTCGGGGTACGTCATCCTCTCGGGGCTGAGTCGCTCGCTGGCCGAGCGTTCGAAACTCTCGCTCGCGACCTTGAGCGTCGCGCTGGCGGGAGGACTCTACGTGACGCACGTCTTCGTCCCGCCGACGCCCGGCCCCATCGCCGCGGCGGGCATCCTCGGCGCCGACGTCGGTCTCGTCATGCTCGCAGGCATCGTGGTGAGCGTCCCGGTGACGCTCGTCGCCGCCAAGTGGGCGAGTTACGTCGCCTCGCGGTTCCACATCGACCCCGACCCGGAGGTGACCATGGCGGACATCAAAGCCGAGTACGGGAGTCTCCCCTCCCGCTGGCAGGCGTTCGCGCCGCTTCTCGTCCCCATCGTCCTCATCTCGATCGGGAGCGTCGCCGCCTACCCCAGCGCCGACGACCCGGCGTTCGTCGAGGGGACGCTACAGAGTTGGCTGCTGTTCGTCGGCGACCCGGCCGTGGCGCTGCTCGGCGGCGCGTTCCTCAGTTTCACCATCGTCCCGTCGTTCTCCGACGACGTCATCGACGAGTGGGTCAGCGACGGGCTCACCGACGCCGCCGTCATCCTCGCGGTGACGGGCGCGGGCGGCGCGTTCGGCAGCGTGCTCGGAGCGCTCCCGCTCGAGGAGTTCATCGGAAACACGTTCAGCGGACTCGGTATCGGTCTGTTCGCCGCGTTCGTCGTCGCGGCGGCGCTCAAGACCGCCCTCGGCTCGTCGACGGTCGCCATCCTCACCACGTCGAGTCTCATCGCCCCGCTTTTGGGGTCGCTCGGTCTCGCCTCCCAGTGGGGGTCGGTGTTCGCCGTCCTCGCTATCGGCGCCGGGAGCATGACGGTCAGCCACGCCAACGACTCGTACTTCTGGATCATCACCGAGTTCTCCGACATGGAGACGGCGACCGCCTACCAGGCGTGGACGCTCGCGACGCTGACGCTCGGTGTCGTCAGCATCGTCTGGATCTTCATCCTGCGGAACGCCGTCCAGTTAGTGGCGTAGTCGTCTCCGTCAGTCTCGGAACCGCAGTCGACTCCTCGACTACGACGGCTTGCCGGGGAAGTTCACGAACCGGTCGAGTTTCGTTTTCGCGTCCTCCAGCACCGACGAGCCGTGGAAGACGAGGACGGCGTCGAATTCGAAGGCGAGCAGTCGTTCGAGGCTCTCCTCCGCCTCGTTGAGGTCGTCGGAGTAGACCGCCGGCGGCAACAGCAGGTAGCCCGCGGGCAGCCCACGCTGGTCGGAGCCGGAGACGGCGTCGCCCGCGACGACGACGCTCCGAGACTCGTCGACGAGCGCGTGGTTGTCCCGTTCGTGACCGGGAACGTGGACCGCCTCGAAGTCGCCGACGGCGTCGCCGTCGCCGTAGCGGACGTCCGGGTCGACGCCGCCGAGTGCGTCGGCGGCCGTCTGTTCGGGGACGTACACCTCGGGGTCGTACCGGTCGACGACGGCGGGAAGCCCGCCCGTGTGGTCGCCGTCGTTGTGCGTGACGACCACGCGTTCAGGGTCGACGTCGATCCGGTCGAGACCATCGAACAGCGCCTCCGTCGTCGCTTCGAGGCCGGTGTCGACGAGCGTCGGGACGGGGTCTTCGAACAGGTACGCGCGGAACCGTCGGCCCTCGCCCTCCCGCACGGTGATGTCGTGGACACCGGGAAGTATCTCTTCGGGCATAGCCGAGGAGACGGCACGAGTCGACATAAACGACGGCCTCGCGACCGGCGTGCGGTGCGGCGGGGCGAGCAGCGACGGGGCGGCGAATCCGACGGCTCAGTCGGCGATGGTGCAGCCGCCGCTGTACTCGACGCTCTCGACGGAGTCGATGGGGCTCTCGCCGCAGGCCGGACAGTCGGGGTTCTGACGGTAGGGCACCGTCTCGAACGTCATGTCCATCGCGTCGTAGAACAGCAGCCGTCCCTCCAGCACCTCGCCCTTCTCTAAGAGGAGTTTCACGGCCTCAGTCGCCTGGATACAGCCCACCGTCCCGGGGAGGACACCGAGCACGCCCGTCGTCGCGCAGTCGGGGACGGTGCCCGGTTCGGGTGCCTCCGGGAACAGACAGCGGTAACACGGTCCCTCGGGCGTGAGCGTCGTCACCTGTCCCTCGAACTTGTAGATCGCGCCGTGTGCCACCGGGACGTCGTGGATGCGGGCGGCGTCGTTGACCATGTAGCGCGTCGGGAAGTTGTCGGAGGCGTCGACGACGACGTCGTGGTCGGCGACGAGCTCCTCGACGTTGCCGGTGTCCAGACGCGTCTCGTAGGTCTCGACGGTCACGTCGGGGTTCAATCGTTCGACGAACTTCCGCGCGCTCTCGACCTTCGGGACGCCGACGTCGGCGTCGGCGTGGATCACCTGCCGCTGGAGGTTCGAGCGCTCGACGACGTCGTCGTCGACGACGCCGAGTCGGCCGACGCCGGCGGCGGCGAGATACTGGATGACGGGCGCGCCGAGACCGCCCGCGCCGACGACGAGGGCGCTCCCCTCGAGCAGTCGCTGTTGGCCTTCGGGGCCGACCTCGTCCATGATGATGTGCCGGGAGTACCGATCTAACTGTGTCGAGTCGAGTGCGAGGCTCATTGCCGGAAGTTGGCGACGACGACTCATAAACCCGGCTCCGACGGTCGCGGCAACGCTCTCTGGCTCCTGTGACACGCGGCGACCCCGGGCCGGCAGACGGTTCGAGTACGAACGGCCCGCACGCGGTCGCTCAGTCGCCGAGACGTCCGTTCACCGCGTCTCTCCGGCGTCGTCGCCGACGGCAGTACCTCCCCCGAGAGCGTCGCTTTTCCCTCCGACTCGACAAGCGAGGACGCGAATGGTATCGAACGCACTGGTCGCCGTCGTCGTCGTCGGGCTCGGTATCGGCGTGTTCCTGCAGAAGGGTCGCTTCTGCTTCGTCCACGCCTTCCACGACTTCTTCGCGATGAAGGACTCGCGGACGACGAAGGCCGTCCTGTTGGCGACGACGTTGACGATGGTGTTCTGGAGCATCGCCTACGCCCTCGGCTTCTACCAGGGCTTCTGGACGCCGGGGTGGGGGCTGACCGGACTCGTCGGCGGCTTCGTCTTCGGTGTCGGGATGACCTACGCGGGTGGGTGCGCGTCGGGGACGCTCTACCGACACCGACGACCGACTGATTACGGGTGGTCAACGCTCCGAGTCGACCGCCTCGACCCACTCCTCCCGCAGTAATCCGTACTGCACCATGTCGCGGTACGCACCGTCGACGAACATGAACTTGCGGCGACGTCCCTCCTCGACGAAGCCGAGCGACTCCAACAGCCGTCGGGAAGCGTCGTTGTGGTCGAACGCACCCGCGCCCACGGCGGGCGTGTCGTACTGTCGGAAGACGTAGTCGACAGCGAGAGCGACGGACTCCGTCCCGTAGCCCTCGCCGTGCACCTCGGGGACGAGCCAGTAGCCGAGTTCCGGGCGCTTGTAGTGGGCGTCTGCGACGCTCACCTGGCCGATTCGACGCAGGTCGTGGTCTTCGAAGTCGTCGCCCAGCAGTTCCGGCGTCCCCTCCCCTTCGAGACAGACGAGAAACCCGTCCGGCGCGGTCCGCTCGTCGGAGATCTCGTACTGCTCGCGGTTCCGCAGCGGGTTACCGAGCGGATACCGGATCTCGGGGTTCGCACCTGCCCGCTGGAGGAACGGGACGTCCTCCGCCTCGACAGTTCGGAGCGTCACCCGGTCGCCGCTCGCGACGCGTGCACCTGGCATGCACGCAGAAACTGTCGCCGTTCGTATGTGTGTTCGGATCGACTGTCGTCGTGGTCACCCCGCTCGCGCTGGCGTCCCGAACCGACGAGCGTTTCCCCGACTCGCCACAATCCGGGCTATGGTCACGGAACTCTCGCCGACGGAGTTGCAGGAGAGACTGGACACCGACGACGACGTCGCCCTGCTCGACATCCGCGACGCCGAGTCGTTCGCCGACGGTCACATCCCGGGATCGGAGAACCGTCCCGCTCGACGACTCGACGCCTCAGTGTTCGACGAGGAGTGGCCCGACGAGGTGGTCGTCTCCTGTTACGTCGGAAAGAGCTCCAAGCGCGTCGCGCAGGTGCTCGACGCCAACCTCGAGGCCGACGTGGCGAGCCTCCGCGGCGGGTTCGACGGCTGGGAGGGTGCGGTCGACCGCGGCCGACCGGCGTCGCGGTAGCCCGACGTACTGCCGGAACCCTCTGCCGTCTCTGTTAGAGCTAAACACGTTGCGACCGTTACTCGGAGTAGACTCTCACACGAGAGCGACCGATTTCATGAGCGAAGATACCATCACCATCGACATCGAAGACGAACAGACGAGCGAATCGACCACGACGAGCGACGACAGCGGGGGCGTGCTGTTCTTGCTCGCCCGACTGCTCTTCGCCGTCCCGCTCGGGTACACGGCGTGGACCCACTGGCAGGACATGGAGGGGACCATCGGCTACGCCGAGGCGATGGGCGTCCCGAACGCCGAGAAGTTGGTCCCCTTCTCGGTCGGCATGCTCTCGTTCGGCAGCCTCGGCATCGCCCTCTGGCGACTCCCGACGCTCGCCGCGGGTGCGGTCGCGGCGTTCCTCGCGGGTGTCACGCCCCAGATGCACCGCTTCTGGGAGGCCGACGAAGACAAGAAGCAGGCCGAGCGGACCCAGTTCGTGAAGAACGTCTCCCTGCTCGGCGGCGCGATCGCGTTCCTCATCAAGGCGCGACAGGACTGAACGACCGACCGGCCTCGCCGTCCGTTCCGACTCTCTCTTATCGACGACTCACCGCTCCGAGCGACGGCGTCGTCACTCGGCGAGTGAAAAAGACAGAATTCGAGCCGAACGCGCCGGTTCCGTGGTTACTTGCCGCGACCCTGACCGCTCGAGACGCTCGGGCGGACGTGTTCCGACCCTTTGCCGCGGTTGTTGAGCCCACGGTTGTCGGTGCCGGCGTTCGTGAGACCGCGGAACGCACGGCCCTTGTGCTTGTCCGAGCAGATCCAGTTGAGGTCGTCGTCGTTCTCGATGGCCGGATGCTCCGGATCCACGAGAATCGCTTCGAACCACTTCTGCGACCCGTCCTCGCCGACCCAGTAGGAGTTGAGGACGCGCAGGTTGGGGTACTTCCGGGAGACGCGCTCTTCGCCGATGCGCTGGATGCTCTTGCGCCGCGAGATGCGGTTGACACCCTGCCGCTTCGAACGACGACCCGCCTTGTGGCGCTGTTTGCGTGCGGTCCCCTTGCGGACGGAGACGCGTGCGACGACGATGCCCTGCTTGGCTTTGTAGCCGAGCTCGCGAGCCTTGTCG
Organism: Halogranum amylolyticum; assembly: GCF_900110465.1. Classification (GTDB taxonomy): domain Archaea; phylum Halobacteriota; class Halobacteria; order Halobacteriales; family Haloferacaceae; genus Halogranum; species Halogranum amylolyticum. Next base: position 502,219 of record NZ_FODV01000002.1, read on the forward strand.
AGACGGGTCGGACGCTCGATACGTTCGATCGCGCCCTGTCGACGCCACTCCTGTTTGCGCTGCCACTGCAGCTCGGCGAGTTTCCCGTCACCGGGACTCCGCCAGGCTTCCTTGATGTGAGAGTAGAAGCTTCGTGCCATTGGTATCACCACGGACGCTTGCGATTCAGTTCCGCCAGCGACCTGCGACACGTCGTCGCCGTCGCCGCGCAACCACATTTCGTCCCGTTCCCCGACGGGTGACGGGTGCCCACTGGTGGTCCGTCGTCCAGCGAGTTGTTCCTACTTCCCCGTCTCGGCCTTTAACCACTTCGATAGGTCGACCGGTGTGTCACGCGCTCGCGTGGCGCTCGGAGGCCGGGACGGCGCTCACCGCTGGGAGTCCCGCAGGATGAGCGGGCCGATGGCGAGCGTCCGCTTCGCGATGGTCGCGATCCGTGCGATGTAGGCGACCAAGAGGAGGAACGGGAGCAGCGAGATGGTGAACGCGGCGTCGACGATCCACAGGATGTTCTCGATGCCGAGCGTGACTCCCGTGAAGGTGCTGTCGCCGACGAAGGCGAGCATCCCGCCAGTGACGACGAGCGCCGGGAGGGAGACGTAGAGGATGAGCTGTGAGAGGTCGATCAGCGCCCACTGGAAGTAGAGCGTCTTGATATGCTCGCGTGCGGGCCCGAACATCGACAGCGTCGTCTTCAGCTCCTCTAAGAGCTGGTGCTCCTCGTTCGAGAGCGTCTCGTCGTGCTCGTAGGCGATCCGTTCGACTTGGAAGATCTTCCAGCCGTAGTTGAAGTTGAGCGCGGCGAACAGTACGTCGAAGCTCCCGAACTGCGCCCCGTCGAGTTGGTCACGCACCTCGTCGGCGTTGCCGGTCAGACTGTCGGTGAACTCGTCGACATCGTGTTTGAGCTCCTCGTCGCCGGTGTCGGCAACCGCGTCGCGGAGCGCGCTCGCACGCTGCTGAGTGGCGTCGACGATCAACCGGAGAAACGCCGACGGATCGACCGGGACGGGGCGTCCCAGTAGCTCAGACGTGTACGACCGGAAGTCCATTGCACTGCTCATCCGCTCGTGTTGGTCACCCAGCGGGCCGTTCTCCTGGGAGATGACCAGCTGACTGATAGTGACGATGAGCGTCGTCCCGGTGATGATCGCGCCGAGCATCGTCGAGAACAGCGTCTCGATGGTGTCGCCCGTCTGGAGGTCGGTCTGCAACGACGGGTAGTAGAGCTGTCCCAGTATCATGAACACGACGAAAAACACGAGCGCCAGCACGCCCGTGACCAACAGCCGGTTGGCGCTGAGGAGGATCTTGAGCTTCAGCCGACTCTCGTCGGCCCGTTCGCGCATCGTGTTGGCGGTGCTGATGTCCTCGTCACCCTGCGTGTCCAAATCGGTGTCCGTGTCGGCGTCGGCCTCGATGTCGTCGTCGATCCCCGACGTCATTCGCTCGATCCACCGCGCTTCGGCCGTTTAAAAACGAGAAACTTCGTCCCGCCGCCGACGTACTCGATGGTGTCGACGAACTCCCAGCCCGCGTCGCCGAGTTCGTTCAACTCCGCCGCCGGGTCGGCTGCCTCCTTGTGCGTCGGTCCCTTGGGCGGTTGCAACGTCCGATACTCCCAACGGGTGTCCTCTGTCATACACGCACAATAAGAACGACCGGGGGGTAAAGCTACTCGCCGCCTCGACACCGCGAAACGGCAGACTCGCTCGGCGACACGTCAGCGTTATCTCCGCCCCCCGAGACGGTGAGACGATGACCGCGGACAGCGACTGGCGACCGTACACTCCCGGCGACGACCACACCGTCGTCGGCGACGTTCGGATCTCCGAGACCATCGACGCGCCGGACCTCCACGCCGACCGCCGTCTCCTCGCGTATCTGCCTCCCTCCTACGCCGACTCCGAGGAGTCCTACCCCGTCGTCTACATGCACGACGGCCAGAACCTCTTCGACGAGGGCGAGAGCTACTCCGGAGAGTGGCGCGTCGACGAGACGATGCAGCGACTGAGCGAGGAGGGCACCGAAGCCATCGTCGTCGGCGTTCCGAACGCCGGCGACGCACGCGGCGACGAGTACACCCCCTTCCCCCACCCCGAACACGGCGGCGGCGGCGCCGACGCGTATCTCGAGTTCCTGTTCGAGACGGTCAAACCGCTCGTCGACGAGACGTTCCGCACGCGTCCCGGCCGCGACCACACCGGGCTCGCCGGATCGTCACTCGGCGGCGTCGTCAGCCTCTACGGCTTCTTCGAGTATCCCGACCACGTCGGCTTCGCGGGCGTCCTGAGTCCGGCGTTCTGGTGGCCGGGCGAACCGCTGTTCGAGTACGTCGCCGCCCAGTCCCGGACGGACGGTCGACTCTACGTCGACGTCGGAGGAAGGGAGGCACCCGACGACCCCGAGTTGAACGAGGCGTATCTCCGGGACGCAGAACGGATGGTCGGGCGGCTCCGAACGCAGGGGTTCGAGGACGAGCGGTTGCGGTTCGTCGTCGACGAGGAGGCGAGACACCGCGAGTCGGCGTGGGCCGAGCGGTTCCCCGGTGCGATTCGGTTCCTGCTCGGTTAGTTCGCTCGGAGCACGACCACGTCGTCGACGACGACGCCGTCGTCGTGACCGCTCACGTCCGTGTCGGTCAGCAGGTCGTGCGTGTCGACCGACCGGTCGACCGTCACCGTCGCCGTCGAGTCGGTGAAGTTCAGGACGACGACGACGGCGTCGCTCTCCTCGCCCGCCCGCTCGTAGGCGACGACCGTCTCGTCCTCACCGTCGGTGACGTCGCAGACGACTCGGTCGACGCCCGGCGCGCGGAGCGCGGGCAGGTCGTCACGGAGCGCGACCAGGTCGCGATGGAACGTCGTCAACCCGGCGTCGCCGTCGTGCCAGCGCATCGGCCCGCGCTGTTCGGGGACGCCGCGCTCCTGTCCGTAGTAGACGAGTGGCGCGCCGGGGAGGGTGAACGTCGCCGCGACGGCCGGCCGCAGCGTCCCCTCGTCGCACTCGGTCGCGTAGCGGTCCTCGTCGTGGTTCTCGACGTAGCGCATGTGGACGGCCTCGTCGGGGAACCCCAATCGCTCGGCGTCGACGAGCGCGTCGAGGAGTTCCGAGGCGGGTGCGTCGCCGGTGCCGACGTCGCGGAGCGCGTAGTAGAGGTCGGTGTCGTAGTGGAGGTCGAACTCGTTCTCGTGGAAGCCGACGCGACGCGGCACCGTCTCGTCGAGGAGGAGGAAGTCGGAGTCCTCGGCCTTCACGCGCTCGCGGACCTCTTTCCAGAAGCCGTGGGGGACGCCCCACGCGACGTCACAGCGGAACCCGTCAACGAGCGGCGCCCACGAGTCGACGACGTCGAGCATCCATCGGCGGACGGCCAGCGAGTCGTAGTCGACGTTCGGGATGCCCGCCCAGTTGAAGTAGTGGCCGGGGGAATCGTCGCCGGCCCAGTCGACGCCAGTCGTGTCCTGTCCGCGTGGGATGCGTTCGTAGTGGCCCTCGTATTCCGGGACCCCTGCTCGGTGCATCTGGAAGGCCGGGTGGTCGCGGGCGGTGTGGTTGATGACGAGGTCGAACAGCACCTTGATGCCAGCCTCGTGGAGACGCTCGACGAGCGACTCGAACTCCTCGCGCGTACCGAGGTCGGAGGCCGTATCGAAGAGGTCGGTGATGTGGTAACCGTGGCGTGTCGGACTCGCGCACACGGGGGTGAGCCAGAGCGTGTCGATACCGAGCGACTCGAGGTACGGCACCCGTCGCTCGATCTCCGCGAACGTCGTCTCGAGTTTCTCGCCGGCGAACTCGCGGACGAATATCTGGTAGACAGTCGCGTCGCGCACCCACTCCGGTGGGTCGGCCGGTCGGTCGAAGGCGACGTCGTCTCTGACGTCTCGGCTCTCGCTCTCGACGTGAATCGTCAGCGTGTCGGCGATGCTCGGTCGTTCCGCGACGGCGACGGCGTGGACCCGAGACAGCACCGGCAGAGAGTCGACCGGCACACGGAGTTCGTCGCCGTCGAGGCGAACGTCCGACTCGTCGAGCGCGTCGCGGTCGTCGAGGTGGAACTCCACCTCGGGGTCGTCGCCCGCAGGCGCTGGCTTCGCGGTGGCGGTGATGACTACTTCCTCCGCCTCGCGGCGACCGTCGAGTCGGACCCGCGGGCGGCCGGCACCCTCGACGGTCACCTCGGCCGTCGCGTAGGGGTCGAACCCGTCCTCGAAGGCGAAGATGGCGTCGTGGTCGCCCGACGGGAGTTCGACGTCGAGGCCCCACTCGTCGCCGTCGCGTTCGACGCGATGCTTTCCCATCACGAAGTCGTTGAACGGGCCGATAACGGAGGCGGATTCGACGCCGTCGAGGTCGCCGTCGACCTCCTCGGCCGAAACCGAGAAGCGCGCCGACCGCCGGGAGACGGGAAACGCACGGACGGTCTGGGTGTGGGTCCCGTCGGGTGCGTCGAGTTCGGCGGTGTACGTCCCTTCGACGTCCGGGTCGAGGTGGACGACCGGGCCGTCGCCGAGTTCGACGTCGCTGTCGTCCGGCGCGGAGCGCAGTCGCCAGCGGTAGTGGCCGTCCGAGTCGGGGTCTCGAGGTGCCAGCTCGACCGACTCGCCGACGTCCGTGAAGCGGGGCGGACCTGGATGGTGCATCGTGGCTATCGGAGTGCCGCGAGGGTGATAAACCTCCTCAGAAGGGATCTTCTGTTCGCGAGCGTGGACGTCGCCGGTCGACGGTCGGCCGTCCGCGCACGGGGGCAGCACCGTTCGCACACGAGCGGTCGGCCGCGCCGACCCGGCCCAGCGTGTGAAGATCTCTTCGGTCGGGAGGAGACAGTTTTTCCCGCACTCGGCGCTCGTGGTCGGGTATGGACGAGGACGACGCCGACTCGCTCGACGGGGTCGACACGACCGACCCGCCTGTTGGGGCCGAGATGGCCGACACGACCGACGTCGACACCGAACGCGCGGCGTCGGCGCTGGGGTCGCTCGCTGACGAGGACCGCATCGCCATCCTGCTGGCGCTTCGAGAGGACGGTCCGCGGTCGTTCGTCGACCTGCAGGCCGCCGCGGGGTTCGAGGACAGCGGTCGGTTCAACTACCACCTCGACCGACTGGTCGGCCGGTTCGTCCAGAAGAGCGACCGCGGGTACGACCTCCGTGCGGCCGGCGCAAAAGCGGTCGACGTCGTCACCGACGAGCGGTTCGGCGAGTCGCCCGCCGCCGTCGACCGGCCGGCCGACGCCGACTGCCCCAACTGCGGGTCGGAACTCCGCGCCCGCTACGAGGACGAGAACGTCGAGATCGCCTGTCCCGACTGCGCGGTACTCGTTCACTACGGCTACTTCCCGCCGCGCGGGCGGACGACGCGCGTCGCCGACGACCTGTTCGACGCCTACGGCAAACGCCTCTGGCGAGACTTCACGCTTGCCGACCGGGGCGTCTGCCCCTACTGCAGTGGCCGGATGGAGACCCAGGTCGAACGCGACTCCGATCACCATCTCCACTACCCAGCAGTCAGCGACTGCCGCGACTGCGGGGCGGAGATCGCGACGGCGGTCGGACTGCGACTCCTCGCGGACCCCGCCGTCGTCGCGTTCCTCTACGACCACGGCGTCGGCGTCGACGACCGGCCGTTCTGGGAGTTGGAGTTCTGCATCGACGACAGTGCGGTGTCGGTCGTCGCCGACGACCCGCTCCGCGTCGTCGTCCCTATCGAACGGGGCGACGAGACGCTCCGCGTGACCGTCGACGAACAGGGTCGAGTCGTCGAGACGGCGCGGACGAAGCGTCGTTGAAAAAGCCGCAGAACCGGGGTGTCGGCTATCTTTCTGCAAGGAGAGAATCCCGCCGTTTACGGCGAGGAGGATGTCACCCTTCGACGCCGCCGAAGGAGAGTCCGCCCTCGATGTACCGCTGGGCGAACAGGTAGACGAGCATGATCGGCGAGGCGAAGGTGAGCGCGAACGCCGAGAAGCGCGCCCACGGGATGGAGTACTCGCTGATGAGCGAGTACAGCCCCACCGGCAGCGTGTAGTTGTCGGTGCCGAGCAGCGTCTGGGCGACGACGAACTCCGTCCACCCCGTCAGGAAGGTGAAGATGAACACCGTCGCGAGTCCCGCCGCCGACAGCGGCAGGATGACCTCGGTGACGACCCGCCACGGCGGCGCGCCGTCGACGACGGCCGCCTCCTCGTAGGAGACGGGGATGCCGTCCATGTAGGTCTTCAACAGCCACGTGTTGAACGGCACCGCGGTCGCCGCGTAGTAGACGGCGAGCGCGAGTTTGTTGTCGTTGATGCCGAGTTGGACGTAGACGGTGTAGAGTCCGATCAACAGCGCAATACCGAGGCCACCGCCGACCTGTGTCAACAGGACGTAGACGAACAGGATCTTCCGGCGGAAGATGAACTCGCGGCGCGATAGCGCGTACGACGCCGGGACGATGAGACACATCGCGATGATGACCGTCGGGATCGCCACGGTGAGGCTGTTGCCGAAGAACCGTTTGAACGTCGAGGGGTTCTCGACCGGTCCGACCTCGAACCCCGGGAACAGTTCGAACGACCCGAGTGCGATGCGGCCGACGGTCCCCGGTTGGACCGCGCTCGCGTCGAGGAACGCGAGCTGCGGCGTGCTGAACACGACCGCGAGGTCCGTCAGCGGAACGTTGACGCTGATGTCGTACGCCGGGAGAATCAGGTCGCCGACGACCCACAGGAACGGGACGAGCGACGGCTGTTCGGGGAACAGTCGCAGCCCACTCGAGGAGTAGATGGAGCCGCCGGTGCCCGACAGCGCCGCGATGAGTATCCAGTAGATGGGGAAGAGCAGCAGCGAGACGAGTACCAGTGCGCCGAGCGTCGCACCCAGCGTCTTCAGCGGTTTCGTCGGCGACAGCTCGCCGCGGCGCATTGCAGCGGCGGTGTAGCGGACGTCGCGAGCGGTCTCGAGGGGCGTGGTCGCGACGTTGTACGCGTCCTCTTTCAGTTTGGCACCGACGCCGTCGAAGAGGCTCACGCTTCGTTCACCCCGTCTGCGAGTCGCCCGCGCTTGACGTTCAGCCACATGAACGCGCCGATGAACAGCAACGCGATGATGCTGATCGCCGCCCCGCGGCCGTACTCGGAGAACGACAGCGCCTCACGGTAGCCGTAGACGACGATGAGTTCGTTCTGCCGGGCTGGGCCGCCCTCGTTGAAGACGAACGGGATGAGGAACTGCTGGAACGACGCCGCCGCCGTCAGGATGGAGGCGAACAGCACCGGCCGCTTGATCGAAGGGAGCGTGACGTGGAAGAACCGCGAGACGTAGCTCGCGCCGTCGACCATCGCCGCCTCGTGCAGTTCGTCCGGGACGTCCTGGAGCGCGCTCACGGTGATGATGACCATGAACGGGTACGCCAGCCACATCTCCGTCACGTTGTAGGCGAGAAACGCCATCCAGCGTTCGCTCAGCCAGGAGACGGTCTCGAAGCCGAGCGAACTCAGTACCTGGTTCGCCAGACCGAACTGTGCCGAACTGAAGATGCCGCGCCACACCGTGATGGTGAAGATGGCGGGCAGCCCCATCGGGAGGATGATCAGCGAGCGCATGAAGCGCTTGCCGCGGACGCGCTCGGCGGTGACGACGAGCGCGATACCGATGCTGAACGCGATCTTCAGCGTCACGCTCGTCGCGACGAACAGCCACGTGATCCCGAAGGAGTTCCAGAACTGACCGTTGATGGGGAGCGTGACGAGCGTCCGGTCGAACAGCACGACGTCGAACGTGCCGTCGAACAGGACGTTCGTGTAGTTCTGCAGGCCGATGAACGTCGCCTCGCCGAAGGTCAGCACCGACAGCGCACCCTCACCGGCGAACAGGTTCGCCGGGGCGGCGTCGGTGAAAGAGATGCCGACCAGGTAGACCACCGGGAAGAGCATGAACGCCGAGAAGACGAACAGCCCTGGCAGGACGAAGAGGAGCGAGGCGTCTCGCTCGTCGAGGAACGGGATCTCCTCGACCCGGCGGGCGACACGTGATGCGGTACTCATTGGTGGACGACCTTACTCCCAGTTGCTGCGGATCTCGTCTGCGGCGGTCTGCATCGCCGACTCGACGTCTTTGCCGTTGAACGCCTTGGTGAGCGCAGCCTTCACGGGGTCCCAGACCTGGTTCATCTTCGGGTCTGCCGGCATCGGGTACCCCTGTTCGACGGCGTTGGAGAACCCCTGGATGTCGCCCGAGAGATCGCCGCCCTCAGCGACGCTCTTGAGGACGGGGATGCTCCCCGTCTCCTCGGCGGCCGTCCGCTGGATCTCCTCGTTGGTGACGTACCACTCGACGAACGACTGCGCGGCCGCCGTGGCGGCGTCGTCGTTCTCCATCGCCTTCGAGAAGTACCAGAGCGTGATGCCCGTGTACGGCTTCGGCGAGCCGCCCTCGGGCTTCGGCAGTTTGACGACGCCGTAGTCGACGCCCTTCTCGTTGAGCGTGTTGAGGTACCACGGGCCGTTGATCGCGAAGGCGGCGTTACCCTCGGCGAACGCCGACGCCTGCGGTTCGTACGCGGGGTCGTTCGGCATGTAGGGGACGAAGTTGTCGACGGTGAACTGGATCCCCTCGACGGTCTCGGCCTTAGCGACGCCGAGTTGGTCGTCCTTCTCCGTGTCGAAGTAGTAGCCGCCGAAGGCGTGGGCCCACGCACTCAGGAAGTAGGGGTCCGCGTAGGGCATGCCGAGGCCGTACGTGTTGTTGCCGGGGTCGTGGACCTCCTCCATCACCGACTTCATGTCGGCGACGGTCTCGGGCGCCTCGTCGACGTACTCCTTGTTGTAGACGAGCGCGACGGTCTCCGCGGTGTGCGGGAGACCGACGACGTTGCCGTCGAACTGCGCGGCCTCCGCCGCGGTGCTGGTGAACTCGTCGAGGCTCACGTTCAGCGAGTCGCTCTTGCCGACGATGAACCCGCGGTCGAGATAGTCACCCGCGAGGTCGTGCGCCCACTCGAACGTCTTCGGACCCTGACCCGCCGGGATAGCGCTGGTCGTCTTCTTGCGCATGTCCGAGATGTCCGCACCCTCGATGGTGTGCTTCGACTCGTCGTTGAACGCCTGGATGTTCTCCTTGCGGGTCGGCAGCTCCGTATCCGAGAGCGTGTACCACGCCTTCGCCGTCCCGGCCGGGCCGCTGGACTCCGTTCCGTCCGATCCGCTGTCGCTGCCGCCGTCGCTGCCGTCGCCGCCCGACGAATCCTGTTCTTGGACGCCGACACAGCCGGCCAGCGCACCGATCGTTCCTGCGACACCGAGGTTCTTGAGTACCGTTCTGCGGTCCATTGTCATGGATGAATATTGGATGAATAAGTCGTTCACACCTTAAATCATTCGAATACGACACTATTGTTCATACTGAATGTCTGTGGCTACGAGGGGGACCTACTGCAACTAGCGACGCCAAGAACGCATCAAAGAGTATGGTTCCTCTTCGACACTCTCGAGAACAACTGGTGACCGGTCGGCCGACGCGCCGGCGACGACCGCGGCCTTCGTTAAGGTACTACGAAATTATGCATCACAGATTTCGTTCAGAGGGCAAGAACTATACCCTGTGACCACTACGCATGGCGATAATGGCAACTGTAACGCTCGATAATCTCAGAAAGGAGTTCGACAACGGTCGCATCGTGGCCGTCGACGACGTCTCGATGCAGGTCGACGACGGGGAGTTCATCACGGTCGTCGGCCCCTCGGGCTGTGGGAAATCGACGACGCTGCGGATGCTCGCCGGGTTGGAGACGCCGACGGGCGGGAGCATCCACATCGGCGACGAGGACGTGACGGACGTCCACGCACGCAAGCGCGACGTCGCGATGGTGTTCCAGAACTACGCGCTCTACCCCCACAAGACGGTCGAACAGAACATGGCGTTCGGTCTACGGATGAGCACGGATCTTTCGAAGGAGGCGCGTCGCGAGCGCGTCCGCGAGACGGCCGAGATGATGGGTATCGAGGACCTGCTGGACGACAAACCCGACGAACTCTCCGGCGGACAGAAACAGCGCGTCGCGCTCGGCCGCGCCATCGTGCGCGAACCCGACGTGTTCCTGTTCGACGAGCCGCTGTCGAATCTGGACGCCAAACTCCGGACGACGATGCGGACGGAGATCCAGCGGCTCCAGAACGAACTCGGAATCACCGCCATCTACGTCACGCACGACCAGGAGGAGGCGATGACGATGGGCGACCGCATCGCCATCCTCGACGACGGCGAACTCCAGCAGCTCGGCGCGCCAAAGGACGTCTACAACAACCCGACCAACGAGTTCGTCGGCGGCTTCGTCGGCAGCCCGAGCATGAACTTCCTCGACGTCGCCGTCGAGGACTCCGGGAACGCCGTTCGACTCACGCAGACCGAGGGACCGCTCGACTACCAGCTCTCCGGAGACGTCGCCGCACGGGTCCGCGAAGCCGACGTCTCCGAGTTCACGCTCGGCATCCGTCCCGAAGACGTCGAGGTCGTCGACGGCGGGCCGAACGCCGTCGAGACGACCGTCGGCGTCGTCGAACCCATCGGCAGCGACAACTATCTCCACCTCGACGTCGGCACCGACTTCATCGCCCGCGTCGACTCGGACGTCGAACCCGCGAGCGGCGACGTCATCCAGATTACGTTCGACCAGTCGGACCTCCACCTGTTTGACGGTGTGACCGGAGAATCGCTCCTCGCGCGCACGCGAACACAGAAGATCTCACCGACGCCGTAGGCGAGACCACTACGGCACCGCAGCACTACAGACTCCGCTCACCGCTCTCTTTTCCGTTCGACGGCCGCGGACAGAAGCGTCGTCGAACCGAACCACCCCGAACCGAGCGTCGCGCCGCTCAGTCGTCGGCGACGACGGGCTGTTCGGAGAGCATCCCGTACTCGTCCATCAGGGCGACGGTCGCCAGTCGCAGCGCGTGCGGCCATCCGAGCGGCGTCGCGCTGTCGGGCGTGCCGTCGTCGAACAGCTGTTCGGGGAGGTAGCCGCTCTCCAGACAGAGCGCCCCACCCGGGAGACACAGCGAGAGGAGCTCTCGTGCCAACTCGGCGAACTCGGTGGCGCGGTCGTCGTCGTGGTCGGCCAGTGTGGCGGCGAGGCTCGCGGCCGCGTGGGCACCCCACGCCGTCGACACCGACCAGATCTTCTCGTCTGTCTGCTGGCGCACGCGCCAACTGTCGCCCTCGTAGCGGTACAGTCCGTCGACGTCCTCGGCCGGCGTCCGCCGGAGCGTCTCGACGACCGTCTCGACGTGAGAGACGAGTCGATCCAGACGCTCCTCGTCGACCCCGTCGAGGCGGTCGTAGGCGCGGTGGGCTGCGACGAGACCGAGGGCGGCCGAGTCACAGCGCTCGTCGAGGTCGCCCGCCTCGTAGTCGGTCGGTTCCTTCGCTTCGACGACGGCTTTCGGGTCGGGCGCACGCTCTTTCTTCGACCCCACTTTCTTCGACCTCGACTTCGCCGACCCAGGTTTCTTCGACCCCACTTTCGTCGACTCCGCGGGGTCGGCGTCCTCGCTGAACTCCCGCAGCGCGTAGATCCCTCTCTCTTCGACCCAGAGGTCGTCGAGCGCCTCGTAGATCGCCGTCGCCTGCTCGGTGGCGTGGTCGCTGTCGTCGACGTCTGCCGCGCCGAGCGTCGCGTAGGCTTCGAGGAACGTCGCCGTCGTGTGGGCGAACCGTCCGGTCATGTCCTCCCAGGCGTTCTGACAGGCAATCGGACGGTCGTCGGCGGCGAGCGTCTCGTCGAGTCCGACCAGCGCCCGGTCGAGCGTCTCGTCGACTCGGGCGACGAGCGCCTCGTCGTCGAGGTGGTCGCGGACGCTCGCGAGGAACGTGATGACGCTCCCCGTCTGGTCGGCCTGATAGTCGACGTCGTCGCCCGCTTCGAGTCGACCGTTCGCCCAGCCGGGGGCGAGACTGCCGTTGCGAGGCCAGACGCGGTGAGGCCACGACCCGTCCTCGCGCTGCGTCTCACAGTAGGCACGAGCACTTCGAGCGTGCCACGTCTCGAGGTCGAGGTCGAACTGTTCGGCCGCCTCCAGGCAGAACAACGATATCTCGGCGTCGTCGCGGAACCAGGTGTAGCCGTACCCGCCGGAGTAGGCGTAGTAGGGGTCGAAATCGGGACCGGCGATGCGGAGACCCGTCTCCGCCGAGAGGATAGAGAGGACGCGAAGGTCCGCAGCCATCGCGTCGGCGTGCGGGACGTCGGCCGCGACGGGAACCTCGATCTGTGCCCCGGCAGCGCGTTCGAGCGTCTCGACGTCCGTGTAGGTCGCCGCGAGTTCGACGAGACGGTCGAGCGCCTCGTCGCGCGGCGTCTCGGTCCGGTCAGTCAGGAGCGTCGCCACCGTCGTCGCACCGTCTTCGAACGGGAGGAGGCAGACGAGGTTGCCCGAGAGCCGTTCCTCCTCGTAGCGGTTGTCCGAGACGGGACGTGGGAGGTCGACGGGGTCGACGTCCAGGATCTCCGTGAACTTCGCGGGCACCTGTCCCCGGAACTCGGCGATGCCGGTCGAACTCATGACGAAGTCGTGCTCGTCGGCGTGGTACACCTCGATAGCGTCGTCGTGGTGGAGTTGGCCGATGCGGGTGTCCTGACCGTCAGGTGCGAAGCCGACGAACGCGACGAGTTCCGCGTCTTCGGTCGTGTCCGACGTCGTCGTTCGTTTCGCGTCGTCGACGTCGAGCGTCACGTGTGTGAGGTGGGCGTCGCCGAGCGTCAGGTCGTACTGCGTCGCGACGCCGTCGGAGAGCACGTGCTCCGTCACGACGAGTGCCGTCTCGTCGTGGTACGACTGCGAACGCGTCTCGCAGTCGTCGAACCAGGTGACCTCGTCGTCGCGACGAACTCCGAGACGGGAGCGCTCGATACCGGTCTGCCCGGTCAACGGGTAGCCGTAGTCGCGGAGGACGCCGTCGGGAGTGACGTGGACGAGTCGCCCGTCCCGGCCGGAGAACAGGCCCTCGGTCGAGCGCCGTTCGCCCGGGAACCGCGTCCTGTGGTCTCTGTGATGCTTGTAGTCGTGGAGCGCGTCGCGGAGTTGCATTGGCGAATGCGACGTGAGCACGTGTTAAGAAGTTTTGGTGTAATTTTCGTTCATAGATTCACGGGGCAGAGCGTTCCAAAGAGGACGACGGACGCGTAGCGGGCCGAACAGGTGCGAGACGGCGCCACGAGCGCTATCCGGGGGATGTAAGTAGGGGCCGTGACCATCAGTAGCAACATGGACGACCCCACGCTCACGGATCTGCTTCGGCAGTTCGGCCTCTCGGACAAGGAGGTCGACACGTATCTCACGCTTCTCGAGCACGGTGAGGCGAAAGCCAGCACCATCGCCGAGGCCGCCGGCGTCTCCAAGCGCTACGTCTACAGCATTAGCGAGAAACTCGAAGAGCGAGGGTTCGTCTCCGTCAACGACCACGTCGTCCCGACGACCATCCGAGCGAACCCTCCCGAGTCGGTCATCGAGACGCTCTCGGGGAACCTCGACCGGATGCGTCCCGAACTAGAAGAACGGTACTCGCAGGCGGCCCCGCAGGCCGACCAGTTCGAGGTCGTCAAATCCCGCGTGACCGTAATAAAGCGGATCAAATCGTTGATCCGAGAGGCCGAGAACGAACTCAGCCTCTCGCTGCCGTACGAACAGCTGCCCGAGGTCGCCGACGAACTTCGCGAGGCGGTCGACCGCGGCGTGTTCGTCCTACTCGTCGTCACGGGCGTCGATCCGGAGGTCGAGTTCGACCTCGACGGCGTCGCTAGCGTCGCCCGCGCGTGGCGCGAACTGATGCCGACGATGGTGACGGCCGACCGCGTCTCCAGTCTCATCGCTCCGACCGAGATGATCTCCCGGTCGAACAGCGGCAAGCAGGCCATCTCGTTCACGCAGGAGCAGCTCTCGCCCGTCATGGTCGGGTCGTTCTTCGGCAACTACTGGCCCAGCGCCACCGAGGTGTACGTCACGGAACCCGACGAACTGCCGGGGACCTACCGGGACTTCCGCAACGCCGTCCTGCAGGCGACGCTGCATCTCCGCGACGGCACCCCGCTTCGCGCCCGCGTACGGGGTCGAACCGTCCACAGCGACGACGGTCCGACGGAACTCGACGGTCGCGTCGTCGAGGTGCGACAGGGGATGATCGCACCCGTCAACAACGACTTCCCAGTCCAGAACACGCTCGTCGTCGAGACCGACGACGACAGCTACATGGTCGGCGGCAGCGGCGCCTTCGTCGAGGATTTCGAGGCCGACGAGGTCGACCTCTCTGTCGCCACCGAGACGGACGAAGACGAGGGCGAGGACGAGACGCGCGAGTCGTAGTCACTCGACGTCTGCGAAGCCGAGTCGGAAGGAACGAGATCCGAAACGTCGGAAAATCAAATATCGAGAGCCGAAGCGGCGGGAACCGCGTTCGTCGAACGGAGCCGGGAGCCCGCGATCGATGGCTCGGGTTGCGGGGCCCCACCTCCGCCGACGGCGTGTATGGAGTGTCAGACTGTGCGGGTAACGTGACGCCCGTGTCCGGCGTGCCTGAGAACGCCGGGTCGGAACGCACGTCGACTGCTGCGTCGGGTTGAGACGCAAGTGGCTCGTCCCCTTGCCAGGGAGTCATCGCCGGTCCGTCTCGTGGGGACCGGGTCGCCGGAACGTCGCCTACGCGACGCTGATCTCGTCGCCGTCGGTGACGGTGAACTGCTCCAGTTTCCCCGTGTACCGGAAGGCGTCGTCGAGCGTCGACACCTGGCCGACGACGCGGTCGTCGTACACCGTGTCGGTGCTCTCGAGCGTGCCCGCGTTCTCGAGGCTCCCCGAGACGGCGAACTCGAAGCGCGTCACCGGACCGGTGCCACGGATCTCGATGAGGTGGCTCTCCTCTTGAACCGAGATTCGGTCGCCGTCGACGGTGACGACGACGTCCTCCTTGTCGCCGTCGGTGACCGTGAAGTGCTCCAACTCGCCGGTGTAGGCGAACTCGTCGTCCTGCGTCGACACTTGTCCCTCCACCCGACTGTCGTAGGCGGTGTCGGTGTCTTCGAGCGTGCCGGTGTTCCGCAGCGACCCCGTCACCTCGAACTCGAAGCGGGTGACTGGCCCCGTCCCACCGATGTGGATGATCTTCTCGGGGTTCGCCTCGTCAACGCTGATCTGCTGACCGTCGACGTAGACGTTGACGTCGTCTTTGTCCCCCTCGGTGACGACGAACTGTTCGAGGTCGCCCGTGAACGCGAAGCGGTCGTCCTGCGTCGACACCTGTCCCTCCACCCGGTCGCTGTAGACAGCGTCGGTGTCTTCGAGGGTGCCCGCGTTCTCGACGGTTCCGGAGACGGAGAACTCGAAGCGGGTGACCGGGCCGGTCCCTTCGATGTGGATCTCCTGGGTGTCGGACTCGCCCGAACTGCTAGAACTGCTGCCGTCGACGCTCGGCGACTGGCCGTACTGGTCCATCACGTGTTCGACCGTGTAGAGATGCCACTGGATCTGCTCGTCCAGCGAGTCGGCCTTCTCGGTCGTCTCACAGAGGAAGCCGAGGACGTCGAGGAAGCCGGCGGTCCGGTGCATCAGCATATCGCGATCGGCGTCGAGGGTGTTGCCCATCAGGTACGCCATGTCGCCCGAGAGGCCGAACTCGTCGTTGAGGTTGGCGACCGTGTTCTCCCCGTAGTCGCGGGCGGGCGAGGTCCACGTCGGGAACAGCGCCTGCCCGACGCTGCCGTCGCCGGACTTGTAGATGCCGCGCGCCGAGTGCAGATCGAACGCCCAGTCGGGGTCGTGTCGGACCACTTCGTCCCAGATAGCGCGGGCGGCCTCTGTCTCACAGATTCCGCTCCGGGGCGGGAACTGTCGGTTCATGTCACCGTGGGGACCGTGGCGCGTGTCGTCTTCGATGGCGGGGACGTTCGCTCGAGGGAGGACGACGAGCTTCCCGTGGTCGACCGTCCACTCGGTGATCTCCTCGGCGGCGAGATAGCCGCTGCGTTCGTCGCCGTGGAGTCCGCCGGTGATGAACGTCGTCGGGCCGTCGACGCCGGAGTCGTAGACGTAGACAGTCGTCTCGTAGATGGTGTCTTCGAGGATCTGATAGCTGTCGCGGCTCGCCGCAGCGACGGCTGGCTGGCGGCCGCTGCTGCACTGCTAGCGAGTACGAGAGTCGCCGCCGCTTTGAGAAAGCCGCGTCGGGAGGTGGTTGTCGCGTCGTCGGGGGCTGCGTTCTCAGGCATGGAGTCTGCTACAGACTCTCTTTGTTTCCATACTTAACAACAATCTAACAAAGGAGTAACTGGGGTCGGTTACCGCCTGGAAACCTCGCTTACCCACGGGTAAGTGACGGAGTAAAAACCGCGAAACTGGCCGCTCCGACCCCGATTCTCGCAGTATGCGGTTCGACCCGCGACTGGGCGGCGACGGTCGAGAGAGCCGACTGTGACGGCGTTACCGAGAAGGTTCCGAGCTGGACGCTCGGGGCGGAAAGAGACCGAGCAAGAAAGCGATCCGGTTCGGTATCACGGTATGTCATTTATTCCTCTACGAACGCGCGGACCGAGTCGAACTCGTCGGCGGCGAGTGCGGCGGCGAGCCCCTCGACGTCGACCGACTCCGGCGTCTCGGCGGGGTACTTCCGTCGGAAGTAGCCGACGATGTTCTTCACGTCGCGTTCGAGGAGTTCGCGGGCGTTGTCGTGGTCCGTCGGCACCGCCTGCGGCCAGTCGAACACCGTGATCCCGTTCTCGCTGATGGCGACGTTGTACTCGCTCATGTCGGCGTGGACGTAGCCTTCGGCGTAGGCAGTCGCCATCTCCCGGAGGACGAGATCGAGGACGCCGACCACCTGTTCGGACTCGAGTCTCGCGCGAGCGAGTTCGACGCCGTCGAACTTCGCCATCACGAGTGCGTGGCGGTTGTGGTCGACCGGGCGCGGGACCGAGACGTTCGGGTACAGCGTCTCCAGCGCCTCGTACTCGCGTTCGGCCGCCTTCCGGGCGGTGTAGAGCCACGAGACGTGGTTCTTGTCGGAGGTGTAGTTGCGCTCGCGGTCGACCTTCCGGAAGTTCGTGTATCCTTCGCGGTGGAACTTCAGCGCCATCGGCTTGTACGACTGCACCTCGTAGACGTCGCTCTCCTTGCCGACGCCGAGCGGTGCGCCGACACCCTCGACGGTGTCTCGCTGGGAGAACGTCCGCAGCGCCAGCGCGTCGTACCCCTCGAACTCCAACTGGTAGCCCTCGTACTGGATCGTCTTGCGGGTGATGAGCTCCCGCTTCATACAGCGGTCGATGCGGTAGTCGACCTCCTCGCCGGTCAAGTTGGCGTAGTCCGGGAGCTTCTCTCGGTTGACCCACTTACTGAAGCGCATGCCGTGTTCGACCCCGGAGAGGAGATAGAAGTCCTCGGGTTCGAGCTCGGCCATCACGCTCGCGATGTTCCGAACCATACCGAAACCGTCGCGGCGTGCGGGTAAAAGGGCCGCGAGTCCGTATCCACCGTGAATGTATCACATCGTGCTATACGAAATCCCCGCTTCGTCGTATCGCCGTGGTACAGTCTCCGGGTCGGGGCTACGCTCGGAAGTCACTCGGTGATTGGCACTAAGCGAGGAGTAGTCGGAGTTCACGTCGAACCACTTTCGATCGCTTCACCGTCGCAGGGGAGCTACAGTCGAACCGACGACTCGCCGGCGTGAAGCGCGTCTTCCCACCCATCGAACTCTCGTGCCGCCGACAACGACAACGGTGGGTCCGGGTCGTCGGGGTGGTCACGGAGCGTGTGCGACCACCATCCGACGTCGTGCCACTCGCCGCCTTTGTAGCCCATCTTCTCGAAGGCGGCGTCCTGCTCGAAGCCGAACGACTCGTGGAACGCGACGCTCGCCGGGTTCGGGAGCGTCGCCACGGCGTAGACGGTGATGTACCCCTGCAGTTCGAGCAGCTCGAGGAGCGACTCGTACAGACCCCGGGCGACGCCGTTGCGGTGGTGCGCCGAGTCGACGTACACCGAACTCTCGACGGACCACTGGTAGGCCTCGCGTTTTCGAATCGGACCGGCGTAGGCGTAGCCGACGACGTCGCCGTCGACCTCACAGACGATCCACGGGTAGTCGGCGAGCGTGTCGCGGATGCGGTCACGCAGCTCGGCTGTCGACGGCGGTTCCAGCTCGAAGGTGATTGCGGTGTCTTCGACGTACGGTGCGTAGATACGCTGGACCGCCGCCGCGTCGGTCTCGGTGGCGAGTCTGAGCGTCACACGGGTCACAGTCGACGGTTCGACTCGCCCGACAAGGATGCTTCTGTTGGCGTCCGACGGTCAACGCAACAGGAGACGAGCGTCCCGGACGACGGAACTGAAGAAGTCGCCCGCCCAGTCGAGACTGGCCGAGATTGGGTCGGTCGGGTCGGAGACGCGCGACGCTCGCGCCGGCTTCGACCCGGACTCCGGCACGGCCGTCGACGTCTGGACGGCCGTCGGTGTCGATCCCTCTGCGGAGGCATCGGCTGGCGTCGGCGTCAGGTCGGGAGTCGCTGTAGGAGTGGGTTCGGGAGTCGCCGTCGGCGTCGGGTCGGGAGTCGCTGTAGGAGTGGGTTCGGGAGTCGCCGTCGGCGTCGGCTCCGGCGTCGAATCGGCAGATCCGCCGAGGACGTCGTGGTCGTGGAGTGCCTCATCGAGCGTCTTCAGCGTGAGCCCTTCCGGCGCGGACGGCCCAGATGATCATCCGGATCTGCGGCTGCGTGAGCCGCTCGTCCCACGAGTGCGACCCGAGGAGGAGCAGTCCGTCGTCCTCGGCCGCGCGGCGAGCGAGGCGTCGGACGCTCGCCTTCGACTGCTCGGCCATCGTCCCCCGGTCGAGCCAGTACGGGACGGGGGCGTCGTTCAATCCTGACCCGAGTACGCCGTTGCCGACGGCGTCGTAGTGGTCGGCTACGACGGTCGCCGCGTGCTCGTCGTAGATCTGGTACGGAGCAACGAAGTGATCGACGTCGACGTCGTACCCCTCCAGAACCGCTTTCGACTCGGCCAGCGACTCGTGGAGGAAGTCGTCTGCCAGCCTCACGCGGGCGTCGTCGTCCACTCGAACGGCCGCGTCGGCCGGCGTGTCGAGGCGAACGACGCTCCCGTCCTGGTCGTCAGTGCGCGGAGCGACGGTCGCGGTGAACGACGCCCCGGTGTCGTCTTCCACCTGGAGCGGCGCACCCGCGAACCGCGCGTGGACGCCGAAACTCGCCTCCAGTTCCGTGTCGCCCGCGTCGACGTCGGCCGCGAGACCGACCGATCCGACCGGATGATGGTGAGCCGTATGCGAGAGAATCTCGAACCCCTCGTCGGCCATCTCGACGAGCTGCTCGGGGTCGAGACCGCCCGGTGTCCGGACGTAGTCGGAGACGCAGCCGAGACAACCGGGCGCGTCTTCCTTCCGATGGACCGGGAACGTCTTCGTGTAGTCGTGACCCGGGCTGTCGTCGTAGATGAGAACACAGCTCGCGTCGGTGCTCGCAGAGACGGTTCCGGCGAAGCCGGAGGCGGCGAGAGCCCCGACACCGGCCTTCAGTGCCTGTCGTCGGGTCGCCCGAAATCGATGAGTCGACATACGATCGACTACGACCTATCAGAATATTCCCATTTCAGTGCTAAGAGACTGTTAGCGATGTGGATAGCTACGATAACCAGCAATTACTAGATTCAGCGGTCGAACGACAGGAATCAGAGAGTCGAACAGAAAGAAGGTTCGTCGAACGACCGATCGGTCGGAGAGACGTGTCACGAGAGAGTTAGTTCGTTCTTTCAATACTATTATGACATCCAATACGTTCGTAACGGACGGTTACTGCCCGATCACTCCTCGCGGAGTTCGCGGACGCGCTGGATGTTCCAGGCGAACCCCTTGCCGTCCTCGGTCGGCGTCTCGAGCGCCATCGGGACGTCCGCGAGCTCCGGATGGTTGACGAACGCGCGCATCCCCTCCTCGCCGATGAGCCCCTCACCGATGAGTGCGTGTTCGTCCTTGTTCGTGCCGCACTCGTGTTTCGAGTCGTTGAGGTGGACGTACGCGAGGTTCTCGAGACCGACCACGTCGTCGAGTTCGGCGACGGTCTTCGCGACACCCTCCTCGGTCGAGAGGTCGTAGCCCGCCGCGAAGGCGTGGGCCGTGTCAAGACAGATCTCGAGGTCCTGCTCGGACGCCTCGAGGACGGTCGCGAGATGCTCGAAGTCGCCGCCGAGTTTGGTGCCGCTGCCGGCGTCACTCTCGACGAGCACCGTCACGTCCTCGGGGACGTCGAGTTCGTCGAGTGCGCTCGCCGCGTTCTCTAAGCCGCCCTCGACGCCGGCCCCGGTGTGCGCACCGAGGTGGACGTTGACGTACGGGATGTCGAGTTTCGCCGCCGTGTCGACCTCGGTCTGCATCGAGGCGATCGACTTCTCTCGGAGGTCGTCTTTGGGCGTACAGAGGTTCACGAGGTAGGAGGCGTGGATGACCCACGGTCCGTCGAGTTTTGCCTCGGTCTCGGCTCTGAACAGTTCGGCCGCCTTGTCGCTGATGTCGGGGTCGCGCCACACCTGCGGCGAGGTGGTGAAGATCTGCCCGCAGTTGCCGCCGAAGGCGACCTGCCGGTGGACCGCGTTGGCGATGTTGCCGTGCGGCGGCGTCTCGTCGTCGCTGGAGACCTTCGAACTGGAGATGGATACGTGTGCTCCGACCTGCATGCGCGTGGGGAAGCGACGGGTCGTGAAAGGGACTTCGGAGTCGGTGTCACGGCGTATGCGTCGGTCTGGAGCTGGTCCTACCGCTCGTCCGGCCGCCGTCGGACCCACTCGTCGGCCGCGTACTTCTCGTCGGCCCGTTCGCGCGCCCGCGTGAGTTCGTCGTCCGTCCACGACCCCTCCGCTGCCGCGGCCCACTCCGCCAGCGCGACTTCGACCGCCGCGACTGCTTCGCTCCGACTCGTCTCGCTCTCGTCGTCGATCCCGGTGACGCGCTCGCGGAACGTCTCGGGTGTGGTCCCGGGGTTCGAGAACGTCGAGAGGTGACGGTCGGCCTGCACCGAGTAAGTCAACGAGCCGTGTTGAATGACGGCGTCTTTCCGGCGATACTGGGCGTTGCCGCTGATCTTCCGGCCGCCGGCGACGACGTCGTGCGCGGGGTGGAGTTCACGCAAATAGCAGGCGGGGTGGTAGATCTCGGGCAGTTCCTCCGCGGCGAAGTCGGCGCCGACACCCATCCGGTCGAACGCGTCGAGCACCGGCGTACAGAGCAGATGATAACAGTTCAGCAGACTCGACGGCAGTTCGGCCTTCGGCGCGACGATGGAGTAGGAGACGTCGCCGTAGTTGTCGTGGTAGATGCCGCCGCCACCGGTCTGTCGACGGGTGACGTCGATCCCCTCGCGCTCGCAGAACGCCCAGTCGACGGTGTCGGGGTCCTGCCGGTAACCCAACGAGAGCGTGCTCGGTTCCCAGCGGTAGACGCGAACCGTCCGCGGTCCGCCGTCGGCAGCGGTCTCGGCGGCGATCTCGTCGAGCGCCATGTTCATCGCCCCCGACCACGACTCCTCGCGGATCAACCGCCACTCCCTGTCGTGTACGTCGGTGTCGTCCATGCCACCGAGTTGCCACGGGGTGGGCAAAGCGGTTGCGACGTCGGTCCCGTTAGCAGTAGACGCTAGAGAGATAGCAGTATTTATTAATACCTTGGCTCATGTTGTTAACTCATGTTGCAGCCACGTACGCGGCGCACGTTCCTCGCCTCCAGTCTCGGTGCGGCGCTCGTCGGGAGTGCCGGTTGTCTCGGAGAAGCCTCACCGTCGGACGACGGCCAGTCGGGCGGCGGCCAGTCGGACGGCGACCGCACCGTCCAGTCGTCGTTCTTCGTCGCCAGCGACATCGCTCGGAAGGTCGTCGGCGAGGCAGCCACCGTGGAGAGTCTGGTTCCGTTCGGGCAGCACGGCCACGGCTGGGAACCCGGACCGGACGTCCAGCGGAAGGCCGTCGACGCCGACAGTTTCGTCTACGTCGGCGAAGGGTTCCAGCCCTGGGCCGACGACGTCGTCGCCAACCTTCGGACGGACGCACCCGACGTCTCCGTGATCGCGATTCGATCGGGCGTCGATCTGCTGCCCGCTCCAGGCGCGGAGAGCGACGACGGTCACGGGGGAGAGAGTCACCAGAGCGACGACGGCCACGACAGTCACGACGACCACGAGGACGAAACGCACCAGAGCGACCAGACCGACGATCACGACCACGGTACGGCGGACCCGCACTTCTGGCTCGACCCGACGCGGACGAAGGCCGCAGTCGAGAACGTCCGGGCCGGGTTCGCCGAGGCCGATCCGGACAACAGCGACGACTACGACGCGAACGCCGAGTCGCTCCTGGCCGAGCTCGACGCGCTCGACGCCGAGTTCGAGGAGGCGCTGGCCAGTCGGAGCCGTGAGGTCGTGCTCGTCGCCGGCCACAACGCGTTCCAGTATCTCGGCCACCGGTACGAGTTCGAGGTCCACGCACTGAGCGGCCTCGCGCCGGACGCGACCCCCTCGCCGAAGGCGGTCCGCGAGGCCCAACACGTCGTCGAGGAACACGGCATCGAGCACGTGCTCGCGCCGGTGTTCGAGTCCGACCGAGCCGCGCGGCAGCTGGTCGCGGAGACGGGCGCGAAGGAGGTGCTCCCGGTCACACCCATCCCCACGATCAAACCCGAGTGGGACGACCGCGGCTGGGGGTATCTCGACGTGATGCGCGAGGTGAACCTCGACTCGCTGTCGACAGCGCTGGGGGCACAGTGAGCGGGAGCGGGAACGACGCTCGCGACCCCGTCGCCGAGTTCGACGGCGTCAGCTTCGGCTACGGCGGGACGCCCGTCATCGAAGACGTCTCTTTCGCCATCGAGCGCGGCGAGTTCTTGGGTCTCGTCGGCCCCAACGGGTCGGGCAAGAGTACGCTCGTCCGCCTCCTGCTCGGACTGGTTCGACCGGACGCCGGCAGCGTCCGACTGTTCGGCGAGTCCGCCCACGTCGCGGAGACAGGGACGCGGGTCGGCTACGTCGCACAGACCGCCGCGTCGTCCGGTCGGAAGATGCCCGTCACCGTCCGCGAGGTGGTCCGGATGGGCCGGTATCCGCACGTCCCACACGGTCGGTTCCGGAGCGAGGACCGAGCTGCGGTCGACGACGCACTCGCGACAGTCGGGGTAGCCGATCTCGAACGCCGTCGACTCGGCGAACTCTCCGGCGGCCAGCGACAGCGGGTGTTCATCGCGCGGGCGCTGGCGACCGAGGCCGAGATACTCGTTCTCGACGAACCGACCGTCGGCGTCGACGCCAACTCCCGAGAGGCGTTCTTCGATCTGCTTGCGTCGCTCAACCGCGAGGGGATGGCGATCGTCCTCGTCGAGCACGACATCGGCGTCGTCACGACCTACGCGACGCGGGTAGCATGTCTGAACCGGAAACTGTACTTCCACGGCGACGCCGACCGGTTCACCGAGAGCGACGCACTCACGCGGGCGTACGGTGCCAACCAGCGCGTCGTCCACCACGACCATGATTGAGGGGGTGCTCGCGGCGTTCACCGCCGCACTGACGTTCGTCGGCGGCCTGCTCTGTCGGCTGTTCGCACCGCTCGGCGTCGATCTCGTCTGCTACCCGTTCATGCAACGGGCATTGATCGCGGGCGTCTGCGTCGGCGTCGTCGCGCCGCTCGTCGGATCGTTCCTCGTCCATCGGGAACTCGCACTCATCGGCGACACGCTCGCACACGCGGCGTTCGCCGGCGTCGCAGTCGGGCTGTTTCTCGGCTCGGCGGTCGCCCTGCCGGTGTCGCCGACGGTGACGGCGCTCGTCGTCGCCGTCCTCGCGGCGCTGCTCGTCCAACTCATCGCCGAGCGGACCGACGCCTACGGCGACGTCTCGATGGCGATCGTCCTCTCCGGCGGGTTCGCGCTGGGGACAGTGCTCGTCAGTCTGACCGACGGGGGGATCGCGGTGAGCATCAACCAGTACCTGTTCGGGAGTCTCTCGACGGTCCGTCGGGAGGACGCGCTCGTCCTCACCCTCCTGAGTCTCGTCGTCGTCGGCGTCGTCTGGCGGTACTACCGGCAGTTCCTCGCCGTCACGTTCGACGAGACGGCCGCGCAGGTGGCCGGCGTCGACGTGACGGCGACGACGCGTCTGTTGGTGGTGCTCACCGCGTTCGTCGTCGTCGCGGCGATGCAGATCATGGGTGTCATCCTCGTCGCGGCGATGCTCGTCGTTCCCGTGGCGACGGCCGCACAACTCGGGCGGAGCTTCCGGGAGTCGGTTCTCGTCTCGGTCGTCGCCGCCGAACTCGCCGTCGTCGTCGGTGTCGGCCTCTCGTACACGTACGGACTGGCCGCCGGTGGGACCATCGTCCTCGTCGCCATCGGCGGCTACGGGCTCGCATTGACGACGCAGTACGCGACGGCGAAACCGTGAGGTTCGAAGCGGCGGAGTTGTGAGAGTGCGAGCCGGGGAACGGGAAGTCGTCCTCGACGCGTCCGTAGAGCGGAGTCGTCACCCGTGCTTCGCTGTGAACAAATTTTTGTCACTATGGACGTTGGATACGATGAAGCGGTCAATCCGGGTCAAAGATGGAAAAGACAACCGAAGGACCGACAGGAACGAACGGTCCCGACGGTCCGCCGAGTGCAGAAGAGTTCGAGACTCACCCGTTCGCCAAGGCGAGTCTCGACGCCTTACCGACGCAGGTGGGGATCGTCAACAGCGAGGGTGAGATCGTCTACACCAACCAGGCGTGGCACCAGTTCGCCCGCGACAACGACTTCGAGGGGTCGCCGGAGATGCTGGGAACCAACTACCTGTCCGTGTGCGATACGAGTATGGGAGCAGACGCCGTCGAGGCGGGGCGAGGGATCCGTTCGGTGCTCGACGGTGAGCGCGAGGAGTTCTCTCTGGAGTATCCGTGTCACGGCCCCGACGAACGCCGCTGGTTCGTCATGCGTGCCATCCGGTTCCGGTACGACGGTCACCGATTCGCGCTCCTCTTTCATCTCGACATCACCGAGCGAAAACTTTCGGAGTTGGACGCCGAACGGCAGAACACACAGCTCCGGACGGTCAACAGCATCAACGTCCTCATTCGCGAGATCATCCAGTCGTTGCTCGAAGTCGAGACGCGCGGCGAGCTGAAGGCGATCGTCTGCGAACGACTCGCCGCTTCGACGCACTACGAGGCGGCGTGGATCGCAGACGTCGACAACCAGACGCAGACCGTGTCGGTTCAGACCGACGCCGGGATGCCGCAGGGGTTCTCGGAGGCGATCGACGGACTCCCCGCCGACGCGGTGGATCGAACGGGGCTCCAGTCAGCGCGGAACGACGGGCGCTCGAGCGTCGTGCGCGCGACCGGCGACGCCGCCGGGCCGATACAGTCGCTGGCGCTCGACCACGGCTTTCGGTCGTACGTCGCCGTCCCGCTCCGCCATCGCAACGCTCGGTACGGCGTGCTCGTCGTTCACTCGAAAACCGAGAAGACGTTCAGCGAGTGGGAGCGCGCCGCCTTCGAGGTGCTCGGCGAGACGCTCAGTCACGCGATCAACGCCATCGAGAACCGTCGGCTCCTGTACGCCGACTTCGTCACCGAACTGGAGTTCGTCGTCAGCGACCCCGACTCGTTCCTGACGTCGCTCTCGGCCCGCGCCGACTGTACGGTCGAACTGACCGGGTTCGTCCCGCTCACGGACGACGCAGTGCTGCAGTACGTGACCGTCGAAGGAACTGACCCCGCGACCGTCGAGGCCATCGCGGCGGACGCCGACAGCGTCGAGAGCGTCAGCATCATCTCGAGACACGACGACGAGGTCCGTCTCGAGTACACCGTCGACGACACCTCGCTCGTCTCGTTGCTCGCCGAGCACGGCGTCAACGTCCACACCGCCACGGCGACCGGGGGCGACGTCGACGTCCTCGCCGAGACAGTGACGAACGCGGACATCCGGGAGGTCGTCGAGGCCGTCCAGTCGGAGTTCGCGAACGCCGAACTGATCGCGAAACGCGAAGTCGAACGCGAGACGCAAACGGTCAGCGAGTACTGGGACGAGTTGACGGGACGGCTCACCGACCGCCAACTGTCGATGCTCCAAGCGGCGTACTACGCCGGCTTCTTCGAGTGGCCGCGAGAGAGTTCGGGCGAGGAGGTTGCCGCCTCCTTCGATCTCTCGGCTGCGACCTTCCACGAACATACCCGGATCGGCCTCGAGAAGATGCTCACGATGCTGTTCGAGCGCGAGAACTGACACCGACCGTCTCCTCGCGTCTGCGGCGTCGAGCGATTTGTCCTCGAATTCCCGTCTGACTCGCCGTCGGGGAACGGCTGTGAGCGACGCGCACCCGTGGCTAGAAAGTTCATTACGGTTGCTACCGACTAGTCAGTAACAGTCGACAACTTCGACGGGAGCGACGCCGGCTACCGGCGTGAACGCGGCAGACCAGGTCCCCACGAGTGACAACTGCGAAAGAGGAGTCTGCCGTCATCGGGGAGGGAAAACGAGTGAGTAAACAGATCGACGCGAACAGACGGACCGACGCGAACAGACAGACCGACGCTGACGACCGGGCCGTCTCTCGACGGGGAGTACTCCGCGGGGCAGTCGGAGGGTTGGTGTTCGCGCCGGGAGTGAGTCACCAAGACTGGCGGTACAGCGTCGGTAACGGCTCCGGCTGGGCGGGAGAGACGGTACTCAGTCGAGACGGTACCGACCACCCCCCGACGGTGACCGTCATGACGTGGAACCTCTACATCGGCACGGACCTGCGCCAACTACTCAGACGGTCCGGCGACGAGCAGATAGACACGGCAGTCGCGAGACTGCTCGAAGACATCGAACAGAGTCGGTTCGACGCGAGAGCCGAGACGATCGCCGACGAGATCGCCTCGGCCGGACCCGACCTCATCGGATTACAGGAGGCTACGCTCCTCCGGATGCAACTTCCCGGCGACTACGTCGCCGACCCCGGGCGGATCAACGCCACCGAGTACTATCTCGACTTCCTCGTGGTCTTACAGGAGAAACTGGCCGACAGGGGACTCGAGTACGAAGTCGCGAGCTCCGTCACCAACACGGACGTCGAACTCCCGGCCGACCTCGACGCCGGGTCGGTCGACATCCGACTCACCGACCGAAGCGTCATCCTCGCTCGTCAGGGGCTCGAAACGCAGAACCCGACCCGGGAGACCTACGAAGCGACGATTACCATCCCCCTACCGGACGGCGTCGAGTACCTGCTCACCCGAGGGTACTGTTCGATCGACGTCGAGGTGGACGGAACCGCCTTCACCTTCGTCAACACCCATCTCGACAGCGTCTCGGCGGCGACACAGATCGATCAGGCGCGCGAACTCGTCGTCGATGTGACCGCGTTCGACCGTCCGATCGTCCTCGTCGGCGACTTCAACAGCCCCGCGGACGGCAGCGAGACGGTGACCTACGACCTGTTGACGCAGTTCTTCACCGACGCGTACGCGGAGGCCGTTTCTAGCGAACCGGGCTACACCTGTTGTCGACAGTCGCAGCTCCAGGGGCCACGGTCGGAACTCACCAAACGACTCGACTTGGTGCTCCTCCGTGGTGTCGGTCCGGTGACGACCGTCGAGCGCGTCGGAACCGCCCCCGACGACCGTGTCTCGACGGTCGTCGACGACGAACGCCGGCGGTTGTGGCCCTCCGACCACGCGGGCGTCGTCGCGACACTCCAGTTGGAGTCAGACGAGACGACACCGCAGGTAGAGACGCTCCGAAAGACGGGAGTCGCGTCGGACGGGCAGACGGGAACTCGACCCGCAAGTTCGCCGTCGGTCGGTGACCCGACCAGCGACGACCCGGCGTCGACGGACGTCGACGCGCCGGGGTTCGGCGTCGTCGCCGGGCTGGTCGCACTCGGGGCAGTCGCCGTCGGGCTGCTGCGGCGACGCGGAGCGTCCGAGTCGACTCGCTTTTCACGGCCACCCGAGAAGTGAGCGGCGTGCGCAGGTTCTCAGCCGAGTATCTCCAGCGGACGCGCGAGGGGATGTGGGAAGACTCCCGTGCGGCACTCGCCGACCTCGAACTCGACTCGCGGCGTCGCGTCCTCGACGTCGGGTGCGGGACGGGCGAACTCTCGCGGGTGCTCGACGCCGAGAGCGACGCCGACGTCGTCTGTGTCGACGCCGACGTCGACCTCCTCGACGTCGCCCGCGAGGAGACCGGTCTCCCGGCCGTCGCCGGCGACGCGACGCGTCTCCCGTTCGACGATGACACCTTCGACCTGGTGGTCTGTCAGGCGCTGTTGGTGAACCTCCCCGACCCTGCGGCCGCCGTCGCGGAGTTCGCCCGCGTCTCCTCGGAGCTCGTCGCGGCCGTCGAACCCGACAACGCTGACGTGAGCGTTGACTCGACCGTCGACGACGAGGTCTCGCTCGAGCGGCGAGTGCGGGAGGCGTATCTCGCGGGCGTCGAGACTGACGTCGCCCCCGGCGACCGGGTGACGGAGACGTTCCACGAGTGTGGGCTGACGGACGTCCGCTCACGTCGCTACTACCACGAGAAGACCGTCGATCACCCGTACGAGGAGGTCGACCTCCGGGACGCCGCTCGGAAAGCCAGCGGTGCCGGTCTCGCAGACCACGAGACCGAACTCCGGCGGGCGCTGTCGACGGCGGCCTACGACGACCTCCGGCGGGCGTGGCGCGAGATGGGTCGAACGGTCGTCGATCAGATACGGGACGGAACGTACCGACGAGCCGAGGTCGTCCCGTTCGACGTGACCGTCGGTCGGGTGTAGCCATCTCGGCGAGGCGTCGCCCGTCTCGATGGGGGACACACCCCGGGTTTCGAGCGTAAACTCTCGTAGGGGAGGTGGAGAGACGCCGAAACGACGACTCTCGTGAACCCGTTGGTCGAGTGTCCGTGTCCTCCTCTCGGGGCGAACTCCGACGGCTACCGGTTATTTTTTATACTATACGTTAGTATAACCCCGTAGGCTCGATTCGTCGGATTCGAGGGAGAACGTCGTCGTTCTCCCGTGTTCGACGCGAACCGTTCTCTTTCCTCGGTCGGAATCGACTCGGCGAACCTAGCGAGCAGGTCGCCGGTCGGGACGCGTTCGGCCTCGACTTCTTCGGTCTCGGCTACTCTAGGGGGAAGGGCCGTCTCGGAACCACCGTTTCGACTCCGCTGCCACACGGTCTTTCCCGTTTACGCTCGAAACCCGGGGTGTGTGTGTGTCGTTCGACGCCGGTCGACACCTGACGGTCACCGTCGGACGACCACTGCCGGACAGATGTCGGCGAGTCGTCAACTCAGTCGTCGATGCGAGGAGATCGGGACGGAGACGATTTACGCTCGAAACGCGGGGTAGCGTGGTCATCCGTGCCACACTCGTATTTGGACATCTTCCGGCCGATATCGGACGTTTACGCTCGAAACGTGGGGTCGTCTCGACCACGCGTCTGACGACTGTCGTGCGGAAAGAGAGGAGCGCAGTTACGCTCGAAACTCGGTGTGGGGTCCGACTCCGGACACGGAGATACGAACGGCTGCGCTCGCCGATTTACCGGCCTTACGCTCGAAACCCGGGGTGGCGAAGATATACACGGTTAAGGAACACCCCCCTGAAGCGGGTGATATGCCAGACGACGGGAACGACGCCAACGGGGGGACGGACCCGCTGTTCCGCGTCGACAGCCCTATCTTCACCCGGAAAGAGCTGCTCGAGATCGAGCATATCCCGAACGAGGAGCGGATCGTCGGCCGCGACGAGCAGATCAAGAAGGTCGCCAACGCGCTGAACCCCGCCATCGCCGGCGGGTCGCCCCGAAACATGATCGTCTACGGGAAGACCGGGACGGGGAAGTCGCTCGTCGCGAAGCACGTCACCCAGCGTGCCAAACGCGCCGCCGAGAACCACGGGACGACCGTCGGCACGGCGTACATCGACTGTGCGCAGTCGAACACCGAGACGCGTGCCATCTCCACGTTGGCGACGCAGCTCAACGACGTCGGCGAGACGGAGGTGAAGATCCCGCCGACGGGCATCGCTACCGACGACTACTACGCGCGGTTCTGGCGCATCCTCGACGCACGCTTCGACGTCGCCATCATCATCCTCGACGAGATCGACAAACTCGGCAACGACGAGATCCTGATGCAGCTCTCGCGGGCCGGCGAGGCCGGAAAGCTCGGCTCGTGTAAGATCGGCATCATCGCCATCTCGAACAAGATCAGCTACCAGGACAAACTCGAACAGCGAGTCAAAAGTAGCCTGCAGGAACGGGAGTTCATTTTCCCGCCGTACGACGCCGAGCAGCTGCGACTCATCATGGAGAACCGCGAGGACGCGTTCAAACCCGACGTGCTGACGAGCGACGTCATCCCGCTGTCGGCCGCCTTCGCGGCGAGCGAACACGGCGACGCGCGGAAGGCGCTGGACATCCTCCGCCACGCCGGCGAGATCGCGGAGGAGCGCGACGACGAGCGCGTCCGCGAGGAGCACGTCCGCGACGCCCGCAGCCTCGCCGACGTCAACCGCTTCCGCGATCTCCTGCAGGGCCAACCGACGCAGGCGAAGCTCACCGTCCTCGCCGTCGCCGAGCTCACCGCCGCACGGCGGGAGTCGAAGATCGAGTCGAACGACATCTACGACAAGTACTGCGAACTCACGACCGCGCTCGACGTCAACCAACTGTCGCAGCGGCGGGTGTACGACCTGCTGCGCGAACAGGCGTTCCTCGACATCCTCGGCCAGGAGTTCGAGGGGCGAGGGCGTGCCCGCGGGAGCGTGATGAAGTTCTACCTGCTCGAAGAACCCGAAACCGTCCGACAAGCGATCCAACGGGACGCGGTGTTCGACCAGATGAACGGCGAGTAGGGCGACTAGCCGAGTCGCGTGCGGTCGCGTCTGTCAGACGACGTCGCCGCGGACGGTCGACCCGGTCTGTTCGGCGCGATGTTGCTCCATCGCGCTGGCGGCCTCTTGGGCCGTCTCCTCGTCGAGACCGAGCATCTCCAGCGACCCCGAGAGCGTCGGGAACGGGAGTTCCCCGCCGCGGAGCTTCGCCATCGTCTCCTCGGCGTAGGTGCCGTCGACCCACAGACAGACGCCGCGCGGGTCGAGGATCTGTTCGTAGGCGTCGCGGGCCATCGCCCCGCGCAGTCGCTGGGTGACGTTGTCGTCGAAACTCGCGTTACAGACTTCGAGGTGGATCGGGTCGTCGCCGTCGACGAGATGGGCGGCGAGACACTTCTCGGGGGCGGCGTGACCGCTGTCGTTGGCGCGCAGCCGTTCGGGATACTGCTCGGCCCATTCGGCGGAGACGCTCTTTCCGACGCCCTTTACGCCGTACTCCTCCTCGAAGTAGCGTTCCTGCTCGTCGCTGCCGTCGCCGCGAAGGAGCATATCTTTGGTCAGATAGACGTCCAACCGGTCGATCGGGTCGAGGCCGAGCGCGACGTCGCCGTACACCCACACCTCTCGGACGGGGACGGGCATCGTCTCGGAGTCGACGGCGTCGACGATAGCCTCGACGCGGTCGAGGGCGGCGGTTCGGTCCATTGCCGCCCTCTTGCCGCTCGTCGCGCAAAACGGTTTCCTCACGAGATGCACCGAGACGACATCCTCCTCGACGGAGAGGCTGAGGTAGCCGAGACGAAACGGTCATGGCCGCCGGTCGGCAAGAGGCCGGTAATGGAGTGCGACAAGTGCGACCGCGACGCGGTGATGCACGCGGGCTACTCCGGGGCACATCTCTGTGAGAACCACTTCTGCGCCTCGGTCGACAAACGCGTCCGCCGCCGCATCCGCGAGGACAGTATGCTCCCGTCCGACGCCACACCCGAGGACCCCGAGACGTGGGTCATCGGCCTCTCCGGCGGGAAAGACAGCGTCGTGCTCACCCACATCCTCGACGAGACGTTCGGGAAGGACCCTCGCATCGAGATGATCGCCCTCACGATCCACGAGGGTATCGAGGGCTACCGCGACGAGAGCGTCGACGCCTGCGTCGAGTTGGCAACCGACCTCGAGATGCGCCACGAACTCGTCACCTACGAGGACGAGTTGGGCGTCCGAATGGACGACGTCGCCGAGAAGGACCCGATGGAGATGGCCCCCTGTGCCTACTGCGGCGTGTTCCGTCGCGACCTGCTCGAGCGCTTCGCCGACGAGTACGGTGCCGACAAACTGTTGACGGGACACAACCTCGACGACGAGGCGGAGACGGCGCTGATGAACTTCCTCGAAGGCGACGTCAAGCAGATCGCCAAACACTTCGACGCCAGCATCGGCGGCTTCGACGACCGAAACGAACAGGAGGAGTTCGTCCCGCGGGCGAAACCGCTGCGGGACGTCCCCGAGAAAGAGGTCGCGCTCTACGCACATCTGAAAGACCTCCCCGCCCACATCACCGAGTGTCCCCACGCCAGCGAGGCGTTTCGGGGCGAGATCCAGGAACTGATGCTCGAGTTGGAGGAGGACCACCCCGGGACGCGTCACTCCATCATGGCCGGCTACGAGGAACTGGCACAGCTAGCCACCGAGCGGTATCGCGGCGACGAGGAGGGCGTCGAACTCAACGAGTGCGAGCGCTGCGGGTCGACGACGGCGCGGGACGTCTGTCGGAAATGCAAGCTCGTCGAGGCGATCGAGGCGGTGTGACGTACTTCGGAGACAAGCGCCGAGGCGCTCGCCTCGATCAGCGGTAGAGAGCGTCACGCCCGCGCCACCAGTCGAACCCACCGCTCGTCGTCGACGGCGAGTGACTGAACCTCGAAGCCGACAGTCTCGATCAGTTCCCGCAGTTCGTCGGGCCGATACAGCGTGAACCGGCGCGTGTCGCCGTCGTACGGGCCGCCGACCCGCTCGCCCGTGCCGACCTGCACCGAGAACAGGAGTACACCTCCTCCCCGGAGCACGCGATGGAACTCAGCCAACGTCTCCGGTGCGTCCTCGCGGGGGACGTGGATGAACGACGCGCACACCCACAGTCCGTCGAAGCGGTCGTTCGCGAGGCCGAGCGTCCACATATCCATCCGGGCGACGTCGGCGTCGGGGGCCTCCTCCCAAGCGAGTCGGAGGAAGGCGGGCGTCAGATCGACGGCGACGACGTCGTGGCCGGCCGCAGCGAACGTGGCCGACTCCCACCCCGGACCACAGCCGACGTTGGCGACGCGAGCGGGTCGTTCGTCGGTCACGTCTTCGAGTGCAGTGAGAAATCGCTCGACCAGATGCTCGACGACCGATCGGTCGCGGTTCTGGTGACGATACTCCTCGGCGACCGACTGGTAAGTGTCGACGGTGTCGGAGTCGGTCATACGGAAGACGACGTCCGAACGACGAAGGCGACGGCCGTCGCTGGTCGGTCGTCGATCGGAGAGCGAAGAAAGCGAGACGGTAGTTCGAGAGGTTGGGTGTCGGGTGGGTTAGCGGATGACGTCGAGACCGTTGTTCTTCTCGACCTCGTCGCGACCGCCGTCAGACTGCCACGCCTCGCCCGAACGCTGTTTCGAGTCGAACTCCGAAGCCTGTCCGTCGATACTCGCGCGCGACTTGTCGGCCTGCTTCTGCGTCGTCGGGCCGAGCACCTGCGCGCTCTGGACGCCGGTCATGATGGCCATGACGCGGACCTTCCCCTTGTACTCCTCGTGGATGCGCGCGCCCCAGATGACGTTTGCGCTCGCTTCGAGGCGTTCGGTGATGTTGTCCGCGATGCCCTCGGCCTCCTTGAGCGTGAGGTCGGGCCCACCCGTGATGTGGACGAGACCACCGGAGGCACCCCGGTAGTCGACGTCGAGAAGCGGGTGGTTCATCGCGTCGTTGACCACTTCCTGGGTCTTGTTTTTGTCCTGTGTCTCGCCGACGAGCATCACCGCGACGCCGCCCTGGTTCATGATGGTGGACATGTCGGCGTAGTCGAGGTTGATGAGCGAAGGCTGGGTGATCGTCTCGGAGATCCCCTTGACCGTCTCGGCGATGATCTGATCCATCACCGAGAACGCCTTGCCGATCGGGAGATTCGGGACGTAGTCGAGAAGTCGGTTGTTGTCGAGGACGATGATGGAGTCCGCTTCGTTGCGGAGCTTCTCCAGTCCCTCCTCTGCTTTGACCGTCCGGGCACGCTCGACGTTGAACGGCGTCGAGACCATCCCGACGACGATCGCACCCTGTTCTTTGGCGATCTTCGCGACGACGGGTGCGGCGCCCGTGCCGGTGCCGCCACCCATACCCGCGGTGACGAACACGAGGTCGGCGTTGCCGAGAACCTCCTTGATCGTTCCCTGGGCCATCTCCGTCGCGCGCTCACCCATCGAGGGGTCGCCACCGGCACCCAGTCCCTGCGTCAGCGACTTGCCGACGAGGATCTTCGTATCGGCCTCGATCATCTTGAGGTGCTGTTTGTCGGTGTTGATGGCGACAGTGTCTGCACCATCGACGCCGATGTTGTACAGGCGGTTGATGGTGTTGTTCCCGGCACCGCCTGCTCCCACGATGACGATGCGCGGCTCGCCGAACTCGTCGTCCTCGTCCGACGCCATCTCGCGCTG
Organism: Halogranum amylolyticum; assembly: GCF_900110465.1. Lineage (GTDB taxonomy): Archaea > Halobacteriota > Halobacteria > Halobacteriales > Haloferacaceae > Halogranum > Halogranum amylolyticum. The sequence continues at coordinate 536,778 of NZ_FODV01000002.1, forward strand.
TTCCGCTTCCGCGTTATCCAGTGCATCCTGGACGATGTCTTGCATCGTTACACCCTCGCCCAGCTGCGCTTGGTGGTCTTCTTCTTGCCCGAGTCACGGCTCTCGCCCTGCTCGTTGAGCATCTCGCGAACCGCCGACCGGATCGCTTCGCTTCGATTCGGGAACTGACCCGTTTCGACCATCTGTTCGACCTCTTCTATCTGCTGCTTCGGAATTCGTAGTGTCACACGCTCCATGCTTGTATTCCCCCGGTAAGACGGTGGGCGCGCGGCCCGTGCGGACGTCATACACACCAAAACCGCACGACGGGAGTACGAATCCCACCCCGCGGCAGGCGGTGTAAGACAACCGTCTTACGCGACAGTATGCACAGAGGCACAGTTTATAAAAGTACCGACGGTCTGTAAGACATCGGAGAGGGGGCACCGTATACAGGACTCTCAGACCCTCTACCGTCGGTCGAGCACGTCGGCGGCTGGCGTCCGACGACCACAGCTCGGGCAGAACGCCCAGTCGGAACGGAGCTCGTCGCCGCACTCACAGAACGTGCGGTGCGAGGATTTCTCGCCACAGTTCGGACAGTAGACGTGGTCGGCGTCGATCGACTCGCCGCACTGCCCACAGTTCGTCGCTCGGTCCGTGGCGCCGTCTGGAGTCTCGTCCGTCGGCGTCTTACGGACGCCGTCTCCCGATTCTAGCTCTCGAACTGCCGTGGTGTCGCTCGACGCGACGTCGTCGACAGTGACGGTGACAGAGAGGCCGTCCGTCCGACGCGTCCGTCGGCCGAGTGCGTCGTCGAGTCGCGCTTCGATGAGGTCGTCGACTCGCGCCGCGAGCACGTCGTCCACCGACTGATCGGTGTCCGATGCGGACTCGCGTCGTCCCGCGCCGTCGAGATACGCACGAAGCGCCTCGCGCATGACCTCGCTCTTCGAGGCGTCGAGCGCCTCTAATCGCTCGACGAGGTCGTCGTCCGCGCGGAACGTTATCTTGCTCATCGTTCGTCAGGCAAATTCGAGCGGGGCTATTTCAATCTTGCTTCATGTCGGGCGGTCACGTGGTGCACGAGCGCCTCGAACAGTAATGGTTAAACTGCAGTGTCCGGAAGGTGGCAGTGACCGCTCTTAGCTCAGCCTGGCAGAGCAGCCGACTGTAGATCGGCTTGCCCCCCGTTCAAATCGGGGAGAGCGGACTCGATTCTCTCGGCGCAACGTGAACGAGCGAAGCGAGTGAACCGCGCGAAGCGTTCGTGCGAACTCGATCCGGTTTGAATAGGGAGCGGGAGGCGAGCGAGCACCGCGAGCGAACGGAAGCGAGTGGATTCAAATCGGGGAGAGCGGACTGAACTTCAACATCCGTGAGCGCAGCGAGCGGCGTCGAATATAAGAGCCTTCTCGACTCGATTTTGAGCCTGCAAGTCACAGTCCGCGCAGTCGAGCGTCACGAGGCGAGCAGAGATGTGTTGCTCCGTTCAAACCAGGGAGAACGGATCTCTCTTGCGAACAGCGTGAGTAGTGTAACGTCTCTTCGGACCGATTCGCGCAGACGAGTCGAAGCGCGACCGACCGGTTCACGGAGACTTACACGTAGCCGTCCCGAAGGGAGGGCATGGACAGACGAACACTCGGTACGACGGGCTACCGCGTCACCGAAGTCGGACTCGGCACCTGGAACATCGGCAGCGACTGGGGGGACGTGAGCGACGAAGACGGTCGCGAGGCCGTTCGGACCGCACTCGACGCCGGTGTCGACTTCCTCGACACTGCCGACGTCTACGGCGACGGCAAGAGCGAGCGCAACATCGGAGAGGTGCTCGAGGAGCGCGGCGCGTACGACGACGTGACGGTTGCCACGAAGGCCGGTCGGCGACTCGACCCCCACGAACCCGAGGGGTACGACCGCCAGCACCTCGAGCGGTTCGTCGACCGGAGTCGAGAGAACCTCGGCGTCGACTCGCTGGATCTCCTTCAACTGCACTGCCCGCCGACGGCGGTGTACTACCAGCCAGAGACGTTCGAGGCGCTCGACGACCTGAAAGCGGCCGGCAAACTCGACGCTTACGGCGTCAGTGTCGAGAAGGTCGAGGAAGGGTTGAAAGCCATTGAGTATCCCGGCGTCGAGACGGTCCAGATCATCTTCAACCCGTTCCGACAGCGACCCTCCGAACTGTTCTTCCGTGAAGCGAACCGCCGCGACGTCGGCGTCGTCGTCCGCGTGCCGTTGGCCTCGGGACTCCTGACCGGACAGATCGATCGCGACACCGAGTTCCCGGAGAACGACCACCGCAACTACAACCGCGAGGGTGAAGCGTTCGACGTCGGCGAGACGTTCGCAGGCGTCCCCCTCGAGGCTGGACTCGACGCCGTCGCCGCCCTCCGGCCGGCGATCCCCGAGGGGACGTCGATGGCGCAGTTCACGCTCCGGTGGATCCTCTCGTTCGACGCCGTGAGCACCGTCATCCCGGGGTCGACGTCACCCGAACACATCGAAGCGAACGTGGCTGCCGCGGACCTCCCCCCGTTGTCGGCCGATCAGTACCAGCGGGTCGCCGACGTCTACGACGACTACGTTCGAGAACACGTCCACCAGCGCTGGTAACGGAACCGACTTCGGTTCTATCTCTCTTTCTACGCGTGGGTGCGCGAACGCGGGACGGCCCCGTGTGGCTCGATCAGAGCGACAACAGCTTGGCGAGCCAGTCGAACAGGTCGCTGAGGAGGGGGATCCGACCCGACGAGTTGGGCCGCCGAGAGGTCGTCGTGGGTTTCGGCGTGCCAGCCGGCGTGGCCTCGGAGCCGGTGTCCGACGAGCCTTCCGTCGACGTCGGTGTTGCAGTCGGCGTCGCCGTCTCGGGTGGCGGCGTCTCCGCCGACGAGGGTTTCGGGGACGGCGTCGGCGTGACTGTGGTCGTCGGAGTGGGCGTCGCCGTCTCTTCGGGTTTCGGTGCGTCCGGCGGCTCCGACCGCTCGGAGGAGTCCGGTGGCGGAGACGAGTCGTCCGCATCGGACGGTGCTGGCGGCGCCGTCGACGGCGGCTCCGGCGTCGCCGTCGGAGTCTGCGTGGGAGTCTCCTCGGGTTCGTCGTCCTCTCCGGACTCGTCCGGTGGTTCGGACGAAGAGTCGTCCTCCTCGGGGGTCTCGGTCGGCGTCTCCTCAGGGGTCTCGGTCGGTGTCTCCTCAGGGGTCTCGGTCGGTGTCTCCTCAGGGGTCTCGGTCGGTGTCTCCTCAGGGGTCTCGGTCGGTGTCTCCTCAGGGGTCTCGGTCGGTGTCTCCTCAGGGGTCTCGGTCGGTGTCTCCTCAGGGGTCTCGGTCGGTGTCTCCTCAGGGGTCTCGGTCGGTGTCTCCTCAGGAGTCTCGGTCGGTGTCTCCTCAGGAGTCTCGGTCGGTGTCTCCTCAGGGGTCTCGGTCGGTGTCTCCTCAGGAGTCTCGGTCGGTGTCTCCTCAGGAGTCTCGGTCGGCGTCTCCTCGGATTCGTCGTCCTCTTCCGACGAGTCTTCGACGGCGCCGGCGGCGACGAGCGCGTCGTGGAGCGTCCGGATCGCTAGCCCGTTGTCTCGGGCGGCCTCGACGGCGTTTTCGATGTCAGACTCCGTGAGATTCTCGTCCCAGGAGTGAGAGCCGAGAACGAGGATGGCGTTCCTCTCTGCGGCCTCCGCGGCGAGTTCGTCGAGTTCCTCGAACGACATCTCCTCGTACTGGATGCGTCTCATCCAGTACGGACGCACGTCCTCGTTGATGCCGTTACCGAACCGTCCGTTCCCACAGGCCTCGAACTCCTCGGCGACCAGCTGGGCGGCCCACTCGTCGTAGACGCCGAACGGAGCGACGAAACCGCGCGCTTGACCGCCGATCTCCCGAAGCTCTTCCTTCGACTCTCGTAGTTTCTCGCGCGTAAACTCCGCCGGGAACCGGACCCGCCCGTCCGCGCTCGCGGAGACCGGGCCGGGGGCGGGTTCTTCCAGCGTGATGACGCCGTCGTCGCGGTCGTCGACGACCACTCGGATCGCGTTGCCGTCGTCGTCGACCACTTCCAGCGGGTCGCCGCCAATCCGACCGTGGAACGATGACCTAACCTCGAGTTTTGTGTCGCCCTCTTCGACGTCGTCGGTGAGCGGGATCTGCCCGACAGGGCGGTGGTAGTCTGTATGCGAGAGGATCTCCCAATCCGCGTCAAGGAACTCTTGAATGTCGTCTTCGGAGAGGTAGTCTCCAGTCGGGCTAAGATAGCCTGACACTGTGGCCAGGCAAGCGGGTGCGTCGAGTTCCCGGTGGACAGGCAACGTCTTCGTGAGATCCGTATCGTGTCCGTCGTCGTAGATGAACACGCACGATCCACTCGCTTCGTCTGTCGAGAGAGCACGAATCGAAGGGGGGAGGGCACTGAGCGTCGCGACCGCCGCTCCGGCCTTCATCGCAGACCGTCGAGTTAGCATAGAATGACATGTCGTCTGGATGAATATACTTTTTGTGGTCTATTTTACATATTCCAGATTATATGTTCTTGGAAGGTTTACTTTCAATATATCTTGAATTTCTTCGGGAAGTGGAGTTCGAGGGGAATCGAGAGTCGTTCTCTCGGAACGCCTATACGTGTCCTTCTCCACCAACCTCTATGGACTATCAAGCCAGTCTCGACCGGGCTCTCGACGCCGTACCGGACCTTGGTGGGTCCGACGAGCGTCTCTCGGTCCCCGACCCGCAAGTGCAGAAAGACGGGGCGTTCACCCGACTGACCAACCTCTCGTCGATCGCCGACGCACTGTCGCGCGACCCCGAACATCTCCACTCCGCCATCCAGCGCGAACTGGGGACCGCCGGGCAGTACTCAGACGGCCGTGCGCGGTACAACGGGAGTTTCACGGCACAGGACTTCGACGCCGCCATCAGCAGCTACATCGAGGAGTACGTCATCTGTTCGGAGTGTGGCCTCCCCGACACGCGACTCGTCATGGAGAACCGCAACCAGATGCTCCGGTGCGAGGCGTGTGGTGCCTTCCGTCCGGTCGCAAAGCGCAAGCGTTCCAGCCAACGCACGAACGCGCCGGACGTCGAAGAGGGCAAGACCTACGAGGTCAAGATCACCGGCACCGGCCGCAAGGGCGACGGTGTCGCCGAGAAGGGCAAGTACACCATCTTCGTCCCCGGCGCACAGGAAGGCGACGTGGTGAACATCTACATCGAGAACGTCAGCGGCACGCTCGCGTTCGCTCGACTGGCCTGAACACACTCTCAAGGCCGTACTCCGACTTCTCTCCCCGACAGCGACGGCTGGATGCACGCCGGTCGTACCGAGACCCTGGGCCACCACATCCTTACGATTCGCAGTCGAATCTCCGGGCATGACCGAGGACCACGACGCCACCGCCCCGAGCGTCGACAACGCCGAGGAACACGACAGCGTCACGGACCGTGCGGAGTCCCGGAAGAGCGCCCGCGCCGGACAGGTCGAACACGTCCTCGACGAAACCGAAGCGCTGCTCCGCGACCAGAAGTTCCCGGTGACGACGGAGGAGCTCGCCACCGAGTACGCCGACCAACCGCTGGACCTCACCAACGAGACCGAGTCGCTCGGCAGCGTCTTCGACCGCATGACCGACTACGACGAGTTCGACTCCTCCGAGGAGGTCCGCGAGGCGCTGTACAACGAACTCACGGGCAAGGCCGACGGCCGAACACAGAACGAGTACAACGACGAACGGGCGCTGGAGGACGTCGCCGAGGCCGAAGACGAGACGCGACAGGACCGTCCCTGATCTCGTTCACAACGCATCCGGGAGGGCCATCTCGCGGAAGAACCGGGAACTGATACGGTCGCCGACGAGACCGAACACGGGCACAGTGCCCGCCCCTGCGACGCTTACGACGCCTAACAGGACTTCGGCTCTTCCGGCGACTCCTCTCGCGTCCCCTCGTCCGACGACTCTTCATCCGACTCGTCCGACGACTCTTCATCCGACTCGTCCGACGACTCTTCATCCGACTCGTCCGACGACTCTTCATCCGACTCGTCCGACGACTCTTCATCCGACTCGTCCGACGACTCTTCGTCCGACTTGTCCGGTGACTCCTCGTCCGTCTCGTCCGGCGACTCCTCGTCCGCCCCGTCCGACCCCTCGACCGCGCCGGCCGAGACGAGCGCCTCGTGAAGCGTCGTGATCTCGAGTCCGTGGTCCCGAGCGGCGTTGATGGCCTCGCGGATCTTCGACTCGGTGAGGTCCTCCTCCCACGAGTGGGAACCGAGGACGAGGATGGCGTCTTCCTCGGCGGCCTCTTCGGCGAGGCTATCGAGTTCCTCCGCAGAGAGGTCATCGTACTGTGTGCGATTTACCCAGTACGGCTCGACGTCGACGTTGATGCCGGTGCCGAGCCGTCCATTCCCACAGGCTTCGTAGTAATCGGAAACCAGATCGGCGGCCCACTCGTCGTAGACACCGAATGGAGCAATGAAACCGCGCGCTTGACCGCCGAGTTCTTGCAGTTCTTCCTTGGATGTGCGCAGTTTCTCTCGAAGGAACGACTCGGGGAACCGAACGCGGCCATCTGCGTCCGCGGAAATCGATTCCGAGGCCGGTTCTTTGATGTAGATGACGTCGTCGCCAACGTCGCGACCCTCGACCGTCACACGGATGGCATTGCCGTCGTCGTCGACCACTTCGAGCGGATCTCCCTCGAACCGCCCGTGGAACGTGGAGACGACCTCGAGTTCGGTATCTCCCTCTTCGACGTCTTCGGTGAGCGCTCGCTGCCCAACCGGTCGGTGGTAGTGCATGTGCGAGAGGATCTCCCAGTCGGCGTCGAGGAACTCTTGGAGATCCTCCTCGGCCAGGTAGTC